>OZ254157.1:0-1415600 GCA_965267875.1 Candidatus Nanopelagicaceae bacterium | reverse complement strand
TTTCAGCCCCCAGGTCTATCCACAATGTTATCCACAGGCTGTGGTCTAAAGTAGGGGTTTAGCCTCTAAATCAGACCGATTTCGACGGATGCCTGTGGAGAACCCGCAAAGTAGACCCCATTTGGCTAAATAGCAAGTGGTTATCCACACCTAGAGGGTTGAAGAGGGGGCAATCGGCGAGTTTGACCAGCGGCTATCCACAAACGTACTGTTGCCTCCTTGCTTCCCCCGTATTTCTAAACCGATCAACCGCACCAGGCGCAAGCGCGCCTCACAGATTTTGGAGTTCTCATGACAAAGCGCACCTTCCAGCCAAATACGCGTCGCCGCGCCAAGAAGCATGGCTTCCGCGCCCGCATGGCTACCCGTGCAGGACGTGCAATTCTCTCTGCTCGCCGCACCAAGGGCCGCGCAAAGCTCTCTGCGTAAGGTTAAGAGCAGCTAAGGGATCTTCGTGCTTCCTCAAGGCGCACGTTTAACTGCAAGCTCTGATTTCGCTCGCGCTACAAAGAGTGGGGTTCGAGTTACCACTGAACACTTTGTTGGATATCTCTACATCTCACCTGTCACAAATAACGATTCAGCAAAGTGCGGACTCATTATTAATAAATCTGTCGGCGGATCAGTTGCCCGTCATCGCTTAGCTCGAAAAGTTCGCCACGCCGTTGCGCCAACTATTTCTACACTTCCAACCGGTTCCCTGCTGGTTATTCGCGCGCTGAAGCAAGATGGCGATAAGAACATCGCTTCTGAAATTCTCGAACTTATCTCAAAGCTTTCCGCAAAGAGCGCGAAGGTGGCGAGCAAATGATGCGTCTACTTCTTGCAGTTCCTGTGCGCATCTACCAGGCATTCTCATCTGTATCTTCACCGCGTTGTAAGTATTACCCATCATGTTCTAACTATGCGATCACCGCTGTTCGACGTTACGGCGTTAAAGGTGTGGGCATGGCGGCATGGCGGTTGATGCGTTGCAATCCATGGTCACATGGCGGCGTTGATTACGTTGATGAATACCTCGATTCTGCAGATGCTCGTAAGAGCGATAAAAAAGAAGTGGTGGGCGCTCTCTAATGGGTTTTATTCTCGATCCTCTCTATAACTTCGTATCAGGAGTTATTGTCCTTATCCATAAAGGTCTAACGCCGATATTCGGTACAGATTCTGGTGTGACATGGACTCTCTCAATCATGGGCCTTGTGGTTCTGATTCGAATCATTTTGATCCCACTCTTTGTTAAGCAGATTAAGTCACAGCGCGCGCTAACTGCGCTGCAGCCACAGATGAAAGAGATTCAGAAGAAGTATAAAGATGATCGCCAGAAGCAATCAGAAGAGATGATGAAGCTCTACAAAGAGCATAAGACAAACCCACTTGCATCATGTTTTCCAATTCTTGCGCAAGCACCAATCTTCTTCGCACTCTTTACTGTTCTTAATGGAATCGCTGCAAAGACAGATGAAGGTGTATCAGCACCAATCGCACGCGGATTCCTTAAAGGCGAGTACCTAGATTCAGCAGCGCAGGCAACATTCTTCGGTGCAAAGATTTCACAGACCTTCTTAGGTTCACCTGATACAACAGTAAAAATCGTTACCGTTATTTTGATTATCTTTATGTCAGCGACAACATTTACAACACAACGTCAGTTGATGGTTAAGGGCATGCCAAAGATGGATGCAAGTAACAATATGATGTTGCAGCAACAGAAAATTATGTTGTACGCATTCCCAGTAATTTTCGCTATCTCTGGCGTTAACTTCCCAGTTGGAGTTTTGATTTACTGGTCGACAACAAACTTGTGGACATGGGGACAGCAGTACTACGTCATTAAGCGAAACCCAACGCCAGGATCTCCGGCGTATGAAGAGCTGCAGCGAAAGCGCGCCGCGAAGAACAAGCTCGACGCTAAGGCGGGAGCAACCGATGAGATTGACCAGACCGAAGAGCAGCAGGCTGAGGTCCAAGGCCAACGTAAGCAGCCGAAGAAGAAAAAGAAGAAGAATAAATAAACGGACAATTACCAACAAAAACTTTTTAAATATACTAAAGGGGACATCAGATGTCAGAAGTTACTGAGACTGTAGAAGAAGTTGTAGAAGCAACCGAGCCAAGAGAGGCGAAGGCGCCAAAGAGCGTGGCAAAGCTTGAGGAAGAGGGCGATATCGCCGCCGACTACCTAGAAGGCTTGCTCGATATCGCTGACCTCGATGGAGATATCGATATCGATGTCGAAAATGGGCGCGCATCTCTTGCAATCGTGGGCGGCAAGCTTCGCCACCTCGTGGGCCCTGAAGGTGAAGTTCTCGATGCTATCCAGGAGCTAACCCGCCTAGCGGTCCAGACCTCAACCGGAGATCGCAGCCGTTTAATGCTCGATATCGAAGGCTTTCGCGCAGGCCGCCGCAAGGAGCTGACTGCGCTAGCTGAGAAGATGGCGGAAGAGGCGAAGACCACCGGCAACTCAATCAAGCTTGATCCAATGAACGCCTTTGAGCGCAAGATCATCCACGACACAATCCAGACCTTGGGGCTAACCTCAGAATCAGACGGCGAAGATCCAAACCGCTTCGTAGTCATCTACCCGGCATAGCCTGTTTCACGTGGAACAGTCGGTAGAGGGGCTAGTCGGCCGCTACTTCCCAGAGCGTCAAGCCGAAATTCGGGCATTTGCCGAGTTTCTCACGAGCGCAGGTATTGAGCGCGGCCTCATCGGACCCCGAGAAGGCGAACGTATCTGGGATCGCCATATCTTTAACTGCCTGCCGGTCACCAAACTACTGCCGCAGGGGGCATCCCTCTTCGATATCGGATCAGGGGCGGGTCTACCCGGCATAGTGGTAGCCCTAGCCAGACCCGACTTGAAGGTTACCTTAATCGAACCCCTTGAGCGTAGAGTCGAATTTTTGAAGGAGGCGACCGCAGGCCTCGATATTGAGGTTATCCGCGGGCGAGCCCAGGATGTAAAGAAGAGCGCAGATTTTGTCACCGCAAGGGCAGTTGCCCCTCTCGAGAAGCTTAAGAAGATCAGCTGGCATATGGTCAAAACTGGAGGCGCCCTCCTTGCGATGAAAGGGGAGTCGGCAGCAGCTGAGATGGAGGGCGTGAAGAACGCCGTCCTGCACGAGATTGAGTTAGAGGGGATTGGGCTCGGACGGATAGTCGAGCTGCGCAAAGGCGCATAGGTTGCGTGCTTAGATTCGTCTATGGCTGACGAAGTTTCACGTGAAACACCCGCGAAGGTAGTGGGGGTTCGCCGCCTCAAAGAGGCGATGGCAAAGCCAGCCTCTACCCGGATCTTTACCGTGGCCAACCAGAAGGGTGGGGTCGGCAAGACCACCACCACCGTCAATATCGCAGCAGCTATGGCGATGGGCGGCCTTCGGGTCCTCGTCATCGATTTAGATCCACAGGGCAATGCATCGACCGCCCTCGGCGTTGAACATCGTGATAGCGCTGGCGTCTATGAAGTATTAATGGGCAACACATCGATGAGTGAAGTTGTAAAGAAGGTTGCAGGTTTTCCCGCCCTTGATTGCGTCTCATCAAATACATCACTAGCAAATGCGGAAATTAATTTAGTCTCAATGGTTGCGCGCGAGCTACAACTAAAAGCTGCAATCGATGAAGTGAGTGCAAATTACGATTACATCTTTATCGATTGCCCACCATCACTTGGTTTATTAACTATCAATGCATTTGCTGCATCGAAAGAGCTGTTGATCCCAATTCAAACTGAGTACTACGCGCTCGAAGGTTTGTCGCAACTACTTGAAACTTATTCAGTTGTGAAGAAACGCCTCAATCCAAATCTAAACCTTTCTACGATTGTCTTAACTATGTTTGATTCACGCACACGCCTATCTAATGATGTTGCAGCAAATGTTCGCTCACATTTTCCTAATGAGTTAATTGATATTCCAATTCCGCGCGCAGTACGTGTATCAGAGGCGCCTTCCTATAACCAGACCGTGATGACATACGATCCACTATCACCAGGAGCAATTGCCTATATGCAGGTTGCACGCGAAATTGCAGAGCGTGGCAAGCCAAAGGATGTCGTCTTTGATTCCAACGTTGTCAGCATTAATTACAAAGGCGGAATCGCATAATGGCAACAAAGCGCGGCGGACTCGGCACCAATCTTGATTCACTGATTCCAACTTCACTCACAGTTGACGGTACTGAAGTTGCGCAACAGAATGAAGTTCCGGTTTCACAGATTTCGCCAAACCCACGTCAGCCTCGTACCGTCTTTAATGAAGAAGCGATGGCAGAACTTGTTGCATCAATTAAATCAATCGGAATTTTGCAACCACCAGTAGTACGTAAAGTTGCTGAAAACAAATATGAATTAATCATGGGCGAGCGCCGCTTCCGCGCTGCAAAACTTGCTGGCCTCACAAGCATTCCTGTCATTATTCGACAGACTCCAGATAATGAACTACTTCGTGAAGCGCTCATTGAAAATATCCACCGCAGCGAATTGAATCCACTTGAAGAAGGCGCTGCCTATGCTCAACTACTGAGCGACTTTGGCTGCACACATGAAGAGCTCGCTCTCAAGTTAGGGCGCTCACGGCCGCTGATCTCAAACACAATGCGCTTACTTAACCTGCCAGATTCAGTACAACGCAAAGTTGCAGCAGGAGTTATCTCAGCAGGGCATGCTCGTGCGCTCTTATCACTCACAGATTCTGCAGAGATCGAAAAGTTAGCTTCTCGCATCGTGGCCGAGAGCCTCAGTGTTCGCGCTGTTGAAGAGATCATTACAACTCTTAAGCCTGCAACAGGTAAGCCCGCCAAGAAGGCAGCCACCAAAGGTGTATCAGGGGCAAGCCTGGCAGCTGCAGAGGTATTGAGCGATTACCTCGATACCCGCGTGACTGTGCAGGCAGGAACAGGCAAAGGCAAGATTGTGATTGAATATTCAGGAAATGAAGATCTACAACGTATCGTTGATTTAATTGAAGGTTAAAGCGTATTAATTAAGCGCGGTTCCGCGACGCTTCATCTCTTGCTTAACAACACCACCGAGCGCCTTAACGCCTTCGCGAATTCGCTCTGGAGTTGGGTGGCAGTATGAAAGTCGCATCGACCAAGAGCCAAGACCATCTGCGTAGAAGGCATTTCCAGGAACGAAGGCAACCTTGGCAACAATCGCCTTAGGCATCAACGCTTTGGTATCGATCTCTGCTGGCAAATTAACCCAGACGTAGAAACCTCCACCAGGCTTTGTCCATGTTGCTTCCTGTGGGAAGTGCTCTTCAAGGCTTTCTAGCATCGCATCGCGGCGCACCTTATAGAGCTCGCAGAAGCTAGCAATCTGATCGCGCCATGGCTGATCTGCCAAGTAGCTTGAGATTGTTAGTTGTGTAAAGTTTGAAGGACATAAAATCGAAGATTCAGAGGCAATTACCAATTTATCTTTGAGTGATTGCGGCACGAGCGCCCAACCAACACGTAGACCAGATGCGATTGTCTTTGAGAATGAACCGAGATAGATAACGTTCTCAGAATCTTCTGCACGCATTGCATTTGGTGATGGCTTATCAAAACCAAGTAGCCCATAAGGATTATCTTCAACGACAAAGATCTCTTCTTCGCGGCAGATTGCCAGAATTTCAGTGCGGCGATCAGCTGGCAGACAGACGCCAGTCGGATTCTGGTAGTTAGGAATCAAATAAAGGAATTTAATCTTGCGCCCTGCAGCGCGCACGCTCTTGATAGCAGCTCGTAGTGAATCAGGAACAAGTCCATCGTGGTCCATCTCAACGTGGACTACAGATGCTTCATATTGGCGGAATGTTCCGAGCGCTCCTACATAAGAAGGGGCTTCAACCAGAACAACATCGCCTGGATCAATAAAGATTCGTGAGATCAAATCAAGTGCTTGCTGTGAACCTGTTGTTACGACAATATCGTCAGCGTTTGCACGAATTCCTTCAAGCGCCATCACATCGCAGATCTGTTCACGAAGTTTTGGATGACCTTGACCGCTACCGTATTGCAGAGCTTCAGCTCCGTTGGTCAAAATCAATTCATTAACAACGCCAGCCATCATCTCCATCGGAAGAGCCGAAAGATTTGGCATTCCACCTGCGAGTGAAACTATCTCTGGGCGAGATGCAACAGCGAAGAGCGCACGAATTTCAGAGGGCAACATTCCGGCGGCTCGTGTGGCAAATCTCTTCTCGAGATTCTGCGGAGCACCGGTCTGATAGCGAATTGAAATGTCGGACATACAGAGAAGTCTCCCATACAGGCATCAATGGTTGTGATGGATTTAGCGGCGGATGCCTGCGTTACGCAGGTCTGAAATACGTAAAGTTCCGGTCTTTGCATCATCTTCAGCAGCTAAATAGAGGCGCTGGATTGCAATCACAAAACTTTCAGCAATAGCGTTGCGAAAATCTGCCTGTGCAAGGCGGGTGGCATCACTTTCATTGCTGGAATATCCGAGATCAACGCGAACTGCCGGCGCTTTAGTCAGGCGGAGTGAATCCCATGTTTTTGCATGGCTACGACAGTTGATGAAATCGGTACGGGCACAAATTTCACGTTGCACCAAAGATGCGAATTTTTCGCCCACAATTGAATGAATTCCATGTTGATCGCTGCCATAGAAGAAGGTGGCAACACCTCGAGCTTGTGGGTTCTTATGGTGATCTACATGTAATGAAATCAATAGATCAGCGCTGCTCTTATTTGTAAAAGAGATTCGCTCAGCTTCACTTGGATTGTTCTGTGCGCCGCGAGTAAGAAAGACGCTAGCGCCAAGTGCGAGCAAACGACCTTCGATGCGTTGAGCTACGTCATAGACAATCTCTGCTTCGTGGCTTTCAGAACCTGGATCAAGAACGATGACTTTATTGGCAAGAGCTGGCCCACGATTTTTCTGCGCTGCACTTTCACGAAGTGCTGCAGGTGCACCACCTGAAACAATCTTGGTAAGACGAAGCAACGCGATGATTGTGGCAGGTCCACATTTGCCATCAACTTTAACCCCAACAGATTTCTGAAACTCTTTTACTGCAGATTCAGTGATCTCTCCGAAGATTCCATCAACGCGACCGCAATTAAAACCCATCTCAGTAAGGCGCGATTGCAGAGCTGCAACATCGTCACCACGCATCATGGGAGATGGCTGCAAGTTAAGAGAGCGATCTCCTAGCTTCCAGCGCGCTTCATCGAGTGCGCGTAGAGTTGCCTCATTGAGTTCACCGGTGACGTGTAGGCCGCGCCCTTGTTGGAAAGAGCGGATCTCATCAGGAGACATCTCTTTCATAGGCTTGTAATCCCATTAACCCGCAAGGGTCGGTGAATTAAATAAATCCTTCGAGCTCTTTAAGAAGAGCAGGCTTTGGCTTTGCGCCAATAATTGTCTTAACAACTTCACCGTTGACATAGACGTTAAGCATTGGAATTGATGTAACTCCGTACTTAATAGCGATCGCTGATTCTTCATCAGTATTGAGCTTGACGATCTTCAACTTGTCGCCGTGTTCTGCGGCAATATCATCGAGAATGGGAGCGATTGCGCGGCAAGGCCCGCACCATTCAGCCCAGAAATCCACGAGCACTGGTGTGCTGCTCTTGAGGACTACCTGATCGAAATCTGCTGCTGTGACCTTAATTGGTGCGCTCATCTTTACTCCTATTTATCTATTCTCGTTATCAACTTGGTTAGGTTACTAGTGGGATAAGAATTTTTCAGCGTCTAACGCCGCCTGGCAACCAGAACCTGCTGCAGTAATCGCTTGGCGATAGGTGTGATCCACCAAGTCGCCACAAGCAAAGACGCCAGCAAGGTTTGTTCGCGTTGAGCGACCTTCGACCTTTACATAACCCTCGTTATCGAGAGTTATAGAAGATGTAACAAGTTCAGAGCGTGGAATATGCCCGATAGCGACAAAGAGGCCTGTGAAGTCGCGCTGTGAAACTTCGCCGGTCTCTGTATTGCGAAGCTGGAGCGCTTCTACCTTTTCTGCACCCAATACATCGGTGACTTCGGTATGCCAGAGCATCTCGATCTTTGGGTTATTCAGTGCGCGGTCCTGCATAATCTTTGAGGCGCGAAGTTCGCCGCGGCGGTGAATCAAGACAACCTTTGACGCAAACTTTGTTAAAAAGGTAGCTTCTTCAACTGCTGAATCTCCACCACCAACGACTGCAATTGTTTGATCGCGGAAGAAGAAGCCATCACATGTTGCACACCATGAAACGCCGCGACCAGAGAGACGCTTCTCGTTCTCTAACCCAATCTCGCGATAGGCAGAGCCCATTGCAAGGATGACGGCGCGGGCCTTAACGGTATTGCCAGAGCCATCCTTAATAATTTTGATATCGCCAGTTAAATCCATCTCGACAACATCATCGGTAATGAGTTCGGCACCAAATCGCTTTGATTGCTTACGCATGTTATCCATGAGATCTGGTCCCATGATTCCGTCAATAAATCCTGGAAAGTTTTCAACCTCAGTTGTATTCATCAGCGCACCACCAGCGGTGACTGAACCTTCATAGATAACTGGGTTGAGCTGCGCGCGGGCTGCGTAGATAGCTGCGGTGTAACCGGCAGGACCGGATCCAACAATGACGAGTTCGCGTACTTCAGTGCTCATGAGCGCAGAGTACCGCGTGTGCTCTTCTTACTTCTTGCGAGCGCGTTGCCACACTTGCGTGGCGAAGGCGCGCAACCCTGCGATTTCACTCACTTTAAGAGCGCGTGCACAGAAAAGATAAGCCAGACCGCTACCGACAAGGAGAAGCAATAGACGCAGTGCGCGAATTGTCAGAGTTGTCTCTTCATATGCCCAGCCGAAATATTGCGCAACGGCAAAGAACGGCAACATCCCAAGTAGTGAGGCTGCAAAGAGGCGACCATGTTGTCCGGCAAATTCAGAGATTTGTAAGCGCCCTACATGCTTTTTTAGCAATGAGATGGTGACAAAAAGCCCCACGATATAACTAATTGAGAAAGCGATGCCGAGTCCGACGGTGACCCAATTGCTATCGAGAGTTGCTAAGAAGAGATAAGAGAGAGCAACTGAGATGATGTTGATGATAATGATTGAGGTAACTTGAGTCTTAGTATCTTCAAAGGCGTTAAAACCGCGGATCAGAATTAAATTAATTGAGAAGGCAACTAAACCTAAGCTGAGTGCAGATAAGACAAAACCGATATATCGCGAATCTTCCAGGCTAATTCCCATATAGAGAACTTCTGTCATAAGCGGACCAAATAGAAGCAACGCAACGGCGCTCGGAACTGTAACAACGCCCACCATACGAATAGCGCGGATCAACTGTTTACGAACTTCTTCAAAGTCTTTAGCGATTGCAAGTTTTGAAAGGTGTGGCAAGAGCGCGGTCACAATTGAGATAGTCACAATTGAGTAAGGCAACAACATGATGTAGTAGGCGCTTGTATATGGAGTAAAACCAACACCTGTTTCAATTCCAGCTTGCGCACTTCGGACCGCGGCGCTGGTGGCAACATTGACTGTGACCAAGTAACCCAACTGCGAGATCAGTACGTAGAGCAGGGTCCAGCCCGCTAAACCAAATGATTTTCCAAGGCCTTTGATGCCGAAAGTTAAACGGAGATGAATTCCTGATCTCTTTACGACAGGAATCAAGATGAGCGCTTGAATCACAACACCCAGAGTTGTTCCCCAACCAAGAAGTTGCACCTGGAAATCGGTAATCGAATTGATGGTGATGGTGTGCTGGAAGGCCAAGATTGCGGCAAAGACAACGATGACAACTAAGTTATTAGCTATCGGCGCCCACATGAGAGGTGCGAAAGAGCCACGTGCATTGGCAACTTGGCCAAGCATTGTGAAGAGGCCAAGGAAGAAAATTTGTGGCAAGCAGTAACGAGTGAAGGCGATGGCGATTCCGCGCTCAGTTTCAAAGCCTGGCGTTGAAAATTCAGGGGCATAGATTCTGACGAGAGCGGGCGCAAAGATCACTCCAACTGCAACTAAGAGAAGAAGAATTCCTGAAATTGTTGTAACTAAGCGAGATGCAAAACCATGTCCGCCATCTTCATCATCGAATGAGCGAACTAATTGCGGAACGAAGATTGCGGTGAGGGCTCCACCAACAAGTAAGTTGTAGAGAATATTTGGCATGGTATTGGCCACGTTGTAGGTATCGGCAAGAAGTGCGGTGCCGAGAACAGCAACAGCGAGAAGCGCGCGAATAAACCCGGTAATACGAGAAAGAATTGTGCCAACGGCCATAATCCCTGAAGCGCGGAAGAGTTCGTTATTTTTCACTACGATTCCTTCGGATTCGGCGGACAGATTGAGTTACTGCACCTAAGAAGAGTAGAACGGCTGCCGCAGTTGTAAACCATGCAACACGCGAATCAATGATGGTTGCGTTGAGATCCAGTTTCGAAACTTGGCCAACGAGCAGACCCTTTGAGTTAATGAACTGAGCAAGTACAAGCGTTGATCCAGGAGCAATGACATCGACTGGAACGAGTATCTGCTGACGAGATTTTGGTGCCAAGGTGATGTTGTTGACATTTTCAATCTGGATACGGGTGTTCATGGGAATTAAAGAAACGCTGACAACAGATGCGGTATCTAAGTTATTAACCAGAGTGATCGGAAGCTTGGCGCTGCTTGATGTAATTTGATAACGACCTGCTGTGACCTTTAACTTCTCAGAGACTCTATCGACAGCCTTATTGTTGTCGTAGGTGAAGTAAGCACGCTCTTTCTGTGTGAGCAGTGGATTTAGCGGAATAGCTAGACGCGCACGGAGATCAATTACTTCTGCAGCTGTTGTCAAAGTATTAAGGCCAGTTAATAGCTTGCGATTATCTGTGTAGTCGCTGATAAAGCTATAGCTAAGCCTGGAAGCTCCGGTAGCCCAACCGTTCTGTGCCAGCACTGGGCGCTCAAGATAATTTTCCAGCTTACTTTGTGCATATTTTGTATAGAAAATCAGTTCGCTCGGGGCAATCCGCTTCAACATCTTCTCATCGGGGTTGCCATAGGCAAGAGCAACAACTTTATTATCGGCGCTTCCTATCTTCAATCGGTATAACCAATTCTCTGCAGCGGTAACAGCTTCTGGAGTGACATCTTCAGGATCGCTCAGTGCAAGTTTTTGGACTTCATCAATGAGCGCTGCATCAATGACATAAGTCTTAGATGAGTTAGGTGGCGTGAAGATAAGTCTTCCAAGTTTTCCAGATGGAAGAAGTGACTGAGCAAAATTATTCTTACGTAAAGAACCATCTGCATTGAGGTGCGGCTTATCAATAATTCGAACAACCGGTGTATTGGCTGAGGATGCCGGAATAAATATAAATGAAGAGAGAAAGGCAACAACCAGCAACTTACTTGCTAGCGCGATTCTCATAGCGCGCTCAACTCTTGAGTTGCGTTGGTGCGCGCAATTAATTTCTTCTCATCAGGATAGGCAAGACGCTCCACAATTTCAGTAAGTGGAAACCAAGCGACCTCATCTACTTCAGTCTCTTGAGCTGCCAGAGTTCCACCATCTTCACGGAAGAGATAGTGATGGACAGTTTTATGAATTCTCTTTCCGCCAGCCATAAACCAGAAATCAATAACGCCAAGTGATTTCTCGATCTTCGATTCAATACCGGTCTCTTCAGCAACTTCACGCAGAGCTGCTTGTTCTGGAGTTTCACCTTCTTCGATGTGTCCCTTGGGTAGCGACCAGAGGATGCGCTTTCCTGATGCATCTTTAATATCGCGGCGGCCAATTAAGAGACCTAACTTTCCAGTTGTATCTACGACCAAACCGCCTGCGCTGACTTCATCAACGCGCTTTGCATAAGGCTGCTTATTCTTCGCGCTCTTTGGCGCAGCCTTTTTGAGTTCGCCAGGGGTGGAGTCGTTAAGAGACTGCGGAGAGCGGTTCGATGGGCGCTTGCGCCTACGTTTCTTCTTCGTACCTTCGCTGCCCGCACTAGGTGCCGGGGTCATAGCGCTAAGCCTACGCGACTACGCTTATCTATTGTGAGCGCTGAGAAGGTTAATTTGGGAGCGGAATTGGCTATTCGCTCCCTGATCGAACGCGCCCCGCTGGCCAGTTCGCTAGCGCAAGCATTTAAAGCCGAGGGTTTTCAATTAGCCCTTGTTGGTGGCCCAGTGCGCGATGCGATTCTTGGCAGACTCGGCAACGATTTAGATTTCACAACAGATGCACACCCACATCAGACCAAGAAGATTCTGAAGAGTTGGGCTGATAACACATGGGATACCGGAATTCTCTTCGGCACAGTTGCAGGAAAACGTGGCGATACAACAGTTGAAGTAACCACTTATCGCACCGAAAAGTATGACGAAGGTTCAAGAAACCCGGATGTTGAGTTTGGTGAAACGATTGAGGGCGATTTATCGCGCCGTGATTTCACAGTTAACTCGATGGCGCTTGAGCTCACCGGTAAAGAGCCAGAGTTTATTGATCCATATGGCGGGTTAGATGATTTAGTAAAGAAGGTGCTGCGTACACCAGTAAGTGCTGCGCAATCATTTAGCGATGATCCACTACGAATGATGCGCGCTGCCCGTTTTGCAAGCCAACTTAACTTTGAAATTGATCCTGAAGTATTTACTGCGATGTCCACAATGACGAGCAGAATTTCAATTATCTCGGCAGAGCGTATTCGCGATGAATTCATCAAGATGTTGATGTCGGAAAACCCACGTATTGGAATTACTGCGCTGGTTGATTCAGGTTTGGCAGAGATGGTTCTCCCTGAAATTCCTAAGTTGCGCCTAGAAATTGATGAGCACCACCACCATAAAGATGTCTACGAACATTCAATTACAGTGCTGGAACAAGCAATTGCGCAAGAAGAGCGACTTGGTGGACCGAACCTAGTTATTCGCTTAGCAGCACTCCTGCATGACATCGGTAAGCCGAAGACTCGCAATCTGATCGAAGGCGGTGGAGTTTCATTCCATCACCACGAAATCGTTGGCGCGCGTTTATCAAAGGCTCGCATGAAGGCGCTCCGCTTTGATAATGAGACCATCGATGCAGTTGAAACTTTGGTTTCGCTCCACCTACGTTTTCATGGGTATGGCGACGGTGAATGGACTGATTCTGCAGTGCGTAGATATGTGCGCGATGCCGGAGATTTACTGTCACATTTACATGTACTTACACGCGCAGATTGCACTACTCGTAACGCGAAAAAGGCTGAACGTTTAGCGCGCACATATGACAGCTTGGAAGAGCGCATCGCTAAGTTGGCAGAGGAGGAAGAACTTTCTAGAATCCGCCCTGATCTCGATGGCGCACAGGTTATGAAGTTACTTGGCATCTCACCATCTGCTGATGTTGGTAAGGCGCTTGATTTTCTGATGGAGCTTCGCATGGAACACGGTCCACTGGGTGAAGAACGTGCGACTGAAGAGTTACTGCAATGGTGGAAAGCTAGGCGACATCCCTAATAAAGAACTTCTTTGGCCGCAGCACGACCGTCGCGCATAAGAACCAAGCGACTGAAACTCCTAAAGGAAGTTGCCAGGAATCACCAGATAGCGGCAGCACCCAAGCGGCTAATAAAGATGAGCTCACAATTGCGGCATTTACAACTACGTCATAGACGGCAAAGACGCGGCCACGGAAGAAGTCATCAATCTTTGATTGCACAAGTGCATCATTGGTGACCTTCACGCTCTGTCCACATAAAGCAGTGAAGAAGGCTGTGGCAGCAAGCAATACTGGGTTGCGGTCAATAACCAACAAGAGTGCGCTCACACTCGCAGCAGCAATCGATAAACGCATCCAGCGATGTCGCCCCACCTTTGCAACTCCACGAGGTGCAATGAGTGCGCCGATAACAAAACCAACTGCGGCGATACTGAGTGTGAAGCTAAGTCCAGCAAGTCCTGCGCTGCTATCTGCTGGATCATTAAATGAATTTCGCTCGAGTAAGAGCGCAGTCAAAGTAAGTGCAGTTAAACCACCGCGATGGATAGCAACAGCGACAATGCCACGAGCTGCATCTGCATGATTGCTAAGGAAGGCAAAACCTTCTCGCATCTCCTTGAGCCCTTGAGTGATGCTGCCTTTGACAATCTCATGAGGTCGCGGACCAATCTCTTCCTTTGCAAGAAGTGAGGTCAAAAGTGCGGCGATGAGGTAACCAACAGATGCAGCAACGATAAGAAAGGCATCGGAGTGATCTGCTGAGGCGAAGCGATCGAAAATCTTCCGCAGCCCAAGACCAAGTCCGCCTCCGAGTACAACCCAGACGGAGCCTCCAGTAACAGCAAGGGCATTCGCAGAGATGAGATTAAGCGGAGTAGTCATCAGCGGAATACCAGCTGAAAGTCCAGCCAAGATAAGTCTGTTAACACCGAATGCAATTAATACAAATGCGGTAATAACAGTTCCGGTGTAATCGTTATAGATAAGAAATGCAATAACTAGAAGCGTTGCTGACCGCGAGAGATTTGAAAAAAGTATTGCGCGCTGTCTAGAGAAGCGATCCAAGAGAGTTCCAACAAAGGGTCCAATGACTGAATACGGAAGTAGAACGACAGCGAATGCAACTGCGGCACTCGTTGCACTTGCTTGGCGCTCTGGAGAGAATAAGAGAAAGGATGCCAGCGCGCTCTGGAAGAGCCCATCAGTGAATTGACCCGACCAACGAACGCGCAGCAGGCGGAAGAGCTTCTTATCTCTCACCAATTGCCACAGTGTTATCTGCTGGGTCATACGAGAAGCGTAGTTAATGAAAGAGGATTATTCTTCTCCTGCTATGAAAACAAAGCGAGGATTCATCGACTATTCACTTGATAAGCGGGCGACCCTGCTCGCACTCTTCCGTGGAGTCGTTGATGCATGCGATGCAGATCCATACTTAATGCGCGCAGCGAAATATCATGGCGAAAAAGCAGATAGAAAGTGTCCAGTCTGCAAGAAAGATTCTTTAGTTGAACTTCGCTACACATTTGGCGATCAGCTTGGCCAGTTTTCTGGGCGCATTAAAAACGGTGGTGAGTTGTTAGAGATGGAGAGAGAATTCGGTGAATTCTCTGTGTACGTCGTTGAAGTGTGCCGTGAATGTTCATGGAACCATCTCTGCTCTACCTACTTCCTTGGCGATGGCCGTGAGCGTAAAGCCCCAAGGAGACAACGAACACTTGAGGACGAGGACTTTGCTTCGCCATCGTTGCGGTAATTGCCTAGTAATCTGCGAACATGGTTAAACCACTTCTGATCCGCGCTGGTGTATTTATCGCCGGATTCAGCTTTGTTGCAGGAGCAACGCTCTTTGCCTTTGCCTGGTTTACCGTCTCAATTCCTGATCCAAACGCTTATGTAAATAGCCAATCAACAATTATTCAATATTCCAACGGTGCTGAAATCGGTCGCATCGGAACTCAGAACCGTCAAATTCTGCCGCTTGCCAAGATTCCACTGAAACTTCGCTACGCAGTAATGGCCGCTGAAGATCGCGATTTTTATTCCAACCGTGCATTTAGCGCAACAGGTATTGCTCGTGCGCTGCTCAACAATATTCGAACCGGAGATCTCAATAGCGCTGGTGGCTCAACCATCACACAGCAGTATGCGAAGACGGCATTTTTAACGCCCAGCCGAACGATTCAGCGCAAGATTAAAGAGCTAGTCATCTCTCTTAAGTTAGAGAATGCGATGACCAAAGATCAGATTCTTGAAAACTATCTCAACACTATTTACTTTGGCCGTGGCGCATATGGTGTGCAAACTGCAGCGCAACAATATTTCAATCGCAATGCAAATCAGTTAACGCTCTCTCAATCTGCGGTGGTCGCAAGTATTTTGCGCTCCCCTGGTCTCTATGACCCATTCTTTGGAGATAAAGCGCAGAAAGAGAGAAATAGGGCACGCCTGGATGCCAGATTCCAATATGTATTAGATGGAATGCTCGGGAAGAAGTGGATCACCGAAGCCGAGGCAAAGGCTGCAAAGATGCCACTGATTGCACCGCGCACAACCTCAGGCCAGCTCAGCGGTCCTAAGGGTTACATCATTGATTCAGTTCAGAAAGAGTTGAGCAAAGTTGGCTTTACTCAAGAACAGTTACTTGTTGGTGGATATGTCATTAAGACAACTCTTGATCAACGCGCACAGACATCGGCCGTTGATGCAGTCAATCGCTTAACGCCATCGCCTGCGCCAGCAAACCTTCACACTGCCCTCGTTGCGATTCGCCCAGGAACTGGCGAAGTCATTGCGATGTATGGCGGTCGTGACTATGTCGTGCGCCAGTTAAATGATGCAACGCAATCAATTGCGCTAGCCGGCTCTACCTTTAAAGCTTTCGCACTTATTGCAGGGCTTGAAGCAGGAATTCCACTTACGTCGATGTGGAATGGTGATTCACCACAAGTATTTGATGATCTCGGTAAACCATATGAAGTCGCTAACTATGGAAATGAAGGTTGGGGGCAGGTTGATTTACTTTCTGCAACACAACACTCCATTAACACTGTCTATGTTCCACTCGGCATTAAGGCAGGGCTAGATAAAGTTGTCGATGCAGCGCGACGTGCAGGAATTCCTGAAACAGTTGCCATGATTGGAACTCCATCAGTAACGCTCGGTGTGGCAAGCCCACATGTTATCGACGTTGCAAATGCATATGCAACATTTGCAGCACAAGGTGTTTATTCAAAGCCATACATGGTTGCTCAAGTAACTGGCCCAAATAAGAGTGTGCTGTACCAAGGAAAGCCACAGACCCAAGAAGTATTTAGTAAAGAGGTCATGGCTGATCTAACGTATGCGCTTAAGAGCGTTGTCACTGGCGGAACAGGTGCCGCGGCCCTCGGCCTTGGTCGTCCTGCTGCAGGTAAGACCGGTACATCGCAATCAAATGCATCTGCCTGGTTTGCTGGTTACACGCCACAACTTTCTGCAACTGTGGCGCTCTTCCGCGATAGCGCATCTGAATCTCTTAACGGAATTGGCGGCCTGACATCTGTAACTGGTGGCTCTTTCCCAGCGCGTATCTGGACTGCATTTATGAAGGGTGCGCTGCGCAATGAGCCGGTCATGAGCTTTCCTGCCCCTTCAAATATCGGCGGACTTGATCCTGTTGTGATGACAAGCGGTGGTCGCCAAGTCAAGAAGGATTAGCTCAATCCATGCGCGTTACAACCCGCGTAGTTATTGCTTTAGCGCTTCTAGCCTCATTACTTAGCTTTGCAAAATTTAATTACTGCGTCGAAACTGGTTGGAAGACCCCCGGTCAATATGTACATGCCTGCTACTCGGATATCCCTGCGCTCTATGGTGAAAGAGGTTTAGATAAAGGGGTTTGGGCTTATAACAACGGTGAAAATTCTGTTGAGTATCCAGTAGTTCAAGGCGCCATCATGTGGGCGAGTGCAAAGTTGATTCCTGATGGTGTAAATAACTATTTCTATGGAAGTGCGTTGCTACTTGCACTCCTCTTTATTTTTATCGCACTGATTGTCTTTCGTATCAGACCTGAATTCGGATATTTACTACCGCTAGCACCAGCTGCAATTGCATCTCTATATATCAACTGGGATCTGTGGGCGATTGCGGCGATGATGCTGGCAATCTATTGGTTTGATCGCAAGCAAGATTATGTGAGCGCCTTTGCTCTAGGAATTGCAATCTCTACCAAGTTCTTACCAATCTTTCTTCTTATTCCAATTGCGTTGATTTACTTTAGACGTGAAGATTTATTGAAGTTTGTTAAGTATTCAGCGGTTGTCGTCGCAACTTTCGCAGCAGTTAATCTGCCCGTTGCTCTGACCACCTTTGATGGTTGGTGGCGCTTCTACTCACTTAATCTCAATCGTGGTTCAGATTGGGGATCACTTTGGTATGCGCTCTCAAACCTTGGTTTAGGTCTCACGCACCAGAATTATCTTTCGGTTCTACTCTTACTCATCGCCATCACGCTCTTTTCACTTTTCTTCTTGCAGACAGTTGATGTCTTAAAACTTGCACACGTTGCGCTCTTCATCATGGTTGCCGTCATGGCAGTGAGCAAGGTCTATTCACCGCAATATGTTTTATGGCTTGTTCCCCTTGCCGTCATTGCGCTGATTGATAAACGCGATCTGGCAATCTTCTGGTTCTGGCAGGGGGCCGAAGTTCTGTATCACCTAGCGATCTGGCAGCACCTGGCCTCGGTGACTGGCGCTAAGTTTGGGCTACCGGTTGTCGCCTATTCGATCATCACCTTGATCCGTATCGGGGCCTCAATCGCCCTGGTCGTACGCCTGGCTGCCCGCCATCGAAAATCGGGCGTATTCCCCAGCGAATTTCTCTTATCCACGGGCGAGAGTTACCCTTAACCTCTTCACGAAGAGCCCGCCGGGTGTATTTGTGAAGAGTATTAACCCTCTTGTCACGTCAAATGCCGTGGCCGTTTAGTCCAAAGGAGGTCGGGTTAACGTATGCGTCACTATGAACTAATGGTAATTCTCGATCCAGAACTCGAAGAACGTACCGTCACACCATCACTTGAGACATATCTCAAAATCATCAAAGACAGCGGAGGCCGCGTCGACAAGCTCGATGTTTGGGGCAAGCGCCGTATGTCATTTGAAATCAATAAGAAGCCTGAAGGCATCTACGCAGTCGTCGATATGCACTGCGAGCCAGCGGCAATCAAAGAGTTAGATCGTCAGCTCAACCTGAACGAATCTGTCTTACGCACAAAGGTTCTTCGCCCCGAGTAATACACAGCTGTGGCGATTCTCGCCACGGATGTCACTTAGGACGAGTAATTTATAAGTACGGACTCCACCAGTAGAGACCCCCAGAGTAGAAGCTAAGAAAAGAGGAAGAAATGGCAGCAGGAGATACAACAATCACAATGATCGGCAACCTAGTTGACGATCCGGAGCTACGTTTTACACCAAGCGGTGCAGCGGTAGCTAAATTTCGCGTTGCCTCAACACCTCGTTACTTAGATAAGGCTACAAATGAATGGAAAGATGGCGAGAGCCTCTTCCTTCAATGCCAAATCTGGCGTCAAGCTGCAGAGAATGTTGCAGAGTCACTCACAAAGGGAATGCGCGTCATTCTCTCTGGTCGACTCAAGCAGCGTTCGTACGAAACAAAAGAAGGCGAAAAGCGCACAGTCTTTGAGGTAGAAGTTGACGAAGTAGGTCCATCACTTCGCAACGCCACAGCTAAGGTCACACGCACACAGCGTGCAGCCGGTGGCGCAGCAGCACCAGCTGCTGCAGATACCTTCGGAGATGATCCATGGGCAGCTGCTTCGACTTCACCAGCCGGTGGTGGATGGGGAACATCTACAACCGACGAACCACCTTTCTAAAAAAACCTATCAATCCATTCCTTCTTTACTAGTTAAAGAGCTAGTTGGAAGGGCACCCGAAAAGGAGCACCACAATGGGAGCAAGAAATAACAAGGCTCTACGCGAGCCAAAGAACAAGGGCGCGAAGGCTGCTGCCCTTAATAAGAAGTTCAAGAAGAAGCCATGCAGCTTCTGTCGCGACAAGGTCACATATATCGATTACAAAGATATTGCGACCCTTCGTAAGTACATCTCAGATCGCGGCAAGATCCGCGCTCGCCGAGTAACAGGTGCATGCACACAACATCAGCGCGCAGTAGCAACAGCTGTCAAGAACAGCCGTGAAGTTGCTCTTCTGCCTTACACATCATCAGCACGATAAGGGGGCTTGAACTATGAAACTCATTCTTACTCGTGAAGTAAATAAGCTCGGTAACGCTGGCGATGTCGTCACTGTAAAAGATGGTTACGCACGTAACTTCCTTCTTCCACGTGGCGTTGCAATTGCATGGTCACTTGGTGGCGAGAAGCAGATCGAAGGAATTCGTCGCGCACGCGCTGCACGCGAAGTCCGCGATCTCGATCACGCTAAAGAGATCAAGGCAACCCTTGAGAAGGCAACAGTTGCCGTGAAGGTTAAGACCGGTACAGCTGGTCGCCTCTTCGGTTCTGTCACAGATAAGGACATCGCTGCTGCGATTAAGTTAGCAACGAGCGTTGATATCGATCGCCATAACCTCAAGACATCTGGCCACATCAAGAAGACAGGTACACATTCAGTGAAGGTCTCACTTGCACATAACGTTGTTGCAACAGTGACTCTCTCTGTCGTCTCTGCCTAATTCGCTTTACCCAAAGGGCCCGTCGCTTAACTGCGGCGGGTCTTTTGCTTTTCTCTTGAAAGTTTGCGCCCGAAGGTTGATGATTAATAGATGAAAAAGATTGCGATCATCGCCATCACGGCCTTAGCGTTACTTTTCTCAGAGCCTGCCGGCGCTGCAGTTAAAGCTGGCCAGGTATGCAAGAAGATCAATCAAAGCGCTACAAGTAATGGAAAGAAATTTACTTGCGTAAAATCTGGAAAGAAGTTGGTGTGGCGAGCGTCTGCAGTTCCACAACCTGCATCGACCCCTACGGCTTCAGCTACGCCTTCTCCAGAACCGATTAAAACCGAACAGCGCCCACTCGAAATTACTAGTTCATCTGCAGCGAAAATAGGCACAGGATGCTCATTTTCAGGCACTCATGTAGGGCTCTTAGAGGGTCCGGCCCAATGCAAAGAGGTAAATGGCCAACAGGTATGGTCTTTGATTTCTAAGGAGAATGACTCAGTTGCTTCGCGTGCATATAGGTATGTTCTAGAAAAATACTTAGCCGCTCCTGAAGGAAATCTAGCGATAGATGTTCGAATGGATCCCAATACACCCGCGTGGGGAAAAAAGATTGAGAAGGGTTTATTTGCGGGTGCTCGCTTCTGGGGAACTTCACCTAGTGGATCAGCTTCAGTGCCGACACTTATTTCAGCAGATTTGAAATGGTGGCCAGCGCAACTTGATGCCTTGAATTACTCTGGGAAAGATGAGTTTTTAACAAGAATTGCTGCAGGTACGTGCCAGGCTGAATTTCATGGTGGGCCAAATCCATTCTGGTCCTTTACATTCCGTGAGGCTAATTGCGTAACAAATGTTGGCTTTAAACAAGTTCCAGCTCATGAATATACGCATTACGCACAATCAGTTCTCTCTGGTTCACTCAGCAGCCAGAAACCGAGAGTTCCATGGATGGAGGAAGGCCTTGCCTCCTTCATCGGAGGGGCGCTCGGGGTTGCATCAGATATGGGATCCGATTTGCGTTTTAGTTGGGCTTCTGACTTAAGAGGAAATTTGGCTGCAGTTGATTTCTTTTCAAAAGATGAGAGATCAGTTTATGAAAGCCCAAAGTGGGGATCGATTTATCCAGTCGGTGCTATCGCCACCGAAGGCTTAGTTGCACTCATCGGTATGGATGGCGTACTCAAGTATTACTCTGGAATTAAAGATGGGATGAGCGCAGATCAAGCAATGGTGAACGCCTTTGGCCTGTCAGTCTCCAAAGCTGCCAAACTCTTGGATGGTTATGTGATTTCAGTAAGTTCGATGAACGAATGGTCGCTTGCAAAGTTGCAGAGCGAATGGGAGTCCGCGAAGAAGAGTTAGTTTTCGCAGCTAGTTTCACCATATGAGATGTTGAGATTTACTTTCCTCCACACATATTTACGCTTAGCGGCGGTGGCTATCCACCGATTCAAGGAGTTATCCCCAGTTCATCCACAGCCTTTTACACATAGATAGCGGGCTTATCCCCAGCTGCGCACACAGGCGCCTTCGCTTTTGTCAGTGCTAGGTGGGAGGTTTCACCCGTGAGTATCGCCGAACTGCCCAATAACCCTCGTGGGGCTGCAACCTTTAATACGGTCGGTACCGAATTTGAACGTACACCACCACAAGATTTACAAGCAGAACAATCTGTTCTCGGTGGAATGTTGTTATCAAAAGATGCAATCGCAGATGTTGTTGAAGTATTACGCGAACGCGATTTCTATCGTCCATCGCACGAGTTAATCTTTGAGGCAATCCTTGATCTCTATAGCCGTGGCGAACCAGCAGATGCAATTACCGTCGCTGCAGAACTCACAAAGCGCGGTGATATCGCACGTGCAGGTGGTGCGCCTTATCTACATACTCTTATCTCTTCCGTTCCAACAGCTGCCAATGCAAGTTACTACGCGAAGATTGTTCTCGAACATGCAATCATGCGCAGACTTGTTGAAGCGGGAACAAAGATTGTCCAACTTGGTTACGATCAAAATGGCGAAGTTGATGATGCAGTAGATGCAGCGCAAGCAGAAGTCTATGCAGTCACTGAACGTCGCGCTTCAGAAGATTATGTTCAACTTAATACCTTGTTACCTGCAGCTCTCGATGAGATCGAAGCGATCTCTAAGGGAATTGGTATTGAAGGTGTTAAATCAGGTTTCCGCGATTTAGATTTACTTACCCACGGTTTCCATCCAGGCAACATGATTATTATCGCGGCGCGTCCTGCAGTTGGTAAGTCAACGCTCGGCCTTGATATCGCCCGCCATGCTGCAATTCATGAGAACCAGACTGCTGTGATCTTCTCTCTCGAAATGTCGAAGTCAGAAATTACGATGCGTATGTTGTCTGCTGAAGCGCGCGTTGGTCTGAATAACATTCGCTCTGGCCAACTCAGCGATGATGAATGGGCAAAGCTTGCTCGCCGTATGGGCGAAATTTCAGATGCGCCGCTCTTTATCGATGATTCACCAAACCTTTCAATGATGGAGATCCGCGCAAAAGCTCGTCGCCTAAAGCAGCGCCATGATCTCAAACTTATTGTTATCGACTACCTGCAGTTGATGTCATCGGGTAAGCGCGTTGAAAACCGTCAACAAGAAGTCTCTGAGTTCTCACGTCACCTTAAGTTGATGGCGAAAGAGCTCAACGTCCCTGTAATCGCTATCTCACAGCTCAACCGTTCACCTGAACAACGCTCTGATAAGAAGCCGATGCTCTCAGACCTACGTGAATCAGGCTCTATCGAACAAGATGCTGACGTTGTTATCTTGCTCCACCGCGACGATATGTACGATTCACAGAACCGATCTGGCGAAGCAGATTTCATCGTTGCTAAGCACCGTAACGGACCAACCCGAACCATTACCGTCTCTGCACAACTTCACTTCGCGCGCTTCTTCGATATGGCGCCATCCGCTGGCGCAGGTCGTGACTTCACACAGTCAACAAGCGCGGATTCACAACCATCATCTCCAGGAGACGGCGGTTGGAACGAGTAAGTTAATTTGGCGCGCTCTTTGCGCGGTCAGCTAGATAAATTCCAAATAACACAGTTGCTGCTCCAACTAATTGAATTGCATCCCAACTCTGCGCAAACCAAACCCAAGCAAATGCACCAGCGATTACAGGTTCAAGCATTCCAATAACGCTACTTGTTGAAGCACTTAAGTGACGCATTCCAGATAAAACCAACATATAAGGAACAACTGTTCCAAAGACTGCAGCGCTTGCAATCATGACCCAACCCGGAACCATGGTGCCCTCAGCGATACCACCGAGGTTCATGGGGGTTGTAAATACTTCAAATGGAAATGTCCAAGGCGGCAGAACAACTAACCAGAAGAGAGATGCAAAGGTCATACCGAAGATCAACATTGAAATCGGTTCGCGGGTCTTGCCGATCTTCTCGC
This sequence comes from Candidatus Nanopelagicaceae bacterium, assembly GCA_965267875.1. GTDB lineage: Bacteria > Actinomycetota > Actinomycetes > Nanopelagicales > Nanopelagicaceae > Planktophila. The sequence continues at coordinate 1,392,029 of OZ254157.1, read as the reverse complement.
TCATTAAGAAGTAAGCAGCGAGTGCAAAGGCGCAGAGCAGAGAAGCGGCTAGGCCGATGAGATCGAATTTAAAACCGTTCCAGACTTTAGAGACAAGGATGAGTCCAGTGAATGAGAGAAAGACGGCAAGCCACATCTCATTTGCTACATAGCCGCGTCGCACCAATTTGATCCAGAGCGCAATCCAGATTGATGCTGTGAATTCGAGAATGAGAACTAACCCAAGCGGCACACCGCGCTCAATGCCAAGTAGGTAGCCGAAGTTAACGAGAGCAAATCCCACAACGCCATAGACGGCAAAACGCTTGAGTTCAGCCTTCTTCGCCTTCAATAGCTCTGGGCGAGTGAGTGCAAGGTAGCTGCCGAGGATTAAAACTGCAGAGATCGAGCGAAATTGCGCCAGATGAAATGCCGGCATGTATTTAAGGATGACTGTGACGATAATTCCACTTGCCGAGAAGAAGACCGCTCCTAGCGCAAGCAGAAACTCAGCGCGATGCTTGGTCAACATTGCTTGAGTCTAACTGATGAAAACTAGAAGGCTGACTCAGGAATCTCCATAATCGCAGAGTCAGTTGCTTCAACAATCTTGCGATCTGCTGTGATGTGAGGCAGAACCGTTGAAACAAAGAACTTTGCTGATGCAATCTTTCCAGTGTAAAAATCAGCATCTTTACCAGCGCCAGCGGCAAGCTTTTCAGCTGCGATATCTGCCTGACGGAGTAAGAGCCAAGAGATGATGATGTCTCCGACCGCCATCAGCGCTCGGGATGTATTGAGACCCACTTTGTAAATTTCTTCTGATTTCTCTTGAGATGCCATTGCGTGTCCCACAAGAACACCGATGATTCCATTGAGATCACCGAGCGCCTTAACGAGCGCCTGCTTTTCGGCAGCGTGAACGCCACCGGTTTCAGCAAATGCTTGAATCTCTTTGCCAAGTAGACCAAGTGAGCGCCCACCATCCTTAACAACCTTGCGGAAGAAGAAATCAAGTCCCTGAATTGCGGTTGTGCCTTCATACAAGGTGTCGATCTTGGCATCGCGAACATATTGTTCTAGCGGCCAATCGCGAGTAAATCCTGCGCCACCAAATGTCTGGAGCGATTCTGTACCAAGAAGGGTCCAAGATTTTTCTGAACCAAAACCCTTAACGACCGGAAGTAAGAGATCGTTGAGCTTTTCCATCGTTTCAAGTTTTTCAGTATCGCCAGCAGCGCGCGCGAGTTCAACTTCATCTTGAATCGTTGCGGTGTAGAGAATGAGTGCGCGCATACCTTCGGAGTACGCCTTCTGCACCATCAGCGAACGACGCACATCTGGGTGCTTAATGATGGTGACACGTGGGCTGGCTTTATCGTTCATGACCTTCATATCGCCACCCTGTACGCGAGTCTTCGCATACGCCAGCGCCTGCTGATAACCAGCTGAAAGAGTTGCGATCGCCTTTGTTCCAACCATCATGCGAGCGAATTCAATAATCTTAAACATCTGCGCGATACCTTGGTGGACATCACCAAGCAAGTAACCAACAGCTGGTTCTTTCTCACCCAAGTTAACTTCGCAAGTCGCAGAGACGTTAAGTCCCATCTTGTCTTCAAGTCCTGTGACATAGACGCCGTTACGCTTTCCAAGATCTCCTGTTTCTAGATCAAACATAAACTTTGGAATCAGGAAGAGTGAAAGTCCTTTAGTTCCAGGTCCGCCACCTTCGCGTCGTGCAAGCACAAAGTGCATAACGTTTTCGTAGAAGTCAGCATCACCTGAAGTGATGTAACGCTTATTGCCAGTGATATGCCACGTGCCATCTGGTTGTTCCACAGCTTTTGTGCGACCTGCGCCAACATCTGAACCTGCATCAGGTTCGGTCAGCTGCATCGTTGCGCCCCAGTGGCGTTCGACCATGTGCTTTGCCATCTTCTTCTGAACATCTGTTCCAAGAACATGTGCAACCTGTGCAAAGGCATAACCAGATGCATAGATATGGATAGCTGGGTTTGAACCAAGAACCATTTCGGCAATCGCCCAACGAATTGATGGAGGAACTCTCATTCCGCCCAGTTCTACCGGTGCATCAAGGCGCCACCATTCACCATCGACATATGCCTTGTATGACTTCTTAAAACTTTCTGGAAGAGTGACATCACCTGTTGCCTTGTTAAGAACTGCGCCGACTCGATCGCCTTCAACAAAAGATGCAGCGAGATCATTTTCGGTAAGTCGCTTCATCTCTTCCAACATTCCCATTGCGGTATCGCGATCGAGTTCGGAGTAGATAGAACTACCGAGAACTTTTTCGCGCCCCAAGAGGTCGAAGAGGCAGAATTCAATGTCACGCAGGTTGGCGGTGTAATGGCTCATGGCGTAATGGTGCTACCCGCTAGTAACTTACGCAAGCGCGCCAAGGGGCCTTTTTTCAGACTGGGAAAGGTAGGCTCACGCCGTGCTTCTCTCAGACCGCGATATCCGCTCCGAAATCCAATCAGGCCGCGTGGCCGTTGAACCTTTCGATGAGGCGATGATCCAGCCATCTTCAGTCGATGTCCGCCTAGATAAGTTCTTCCGCGTCTTTGAAAACCATAAGTATTCAGTGATCGACCCATCTATCGAACAGGCCGAGCTCACTCGCGAAGTCATCGCCGAAGATGATGAGGCATTTATCTTGCACCCAGGCGAATTCGTTCTCGCCAGCACCTACGAAATCATCACACTTCCTGATGACATTGCCGGCCGCCTAGAGGGAAAGTCATCTCTTGGTCGCCTCGGACTTTTGACGCACTCCACAGCTGGGTTTATCGATCCAGGATTTTCTGGCCACATCACCCTCGAACTTTCCAACGTTGCCAACCTTCCTGTGAAGTTATACCCAGGTATGAAGATCGGTCAGCTCTGCCTGATTAAACTCTCATCTCCTGCAGAACATCCATATGGTTCAGCGATTTACGCATCTCGCTACCAGGGACAGCGTGGGCCAACCCCAAGCCGCTCCTTTATGAATTTTCACAAGAGCAAAATCAAGTAGCCCTAGCCGGTCCTACGCCGGATAATTCTTCCAGGGCGGGAATACCTACCAGCTTTAAGGGGTTGAAATAGATATGGAATTTATCGTAATCGGCGCAATCGTTTTATTAGTCGTCTTTGCTATCGCGCAATACAACCGTCTTATCAGACTCAACATCACAGTCGATGAAGCTTTTGCACAGATTGAGGTGCAACTCAAGCGTCGCGCAGATTTGATCCCTAACTTGGTTGAAACAGTGAAGGGTTATGCAACCCACGAACAGAGCACCTTTGATGCAGTCGTTGCAGCTCGTGCTAAATCAACCTCAGCTTCATCGGTGGCCGATGTTGCAGCTGCAGATGGTGCTCTTACCAACGCACTTCGTGGACTACTCGCAGTTGCTGAGGCTTACCCAGATCTCAAGGCATCAGCAAACTTCTTATCTCTGCAAGAAGAGCTCTCAACTACTGAAAATAAAGTTTCTTTTGCGCGCCAGTTCTATAACGACAATGTGCGTGCACTCAATACAGCGGTTGCAACTATTCCTTCTAGCTTCTTCTCAGGGCTTGCCAAAGTCGGCGCTCGCGAATTCTATGAAGTAGAAGATCCAGCAGATCGCAACGTGCCTAACGTAAAGTTCTAACCTCTTCACTAATGGCTGAAAATAACTTTCGCGCGCTGCAATCGGCGAATAAAGGAAAGACTTATTTCCTCTTAGCGTCGATGGGCCTACTTACTTGGCTCGTTACCTATGCAGCGATGACTTACTTTGGTGTTGGCACCGCCTCCACTATGGTGCCAATGGCGGTCGGCTTTGCTCTCTTTGGCGTATGGGGTTCGTATTACGGTTCAGATAAATTAGTTTTAACAATGACTGGTGCAAAGCTCATTACACGTGAAGATGCACCAGAACTTTTTAATGTTATTGAAGAAGTTGTCATTGCAAGTGGGCTGCCGATGCCGAAGGTGGCGATCGTTGAAGATACTGCTCCAAACGCCTTTGCCACAGGGCGCGATCCCGACCACGCACTGATTGCCTTTACAACGCGCATCCTTGATGTCATGGATCGCGATGAATTACAAGGCGTCATCGCCCACGAACTCGCTCACGTGGCAAACCGTGACACTTTAGTTTCAGCTGTTGCTGCAACGACTGCCGGTGCAATCGCGATCTTGAGCGATTTCCTCATGCGCATGATGTTCTTTGGTGGCGGACGTGACCGCGAAAAAAACTCTAATCCGCTCGCTCTGGCGCTTTCACTGGTGGTCTTGTTGCTCGCGCCAATTGCCGCGATTATGTTGAAGTCAGCTATCTCTCGTAAGCGTGAATCTCTCGCTGATGCAACCGCTGTTTCCTTTACACGTAATCCAGCAGGGCTACGTAAGGCACTTGAAGTATTGGCATCAGATACAACTGTGGTCCGTCAGAAATCAAATGCGGTTGCGCATATCTGGATTGAGTCCCCACTTGATGGACAGACAGTTTCAAAAATGTTTAGCACCCATCCACCGATTCAAGAGCGCATCGCTACTCTGCGCGCGATGGAATCTTTAGGTTCAGGCGAGAATTAACTTTCGCGATTAAGGAAATGCAAGGTAAAGGTTGAGCCCTTACCTAACCCTGAGCGCACTGAGACGCTGCCACCGTGGGCGCGCATCACAGCATCGACGATAGATAAACCAAGCCCAGAGCCATCTTCACCCACTCGTACTCGCGATCCATCTGCGCGGTAGAAACGTTCAAAGATACGCTTCTGATCTTCTTGACTTAAACCTGGACCTTGATCGCTGACTACAACCTCAACTCCGTTATCAGTCGCCTTCACCGCTACATGGATTGGTGTACCAATTGGAGTATGTGAACGGGCATTAGATAAGAGGTTTGCAACGACTTGGTGGATGCGAAGTTGATCGCCCAAGGTAAAGAGCTCTGCAGCGCTGGTTTCAAAGGTAACGGGGTGGCCAGGGCCGGCTGCGCGGGCTGAGACCACAGCATCTTCGACTACTTGGTTGATATCAACTGGCTTGGATTCCATCTCGCGCGATTGATCGAGGCGAGCCAGAAGCAGTAAATCTTCAACGAGTGAACCCATCCGCTTTGATTCATTTTCAATTCGGCCAATTAGCTCTGATGTTTCCTTCTCTCCAGTGATTGCGCCTTGTCGATGTAGCTCTGAGAATCCACGGATTGCAGTAATCGGAGTGCGAAGTTCGTGAGATGCATCAGCGACAAAACGTCGTAGTTTGTTCTCACTCTCTGTGCGAGCCGCAAATGCCTCTTCGATACGCGAAAGCATGGCGTTGAGCGAAGTTGCTAAACGTCCTACTTCCGTCTTGCTATCGGCATCAGGCATACGCGCGCTGAGATTTCCCGCGGCAATCTTTGCAGCGGTTTCTTCAACATCCCTAAGCGGCTTCATTGAAATACGAATAACAGAGCGAGCTGCAAAGGTGATGAGAATTAAAAGCAGAAGTGCAATCAGGCCGAAGAGCGCACCTAAACGAGCCAGTGTCTTCTCGAGTTCGCCAAGATTCTGCGCTGCAACAACTGTCTCACCGGTATTAAGTGGACGCGCAGTCACACGAAAATCTGCACCGGTGGCTTCGATAGTAAATGGTTCACTGCCGTGAGAGGCAACCTCTTGCGGCAGAAGACCCACTAAATAATCTGTAACTCGAGTGGTTGCTAGATCGCCACCAAGTCCGCCTATAACAGCGCCATTTGGGTCTAATAGCGTCAGTGAAGCTGTAGTTGGAATGCGGTTAAGTGGGGCAGCAGGGCCAAGGCCTAAACGTTGGCGGACTTCATCTCTATCGTCATCATCGTCGCCATCGTTATGACCTAAGCCGCCACGTTCAATGCGAGGAACTGATGCATCAGCGATAGCGATGAGCTCTTTATCAACTTCAGAGATGAGATATCCCTTAAGCAGAGATTGAGTTGCAAAGCTGGCGGTAGTAAAGGCGATAGCAGTCAAAATAACAATGCCGAGGGTAAGCCTGCTACGTAGGCTCCAAGTGTGTAGAGATAACTTCATACTAGTTACTTTGCAGCTGGAAGTCGCAAGCGGTATCCAACACCGCGCACAGTATGGATAAGTGGTGGTTCGTAGATATCAATCTTCTTACGAAGGTAAGAGATATATGTTTCAACGATTCCAGCATCTCCACCGAAATCGTAATCCCAAACATGGTCCAGAATCTGTGCCTTTGAAACAACGCGATCTGCATTAATGAGTAAGTAACGCAGCAAGGTAAATTCAGTAGGTGATAGCTCAAGCAGATGTCCGGCGCGACGAGCTTCGTGGGTTGCTTCATCTAATTCAAGATCGGCAAAACGAATCTTCTCTTCATCCATATTCTGTTCAACTACGCCAATGCGTCGAAGAAGTGCGCGAAGACGAGCGACAAGCTCTTCTAAGCTAAATGGTTTTGTCATGTAATCATCGCCACCGATTGTTAAGCCTTGCACCTTATCTTTCATCTCATCTTTAGCAGATAGAAAGAGAACTCCAACTTCAATTCCTTCATTGCGGATCTGTCGACAAACTTCAAAACCATCGAGATCTGGCAACATGACATCTAAAATCATTGCGTGCGGTTTAAATTCTTCGGCGATAGTTAGCGCTTGTGAACCAGTTGCTGCAGTACGAACATCGAAGCCAACAAACTTTAAACTTGTGGCGATGAGATCGCTGATGCTTGCCTCATCGTCGACGACGAGGATGCGCTGGCCTAACTTTTCTTCTGACATGAGGTAAGAGTGCTCTGATTGGCTGGGTGTTTGCTGAGAATTGGAGTTCGTGAATCAGGTGAATCAATTGCGCTGAATTACATGTGTGTAACTCCACCCACAATGTGGAGAAACTCTGTGGATATCCCAGAAAATGGGGGTTATTTAGTAGGAACCCTCACCCCATCGTTCAACGCTCGGGATTTCGCACTCCTAGGGCTTCTCGGCGGTATTTCATTTCTCATTTAACGATAGGATTTCAGCCTGCTATAGAGGAATTACCTCTCTATAGCCCAAATCAGCCATTTGAAGGAGTCCCCACTTTTGTCTGACAAAGCTGCGAAGGAAAGCTCTTCGAAGAAGACAGGCGGCTATGACGCCTCCTCGATCACCGTGCTCGAAGGCTTGGCTGCGGTGCGCAAGCGCCCAGGCATGTATATCGGCTCAACTGGTGAACGCGGCCTCCACCACCTTGTCTATGAAATCGTCGATAACGCAGTCGATGAGGCGCTCGCAGGTTTCTGTACAGAGATCCAAGTGACCTTGATGGCCGATGGATCACTTCAAGTTGTCGATAACGGTCGCGGAATTCCCGTTGATATCCACCCAATTGAGAAGAAGCCAGCTCTCGAAGTTGTTCTTACTGTTCTTCACGCTGGTGGAAAGTTCGGCGATGGTGGTTACTCAGTCTCTGGTGGTCTGCATGGAGTTGGATCTTCAGTTGTCAACGCGCTCTCAACAAATTTATCTGCAAAGGTAAAGCGCGATGGATTTATCTGGACACAGGAATACAAATTAGGTGTTCCAACTGCTCCAGTGAAAAAAGGCGAGGCAACAACAGAGACCGGAACAACGATTCAATTCTGGCCATCTGAAGAAATCTTCGAAACTACAGATTTTTCTTTTGAAGTTCTCTCCACACGTTTTCGCGAAATGGCATTTCTTAACCGCGGTTTGATTTTATCTCTCACAGATATGCGCCCCGGCCACGTAGATGAAAAGGGCGAGCAGCTCACCGTGCGCTATCAGTACCAAGGCGGAATCACTGACTTTGTAAAGCATCTCAACTCAACTCGCGGCGAACTCCATAAATCAGTAATTGCCATCGAGGCCGAAGATAAGAAGGCGCGACTTTCAATTGAAGTATCGATGCAATGGAATAACGGTTTCTCTGAATCTGTCTATACCTTCGCAAATACCATTCACACCCACGAAGGTGGAACCCACGAAGAAGGTTTCCGTACCGCGCTTACCTCTGTAGTTAATAAGTTTGCTGAAGAACAAGGTCTGATTCGCAAGAAGGAAGATCGCCTGACTGGCGATGATGTCCGTGAAGGTCTGACTGCAATCGTTTCTATCAAGCTAGGTGAGCCACAATTTGAAGGCCAGACAAAGACAAAGCTGGGCAATACTGAGGCAAAGTCATTTACACAGAAAGTTGTCAATGAACACCTCACACAATGGTTTGAGCAGAATCCGCAAGAAGGTAAAGACATCATCCGTAAATCGATCGATGCCGCATCTGCTCGTGTGGCAGCGCGTAAGGCACGTGACTTAGCGCGTAATCGCAAAGGCTTGCTCGAAGGTCGCGGAATGCCCGGAAAGCTTGCTGATTGCCAGTGGACTGATCCCGCAAAGTGCGAGCTCTACATTGTCGAAGGTGACTCTGCGGGCGGTTCTACAAAGGGTGGACGCGATTCACGTAATCAAGCAGTACTGCCTATCCGCGGCAAGATTCTTAATGTGGAAAAGGCGCGCATCGATCGCGTTCTACAAAATAACGAAGTACAGGCTCTAATTACTGCACTCGGTACCGGTGTTCACGACGATTTCGATATCGCAAAGCTTCGCTATCACAAGATTATTTTGATGGCAGATGCTGATGTTGATGGTCAACACATTCGTACACTTCTTCTTACTCTCCTCTTCCGCTTTATGCGCCCGCTGATTGAAAATGGTTTTGTCTACCTTGCACAGCCGCCGCTCTATAAGTTGAAGTGGGGCGGAAAAGACCCAGTTGAATATGCCTTTAGCGATAGAGAGCGCGATGGCATGATCAAGATTGGTTTAGATGCCGGTAAGCGACTTCCAAAGGAAGATGGAATCCAGCGCTTTAAGGGTCTAGGTGAGATGCCTGCAAAAGAGTTGTGGGATACCACTATGGACCCAGAACACCGCGTGCTTATTCAAGTAACCCTTGATGATGCAGCTGCAGCAGATGATCTCTTCTCAGTTTTGATGGGTGAAGATGTAGAACAGCGTCGAGCATTTATTCAGCGCAACGCTAAGGATGTTAGGTTCTTGGATATCTAATGACAACAGAAGATATGAACCCAGACGAAGTCACTTTCGATCGCATCGAAAAGGTTGACCTTCAAGTTGAGATGGCGCGCAGCTACCTCGACTATGCGATGTCAGTTATTGTCGGTCGCGCCTTGCCTGATGTGCGCGATGGTTTAAAGCCTGTTCACCGCCGCGTGCTCTATGCGATGTATGACGCTGGCTATCGCCCAGATAAGGGTTACTACAAATCTTCTCGCATCGTCGGTGATGTCATGGGTAATTACCACCCACACGGCGACACCGCGATCTATGACACCGTTGTTCGCTTAGCTCAGCCATGGTCGCTGCGTTATCCATTGGTAGATGGAAACGGAAACTTTGGTTCGCCCGGCAATGATCCAGCCGCTGCGATGCGTTATACCGAAGCCCGTCTTGCTCCTATCGCGATGGAGATGATGCGCGATATCGATGAAGATACCGTTAACTTCTCACCAAACTATGACGGTCGTTCACAAGAGCCAGATGTACTTCCTTCACGCTTTCCAAATCTTTTAGTTAATGGTTCTGCCGGTATCGCAGTTGGTATGGCGACAAATATTCCGCCACATAACCTGCGCGAAATTGGTGAAGCGGTTATCTATGCGCTCGAACATCCAGATATGGCAGCCCCAGATCTGCTCAACCATATGCTCACCATCGTTAAAGGCCCAGATTTTCCAACTAAAGCGCTGATTGTTGGCCGCGGCGGCATTGAAGATGCATATCGCACAGGCCGTGGCTCAATCACAATGCGCGCAGTCGTTAACGTGGAAGAGATCAATAAGCGCACCTGCTTAGTTGTCACCGAACTTCCATATCAAGTAAACCCAGATAACTTGGCTCTCAAGATTGCCGAACTTGTTAAAGAAGGCAAAATCAAGGGCATCGCTGATGTGCGCGATGAAGGTAACGAACGTTTAGGTCAGCGCCTCGTTATTGTTCTGCAATCATCTGCAATTCCAAAGGTCATTCTTAATAACCTATATAAGCAGACTCAGCTCCAAGATACTTTTGGCGCAAATATGTTGGCGCTCGTTGATGGCGTTCCCCGCACACTGCGTCTTGATGAATTCATTAAGTATTACATTGAGCACCAAGTCGAAGTAATCGTGCGCCGCACCAAGTTCCGTCTCGTTGAAAAAGAGAAGCGCGCGCATATCTTGAAGGGTTACCTCAAAGCGCTCGATGCGTTGGATGCAGTAATTGCACTTATCCGCGCATCTAAGACTCCTGAAGAAGCTCGTACAGGTTTGATGAAGCTCCTTGATGTAGATGAAATCCAAGCAAATGCAATTTTGGATATGCAACTCCGTCGTATCGCAGCTCTAGAACGTCAGAAGATCAACGATGAATATGAAGGTTTGATGGCAGATATCATCGAACTCAACGCCATCTTGGCCTCTGAAAGTAAGCAGCGCGAGATTATTAAGACCGAACTTACCGACCTGATCGCAAAGTATGGCGATGAGCGTCGTACTCAGCTTGTTGCCAGCGAAGGTGACTTCTCTGCTGAAGATTTGATTCCAGATCAGGATGTGGTTGTCACCATCACTCGTGGAGGCTATTCCAAGCGCACTAGCGCTGATTTATATAAGTCTCAGCGACGTGGCGGGCGTGGAGTTAAGGGCGCAGCGCTGAAGCAAGATGACGTTGTCGACCACTTCTTTGTTGCATCTACCCATGACTGGTTGCTCTTCTTTACCAATCAAGGTCGCGTCTATCGCGCAAAGGTGCACGAGCTTCCTGATGCAGGACGTGATGCGCGCGGACAACATGTTGCAAACTTGATGGCATTTAAGCCAGAAGAACAGATTGCACAAGTACTTTCCTTTAAGGATTACAACGCAGCGCCATTCTTAGTTCTTGCGACCAAGGGTGGACTCGTAAAGAAGACTCCACTTACTGAATATGACTCACCACGTACAGGTGGACTTATTGCAATCTCACTTAAGCCAGGCGATGAAGTTGTCTCTGCAGCCCTGGTCCGTAATGACGATGAACTTCTTCTTGTCTCAAAGAAGGGCATGTCACTCCGCTTTGTTACCGATGATGAATCTCTTCGTTCGATGGGGCGTTCCACATCCGGTGTTATCGGAATGAAATTCCGCGCCGATGATGAACTTCTGACAATGGCGCGCGTAGATTCGCAATCAACGCAAGGTGCATTTGTCTTTACAGCTACCGATGGTGGCTACGGTAAGAAGACTCCTATCGAGGAATATCGTTTACAAGGTCGCGGTGGAATTGGAATCAAGGCGGCAAAGATCGATGAGAATTCTCGTGGATCACTTGTCTCAGCCCTTGTGTTATTTGATAGCGATGAAATTCTTGCAATTACATCTGCAGGCACTGTGATGCGCACACCTGCTGCTGAAGTCCGCCAAACTGGCCGCGATTCAATGGGCGTTCGCCTGGTCAACCTCGACATCGGCGCCACCCTCCTATCTGTGACCCGCAACAGCGAAGATGAGATTTCGACGCAAAAGTAGTAGGGTTCACGCCTGTAGTTATGGAGGCCGTTTTGGTCACTTGATGAAAATCAAGTAACCTTGCGCTTCTGCAAACGCACGAAAGTTCGTCTGCGGGCCCATAGCTCAGCCTGGTTAGAGCGCTTCCCTGATAAGGAAGAGGTCGGTGGTTCAAGTCCACCTGGGCCCACCCGTTCTAATACGGGGACCTAGCTCAATTGGTAGAGCACCGCCTTTGCAAGGCGGGGGTTAGGGGTTCGATTCCCCTGGTCTCCACTGAAATCCGCTGGCAATAGCCGGCGGATTTTTTAATTCTCGCTCTTAGTTCCGATACTCAACCAGATAAGAGCAGCGCTCACGATGGCAAGGCCAATAAATGAGACGGTAGTGAGTGATTCATTCAAGAGTGTAATTCCAAGAATTGTTGCAGTCAGTGGTTCAGCAAGAGCCAAAGTTCCAGCAGAGCTCGGACTCATCTTACGTAATCCGTAAAGCTGGAAAATATTGGCAACAGCCATTCCTACAGAACCTAGATAGAGCACCACAAGCACTCCACGAATAGATCCGAGCCAACTTAAATCTTCTGAAATTAATAATGGGGTGAGGAAAAGTGAGCCAATTAGATATGCAGTTGCTGCTAATTCGGTCGGGTTTGCATGGTTGCGCATAGCAACCTTGGTGGCGTTGACATAGATTGCTACCGATAATCCGGCGCCAAATGCCATGAATACTCCAAGGGTGCTCTCCACTTTAATTTCACCTGAGAAGCGAAGAGCTAAACCGAAAATTGCCAGTGATGTTGCACCAAACCAGAGAGCCGAGAATCTCTCATGAAAGATAATCGCGCTCAATATTCCGGTAAAAATTGGGATACAGCCAACCGCTAATAGCGTGCTGAGCGCCACCCCATTGCTTGTAGTGGCTGAGAAGAAGAAGGGTTGAAAGGCGGCTGCACCAACTGCCATAAAGAAGACAGATTTCTTCTTCGCATGCACGAAGACGTTGGTGCGTTTGCCACCAAAGACCGGCATAAAGATCAAAAGAAGTACGGCGCCAATAGCTAGACGCCCAATACCGAGAGCGGACCCACCAGCGTTTTCAGGTGCGTAGGCGATTGCGGTGCCAACGGTTCCAAAGAGGATTGCGCTCGTTAAGACTTTAAATGCAGGAGCGTGGCTACTCAACTTGACCCCCTGAAACGAACACAGTTGATTGTAAAGGTATGGGCTAATCTTCGCGTATGACTAATACAGCGACATTACACACATCCCTTGGCGATATCGTCATTGAACTTTTTCCAAACCACGCTCCAAAGACGGTAGAAAACTTTGTAGGGCTTGCAACAGGCGCAAAAGAGTGGACCGATCCACGCACAGGCAAGAAATCAACTGAAAAACTCTACGATGGAACAATCTTCCACCGCGTTATCAGCGGTTTCATGATTCAAGGTGGAGATCCACTCGGACAAGGTTTTGGTGGACCGGGATACCAGTTCGCAGATGAATTCCATGGTGAACTTCAATTCGATCGCCCATACATCTTGGCGATGGCGAATTCAGGTCCTGGAACAAATGGTTCGCAGTTCTTTATTACCGTTGCCGCAACTGCTTGGCTTAACCGTAAGCACACCATTTTTGGCGAAGTAAAGGATGCAGCTTCACAAGCTGTCGTTGACAAGATTGGTGCAACAGCAACAGGTGCGCAAGATAAGCCTGTAACGCCAGTTGTAATCAATAGCGTCACTATCGCCTAATCTCTGTAAGCGCATGAAGCAGCGTTCCACAGTACTTACAATCATCACAGTTATCTGTGGTTTTTATCTGTACGAACTCTTTGATTCAGGGATCATCGGAACTTTTGCTCTCATCAGCACTGAATACCTACAGCAATCAAACCAGTGGTATCGCCTCGTCACTGTCGCGCTTGTGCACGACAACTCGAACTCGATTCCGATTCACCTAGCTTTCAATATGTTGGCGCTTCATTCACTGGGCTCGCCTATTGAAAAGCTGCTAGGCCGCGCACGATTCTTGGTGATCTTCTTTGGATCGCTGATTTTCGCCTCTCTCTTTTCGGCGCTCAACTTGGGCTATAACGGTTATTCAATCGGTGTATCTGGCGCAGTCTTTGGTCTCTTCGGTGCGTGGATAGCAATCGGTCGCAAAGTTGGCGGAGATATCCGCAGCACCTTGGTCATCATTGCTATCAACTTTGCACTGGGATTCACCATTGGCGGAGTTGATTGGCGCGCACATCTAGGCGGCCTCATTGCAGGCTTTGTAATTACGAAGTTACTGCTGCTTAACGCTTCTAAGAAGAATCTGGGCGACGTCGAGAACTTCGACATCTGATTGACGCGCGACCATTCCGTCGCCAACCATCACGCGGCAGAATGGGCAAGCAACTGCAACCTCTTCCGCACCAGTATCAATAGCTTCATCGACGCGGTTGAGGTTGATACGCGTACCAATCTTCTCTTCCATCCACATACGTCCACCACCGCCACCGCAGCAGAATGAGCGTTCTTTATTACGTGGCATCTCTTCAACATCGCAACCACTTGCCTCTAGCAGTTCACGAGGTGGTGCATAGATCTGATTGTGGCGACCGAGATAACAAGGATCGTGATAGGTCAACTTCTTATCTGACTTATGTGGGCTTGGTTTCAAGCGACCTTCTTTAATTAGAGTGTTAAGAAGTTGTGTGTGATGCAACATCTCAAGTTCAAAGCCGCTCTGTGCATAGTCGCGCCCAATGGTTGTAAAGCAATGTGGGCAGGTGACAACGACTTTCTTCTTCCCCTTAGGACGACCAGCGAAGGTCTCATTAAATGTTGCAATGTTTTCCTGGGAGAGGATTTGATATAAAAATTCATTTCCAGAACGACGCGCTGGATCGCCGGTACATGTTTCACGCTTACCTAGAACGGCGAAGTTAACGCCAGCCATATGTAATAACTCTGCAACAGCCTTGGTGGTCTTCTTTGCACGTTCTTCATATGCGCCTGCGCAGCCAACCCAGAATAGGTACTCAACATCTTCGGGAAGTTCACCGCTGACAACCTTGACTGGGAAATCACACTCAGCGATCCAGCCTTCGCGATCTTGCTTATTGGCACCCCAAGGATTTCCTGCTTTTTCTAGATTTCTAAATGTTCCACCAAGCTCTGCTGGAAATTCTGATTCAACCAATACTTGGAAGCGGCGCATGTTAACGATGTGATCGACATGCTCGATATCAACGGGGCACTCTTCTACGCATGCACCGCATGATGTACATGACCATAGAACATCAAGTTCGATAGGCGCATTTTCACCAACGAGGTTCTCTGTTTCAACAACCTTTGCCATTGCGTGATCGCGCATCGCCATAATCAAAAGCTTCGGTGAGAGTGGCTTATCTGTATGCCAGGCAGGACACTGTGATTGGCAGCGACCGCATTCGGTACAGCTGGTCATATCCAGCAGACCCTTCCAGGAAATATCGCCACGTGTTCCGATGCCAAAGACATCATCTTCTGCAGGGTCTTCGAAGTTAACGGGCTTTCCTTTAGAGAGCATTTCCGGAAGTGCGCCGAGTGCAGGCTGATCGATATTGCGCTTGTAATAGATATTGAAGAATGCCAAGAAGCGGTGCCAAGCAATTCCCATCGTCAGGTTTGCTGCGATGACGATAAACCAAGTCATTGATGTAACAATTTTGAGAGTTGCAACGATAACTATTGCGTTCTCAATAGCTGTCTGTGACCAGGAATCAAAGAAGAGAACTGCAGGCCAAGAGATTGCGTAGTGCCAGTTCCACGATTCTTTACCAGCGAGTGCGCCTTCTAGCCCGCGAAGTGCGAAGACGCAGAAGACGATAGCCAGAATGGTTGCTTCGACGTAATACGCCTTACCCATTCCGGATCCGCTAAAGCGATTAAGCATACGAAAGCGAGTTACTTGGCGAATTCCGATGAGTGCAACGATGCTGATTCCGGTAAGGGCAGCGATTACTTCAGAGAAGAGTTCGTAAAGTACAAAGTGGCCAATGATGGGAAGCGCAAAGTCAGGTTTAATTACTTGACCATAAGCAGTAACCAAAGTTCCGAAGAGCGCACCGAAGCCAATCATGACAAACCAGTGAGCAATTCCAGTTCCGGTGAAGTTGAGCATCTTGGTGTGGCCCAAAACTTCTTTCAGCATATTTTTTAAGCGGGCAGATTTATCACCGCTACGGGTTGGATCTGGCTGCTGCTTCTTATATAAAGAGATGAGATGGCGAACGCGAACTGCAAGGAAAACGACAGCGATAGCTGTAATGAGATAAGAGATGCTTGCTAGCGCTAAGTTCATAAGCGCTAGGGTAGAACTATCGCCACTTAGTTGCTAGTGAGAAACCAACTGCGATAAAGCTAAATCCGATAATCATGTTCCATGCACCAATTCCTGGAATTGGATATGAAGTCTGGCTGATGTAGAAAATTACAATCCAGAACAAGCCGATAAGGAAATTGGCAACCATTACAGGAGCAAGCCATGAAGGGCTCTCGAGGAGCGGTGACTCTTCCTCTATGTGGTGCTGTTCTTCGTGAGCGTGCTGCTCCTGAACCTTCTTACGCAATTTCGACTTTGGCATGGGGCCTAGGTTACAGCACAATTACGGCATGGCTCGAATCCTCGTCATCGATAACTATGACTCCTTCGTCTTCAACTTGGTGCAATACCTTGCGCAGTTGGGCTCTGAGTGCACGGTTGTTCGCAATGATGAAGTAGAGGCGAGCGAGGCGGCAAAGTACGACGGAGTCCTGATCTCACCGGGGCCAGGAACGCCCGATAAGGCTGGCGTCAGTATTGCGATGATTAAGTTCTGCGCTGAAAATTCAATTCCACTCTTTGGCGTTTGTTTAGGACATCAAGCAATCGGTGAAGCATTTGGCGCAACTGTTTCTCGCGCACCAGAGTTATTACACGGAAAGACATCGCAAGTCATTCACAATGCACATGGTGTTCTCGCCAATCTTCCATCACCATTTACTGCAACTCGCTATCACTCACTGGCCGTTGAACGCGAAACTGTTCCTGACGTTCTTGAGATTACCGGTGCAACTGAATCGGGTGTTGTGATGTCGATGCGCCATAAAACTCTGCCAATCGAGGGCGTGCAATTTCATCCAGAGTCTGTGCTGACTGAGCACGGACATCAGATGTTGGCTAATTGGTTAGTTACATGTGGTGATGCAGATGCGCCGCGTCGCGCAGTTGGGCTCTCACCAGTTGTGGGTAGCGCTAAGTAGTTTTAGGGCTTGCGATTGATAGTAATCGTGACTGAGTTACCGATTGTCTGCGCCATTCCTGAATCTGGCGCTTGTCTAATAACAACACCTTCTGGTTGCGCTGCGTCATAGTCGTAGAACTCTTTAATCAAGAATCCTGCCTGAATCAAAATTGTCTTCGCTTGAATTGCTTCAATCCCAATCAAATTAGGCACGGTAACTTCACCGCTAGCAATTGTCAGAATTACCGAACTACCAGCTTCGGTAACAGATCCAACTGGTGGAAGTACTTCTAGAACTGTTCCTTGTGGTTGATCTGATGGCATCGCCACGGTCTGTGAAACCAATAAGCCAACTGCGGTAAGCGCAGAACGAGCATCAATCAGCGACATACCAATCAAGTCATCGGGAACGATCGCATCTCCTGGTCCATCTGAAACAGTGAGGGTTACAGTCGAACCCGCGCTTAAACGAGTCGTTGCCAGTGGGTTTTGGCTAGCCACACGATCACGCGGAATAACGCCATCGTGAGCTCGCTTGATGATGATTGTGTAATCAGAGAGAAGCGCTCGCGACATCTCTTCACTTAAGCCCACAACGTTGGGCAACATAGGAGCAGAGTTATTTGGATTTCCACTCATCGCTAACCCAGTGATTGCAATCGCAATCGCCGCAAAGAATGAACCACCCCATGCAATTGCAGCGCGGCGAGACATCAAAGGCTTCTTCGGAAGTTGCGTCGTGATCTCTTGACCTGCGCGAACCTTGGCGATGTCATCGAGCATCTCTTGTGCGCTCTGATAACGATCTTCTGGTTTCTTAGCAAGTGCAACAGCGAGAATGATCTCAATACCTTCTGGCAAAGTCTTATCAATCGACCGGGCAAGTGGTGCGGTACTTGATGCATGTTGGAGTGCGATAGAGACAGGAGTTTCACCAGTAAATGGTGGAGTGCCAGTGAGTAGTTCAAAGAGCAGGCAACCAGTTGAGTAAATATCGCTTCGTGAATCTGCTGGTTCGCCCACTGCTTGCTCAGGTGAAAGATATTGCGCAGTACCAACAACATTCCAAGTACTTGTGAGCGTTGCACCTAGATCATCCATGGCACGGGCGATACCAAAATCCATCACCTTGACGTCGCCGTTATTGGTAATCATGACATTCGCTGGCTTGATATCGCGGTGCACAATCTGTTGGCGATGAGAATATTCAAGGCCGGCAAGAATTCCTTCAGCGATTTCTAATGCGCGCGCTAAAGGTAACTTTTCGCCTTGATGGATAAGTTCGCGCAAAGTATGGCCAGAAACTAACTCCATCACTATGTAAGGAGCTGGCTCTTCTCCAGAGTCATAGACAGCAACAATTGCTGGGTGGTTAAGGCCCGCTGCAGCCTTTGCCTCTTTGCGAAAGCGCGAAACGAAGTTTGGATCTTTTGCTAAATCACTACGCAGAATTTTGACCGCTACTTCGCGTGAAAGTCTTTGATCTTGGGCGATATAGACATCGGCCATTCCGCCAGTGCCAATCATCTGACCCAATTGGTAGCGCCCGCCGAGCAATGAATTCATCATCCGGCTGCTCCAATCGTTTCAAAGGTATCTGGTTGGTTCTCTTCGACTATATCGGCAATAACGAGAGTGACGTTATCCGGTGCACCATTTATATAAGTGGCATCAACCAGAGCAACTACAGCTGCATCTCGATCCTTGCCTTTAAGGAGCGATTTAATCTCTTTCTCAGTCAATACTGATGAGAGCCCATCGCTACAGACTAAGAAGCGATCTCCCACCTTCACATCGATTACTGGAAGCGGAACTTCGATATTTCCTTCACCCATCAGCACTTGAGTAAGAACAGATCTCTGCGGGTGAGTTGCGATATCTGACTCTGAAATTGCACCTTGGTTGAGTAGCTCTTGGATCACGGTGTGGTCAACGCTCAATTGTTCAAAAGAGCTGCCACGTAAGCGATAGGCGCGGGAATCACCGATATGTAAGAGCGCAACTGATTCGCCGCGCAAAAGTAAAGAGGTAAGAGTTGTTCCCATACCTGACAGAGCTGGATTCTCTTCAACTGCGTTCTTTAGTGATTGATCTGCCTCTTGAATCGCCTGCAAGTAAAGATCATCAGCTGATTCTTCATCAATATCTGGGTGTGTAAAGACTTGGGCAGATTGCACAAGAGTTTTAATGGCAAGGGACGATGCAACTTCGCCAGCGGCATGTCCGCCCATTCCATCGGCCACAGCAATTAAATTCTTTGCAGCAAGAGCGCTATCTTCATTGCCACTTCGCACCAGGCCAACAGCTGAACGCGCAGATGTTGCGAAGTAGAAGGCGGCCATGTGGGTAAGCCTAATCTCTTTGCTACTCTCGGTCGCATGCAGATCTATGCTCATCGCGGCGCCAGCGCCGATTTCCCAGAGCTGACTTTGGCTGCCTACGAAGGCGCGGTGGCGCAGGGGGCAGATGGCTTTGAATGCGATCTGCGATTAACTAAGGATGAAGTGCCGGTGCTCTGGCATAACGCATCAATGTTGGAGCGCGCTGGCAACCCTGGCCTGATTGCGGAGATGACCTTTGCCGAAGTTTCGCGGGCCTACCCACAGATTCTTACCTTGACTGAATTTTTAGATTTTGCAGTGAGCAAAAAGAAAGGTGTGCTCCTAGAAACAAAGCACCCCGTCATCTCTGGAAATCGCATCGAAGAGGTAATTGCACAAACTCTCGCGACAACTTCTGGAATTGCATCCATCGATGTTTCGGTGATGTCATTTAGTTGGTTTGCGATAGAAAAGATGAAGCGCGTAGATCCATCTATTCACACAACTTTTCTGATGCACAAACACACGAGTTGGCTACAAGCAAAGCTATCTTCAGCTGCTGCGATTGGACCCGGAATTAATGAGTTACGCGAAGAGCCCATCAGGGCCAAGCGCATCAAGGATTTAGGGCGCTCGCTCAATGTCTGGACCGTCAATGAAGATAGCGATATCAAACTTTGCGAGAAGGTTGGCGTCGATATTCTCATCACAAATAAGCCGGCACATGCACGAGAGGTACTCAGGTATCCTTAACCAGTGAGCAACCCGGAAAGCCATACATTCGCCTATTTGGGCCCTGTTGGCACATTTACAGAAGCGGCGCTCAAGAAGATTACTTGCGATACCGATAAGAAAATTCCTTATGCAAATGTCACCGCCGCACTCGATGCAGTGCGCAAGGGCGACGCAGATTACGCGCTCGTTCCAATTGAAAACTCAGTGGAAGGCGTTGTCGCACGCACACTCGACGAGCTAGCAAGTGGCGATCAGTTGACTATCTGTGCTGAGGTAACTCTGCCTGTCACTTTCGCCTTTATGACAAAGCCAGGTGCCACTGCAATTAAGCGAATCGGCACGCATCCCCACGCAGAATCTCAATGTCGCGAATACATCGCTAAGATCTATCCCCATGCAGAAGTTGTTCCAACGGCATCAACATCTGCAGCAGCAGAAGCTGTATCTAGGGGCGAACTCGATGCAGCGATTGCATCAAGTACTGCAGCAGAACATTTCGGTCTAGAAATCCGCGCAGAAGATATTGGTGATAATTCAGGCGCAGTCACTCGATTTATCTGCGCCCAGAAGCCAGGTTGGATTCCAGATCCAACTGGCGACGATCGCACATCGATGGCGGTCTTTATCGATATCGACCACGCCGGTGCGCTCCTTGAAATCTTGCAGGTTTTTGCCAAAAATGACGTCAACCTGACATTTATTCAGTCACGTCCAACAGGACGCGAACTTGGTCACTACCATTTCATTATTGATGTTGAGGGCCATATCAACGACAGTCCAGTTGGAAAGTCAGTTGAAGAGCTCCGCGAAATCTGCGACGACATTAGATTCCTAGGTTCCTATCCCAGAGAGGTGCGCTCATGATTGATATCAAGTTTCTTCGCGATAATCCTGATGTAGTCCGCGCTTCTCAAAAGGGACGCGGCGAGAACGTTGAAATAGTTGATCAAATTATTGCTGCCGATGAACGCAAGCGCGCCGCTCTCTCTGAATTTGAAACCTTGCGCCAAGAACAGAATGTTCTCTCTAAATCAGTGGGAGCCGCAAAAGGCGATGAAAAGACAGCGTTATTGGCTAACGCTAAAGAGCTTGCTGACAAGGTAAAGGCGGCAGATACAAAGCGCGCTGAACTGGAAGAGGAAGCTAAGAAGTTGTTACTTCAGCTTTCAAACCTTTTAGATACCGAAGCTCCTATCGGCGGGGAAGAAGATTTCGTTACCCTCGAACATGTTGGCACGCCACGTGACTTTGCTAAAGATGGTTTCGAACCACGTGATCACGTTGAACTCGGCAAACTGCTGGGCGCCATCGATACTGAACGCGGCGCAAAGGTAGCCGGATCACGCTCTTACTACTTAACTGGAGTCGGTGCGCTTCTTGAATTTGCACTTGTTAATTATGCGATTCAAAGTGCACTTAAGAATGGATTCTCACCAGTGATTCCTCCTGTGTTGGTTAACCCAGCTGCAATGGAAGGAACTGGTTTTCTAGGGCAAGCTGCCGAGAATGTCTATCGCATTGAAAAAGATGATGTCTACCTAGTTGGCACATCTGAAGTTCCACTGGCAGCGATGCACATGGATGAGATTCTTCCTGCTGAAAAGCTTCCACTTCGCTATGCCGGATATTCAACTTGCTTCCGCCGCGAAGCTGGCACCTACGGAAAAGATACTCGCGGCATCATTCGCGTTCATCAATTTGATAAAGTCGAAATGTTCTCATTCTGCAAACCAGAAGAAGCTAAAGAAGAACACCAGCGCTTGCTGCAATGGGAGAAAGAGTTCCTTAGCGCCATGGAAATCCCATTCCGAGTCATTGATGTGGCTTCAGGAGATCTGGGTTCATCTGCTGTTCGAAAGTTTGATATCGAAGCGTGGATTCCAACTCAGGGCGCCTATCGCGAAGTAACCAGTACCTCTAACTGCACCGAGTTCCAAGCTCGCCGCCTCAACATTAGATATAAAGATGCAGATGGCACTAAAGCGATTGCAACCCTTAATGGAACTCTCGTCGCTATTCCTCGCATGATTGTTGCAATTCTCGAGAACCACCAGAACGCAGATGGAACAGTAAATGTTCCAGCAGCCCTTCAACCATTCCTTGGAATGAAGAAATTTGAGTTGGTGTGAGCGAAAAATTAGCGCGTCGCCCAAAACTCATCGCATCAGATCTCGATGGCACCATCGTTGCTCATTATGGATCGGTTACACAGCGCACCATTGATGCATTCCGTAAGGCGCACTCTTTAGGCGTTGAAATCTATTTTGTTACTGGCCGCCCACCTCGCTGGATGCCTGAAATCAAAGAGGCGTTCGGTATCGGTAACGCTATTTGTGGCAACGGTGCGATGTTGTATGACCTTCACAACGATAAAGTTCTTGAAGAATGGCTCTTGCCAGTAGATGCACAGCTAGAAGCGGTCCGCAGATTGCGTGAAGCAATTCCGCCTATTTCATTTGCAGTTGAATCACATAATTACTTCCACCGCGAAAAGATTTATATCCCTCGTTGGGATGTTGGTCTCGATAACATCGGTGTAGATCTCATCGAAGAAGTGGTGACATCTCCTGCACTTAAATTGCTAGCGCGTTGTTCGCAGCAAGAGTTCTCTTCCGATGAGATGTTGGCAATCGCTAAGAAAGAACTTGAAGGCCTTGTTACCGTGACACACTCAAACCCAGCAGATTCGCTCCTTGAAATTTCTGCGATCGGAGTTTCAAAAGGTGCAACGCTTTCTAAGATGGCAGCGCGCCACGGATTAGATGCCGATGATTGTGTTTCTTTTGGCGATAACCCAAATGACTTCTCAATGCTTGAATGGTGTGGGCGATCATTTGCAATGGCTGATGGACATCCAGATGGACCAAAGTATGCAAAGGGCGTAGCTGGCCCATGCGAAGAAGATGGCGTTGCAATAGTTATTGAGCAGTTGCTCGAACTTCCTGCTTAGTAAGCAGTAGTTTTTCTTGAATTTTTGCCATGAGCCCTTTTCGGGTAACCTCTCCCACGGAGGACTCGCATAGCGGCCGAGTGCACCGGTCTTGAAAACCGGCAAGGGAAACCTTCGTGGGTTCAAATCCCACGTCCTCCGCGCTAAGAAGCAAAACCCACCTCACGTTTAGCGAGGTGGGTTTTCTCTTTCCCCAAATCTGTGGCTGACCTCATAAGCCTTATGCGGGTTACTGCCTAGCGACTTCAGGCGCGTAAGCGCACACTTCTCTCATTAGCAAAGTCCCGCTCGGGGATTTCTAGGGGAGTACATATGTCCGGAGTCTTTTCTCCAACGCGTGCGAAGATTAAAGAGCGCACACTTCGCACAGATAAATGGTGGCTAGAACCTGCAATTACTTTCGGAGTTCTCTTCTCATTCATTATCTATGCGACCTTCAGAGCTTTTGAAGGTGCGAACTACTACGCGCAACATTTGATCTCTCCTTTCTATTCACCTTGTCTATCTGAAGCATGTGTTCCCGAAGCAACGATCTTGGGTTGGACTCCAGTAAGTGCAGAGATTTTCAACTTTGCACTTTCACCAGCTCTAATTATTTTGATCTTCCCACTTGGCTTCCGTATGACTTGCTACTACTACCGCAAGGCCTACTACCGTTCATTCTGGATGTCACCACCTGCATGCGCAGTTGCTGAACCGCATAAGACCTACACAGGCGAAACACGGGCACCACTTATTCTGCAGAATGCACACCGTTGGTTCTTCTACTTCGGTTTAATCTTCAACGTAATCCTTACCTATGACGCAATCATCTCTTTCAAAAATCCTGAAGGAGAATGGGGCCACATGAGCGTTGGCTCTTTGGTGCTTGTCGTCAGCTCAACGCTTCTCTGGTTCTACTCATTGTCGTGTCACTCATGCCGCCACACAATCGGAGGCCGTCTCAAGCATTTCTCTAAGCACCCTGTGCGATACAAGATCTGGTCTTGGGTATCAGTTCTCAATCATTCACACCAGAAGTTCGCTTGGTACTCACTCTTAGCTGTGGCATTTGCCGATATCTACGTTCGCCAAGTTGCATCTGGCGCCTGGACCAACTTCTACTTCTTCTAAAGGATGCCGACAACAATGACTCTCGAAAGACATAAATACGACGTCTTAGTAATTGGCGCAGGTGGTGCTGGACTACGCGCGGCTGTTGAAGCGCGCGAGGCTGGGTTAAGCGTTGCCATCATCTGTAAGTCACTCTTCGGCAAGGCCCACACTGTTATGGCAGAAGGTGGCGCTGCTGCATCAATGGGTAACGTCAATGACAATGACAGCTGGATGGTTCACTTCCGCGACACAATGCGCGGAGGCAAGTTCCTTAACCACTATCGCATGGCAGAACTTCACGCGAAAGAAGCGCCAGATCGCATCTGGGAACTTGAAACTTGGGGCGCGCTCTTTGATCGCACTAAAGAAGGAAAGATTTCACAACGTAACTTCGGCGGACACGAGTATCCACGCCTTGCTCACGTTGGTGACCGCACAGGTCTTGAAATCATTCGTACCATGCAGCAGAAGATTGTTGCGCTGCAACAGGCAGATGGGCGCGAATTCGGTGACATGGAAGCAAAAATCAAAGTCTTTGCTGAGTGCACCATTACAGAAATTTTGAAAGAGAACGGCAAGATTGCAGGTGCCTACGGGTACTGGCGTGAATCTGGCGAAGAAGTTCTCTTTGAAGCACCTGCAGTAATCATTGCAACTGGCGGAGTCGGCAAGACGTTCAAGATTACATCTAACTCTTGGGAAGGCACCGGAGATGGACATGCGCTCGCTCTTAAGGCAGGCGCAAACTTGGTTGATATGGAGTTCTTGCAATTCCACCCAACAGGAATGGTCTGGCCACCATCAGTGCGCGGAATTCTTGTTACTGAATCTGTTCGTGGTGAAGGTGGAATCCTTACCAACTCAGAGGGCGAACGCTTTATGTTTAAGTACATCCCAGATGTATTTAAGGATAAGTACGCAGATAACGAAGCAGAAGCAGATCGTTGGTATGAAGATCAGGACAACAACCGCCGTCCACCAGAGCTTCTTCCACGTGATGAGGTTGCTCGCGCAATTAACTCTGAGGTCAAAGCAGGTCGCGGTACTGAACACGGCGGAGTATTCCTCGATGTTTCAAAGCGAATTCCAGCTGAAGTTATCAAGAAGCGCCTTCCATCTATGTGGCATCAGTTCTATGAACTAGCTGGCGTAGATATCACCAAGGAAGCTATGGAAGTTGGCCCAACATGTCACTACGTCATGGGCGGCGTTGAAGTTGAAGCAGATACAGCTGCAGCAGTTGGAGTTCCAGGACTATTCGCGGCTGGTGAGGTAGCAGGTGGCATGCACGGTTCCAACCGTCTCGGTGGAAACTCACTGACAGACCTTTTGGTATTCGGTCGTCGCGCAGGTGCAGGGGCTGCTGAATATGTGAAGAGTGCCGGTGCAAACCCTGTCTCTGATGCACATATCAAGGCCGCAGCTGCTCGCATTGAGGCTCCATTTAGCCGTCAAGGTGGGGAGAATTCATATTCACTCCACGCAGAACTGCAAGAAGTTACACATAACTTGGTCGGAATCATCCGCACACGTACTGAGATCGAGGAAGCAATCGCAAAGATTGCCGACATTCGCACTCGCAGTAAGAACGTTGCGGTCGCTGGTGGACGTAAGTTCAACCCAGGGTTCCACTTGGCATTTGATCTCGACAATATGTTGCTGGTCGCTGAATCGACTGCAAAGTCTGCGCTCCTTCGTGAAGAGTCACGTGGTGGCCATACGCGTGATGATTTCCCAGGAATGAATCCAGATTGGCGCCAGATCAATCAGATTGCATCTTTCGATGGCGAGAAGGTCAATATCAAGTCACAGACTTTGCCAGTCATTCCTAAAGAGCTCTTCGATCTTTTTGATGTACACGAACTCGAGAAGTACATGACACCGGCAGAAATTGCGAAAGGCGGTTCCAACTAATGGCACGCAAACTTAATCTTCGCATCTGGCGAGGAGACGCAACTGATGGTGGCCTTAAAGATGTTCAGGTTGATGTCAACGAAGGCGAAGTAGTCCTCGACGTCATTCACCGCGTTCAAGCAACACAGATGGGCGATCTCGCTGTCCGTTGGAACTGCAAGGCCGGTAAGTGCGGTTCTTGTTCCATGGAAATCAACGGAAAGCCACGTCTTGCTTGCATGACTCAGGTCGCTTCATTTGATGAGAACGAGACCATTACTGTGACGCCGCTTCGCGCATTCCCAGTAATTAAAGATCTCGTCGCCGACGTATCTTTCAATTACAAGAAAGCTATGGAAATCCCTGCCTACGAGCATCCAAAAGAGCTTGCACCAGGTGAAGCTCGTATGGAGCAGATCGATGTTGAGCGCAGCCAAGAGTTCCGTAAGTGCATTGAGTGCTTCCTATGTCAGGATGTCTGTCACGTTATCCGCGATCACGAAGAGAATAAGAAGTCATTTGCTGGCCCACGATTCTTTATCCGCATTGCAGAACTTGATATGCACCCACTTGATACCTTGAAGAACCGTAAGCGCAAAGCACAAGAAGAGCACGGTCTTGGAATGTGTAACATTACAAAGTGCTGTACCGAAGTGTGCCCAGAGCACATCAAGATCACCGATAACGCAATCATTCCTATGAAGGAGCGCGTTGTTGATATCAAGTACGATCCAGCGCGCATGTTTGCTGGAATCTTGAAGCGAGAAAAGCGCAACTAATGAGTTTGCTTATCCGCTGGGCGGTCCTCGCCTTCTCAATGTGGATTGCAACACTGGTGGTTCCTGGAATCACTGTTGCTGGTGGCGTAACGACTTATTTGTGGGTGGCGCTTCTCTTTGGTCTGATTAACAGCTTCTTCGGGTCAATCATCAAAGTGCTCACCTTCCCAGTTTCAATCGTCACCTTTGGACTCTTTCTCCTTGTAGTAAATGCTGCGATGTTGTCGCTGACTGCGCGCTGGAGTGAAAAGCTTGAAGTCAATGGATTCTGGTCCGCTCTCTTTGCATCTCTGATCATTAGCGTGATTACAACAATCTTTAAATCCAGCAAGAAGTTGGTTTAACTCTGAAAGCGGTAGCGCTAGTTGCCGTCGGTGGCGTACTAGGCACTCTGACTAGATATGCACTTGCCCTTGTAATTCCATCGACTGGTTTCGGCACCCTGGCGGCGAATCTCATCGCTGTGGCTCTGGCGATGGTCTTGATGGTCTTTATGGAGCGCCGCGGAATTACTGAACTGCGCTACCTACTCCTTCCTGGATATTGCGGAGGACTTTCAACCTTCTCAGCTGTTACTTATGAAGCGGTAGCGCCAGGGGAGGCAGGACTTCTATTCCTCTTCCTCAACTTATTCTTATCATTAATTGCAGTTGTTCTTGCGCTGAAGTTTGCACGAAGGTTCATCAAGGTGCGTGGATGAATACTTTCCTCATCATAATTGGGGCCGCCATCGGTGCGCCGGCAAGATTTATCATCGATCAATACTTCAGGAAATTTACTGATAAGCCTTTCGGAACCTTCGTTGTAAATGTGGCAGGCTCGTTTCTAATAGGTTTGAGTTATAGCTCTACCGAGAAATGGCATGATTTCGTTGCAATTGGCTTTGCGGGTGCATTTACAACATGGTCAACATTCATCATTGATATCTTCTTAGGTTACGAGCTAAAACATTACAAAGTAGTTGCTATCAATGTGGTTGCATCTCTTGCTGTTGGTCTGTTGGCAGCCTACGGCGGCTATCTACTAGCGTCCTAAGATTCGTTTCATCCACTTTTCAATATCATCCGGATGGCGTGGAATATCTTCACTTAAATTACGGCAACCATCAGCAGTGACGACAACGTCATCTTCAATACGAATTCCAATGCCACGGTATTCAGGAGCAAAGAGTTCATCATCAGGTTGGATATAGAGACCAGGTTCAACAGTCAGAACCATGCCTTCACGAAGAGGTGAATCGAGATACATCTCTTTACGCGCTTGCGCACAGTCATGAACATCAAGACCTAAGTGGTGGCTGACTCCATGAAGTGTCCAACGGCGATGCAGACCAACTTCAGGCTTCAGTGATTCTTCAGCCGAAACAGTAAGAACTCCCATATCGGCTAAGCCCTTAGCTAATACCTCTTGGCAAGCTTTGTTGATCTCTGAGAAGAGCACGCCCGGCTTAATCGCTGCAAAGCCAGCTAGTTGTGATTCATAGACCAACATATAGAGCGCGCGCTGCGCAGGTGAGAACTTTCCATCTACCGGCAGAGTACGAGTGATATCTGCTGTGTAGAAAGATTGCATTTCAACGCCAGCATCAACGAGGACAAGTTCGCCGCGATGGACATCGCCATCATTACGAATCCAGTGCAGCACGCAGGCATGAGAGCCAGCGCCCACAATGGTGTTGTAACCAAGATCGTTACCAAGAATTCGGGCGCGACCATAGAAGGCAGCATCCAATACGCGTTCACCGCGTGGAGTCTCTACCGCCGCAGGAATCGCAGCAACTACATCGTTAAAACCAAGCGCTGATGCATCAACAGCTGCCTGTAGCTCGGCGATTTCATAGCCATCTTTACAGAGTCTCTGTTCTGAAACAAAGGTAGCGAACTCTTCTTCACGTGCATGAGTCTTTACACTCTTATCAACTAATTGATCAACTGAACGAAGCGTCAGTGTTTCTTTATTATCAGAAAGAAGTCCTGCAAGTTCTGAAAGGTGACGAGTCTCAATTTGGTAGCGCGCTTTAGCTTCATCAAGTGTGAAGCGACGGCCAACCCAGAGTTCGCCGTACTTGGCATCGCGATAGAAAGCATCGGTATCGCGCGTTGAACGAGGATTCATATAGAGATAGGTAATGTGCGAATCTCCAGATGGTTCAAGAACTAAGACTGCTTCGGCCGTTGCATCGGCGCCTTGTACTCCGCTGTAGTACACGTAAGCGCTATGTGGGCGGTAGTTGTAATCAGTATCGTTGGCGCGAACTTTGTAGCCACCAGCAGGCAAAACAAGTCTGATCCCCTTAAACGCTTCGGACAAGACTTGGCGACGAGTGAATGCATATGTAACAACTTCAAGTGGCGGCAAATCCCCAAGGTTTGAAGGCGTCCAACCCGACTTCATGAAATTGGCAAATAGGTCGGAAGGCGCTTCATCGTGGATGCGCTTTGGCTTTTCGGTCGTCACATCTGCGTTCTCGTTATTCATATTTCAATCCTACGCTTATCAATCTCACATTTATAGGGTCTGCGGAGGCTAATATCCATTGGTAGCCTTGCGAAATGCCCTCAATCTTTGAGACTGATGCTGCGCTAGACACGCTTGCAGCTACCGCCATTACGCAGACTAAAGAGTTGATGGCTCAATCTGAGAAGTTACGTGATCGTCGCGAAAAGGCGAGCCGTAAGCGAGTTGCTCGATTATTCAAAGACCCAAAGGCAATTGAAGCAACAATCACACTTACCGATGAAGTAATGCGCATTAGCTCTGTGCAATCTTCATCGCGAATCTTTCGCCGCGCAGCCAAGAAAGCCAGCCTGGTTGGTTTCGGTGCAGTCAATGCCTTTGGACTTCACTTTATTGGCGTGTTATCACGATTTGTGCCAGGACCGATTGTTGGCGTTGTGCACCAGAGAGTTCGTGCGCTATCTAAAGATTTAATCCTCGCCTCTGAAAGCGAGAAGCTCGCAAAACATTTAGCAAAGCGCGCTACCAAAGGAATCTCTCTTAATATCAACGTATTAGGTGAAGCAGTTCTTGGTGATCACGAGGCAGAGCAGCGCTTCCAATCAATCTTAGAAATGATGCGTCGCCCAGAAGTTAACTACATTTCAGTCAAACTCTCATCCATTGTTGCCCAGCTCATCATCATTGATGTTGATGGATCCATTGATCGCGTCTCTGAAAAGATGCGGATTCTTTACCGCCAGGCGCAAGAGCATGGCGTCTTTGTAAACCTGGATATGGAGGAGTACCGAGATCTTCCAATGACGGTTGCTGCCTTTATGCGCGTGCTTGATGAAGATGAATTTGCTGCCATGAAGGCAGGAATTGTTCTACAGGCCTACCTTCCTGAATCACACCACTTCTTCGGTGAGCTCGTTAAGTGGGCAAAAGCTCGCTACGAAAAGTCTGGCGGAACAATCAAGGTGCGTTTGGTAAAGGGTGCAAACCTTGCAATGGAGCGGGCAGAAGCAGAGCTGCATGGCTGGAGCGCTGCTCCGTATCGCACCAAATCAGATGTTGATGCCTCATACGTTCGTTTAGTTGATGCCGCTCTTCGCCCTGAGCATGCAAAGGCTGTTCGTATTGGAATTGCATCTCACAATCTCTTCCACATGACATGGGCGATTGAAGTCGCTAAATCACGTGGTGTTCTAGAACAGATTGATATTGAAATGCTGGAAGGAATGGCAAATGCTGAAGCGCTTGCTGTCACACGTGCAGGCCAGCCAGTTCTACTTTATGCACCAGTCACACGTAAAGATGATTTTGCAGCAGCAGTTGCTTACCTGGTCCGTCGTCTTGATGAAAATACATCTGATGAGAACTACTTGAAGGCTGCCTTTGATATTGCAAAGAACCCAGCGAAGTTCGCTGATCAAGAGCAGCGATTCTTAAAATCCATCGCCGAGCGCCACACAATCACCACCGAAACTCTGCGCCATGTTGAACACGGGCAATTAACGGGACTTACCTTTCAAAATGAAGCTAACGCTGACCCAACAGAGCCACGCTTTATTGCCTCTGTTGAAAAGGCGATTAAGAAGGTTCGTGGAATCAAAGATCAAGAGATTCCGCTTGTCATTAACGGAAAAGAGATATTCACCAAAGAGCAAGAAGAAGGCAGTGACCCTTCTGATAATGGAAAAGTTTGGTATCACTACTCAGTTGGTTCAGCTAAAGATGTAGATAGCGCAGTTGCAACGGCAAAGAAAGCGCAGGATAAGTGGAGCTCGCTCACCATCGAAGAACGCACTGAAATCCTCTTTGCTTCAGCCACTGTGATGCAGAAAGCAACTACTGAAACGATTGCAGTGATGTCGCGCGATGCTGGAAAGACAGTTGCAGAGGCAGATCCAGAAGTTGCCGAAGCAATCGACTTTGCCCGCTTCTATGCAACAACTGCACAGAACTTTGGCGAATCAACTCCACTCGGAACGATCTTGGTTGTTCCTCCTTGGAACTTCCCATATGCAATTCCGATTGGCGGAGTATGTGCAGCGTTGGCAGCTGGAAATACCGTCATCCTCAAGCCTGCGCCGGAAACGGTTGCTACTGCCTGGGAAATCGTTAGCCATCTATGGGCTGGCGGAGTTCCGAAGGATGTACTGCAGTTCTTGCCGATGCGCGATGATGAAAACGGTAAGTACCTCATCACACATCCAGATATTGACGGGCTGATCCTTACCGGCTCATTTGATACTGCATCACTATTTACATCATGGCGTCCTGAGATTAACTTGATGGCAGAGACCAGCGGAAAGAATGCAGTTCTCATTACATCCTGTGCAGATATTGATGCAGCGGTAAAAGACTTGGTGCAATCAGCCTTTGGCCACGCCGGACAGAAGTGTTCTGCTGCATCCCTTGCCATCGTTGATACACATATCTATAACGACCCGGCATTTGTGCGCCAACTTAAAGATGCAGTCGAATCTCTGAGCGTTGGCGCTGGATGGAACTTTTCAACAACGGTTGGACCAATTATTAGAGCTGCAGAAAGTGCACTTAAGCGCGCGCTTACTCAACTTGATGCGGGTGAAAGCTGGTTAGTTGAACCAAAGCAGTTAGATAGCGCTGGTTTGATGTGGCGCCCTGGTGTAAAGCTTGGCGTTAAGGCTGGCTCATGGTCACACCGCAATGAATGGTTTGGTCCAGTCCTTGCAGTGATTGAAGCGCCAAACTTTGATACCGCGATTAATTGGCAGAATGAAACTGAGTTTGGTTTGACTGCTGGAATTCAATCTCTCGATGAGAAAGAGTGCGAAGAGTGGATCAATCGCGTTGAAGCAGGCAATCTCTATGTCAACCGCGGAATTACAGGCGCCATCGTAAATCGTCAACCATTTGGTGGCTGGAAGAAATCTGCAGTTGGACCAAATGCCAAAGCTGGCGGCCTGAACTATGTAAACACTCTGCGCAATTGGCCACGAGTTACCAACTTAGAAGCAGCGATTTATGGCGTCAATACTTGGTGGGGCAAGATTGGCTCGCAAGCAATTGATAGATCAGGCCTTCTCGTTGAAAAGAATTTCCAGCGCTATCGCCGCTATTTGGCGCCAATTGTTGTTGTGGTCGATGAATCAACAACGCAGGCTGAGAAGTCACTTATTCATTACATCTGTGAGAAGACTGGCGCAAAGACCATCTTCACCACTGATTTACGAGATGTGAATGAGAAGTTTGCGCGCGTGCGCTGGTTGGCTTCAAGTAAGCCACCAGTTCTTGAGATGTTGCAGCAAGGAATCTCTGTCGACCATAGACCTGTGGCACAGCGTGGCGATATTGAAGCCGCTCGTTGGTTGATCGAACAATCTGTGGCGATTACTTACCACCGTTATGGAAATCCAAATGGCGGCCCAAAACCTGCTTGCAGCGGGCTTACCTCTTAACTTCTTAAGGGATAGGATATGAAAATGCGCAGTGGTGATTGGTACGGCGGTAATTCGAAAGATGCTTACATTCACCGCGCCTGGATGCGCCGTGGAAATCCTGACTCAGCTCTCGACGGCACGCGACCACAGATTGCGATCCTCAACACCGCATCTGATTTATCACCGTGCAATATGCACCTCGATGAAGTTGCCCAGAGCGTAAAGAATGGAATCTGGGAAGCCGGCGGAGTTCCTTACAACCTGCCAATGGTTTCACTCGGTGAATCAAATGTTCGCCCCACTGCTGCCTTGTGGCGCAATATGGTTGCGATGTCTACCGAAGAGATGATTCGTGCTAATCCTGTTGATGGAGTTGTATTACTTGGTGGATGCGATAAAACTATTCCAGCCCTTCTCATGGGAGCTGCATCAGTAAACCTTCCAGCAATTGTTATCTCAGGCGGGCCGATGCTTAACGGAACCTTCAAAGGAAAACTTCTTGGTTGCGGCACCGGCGTCTGGAAATTTAGCGAAGAAGTACGCGCCGGCAAGATGTCACAAGAAGACTTCTACAACTCAGAGAAATCAATGATTCGCAGCAAGGGCCATTGCAACACAATGGGAACAGCCTCAACAATGAGCAGCATGGCAGAGCTACTCGGCATGAGTTTGCCTGGACTTGCTGGAGTACCTGCGCCCGATAGCCGTTTGTATCAAGGCGCGCACGAATCAGGTGTTCGCATTGTGAAGATGGTTGAAGAAGATCTCAAGCCAAGTGACATTATGACAATGGCTGCATTTAGCAATGCGATTGTTGCACTGGGTGCAATCGGTGGCTCAACCAACGCAGTGGTTCACTTGCTCGCTATTGCAGGACGTCTCGGCGTTGATCTTAAACTCGATGATTTCGACCGTATTGGTTCACGTATTCCGCTTCTAGTTAATCTGCAGCCAGCCGGAGAATTCCTCATGGAAGATCTCTTCCGCGCTGGTGGACTTACTGCGGTGATGAAAGAGGTTGAAAGACACCTAGACCGAACAGCAGTAACTGTGACCGGCAAGCCATATGTAGATTCAATTAAGAACGCTGAAATTTTCGATGAGACAGTCATTAAGAAGTACGACGCTCCACTTCAACCAGAAGCAGGAATTGCAGTCTTGCGCGGAAACATTGCACCGGATGGCGCAGTCATAAAGCCAGCGGCTGCAAGCCAAGAACTATTGGTGCATACAGGTAAAGCAGTAATCTTTGAGAGCATTGAAGATTTCCATGCGCGTATCGATGATCCCAATTTAGATGTTGATGAAGATAGCGTCTTAGTGTTGCGTGGTTGCGGGCCTAGGGGATATCCAGGAATGCCAGAAGTTTCCAATATGGCGCTTCCGAAGAAGTTACTTGAAAAAGGAATTGTTGACCTAGTACGTATCTGTGATGGTCGTATGAGTGGAACTGCATTTGGAACAGTTGTTCTCCACGTATCTCCTGAAGGTGCAGTTGGCGGACCGCTCTCTAAGTTGCAGAATGGCGATGTCATCGAACTCAACGTTCCTGCGCGTACTCTCAATGTGAAGATCTCTGATGAAGAGCTAGCTGCGCGCCAACCATCGGCTGCGATGATGAACGCTCTTGCAAAACCACTTCGTGGCTGGGAACGCCTCTTTGTAGACCATGTTGAACAGTCTCACTTAGGCGCAGATCTTGATTTCTTACGTGGAGCTAGCGGTTCTAAGACTCCACGCGAATCACATTAAGCGCCAGCAAATAGCGTTGTTGCTGTCCCTGTAAAGCCTGGTTCGCAGATAAAGGTCTGTCCATCATTGGCGGTACTGGTTGGGTTATTTCGCTCAGCGCTGGTGATGATTAATTGATCAAGGTTCTTGCCAGCAAATGCACATGATGTGGTGCGAGTAGCCGGAACTTTGATTTCATGAGTCATCGCAAAGTTATTGCGAGTATCGAATCTACGGATAGCAGCGCCGTTATAAAAGGCGATCCAGAGACCATCTTCAGTGTCGATGCACATGCCATCTGGATAGCCAAGGTCTTGGCTAAATGGAGCGATTAAACGACGATTGGTAATTCCTTCAGGTGAATAGTCGAAGGCATCTACTCCAAAATTTAGAGTATCGATATAGAAGAAAGTCTTACGGTCTGCGCTCCATGCCAGACCATTGCTAATACTTGTTCCTGGAACAAACTTCTTGAGCTCTTTGCTCTTGCCCTTCAAGCGATAGAGAGCGCCATGGCCACCATCTTCGGTATACGACATGGATCCAAGCCACAGATCACCTGCAGGATCGACCTTGGCATCGTTCCATCGCATCGGAATTGCATCTGGCTCGCTACGAGTAACAAATGGTGTGAAATCTTTTCCGTCATACAGCACAGGTCCGCTGACAGTTCCCAAGAGATCTTTTCCAGATTCTGTTGGAATAACGAAGCCAATGTGCTCTGAGACTGAATATTCACTTGCGTGGCCTGTCTCTAGATTGCGTGAGAGAACTTTCATTCCCTCGATATCAACCCATTGCACCTCTGAGTGGGTGGGACCGGTAGAAACTGGCCCCTCGCCCAAGATGCATTGACGTTCATCAAAGATTTCGACTTTTATCTGCGCAGCGCTCATTTCGGAATAGTAGCGTGAGTAAACTAAAAGCGTGAGAGCCAATTTAGAATTTATCCAGCCAATCGATACGCAGCTATGAAAAAAGTATCGCTGCTGCTCTCAGCCATCCTGCTTGCCGCACCTCTTACCCCCGCCCATGCGGATGAAGAGTCATTTACCGTCATGTCCCGAAACATTTACTTGGGGGCCGATGTTGGCGTGGCCCTTGAGCTGATCCCAAATCTGCCCGCTGCTGCTCAATTTATGTGGGAGCAGGTGCAAGAAACTAACTTCGCAGAACGTAAAGCGATTCTTGCCAAAGAGATTATCGATGAATCACCTGATGTGATCGGGCTGCAAGAAGCCACTATTTGGTACTGCAAAGCAAAGCCCTGGAGTGCAAAAACGGAGATCTATAACTTCACAACAGAGCTACTAGCAGCACTTGGTGGCACCTATGTCATTGCTGAAAAAGATGGAGAGCAGGCTTTCAACCCTGGTTATTCGATCGGGCCAATTCCATTTCTTACCAAAGTTACCGATGCCAAGACCTTCCAACCACTCTTCGGCCAAGACTCTGCCGCATGCGGATTTCAAATTGGTGATGCTCTTCTGATTAAGAAAGAGCTTAAGCAGTATGTCAATCAAGTTGGTAATTCAGAGTATGACGCTGTCTATAAAGTCGTTCCAACAATTATGGAAATCTATCGTGGCTACACCTGGGCAGATATCACGATGCAAGGAAGTAACGTTCGCTTTGTCAGCACCCACCTTGAATCTCTGTGGGATGGCAATAAAGTGCCAAAAGCTGCTGATCAAGCGCGACAGTTAGTTGCTGATTTAACAAAGACCAAATCCCCCATTGTTGTCATTGGTGATTTCAACTCTGATCCACGCGATCCTCGTGCAGAAGGTTTTGCCAACCCAGGAGAGCAACCGGAAGCCAGTGAAAAATGCCCAACGGAATCTTCGCTCTGCAGCGCCTATAAAGTGATGCGCGAAGCCAACTTCACAGATGCTGGACCTGATGCCAGTGACCCAGCAACTTTCACCTGGGGAATGAACGCGTTGCTCACTGGCGCAGATTCTGCACGGAGAGCGGCAGCGAAAGAGATGGGCAATGACTTTGGCTTTACCGATCGCCTCGATTACATCTTTGTAAAGAATGGAATAGATGTTCTGACTTCAAAGATCATCGGGCAAGCGCCACCTTACGGAAGCGACCATGCTGGAGTCGTTTCGCAATTGCGCATTACCGCTGAGGGTTCAGTTGTCAGCGAAGCTCTCGATGCGCACTCACGATTGCCTATTTCATTCTGGGAGGGCGTTGGCGTTCTCTTGCTCGCCCTAATAATCTGGCGAATTGTGCGGAGAATTCGCCGTCGCTAGGGCGGTAGACTTGCCCCACACTTGGAGACGTCGCATAGCCCGGTCGAGTGCGCCTCACTGCTAACGAGGTAAGGTGTTAAAGCCTTCAGGAGTTCAAATCTCCTCGTCTCCGCAGATTAAAGATAGGCTTTCGCGTATGCCATCTTCTGATGAAAAATATGTCATTGGCGTTGATTACGGAACCCTTTCCGGACGCGCGTTACTTGTGCGAGTCTCCGATGGCGCAGAAATCGCAACTGCAGTCTTTGAATATCCACATGCAGTTATTGAAGAAGTTCTTCCAACGTCAGGTGCCAAACTTCCACCTGACTGGGCCTTGCAGGTTCCATCTGATTATGTCGATGTACTTAAGAAGACTGTCCCAGAAGTTCTTAAATCTTCAGGCATCAATCCTGCACAAGTAATCGGCATCGCTACCGATTTCACCGCCTGCACTGTCTTGCCAGTGAAAGAAGATGGAACTCCACTTTCAGAGCTTTCTGAATTTTCCAAGAACCCACATGCCTTTGTGAAGTTGTGGAAGCACCATGCGGCACAACCACATGCAGATCGCATTACAGATTTAGCTCACTCACGTAAAGAGCCATGGATTGCACGTTATGGCGGAAAGATTTCATCTGAATGGGAGTTTGCCAAAGCGCTACAACTTCTAGAAGAAGCGCCTGAAATTTATAGCGCCATGGATAAATGGGTAGAAGCTGCTGACTGGATTATCTGGCAGCTCTGTGGCAAGTATGTGCGCAATATCTGCACAGCAGGTTACAAAGGTATGTTGCAAGATGGCGCCTATCCCAGCCGCGAATATTTAGCTGCGCTTAATCCCAAGTTTGAAAACTTCATCTCTGAAAAGCTAGAACACGAGATTGGGCAGTTAGGTGCGCTTGCGGGAACACTAACTGCAGAAGCTGCAAGCTGGACCGGTCTACCTGAAGGCATTGCAGTAGCTGTTGGCAATGTCGATGCACATGTCACATCAGCTGCTGCCAACGCTGTAAATCCAGGACAGATGGTTGCCATCATGGGTACATCAACTTGCCACGTGATGGTCTCTGAAAAATTTGCTGAAGTCCCTGGAATGTGTGGAGTCGTTGATGGCGGAATTATCAGCGGAAAACTTGGCTATGAAGCAGGCCAATCAGGCGTTGGCGACATCTTCGGTTGGTTTGCCAATAACTATGCGCCAGCTACATATACAGCTGCGGCACAAAGCGCTGGCGTTGACATTCACACCTACTTGTCGCAACTGGCAAGCAAGCAGCCTGTAGGTGCACACGGTCTAGTTGCACTCGATTGGCAGAGTGGCAATCGTTCTACCTTGGTTGATCACCAACTATCTGGGTTGATTGTAGGAATGACTCTTGCGACAAAACCAGAAGAGATCTATCGCGCGATCGTGGAATCAACTGCTTACGGTGCTCGCAAGATTGTTCAGACCTTTAATGAATCAGGTGTTCCAGTTAAGGAATTTATTGCAGCAGGTGGGTTGATTAAGAATAGTTTTGTTATGCAGATCTACGCCGATGTTCTCAATATGCCCATCACCATCATCGCCTCTGCCCAAGGCCCAGCACTTGGTTCTGCGATTCATGCAGCCGTTGCCGCAGGTGCTTACCCAGATGTTGTGACAGCAGGAGCTGCCATGGGAGGCGTTGCGAAAGAGTCGTACCAACCAAACGCGGCCAACGCCAAGGTCTATGACCAGCTCTATCGCCACTACAACGAACTGTATGAAGATTTTGGACATAACGGCGCAATGCATTCACTGCGCGCTATCCGCGATCGTGCACTCTTAGGGGGAGCGTAATGACAACCCATAGCCAACTTCGAGAGAAGATCTGCAAACTTAACATTGATTTACAACGTTATGGCTTAGTTGCATGGACCTCTGGCAACGTCTCTGAACGCATGGAAGATGGCAAGAGCTTTATGATCAAACCCAGCGGCGTGATGTATGAAGAACTCAAGCCTTCACAGATGATTATCTGTGACCTTGATGGAAATGTTCTTGAAGGAGAGCTTGCACCTTCAAGTGATACCCAAACGCACGCATATATCTATCGCCATATGAGCCACGTCAATGGAGTGGTTCATACCCACTCTAATTACGCAGCCGCCTGGGCAGCTATTCACAGCGCTATTCCATGTGCACTTACTGCAATGGCAGATGAATTTGGTGGAGAGATTCCGCTAGGTCCATTTGCTCTCATTGGCAATGATGAAATTGGTAAAGGAGTTGTTGAAACCCTTACAGGACATCGATCTACTGCAGTGCTGATGAAGAACCATGGCGTCTTTACCATCGGTAAAAACGCAACGGCTGCAGTTAAATCAGCGGTAATGTGTGAAGACGTGGCTAAGACAACCTGGATTGCCAAAACCATGGGAACTCTGCAGATTATTAGCCCAGCTGATATCGATAAGTTATTTGATCGCTACCAAAATGTTTATGGACAACCTGGTTCAACTAAATAGCAACGCGCGCTAGCTCTGCCAATGGTGGACGGCAGACAATCACATTTGCGCCACTAATTGAGTAGCTACCTGCTGCATGTGGAATCACAAGGGCATCACCCTGGGTAATCTCCATTGCAGGGGCGTTTGCAAATGTCACAGAACCAGAACCGTTGAGCACAAGCGCTATAGCAAAGCCCGCTTCAAAGTCGCCGGCCTGTGGCGCTAATTGCGCTCTAAAGTAACCATCTGCCTTAAGCGGCAGAATCGAACGAAGCGCACCACCGGTTAAGGCGTTACGTGCGATCAACGATTCGAATTCGCTATCTGTCAGCGGATCAAGCTTGAGAGCATCTGTCACAGTTTCAAAGCCAAGGCCTAGGTGGCCATCTTTGATTCCATCGACTGCAAAGCCTTCCCATTCAAGGAGGGCAGATAAATCTGTTGGCTCTTGTAGTTCAAGTAGGAAGATTCCGGCATCGATGGCATGTGCAACACCAGCCGGCACCAAGATTGCATCTCCAACAGATACTTCAGAGCGACGAAGAGATGCGAGAAGCGCTGCAGAATCTTGGCTGCGCACTAACTTCAACAGATCTTCTTTATTTTGAGTCTCTTTAAAGCCAAGCCCCACGCCACTTCCGGCAGGTGCTTCGAGGATGATCCACGCTTCAGTCTTGCCGTGATCTAAACCTAAATGTTGCTTAGCGAAAGCTTTATTTGGGTGATAGTGAACTGGAAGGCGTTGGTCAGGATCGAGTAGCTTGATAAGAATTTCGGTGCTTAAACCAAAGTTCTTTACATGGTCTGCTCCCAACCACGCATCAGAGTCGTTCTTGATGGCATCCTTCAAAAGCGTTCCGTCGCTGAGCTTTGATAGCCCTTGTTCTGCTTCGCCAAAGCGAGTTGTAACTGAACCAATCCACTCTTCCGGACGCATTGGTCCACCAGGGCCATGGCGCAGAGCGCCGATGCGATTGCCTCCACGGTAAAAGTGATCGAATTGATTAGACGGTAACTTTGCTGGGACTGCTGAACTCTGTGACATAGCAAAAGAATAGCCGTTAATATTTCACAATGACAGGTGTAATCAGCGGCAAAGAAGGAGCCCTGCTGCGAATCAGAGAGTTATTGAATCGCTCAACTGATCGCGCTCTTGTCGGAATAGTAGGAAAACCGGGCGCCGGAAAATCGACCTTGTCGGCATATCTACTGGAAGAGTTGAAGAGCTCTGAAGTAACGGTCGTTCCTATGGATGGCTATCACCTGAGCAACGCAGTTCTACAAGAACTGGGCCGCGCAGATCGTAAAGGAGCCCCAGATACCTTCGATGTTGCTGGCTTTGCATCTCTATTGCAACGTATCCGTGTAGAAAAATCAGTTGATATTTACTATCCAGTCTTTGATCGCTCTATTGAAGAATCAATTGCAGCTCAAGGGGTTGTTACGCAAGAGACCAAAGTAGTTATCGTTGAAGGCAATTACTTACTTCATGACACAGGCGGATGGGAAGCAATCGCAGATCTACTTGATCAAATCTGGTTTATCGATGTCGATGATGAGAAACGGTTAGAACGCCTTATCGCTAGACACATCGCTTATGGCAAGAGCCCCGAAGCTGCCGAAAGCTGGTCTCGTGGCAGCGATGAAGTAAATGCGCGGACCATCGACGAAGGCAGGTCGCGCGCTCACGCTGTGATTACCTTCGATTAAGCGCGGTAATCTTGGGCAGTGCCTCAATACAAAGTAGCAATCGTCGGTGCTGGTCCTGCCGGCTACTTTGCCGCCCTCGCACTCAATAATCTGCAAACCGAGGACTTGAAGTTCTCTATCGACATGATTGAGCGCTTACCAACTCCATGGGGCTTGGTAAGAAGTGGTGTTGCACCAGATCATCCAAAGATTAAAACTGTGGCAAAGGTTTTTGAGAAGGTTGCCAATGAGCCCAACTTCAGACTATTTGCCAACGTTGAACTCGGCTCAGATTTAACAATTGAGCAGCTGAAAGAGATGTATGACGCCGTTGTTATTGCTACTGGCTCAGCTTTAGGCAAGCGACTTGGAATCCCTGGCGAAGATATGCCTGGCTCTATGTCGGCTGCTGCATTTGTTCCTTGGTATAACTCACATCCAGACTTTAAGGATGAAGAGATTGATTTAAGCTGCGAGAGCGCCGTAGTTATTGGCGCCGGAAATGTGGCGATGGATGTGGCTCGTATGTTGGCACTTGAACCAAGTGAGCTAGATCCAACAGATACCGCAGACCATGCGATTGACGCCTTTAAGAAAAGTGCAATTCGTAACGTGGTCATTAGCGCTCGCCGTGGGCCAGAACATGCCGCCTTTACTTCGCCTGAATTGCGCGAGCTACCAAAACTTGAACACACTAATGTCATTATCGAGAAGTCAGATATTGCAGCTGCACTATCTCGCGTTGGCGATGCACCTGAAAAAGATGTGAAGAGCAACTTAGATGCGATGTTGTTGATTGCTGAGCAAGAACCGACAAAGCATGCCCGCACCATGAAGTTTCAATTCCTTGCGACCCCCGTAGAAATCAAGGGCGCCAACCGCGTTGAAGAAGTGGTCTTTAAAAAGACCGGAAGCGATGAGACATTTTCCATCAAGTGCGGCCTAGTCATTACTGCCATTGGTTATGAAGCAGCGCCTATTGAAGGTATTCCATATGAAAAGGGAAAAGTTGTTAACACTGATGGTCGCGTTAACGAGAACATCTATGTTGTTGGCTGGGCAAAGCGCGGACCATCTGGAGTTATTGGCACCAATAAATCTGATGCTGCAGATGTCATGAAGTTGTTGGTTGAAGATCTGAAAGCCCCTAAGAACGCTGGCGATGTCGCAGGGATCATCGCCCACAATAAGGTCGTTACTCAGATGCATTGGCAGGCTATTAATGAGGCTGAGATTGCTGCAGGTGAGCCTGTCGGCAAACCTCGCCGCAAGGCGGTAACTCGCGAAGAGCTCTTCAAGCATGCGGGGCTATAACAAGGCTTAACCGTTAGGTCGCACTACATTCATCTTGGCGTCACTCCACTTTTGCACTTCACTGATTAAGTGCCGCCATGAAAACTCTGAAAACCTCGAAAATTAAATCTTTAGGTGGGGCGCTCGGATTAGCATCCGCGCTACTTATCTCTGTCATGTCGCCAGTTGCGACCGCCAATACATACTCACTTCCTAACGCGCCGACAAGCGTGACTTCTTACTTAGGAGCCGGTGGAGTTGTGGTGCGCTGGGTTCCTGGTGCAAACGTAGATCCTGGAGTTACTGGATATGTTGTCTCAGCTGGCGCGGGTTCCTGCCCAATCTTTGTACCAGTAAAGAACAGCAATGTAGTCACTCTTCCAGTCGTTATTGGCCAACCAGCTGGAACACCAGTTGTTCAGGCAGTGAATGAATATGGATTTTCACAACCAAAAGCTTCGACGAAGTCGTACACAGCAGCACAACTAGCAACAGTTTCTTCAAGCATTAACAAAGCTGTGCAAGTACTGCAGTTGAGCGATCTACACGGAGCGATTGAGGTAGGAAACTCATTTGGTGCAGCTCTTTTGACAAGCAACTGGGATGCAGACCGTAAAGCTAACGCTGCAACGGTAGCTCTCTCTTCTGGAGATAACTTTGGCGCTGCCCCTCCAATCTCTACAGAATTTGAAGAAATTCCAACGATTGAAACACTTAACTCTGCAAAGCTCGATGTTTCAATTCCCGGAAATCACGAGCATGACCGCAACCTTGATCACCTTAATAAGATGATTGGTCTTTCTAATTTCCAGTGGGTTGTCTCAAACTACGATGCAGAGTCACTTGCGGTGCTTAAGTCTGGCGAAAAGCAGATGAAGAACTTCACGATCATTGATCGTGGGGGCGTCAAAATTGGCGTTGTAGGCTCAAATACACCAGAAACCATCGAACAGGTATTTCCTGGCAACCTTGATTACAAGAGTGCAACAGGTGCAAAGAAGACCATCACCATTAACCCAGGAGTCGAAGGCGTAAACAAGGCAATCACTGAAGCTAAGGCTGCAGGAGCTGAGATTGTTATTGCACTTCTTCACCAAGGTTGGTTGCAGAATGCAGATGGAACTGCCAAGGGTCAACTCAATGAGTTAGCTGCAGATATTAAAGGCGCTGTCGCAATCTACGGTGGACATAGCCACCAGACTTTTGCATCACTCATTCCAGGAACGATACGTACAAACCCTGTCGTACTTGGTCAGACAAGAAACGCAGGAGTTGAGTACACACGTACTCAGATCTGCATCAAGCGTGGAAAAGTTGTGGGACAGTCTATTCAGCACGTATTGAAGTCAGCTGCCCCAGCAATCACAACAGGTGTTGTCAGCACAGTAACAACACAAGATGCTGCAGCAGCTGCAATGGTGAAGACCTATAAGGATCAACTCACTGCAAAGCTTGATGTCAAGATCGGAACTGTCTCAGGAGTATTTCCTCGAGGCGGAACACCTGCAGTAGAGCGTTCTGGTGAAACTCCAATGGGTAATTA
This sequence comes from Candidatus Nanopelagicaceae bacterium, assembly GCA_965267875.1. Taxonomy (GTDB): domain Bacteria; phylum Actinomycetota; class Actinomycetes; order Nanopelagicales; family Nanopelagicaceae; genus Planktophila. The sequence goes on along the minus strand of OZ254157.1, from coordinate 1,348,635 downwards.
CATTGCAGATCTCATGCGCGCTAAATACAAGACAGATTTCGCGGTTCAAAATGGTGGGGGAATCCGCGATACCTTCCCTGCAAAGACATACATTCCTGTAGATAGTTCACTCGTGCGTTCTGGGACAGGGGCACTCGATGTGACGCTAGGAGATGCATTCACCGTCTTTCCATTCGGAAATCAGATTGCTACCTCTGTAGTAACTGGTGAAAACCTATGGAAAGCCCTTGAAAATGGAGTCGGTGGAAACTATCCAGGCGATGGTCGTTTCCCACAAATCTCTGGTTTCAAATTTAGCTTTGACTCAACAAAGCCGGTTGGTAGCCGCATTGTTGAAGTAACAAAGCTAGATGGAACTGCAATTCCAAAGGATGGAACTCAATACACAATCACAACTCTCGACTTCGTTATCTATGGCGGAGATGGTTATGTGAATGTTTTCTCACCTGATCGTGCCAAGGTTCAAGGTGCACTCCTTGATCTCTTTGTTGATGCGCTGAAGGCTGATTTGGCTGCTGGGAAAGTCACCCAAGTTCCAGCACCAGATGGGCGCATCAAGAAGGTGGCATAGATCGTTGATTCGAGGGGAATCAAGAGCAGAGGCGCCTGGGCAACTAGGCGCCTTTGCTTTACCCCGATGAGGTAGGGCCGCTTCGCGAGGTAGGCTTTAGTACGTGCGTTTCCTAAATGAACCGGTCTTTGACCTCACCTACGACGATGTCTTTATGGCTCCCAGCAAATCGGAGCTCACTAGCCGCATGGATGTTGATCTCTCAACAAACGATGGCAGCGGAACAACAATCCCTCTCGTAGTTGCAAATATGACTGCAATCGCCGGTCGCCGAATGGCCGAAACAGTTGCCCGTCGCGGCGGGTTGGTCGTGATTCCACAAGATATTCCGATTCCAGTAGTTGCTGAAGTCATCGCATCGGTTAAAGCCCGCCACACATTCTTTGAAACCCCCATCACTCTGACCTTAAAAGAGACCGTTGCAGATGCAGCATCTCTGATTCATAAGCGTGCACATGGCGCCATTGTTATTGTCGATGGCACAAAGCCAGTCGGAATCGTTACTGAAGATGATTTAGCCGGCGTCGATCGCTTCACACAGTTGAGCCAAGTCATGACCCAAGAGCTAACGATGATGCCGGACACACTTGATCCACGCCAAGCCTTTGATTTCCTTAACGAGCGCCTTCGCACAGTGGCTCCAGTGGTATCCGCTAACGGAGACCTCGTTGGAATCATTACGCGCGTTGGAGCTCTGCGCGCCACTCTGTATACACCTGCAACCGATACCAGCGGCAAACTCCGCATCGCAGCAGCAGTTGGAATCAATGGCGATGTAGCCGATAAGGCAGCCAAGCTAGTTGCCGCCGGCGCTGATGTCCTTGTTGTAGATACTGCGCACGGACACCAGAAGAAGATGATTGAAGCTTTGCAGGCAATTAAGAAGTTAGGCCTGAATGTTCCTATTGTTGCTGGCAATGTTGTTACAGCAGATGGAGTTCGCGATTTAGTTGCAGCAGGTGCAGACATTATTAAAGTCGGCGTTGGCCCTGGTGCGATGTGTACTACACGTATGCAGACAGGCGTTGGCCGACCACAATTTTCTGCTGTCCTTGAATGCGCAGCTCAAGCTAAGAAGTTAGGTGCACACGTCTGGGCTGATGGCGGAGTACGTCATCCTCGCGATGTTGCGCTGGCGCTTGCCGCAGGTGCTTCACAAGTAATGATTGGTTCTTGGTTTGCTGGCACATATGAATCTCCAGGGGATCTGATGCGCGACAGTTCAGGCCGTGCCTATAAAGAATCATTTGGAATGGCATCAAAGCGCGCAGTCAGTGCACGCACTTCACAAGAAGATGCATTTGATCGCGCCCGTAAAGCGCTCTTTGAAGAAGGCATTTCATCTTCTCGAATGTTCCTAGATCCAAACGGTCCGGGCGTTGAAGATTTGATTGATGAAATTATTTCTGGACTTCGCTCATCATGCACATATGCAGGAGCCCATAACCTTGCAGAGTTCGCAGACCGCGCTGTGGTCGGTATTCAATCTGCATCTGGTTATGCAGAAGGCCGTCCACTCAACACTTCTTGGCGAGGCTAAGAAGAAAATAGGCTTGAAATAGTGAGTTTTTCACCCTCTTGAAAAGCCTGTAGTATTCGCATTCGCAATACACAATTCAATAAGCGTGCGTAGCTCAACGGATAGAGCATCTGACTACGGATCAGAAGGTTAGGGGTTCGAATCCCTTCGCGCGCACAAGTTAAGCTCTCGGTGCCTTTCACACCGGGGGCTTTTCTTTTTCCAGAGACTTGGCTCACAACCAATAGAAATGTATTGTCAAAGCACATGCATGGATTTACTCTCTTGCAATGACTTATCAACTAAGAGATCTCAAGGATTCCGTAGTAGTAATTACTGGTGCAACTTCTGGAATTGGCGCAGCAGCTGCAAGGCAACTTGTTGAACTAGGTTGCAAGGTTGTGTTGAATGCGCGCAACGAGAGCAGACTTCAAGAGATGGTCGCTGAACTCGGAGCTGATAATTCCACCTACGTTGCCGGTGACTCATCAATCCCTGATGTTTCAAGAGCAGTTGCAAAGAAGGCAATTGATACTTTTGGAACAATCGATTGTGTAGTTCCAAATGCTGGCGTAGGAATGTACGGATCTGTTTTAGATTACAGCGATGACGAGATAACTCGAATGATGCGAACAAACTATGAAGGAACTGTGCACATTGTTCGCGCCACACTTCCCGCAATGCTTGAAAAAGAAGCAGGCGACATCATCATCGTGGCATCTGCAGCGGGCTTTCGAGGAGGTCCAACCGAAGCTGTCTATGCCGGAACTAAACATGCCCAAGTTGGTTTTGCTGGATCTTTAGATAGAGAGCTTCGAGAGAAGGGCGTTCGAGTCGCGTTAGTGTGCCCAGCTGCCACAGAGACTGAGTTCGCTCTCAATGTAGGACGTATCGCAGGAGAGCCACGTCAGGCTACTTTTCTTCGCCCAGATGATGTGGCATTCCAAATAGTTCAAATTTTGCGCCAACCTAGAACTGTGCGCACCCACATCTGGACGCTCTGGTCGATTCATCAGCCCAATCCATAAGCGACCTATATATGGCGGACTTTCCTAAAATCAGGGAGAATTTCTAGATGAGACGCCCCATGGTTGCCCTTCTGGGTATAGCTCTAGTGCTTGGACTCACAGGATGTGGCGAAAGTTCTAAGTTATATCCAGCTTCAAAGAGTGAAGGCGTCTTCTTCTCTGTACCCACTTATTGGAAAGCTTTATCAACGGCTTCGCTGAATAAGTATGAGAAAGAATCGACCGATCCTGAAGCTGAATCACGCCAAGCTCTGGTCAAATGGCAGATTGCATATACAACCAATAAGAAGTTAAAGGTTCCAGAAGTATTTAACTTAACAGCTCCATCACAACCGCTAGTTTTTGCGCGAGTCCGTGATTTGGAAAGCTCTGAGATTAATTCCGTCTCCTACAACACCTTAAGAGATGTGATTGTTCCCGTCACTCAAATCATTGCAGGCGATGACCCCAGCGCTCCAGATTTTCAGATATTGGTAGATCAGGAAGTTGTGCAGAAAGGCGCTCGGGGAGTTCAGACTGTCTATAGCTTCTCGATCGACGATAAAGAGCAGACCATTAACCAGACATCGCTAATGTCTAATGACCGCACAACGATGTATATCTTCGTTGTTCGATGCACCACCGAGTGTTATGCAAAGAATAAGAAGAAAATCGAAGAGATTGTTTCTTCATTCACAGTAGAGGGAGCGCGATGAGCCAGGTTAGCCAGTTAGAGAACCGCCCGAGCAGACCGCGCGATACCGATAGAAAGACACGTATTCATCTCTCTTTCTATGACCGCATCAAGTTCTTGCTCCTCTTTGCAATCACCTTTCTCGTACTTACCTGGTCGAGCCTTGCTGAGAATCCAATTCTCAGCGTTGAAGATGGGTTGAGAAATACTGCTAGCTCAAAGTCTTGGCTGATTGTTCTAGCGGTTATTGAAGTCATCCGACAGATTCACTTTATTCTGGCGGAAGTTTTAGCGCCGTATCACGGAATTTGGAAGCGTTACTTTGACTTTGTCGACCGCCAAATTCATCGCTTAAGCGATTGGACTCGTTTTCGTCTCTCTCGCGCCATTAAATGGGCGCTTATTGTCTTCCTCCTTGCAGTCATTCTCGGTGCAATTTATGACGAACCTCCGGTAAAGGCGCTCTTCTTAGCGCCTAAGGCATTCCTCTCGGCTCTCCCATTTTTGGCACAGCTCATGTTTGCTGTTGTCTTTATCGTTATTCAATTTGCAGCGCTCTTCTACTTCTTAAGTCGTGGCGGCGTTGATACATATTTCCCAGATGACATTCGCACCCGCTTTAGCGATGTTTGGGGACAGGACCACGTTCTCAATCGCATCCGCGAAAACTTGCTCTTCCTCGAGACCCCAGAAGAGATCGAAAAGCACGGTGGATATGTGCCGGGCGGAATTCTTTTGTGGGGCCCTCCTGGTACAGGTAAGACGCTGATGGCTGAATCAATGGCTGGCGAAACCGGTAAACCATTCGTCTTTGTTGATCCAGGTGCGTTTACAAATATGTTTATTGGTATCGGCGTCCTGAAGGTAAAGAGCCTCTTCCGTAAGTTACGTAAGTTAGCGCTGCGCTACGGTGGCGTTGTTGTCTTCTTTGACGAAGCAGATGCACTCGGCAATCGCGGAATAATTACTCAAGGTGGGCCACAGCGAACCTCCACCATGAATAAGTCACAGATTTTTGAAAGTAATTGCCACGGCGGCACCTATCTATCTGACTCTGCAGTCTCGGCCATTACCCGCGAAAAGTTTGTTATGGGTGGGGCAGCAGGTGGCGGCGGTGGTTCGGGAACTCTGCAAGCGTTACTGACTGAACTTTCTGGTCTTAAGAAGCCGCGCGGCTTCTTCAATCGTATTGTGCGACGCACCTTAGGGATGCGCCCAAAGAATCCACCTAAGTATCGAATCCTTGTTGTGATGGCTACCAATATGCCTGAATCTCTCGATGAAGCGCTCCTTCGTCCTGGACGTATTGATCGTATGTATCGCGTTGGATATCCAAGTAAGGCTGGACGTGTCCGTACATATGAAGGCTATCTATCAAAGGTCTCACACTCACTTACTGCCGAAGAGATAGACAAGATTGCAACGATTACTCCGTATGCAACGGGTGCAACAATTAAGGACACCATTAACGAAGCGCTGATTATGGCGATTCGTAACGGTCGTACATCAATTGAATGGTCTGACATCATCAAGGCCAAGCAACAGAAAGAGCTTGGACCTTCTGAGGATGTTGAATACATTGAGCGCGAACGTCATGCTGTTGCAGTTCACGAAGCGTGCCACGCAGTGATGGCGCATCGAACTCGTCAACATATGTCTATTGATTTAGCAACGATTGAAAAGGGTTCTGATTACTTAGGTATGGTGGCAAGTATTCCGCCAGATGATCAATTCACTCGTTGGAAGAGCGAATACCAATCCGATATTTTGGTATCTCTTGCATCCCTTGCAGGCGAAAGAATGTTCTTTGAAGGAGATAACTCATCCGGTGTTTCAGGTGACCTCGAGAGCGCAACCACCATTGCATCCTTGATGGAAGGCCATTGGGGAATGGGTTCAACAATTTCTTCACATGTCAGCAATCGTCGCTTTGAAATGGGCGCACCTGGCGGTCCTAAAGGAAAAGACGATACAGAGAAGCAGATGAGAATGGCTCTGAGCGATCGCATCGAAGAGAACTTAGGCAAATTGCTTATTCAAGCTGAAGAAATCTTGCGCGAAAACCGCAACCAAGTACTCGCATTAGCGCATGCTCTAGAGACCTATAAAACAATGTCCGGAGAAGATGTTGCTGCGGTCATCGAAGGAGTTCAAGGCTCAATCGTTGATGGCCGTCCATATCTCGATCCTAATTTCTTGGCAGAGATTGAGAAATATCACAGCGCATCAGTTGTCGCGCATCGCGAACATAGAGTTCCAGACGTGCATTTACCAGTGCTTGGATAAGCAGGTATCTTTATCCAGTGAGCAAAGTCTTCCTCTTCGTGGCTATTGATGTGCAGCCAGGTAAGTTCGATGAATTCGTGTCGAAACTCAGCCAGCACGCAGCAGTAATCCGCACCGAAGCCGGATGCGAACTCCTAGAGATTTACCGTGATACCCAGAAAGAGAACGTCGTTAACGTCTGGGAAATCTGGACTGATCGTCCTTCGTGGGATGCTCATATGGTCAATGAGAACAGCAAGAAGTGGCAATCAGTTGCCTCTGACTTGGTCTTCGGCGAAACAATTACAGTTATGGATGCCCTTTCATGAGTTCAATGACGCTTTCCATCGATTGCGGTGGTCTCTTTATTAAAAGCTGTGTTCTTGATGAATCCGGAACTATGCATGCCGCCCCTACTCGCGTTGAAACACCGTATCCATTAACAACCAAGCGTTTTCTTGATACCGTTGAAAAGATTGCTAAGTCACTTCCTAAAGCACAGCGAGTAACTGTTGGTCTTCCAGGAATGATCCGTAACGGTGTTGTAGTTGCAACGCCTCATTACATCAATGATGCCGGCCCTCACACTCGCATGAACCCAGAACTTAAAGAACAGTGGTGGGGTTTTGATGCTGAAGCTGCCATTGCAGAGCGTTTAGGTATTCCAGCAAAGGTACTTAACGATGCTGAAGTACATGGCGCTGGCGTTGTTACAGGATCTGGCTTAGAGATTGTTATTACCTTGGGTACCGGACTTGGCTTCTCTGTCTTCCATGGTGGAAAGCTTTCTCCACACTTTGAAATGTCTCATGCCACAGTACGTCGTAATACAACCTATGACACATGGATTGGCGATCGCGAACGAGGCCGTATGGGAAATACCTTCTGGTCACGTCGCGTGCGCTTGATGGTCTCTGAACTTCGCCCAGTATTTTTGTGGGACCGCCTCTATATTGGTGGTGGAAATTCACACAGCATCCAACAACGCGATTTAACGTTGATGGGTGACGATGTTGTGATTGTCCCTAACTCCGCAGGTGTTGCCGGTGGAGTGAGAGCGTGGCAGCTGTAATTAGCTTCTGATCGCCTGCGCGAAATCGCGGAAGTCTTCAACCAAGATATCAATCTCAGTTTGGCCATGTGCCAACGAGATCAACCACTGCTCATCTAGCCCAGGGGGCGTAATAATTCCGCGGTTAATTGCAAAGAGCCAATGAGCTTCTGCCACACCGAAATCAGTCGCCTTGTAATCGCGGTAGTTGCGAACAGGCTTTGTTGACCATGTAACACAGCCCTTTACGCCGAATCCAACTGTGTGTGCAGGTAGCTGGTACTCATCAATGATGTCACCGATGCGAATAAGCGCCTGCAAATTGAAATCTTCAGCAGTTGCAAGTGCTTCATCTGAACAGATGCGATCGATTGCACGAACGCCAGCCATTGCAAGGGGATTACCGTTAAAGGTACCGAAGTGGGCCATCTTGCCGTTGGTTACGAGATCCATGTACTTCTTCTTACCGCCAAAGGCAGCAAGTGGAAGTCCACCACCAATTGATTTAGCAAGGGTAATGAGGTCTGGTTGCACACCAAGACGCATTGCGGCCCCATGTGCACCAGCTGTAAGACCAGTCTTTACCTCGTCAAAGATAAGTACAACGTTGTATTGATCGCAAAGTTCGCGCACACGCTCAAGGTAGCCAGCATCAGGAAGAACAATCGCTATATTTTCTAGGACTGGTTCAACGATAAAGCAGGCAATCTTCTTCGCGTTCTTCTTAAACATTTTTTCAAGAGCGGGGATGTTGTTGTAAGGAACAACATAGACATCTCCTGGAACCAAGTTTGGTTCGACAGATGGAGTTGGCTTATCAGCTCTGCCAGCTTTATTTAGTGGTGGCTTGGCAGACACAACAAAAGGATCGTAGCTACCGTGGTAACCACCTTCGACCTTGAGGATGCCCAACTTCTCGGTGGCAGAACGAGCAACGCGAACTGCGTACATCGTTGACTCTGTACCTGAGTTGGTGAAGCGAACTTGATCGATTCCGAAGCGCTTACAGATTCGCTCTGCAGCATCGGTGGAAGTAGGAGAAGGAGTTACAAAGAGCATTCCTTGTTGCATCTGCGCCTGAACCTCTTCGAGGACGACAGGATTGAGGTGGCCGGCGAGCATTGCACCGAAGCCCATCGAGAGATCGAGAAGTTGGCGACCATCGACATCTGTCATGTAGGCGCCTTGGGCTGAGACAATCGAGATTGGGTATGGATCCCAGTGCTGGAAGCTTGAAGTCACGCCTAGAGGCAGTGATTGGTGGGCACGAGCGCTCTCAGAGGCTGAGCCCTTGGTGTTCTTAGTGAAGAGTTCCCATTCGGCAGAAAGTACTGAAGCTACTTTCTCAGGCGATATCGGTTTAGATGATGTTGGTACATAACGATGTGTTGCTGCGTGTTGCGATTGGATCGCGGTTTTTGTGTTCATTGTAAAGCTGTACGGCAAATGTTTCTGATTTAGAAACGGTTTGAGAAGTACTCTCCTTTGTTGTGTGCGAATTAACGCCCCCTAAGTATCTCTGATAGTAAAAAAGTTTGCAAGAGATAGGTTTTCTCCGCGTGGTTTACGCATAAAACGTTGATAGCCTTTGAGCCTTATGGAAAAACCAACAATAATTCTTGCGACCAGTAATGGCGTCGGAATGGGGCACCTTGTCCGCGCAACAGCTATTGCGACGGCGCTAAAAGAGTATGCCAATCCAATTATTGTTTCTATGGCCGGTGGAATTGCAGAAATTCCTGATCACTTAGGTATTCGTTGTGAATATATTCCGGGCCGTGATCGCATGTGGATGACTCGTGAAAATTGGGATGTTTATTTGCGCGACAGATTGCTTGCTCTTGTTGATGAAACAAATGCGCAAGTACTCTCCTTTGATGGCGTTGTTCCTTATCCAGGTGTCATCGCGGCAAAGTTTTCACACCCAAAACTTTCTTTAGTGTGGGTTCGTCGTGGTTTATGGCAGAAAAAACCACAGCGATTTGTTCTTGGTCTGCAATCAAAGATGATGGATCTGATTATCGAACCGGGCGACTTTGCGCGCGCCTATGACTTTGGCCCAACTGCAGAACGTAAAGATGCGCGACTTACTTCAGCGGTCTCACTCTTTCAGAGAGAGCACGCACTAAGCCGTAATGAAGCCCGCAAGGTGCTGGGACTCGACCTCGATAAGCCTGCTGTTCTGGTTCAACTCGGCACAGGCGATAGCGATGTCAACGAGAAGATGACCGCTGCGCTCTCAGGTCTGCTTGGTTGGAAGGATCTGCAAGTCATCTTGACCAAGCAACCCCTTGATAAGAACGGCAACTCATTGGCTCCTGCTGGGCTCGATATCCGCATCAAGCGCCACTTCCCGCTCGCTGAAGTTCTCCACGCCTTCGATGCCAGCGTCTGCGCCACCGGATACAACGGAGCTCACGAACTCTTGCCGGCGGCAATTCCGACTGTCTTCGTTTCAAATATTCGCGGTACAGATGACCAAGAAGCTCGCGCACAGTGGAGCCATGACATGGGCTTTGCGCTCCGCGCCAACCAAGCAGATTTAGCAGATATCACCGCAACGGTTCGCAAGTTACAAGACCCAAAAACACTTGAGCGACTCTCACGTAAATGTGCAGAACTTCCTGAACCTACAGGGGGAGCTGAAATCGCACGTATTCTCTTTGATTTAGCTGTGAAAGATGAAGTGATTCGCCCCTCAACAATTCGTTACTACCAACTTCGCGTACAAGATCACGTCAATCGTGGCATGCGACATGTTGCTTATTTAGCCCTTCGCCGCTTGGCGTTGGTTTACAGATTTATCAATCCCCATATCGTGACGCAAGAAGTAATTCAGGATGCGCCAATTTGGGGATCGCAGACAACTGCACATGAGCTGCACCCACTGATTAAGGGCGAACATCGCTTTGAACATATGATTACTGGAGCATCTGATAACTATCGCAAGCGACGTGAAGCGATTGCTGAAGCTGCCTATATTCGCCAGAAGAAAGTTATCAACACCAAGAAGCAGGGTTAGAACCTTGAGCGGATCTCCCAGAGATCTTTAAAGACAGGGTTGAACAAGGTGCTGGCAAGATAATCAACACCACTTGAACCACCAGTTCCCATCTTGTGTCCAATAGTGCGTTCAACCATCTTTACATGGCGATAGCGCCACTCTTGAATACCTTCATCGATATCTACTAAACGCTCTGACACCATGGCGCTCTCTGGATCAGTCTTATGAACTGTTAAGAGCACAACTTGTACTTGTGGATTAGAAACGTATCCAATTGATTTATCTCGTTTGATAACTTCACTAGGCAGTACATGTCCTCGCTTGCCCAGATATTCCAGGAATGAATCCCAGATCGAATTCTGTGAAGTGATTGCAGCTATCTCGCTCTGCACATCAGGCGGAAGGTGGCCAGCCATACGGCTATCGCGACGTCCAAGAATGGCTTCTACCTTTCTAAATTGCGCTGATTGGAAGCCACTCGATGATGCGAGATATCCGCGGAAGGCGTTAAATTGCAGCGGCGTCATTGTTTCGAGGATATCTACCTGCGCTACGCAGACCTTCATGATGGTGCGAATACGTCCGAGTATCGAGAGCGCATAGTGAGTATCGCCTGATTCAAGTGCGCGCTGAGCTTGTGTGAACTCGTGAATTAACTGCTTAAACCAGAGCTCGTAGGTCTGGTGAATGATGATGAAGAGCATCTCATCATGTTCAGGGCCATCTGAAAGCGGCTTCTGCAGCTTGAGTAGCTCATCAACTGCAAGGTAAGAGGTGTAGGTGAGGGCTGAATCAAAGTTTTCGCTCATGTGACTCTGGAATCCGATCCTTCTACTTTTTCGTATTGGCGGGTCTGTGTAAGGTCGCGAATTCGTTGAAAGCCATCCCAGACTTCAACATATGAGGTTGGTAGAGGCGCAATCGCTAAGCGAATCGCATTAGGAGTGCGGTAATCAGGAATAACGTTGGCAAATTTACGAAGCGCTACACAGATGCGCGCGGCTTCTGGATGGCCAATTGAGATATGCCCACCGCGCTCTTTTGGATTTCGTGAAGTTAAAAGCGTGTAACCCAGTGGGGCTAACCATTCGTCATAGAGATCAATCATCATCTGAGTACCAATTGCAGCTTTACTGGAAATGGCATCGATGCCTGCTTCTTCAATCATGGCGAAGGCAACCTGTACTCCACGAATTCCAATAATTGATGGGCTAGCAATCTGGAAACCACGGATGCCTTCTGCCTTCTCAAAGTCAGGGCCCATGCCGAATTGATCTTCATTTCCGAACCAACCAAGAATTGGAACCTGTAGCTCTTTCTGAATCTTCTTATTTACATAGAGCCAGGCAGGTGAACCGGGGCCTGAGTTACCGTACTTGTAGGTGCAACCAACTGCCAGATCCACACCACAGGCATCAAAGTTCATCTCAATTGCACCGGCTGCATGGCTGGCATCCCATACAACTAGGGCACCGTAAGAACGCGCTAAGTCAGTTACTGATTGAATATCTGTTCTTGCACCAGAGCGGTATTGGATAACTTCAAAGGTAACCATCGCGACATCTTCAGACATGTACTTCTCAAGCAGCTCTGCCGTAATCAATTCATTTTCTGCAATTGCAGGATCTTCGTTATCGATGATGATTAACTTCAGTCCAAATTGCTCTGCAATTCCCTTAAGAATGTATCTATCTGTTGGAAAGTTGGCAGCATCGGTAATAACTGTCTTGCGCCCTGGGCGCGCTTTGATGGCAGCTACACAGAGCTGATAGAAATTTACCGATGTTGTATCGCATACTAGAACTTGTCCAGGACCAGCGCCTAAGACAGCACGCCCCAATAGATCGCCGGCGACTTGCGCCTCATCAATCCAGTGAGACCAGCCGGTGACAACCTCATTGCCCCATTCCTGCGAAAGGAAATCACTGACAGCCTTGACGGTTGCATGGGGGAGACGACCCAATGAATTGCCATCGAGATAGCAGAGATTGGGGTCGGTGATTACAAATTTACTTCTATATCCCGCCAAAGGATCGTTCTGATCTAGCTCTAGCGCGTATTCGCGGTCAGTGACCTTCATAGTTCAAAGGTACGCTCTCCTACCGTGGCGCGCAACGTTGTGAATATCGAAGAGGTCTCTAAAGCCTTTGATATTCGCCCATTATTGGATCAAGTTTCTCTAGGTGTTTCAGAGGGCGATCGCATCGGAATTGTGGGCCGAAACGGCTCTGGCAAGAGCACTTTGATGAAGATCATTGCAGGAGTTGAAGACCCTGATGCAGGACGAGTGACAAAATCCAATAGTTCGCGTATTGGAATTCTCTCTCAAGTAGATACTGCTTCCAAAGATGCAACTGTCGGGGATGTCGTCATTGGAAATCGCGAAAAACATGAATGGGCCAGTGATGCACGTATCCGCGAAATCTTCACCGGTCTCTTTGGTGGCTTTGATGATCATCTCTTTGAAAGAACATTCGCATCTCTCTCTGGTGGAGAAAAACGCCGAGTCGGTCTAGCGAAATTACTTATTGATGATTTGGATCTCATCCTTCTCGATGAACCAACAAATCACCTTGATGTCGAAGGTGTGGCTTGGTTGGCCGAGCACCTTAACGCTCGCAAAGATTTAGCGGTCTTGGTCGTTACGCACGATCGTTGGTTTTTGGATGCAGTCACAGATCGCACCTGGGAAGTTGTACTCGGAAAAGTTGAAGAGTATGACGGTGGTTATTCTGCATTTGTACTTGCGAAAGCCGAACGCGCCAGACAAGCAGGGGCGATGGATGCCAGACGAAATAACTTGATTCGTAAAGAGTTGGCTTGGTTACGTCGCGGCGCACCTGCACGTACTACAAAGCCAAAGTTCCGCGTTGATGCTGCTAATGAATTGATTTCGGCAGAGCCAGCTCCACGCGATTCAACTGAACTTTTAAAGTTTGCCCTTAATCGACTTGGAAATACCGTCTTTGAACTCCATCACGCGCAGATTCAAGCGGGTGAGAAAGAGTTGATTCACGATCTGACCTGGAATGTTGGCCCAGGCGACCGCATTGGAATCGTTGGCATCAATGGCGCTGGAAAGACAACTCTGATGCGCACTTTAGCTGGCCAACTCAAACCAACCTCTGGAAAGCTTGTCACTGGAATAACTGTAAAGATTGCATTTCTTACTCAGCATTTAGATGAGTTAGATCCGAAGTGGCGCCTCCTTGAAGCAGTAGAGAAAGTGGCATCACATGTTGAAATTGGCAAAGGTAAGACGCTCTCTGCATCTCAACTGTGTGAACGACTTGGCTTTGATCGCGATGCGCAGTGGACGCCAGTAGGTGATTTATCTGGAGGCGAACGCCGCCGTCTGCAGCTAACCCGACTCTTGATGGATTCACCTAACGTTTTACTGCTTGATGAGCCTACAAACGATTTTGATATTGAGACCCTCACCGAGTTAGAAGATCTACTTGATAGCTATGGTGGAACTCTGATTGTTATCTCGCACGATCGATACTTCTTAGAACGAGTCTGTGATCGCTTCTATGGTTTGCTCGGCGATAAAGTCTTACGTGATTTGCCGCGAGGTGTGGATCAATACCTAGAACAGAGAGCGGCAAGTAGCGCGCCATCCACGGATTCCGCATCAAAGGAAGGTTCGGTCTCGAGCGCTGCGCAACTACGTCAGTTGAAGAAAGATTTAACGCGAGTAGAGCGCCAAGTAGCAAAAGGCAAAGAACGTTTGGCGCAGTTGAAAGCTGAACTGGAAGCTGCGGCCTTTAGCCCCGATAAGTTACTCGAGCTAAGTGCAGAGATTGCTACCGTTGAGAGTGACCTAGTCGTGCGCGAAGAAGAGTGGCTAGAGATAACTTTGGCGCTGGAAAGTTAATAGAATAGTTACATGTTGAAAAAGGCGCAGCGCCTAGATTTTCTTGCCGCTCTCTCAGGTCTGATGATTGCTGTGCAAGCACGCGCCAATGGCGAACTTTCACACCTGTTGGGCAATGGCGTGCAAGCTGCCCTTGTCTCCTTTGGTTCAGGACTCATCATCATCGCGGTTATTGCTGCCTTTAGCCCTGCCATCAAAGAAGGTGCGCGCAATTTACGAGGTGCAGTTGCCCGGAAAGAAATCCCTACCTGGACTCTCTTTGCCGGAGCGCTAGGCGGCAGTTTTATAGCGGTACAGACTCATATCGTCCCGCTTATCGGTGTTGCTATCTATTCAGTTGCATCGATTGCCGGCCAAACAGCCGCGTCCCTTGTTGTCGATCGCATCGGACTTACCGGTGGAGGAAAGAAGCACATCACTCCGCGTCGCATTGGCGCTGCCTTCTTCACAGTCTTTGCAGTATTCATCTCTGTCTTTGACCGTATCGATGCCAGCAATCTCTCGCTCTTTGCTGTTGTTATGGGATGTGTAGCTGGTGCAATCGTTGGCGTGCAGCGCGCACTTAATGGTCAGATTAATGAACATTCACATCAGAGCTTTACTACATCATTTCTCAACTTCATCATGGGAACAACGTTCCTTGTCATTTTCTTAGCGATTGCAGTTGCGCTAGGAAATACTAAAATTGCCCCTCTTCCTGCTGGACCATGGTGGATCTATACAGGTGGAGTAATTGGTGTTATCTATATTGCATTTACATCAACGATTGTGCAGCACCTAGGAGTTCTGACATTTACGCTTTATAGCGTTGGTGGTCAATTAGTGGGCTCACTCTTAATTGATATCTATTCGCCAACTCAAGGCGTACAAGTGAGCGCCTATCTTGTTACGGGTATTGCTATGACTTATCTTGGGGTGATCGTCGGCGGCGTAAATAATCAACAATCGCGGAGACGATTGAGCCAAGAATAAAGAAGCCTGCAATTGCGTAGGTGAATGTTTTAACTCCTGGAATCGAAGCTGTGTAGTAGCCGGCTAAGGTAATTCCGACGCCCCAAGCTAGCGCCCCTACAACATTAGCGGCGAGAAATTCGTAGTAAGGCATCTTGGATGCACCTGCAATCGGTGGCACAAGAGTTCTCACCCAAGGAATAAAACGAGCTGCAACAACTGACCACCAACCTGATTTTTCATAAAAACGTTCGCACTTAAGGATAACTTTCTGAAGTTTGGGCGACTTTCTCTTATTGAGGTAGGAGCGACCAAATGTGCGCCCCAGAACAAAGCCCACTTGATTACCAAAGAAGGCAGCGATAAAAATTAGGGTGAGAAGAGCTGAAATATCGACGTTATCTTCTGTCGCTGCGACTAAACCTGCGCTAAAGAGAATCGAACTACCAGGTAGAAATAAGCCAAAGAGCACGGCGGATTCAAAGAAGATGATTGTGCCAACAATTAAGTAGAGAAGAAGTGGGCCGATATCTGCAAATTGCGAGTCAATCGAGGTGAAGAGCTCCATTACACCGACTTCTTTACCGCAGCAGCAACCTTTATCACCACATTGGGATCAAAGACGCTGGGGACAATAAATGATGTATTAAGTTGAGCTTCGCTCACACAATCAGCAATCGCTTCTGCGGCAGCGACAAGTAATTTATCTGTGATCTTATGCGCCTGCGCATCGAGTAAACCACGGAAGATTCCAGGAAATGCCAGCACGTTATTAATCTGATTTGGATGATCGCTTCGCCCTGTTGCAACAACTGCTGCATATTTACGCGCAATTACTGGGTCAATCTCAGGGTCTGGGTTAGCTAAGGCAAAGACAATAGAACCAGCAGCCATTGACTTCACATCAGCCTCATTGAGCACCTTAGGAGCGCTTACGCCGATGAAGATATCTGCACCATTCATCGCCTGATGGATATCGCCCTTGAAGTTCTCCTTATTTGAGTTCTCAATAAACCAGTCACGCATGGAATCTTCAGAAGGTGAATCTTTGCTAATCACACCATCTATATCGAAAGCGATGATGTTGGTTGCACCACTTAAGACAAGCAGGCGAGCAATTGCAGTTCCAGCAGCGCCCGCGCCGCTCATAATGATCTTCACCTTCGCAATATCTTTTTTAACTAGCTTCAGCGCATTACGCAGAGCTGCCAAAACCACGATTGCAGTTCCATGTTGATCGTCATGAAAGACAGGAATATCCAAAAGTTCGCGCAGTCGTCGCTCTACTTCAAAGCAACGCGGTGCTGAGATATCTTCTAAATTGATTCCACCGTATACAGGCGCAATCAACTGCACTGTGCGAACGATTTCATCTACATCTTGGGTATCAAGGCAGACCGGCCAAGCATCAACATTGGCAAATCTCTTGAAGAGTGCAGCCTTACCTTCCATCACCGGAAGAGCAGCTGAAGGGCCGATATTTCCAAGCCCCAGTACTGCTGAACCATCGGTGACTACAGCGACTGTATTGCGCTTCATTGTCAGGCGGCGAACGTCAGATGGATCATCGACGATCGCTTGTGAGATACGAGCAACACCAGGTGTGTAGGCGCGGGATAAATCATCACGAGTTTTTAGCGGAACTTTAGAAGTAACTTCAATCTTTCCACCAAGGTGAAGCAAGAATGTTCGATCACTGACCTTGCGAACTGTCAGCCCATCGTGCGCAGAGAGCGCGTTATGGATGTTTTGAGCGTGATCAGCATCAATGGTGTCGCAGGTTACGTCGATAACAACTTTTTCTAGATGAGATTCAACAACGTCGAGAGCGGTAATTGTTGCGCCAGCATTTGTAATTGTTGTTGTAATCAGAGCTACAGGCTGAAGTTCAGGGGATCCTTCAACGCGAATCGTGATTCCGTATCCGGGGGATGTAGATGCCATTTATACGACTCCGTAAAGTCGATCGCCAGCATCTCCTAGACCTGGAACGATGTAGCCCTTTTCATTGAGCTTCTCATCTAAAGAACCTGTAACAAGAGTAATTGGAACGCCAGAGTTCTTAAATGCATCTTCTAATACTTTGATTCCTTCAGGTGCTGCCAACAAGCAGATGGCGGTGATTTCGTTTGCACCACGTTCAATCAGATATTCAAATGCTGCAACTAGCGTGCCACCAGTTGCCAACATTGGATCTAGGACAAATACCTGACGGCCCGACAAATCTTCAGGGAGTCGATTGGCATATGTACTTGCTTGCAAAGTTTCTTCATCGCGAACCATGCCAAGGAATCCAACTTGCGCCGTTGGAAGAAGTTTCGTCATTCCATCGAGCATTCCAAGACCTGCGCGCAGGATTGGGACAACAACTGGGCGCGGTTCTGCCATGACAAGTCCAGTTGTTTCGGTAACGGGAGTTTTAATTGAAACTGTCTTGGTGCGCACATCGCGAGTGGCTTCATAAGCAAGAAGTGTTACTAGCTCAGAGACGAGAAGGCGGAAAGTCGGAGAATCGGTTCTTTCGTCGCGCAGAACAGTCAATTTGTGAGAGATCAGCGGGTGATTAGCAACGTGAACTTTCATGTCACCTACCTTACAGGGCTTTCAATCCCACTCAATGAGTGCCAATATGGGAGATGTGTCAGATGTAACCCAAGACTTTGCGATTGAGGCGTGGCATGAAGATGGCCGCTGGACCGTTGCGCGCCTTCCTGAGCCAGATGACCTAACTCACATCATCGACCGACTTAAGAAGCAACAGACAAATGGTGGCGCCGTCGCACTGGTTGCAATTGATGATGAATTTGTTCTTGCAATCCGCGTTCTTGGAACCCACATTAAATATTTCATCAGCGATGTTACTTGCGCAATGGATTATGAAGTCGCTGCAGAATTTCTAGAGCTCGCCGATCTTGATGGACCAGAAGAAGATGACGAACCGCTACCAGCTGGTGATTTAGATATCTTTGCAGACCTTGGACTTAATGGCATGGAACTTTCAACGCTCTGTGATGATGCTGATTTGTATCCTGATGAATTCATCGACGCAATTGCTGTTCGGTTAGGGTTTGGGGATCAACTCACCGAAGTTTTGGAGTCATAAAATTTCTCAACGCACACCAGAAGAACTGATGCGAGATGCAATTGCAATTGCCTCATCTGCAACATCAAGCGGCGATGTCCCAGTCGGTGCGCTAGTTATCAATAAAGATGGAATCGTCATTGGCAAAGGTTCCAATGAGCGTGAAGCAAATAACGATCCGACTGCACACGCTGAGATTGTGGCAATCCGCAACGCTGCCAGCAGATTACAAAATTCTCGGCTCGACGGTTGCACACTGATTGTGACTCTAGAGCCCTGCGCTATGTGCGCTGGTGCAATTGCTCAATCGCGAATTTCACGCGTCATCTTTGGGGCATGGGATGAAAAGGCTGGCGCCGTTGGTTCAGTCTGGGATGTTCTACGTGACCCACGTTCAATATTTAAGGTCGAGGTAACAGCTGGAATACTCGAGAAAGAATGCGCTGCGCTACTGAAAAATTTCTTCTCAGATAAGTAGCTCGTACGATGGATTCAAGATAGTCAATTGACCCTCTTCTTCTCCGACCATACCTTCAGCGCGCATTTCCAGACCAACTTCTAGGCCAGCTATTTCGCGACGACCAAGGAAGTTAAGAGTGATTCCACCGGTCTCATCCCAGATTTCGACCTGCAGCATCGGCGCAGAACCACGTGGAGCAGTTGAAATAGAGGTCACTCGCCCATGCACCTTAGAGCGCTTACGCCATTCGATAGAACCGATTGGGGTTACATCGTCAGCGTGGTGAGTCACCGGTGCAAACTCTTTAGGAGCGACTTGTACTGGCTTAGCAACTTCAGGCTTTGCAACAGGTGAACTTGCTACCGGGCGACTAACAAGCTGATTCTTTCCAGAAGTAATTCTGTTGACATCAAAAGGAACAATCGTTGCAACTACTCGTTCAAGCTGAGAAATCGGCGCTGCAATCGCTTCAGCAGTTTGATCATGGAGCAATCTTCCTAAGAAACGAGAATATGAACGTCGCGGCAGGAGAATTGTTAGCTCTACATCTGGCTTCTCAGTTTTACGTATTGCATAGTCGAGCGCTGAATTAGCGATTCGCCGATCTGGGCAATCAATGAGATCCAACTGAACATCTTCAAGGGCTTCAGATTCTGCCCAAGCCTTTTGAATCTCTTCAGCGCGACGATCGTCGATAACAAAGTGAACAGCCTTGATTTTGTGTGGCTTCAAACTTCTTGCATAACGAACCGCGCCCACAGTTGCAATATCAACGCTGTCAATAAAGATTGTGACGTTGTGGCGAGACATTGAAGTTGCTCGCTCTTGATGTGATTTAACAGAGAGGGCGCCCTGTTCACGGGTGTATTGGCGGCGCAGACGCAGTAGAGAAAAGACCATAATCGGCGCAGTCACAAGAACTAACCACGCGCCTTGTGTAAATTTCACAACAGAGAAGATAAGAACTATGAGAAGTGAAACGCTTCCAGCAAGACCGTTTACAAAGACTTTCAACTTCCACTTTTCAGGCTTTGTGCGTAAGAAGTATCTGGTCATTCCAAAGCCAGCCAAGGTGAATCCGGTAAAGACGCCGAGCGCATAGAAGGCAACCAGGTGCTCAACCGAGCCAGCGGTGATGACAACGAGAAGAATTCCGCCGCCTGCAAGCAAGAGGATTCCATTTGAGAAAGCTAAGCGGTGGCCGCGCTTTGTGAGCTGGCGTGGCAGATATCCATCGGCTGCCACAAAGTTAACAAGTAGTGGGAAGGCGCTATATGTGGTGTTGGCGCCAGCAAACAAGATAAGCATCGTTGCTAGCTGAACCATGATGAACATAAAGGTGCCGAAACCGCTATCGCCTACGGTCGCTTTGGCAATCTGCGAGATAACAGTTGGCACGCCATTTTCATATGGCATTGCGTGAATGTGGTGTGCAAAGTAAGAGACGCCAAGTACTAGCGTTCCAAGTAAGGTGCTCATGATGACCAATGTGCGCTTTGCATTGACATGTTCTGGCGTCTTAAAGAGAGCAACTCCATCAGAAATGGCTTCAAGTCCTGTCAGCGAGGATCCACCATTTGCAAAGGCTCTCAGGAGAATAAAGACAGCAGCAAAGGTAAGTAGCCCTTGCTCTTCACCGAGTGGAATCGCTCCTGGTAGATCTGTCTCAAGAAGTGGCAGGGTGTCATTTGCAAGGCGCCATAGACCCATGCCGAAGACAATGAACATACAACCCACGAAGAAGTAGGTAGGGAAGGCAAATGCCTTTCCTGCCTCTTTCACTCCGCGCAAGTTTCCATAAGTCAGAAGAATGATGACGGCAAAAATCATCGGCATCTTGTATGGCTCAAGCGATGGGAAAGTTGAAATGATTGCAGCAACGCCAGCGGCAGATTGAATTGCAAGTGTCACGATGTAATCAAGCATCAAAGCAACAGCAGCTATTTGTGCGACAACTGGACCAAAATTATCGCGCGAGACAATGTATGCGCCACCCGTTTTGGTATACACCTGAATTACATGTCGATAAGAAAGTGTGATGATAATCAGAATGAGAAGAACGATCCCTGTCATCGGCATCAAGATGGTAAATGCAGCCAAACCAAAAGCTGGAAGGAGTGCGATCAATATCTGTTCTGAACCATATGCAGATGATGAGATGCAGTCGGATGAGAGAATTCCGAGGGCGTATCGCTTGCTCAGACGCTGGTGGCCGAGGGTATGGCGGTTAAGTGCGCCGCCCAGGAAGAAGCGCTTTACTCGGTACGAGAAAGAATCCTTAACGTGTGCGTGATCTTGTAACGCAACAGGTTGAGGCGCATCATCGGTCCAAGACTTAGCCACAACCACTCCCCACTCGTAAGTATGCTTATCTTATGCGCACTCAGTTATATATCGATGGCCAATGGGTAGATGGGTCAGGCACTGTAGATGTCATTGACCCCAGCGATGGCTCGGTAATTGCCAAAGTCGCCACTTCAAGTGATGAACAAAACCTCGCAGCCGTTGCCGCCGCCGACCGCGCCGCAGCAAGTTGGGCAAAGACTGCGCCACGAGTCCGTAGCGAAATCTTACGTAAAGCCTTTGAAATGATGATCGCGGAAGCTGATTATTTGGCAGAGCTCATCTCAAAAGAGAACGGCAAGGCGCTTCCCGATGCGCGTGCAGAAGTAAATTACGCCGCCGAATTCTTCCGTTGGTTTGCTGAAGAAACAGTTCGCATCTCTGGCGACTTCCGCATGGCACCCGCTGGTGACAAGCGCATCTTGGTTACACATCAACCAATCGGTGTTTCACTCCTTATTACTCCTTGGAATTTCCCGGCAGGAATGGCAACGCGCAAGATTGGTCCAGCAGTTGCAGCTGGCTGCACAATGATTTTGAAGCCAGCAGGTGAAACTCCACTGACAGCGCTCGCCATCGTCGACATCCTCGAACGCTGCGGTCTTCCTAAGGGCGTTCTCAATGTCATTCTGCCGCCACAGTCAGGTCCAGCAATTAGCAAAGTTTTACATGACCCACGTGTAAAGAATTTATCTTTCACAGGCTCTACTCAAGTTGGAAAGATTCTTCTCAAAGAAGCAGCTGATCAAGTTATCCGTTGTTCTATGGAACTCGGTGGCAATGCACCATTTGTTGTTCTCGATGATGCCAACGTTGAAGAAGCGGTCAAGGGCTTGATGATGGCGAAGATGCGCAACGGTGGAGCAGCCTGCACAGCAGCTAATCGCATCTATGTTGCTCGCTCTGTTGGCGATAAGTTCATCGCAGAATTTTCAAAAGCTATGGCAGCACTCAAGATGGGCGTTGGCCGCGAAGCCGGAACTCAGTTAGGCGCAAGCGTTTCTGTGAAAGAACGAAACAAGATTGCAGAACTAGTAGATGCATCAAAAGCACGCGGAGCCAAGGTTCATCTCGGTGGAACTACTCCAGATGGCTCAGGTGCTTTTTATCCTGCAACAGTTCTAGAGGTTTCTCAAGATGATGAAATTCTGGCTAATGAAGTCTTTGGGCCAGTTGCGCCGATTGTTCTCTTTGATACAGATGAAGAAGCGCTCAAGCTTGCAAATGACACTGAATACGGACTTATTAGTTACGTGTATTCAGAAGATCTCAAGCGCGCTATTCGATTTGCTGAAGGACTTGAAGCGGGCATGGTTGGAATTAATCGTGGCTTGCTCTCAGATCCTGCAGCGCCTTTCGGCGGTGTGAAGCAATCAGGCCTTGGTCGCGAAGGCGGATTCGATGGCGTTCACGAGTTCTTGCAGACTAAGTACATCGGCGTCGAGATTTAAGCTCTGCGGAGGATGAGGGATTTGAACCCTCGATAGGTTTCCCTATACACGCTTTCCAAGCGTGCGCACTCGGCCGCTATGCGAATCCTCCAGCGCTGGGCGCTCATACGAGCAACCAACTGCCCAAGGGTAGCGGTGCTGCGGTGGCCCTTCGACACATAAGATTGGCGCAGATCTCCGGTGCGACGACATCGTGCTGAACTCCCCCAGGGTAGGAATACAGCAAGGGTAGGTGCGCTCTGGCGGGTGCACCGGAGGTCCCGAAAAATTAATAATTAGATACTCGCGGCCAATTAGAAGTGAATTGAATCGTGACTACTAGAGAGCAGATGAAATGTCGCTAGCGTTATATCGAAAGTATCGCCCCTCTGTATTTGCAGATGTGATCGGGCAAGAACACGTCACTGTTCCTTTATCTAACGCGCTTGAATCGGGCAAAACTCATCATGCCTATCTCTTTAGTGGTCCCCGCGGATGTGGAAAGACTTCTAGCGCTCGCATCATGGCGCGCTCTCTTAACTGCGAAAAAGGCCCAACACCTACTCCTTGCGGAACATGCCAATCATGCACAGATTTAGTTGCTAATGGACCTGGCTCCATCGATGTCATTGAACTCGATGCGGCAACACATGGATTAGTTGATGATGCGCGCGATCTGCGCGACAAAGCATTCTTTGCACCAGTGCAGAGCAAGTACAAGATTTATATTATCGACGAAGCACACCAGCTTGGGCCGGGAGCTGCCAACGCGCTTCTTAAAGTTGTAGAAGAACCACCTGCACACGTCATCTTTATCTTTGCAACAACTGAACCAGAAAAGTTGATTTCAACAATTCGTTCACGTACTCATCACTACCCATTCCGTTTAGTACCCCCTGGAACATTGGGCGAACACCTAGAAAAGGTCTGTGCTGCAGAAGGCGTCAAGGTAGCAAAAGGCGTTATTCCACTTGTAGTTCGTGCATCAGGCGGTTCAGTTCGTGATGCTCTTTCAGTGCTCGGGCAGCTGCTTGCAGGCGCAGATAAAGATGGCGTCAGTTATGAAATTGCAATCCAGTTGTTGGGCTTTACAGATGGCGCACTCCTTGACGATGCGATGGATGCAATTGCCGCACGTGACGGAGCAACTCTCTTTAAGACTGTAGATCGCGTTATCGAATCCGGCCACGACCCACGACGCTTTACTCAGGATTTACTCGAACGTTTGCGCGACTTGATGATTGTTGATGCACTCGATGCCACAAATGCAAAGAGCATTCTGCGCGAACTTCCTGATGATCAACTTGAACGTATGCGAACACAGGCACAGAAGATTGGCCAAGCATCACTTTCGCGCGCCGCAGATATTGCAGCAGAAGGCCTTACTCAGATGCGTGGAGCAACTGCGCCTCGCCTCATGCTTGAACTCATCTGTGGTCGCATCTTGTTGCCGATGGGCGACACCAGCGAAGCAGGGATGCTAGCTCGCATTGAACGACTCGAGCGCGTTGAAAGCATTGCACCTCAGCCAAAAGCGCAAGCACCAGCTGCACCACCTGCAGTCAATAAAGAGGATTATGTAAGTCCAGTAACTGCTGAAGCAAAGCGCGAAAAGCCTGCAGCAAAGGCGAAGGAAGAAGAGAAGCAAGCACCTGCAGCACGCGTTGATTCAATTGATGTTGCTGGTCTGCGCAGACTCTGGCCTGATGTGATTGAAAATGTGAAGAAGCGACGCCGTTTAACGTGGTCACTGCTCAGCGCTAGCGCACAGATTCTGGGCGTGGATGACAAGAACATCACCATTGGAATCGTTAATGCAGGTGCACGTGATTCCTTTATTCGTAGCGAATCCGATGAAATCTTACGCCAAGCGTTTATCGAAGTTGTTGGTCTTGATCGCAAGATTGAATGCACAGTCGACCCAAGCATTGATACAACTTCAACTCCTGAGGCGCGAGCGGTTCGTACCTCTGAAGCACCGTCAGATGCAACACAGTTATCAGGGGCTGCGCTTCTTGCAGCTGAACTTGGGGCAACTGTCATTAGCGAAACGAGCCACGACTAATGTCAACAGGAATGTATGAAGGCGCGATTCAAGACCTCATTGATGCGCTCGGTCGCTTGCCCGGTATTGGACCAAAGTCCGCGCAACGAATTGCTTTTCATATTCTGCAATCAGATTCTGAAATCGCAGCAAACTTAGTTGAGGCTGTGCGCACCGTAAAAGAGCGCGTTAAGTTCTGCACGCAATGCGGCAACGTCTCTGAAGAAACTGAATGCCGTATCTGCCGTGATCCGCGTCGCGATGGCACAAAGATTTGTGTTGTTGAAGAGAGTAAAGATGTCATTGCTATCGAGCGCACTCGCGAATTTCGCGGCAAGTACCACGTGCTTGGTGGAGCAATTAGCCCTATCGATGGCATTGGTCCAGATCAGCTACGCATCCGCGAATTAATGCAGCGCCTTTCAGATTCATCGATTACTGAAATCATTCTGGCTACAGATCCCAACCTTGAGGGCGAAGCGACTGCGACCTACCTGGCTCGCTTGATTAAGCCGATGGGGCTCAACGTCTCGCGCCTTGCATCGGGCTTGCCTGTAGGCGGAGATCTTGAATATGCCGATGAAGTCACGCTCGGTCGAGCCTTTGAGGGACGAACCACCCTTTAGTCTCGCTATTTGGACGGGGCTCCATCTCATATATTAAGAATTTCCCATTATTGGGTAGCGCCATCTTTTCCCCTCCTTCACACTTACGCCATGGGTCTTATCGTTCAGAAGTTTGGTGGCTCCTCCGTCGCTGATGCCGAGGGCATGAAGCGCGTTGCCGCTCGCATCGTTGCCACCAAGAAGGCTGGCCATCAGGTCGTCGTCGTTGTGAGCGCAATGGGCGATACCACCGATGAACTGATTGATCTCGCAAATGCTGTGACCCCGATTCCTCAAGGGCGCGAACTCGATATGTTGCTAACAGCCGGTGAGCGAATTTCTATGGCGCTTCTTGCAATGGCAATTAACAATCTTGGTTTTGAGGCTCTCTCTTTTACTGGATCTCAAGCTGGCGTGATTACGGATTCAGTTCACGGCAAGGCGCGCATTATCGATGTGACACCTGGTCGTATCCGTGAAGCGATTGATTCTGGTGCGATTGCAATCGTTGCCGGCTTCCAAGGAATTTCGCAAGATACAAAAGACATTACAACTTTAGGTCGTGGTGGATCTGACACAACTGCAGTAGCGCTCGCTGCCGCACTTGATGCCGATGTCTGTGAAATCTATACAGATGTTGATGGTGTCTTTAGCGCCGACCCTCGCGTTGTACCTGAAGCGCGCAAGTTAAAAACTGTTACCTACGAAGAGATGCTAGAACTCGCAGCAGCGGGTGCAAAAGTTCTTCACTTGCGTTGCGTTGAATATGCGCGCCGATTTAATCTACCAATTCACGTCCGTTCATCTTTTTCACCTAACGAAGGAACCTGGGTGGTTGAAAACCATCCTGAAGGAGGCACCATGGAGCAAGCAATCATCTCTGGCGTGGCACACGACAAGTCAGAGGCAAAGATCACCATCGTTGGTGTCCCAGACCGCACGGGTATTGCAGCGCGCATCTTCCAGGCGATTGCAGATAACGACATCAACATCGACATGATTGTGCAGAACGTATCTGCCGCATCTACTGGCCTCACCGATATTTCATTTACCCTTCCAAAGGCAGAAGGCCAGAAGGGAACCCAAGTACTGCAGCGCATTCAAGGCGAAGTTGGCTTTGCATCGATTCTCTACG
Source organism: Candidatus Nanopelagicaceae bacterium (assembly GCA_965267875.1). Taxonomy (GTDB): domain Bacteria; phylum Actinomycetota; class Actinomycetes; order Nanopelagicales; family Nanopelagicaceae; genus Planktophila. The sequence goes on along the minus strand of OZ254157.1, from coordinate 1,322,597 downwards.
ATGACACCATCGGAAAGCTTTCACTTATTGGTGCAGGAATGCGTTCACACCCAGGCGTAACAGCAACATTCTTTGCAGCTATGGCTGATGCAGGCGTCAATATTGAAATGATTTCTACCTCTGAAATCCGCATCTCTGTCATCGTTCGCGAGGCTGATGTTGAGCGCGCAGCAAAGGCTGCACACACCGCCTTTGGCCTTGATGCAGATCAAATCGAAGCAGTTGTTTATGGAGGTTCAGGACGATGACACAGAAGAAAGCCAAAGGCGTAAAGAAAGTTAAAGCCGCCAAGAAACTTCCCTCCCTTGCAGTAGTGGGTGCAACTGGCGCTGTTGGAACAGTGATGCTCGACATCCTGAGCACACGTAAGAATGTTTACGGAGAGATTCGTTTAATTGCTTCTGCACGAAGTGCTGGCAAGAAGTTGATGTGCCGCGGTGAAGAACTCACCGTAGTTGCGCTCTCGCCTGAAGCCTTCGACGGTATCGATATTGCAATGTTCGATGTTCCAGATGAGATTTCTGCCGAGTGGGCACCAATCGCTGCAAAGCGTGGGGCAGTCGTAGTTGATAACTCCGGTGCATTCCGTATGGATAAGAAAGTTCCACTTGTTGTTCCAGAAGTTAATCCGAAGGACATTAAGAAGCGTCCTAAGGGAATTATCTCAAATCCAAATTGCACAACGCTCTCCATGATTGTTGCCATGGGCGCGCTCGATAAGAAGTTTGGTTTGAAAGAGCTCGTTGTCTCTTCTTACCAAGCTGCATCAGGTGCCGGACAACCTGGCATCGATGCTCTTCATGATCAGATTTCAAAGGTGGCAGGCAAAAACCTTGGTTCAGTGGCTAAGGATGTTCGTGGAGTCATTACAGATCTCGGTCCATTCCCAGCACCTCTTGCCATGAATGTTGTCCCATGGGCGGGTTCTCTTAAAGAAGCTGGTTACTCATCTGAAGAACTTAAGGTTCGTAATGAATCACGCAAGATCCTTGGAATGCCAAAACTTAAAGTTTCAGCAACATGTGTTCGCGTTCCAGTGATTACAACTCACTCACTTACTGTCCATGCAACATTTTCAAAGGTTGTTACACGAAAAGCAGCACAGAGCGCGTTGAAGAAGGCGGAAGGCGTTCTTCTCTATGACAACCCTGAGAAGAAGGAATTTCCAACACCTGCTGATGTTGTGGGTACAGACCCAACTTGGGTTGGTCGAGTGCGTCAATCTTTGGATAATCCAAAGGCGATTGACCTCTTTGTCTGCGGCGATAATTTGCGTAAAGGTGCGGCTTTAAATACTGCACAAATCGCAGAACTCGTTGCAGCTGAATTCACCAAGTAATCTAAAAAGCTGCAGTAAGCGCTATTAGTGAAACTTCTGGCGGACTAGCAACTCTGATTCGCGAGAATGGCCCTGTTCCCATACCGGCTGAGACATTGAGTAACGGTTCGCCTTTCACAACAGTTAATCCACGCGCTCTCCAATTAGGGAGATCGCAATTTGTCGTGAGCGCTTTAGAACCACCAGGCCAAGGCAGACGAACCTGACCACCGTGTGTGTGGCCGGCAAAGATGGCATCGAGGTTATCTTTCTTCATACCTTCAAGGATTCGAAGATAAGGCGCATGAGTAACGCCAATTGCTATGTGGCACTTGCCTGCTTCTCCTGCAACGAGTGAGTAATCATCAAATTCAAGGTGTGCATCATCTGTTCCGCGCGCCTCAATAACAGTCTTATTGATTGTCAAAGTAGTGCGCGATGTATTGATGTTCTTCCAACCGCGTGCCTGCAAACCTTTATCAAGATCTTTCCATGGCAGTTCTGGGCCATGAACGCGCTTGCCGTGGTTTGACAATAGATACTTCAGTGGGTTCTTTGGAACAGGTTCGTAGTAATCATTTGAACCAAAGACATAGAGACCTGGAATATCCAATAAATCATCTAGGGCATCGAGGACAACGGGGATTGCGTTCTTATGAGCTAAGAAATCTCCAGTGCTGATAACTAAATCAGGCTTGAGAGAGATAAATGATTTGATATCGGCGATCTCTTTCTTGCGCGCAGGGGTCAGATGTAGGTCTGAAAAATGCAGGATGCGAATATCGTCATGGCCTGCCGGCAAGATGGGCATCTCTGCCTCGCGGAGAACGTATGTCATAGGTATGAGAAGATACACCCGAACAATTCAAAGAATTGGAGCAATACCTGTGGGTTTAAAAGAGACACTCAAGACAGACCTGACTGAAGCGATTCGCTCCAGTGACAAAGTGGTTTCAGGCACCATTCGCATGGTTTTGACTGCGATCACCAACGAAGAAGTTTCAGGTAAAGAGGCGCGTGTTCTATCTGATGACGAGATCATCACCGTGCTCTCACGCGAAGCCAAGAAGCGTCGCGAAGCAGCTGAAGAATTTGCCAAGGCTAATCGCCCCGATAAGGCAGCAGAAGAAAAAGCAGAGGGCGAAGTAATTGCCAAGTATCTTCCTGCACAACTTTCTGAAGATGATATTAAGAAGATGATTGCTGCCGCTGTTGCATCAACAGGCGCTGCAGGACCTGGCGACATGGGCAAAGTCATGGGCGCTATCAAGCCACAGATTGCAGGAAAAGCAGATGGAGCACTTGTTTCATCACTCGTTAAAGCAGCGTTAGCCAACTAATCGATAAGCCCGGAGGAAATAATGAAGTTTGAATATGCAACCGTCCCACTTCTTTCACATGCCACAAAGCAGATTCTCGATACTTGGGGCTCTGATGGTTGGGACCTCGTCACAGTTATTCCAGCACCTGGTGGAGAACAGTTAGTTGCATATATGAAGCGTGAGATTAAGTAATGTCAGTCGATGTCCGCGCCAAGCTCGCTGAAAAGGGCTTAACTCTTCCAATTACTTCAAAGCCAATTGCAGCCTACGTTCCAGCAACTCGCACCGGAAACCTTGTCTTTACTGCGGGCCAATTGCCGATGGTTGATGGCAAGATCGTAAAGGAAGGCAAAGTGGGATCTGATCTCACCGTCGAAGAGGCAAAAGCTCTTGCTGAGATTTGTGCACTTAATGCGCTGGCAGCTGTCGAGCTAGTTGCGCCAATCGATTCGATTGTAAAAGTTGTCCGCGTGGTTTGTTATGTAAACGGTGCGCCAGGATTTATTGCTCAACCTGCAGTTGCAAATGGAGCATCAGAGCTCTTTATGCATATCTGGGGCGATGCTGGGATTGCGGCACGTAGCGCGCTGGGTGTTGCAGAACTTCCGCTTAACGCACCTGTTGAGGTTGAGTTAACTGTTGAAGTGGCTTAGAGCCGAAAGTGGGAGTTAAGAATCTGGTCATTAACAGACCTGCCTTCCATCTCTCGGAACCGAACTATTTCAACTACATAATCGCCATCTCAAAAGTTTTCAGAATATTTGGAAGCACGTACGCGCTTAAATCAAAGTCTCAAACTTCGCGTGCATTCCCAAGCAAAAATGTTTGGATAATCGAAGGAACTGACCGCCCAATCAAGATTCAATCCCAATATCGCATCAGCCGATTTTTGAAAGGGTTTATGAATGCTGGAAATCGCCAATGGGATCGATACGGCCTAACAGGCCTGGTTGGAGCACAATTACCGGACGCACTCATTGATGTTGGAGCAAATATTGGCGAAGTCTCTTACTACGCAAAGCGACTTGGAATCGATCGAGTCATTGCAATTGATCCAGATCCCATCGCTGCAGAGTGCTTAGAGTTCAACTTACAAGATACCCAGATTGAAATTGACTCTCGTGCACTTGGTGAAACTAGTGGCAATGTCACTTTCTACTCTCAGGCACATAGTGCAGACTCAAGTCTCTTTAAGCCAGTAGGGGATTTCATCGAAGTAGAGGTTCAATCGCTTACTCTGGATGACTTCTTTGCTGAAAAATCAGTTAAGGGAAATATTCTTTTCAAAATGGACGCCGAAGGCTTTGAGCCTGAAATTCTCAGAAGTGGTCGCAATGCTCTAAGACAGATTAAATGGGCCGCGATTGATGCTGGAGCGGAAAGAGGCAACCAAACAACTGTGGATGATGTAGTTCAAATCCTTAATGAAGCAGGTTTTGATTCCGTACAGGTTTCAGCGACAAACATTGTCACCGCGTCGCGAAACTAACTACTTCCCTCTTTTTTCGAGGCGCTCTAGGTCGGTGATTAATACTGCGCGACCATCAAGCTTGAGCCAGCCGCGACCGGCAAAATCAGCGAGAGCTTTATTCACTGTTTCGCGTGATGCGCCAACGAGTTGAGCAAGTTCTTCTTGAGTCAGGTCGTGGTGAACATAGAGACCTTCTTCGGTCTTCTTACCAAAGCGTGCGCCGAGATCCATAAGCGCCTTTGCAACGCGACCTGGAACATCAGAGAAGACAAGATCGCCAACTGCTTCGTTGGTACGGCGCAGGCGCTGAGCAAGGCGAGCAAGTAGGTGGAGTGAAACTTCTGGATTTCCCTTAAGCCATGGAATCAATTTCTCGTGGCTAAGAGATAAGAGCTTGGCATCTGTGACTGCTGTGGCAGTTGATGTGCGTGGGCCTGGATCAAAGAGAGATAGTTCGCCAAACATTTCGCCGGGGCCAAGGATTGAGAGCAAGTTTTCGCGTCCATCGCCGCTTGAGGTACCGAGCTTTAACTTTCCATCGACGATGACATAGACGTGCTCGCCTTCGTCGCCTTCTTTAAAGAGGATCCCACCCTTAGCGATCTTCACTGAATCCATTGAGGCGCGAAGAGATGCTGCTTGAGCATCATCAAGGGCGGTAAAGAGCGGGGCTCGTCTTACGACTTCATCTTCTTGTGGCACGTGGGTAGTTTACTCGCATGGCCGTAGATAGCGAAACCCGAAAGAACGCTCGGGCTATCTACCGAATTCTGACGAAAACCTACCCAGAAGTTCGCTGCGAACTCGATTTTAAGAACCCTTTGCAATTACTCGTGGCAGTTGTTCTCTCTGCGCAATGCACCGATAAGCGTGTGAATGCAATAACCCCAGCGCTCTTTAAGAAATATAAGTCTGCAAAAGATTATGCGAAAGCTCCGCTGCCTGAAATTGAGCAGTTCATTTACTCTGCTGGTTTTTATCATGCGAAGGCGCGACATCTCAAAGGCTTGGGTCGCAAGATCGTAGAAGAGTTCGGCGGCGAAGTACCAGCAACAATTGAGGAGTTGGTGACGCTACCGGGAGTTGGTCGCAAGACCGCCAATGTGGTTTTGGGCCATGCATTTGGAATTCCTGGAATCACAGTTGATACCCATTTCGGACGTCTGTCACGTCGCTTCGAGTGGAGCCCTTCTATGGATCCAGTAAAAGTAGAACACGAAGTTGGTTTACTTATCCCAGAGAAAGAGTGGACCAACTTGTCGCAGCGAATGATCTGGCATGGCAGAAGAATCTGCCATTCTCGCAAACCAGCATGTGGTGCATGTCCGCTAGCAAAGATCTGTCCATCGGTAGGAATTGGCGAGATGGATAAAGCAAAGGCAAAGTTATTGTTAAAGACTGATGCGGATTTCCGATGAAGCGAATCTTTATTGGCGCTGCCTTACTTGTACTTCTCACCTCATGTTCACTCACTGAGCCGATTCCAGTTAAGGGCGAAGTAGTGAGCTGCGAGACAATCAAGGTAAAGAGCGGTAAAACAGAGGCGCTTGAATGTCTTGGTGGAGGTGCGCCAATTGCAGCTGATGCGATTGTTGGTCCTGCCCTGGTTAACGTGTGGGGAACGTGGTGTGCACCATGTAAGAAAGAGCTGCCGCACTTTGCTCACTTCCTGCAAAAGAGCGATGGCAGCGTGCAGGTTATTGGAATTGCAGTAGAAGAGAAGAGCCAGGCTGTGGTGAAGAAGTTCATCGAAAACCATGGGATGACGTGGCCCGTGCTTTATGACAAGAGCGGTTCAACTCGCGCAACCTTTGGAATGGGCGTACCTGTGACCTGGTTTATCGATGAAACTGGGAAAGTGGTGCATAAGAAGTACGGACCATTTAACTCAACTGAAGAAGTTCAGCTGGCAGTTGCAAAGTATCTGGGCAAGTAATGATCTTTGACGCGCTATTTGCCCTCTTTGCTATCGGAGCCCTCGTCACTGGTTACAAGAACGGTCTCATCAAAACAATTTTGCGAGGTGCGCTCTTTATTGCAGGCGGTATTGCTGCGATGTATTTTGTCGTTGAAAGCAATCAGAGCGGCTGGTTGATAGTTGCAATTACCGCCGGTGCATATGCTGGAGCTTTTGTTGGAACGCTTGTGGCAAAATCTCTTCGCCTCACAATTGTGCGAGGACCTCTTCGCTTAGCTGATTCACTCTTTGGCGCAGCACTTGAAGTGAGCAAATATGTACTGCTCTTCTTTATCATCGGAACAATTCTGGTGTATGCACCTTGGCAGACAGGAAAAAGCCAAGTTGCTGAAAGCAAGGTCTATGCCGAACTTAATACGCGAGCACCAGCGCTCTTTTCAGAGATTCGCAAGCAGGTAGAAGATCTGCTTGAAGTTAATCTTCGCTCGTAGCGCTCTGTAGCCCTTCTGCAATTAACTTCATGACATTGGGATCGGCCAGTGTGGTGGCATCTCCTACAGCTCGATTTTCAGCAACATCTTTAAGCAGGCGTCGCATAATCTTTCCGCTGCGCGTCTTTGGTAGCTCGTTAACGACCATGATCTGCCTTGGTTTTGCAATAGCGCCAATCTCTTTTGCAACGTGATCACGCAGCTCTTTCACCAGCGCCTCACCGTTGACATGGTCAACGCCTCCACGCAAAATAACGAAGGCAACAATTCCTTGACCTGTAATCGCATCAGCCGCTCCAACAACTGCGGCTTCAGCGATTGCCTCATGTGAGACAAGTGCGGATTCAACTTCAGTTGTTGAGATGCGATGTCCAGAAACATTCATCACATCATCGACGCGTCCCATTAACCAGATTGCGCCATCGTCATCGAGCTTTGCGCCATCGCCTGCGAAGTAGATGCCAGGAAAGCGTGACCAATAAGTCTCTTTATAGCGCTCAGTTTCGCCCCAGACTCCGCGCAACATAGATGGCCAAGGTTGATCAAGAATAAGAAAACCACCATGGCCATTACCAACTGCAACACCTTTTTCATCAACAACTTTGGCGCTAATGCCAGGTAGTGGTCGCATCGCTGAACCTGGTTTAGTTGCAGTTACACCGGGCAGCGGTGAAATCATGATTGCACCTGTTTCAGTCTGCCACCAGGTGTCGACGATCGGACATCTATTGCCACCAATTACTTCGCGGTACCACATCCATGCTTCAGGGTTAATTGGTTCGCCGACAGATCCCAGCAATCGAAGTGATGTGAGATTGCAATTGTTTGGAAATTCATCTCCCCATTTCATCCAGGTACGGATCAAAGTTGGAGCTGTATACAAAATAGTGACGTCGTACTTTTCGATGATTTCAAACATCCGTCCTTTATGGGGAGTATCAGGAGTGCCTTCATAAATCACTTGAGTAGCACCATTAATCAGCGGGCCATAGACCATGTATGAATGGCCGGTAATCCAACCCACATCGGCTGTGCACCAGTAGATATCAGTCTTTGGCTTAATATCGAAGACAACGCGATGCGTATATGCGACTTGGGTCAGATAACCACCAGTGGTGTGAAAAATTCCCTTTGGTTTCGCAGTAGTTCCAGAGGTGTACAAGATAAAGAGTGGGTGCTCGCTATCGAAGAATTCTGGCGTATGTGTTGAGCGCTGTCGATCTACTAGATCGTGCCACCAGATATCGCGTCCTTCAACCCAAGCTGTCTCTTGCCCCGTACGTTTTACGACAAGAACTTGGCTGACGTTCGTTTGGCCATTCAACGCTTCATCAACAGCAGGTTTGAGCGCAAAAGCGCTCCCTTTTCTAAATCCACCATCGGAGGTGATGACCAACTTGGCATCAGCATCTTGGATGCGAGACAAGAGCGCATCTGCAGAGAATCCACCAAAGACAACCGAATGCACTGCGCCGATGCGGGCACATGCCAGCATCGCAACGACAGCTTCAGGAATAAGCGGCATATAAATAGCAACGCGATCTCCGGCAGCGATTCCAATTTCAGTCAGCGCATTGGCAGCTTTTGAAACATCTGTCAGTAATTGTGCATAGGAAATCGTGCGAGTGTCACCTGGTTCACCTTCAAAGTGAAAGGCAATCCGTTCGCCATTTCCATCGGCAATGTGGCGATCAAGAGCTGAGACAGTGGCGTTAAGTTTTCCGCCAACAAACCACTTCGCAAATGGTGACTGCCAATCTAGAACCGTCTCCCACTTCTTTTGCCAGGTGAGTGCGCCAGCTTGTTCTTCCCAAAATTTCAAGCGATCTGCATCCGCCTGTGCATAAAGATCAGCTTTGCCATTGGCTAGTGCTGCAAAGTCAGCGCTCGGCGCAAAGGTGCGATTCTCACTCGATAAGTTCTCAATGGAATCTGATGTCATGTGTACGAGGCTACCCCTCGAAAGACTTTCCGTGAAGTGTCGGGATTTATCAACAGTTTCACATATATGAATATTTCTCAGATTTCTCTTTCGCAGATACTGCGCACCTTCATCGATGAAAGGAGTAAAAATTACGTTGACCGCACTTCTCGCGCTCTTGCTCAAAGTCCTCAATAGCCCAGCCCTCATAGCCGGACTAATCGCCTTCCTACAGAAATACCTCCAGCTCTAGCGGGGGAGGCCAGTTGCCCTCGCGTATTGAGTGCGCCGATTTTTCATACGCGGGGGTAGGTGGTTGGATTAGGCGTAAGCCCTTAAGACCCAATGGTGCGTCAGAGCGTTTACACCAGTTCTAACCACTCTTTGATTGGGAGCACGAGATGCCTATAGCAACCCCTGAAGTTTATGCAGCGATGTTAGACCGCGCTAAAGCCGGATCATTCGCATACCCAGCAATTAACGTTTCATCATCACAGACCGTCATCGCAGCTATTCGTGGATTCGCCGAAGCTGAGTCAGATGGAATCATCCAATTTTCATGGGGCGGGGCTGAATACGCATCAGGTTCAACTGTTAAGAACATGGTTGATGGTGCAATTGCGCTCGCAGAGTTTGCACACGTTGTAGCGAAGAACTACAACGTCAATATTGGAATTCACACTGACCACTGTCCAAAAGAGAAGCTCGACGGTTTCATGCGTCCACTTCTTGAAATTGGCGCACAGCGCATCAAAGAAGGAAAGCAGCCACTCTTTAACTCACATATGTGGGATGGATCAGCAGTAGATATGCCAGAGAACATGAAGGTTGCGCGTGAGCTTCTTGATAAGTCAGTTGCTGCTAACACAATCCTTGAAATCGAAATCGGTGTTGTCGGTGGCGAAGAAGATGGAGTTGAAGCAAAGCACGATGCCAAGCTCTACTCAACGCCTGAAGATGCTCTTATGACCATCGAAACACTGGGCACAGATGCCAAGGCTCGTTACATGGTTGCTGCAACATTCGGAAACGTTCACGGCGTATACAAGCCAGGAAACGTTGTCTTGCAGCCAAAGATTTTGAAGACTCTGCAAGATGCAGTCTCAGCCAAGCTTGGTCTTCCTTCAGGAAGCAAGCCAATGGACCTCGTCTTCCACGGTGGTTCTGGTTCGCTACTTTCAGAGATTCGCGAATCACTCGATTACGGCGTTATCAAGATGAATATCGATACTGATACTCAGTATGCATTTACTCGCCCGGTAGTTGAGCATATGTTTAAGAATTACGACGGCGTCCTCAAGATTGATGGCGAAGTCGGAAATAAGAAGGCTTACGATCCACGTGCGTGGGGCAAGGCAGCAGAAGCAGGAATGGCTGCACGCGTTGCACATGCATGCGAAGACCTTCGCTCAACTGGTACATCAGCCCTTAAGTAATTTAACAACAACGAGTCGGAGAGGCTTTATCCATGCCTGCATTAGTACTGCTGGGAGCTCAGTGGGGCGATGAGGGCAAGGGTAAAGCTACCGATTTGCTGGGCGATCGCGTTGATTATGTAGTTCGCTATCAAGGTGGAAATAACGCAGGCCACACAGTTGTTATCGGAGATCAAAAGTACGCACTTCACTTGCTGCCATCTGGAATTCTCTCTCCCAACGTTGTTCCAGTAATCGCTAATGGCGTTGTTATTGATCCAGGTGTGCTTCTCGAAGAAATCAAGGGTTTAACAGAGCGCGGTATTGATTGCAGTAAGTTGGTTATCTCAACAAATGCGCATCTCATTACTCCGTATCACCGCACCATCGATAAGGTTTCAGAGCGCTTCTTAGGTAAGTCAAAGATCGGCACAACAGGTCGCGGTATCGGACCAGCCTATGCTGACAAGATCAACCGCATCGGTATCCGCGTGCAGGATCTCTTCGATCCATCTATCTTGCGCCAGAAGATTGAAGGCGCACTTCGCGATAAGAACCAAGTACTTATCAAGGTCTTTAACCGCAAGAACATTGAGGTAGAAGAAGTCCTTGAAGAGTATCTTCGCTACGCTGAAATCTTGCGTCCATATGTTGCAGATACCGTGCTCTTGCTCGATAACGCACTGAAGGCTGGAAAGCGCGTACTTCTTGAGGGTTCACAAGGAACTCTGCTCGATGTCGATCACGGTACATACCCCTTCGTTACATCATCAAACCCAACTGCCGGTGGTGCTTGCACCGGTTCTGGAATTGGACCAACAAAGATCGATCGCGTAATTGGAATCGTTAAGGCCTATACAACTCGCGTTGGTTCTGGTCCATTCCCAACAGAACTCTTCGATGAAGATGGCGAGAAGCTTCGCACCATTGGTGGCGAAGTCGGCGTTACTACCGGTCGTGCTCGTCGCTGTGGTTGGTATGACGCACCGATTGCGCGGTACGCAGTTCGCGTCAACGGACTTACTGATTTCTTCTTGACCAAACTCGATGTTCTTACCGGCTGGGAGCAGATTCCAGTCTGCGTGGCCTACGAAATCGATGGCAAGCGCGTTGAAGAACTTCCTGCTTCACAATCTGATTTCCATCACGCCAAGCCAATCTATGAATATCTACCAGGCTGGAAAGAAGATATTACGCAGGCGAAGAAGATCTCTGATCTTCCAAAGAATGCACAGGAGTACATCAACTTCCTAGAAAAGATTTCTGGTGCGCCGATGAGCGCAATCGGAGTCGGGCCCGGGCGCGACCAAACAATTGTCGTGAAGGATTTCGTCTAAGCCATGAAAATCCTCCTAGTTGGAAGCGGCGGTCGTGAACACGCACTCGCACTAGGACTCAAAGCAGATAAAAGTTGCACTGAACTCCATGTTGCACCTGGTAATCCAGGTATTGCAGCGATTGCTCAGATTCATCCTTTAGTCATCACTGATAACGGCGCAATCTGCGCGCTGGCACAACAATTGGGTGTAGATCTCGTAGTTATTGGACCCGAAGTTCCACTGGTAAATGGTGCAGCTGATGTCTTGCGCGCTGCGGGCTTTGCAGTCTTCGGACCATCAAAGGCGGCTGCGCAACTTGAAGGTTCAAAAGATTTTGCTAAAGGTGTAATGCGCGATGCTGGCGTTCCAACTGCGCGCAGCTTTACTTGCACAGAAATGAGCGAAATTGAAAAGGCGCTCGATACCTTTGGTGCGCCCTATGTTGTGAAAGATGATGGGCTGGCAGCTGGTAAAGGTGTTGTCGTTACCAACGATCGCCAGGTAGCTCTTGACCATGCGCTCTCATGTTCGCGCGTTGTTATTGAGGAATATTTGAGTGGCCCTGAGATTTCTCTCTTTGGTATTTCAGATGGTCGCAATATTCTGCCGATGCAACCAGCGCAAGATTTCAAGCGCGCCTTTGATGGCGATGAAGGTCCCAACACTGGTGGCATGGGCGCATATTCACCACTGCCGTGGGCACCTGATGACATCGTTGAAGAAACCTATACAGAAGTTCTTGCACCCATCATCGCCGAAATGGCTGCGCGCGGAACTCCCTTCGTTGGTCTGCTCTATGCAGGGCTTGCACTTACTGATGATGGAATTCGCGTTATTGAATTTAACGCCCGCTTTGGAGATCCTGAAACTCAAGTTTTGATTCCACGGCTTGTCACGCCACTTGCATCTATTCTCTATAAAGCTGCGACAGATTCACTTGATGACGAATTCTTGCAATGGCGCGATGACAGCGCAGTAACAGTTGTCTTAGCAGCGCAGGGATATCCAGAATCTCCCAAGACAGGTGGAGCAGTTTCGGGAATTCCTGAAATTTCAGGAGCCCAGATTTTCCATGCAGGAACATCGGAAGAGGAAGGCTCTCTGCTCTCAAGTGGAGGTCGAGTCCTGACAGTGACAGGAATAGGTTCTGACCTGACCGAAGCGCGCAATGTGGCTTATCGGGCAATCTCTCAGATTGAACTGGCTGGCTCTTTCTATCGATCAGATATCGCATTTAATGCGTCTATCGCAGAGAAGGGCAATTAAATGAGAGAGAATGCACCAGTGAGCGTATTAGCTGATCGTTATGCATCCACTGCGATGCGCCAAGTTTTTGCGCCAGAAGAAAAGATCATCGCTGAAAGAAAGTTATGGCTCGCTGTTGCGCGCGCACAAGCAAAGCTCGGGCATGCCATCTCCGATGTAGTAATCGCAGATTACGAGAAGGTTGTTTCTAAGGTAGACCTTGCCTCTATTGATGCCCGCGAAAAAGTTACGCGCCATGATGTGAAAGCACGTATCGAAGAATTTAACGCACTCGCTGGCCATGAAGCGATCCATGCTGGAATGACAAGTCGCGACCTCACTGAAAATATTGAAGCGCTACAAATTCGCGATGGGCTTGCAATCGTTCACGACAAGACTGTTGCACTCCTTGCAGCTCTTGCTGCAAAGGCTGCTGAATACTCTGATCTTGCAATCGCTGGACGTTCACATAATGTGCCGGCACAGATAACAACTCTCGGAAAACGTTTTGCCTCCGCTGCCGAAGAGCTGCTCTACGGATACGAACGGCTGACTTCGCTACAGAGCCGCTATCCAATGCGCGGCATCAAAGGCCCCGTCGGAACTGCGCAAGATTCAATTGACCTACTAGGTTCAACCGAGGCTCACCAGAAATTAGAAGCTGCGATTGCCACCGAACTTGGATTTAACCGCACCCTTGATTCAACGGGGCAGGTCTATCCCCGCTCACTCGACTATGAAGTTGTCACAACTCTGGTTCAGCTCGCTACTGCTCCTTCATCACTTGCGACCTCTATTCGCTTGATGGCAGGCGCCGAACTTGTTACCGAAGGATTCAAGGCGGGACAAGTTGGATCCTCTGCAATGCCACACAAGATGAATACCCGTTCATGCGAACGTGTAAATGGCCTTACAGTCATTCTGCGTGGTTACGCATCTATGGTCTCTGAGCTTGCTGGCAACCAATGGAATGAAGGAGATGTCTCTTGCAGCGTTGTACGTCGCGTTGCTCTTCCTGATGCTTTCTACGCAATTGATGGCTTGCTTGAAACAATGCTTACAGTGCTCAATGAATTCGGCGCATTCCCTGCTGTAATTTCAGCAGAGCTCGAGCGCTATCTGCCATTTCTTGCAACTACCAAGATCTTGATGGCATCAGTTAAAGCTGGAGTTGGTCGCGAAGTTGCACACGAAGTGATCAAAGAGCACGCTGTTGCTGCAGCCTTAGGTATGCGCGAAGGTAAGCCAAATAACTTCCTAGCCGCCCTCGATGCAGATGATCGCATTCCATTTAAGCGCGCAGAGTTAGATGCCCTAATCGGTAACCCCATTGAATTTACTGGCGATGCTCGCCAACAAGTAGCTCGAGTTGTAACTCGCATCGACGCGATTACTTCCGCGCATCCTGCCGCAGCGCAGTACAAACCTCATCAAATACGGTGAGCGGCTTCGGCGCAGCTGGCGCACCGCCAGCACCAACTATTAGCGGTTGGCAACACCTGCGCACCGGCAAAGTACGCGACTTATACAAAAATGAAGCTGGCGAAATTCTCTTAGTTGCATCTGATCGCATCTCTGCCTTTGATTGGGTCTTACCAACAACAATTCCCAATAAGGGCGCAATCTTGACCCAGCTTTCGCTCTTCTGGTTTGAACTCTTGGCAGATTTCGTCCCCAACCACATAGTTTCTGATGATGTGCCGGATGTTGTCGCCGATTGCGCAGTGATTGTGCAACCTCTTCAAATGTTTGCCATTGAATGTGTGGCCCGCGGCTATCTCACAGGTAGCGGCCTTGTTGAATATAAAGAGAGCCAATCAGTATGTGCAAACCCACTTCCAGCAGGGTTATTGGATGGTTCAAAGCTGCCAGCGAGCATCTTTACGCCAGCTACAAAGGCAGAGATTGGCGATCACGACATCAATATAGATTTTGAGAGCGCTGCCAAAATTGTCGGCGCAGATTACGCGGCCGAACTTCGTGAACTGACTTTAAAGCTTTATGACACAGCCAGTGGATTTGCCGCAGAGCGCGGAATTATTCTGGCGGATACCAAATTTGAATTTGGCCTAAGCACATCTGGCGAAATCACGTTAGGCGATGAGGCTCTAACTCCTGATTCATCACGTTTCTGGGAATCAGATGGCTGGGAGCCCGGTAAGTCACAACCGTCATTTGATAAACAATTTGTGCGCGATTGGCTCACTTCAAGTGGATGGGATAAGAAATCCACACCTCCAGAATTGCCTGCAGAGATCGTTGAGAAAACTGCGGCGCGATATGAAGCAGCATTTGAACGTATAACCGGCAGTAAGTTCTAAGACAAACAAAAGGGGATAGAAATGGCAAAGATTGTGGTCGATGTGATGTTAAAGCCTGAAATTCTCGACCCACAGGGTAAAGCTGTTGCAGCGGCCTTGCCACGTCTTGGCTTTGCCTTTGCTAAAGATGTGCGCCAAGGAAAGCGATTTGAGATTGAAGTCGATGGCGAACCAACTGCGGCGCAACTAGCGGATGTCGAAAAGGCTGCCGAAGTACTTCTCTCTAACCCCGTCATTGAAAACTTCACAGTGCGAGTGGAGAAGTAATAGATATGAAAATCGGTGTTGTTACCTTTCCCGGCACTCTTGATGATCGAGATGCAGCTCGCGCAGTCCGCCACGCAGGGGGTGAAGCTGTTGCGCTCTGGCATAACGATGCCGATTTACATGGCGTAGATGCAGTGATTCTTCCTGGCGGTTTTTCATATGGTGATTATCTTCGCTGTGGTGCGATCTCACGCTTCTCACCAGTAATGGAACCCATCATTAAGGCAGCCCAAGGTGGCATGCCGCTACTAGGTATCTGTAACGGCTTTCAGGTGTTGGCTGAGGCGCATCTGATTCCGGGAGCACTTACTCGCAACCACGAACTGCACTTCTTATGCCGCGATCAGAAGATAACTATTGAAAATACAAACACTGCGTGGACATCTTCCTACAAGCAAGGCGAAGAGATCGTTATTCCACTGAAGAACGGTGAAGGCGCATATATGTGTGACGATGAAACTCTGGCCATGCTCGAAGGCGAAGGTCGCATCATCGCTCGCTATGTCGGTGAAAATCCAAATGGCTCTCGAAACCTCATTGCAGGAATCACAAACGAACGCGGAAACATTGTCGGTCTTATGCCGCACCCAGAACATGCCATTGATTCTTTAACTGGTCCATCTGCCGATGGCTTAGGTTTCTTTACCTCAGTGCTGAAAGCGTTGGTGAAGTAATGGCGCTCGATACCGTTGCACAAGCGCAAGCAAATCCAGAGACCAGCCAACCATTTGCCGAACTTGGTTTGAAGCCCGATGAATATGCGCGCATTAAGGAAATCCTAGGACGCCGCCCAACTTCATCAGAGCTGGCGATGTACTCAGTGATGTGGTCTGAACACTGTTCCTATAAATCTTCCAAGGTTCACCTCAAACAATTTGGCGAAAAAGCAGTGAAGACCGATGCACTTCTTGTCGGTATCGGCGAAAATGCTGGCGTAGTCGATGTCGGACAAGGCTATGCAGTAACTTTTAAAATTGAATCGCACAACCACCCATCATTTATCGAGCCATACCAAGGCGCTGCAACTGGCGTCGGTGGAATCGTTCGCGATATTTTGACGATGGGCGCACGTCCTATCGCTGTTATGGATCCACTTCGCTTTGGACCGGCAGATGCACCAGATACGCGTCGCGTTCTTCCTGGAATCGTGGCAGGCGTTGGCGGTTATGGAAATTCTTTAGGGCTACCAAATATCGGTGGTGAAGTTGTCTTTGATCAGAGCTACCTCGGAAACCCACTTGTTAACGCCCTTTGCGTAGGGGTTATGAAACATAGCGATATCAAGCTGGCAAAAGCCGCGGGCGCTGGAAACCTCGTTGTTCTCTATGGCGCAAAGACAGGTGGAGATGGAATCGGTGGAGTTTCAGTTCTGGCATCAGAAACTTTTGAATCAAAGGGCCCAGCAAAGCGACCTGCAGTACAAGTCGGAGATCCTTTCGTTGAAAAGGTTCTCATCGAGTGTTCTCTGGAAATCTTCGCCGAAGATTTAGTTGTTGGTATTCAAGATTTAGGTGGCGCAGGACTTTCTTGTGCAACTTCTGAACTTGCTTCCGGTGGCTCTGGCGGCATGAAGGTACAGCTCGACAAAGTTCCTTTACGTGATCCTTCTCTTTCACCTGAAGAAATCCTCATGTCTGAATCACAAGAGCGTATGTGCGCAATTGTTGAACCAAGCAAGATTGCTCGCTTCTTAGAGATTTGCGAAAAATGGGATGTCACAGTCACTGTGATTGGCGAAGTCACCAATGGTAAGCACCTTGAGATCACGTGGAATGGCGAACTCATCGTTGATGTCCCACCTCGTACCGTGGCACACGATGGCCCTGTCTATCAGCGTCCATTTGCCCAACCTGCCTACATTGATAAAGTTGCAAAGGAAGTCATTAACGTTCCGCTCGCAAAGTCAGAAGCAGAGATTAAAGAGACTGTTCTTAAGCTCGCTGCAACGCCTAACTTGGCTGATAAATCATGGATTACCGATCAATACGATCGCTATGTTCAGGGAAATACCATTCAATCGCAACCAGATGATTCTGGAATGATTCGTATCGATGAGAACACTCATCTGGGCGTTGCAGTTGCAACAGATGCCAATGCAAATTGGTCATACCTAAATCCTTATGAAGGTGCGAAGTTGGCGCTGGCAGAGGCTGCGCGAAATATTGCAACAGCTGGCGCTATTCCGCTGGCAGTAACAAATTGCCTCAATTTTGGCTCTCCTGAAGACCCGGGCGTGATGTGGCAATTTGCTGAATCAGTACGCGGTTTAGCTGATGGTTGTCTTGAAATGGGGCTTCCTGTGACTGGCGGAAATGTCTCGTTCTATAACCAAACAGGCGCTGTAGCTATTCTGCCAACACCTGTAATCGGTGTGCTCGGCGTGATTGATGATGTGCGTACTCGCACACCTATGTCATTTGATTGCGCTGGTCTAGATCTCTATCTTCTTGGAGATACTCATGAAGATATTGCTGGTAGCGAATGGGCATACATGCATAACCAGCGTGGCGGTATTGCCCCCACAGCAGATTTACAACGCGAGATGCGCTTAATCAATCTACTGGTTGCAGGGCGCACTAAGAAGATATTTAGCGCAGCTCATGATTTGAGCCAAGGTGGTTTGAGCGCAACTCTTACTGAAATGGTTCTGCGCCATAACGTGGGCGCAACAGTCACCTTAGAAAATGTCGGCATCGCACTAGTGAGTGAAACTCCAGGACGTGTGGTTGTCGCAATTGATCCAGCACAATCTGCAGTTCTTACTCAAGAAGCTGCTGCACAGAAAATCACACTTACCAAAATCGGTACAACCGGTGGAGATTCATTGGTGATTAACGGAGCAAAGATTTCATTGGTTGAACTTCGTAAAGCACATACCGAAACTATTCCGAAGTTGTTTGGGTAAGTAACTATGCGCGATCCACTTGTTCTAGAAGAGGTAAAGGCAACGCTGGCACTTCTTACTGAGCGAGCACCTGGGCGTGCCATTGAGGTACGTATTCCACCGTATGCTGCGGTGCAATGTGGGGAAGGACCAACACATACTCGAGGCACTCCACCGAATGTCATTGAGATGCAGGCAGATACATGGCTGGCGCTAGCTCGCGGTGAAACCACTTGGAGCGAAGCGATGAGCGCCGGACTCATTGTGGCATCGGGAGTTCGCGCTGATTTATCGCCACTTCTACCGCTTAGGATGAGCCAATGAGCCGCCGCCCAGATGGTTTGTTAAACCACAATGTGCTCGATGCAGATAAAGGTCCACAAGATGCCTGTGGTGTTTTTGGTGTGTGGGCGCCGGGTGAAGAAGTAGCAAAACTCTCTTTCTATGGCCTCTATGCGCTGCAACATCGCGGACAAGAATCTGCCGGAATCGCAACATCTGATGGCGAACGAATTCTCGTTTATAAAGATATGGGCCTTGTTTCGCAGGTGTTTACTGAGACAGATTTAGCATCACTTGTTGGCAATTTAGCGATTGGCCATTGCCGTTACAGCACCACAGGATCTAGTACTTGGGTGAATGCGCAACCAACCTTGCGTCCAACAAAGTATGGAACATTGGCGCTTGCGCATAATGGCAATCTCACAAACACCGGCGATTTAGCAGAGCTAGTTCAGAAGTTAGATGCAGAAGCGCCTAAGAATGCACGTGGTGCGACAACGGATACTGAAATCATGACCGCACTTATCGGTCTGCAAGATGAGAAGAATGTAGAAGCTAGCGCACTTGCAGTTCTGCCTAAGCTGGAAGGTGCGTTCTCATTGGTCTTTATGGATGAGCGCACTCTCTATGCAGCGCGCGATCGCCACGGAGTTCGCCCACTTGTAATCGGAAAGCTCGATCGTGGTTGGGTCGTCGCCTCTGAATCAGCAGCGCTCGATATCGTCGGAGCAGCCTTTGTGCGCGAAGTTGAACCAGGTGAATTCTTGGCAATTAATGAAGATGGTATTCGTTCACAGATGTGGGCGAAGCCTGATCCAAAAGGTTGCATCTTTGAATATGTGTACTTAGCTCGCCCTGATACAACCATTGCCGGGCAGAGTATTCATGCAGTGCGTGGGCGTATCGGACAACGTTTAGCAATAGAAGCGCCAGTCGATGCTGATTTGGTGATTCCAGTTCCTGAATCAGGAACACCTGCCGCAATTGGTTATGCCAAGCAATCAGGGATTCCATATGGCTTAGGGCTTGTGAAAAACTCATATGTGGGGCGCACATTTATTCAGCCATCACAAACAATTCGCCAACTTGGTATTCGCCTTAAACTCAATCCACTTCGCGAAATCATCGAAGGCAAGCGCATTATTGTTGTCGATGATTCAATCGTCCGCGGAAATACCCAGCGCGCCTTGGTTCGTATGTTGCGTGAAGCGGGCGCACTTGAAATTCATGTGCGCATCTCATCTCCTCCGGTGAAGTGGCCTTGCTTCTACGGTATTGATTTTGCAACGCGCGCTGAACTTATTGCTAGCGGTCTAGAAGTTGAAGAAATTCGCCGCTCAATCGGGGCAGATTCGCTGGCTTATGTATCTGAAGAGGGTCTCATTGAGGCAACGAACGTGCAGGCAGAGAAGCTCTGTACCGCATGTTTTTCAGGCAAATATCCAATTGCAATTCCAACAGATATGTCAGAGGGCAAGATGCGCCTTGAAGTCACTGATGTGCATACCGAGAAGGTTCATAAGTAGTGGCAACGTATAAAGATTCAGGTGTAGATATCGATGCCGGCGATCGCGCCGTCGAATTGATGAAGGCATCTATTGCTAAGGCATCTCGCCCAGAAGTAATGGGTGGCATTGGTGGATTTGCAGGACTCTTCGATGCATCTGCGCTGAAATCCATGAAGCAACCACTGCTTGCGACCTCTACCGATGGTGTTGGCACAAAGACCGAGATTGCTCGCCAGATGGGTAAGTACGACACCATCGGTGAAGATTTAGTAGCGATGGTTGTAGATGACTTAGTTGTCTGTGGGGCCGAGCCGCTCTTTATGACTGATTACATTGCAGTAGGAAAAGTCATTCCAGAACGGATTGCCGATATCGTTTCAGGAATCGCACGCGGTTGCGAAAAGGCAGGAACAGCGCTGGTCGGTGGCGAAACAGCTGAACACCCGGGGCTTTTGGCAGAAGATGAATTTGATATCGCAGGAGCTGCAACCGGTGTAGTTGATGCACCACTTCAATTGGGCGCCGATCGCGTGAAGCGCGGAGATCTCATCATCGCGATGCCAGCGAGTGGATTTCATGCAAATGGATATTCACTTATCCGCCACATCTTGGTGACGCAGAAGTTAGATTTATCAAAGAGATATGAAGGTCTATCGGCAACTCTTGGTGAAATATTGCTGACTCCAACAGAGATTTACACTCTCGATTGTTTAGCGCTTATCAAGGCGCAAGGTGAAAAATTGCGAACATTTAGCCACATCACCGGTGGTGGGCTAGCCGATAACACCGCGCGTGTGATTCCAGCAGGGTTGACTGCTATCTATGACCGTTCTACCTGGTCACTTCCTGCTGAAGTGAAATTCTTATCGGAAGTTGCCGCAGTGCCGCAGGCTGATATGGAGCGAACCTGGAACTGTGGCATCGGAATGTCAGCGATTGTGGATCCAGCGGTGGGGGATTTAGTTATCCGTTCTCTGGCTGCGCGCGGTATGAAAGCTTGGATTGCCGGCGTCGTTGAGCCTGCTTCAGATTCGCAAGCTCCTCGTTCATACTTAACCTCTGCGTATAAAGGATAAATTCAATGGCGAGTAAGTCAAAAGCTGCCCAAGCAAAACAATCAAAGGCAGAGAGCAAGATCAACTTCTATCTCATCGCCATTCCTGTTTTAGCCTTTGTCATCAAGTTAATCACCATGGCCAACATACGAAATGTTGATGGTGGATTCTTAGGTGGATGGCTGGGTGCAGATGGCGAGAACTATCTCAGCGGCGTTGATGGCCTTCTAGCTCAGGGTTACTTGAGCGATAAGAGCATCCTTTCTTATTGGCCAGCTGGTTACCCAATCTTGATCTGGTTACTGACCAAGATTTCTCTTACCTATGTCATCGCGCTGATCTCATTTACTCAGACAATTTTCTACGCCTACGCCAGCTATTACTTCGTCAAGCAGCTACGTGGCACACGTTTGCAGCCATATATGTTCTGGATTGCAATCGCGATCGCCTTTAATCCAACGCTCTCTCTAAGTTCACTCGCCGTCGGATATGAAAGTCCGATCGCCGCCTGCATGTTGATGGTTGTTGGACTCATTATGAAATCTGTGCAGAGCCCACATGATCGCGGCTTTATCTCTCGCGTTGTTGCAGCTGGTTTCTTCTCAGCGTTAGCAACTTTGATGCAGCCTCGCTGGATTCTGACAACTCTTGTCATTGCACTTATCTGGGCGCTCATTACTAAAGGTCGTAAGGCGCAAGCACTTATTCTCGTTGGCGTTGTCGGCATTATGGCTCTTGCACCTGCCATCATGATTGATCGCAACGTGCGCTCTATTGATAAGGCAGTCATCTCAACTAACTTGGGCGTGACAATGAATATTGGCGCCGGCCCTGACACCAAAGGCGGTTATGCCAAGACTGGTGAAAGCGTTCCATGCGAACCCGTTCCACCAGCAACTGCTGTGACAGATAACGATGTCGTTAAGTGCGTGCTCAAGTGGTACATCAGTAATCCGGTAGATGCCATTCGCCTATTTATTTATAAAGGTTGGTACTACTGGTCTCCATGGTCAGGCCCACTTGGTAACGGAACCATGGCGCGCAATCCATGGCTCAAGATAAATCCAGTTGTTGATATTGCTAAGGGCAGCCAATCTGGAAATGATCTTGTTTATAAGTCAATCGGCAAGGGAATTTCATTCTTCTGGACCGTTGGATGTATCTCACTCTTCTTTATTGGATTCTTCTGGTTGCGATCTATGAAGGGCATCTATGCGCATCTGGCCTACGCCAGCTTTGCCCCTGTCGTCATTTCCTGGCTCGTATCCATGGGAACTATCGGAGACCACCGCTTCCGCATCCCTACGATGACCCTGAGCGTCTTCCTGCAGGTTATAGGCCTCTACGCCCTGCGCCATAAGGCGAAAACCCGCTCATTTGCCGTTGCTTTGGAGACAAACGCCAAGGCGCGATAACCTACGCGCCTGACACATCAGCTATTCGTAAGGAGGTCGCCCATGGGCCGCGGCCGTGCAAAAGCTAAGCAGACCAAGGTTGCTCGCGACTTGAAGTACAACTCTCAGGAGATGGACCTCGATCGCCTTGCCAAGGAGCTGCACGGAGATGTACCTAACCAGCAAAATCAGGATGATGATGATCCTTTTGCTGAAGGCAATTACATTCCTCGCGCTTAACCGCGCTTCTTATCTACACTCATCTACGTGAGACCCACTCCGTACGTTGCATCTCTTCGTATCTACGAGCCACTCTCTGCCTTTGAACCAGCAGATCGATTACGTTGGCAGAGTATTGATGCATCCCATGATTCTCGAAAAGAAGAGCAAGAGTTAGCGTTACGTCGATTAGTTTTCCCTGAACCTCCTGCAGTGCGGCCAGATGGTGCACATGTTCTTGATATCAATGGCGCTCGCTATGTCTCGCCTTGGTCGACAGCGACTCGTTGTTGGGCAGCCCTCGATGACTTTAAAGATTCACTTCCATCTTCGATTACTCCTTTCTTTATCCCGCCTTCGCTAGAAGAGGTCATCACAACAGGAGTTGATCTCCTGGAAGATCGCGTGCCACACATCATTACCGAGACTTGGATTATTCCACCGCGCTGGTTCTCACTCTTTACTCCTGAAGAACGCGTACGTGGTGAAGGCGATGATGGGGTTTATTCATTTGCGCGGACCACGATGGCAAAGGCGCGTGAACGAGCTGAGAAATCACATGAGATTGTTTTAGGTGCATTTGGCCAAGGCTCTGTCGAAGAAGAGATCGAAAATTTGCTCGATTGGCTAGAGCTCTTCCATCCAGAATCATTAGTTGAACTCGATTACGGCGGGCTAGCCGGCTATCTCGATGCAGCGCTGCGCACGCAGGGCCTTGATGGAATTAACGAGGACTCATCTATCGAAGATGTTGCAGATAGCCTCGCCGGATTGGCGGCAGGCGATGGCGCGATTGCTGGGCAGGGATATGAACGGCTTGTGACTCGTTGGAGATCGGTTCAGGCCTTCGAATCTGCTATCTAAGTAGATGAATTCTTCAACCTTGCTATTGCGCCAAGCGTGAGTGTGGTGAATACTTCCCGACATTACGGCTCAAAACGGACACCTAATTAGGTTTCGTTATCGAAGGAGAAGTTCATGAATCGTCTGCCAGATGCTGAGGTGCTCTTAACGCCTCGCGAAGTTGCAGACCTTTTTGGAGTAGATCCAAAGACTGTCACACGTTGGGCGAAGGCTGGAAAGCTGACTTCGATTCGCACACTTGGTGGACATCGCCGCTATCGCAAATCTGAAGTTGAAGAACTTCGTCAAAATTATTTCAAGGCGCAGAACTAACTCATTATTGGCACCATGACTTATTCCATCGCGCAATTTTTCTTACTCGGCGCTTTAACGATGATCTTTGTGGGTCTCATTACTGCACCAATTAGAACGTTGGCACTTCGCGTTGGCGCAGTTGATGCTCCGACTCTCGCCCGCAAAACCCAGAAGGAACCAATTCCATATTTAGGTGGCGTTGCAATCGCTGTTGGAATTGTTGGTGCTTCATATGGCTCACTCCTTGCCGTTGACTTCACTCTCGAAAATTTTGAGCTAGCCAGCTTTGTACTGATTCCTGCAATTGCAATCTCAGCGATGGGGCTCTGGGATGACTTAAAGGGGTTAGAACCATGGCCGCGCTTAGTTGCGCAGACGGTTACCGGAATTATCGTTGCTGTCATTCTGACTGCTACAGACACCATGGGCTTCGCCTTTGATAGCCAGGTATTGAACTATGCAATCACCGTGCTCTGGATTGTTGGTGTCTGTAACTCAATTAACTTCTTTGATAATCACGATGGCGGCGCAGCTGGCACAGTAACTGTCATTACCTTCTTCCTCTTCTTTATCGCCTATGACCGCCAACAAGTACTGGTTAGTGCTTTGGCGATAGTCACCGCTGGGGCTACTGCAGGATTTCTTCTCTGGAACCGCCACCCAGCCAAGATCTATATGGGTGATGCTGGCTCGCTCTTTCTTGGCATCATCATTTCGGTACTCACCATTCGTTTAAGTCCAGGTGTTGTTCCAACTTACAAATCTCTTGCTATCCCACTCTTTCTGATGGCAACTCCGATTCTCGATACAACAGTCGCGGTTATCTCTCGTATTGCTCGCGGAATTTCACCATTCCAAGGAGGGCGTGATCATCTCTCGCACCGTTTGATGCGCAAGGGCCTTAATCGCCGAATCACCGCCTTCACTCTCTGGGGGTTAGCAGCGCTTTATGGAGCAATCGCACTAGGTATCTACATTTGGCCAGATACATGGGGCACTCAACTGATTATCGTCGGCGCTGCCATGTGGCTTGCAAAGCTTGTTTTCTTCTTACGAATTCCATCTGAGGGGTAGACTTAAACCATGTCCGATAAAAATGATGATGTAAAGGCAAGAATGCTTGCCGCCCTTGAAGCAAAGAAAAATAAGAAGGGCGCTCCTGGCACACAGACTCATTCTGAAACCGGCTCAAAGATTCGTGGTGGACAGCGCAGTGGCGGTGCTCCGCAGGTACAGCGCAAAGCAGGACCATCTGGTTCTGGCTCTGCTGGCTAAATAGCCTTCAATAAAAAATTACTTGTGGCTCGGGACAGGATCGAACTGTCGACCTCACGATTTTCAGTCGCGCGCTCGTACCAACTGAGCTACCGAGCCAATATGTAGTTGTATAAAAAGAAGTGAGCGTGTGGACACTCACTTCTTTTTGCGACCCGGACGGGACTTGAACCCGCGACCTCCGCCGTGACAGGGCGGCGCGCTAACCAACTGCGCTACCGGGCCTTGATAAATCAAAGCCGTACTACTTCTTACCTCGAGTGCCCCCAACGGGATTCGAACCCGTGTTACCGCCGTGAAAGGGCGATGTCCTAGGCCCCTAGACGATGGGGACGTTTGAGGCTCGCAAATCGTACCCGCTTAGGCGGGCACAACCAAACTCGATTGATTTCGCGAGAAATAGGCGCTTTTTTTAGAGGAGAGCCCACTGGACTGTGATTGAAACAGTCACATCTTGCTGGCCTAAATCAACAACTGTTGCATCAGATTCAGCTTTTGCTGAAGCAAATACTGGAGCAATCGAATTAGGCGCTGACTCTTCAACAAAATAGTTGATCTTGCCAAGTTTTACTCCAAGCAACTTTGCATATGAAATCGCACGCGCTTTAGCGTTCTTAACTGCAACACCGCGCGCTGCCTCAGATGACTTAGTTGAATCTAAGACAATGGGAGAGACGCCGTTGATCTGTGCGCTATCACCAGCAGCGCTGACGATGGAATCTACAACAGCGCCTGCAGTTGTCGCTGCGCGAACTGTGATTGTGAATCCTTGTGATGCACGATAGCCAACAAGGGTTGATCCACCATCGCTTGAGTAACTGTACTCAGGAAAGACAGAGATGTTCTGGGTTGCAATATCTTTGCTATCAATCTTGGCGCTCTTGAGTGCTGCGCGAATGCTCGCTGAACTCTTTGAGGTGGCTGCCAGCGCCTCTTTGCTTGTGGCGGCGATATTGGTGGCGGTTGCATTAATACGTACTGCATCTGGCGTTACTTGAACGGTGCCTTGCGCCTTCACGGTGATATATCGGTTAGCAGCAGCCTGAGATGCAGGTGCGACAAGAGCGATGGTTGCAAGGGAGAGGGCAGCGATGATGGAGATACGTTTTTTCATAGAACTATTATCTCTTATTTCCTGTGTGCGAGGTGATAAATCTCTGTGTGATCTCGGAGCATTCGCGCTAGCGAAAAGAGTTCAGAGGCGCGTTTCTTTCCAGCGCCACCAAGTTGAATTCGCAAGTTTTCATCGGTGGCAAGTGCGCTCAGGGCGCTAGCCATAGCTCCTGGAGCTGGCGATGTAAGAAAACCGGTGACATCGCTTTCAACGATATCTGAGATTGAACCAACTTTTGGAGCAATAATCGGTAAAGCTGCCTGCGCTGCTTGAATCAAGGTAAGTGGAATTCCTTCATTATCGCTCGTTAATATTGCGATATCACTTGCTGCAAAGAGTTCATCAATATCTTTGCGCCATCCCAAGAATGTCACAGGAAGTGTTTCAGTGGCAGCGCGAGCTTTGGAACTCTCGAAGAGCTCACCTTCACCTGCAACAAGAAATTCAATAGCAACGCCACGTGCCTTCATGGCAGATGCGATATCAAGAAGGCGGTCGGGACGCTTAATCTGCGTCAGACGCCCAACAAAGGTGCAATAAATCTTTGCCGCATCTAGCCCAAGCTTCTGACGTAGCTCTGCCTTGCCTGCTGTGTGCGGGGTAGGAAGGCCAGGAAAGAAGACCTTGTATTGCGCTGGCGAACCAATACCCGCACTTAACAAATCTTCCTTTACCTCATTACCGATTGCTACCAAGAAATGTGTGCGCTTAGCTAAGAACTTTTCAATAGCAATTACTAGCGATGTCTTCCAGCCTGAAAAGTAGCCGTGTAATAAGTGGCCATGAAAGGTGTGAATACGCGTTGCACCGCGTCCGGCGATGATGGATGCCAAACGTCCCAGTACGCCAGCTTTCGCGGTATGTGTATGAATCACATCTGGCTTAAAAGTTTTGATTGTTTTGATTAGTCCGAAGAATGCTTTTAAATCTGCGAGCGGAGAAACTGATCTGCCAAGGCCCGCAATACGTGTTGCTGAAATATCGGTAGCGACTTCATCTAGATAATCGGCTTCAGTTTCATCGCAATACCCAGTAATCAATACCTGCTCGAATTGGCCTTTATCCAGGCCGCGCATTAATTCGGCAACAATTACGGCAGGACCACCCACATTCATGCGGGCGATGATCTGCATAACTTTGATGCGCTCAGCCATGTGGTTATCTTCTCGCAAAAAGGCTGGATAATTGAACTTATGAGCCAGCTAAATAACGCTGCCGGGCAATTTATTTCCCATTGCACAGCAGATGCCATGGTTGCGGCTGCCGAAAAATTGAAATCTGGTTCTCTCGTAGCTTTTCCAACTGAGACTGTCTATGGCTTAGGAGCAGATGCCACCAACGCTGCTGCGGTAGCCCGCATCTATTCAGTGAAGGGAAGACCAGCTGATCATCCGCTGATTGTGCATATTTCTTCGATGCAAGGGATAGCCGATTGGGCTACCGATATTCCTGATTATGCAATCGCACTAGCGCGGGCTTATTGGCCTGGTCCAATGACGCTGATTTTTAAACGTAGTGAACTTGCCCAAGATTTTGTCACGGGTGGCCAAGACACTGTGGGCTTGCGCGTTCCTGATCATGCGATTGCACAGGCTCTGCTTAACACGTTTGAAAGTATCGGCGGCAAAGGTATTGCAGCCCCAAGTGCTAATCGCTTCGGCCATGTTTCACCCACTACGGCGCAAGCTGTGAGCGATGAACTGAGCGCTTATCTGGCCGCAGATGATGTTGTGCTTGATGGCGGGCCATCGCTAGTGGGTGTTGAGTCAACCATTATTGATTGCACCTCAGATTTGCCGCGCATTCTGCGTCCAGGTGCGATCACCGAAGAGATGATTGTTGCAGCAACTGGTTCTGCACTTTCACAAGCTGGAAACGAAATCAGAGTGAGCGGATCACTTGAGAACCACTATGCACCTGAAGCAAAGGTAGTTCTCGATATTCCACCGCAGCCAGGTGATGGATTTATCGCACTTGCTGCAACGCAAACGCCAGCCGGCGTCATTCGACTTGCAGCTCCGCTCACACATGAAGAATTTGCACGAATCTTGTATTCATCTCTTCGTAGCGCTGACCAACAGAAATTAGCCAGAGTTGTTGTCCATCAGCCACTTGGTGACGATATTGCTGTTGCAATCCGTGACAGGTTGCTCCGTGCCAGCCATGGTCGCTGATTTAGGTATGGTCTATTTCAAGTAATTGAGATTAAACTGCAGACCATGAAGCCAATTGTGCAAGTCTCGCTCGATCTTACTGATATCAAAGAAGCGATGGAGATGGCACACACCGCAGTACGTGCTGGCGTTGATTGGCTCGAAGCCGGTACCCCACTCATTCTCGCTGAAGGTTTACACGGAGTAAAAGCTTTACGTGCAGAGTTTCCAAACCACCCGATTGTTGCTGACTTAAAGACGATGGATGGTGGTTATCTCGAAGCAGAGATGATGGCTAAAGCGGGTGCAACACACGTAGTTGTTATGGCTAGATCACATCCTGAAACCATTAAATGCGTTGTGCAAGCCGGTAAAGATTTTGGCGCAAAGGTCATGGGGGATAACTTGGGTTGCCCCGATATGGTGCAAGGTTCGCGCGAACTTGAAGAACTCGGCTGTGACATGGTGATTCATCACATCGGTTATGACGAGCGCCGCGGGATTGCGGCTGCCGGTCATCGGATGCCGAATCCACTGGATCAGCTAAGAGAAGTTGTCGATGCTGTTTCAATACCAGTGCAAGCAGTAGGTGGCTTATCACTTGAGCAAGCAATCGCCTGTCCTTCATATGGCGCACCACTTGTAGTAATTGGCGCACCACTTGCAATCGATGCTGATTCCTTTAGCCGTGGTGCGGGCAATGTAGAAGAAGTTCTACGCAAAATCTGCGAAGCTGTTCATGGCTTCGGCGATGTCGCAGTGAAGAACGAGAGATAGTTATGAAATCACTTGCCGTTGTAAATTTCTCATCCGAACCACATTCAGTTGAAGTACGTGAAGTTGAGCGCCCCATTGCAGGTCCAGAAGATGTGATTCTTAAGGTCGAAGCAGCCTCTGTCTGTGGCTCTGATTTGCACCAATGGGAAGGCACCAACTCTTGGCCAGTTAACTACCCAGTGATTTTGGGACATGAGTTCGCAGGTGTCATCGATGAAGTAGGCGAACGCGTTACCGGTTGGAAAGTTGGCGACCGCGTCGTCTCTGAAACAGCGGCAGAAGTGAATATGCATGGTGTGATGTCGCGGCAAGGACTTTATAACTTAGATCCCAGCCGAAAAGGCTTTGGTTATGGTGTTAATGGCGCGATGACTCGCTATACAAAAGTTGCTTCCCGCCTTCTACACAAGATTCCAGATTCAGTCTCTTTCGATCACGCATCGATGACCGAACCTTGCTCTGTTGCATACTCAGCAACGATTGCACCAGGACACCTGCGCCCTGGAGATCGGATTCTGGTTTTAGGTCCTGGACCAATTGGAATTCTTGCCGCCGCCATGGCGCGCATCGGTGGAGCAGAAGTTGCCATCGTTGGTTTAGAGAGAGATAAGGCGCGCTTAGAAGTTGCTAAGAAGTATGGCTGCGATGTCATCATCGGTGATCCAAAAGAATGGGCGATGGATGTTGATGGCCTTGGCGTCGATGGAGTTGTTGATGCAGCTGGAGTATCTGCCACGTTAAAGATTGCACTCGATGTCATCAGACCAAATGGCTGGATTTCTAAAGTCGGCTGGGGACCACAACCAGTTAATTTCTCACTTGATCCACTTGTGCAGAAGAACGTTCGCTTAGAAGGTTCCTTTAGCCATAACTGGCCGATGTGGGAACGCGCGTTGCGCATGCTCGGCACGAAGCAGCTAGATCTGACTCCCATTCTTGGCGGCACATTTCCTGTTGAGCAGTGGCAGACCGCATTTGAAAAGATGCACTCTGGCGAATTTATTAAGTCAGTGATTAAGCCGGCCTAATATGCGTTTAAAGAATAAAACCATCATTGTTACCGGAGGAACTTCCGGAATTGGCGCAGCAATCGCTCGCGCAATTGTGCGCGAAGGCGGCACCGTACTTGTCCATGGCATCAATCAAAGTGAAGGTGAAGCGCTAGTAAAGGCGCTTGGTGCTAGCGCGCATCTCTGTATTGCTGATTTACGGCAAGAGAGTGCGCCACAGACAATTGTGAAGGCCTGCCTTGGCCACTTCGGCAAAATCGATGGAATCGTTAACAACGCTGCCGTCATTAAGAATGCCAATATCTCTCAACTCACCTTCGCTGAGTATCAAGAGATTATGCAGGTCAATCTCACATCTGGCCTCTTCTTATTTCAGAGCGCCTTTGAAGAGCTCAAGAAAAGCGCAGGATCAGTTCTCAACATCGGTTCAATCAATGCATATGCGGGTGAATCAAGTCTTCTTGCTTACAGTATTTCTAAGGGCGGCATGCAGGTCATGACGCGCAATCTTGCAAATGCCAACGGCGTTCACGGAATACGTGTTAACCAGATTAACCCTGGTTGGGTTCTGACTGAACGCGAGGAGAAGCACAAGATTGCTGGAGGTATGGAACCTGGTTGGCCAGAACGTTTAACGAGAACAGAAATTCCTTTTGGAAAGATGACAACGCCTGAACAAGTAGCAGAGGCAGCTATCTATTGGATAGGCGATGAATCAAAGCCCTTTACCGGTGCAGTTGTTGAGTTAGAGCAGTTCT
This sequence comes from Candidatus Nanopelagicaceae bacterium, assembly GCA_965267875.1. Taxonomy (GTDB): domain Bacteria; phylum Actinomycetota; class Actinomycetes; order Nanopelagicales; family Nanopelagicaceae; genus Planktophila. The sequence continues at coordinate 1,292,002 of OZ254157.1, read as the reverse complement.
CCATCATCGGGCGAAATCCAGAAAAGTTATAGATGAGCACAAAGCCACAGATAGCAGCCTTTCCTAAAGGTTGGATTAAAGATTTAGTTGCTCCAGATAAGTTATCAATCTACGAGTGGATTGATATGGCAGGTGCCATGGAGATCCCTGGCCTTGAGATGTATAACAACTTCCACGACTTTAAAGATCCCGCTAACTGGCCCAAGATTCGTAAGTATGTTGAAGCAGCTGGAATGACAATTCCCATGATGTGTTGTTCGCCCGACTTCACCATTCCAGATCCTGAATTACGTAAGCAACAGGTAGATCACGAGATTCACTCCATTCGCATGTCTGCAGAACTCGGAGCCAAGCTCTGCCGCGTACTTTCAGGTCAACGCCGCAAAGACATTACTCGCGAAGAAGGAATGGGTTATGTCGTTGACTCCATAGAAAAGTGTTTGGTAGAAGCGGAAAAAGTCGGCGTCACTCTCGTTATTGAAAACCACTACAAAGATGATTTCTGGACTGAACCAGAGTTTGCCCAGATGATGGATGTCTTTGTTGATCTTGTCGGACGTATCGACTCACCAATTTTTGGCGTGCAATTTGATCCATCAAATGCAATTGCCGCAGGTGAAGAACCACTAGAACTACTTGAAAAGATTAAGCACCGCGTGATTTCAGTGGGTGCATCTGATCGTTATCTAGCAAGTGGAACAATTGCAGATCTACGCGCACAAGAAGGTGGATCTGCGGGTTATGTCTCATTCTTCAAACATGGCGTTATTGGCAAAGGGCTCAATGATTACGATGCCATCTTCACAACTCTTAAAAGCGTTGGATTTACTGGCTGGGTCTCAATTGAAGATGGTGTGGACGGAATGGGCCAGATGATTGAAAGCGCTAACTTCCTCAAGGCGAAGATCAACGAAATCTGGGGATGAAGCGCGCTAGCGATGGCGTAAGATGAGCACTCGCATAACGTGGGGCCTATAGCTCAGTCGGTAGAGCAACGGACTTTTAATCCGTGGGTCGACAGTTCGAGCCTGTCTGGGCCCACAATTACATCCTTGATTCACCTGCAATATCTACATATGGTGTCGTCATGGCTGACACATTCTTAGGGATAACCAATGCAGTCAATGTCCCAGCATCACGTGAGATCACGGGGCATAAATCTGTTCGTGAGGCGCTGCGAAATACAGAGAAGTATTCATCAGATTTACAGGGTGATGCTGATGTCCGTGATTATCGGCAGATACCTCTTGAAGTAGACCCTCCGCGTCACCATCTCTATCGCGCAGCGTTAGCTCCTTATTTTGTGAAACCTACTATCGAGAAGATGGCTCCAGATTTTAGAAAAAACTCTCAAGATTTTATTGATCAAGTACTTCCAAGTGGCACAGACATTGTCAGCGCGTTTGCGCTCCCTCTTGTGATGCGTAACTTGGGGGTTATTTATAACCGCCCTCAAGATGTTGCTGAGTGGATTTCATGGGGCACAAGCGCATGGACTGCAGGTGGCCCAGAACGTAACGGCGATATCTTGCATCGCCACTTGGATGCAATCTATGAAGAAGCGATTAACGATCCGAAGAAAGATATTTGGCACGAGATTGCTCGCCTTGAAATTGAAGGAAGGGTAATTACTCACGAGGAGTTCCGCGGAATAGCAAGCGTGATTCTCGCTGGCGGTCGCGATACTGTCGTCAAGTTGATTACTGGTGCGATTTGGCACTTCGGAAGAAACCCTGACGATTTCGAGTACCTACGTCAGAATCCAGATCGTATCGATGCTGCGATTCAAGAGTTATTGAGATTTCTGACTCCAAATCCAGCGATGGTGCGCAGTACCGTTCCAGAGTCCACAGTGAAAGAGTTACCAGATGATCGTTATGTTCAAATCAGTTTTCTCTCCGGTAATTTTGATCAAACTGTCTTTGAAAACCCATTTGAACTAAATATTCGCCGCGAACGCAATCCCCATGTCAGCTTTGGCTTTGGGCCGCATACCTGCATTGGCAACCATGTCACTGAAATTGAAGCGAGAGTATTTATACAGACCCTCCTTGATTCAGGGATAAGTTGGGAGATTTCTGAAAGTTCGAAGATCCATTTCTATAGCGGTCCGATGGCCTCAGTTCCAGCTGAGTTCGAATCGCTCTATGTGAGAATACGATAACGATATGAAGATTGTTGTTACGGGTGCCACTGGCTTGCTTGGAAATGCCACGGCAAAACACTTAATTGCAAAAGGCCATGAAGTCGTTCCGGTTGATCGCAGAGATGGTGAAGTTGCACCCGGGGTCAAAGTAATTGTTGGTGATTTAGCAAGCTTGGATTTCTGCGACAGCGTGATGGTTGGCGCTGAAGCAGTAATTCATCTAGCTGCGATTCCAAATCCAACTGATAAGCGTCAACATGAAGTCTTCTCAAATAACGTGGTCTCATCCTTTGCAGTCTTTAGCGCTGCAGCGCATGCAGGAGTGCGCATCGTTGCCTATGCCTCGAGTCTTTCTGCTTATGGTTTTCCATACTCTGAAAGCTGGACCTCTCCGAAGTATGTGCCGGTAGATGAAGATCATCCGCTTGAGTATGAAGAAAGTTATGCGCTCTCAAAAGAGGTAAATGAGTTATCTGCTCAGATGTGGTTCTCGCGCACCGGAATTAGTTTTGTCGGTATGCGTTTTCCTTGGACAAATCTGCCGGATAAAACGTATGAGCTTGCTGCTCGTTCTAAAAATGAAGATACCTTGCCTCCAGATCCACGTTTTCCAAAGGGGATTGTGGCCAAAGTTCTCTGGTGTTACCTGGATCTGCGCGATGCTGCAGCTGCGCTAGAAGCAGTTGTCATGAGTGATTTCAAAGGTTCAGATACCTTTAACTTTGCAGCACCTGACACGATGTCAGATGAACCAACTGTTGAATTAATGAAGAAGTTTCATCCCAAGAGCGAGATACGTGGTGACTTATCGGCAAATGCCGCCCCGTATTCGAGCGAGCGATTTATCAAGCGTTTTGGATACAAGCCCCAATACTTACTTGATCGCGCCGAACTCAAGAAGTTATAGAACTCCAAATTTAGCAAAGGCAGCTGATGGCGCCATGCCTTCTTTCACTGCCTTTCTAAAGTTAGTTTCACCCGAATTCTTCTCAATAACTCGATTAACAACTTCATCGATTGCTGCAACGGGCACAATTGTTACGCCATCTACATCACCGACGATGAGATCTCCTGGGTTGATGGAGACGCCATCAATCACGCCAGGAACGTTATGGGCAACGACTTCATAGCGACCGTTGATATCAACTGGCAGTGAGCCGGTTCCAAAAATCTTAAATCCCATTGCGCGGGTGCGCGCTAGATCGCGTGATGGTCCATCGCCGAGGGAACCGGCAACGCCTTTGAAGTTGCAGGCGGTAGATAGCAGCTCGCCCCAGAGAGATGCCTTACCTGCGCGAGCTGTAGGAGTTACATAGACCTGATCTTTTTGAATTGCATCGAGCGCCTTAAGCAGACCAACGTAGGGAACTTCTGGGAAGGAATCCACGACTTCGATTTGAACTGGAAATGCATAACCGAGCATCACGCCTTCACCTGAGAGCATATGGATATCTTCACCAAGTACTTGTTTTCCGTAACCCATAGCATCAAGACAATCGGATGCCAGAGCGGATGTGAAGATAGTTCTTAGCTGTGCCAGATCGTGTGACATTGATTTTCCATTCTCGGTTGCCGATTTGCTGTTGCGTAAACCTACAATATTTATTCGACATGGCATATACCTCGCCTCGCGTATGATTGTCAGATGAGTGGGAGCAGAGGAAAAACTTCAAGCAGCTGGCTTCCTGCCTATTTGATCCTTGGATTTGTCTGGGGTTGCTCATTTATCTTTATCAAACTTGGCCTTGAATTCCTGACTCCATTTGGCGTTGCCTTTGTGCGCTGCGCCCTGGGAGCGCTCACGCTTCTGCTCATTGCAAAGTGGCGTGGATATTCGCTACCTAAAGATCCGATGGTCCGCTTTCACTTATGGGTTGTCGCAGTCCTGCTCAATGTTATTCCTGGAATTTTCTATGCCTGGGCCGAAACAGTTGTCACCTCAGTACTTGCCGGAATCATCAATGCAGTGACGCCTTTGATGACCTTGCTTGCGATTATGGCCGTTAACCGCCAAGAAAAACCAAAAGCATTTCAGATCATTGGTCTCTTCATTGGCTTCCTGGGCGTGCTTACAGTTCTAGGTGCATGGAATGGCCTTGGCGATAATCCTTTATGGGCGATTGTTGTTCTGATGAGCGCTGTTACTTGTTACGGAATCTCATTTCCTTACACACGCCGCTTTGTGATGCCTTATGGGCTCAAATCAGAATCTATTGTTTCAATGCAGTTGTTGTTGGCTGCTGTAACGCTCTTGCCTTTCTTTCTCTTCAACGGCGTTGAAAGACTTGAGTACATGCCAGGTCCGCTCCTTGCGATGTTGGCTTTAGGCGTCTTTGGAAGCGGCTTGGCCTATCTCTGGAACTTTAAGGTGATGGAGCTAGCTGGCAGCGCAATCGCAAGTAGCGTCACATACTTAACGCCCGTTGTGGCAATCATTGTGGGCATTATCTTCTTAGGTGAAAAAGTCACCTGGTATGAACCTGTTGGCGGACTTATCGTCTTGCTAGGTGCTGCAATTGCCCAAGAGCGAATCTCGCTACGAAAGCGAGAATCCGACGGGTAGTTCTAAGCGATGAGATGCCAATAGCTGCGCATTGCTCAATACATCGCGCGTAGGAGCATCGGCAACGATAATTCCACCCGACAAAATAACGGAACGTTCACATAGTTCAAGCGCATATGGAAGATCGTGGGTGACCATCACAATCGTGACATCAAGAGAACGCACAATGTCAGCGAGTTCACGACGACTAGCAGGATCTAAGTTAGAAGAAGGCTCATCCATCACCAGAATCTCTGGCTTCATCGCCAGGACTGTTGCAACAGCTACGCGGCGACGTTGTCCAAATGAAAGGTGATGCGGCGGACGATCTTTAAATTCAAGCATGCCTACTTGGGTGAGCGCTTCATCAACTACGCGGTTGAGCTCTTCGCCACGAAGCCCCATGTTGTATGGGCCGAAGGCAATATCTTCGCCAACAGTCGGCATAAAGAGTTGATCATCTGGATCTTGAAAGACGATTCCTACCTTTGCGCGAATCTGCTTAAGAGTCTCTTTGTTTTTGCTATCAACGACAACGCCAGCGATTCGAACTTCACCTTGCATCGTTGGATGGATGCCATTCATATGCATAACGAGCGTTGTCTTGCCGGCTCCATTTGGTCCAAGTAACGCAACGCGTTCGCCCTTGTTGATACTCAGATTGACTCCAAAGAGCGCCTGATTTCCATCGGGATACGCGAAGGCGAGCTCTTTAATCTGCAAGCTAGGTACGTTATTCATTACTACCAACCAATCACGAGGAAGAAGAGAGATAGAGAAAGGGCAAGACCTGGAAGTGAGAGCGCCGTCGCCCACTGGCGTTGTGTGGCTTTTTTGTTATCAAGTGATGGCAGGTTTCCATCAAAGCCGCGTGAAAGCATCGCTAGATGAACTCGCTCACCGCGTTCATATGATCGGATAAAGAGAGCAGCTGCAGAAGTGGCTAAAACTTTCCAATGTTTGATGCCGGTTGCAACAAAACCACGTGACTCGCGCGCAACCTTCATACGCTCCATCTCATCGCTAATCACATTTACATAGCGCAACATAAAGGAGGCAATCTGAACCATGACGGCAGGCAACTTGAGGCGTTCTAATCCGCGCAAAATTTCGCGGGCAGTTGTTGTGGTTGAGAGAATCACTGCTGCAAGAACTCCGAGTGTTCCTTTCACAACAATTGAAGTTCCCGCAAGTAGTCCTTCTCGATAGAGCTCGATACCTGCAATTTCAAAATTCTCGCCTGTGCCAAAGAATGGCATCAAGATGGCGAAGAAGATAAAAGGAATTTCGATAAGAGCGCGCTTAAAGAGGAGCAGTAGCGGAATATTGCTTGCCAGCGCTGCTGCTACCAAGAGAAGAAAGAAGGCTACAAAGGCAGGCCAGCGAGTAATCGGCGTTGATACTGAGACAGAGATAAAGGCCAGAACAGTCATGATCTTTACATGCGCAGGAAGTGAGTGCGTAACTGAATGGCGGTGGAGATAGAGGCGCTCACCTACATCATGGCCATGGTGGTGGCCATGCGAATGTACGAGGTTTAAATCTTGTGTGTGAGGCTTTATTTTCCAGACCCAGGCTTGCGGCGGACCAGCATAAATAGTCCAGTTGAGATAACTCCTGTGGCAATTACACCGATGACACCTGCGGCTCCTACAGAAAGTCGTTCGTTATCTACGCCTTTAACGCCGTAGTCAGCAAGAACGCCATCGGCATTTGTATTCTCTTTGGCGGTTTCGATAAAGCCAATGTCTTCAGCAACTTTCTCTAGCCCATCTGGGTGAGAAGAGGCATAGAAGGAGACAACCCCGGCAAGAAAGAGAGAAGCAATAAATCCTGAGATAAGAAAAGTTTTCTGCTTCATGCTGCGCTCCTAATTTCCAAAGATGACTTCTGATTCTTGTAACCGTAAACGAGATCTGAGCGGCTGGCTAAGACGGCGCCAACAGCAAAGACTGTGATGAGCGCTTCACCAATTCCAATAAGAATGTGTGTGCCAACCATCGCAGCCAATACAGATGAGACTGAGAAAGTTGCATTAGCGCCGATGGCATATTGCAATACAAAGCTAGCTGCGGCAGCCGGTACTGAAATTACTGCTGCAACTCCAGCGGCTGCAGTGACAGAAGATTTGGTCTTCGGAAGGATTTTCTTAACAAGAAGAAAGATTGCATAACTGACCCAGACAGCGACGATAGACATATTAAATACGCTGAGTCCGAGAGCGCTGAGTCCACCATCTGCAAAGAGCAGCCCTTGCAAGAGCAAGACGATGGTGATCGCAAGCGTTGCTGCATACGGTCCGACTAAGACAGTGGCAAGCGCTGCGCCAAGTAAGTGGCCACTTGTTCCTGCAGCAACTGGAAAGTTGAGCATCTGCACTGCAAAGATAAATGTGGCAGTTAGCCCAGCAAGAGGAGCGGTCTTGTCATCGAGTGATGCCTTAGCTCCCTTGATTGAGACGGCGACGGCGCCTGCGGCGATTGCGGCAAAGGCTGCTGAGGTTGGGATATCGATGAACCCATCAGGAATATGCATGGGAAAAGTTTAATGCAAATCGTTTGCATCTGCATCTCGAGGGCAAAAGACACGAATTCTTCGCCTATTCACACGGAAATATCCGCCTGGGATGGGGCGTTAGGTCTAGAGTGCAGGAATCTTCAAGTGGAGCGGGAGGTCTTTAGATGAGCGATGACGAAGGCCAGGACGAACTAGTAACTGAAGAAATGCTCTGGGATCGAATCCCTGAAGTCCAAGGCGAAGAGCGCGCCAATACATATTACGAGTTAAGCGCTCGCATCTTTGCGCGCGGGCAATATGACGAAGCGCTTGCGCTCGCCGAAACTGCCCGAGATATCTTCTCTGAGTTAGGTGAATCTGCTCCAAAAGAAGGTTTAGCGCAGGCTTACTCTGCAATTGGTTACAACCTCAACCAACTTAAGCGTATGGATGAGGCAGCAACTGCCATGAGCCAAGCTGTTGCAATTCTGCGCGAGAACAAATCACCTATTGCACTTGAACTCGCCTGCACATTAGGTGAATGGTGGTACTCATCAAAGAATTATGAAAAAGTCATCGAGACTATGTATGAATGTTCCCAAGAACATTTAGTCGATGGCAACACAATCGGTGCAGCTAACGATATGCACCTTATTGGTTGTGCCCAACGCGAACTGAAGAATTACAACGAAGCAATTATCTGCTTCACTGAAGCGCGCAAGATGTTTAAATCAGAGAAAGAAGTTATTCATGTCGCACGTTGCGATCAGAAGATTGCTTCCTGCTACATCGAAATCGGCGAAGGCGAGAAAGCTTTAGAAGCTGCGCGCAAAGCGATTGATGTCTTTGAAACTGCACATGATCACCGCCGCGAAACTTTTGCGCTCTTTGAATACGGTAAAGCAGAGATTCTCTTAAATAAGCTCGAAGATGGGCTAGCTTCGCTCGATAATGTGCTGCAGATAGTCGCTGATGACGAACCAAAGGACTTTGAGTTCATTATGGATATTGAGACTCGTATGTCCACGGTAATGCGCCAGCTAGGCCGCATCGATGAAGCTAATGAAGTAGATCGTCGCTTGGCATCTGTTCGCGAGGTTATGGATTAAAGCTGGCGAGGTAGATGTTGCAGCGCCCAGTGATACATCGCGATAGCGCCAGCTGCAGAGGCGTTCATTGATCGAGTAGAGCCATATTGTTCAATGGCGTAGAGCACTTCGCAGGCAGCAATACCTTCATCTGACATACCGGCGCCTTCTTGCCCAAAGAGCAGTACACATTCTTCAGGCAGTTGCGCACCCTCTAAATGCTTTGAAGATGGCACGTTATCGATTCCGATTACTGGAACTTTATGTTCGGCACACCATGTAGAAAAATCTGCAATCGTTGGATGATGAATCACAGTGAGATATCTATCGGTAACCATTGCGCCACGCTTATTCCAGTCGCGCTTACCGATGATGTGGACTGCTGAGACATTAAATGCATTTGCAGTACGAACAACAGAACCAATATTGAGATCATGCTGCCAATTCTCAATAGCAATCTGTAATTTATGTCTCTTTGAGTTTAAATCTTCAACTATCGCTGAAACGCTCCAGTATCGATAGTGATCGAGGACATTTCTTCGATCTCCATTTTCAAGTAGCTCTGGATCGAATTCAGGACCAGTAGGCCAAGGTTGTGGGTGAGGTCCGACCCCAACTACCGGGAAAAATTCACCTGGCCCAATGACTGCAGGTGTATTGATTTCCATGGATGCACTCTAAACTTAACTCACATTATTCGCCAAGTAGTCACCAAGGAGCAACCATGGAAATTATCTATCACATCGCTTTTGGCATTCATATGCTCTGCGTTCTCGCTATTTTGGCTCTGCTTATCCTGCAGATCAATAAGAACCCAAAGAAGCTAAATCCTGGTGTTGTACATGCAACTCTTACTGCCTTCGTTGCAGCGCTCATCATGGTGGGGCTATGGGATCAAGCCCATGACGAAGAAATCAACCATATGAAGATTGGTGTGAAGACACTTGTACTCGGCGTTATCTTGGTTTTGGGATATAAGAATTTCAAGAAAGATTCGATCAAGAACTCTATCTGGGCAACCATGTTGGGGCTCACAGTTCTTAATGTGCTTCTAGCATACCTCTGGTAATTGACTCTTGCGTCTCATGAGAAGGGTAAGTGCTGCACTCTGTGCAGCCCTCATTCTTCCTGCACTTTTGGTGCCAAGCGCACAATCACTTGAGCCAAATTCAGTAGCGAGCATATTTGAGCGATACATTTCAAAGAAAGAGTTAGCTAACCCTTCAGCGATTGTTATTGATCAGACAACAGGAGAAGTTGTCTTTGCCAAGAACTCCAATTCGCTACGAAAACCCGCATCTGTTCAAAAGATTTTGGCAGCCGTTTCTGCGCTTACCTATTTTGCGCCAACCGAGACATTTACAACCACCGTCTCATTAGGTCAGCAGACTCGCACCTTGGTGATTGAAGGCTCTCGAGATCCATGGATGAGCTTTAGCCATAAGGAAGCGGTGCGCTTAGGTAGGACTTCTCTGCCACGCATCGAGTACAACTCGCTCTCATCTTTGATTGAAGCGAATGAGGAACCAGTAACCAAGGCGACCATTTACTACACAAATCTGTACTCGCAAGAAGTCGCTCACATTAAGGCCTTCTATAAGAAGCAAGGTATTACCGCATCGCTAAAGCGGGTAAATGCACGGGAGGCGCAAGAACTTAAAGGTGAAGAGATTCTTCAATCTAGCTCTCCAGAGTTACAGCGCATGCTTGCCTTCTTCTTAACTTGGAGCGATAACGTTCTGACAGAGCGAATAGCGCGCCTGGCAGCGCTCAAGGCTGGCGAACCATTTGATGAAGATGGTGTTGCCATTACCTTTGCAGGAATCCTTGAAACGTATGGAATTAACTCTTCATCGCTATTAGTCAAAGATGCCAGTGGTTTATCGCATAACAATCGCATCACAGCAGCTCAAGTTGGTTCGTTATTGGTGAAGATACGCAATGAACCTCAATTCGCACCTGTAGTTAATGGTCTACCCATTGGTGGAATTACCGGAACGCTTAAAGATCGCTTTACAAAGACAGCTCCAGAAGCAATTGGCTTAGTGAAGGCAAAGACAGGAACGCTTAATGGAACCACCAACCTGGCTGGTTACATTGAATCAGGCGATCGCGAATACGTATTTGTGATTATCTCCGATAAGCATCCACGTACTTATTCAGCTGCTAAACGTGCGCGTGCAACCGTCGATCGAATTCTTGGAAAGATTGCAGCACCGTTACTGCCGCAGCCAGCGCCACAGATTTCACCGGAGCCGGTAGCTACACCGGCAGAGATAGTGACTAACTCTTAGTCGTCGTCTTCATCTTCGTCGTCATCATCATCGTGGCCACGACCACCGCGATGGTCGCCATCATCATCTTCATCGTCATCTTCATCGTCATCGTCACCGCTAGAAATTCCTACCACCGGTGCAATTGTTGGGACCCCGAGCGAGTTCACAGTTGCTGCAGTAATGGAGGCAGTCTTTGTCTGGACCGCGACAACGCTTTGAACTGATGGGTTTGAATCTGTAGTTGTATTGGCATGCGCAGCCTCGGCCACAGAACTCGATGCGATATTTGAATCAGCGCTCTGATCTTGAGCGAATAAAGATCCACCAAAGAGAAGAGCACCGGCAACTAATAGCGCGCCGATAGGAAGTGTTTTATTCACTTTTCTTAACCCAGTGGCAGGTGTATCGCCCTCAGTCATTTCAAACCAATCTGGCTTCTTTGGTGTCATCTGGCATCCCTACTTCCTGGTTTCTTCCTACTTGTGTGATGAAGGTAATTGCACATGCTTAGAGAGTGCTGAGAACTGACCTGAAGTTAGGTGTTAAAACTGGGTACCCTAAGCGCGTGACACTCATTCGCGCCTATGTAGATCTCATGAAATTGCGCGTAGTTGAGCTCTTAGTCATTACAACTCTGCCAGCGATGGTTCTTGCAGAGAAAGGCCTTCCTTCATTTGGCTTAGTGGCCGCAACGCTTATTGGTGGCACGCTGGCAGCTGGCTCATCTAATGCTTTTAACATGGTGATTGAAGCTGAGACAGATAAGTTGATGGCGCGAACATCTAAACGCCCGCTCGTTGTCGGAACTGTGTCGCATCGCCAAGCGTTGGTCTTTGCATCTGCAATCGGAGTTCTCTCACTTGCAATCTTCCAGATTTTTACAACCCCACTAGCAACTCTCTTAACCGCGCTAGCAATCTTTTACTACGTAGTTATTTACACAATTCTGCTCAAACCAAATACATCTCAGAACATTGTCTGGGGCGGGGCAGCAGGATGCATGCCAGTACTTATTGGCTGGGCCGCCGTTACAGGTTCACTTACTTGGGTTCCAGTTGCATTCTTTATGGTGATCTTCTTCTGGACCCCACCGCACTTCTGGGCGCTGGCAATTAAATATAAAGATGACTACTCAGCAGCAGGTATTCCGATGTTGCCATCTGTCTCTTCACAATCAGCAGTAATCGGGCAGATGTGGTTTCACACCATCGCCATGGTGATCTCATCAACTGCCCTCATCCAACTCGCAGAACTTCCGGTCTGGGCGCTCTGCGCAACTGTTCTGCTGGGAGCGGTCTTTACCTTCCAGTTATTTGCACTCAAAGAGAGCTCTGAGAATTACGACAGAGTTGCTGCTGGAATATTCCACTGGTCAATTACGTACTTAAGTTTGCTCTCAGTGTTATTGGTAGTTGCTCAGCTGCTAAGCGCTTGAGTTATATCTTTTAGCAAGTCATCGATATGTTCTAGACCCACTGAAAGTCGCACTACTGAAGGCGTAATGCCCATCTCTGCCTGGATTGCAGGGGCAAGTCGGCGATGGGTAGTAGATGCAGGATGTGTAATCAACGACTTGCTATCACCTAAGTTATTGGAGATATCGATGACGCGAAGTGCATCCATGAACTTAAAGGCATCCTTTTGAGAGCCAGCAAATTCAATACCAATGGTGGTGCCGCCAGCCTTCATCTGCTTCTTGATGACAGCGCTATCTGGATGAGAGGCAAGACCTGGATAGCGCACGCTCTTGATCTCTTTACGCCCTTCTAGAAATTCTGCAATCGCTTGTGCGTTCTCAGCCATACGCATAACGCGCATCTCCATAGTTTCTAGAGATTTGACGAGAACCCATGCGCTAAATGGACTAATTGTTGGCCCAGTATGGCGAACAAATGGAATCAACTTTTCGTGAATATAAGAGAAAGATCCAAGTAGGGCGCCGGCAAGAACGCGACCTTGTCCATCAATATGTTTTGTCGCTGAATACATAACAACATCTGCGCCAAGTTCGAGTGGCTTCTGCAATACAGGGGAAGCCATTACGTTATCGACGATAACTGTGGCTCCCACTTTATGGGCCAAATCGCTGACAAATCGAATATCAACAATCTCGAGGAGTGGATTGCTCGGTGTTTCAATAAAGACTGCCTTAGTTGGTCGCGACAACGCTTTCTCCCAAGCAGCTTTATCGTTTGCCTTCACGAGTTCGTAGGTAACGCCCCACTTTGGGAGAATTTCAGTGATGACAACATGGCACGAGCTAAACATCGCCGCCGAGGCCACAATGTGATCTCCAGCTTCGACAAGACAGGCAAGGGATGCGAACATAGCTGACATACCTGAACCAGTTGCAACACAGTGCTCAGCACCTTCGATAGCAGCCAAACGCTTTTCAAACATTGCAACCGTTGGGTTGTGAAAGCGGCTATAGAGAAAGTGATCTGTCTCGTCGGTAAATGAATCTAAAGCTTCTTGAGCGGATGTATATGTAAATCCACTGGTGAGATAGAGCGCCTCGGATGTTTCACCGAAACCGGAGCGAGCAAGGCCTTCACGAACAGCGGCAGTTTGTGGATTGATTTCCCAATCTGGCTCGCCTCTTTTTGGGCGGTCCTGATACCCCCACACCTCTTTACTCATATGAGTATCTTAAGGTTTGCCCGCTATATTGCCCACATGACCTCCTTAGCAATATCGGTAAAAGACCTCAGTAAGAAATATGACTCAGGATTTGCTGTTTCACACGCAAATTTTGAGGTTCCACTCGGAACTATCTGTGGATTTGTTGGTCCAAATGGTGCTGGCAAGACGACAACCATTCGCATGTTACTTGGACTAATTTCACCGACTGGTGGCACTGCAGAAATCTTGGGCGAATCAATTTCGCATCCTGAAAAGTATCTTTCCAGCGTTGGAGCCATGATCGAAGGCCCAGCTTTTTATCCAGCGCTATCCGGTGAAGAAAATCTCAAGGTTTTAGCAACTCTCGGTGGATTCCCAATTGAGCGCGTAAATGAGTTGATTACAACTGTTGGCCTAGCAGGTCGTGGCGGATCTAAGTACAAGACCTACTCACTCGGTATGAAGCAGCGGTTAGGTATTGCAGCAGCGCTCCTGCCAAATCCAAAGATTCTAATTCTCGACGAACCTACAAATGGTTTAGATCCAGAAGGTATTCAAGAGGTCCGTGACCTTCTGAAAAAACTTGCTAGCAGCGGCACAACTGTCTTTGTCTCTTCACACTTACTTTCAGAGCTCGAACTCATCAGCGAATACATCGTGATGCTTCGCAAGGGTGAAGTTGTCTTTGCTGGAACAATGAAAGAGTTGTTATTGCAACAGCAGCCAGTGATTTTGGTCAAGACCGAAAAACTCGCTGACCTCAAGAAGATTGTGGAGATTGCCCAGGCAGATGGGCATCACGCAACTATTCGTTCTGAAGTGGCTCATATTGAAGGCCCTGCCGAATGGGCCGGAACTCTCAATCGCAAAGCATTCGAGGCAGGAATTACTCTGACTCAACTAGCGCCTCAACTACCAAACCTAGAAGAGACTTTCTTTGAAATGACAGGAGATCGCTCATGATGCGCGTTGTCTTTGCCGAATGGCGCAAACTCCGTCGCCCTACGCTCTTCTTCGGAACTCTTGGAGCAGCGCTCTTCTTTACTGGGCTTACCAACACCTTCTTGTATCTGATGATCGATTCTGAAGACGGTAACGGAGATCGTGGCCGACAGATTGGCCGCGAAGTACTCAATCTTGCAGGTGGTTCGGTTTATGGATTCTCTTCAGTCGGCGGGTTACTTGGAGTTATTGCGCTCTGTGTATTTGCAGCGCAAACAGCCCAGGAGTACACCTACGGAACCCTTCGCAATCTTTTAGTTCGCCAACCAGGCAGAGTTCGTATTCTTCTGGGCAAGTTAATTGCCATGAAGTTATTTGCTCTCATTCTTGTTGTCATCGCAGCCCTTGTCAGTATTGGTATCTCGTACTTCCTCTCAGACCGCGCCAAGGTTTCTACTGAGTTGTGGTTTACCTCTGAAGGTTTCCAAGAAATTGGCAAGACGCTACTTAATGTCAGCATCTCAGTTATCTACTTTGGGATTGTTGGCATGGTCCTTGGCTTGCTCTTGAGATCACCGATTTCGGCAATCTCTATCGGAGTTCTCTGGCTTTTGATCATTGAGAATTTGATTGGTGCAGTAAAGCCAGTCACACTCGAGTGGATGCCGGGTAATCAGCTCTCAACGATTGCACAAGGTGGTAGCCCAGATCTTTCATATTCACATGCGCTAATTCTGGGAAGTTCCTATGTATTTGTAGGAGCGATTGTTGCAACTGTGCTTTTCTCCCGAAGAGATGTGGCTAACTAGCGACACTAGCCAGATAGAACTGCAAAGCGCAGCGCACTGATTTATTCTTGAACAGTGCGCATGAAAAGTCGGTTGTTGAGCCTTGCTCTCATTACTGGGTTAACCCTCGGTTCGACTCCTGCCATCGCGGCGCCAAAACCAACGCTCGCTGAAATTGAAGCAGCAAAGAAGGCGGAAGCTGCGCAGAAGAAGGTTGCCGATGCTGCAGCTAAGAAGTTAGCAGCTGCCAACCTAACGCTTCGCCAACTAACTGCTCGTGCAAATGAAGCCCGTGCGCTCTATCTAAAGGCGCAACGCGAACTATCTGTAGCTACAGCCGCAGCAGTTGCCGCAGCAAAGTACGCCGCTGAAACCGCGGCTGCAGTTGCAGAAGCACATCGCACCATCGGACGCATGGCAGCCAATGCTTACATTCTCGGCGGAAGCATCAGTGATATTCAGCCACTGCTGAGTGCAAATGGCCCACAAGATTTAATGGATCAATTAAGTACCCTTGATAACTTAGGTACTAAGAACACAGTTGCCTTGCAGAGATATAAGGCAGCTGAAGTTATTGCAAAGGCAGCCAAAGAGAAGGCTGACGAAGCAAAGGCTGTTCAACAAGTTGCAACTGCCAAAGTAGCGCTAGCGAAGAAGATTGCCGATGATGTCCAGGCGCTACAACAGAAGGAAGTAAATAAACTTCGCGCCGTTCAAGATAAGTTGATTAAGGATTTGGCGAAGCTACGAAATGTCCGCGTCACCCTTGAACAGCAACGACAACTTGCACTCCTTGAAGAGAGCCAAGCAAATACAGCGACGACCGTTATCAACCAGGCAAAGGTCTGGCCAGATCGCGGCTTCAAGGGACGTTCGACAATTCGCACCTCTGAAACACAACGCCTTGCTGCAGTTGCATTTGCCAAGAAGCAGGTAGAAGCGCGTAAGCCATATATTTGGGGATCAGAAGGCCCTAACTCATTTGACTGCTCTGGTCTTGTCTACGCTGCATATCGTTCTGCCGGTCTTGGTTGGCCTAATTGGGATCGCCTCAACTCAGCGCTCTACGCTGGTTACACCTTCCACGTTCCGCTGACACAGCTGCAGCCAGGCGATCTTCTCTTCTATTCTTATAAAGGAAATATCTCAACTATCCACCACATCACTATCTATGCAGGTGGCGGAATGATGTGGGAAGCAAATTCCAAGGGCAAGGGTCTGCTCTACTCCAAGATTCACAGCATTAAGGGGCTTATGCCATTTGGTGGCCGGGTCTAACCTTCACCTATGACTCAAGCTCTCGTTGCGCTGCGCAACGCTGTTAAGCCTTCCCTTGCGCAACTAGAAGCAGGCGATGTTGTCTTGGTTGCAGTTTCTGGTGGCGCAGATTCTCTAGCACTTGCCTATGCAGTCTTGATGGAAGCAACTCCTTTAGCGATTACGCCAGTAGCAATTACAATTGATCACCAACTTCAAGAGAATTCCGCAGCGCAGGCAGAAAAAGTAAGTAAGCAATTGAAAGAGATGGGTTACGAGAATGTTCTTATTGAAAAAGTTGTGGTCACTACTGAGTCCGGCCTCGAAGCTGGCGCTCGCAGTGCACGCTATCAAGCTCTTGATTCGAGTGCTGAAAAAGAGAGCGCGGTAAAGATTTTTCTCGGCCACACTCGAGATGATCAAGCAGAGACAGTTCTCTTAGGTTTGGCGCGTGGTTCAGGTGCGCGTTCACTTTCTGGAATGGCTGCAGAGAACGGAAAGTATCTTCGCCCTTTCTTGCAGGTTACAAGGCAAGAGACTGAAGAGGCATGTAAAGAGTTAGGTTTAGAAATCTGGAACGACCCACATAACTTCAACGCAGATTTCACGCGAGTAAAAGTGCGCCGCGAAATTCTTCCTTTAATGGAATCCAAACTTGGACCAGGAATTTCAGCAGCGCTGGCGCGCACAGCTGGCCTACTTCGTGATGATGCAGATGCGCTCGATGGCCTTGCCGCAGCTGAAATTTCTCACCTGAACCTCACGGATATCGATTGCGAATACTTGGCTGCGTTGCCGCGAGCCCTTCGGACTCGAGTCATCAGGGCTGCGATCTACGCCTGTGGAGCGCCTGAGGGCTCAATTACTGCAGATCACGTGGCAGCGGCCGAGGCGCTGGTCACATCATGGCGCGGGCAGGGGCCCTTAAGCCTCCCAGGCGGTGTGAAGGTTGAGCGAATTTCAGGCAGACTTTCGCTCTTAGCCCAGCCCACACGACCATGACCGTTTGATCAAGGAGTACACAAGGTGGATCTAGCAACAGTCGGAACCGACGTTGAAAAGGTAATCGCAACAGAAGAGCAACTCAAGAACCGTATTGCAGAGTTAGCGGCTCAAGTCGATGCTGATTACAAGGATAAGAACGTTCTTCTTGTTGGCGTGCTTAAGGGCGCAATCATGGCGATGGCAGATCTCACCCGCGCAATGCAATCTCATATTGAAATGGATTGGATGGCTGTTTCTTCTTATGGCTCTGGAACTAAATCCAGTGGCGTTGTTCGTATCCTCAAGGATTTAGATCGAGACATCACAGGACGCCATGTTCTCATTGTTGAAGACATTGTGGACACCGGTTTGACGCTTTCTTGGCTTACTGCAAACTTACTTTCACGTGGTGCTGCCAGCGTTGAGATTTTAACAATTCTGCGTAAGCCAGAAGCTGCCAAGGTTGAAGTCAAGGTCAAGTATGTGGGCTTTGATATTCCGACAGAATTCGTAGTTGGCTACGGCTTAGATTTTGATGAAAAGTATCGCAACCTCTCATTTATCGGTGTGCTTGCTAAGCACATGTACTCATAAGGAATTAGATGACTTCCCAGACGCCAATGCAGAAGCTAAAGAAGTCGGTGAAGCCTGCCAAAGATGGCGCTAAGAAGGCTCCGCTCACTCGCTCTCAGAAAATCTTACGTGGACCACTTTTCTGGATCATCGTTGCAATTATTGCGGTAACAGTCTTTGGCCAGATTACCAACGCTGCAAACCGTTACACCGAGATCAAAACTTCACAGGCGCTCGCTGCGATCTCACAATCACAGGTTGAATCTGCAGTCTTGGTCGATAAGTCGCAGAAAATTCGTCTTATTCTCTCGGGCGGAAACACAATCAAGGGTTCGACAAAGGTTGAAGCTTCTTACGTTGCCCGCCAAGAACCAACGCTGGTTGATGCGTTAACGGCAAATCCACCTACAAAGGGTTGGAGCGTTGAAGTTCCAAAGCAATCGTTCCTGACAACGTTCTTCTTCACCTTTGGTCCAATTCTGATTATCGGCTTCCTCTTCTTCCTGATGATGAGCCAAGCGCAAGGTGGTAATCGAGTATTTTCTTTCGGTAAATCACGTGCCAAGTTGCAGAACAACGATGTCCCACAAAATACCTTCGCAGATGTGGCGGGCGCAGATGAAGCAATCGCTGAGTTAGAAGAGATTAAAGACTTCTTAGCTGACCCAGGTAAGTACGCACTTCTTGGCGCCAAGATTCCTAAGGGAGTGCTTCTCTATGGCCCTCCAGGAACAGGTAAGACACTTTTGGCGCGTGCAGTTGCTGGCGAAGCCAAGGTTCCGTTCTACTCAATCTCAGGCTCTGACTTTGTTGAAATGTTTGTTGGCGTTGGTGCAGCGCGCGTGCGCGATCTCTTTACCCAAGCCAAAGCAAATGCACCGGCCATTATCTTTGTTGATGAAATTGATGCAGTGGGTCGCCAACGTGGCGCAGGTATGGGTGGCGGTCACGATGAACGTGAGCAGACACTTAACCAGTTGCTCGTTGAGATGGATGGCTTCGAAGCTAATGGCCAGGTAATTCTGATTGCTGCAACCAACCGTCCAGATGTTTTAGATCCTGCGCTACTGCGTCCAGGTCGCTTTGATCGTCAGATTCCGGTCGAACGACCTGACCTCAAAGGGCGCGAAGATATTCTTAAAGTTCACGCGAAAGATAAGCCAATCTCTAAAGAGATTGAACTCATTGCCTATGCTCGTCGCACACCAGGCTTTACCGGTGCAGATCTTGCAAATGTACTTAATGAAGCAGCGCTACTTACTGCGCGCGAAGGTTTAAAGACAATTTCTAACTCTCAATTAGATGAAGCAATTGATCGTGTTATGGCTGGCCCACAACGTAAGTCAAGGCTGATGTCTGAAGAAGAGCGTCGCGTGACCGCCTATCACGAGGCGGGACATGCGCTCGTTGCTCATGCGCTTCCACATACTGATCCAGTTCACAAGATCACCATCATGCCGCGCGGTCGCGCCCTTGGTTACACAATGGTCTTGCCTGATGATGACAAGTACTCAACTACGCGCAATCAATTACTTGATCAACTTGCATACTCACTTGGTGGTCGCGCCGCTGAAGAACTCATCTTCCACGACCCATCAACAGGTGCCTCTAATGACATTGAAAAGGCGACTGCTCTTGCTCGCGCAATGGTCACCCAATATGGAATGACTGAAGCGATCGGCGCAATCAAGTTAGGTGCAGATAGCTCTGCACCATTTATGGGCCGTGATTATGGACATCAACGCGATTACTCTGAAAATCTGGCTGCAGTAGTCGATGCTGAGATTCGCAAGCTCATCGAGAAGGCGCATCACGAGGCGTATGAAATCCTCGAAGCTAATCGCACTATTCTCGATGAAATGGTTCTGCAGCTTCTTGAGAAAGAGACTCTTAATAAGGAAGAGATTGCAGAAATCTTTGCAAAGGTAACAGCTTGGCCAAAGCGTCCAGCATGGACAGGATCGGCGATGCGAATTCCATCAACAAAGCCACCGGTTGATATTCCAGAGCGCGTTGTTGCAGAAGATGCGCCAAAGAAGCCACGTCGCGTGAAGAAATCAACTTCGAGTGAGTGAGATTTCCTCCGTCTCAATGGGGCCAGATGACGGGCGAGCATCGCACCCATACGATCAAGAGCGCGCAGAAAAAGCGGTCCGCGAACTTCTCTTAGCTCTGGGTGAAGATCCAGAACGTGAAGGGCTGCAAGATACGCCAGCGCGAGTAGCGCGTGCATTTAAAGAGAATTTTGAAGGGCTGTGGCAACGTCCGCAAGATGTACTGACTACAACCTTTGATATTGGCCATGAAGAGTTGGTCATTATTCGCGACATCGAAGTCTTTTCACATTGTGAACACCACCTGACTCCATTTCATGGCGTTGCCCATGTTGGTTATATCCCGAGTGGAAAAATTACCGGGTTATCAAAAGTAGCTCGCTTAGTTGATTTATTTGCTCGCCGCCCACAAGTCCAAGAGCGCCTTACAACACAGATCGCTGATGCTCTAGTTGAAATATTAAATCCCATGGGCGTTATCGTGATTATTGATTGTGAACACCTATGTATGTCGATGCGGGGCGTTCGTAAATCACGAGCTCGCACTACAACATCAGCAGTTCGCGGCGTACTACGTGATTCTGCAACTCGAGCTGAAGCAATTAGCCTTATTACGAATCGATAGTCGCCATGTTGGTCATGGGAATTCTCAACGTTACACCTGATTCTTTTGCCGACGGTGGGCTGCACTATGACACTGATCTAGCTACAGCTCGCGGGTATGAAATGGTTGAAGAAGGCGTAGACATCATCGACGTTGGTGGTGAATCCACACGTCCAGGGGCAGATCGAGTATCTGAAGAGGAAGAACAAGCTCGTGTACTGCCTGTCATTCGCGCACTTGCTGAAAGTAAAGTGGATATTAGCGTTGACACGATGCGGGCCAGCACAGCTCGACTAGCTGTTGAAGCAGGTGCAACTATCGTCAATGATGTCAGCGGAGGGGCGGCGGATGCAGATATGTTTGCAACTGTGGCGCAGCTTGGCTGCAAATACACCTTGATGCATTGGCGTGGACATTCAAAGGATATGAATTCATTGGCAGTTTATGGTGATGTTGTCGCCGATGTGATTGAAGAAGTCACTATTCAACTCGATAAAGCACTCGCGGCAGGAATCAAACGCGAGAACATCATCCTTGACCCAGGAATTGGTTTTGCCAAGGACCCTGAACATAACTGGGAAATCCTTAATCGCATTGAAGAATTTGTTGCGCTCGGCTATCCGGTTCTGATCGGCCATTCACGTAAGCGCTTCTTAGGAGGCGATAACCCTGATGACCGTGAAGCGGCAACCGTTGCAGTCACTCAATCACTTGTCGGTAAAGGAATATGGGCGGTGCGAGTACATGGTGTGAAAGCTAACGTTGAGGTGGTGAAAAAATGAGCGATCGCATCAGCCTCAAGGGAATATGGGGATTTGGGTATCACGGAGTCTTCGATCATGAAGCGAAGAATGGGCAAGATTTCTTTGTGGATCTTGAAATCACATTGGATTTATCTAAGGCAAGTAGCACCGATGAATTGGCAGACACTATCGACTACGGCGCACTTACTGATTTAGTTGTAGAAGAGATTACCGGTGAGCGAGTTCAATTGATTGAAAGGTTGGCAGGCAGAATTGCCGATCGCATCAAGGCGCAACACCCTGAAATAGATTGGATAGAGGTGACAGTTCACAAACCTAAGGCGCCTGTCTCATCAGAGGTTGCGGATATTTCGGTAACAATTACGCGATGAAGGCCGTTGTTGCACTAGGTGCCAATATTGGAAGCCCTCGCGAGCAGATGGATGTGGCGATAGCGCTGCTTCGTGAAGCAACTGAGGTTAAGGCAGTCTCCACTTACTTTGTAACAAAGCCTGTTGGCGGCCCAGAACAACCTGATTATTTAAATGCAGTGTGCATCCTGGAATCTGAATTACCAGCACTTGATTTACTCGCAGTATTGCAAGGTATTGAGAAGAGTTTAGGAAGAGAGCGAATCGTGCAGTGGGGTCCAAGAACAATTGATCTAGACCTCATTCAATACGGTTCGCTCTTAAGCGCAGCGGCTGAACTAGAACTTCCACACCCACGTGCTCACGAAAGGCGTTTTGTCCTTGAGCCGTGGTGTGAGATTGAGCCAGATGCAATTCTGCTTACACACGGGAAGATTTCTGACCTTTTGGCGCAATTGCCGTAACGCCTTAGAATTATTGCACTGCCTGCCCGGTACCTGAAAGGACTGGAGCCATGAAAGTAGTAACAAAGGTGCAAGAGCTTCCTTCTGCCTGCGCATTTGTTCCAACTATGGGAGCGTTGCACGCGGGCCATGCATCCCTATTTACCTTAGCGAAGAGCTACTCAGAGAACGTTGTTGCAAGTATCTTTGTTAATCCACTGCAATTTGAGAGCGCGCGAGATTTAGCGCTCTATCCACGTACTCCAGAAGTAGATATTGAGATTGCAGAAGCAGCCGGTGTAACACATTTATGGTTACCGAATTTTCACGATATCTATCCAGAAGGTTTCACAACGCTATCTGCTGGACCAATTGGCGATATCTACGAGGGTGCATCTCGTCCTGGACACTTTGATGGAGTAGTTACCGTTGTGCGTCGCTTCTTTGATCTACTCAAACCAAAGTATGCAATCTTTGGCGAGAAAGATTTTCAACAGCTATTTCTTATCAAGACTATTGCTGCGGGCGTTGAGATTGTCACCGCTCCAACATTTCGTGAACCAGATGGAATGGCCGCCTCTTCGCGCAACGCTCGTTTGACGCAAGAGGGACGGCAGGCAGCAGCTGTAATTTTCAGCGCCCTCAAAGGTGCGGGCTCAGAAGATCAATTGCGTCAGATGTTGGCCACAGAACCGCTCTTTCAAGTCGACTATGCCGACTTTATTGATGAAGTTGATTTCACTCACGCTCACGGTGGCACTCAGAACGTTCGAGCCATCGTCGCTGGCTGGATTAATGGAGTCCGTTTGATTGACAATATGCGAATGGAATTACGCGCATGAAGCTTTTAGCTCCTTCGCCAGGATGGACTGCGCGCGCTGATGTCATAGTCGTTGGTTCTGGAATTGCAGGTCTTACCACTGCGTTGCAATGTCGTACATATGGTTTATCAGTTCTGCTTGTTACTAAAGCAAGCGTCGATGAAGGTTCCACAAAGTGGGCGCAAGGTGGCATCGCTGCAGCCCTTGGTGATGGAGATTCACCCGAGGCGCATGAGAAAGATACTTTGGTTGCAGGAGCAGGGCTCTGTGATGTTGATGCGGTGCGAGTACTTGTTACTGAAGGACCCGAAGCAGTCCGCAAACTGATTGAACGCGGTGCAATCTTTGATAAAGAGGCAAGTGGCGAGATTGCACTTACTCGCGAGGGTGGACATTTAAGAAACCGAATTCTCCATGCAGGCGGAGATGCAACTGGCGCTGAAGTTTCACGCGCGCTATTGGCTGCAGTTCAGAATGATCCTGAAATTGAAGTAGTTGAACATGCACTTGTTCTCGATGCTCTTATGAATGATATCGGCGAAGTCTGTGGCGTTACCTTGCACGTAATTGGTGCAGGAAGCCGTGATGGCGTCGGTCGCGCACTTTCTCGCGCCGTTGTCTTAGCAACGGGTGGCTTGGGCCAGGTATTTGCTCAAACTACCAACCCATCTGTATCAACCGGTGATGGTGTTGCACTTGCACTACGAGCTGGCGCAAAAGTTGCTGATGTGGAGTTTATTCAATTCCATCCAACCGTTCTTTGGTTGGGTGATAACTCTGAAGGACAACAACCCCTGATGAGTGAAGCAGTTCGTGGTGAAGGCGCCTACTTGCTCGATCATGCTGGTGAGAGATTTATGAAGGATATTCATCCACTTGCAGAGTTAGCTCCACGCGATGTTGTTGCTATCTCAATTATGAGAGTAATGAATAAGACTAAGAAGCATCACGTCTGGCTAGATGTCAGACATTTAGAAGGTTTCCAGGAGCGCTTCCCAACAATTTATGCATCCTGCATCTCGCACGGAATCAATCCACTTAAGGAGTTAATTCCTGTTGCGCCAGCTTCGCACTATGCATCAGGTGGCGTTCGCGTTGATCTCGATGGTCGTACAAGTGTGAGCGGGCTCTATGCCTGTGGCGAAACAGCATGTTCTGGAGTTCACGGTGCCAATCGTCTCGCCTCTAACTCACTTCTAGAAGGTCTGGTCTTTAGCGCGCGTATCGCTGCAGATATTGCAGCGCACCTGCCAGAGCAGACAGAGCCAGTTGAGAATGTCTCGCCAGCAATTCTGCTCGACCCATCAGTTCGCCACGATATCCAAGTGAGTATGAGCCGAGGTGCTGGAGTATTGCGCTCTTCTGATTCACTACTTAAAACTAGCTCTGACTTAACTCGTATTGAAGATAAGAAAAGTAACCAACCGTGCGTTGAAGCATGGGAGACAACCAACCTCTTTCAGTTGGCGCAAGCAATTCTCAAAGCAGCGTTGATTCGCCAAGAGACTCGTGGTTCACATTGGCGTGAAGATTTTCCTGAAACAAGTGATTTATGGAAGAAGCGCATTGTGCAGCAGTTAGATCAGACGGGATATTGGACCAGCGGGTATCAGGAAGTAGGAAAGCCATGATTGATCAAGATTTGATTAAACGCGCACTTGCAGAAGATCTACAAGGTGGCGAGGACATCACCTCTGTGGCAACTGTGTCAGGGGCTGAAAAAGTTGTCGCTGATTTTGTAGCGCGCAAAGCTGGCGTTATCGCAGGAATTGAAATGGCCAAGGCGGTGCTGGTTGAAGTTGGTCTCACAGATATATCTGCACTGGTTCAAGATGGCGCACGCGTTGAAGTAGGTGCACTTCTGCTGACTGTTCGCGGTGATACGCGCGCGATTCTGCTGGCAGAACGTACCGCTCTTAATTTTCTTGGACACTTAAGTGGAATAGCAACTCTGACTCGTCGCTGGGTAGATGAAGTTGCCGGAACTCAATGTTCGGTTCGCGATACCCGTAAAACAACCCCGGGAATGCGACAGCTTGAAAAGTATGCAGTCCGTATGGGCGGCGGAACAAATCACCGAATGTCACTCAGTGATGCAGCGTTGATTAAAGATAATCACATCGCGGCAGCCGGTGGCGTAGTTGCTGCCTTCTCACAAGTGCGTGCAAAGTTTCCAAGTGCACCGATTGAGATTGAGGTCGATACCCTCGAACAGTTAAAGGAAGTTCTGCCTCTTAAACCTGACTTGGTTCTGCTCGACAATATGAGCCCACAGCAGTGCGCAGAAGCTGTGGCAATTGCTGCAGGCGGCTGCAAGCTAGAAGCATCCGGTGGAATTTCGTTAGAGAACGCCAAGTCATATGCGCTTTCTGGAGTTGATTACTTAGCAATTGGCGCGCTGACGCATAGCGCACCTGTCCTTGATATTGGTCTAGATCTGAGAGTGGAGTAGCAATGCTGTTAACAATCGATGTCGGAAACACCAACACAGTCCTTGGAATCTTTGAAGGCAAAGATTTGGTGAAGTCATGGCGAGTCAAAACAGACCCTCGTACAACTTCTGATGAGTTGTGGTTGCAATACAGTGCACTCACGAGTGGCTATTTACTTACTGGACTTTCTATCTGCTCGACAGTTCCGGCAACTCTTCGCGAACTGCGCACAATGATGGCTGAGTATTTTCAACACATTCCAACAACAATTGTTGAACCAGGAACGAAGACTGGCGTGCAGTTGCTCGTTGATAATCCGAAAGAGATTGGCGCAGATAGAATCGTTAACACGCTAGCTGCACATACCCTCTTTGGCGGCCCTGCCATCGTGGTCGACTTTGGAACTTCTACAAATCTTGATGTTGTCTCACCTAAGGGCGAATTCCTTGGGGGAGCGCTTGCGCCAGGTATTGAGATTTCAGTTGATGCGTTAGCTGCGCGTGCTGCTCAACTACGTAAAGTCGAATTGGTGCGCCCCAAGAACGTCATTGGTAAGAACACTGTAGAAGCTCTGCAATCTGGAACTATCTTTGGATTTGCTGGCCAAGTTGACGGATTAGTCGAGCGCATCATTGATGAATTAGCGCAGAGCTATGAAGGAACCCCCACAGTGATTGCAACAGGTGGTCTTGCACCGCTGATCATTGGCGTGGCCGAAACTATTGATGAACATGAGCCAGATTTGACGCTAATTGGACTTCGACTGATACACGAAAAGAACATCGCGTAGTCGCACAGGGGTAGACTCAGCGCACTATGACAGCTGAGAACACGCCTGCGCCTGAAGATGACCTACCCGAGCAACTTCGGATTCGTCGCGAGAAGCGCGCCAACCTTATTGAGCGTGGAATTGAGCCATATCCAGTCGCGGTAGCGCGCACTAAGTCGCTGAAAGAGATCCGCGACAAGTATGTAAATCTTGAGGTTGATATTGCAACAGGGGATACCGAAAGCCTTACAGGCCGAATCATCTTTAAGCGCGATACCGGCAAACTCTGTTTTGCTACGCTTCGTGAAGGCGATGGCACAGAGCTGCAAGCGATGTTATCGCTCGACAAGGTAGGACAAGATTCACTCGATGCCTGGAAGTCAGATATTGATTTAGGTGACATCGTCTCTGTAACAGGTGAAATCATTACCTCAAAGCGTGGCGAACTTTCTATCTTGGCAACTTCTTGGGCGCTTGCTTCAAAGTCACTTCGTCCGCTGCCAAATGATCACAAGCCGATGTCTGAAGAAACCCGCGTTCGCATGCGTTATGTTGATTTGATTGTCCGACCTGAAGCTCGTAGCGCAGCACGTATGCGCCCAACCGTAATGCGTTCACTGCGCGAAACCTTTAACAATAAAGAGTTTATTGAGGTCGAAACGCCAATGCTGCAGGTGATGCATGGTGGAGCTGCAGCTCGTCCCTTTAAGACTTTCAGCAACGCCTATGACATGGATTTGTATATGCGCATCGCACCGGAGCTCTTCCTGAAGAGATGCGTAGTTGGTGGTATCGAACGAGTATTTGAGATCAACCGCAACTTCCGTAATGAAGGCGCTGATTCATCACATTCACCAGAGTTTGCAATGGTTGAGTCATACATGGCCTATGGCGATTGGCGTTCGATTGCCGATGTCACTCGCTCACTCATTCAAAACGCTGCGCTGGCGGTATCAGGTTCACACGTTGTGACACATCACGACGGACGTCAGGCAGATCTTGGCGGTACCTGGAAAGAGATTTCGCTGTACGACGCAATTTCTGAAGGCGTTGGAGAACAAGTAACGGCGCTTACTTCAATAGAAGATCTCAAGAAGATTGCGACAAAGCTCGGCATGAAGATTGACCCAAAGTGGGTAACTGGCAAGCTCGCTGAAGAAATCTTTGAGCACGTTGCTCAAGATAAGTTAATTGAGCCAACCTTTGTTATGGGCTATCCAGTCGATACCTCTCCACTTGTACGCGCTCATCGCGAAATTCCTGGCGTTGTTGAGAAATGGGATCTCTACATTGATGGCTTCGAGTTAGCAACTGGCTACTCAGAATTAGTTGATCCTGTCATTCAACGCGAGCGATTAATTGAACAAGCACAGCTTGGCGCTAAGGGTGACCTGGAAGCGATGCAGGTCGATGAAGATTTCTTGCGCGCTATGGAATTTGGAATGCCGCCAATGGGTGGAATGGGAATGGGCGTTGATCGCTTGTTGATGGCTCTGACTGGTTTAGGTATTCGCGAAACTATTCTCTTCCCACTAGTAAAGCCTGAAGCAGATTAATAATGCTGGTTATTCGCTCTGCACGAACTTCTGACGTTAAAGCAATCCGCGAACTTGTAGATTCTTATGCAGCACCTGGTCAGATGCTCGCTAAAGAAACCGTTACGCTCTTTGAAAGCGTTCAAGAATTTACTGTGGCTGAACTTGATGGAAAGGTCATCGGTTGCGGAGCGCTCCACATTCTCTGGGAAGATCTCGCTGAAGTTCGTACACTTGCTGTTGAGAAAAGTTTGCATATGCAAGGAATCGGGCACCAGATTTTGCAACGCATCATCGAACGTGCTCGCGAAATCGGCGTCTCACGAATTTTCTGCCTCACCTTCCAAACTGATTTCTTTGGAAAACATGGATTTGAAGCGATTGAAGGAACTCCAGTTGCACCTGATGTCTATGCCCAGCTCTTGCACTCATATGACGCGGGAACTGCAGAATTCTTGGATCTTGAGTCGGTGAAGCCAAATACCCTCGGCAATACCCGCATGCTCCTCGCCCTGTAGCCCACAATCTGGGCACCTGCGGGAATACCAGCCCCATATCTGGGGTTCTATCTCCTACAAGCCCTTCACCTCGCACCTTCCCTACGCTGGGTTATAGGCTTACGACAGATTCACAGCACGTGCAGATCAAGTAGAAGGAGCTAGCCATGTTTGAGCGCTTTACCGATCGAGCCAGACGAGTCGTTGTCTTGGCTCAAGAAGAAGCACGCATGCTCAATCACAACTACATCGGCACAGAGCACATCCTCCTTGGTCTTATCCATGAAGGCGAAGGCGTTGCCGCTAAAGGCCTTGAATCACTCGGCATCTCTCTTGAAGGCGTTCGCGCACAGGTTGAAGAGATCATCGGACAGGGACAGCAAGCCCCTAGCGGACATATTCCATTTACTCCACGCGCAAAGAAAGTTCTTGAACTCTCACTTCGCGAAGCGTTGCAACTCGGCCACAACTACATCGGCACAGAGCACATCCTTCTTGGACTTATCCGTGAAGGTGAAGGCGTTGCCGCACAAGTACTCGTTAAGTTAGGCGCCGATCTCAATCGCGTTCGCCAGCAAGTTATTCAACTTCTCTCTGGTTACCAGGGTAAGGAAGCTGTTACACAAGGTGGGCCAGCTGAAGGAACTCCATCAACTTCACTCGTTCTTGATCAATTCGGTCGCAACCTCACACAAGCAGCGCGCGAAGGAAAGCTCGACCCAGTAATTGGTCGCGATCTTGAAATCGAACGTGTGATGCAAATTCTTTCTCGCCGTACCAAGAACAACCCAGTTCTTATCGGTGAACCTGGCGTTGGTAAGACTGCAGTTGTTGAAGGCCTTGCCCAAGCAATTGCTAAGAACGATGTTCCTGAAACTTTGAAGGATAAGCAGCTCTACTCACTAGATCTTGGTGCACTTGTTGCTGGCTCTCGTTACCGTGGTGACTTTGAAGAGCGCCTGAAGAAAGTTCTCAAAGAGATCAAAACTCGTGGAGACATCATTATCTTCATCGATGAAATTCACACGCTCGTTGGAGCAGGAGCTGCAGAAGGCGCTATTGATGCGGCAAGCATTCTTAAGCCGATGCTGGCACGTGGTGAGCTCCAGACAATTGGCGCAACAACTCTTGATGAGTACCGCAAGCACATTGAAAAGGATGCAGCTCTTGAGCGTCGCTTCCAACCAATCCAGGTGAAAGAGCCATCAGTTGCTCACACCATTGAAATTCTTAAGGGTCTGCGCGATCGCTATGAAACCCACCACCGCGTATCAATTACCGATGGTGCGCTCGCAGCTGCTGCCAATATGGCAGATCGCTATATTTCAGATCGCTTCCTTCCAGATAAGGCGATCGACCTTATTGATGAAGCCGGTTCACGTCTTCGCATCAAGCGCATGACAGCACCGGCAGAACTCCGCGAATTCGATGACAAAATCGCTGAAGCACGCAAGGCGAAAGAATCTGCAATTGATGGACAAGATTTCGAAGGTGCAGCAGCTCTTCGCGATAAAGAGAAGACTCTCATCCTTGAAAAGCAGGAAGCTGAAAAGAATTGGAAGGCAACTGATCTCGATAAGGTCACCGAAGTTGATGAAGAACTCATCGCTCAGGTACTTTCAGCATCAACTGGTATTCCAGTATTTAAGTTGACTGAAGAAGAGACAGCACGCCTCTTGCGTATGGAAGATGAACTCCATCGCCGCGTTATTGGTCAGGATCAAGCGATTAAGGCGCTTTCACAAGCAATCCGCCGTACTCGCGCCGGTCTTAAAGATCCAAAGCGCCCTGGTGGTTCATTTATCTTCGCTGGTCCATCTGGTGTTGGTAAGACAGAACTTTCACGCACACTTGCTTCATTCCTCTTCGGTGATGAATCAGCTTTAATTCAACTCGATATGTCTGAATACTCAGAGCGCCACACAGCATCACGTCTCTTTGGATCACCTCCGGGATACGTTGGCTATGACGAAGGCGGACAGCTCACTGAGAAGGTACGTCGTCGTCCATTCTCTGTTGTTCTCTTCGATGAAATCGAAAAGGCTCACCCAGATATCTTCAACTCGCTTCTTCAAGTACTTGAAGATGGACGTCTGACCGATGCGCAAGGTCGCACCGTTGACTTTAAGAACACTGTCATCATCATGACTACCAATCTTGGTACTCGCGATATCTCTAAGTCCCTTGGACTTGGCTTTGCTAACGCAGATGATGACCTCACAAATTACGATCGCATGAAGGGCAAGGTTCAGGATGAACTCAAGAACCACTTCCGCCCTGAATTCCTCAACCGTATCGATGATGTCATCGTCTTCCACCAGCTCACCAGAGAGCAGATCATTCACATCGTCGACCTCATGGTTGCAAATCTCGATGAGCGCTTGAAGGCAAAGGACATGGGAATCGAACTCACACAGGCTGCAAAGGATCTCTTAGCAGCGCGTGGTTACGACCCACTACTTGGTGCTCGTCCACTCCGTCGCGTTATTCAACGTGAAATCGAAGATGCTCTCTCTGAGCGCATTCTCTTCGGTGAACTCAAGGCTGGCGAAATCATTGTGGTTGATGCTGCAGGCGAAGGCGCAGATGCGACCTTTACCTTTGCAGGATCTGCCAAGGTTTCAACACCGGATTCACCGGAAGATCTTGCAGAGACAGCCCAATAAGTAACTCATGAAGACGGTTTTACTTACAGGTGCAAGTGGTTACATCGGTAAGCACATCGCTCTGCAGTTACTCAATCAGGGATATTCTGTTCGCGCATCCGTAAGAAGCCTTTCGAAATCTGATGAAGTTCGTAACGCAGTCTTGCCTCATCTAATCGATAAGACAAAGTTAGATTCTCGACTTACCTTTGTTGAGTTAGATCTTGAGAAAGATGCTGGATGGGATGCCGCGCTTAAGGGCGTTGATGTCTTGATGCATACTGCATCACCTTTTCCTATCGCTTCACCCAAAGATGAGAATGAACTTATTCGCCCTGCGGTAGATGGAACTCTCAGAGCTCTTAAGGCCGCGCATAACGCAGGTGTGCACCGCGTGATTCTCACCTCTTCAATGGCAGCTCTTTATGGTTGCGATCTTCCTGCAGGAAAATCTGAATACGATGAAACGCTCTGGACCGATGTTAGCCACCCGATTGGACGAGTTCCCTACACAAAATCAAAGACGCTGGCAGAGAAGGCGGCTTGGGATTATGTAAAGAACTCCGCGCCAAAGATTGCGCTAACAACAATCAATCCAGTACTAGTTCTAGGTGCGCCTCTCGATAAGAACTTTGGTTCTTCGATTTCAGTAGTCGAGCGCATTCTTAAAGGTAAAGATCCAATGTTGCCTGACATTAGATTTGCAATCGTCGATGTAAAAGACGTTGCTTTGATGCATGTGGCAGCGATAACAAATGATGCAACCAAGGGTGAGAGATTGCTAGCTAGCTCTGAAACGTACTCATTTGTGCAGATTGCAAAGGTTCTCAAGTCGATTTATCCAAAGGGTAAGGTCAAGACTACGCAAGCGCCTTCACCTCTCATTAAATTCCTTTCGCTCTTCGATGGTGAAATCAAGGCTGTCACGCCGCTACTTGGAAAGCCAATGGCTATCAGTGGCGCCAAGGCCAAGAGAGTGCTTGGAATCTCCTTTATTCCTGTGCAGGTTACGTTGCGCGATTCTGCTGACTATTTAGTTAAGAACGGCTTCATCAAGATCTAAAGATTGGCTCTTTAGCGATTTAGCTTAGGTGTTGCTCCAAAGACTTTAATTTCAGAGTGGAAACTTCTTGCCTGGGTTCAAGATTGAGTTGGGATCAAAGACTGCTTTGATGTTGCGCTGTAAGCCCATGACAGTTGGAGAGATTTCATCAGCAACCAAAGCTGACTTAATTGAGCCAATTCCATGTTCACCACTTGCAGTACCGCCAAGTGCTTGAGCGATTGCAACGATCTCACCAAAGACCTTCTGGGCAAGGGCGGCAGCTGCCGTATCGCCATGTTCGTGAACGATAGTCGGGTGCATATTTCCATCGCCGGCGTGGCCAAAGATTCCAATAGTGAGGCCGCTACTAGCGCTGAGCGCTTCAACCTTTTCTACAAACTCTGCAATCTTGGTTATTGGAAGCGCTACATCATCTAGAAGTGTGGCACCCATACGCTCGAGGGCTGGGTAAGCCATCTTGCGCACGCGAATCAGATCAGCGGTATCGGCTGGATCTTCAGAGAAGACTCCATCGATCAAATTAAAGTTCTTACATACATCGAGCGCTTCTTGGCAGCGATGTAAGTTCTCATCTAACTGCATAATCAGAACTGAACCTGCAATTTCAAAACCAAGTGGGTGCCAAGCCTCAACAGCCTTAAGCGTTGTCTGGTCAACGATTTCGAGCATCGAAGGCTTAAAGCGCAGCAACTGGGCAGATGCCGCCGCAGCTTTGGCAACGCTTGGAAAGGTTGCAATCAGCGTTGCAGGCGATTGTGGGCGAATCTCTAAATTGAGGGTGAGCTCAGTGATGATTCCAAGTGTGCCTTCAGAACCGATAAAGAGATGGAGCAAGTCATAGGTTGTTACCGACTTCTTTGTAGCTTTTCCGAGTTCAATGATTTCACCGCTAGCGAGAACTACTTGGGCTGCGCGCACATGTGATGAGGTAACTCCATACTTCACGCAGCACATTCCGCCAGCGTTGGTGGCAGCGTTCCCGCCGAGCGTTGACCAATCGCGGCTGGCGGGATCTGGCAGATAGGCAAGACCTAACTCTTTTACCTTGGTATCTAAATCAAGATTGATAACACCTGCCTGCACACGGGCAATCTGATTCTCGGTATCGATAGAAATAATCTGGTTCATCTTCTCAAGTGAAATCACTATTGAATCTGAGCTCGAGTTAGCACCTCCGGCAAGGCCGCTACCAGCGCCTCGCGTAACAACAGGAATTTTATGTTCGTTGGCATAGCGCAACGTTGTTGAAATCTGTTCTGCACTTCGAGCAAGTAAGACAGCAAGTGGTGGAGCAGATTGAGCAAAGGGAGCCTGGTCGCGCGAATAAGAGGCGGTGATGTCAGGATCTGTAATCAGATGTGCATCTGCGCCAAGCAGTGATTGCAACGCAGATATATGGCTCACAACGTTAACTCTATCTCGCTAGCGTGGAAGTGAGAACTTATTCTTGCCACGAGATTCGATAAGGCCATCATCGAGCAAGGTAAGTAGCGCTTTCTCTAGTTGCGATGGCACATCCCACAGCTGGGTTATCTGGCTCTTTGTCAGAACTTCATTTTCTCGAAGCGCTTGCACAATGGTGCCGCGACATTGGCGATCGGTGCCGTGCCAGCTCTGTCGCCGCTTCACAACATCCGACTTTGGATAATCCAAACTTCGCCAGGTACAGACGTGCGCAACTGGGCAGATTCCACATTTAGGTGATTGCGATGTGCAGATAACTGCGCCGAGCTCCATAGTGGCAGCAGCCCACAAATGCGGATCTTTCTTGGGAATCAACTCTTCATAGCGAGATTTCTCAACCTTCGTTGCACTTTGTGTAGAAGTTTCAACTCCATCGAAGAGCCGTGCGAAGAGTCTGCGAATATTGATATCGAGAACAAGTGATCGTTTCTCAAAGGCAAATGCTGTAATTGCAGCCGCTGTGTATTCGCCGATGCCAGGAAGTTCGCGAAGTTCAGCCTGACTTTCCGGAATCTTTCCCTTGAAGTTATGAGTAATCTCTTTGGCACATTCATGCAAACGTAAAGCACGTCTCGGATAACCAAGGCGGCCCCAGGCAGTAATTACTTCAGCAGGAGTTGCCTTTGCAAGAGATGCAGCGGTGGGCCAACGTTTCATCCAGGCTTCATAGACAGGCAGAACGCGGTTGACTGGAGTTTGCTGCAGCATAAATTCTGAGACTAGAACTCCCCAGGCATCGGTCTTGCGCCAAGGCAGATCGCGCTTATTCTTTTTAAACCAGGAGGTAATTTCTTTCTCAAACATTAGTCACCAGTGATTTTGACGCGTTGCAGCGCTTGATCAAGGCGCGAGACTTCAACGATCTCCATACCTGCGATAGCCACATCTGATCCAGTTGGAACAAGTGCGCGTTTAAATCCAAGTCGATAGGCCTCAGCTAAACGCCTCGATACACCGCTGACTTTACGGATTTCACCGGCAAGACCGACTTCACCAATCGCAACTAAATCTGCAGGTAGCGCCAAGCCTTTTGCAGCAGATGCCACCGCTAGCGCCAAAGCTAAATCTGCAGCAGGTTCAGACATCTTCATTCCGCCCACAGTTGCGGCATATACATCGCGACCACCAACGCGCACGTGAGCACGGAGTTCAAGAACTGCAAGCGTCATTGAGGTGCGCGCTGAATCAAGTCCACTGGTAACGCGACGTGCATTTCCGAAGTCATTTTCGCGTCCAGCGCTTACTAGCGCTTGGATTTCAGCGAGCAGTGGGCGACGACCTTCAAGAGTGACAGTGACACATGTGCCAGGTACAGGTTCAGCATGGCGTGATGTGAAAAGCCCGGTGGGATCAAGAACGCTCTCGATACCGGTATCACTTAAATCAAAGCAACCGACCTCATCGCTGGCGCCAAAGCGATTCTTAATTGCGCGGATAAGACGTAAACGCGAGTGGCGTTCGCCTTCAAATTGCAGAACAACATCAACGATATGTTCAAGCAAACGTGGACCTGCAATAGAGCCATCTTTCGTGACGTGTCCTACGAGAAGTAAGGTGATGTCGCGATCTTTACAGATGCGGATAAGTGCGCCAGCGACTTCGCGCACCTGGGTAACGCCTCCTGGTGAACCATCAGCTGTTGA
This sequence comes from Candidatus Nanopelagicaceae bacterium, assembly GCA_965267875.1. GTDB lineage: Bacteria > Actinomycetota > Actinomycetes > Nanopelagicales > Nanopelagicaceae > Planktophila. Next base: position 1,257,201 of record OZ254157.1, on the reverse strand, counting down.
AGAACCAATTGTCTGCACTGAGTCGATGATGAGAAGTTCTGGCTTTACGGCATCGATATGTGCAATTACTGCACCTAAATCTGTTTCAGAGGCGAGAAAGAGTTGTGGGTCAACAGCCTTGATACGTTCTGCGCGAAGTCGAACTTGGGATGCAGACTCTTCACCTGAAATGTAGAGCGCAGGGATTCCCTTGGCAGCGCTTTGCGCCGCAACAGATAAGAGAAGAGTTGATTTACCAACGCCAGGTTCGCCTGCAAGCAAGATGGCAGCGCCAGGAACTAAACCGCCACCAAGTACGCGATCGAGTTCAGAGACTCCGGTTGCACGTGCATGCGCTGCGGAAAGATCAACATCACCGATAGGAGTTGCTTTGGATGTAACTGAACCCGGCACGAGAGAAAGTTTCTTGGGAGCAGCTAACTCTTCAACAGAACCCCAGGCCTGACATTCGCCACAACGTCCAACCCATTTCTGCGATGTCCATCCGCATTCAGAGCAACGGAAGGGATCCTTCTCAACCTTGGCCATAGACGTAGGTTAGGGGAGGGAACTGACTATTTGCCGGCTGCGAGAGTGGCTGGGTGTTGGATAACAAAGAGTGGAAGTGAGCGCGCCTGTGCATCGCGAATACCTTGTACGCGGCGGTCGCAGTGCTCAGCCAAGACCGCGTAAGCGGCCTCGCCCATCAACTTCTGTAGCTCTGCCTTGTTGGAGATATAAACAGGTTCGCTACCGACGTGTGCATCAGTATTGCTAGTGCAGTACCAATCAAAGTCATCGCCGCCATCGCCCCAACCAAGTCGTTCATATTCGCCAATAACTGTTACTGAATATTCGCGCTCGCCGACTTCGCGAGTTTCAAAACTTCTGCGAAGTGGAAGTTGCCAACAGACATCTGGCTTTGTATCTACAAAGTGCATACCGCGCTTCTGCGCTAAGTGGTGCAGAACGCAACCGAATGATCCGGTGAAGCCAGGTGCTTCGTGTCCTTTGCGATTGAGGAAGATGCAGGCATCGTTAACGGTGCGAGTCTTACGATCTTTATCTTCATCTAAATCTGTAATGCGAAGTTGTCCGCCTGGCTTCTTAGGGCGGGCCTCTTCATAAAATTGCCACATCTCAGGGGTAAGAAATTCAGCTGCCTTACGGACGCGCTCTTCATCGTCCTCATCTGAGTACATCGCGCCTTCGGTACAGCAGCCATCGTTAGGGCGATCTTTAAAGACGCCTTTGCAACCATCGCCGTAGATACAGGTCCAGAAAGAGGTGAGCCAGGTCAAATCGCACTTAAAGATTTCTTCTTCATCATTGGGATCTGTGAATTCGACCCAGTCACGCGCGAAACCTGGCTTTATCTCTGACATAGTCGCAGAGCCTACGCGTACTCTTTCGCTATGGCTAATCAGGTAAGCGATATCAAAGTTGGCATCATCGGTGCCGGAACCATGGGAGAAGCATTTATTGCAGCTCTCATCCGATCTGGTATCGCCCCAACATCAATTAGCGTTGTTGTAAGGCGCCCAGAACGCGGCGCTGAACTTGTAGAGCGTTACTCAATCGCTATCGAGCCACTTGCAGAATGCTTGTCAACGAGCGATGTTGTGATTCTAGGTATAAAGCCACAAGGTTTAGCAGAGCTTCTGCCACAAGTAGCACCACATATAAAGCCTGACTCACTAGTCATCTCACTACTTGCTGGAAAGACGATCTCTGCAATCGCAACAGGGCTATCTGGCCATAAAGCTATCGCTCGCGTGATGCCAAATACACCTACTTTGATCGGTAAAGGAATGGCTGGCTATTCACTCAGTGGTGGCGTCACTAATTCTCAGAGAACTTTCATAGAGAAGTTGCTGGCAGCAACAGGAAAAGCGATCGAGATACCTGAAGAATTGCAGAATGCACTTACTGGAACCAGCGGATCTGGACCTGCCTACTTCTTCCGCTTTGTTGAAGCGATGGTAGATGGCGCAGTTGAGATGGGTCTTAGCCGCGAAGATGCCACCACCCTTACTATTCAAACCATTGTCGGTGCAGCAGCGCTGCTCGATGGTTCAGAAGATTCCCCAGCTCGTCTGCGTGAGAAGGTCACTAGCTTGAAAGGTGCAACAGCAGAAGCGCTGGCGGTCTTTGATGAAGCAGGAATCTCTGAGATTGTGGCAAAGGCGATGGCAGCATCTGCAAGGCGCGCAGGAGAACTTGCTCAGTAATGAAAAAACTTCTTCTCCTTATTTTTGCAGCATCACTTCTTTCACCATCTGCAAGCGCTGTCCCTAAAGCAGTTGCTGTAAAGAAGTTAGATATCATCGCATCCGGAGTTAACGCTGAAGGGTTAGTGGCAACTGGAAAGACTCTTGTCACATACTCAAATACTGGCTCAACAAATTCAAATATTGCCTTAACTGGCCTTGATGTAACAGGTGTGCAGCAGTGGGTTCGCACCATTGATTCTGGAGCAGATGAAATCGCTACTGCAGCAACTGTTGATGCTGCTGGCAATATTTGGTTAGCTGGTTCATCTGCTGCAGTAACAGTTACTGAAAGTGCAACCGCTGCAATCGCAGCTGAAAATCCTGATGGCGTAGTAGCTGAAGAGCTACCTAAAGTGCGCTCTGATATGAATCAGATAACTATCTGGAAGCTCTCTCCAGTCGGTGAACCGCTCGCAACTTACCTTTCTCCCCAAAATAGCCCAGCCTTAGTTTCAGCAATCTCTGTAAATTCCTCTGGAATCTCACTCGTTGGAGTTCTGGCTGAGCGACCATTTCTTATCTCGGCGACCCCTACTGGAGTATTTGCAAAGCCTCTCTTTATCGGCACTAACAAGAGCGCGCTGAACGCAGTAGTTCGCAGCCCAGATGGCACAGTCAATCTCTTTGGTGAAAGTTCGGAAACCTTAGGCGGCAAGAAGCTTGCTGGAACCCGAGATGGAATCTTGGTCAAGGTCAGCAAAACTGGAGCAATCACTAGCGTTGTACGTAGCTCAGCTATCAAAGCGCAGCGATCATGGCTGGCAGCTGATTCAACGTTGACTCTAACGGGATACGTAAAATCTGGAAAAGTTATTGAGAGCGCCTTTACCAAATTTAACTCATCCTTTGCACCAACATGGACGATGCGAATTCCATCAACTGGAAGCTCAACGGTCTTAACAGCTGCTGGAACTACTTATGGTGTGCTCTCTTCAAACTCTGCAATCAAAGGTGTGACAGGTTGGAAGCCAACTACTCCAACGCTCTTGCTCGCTACCTTTACAAGTAAAGGTGTAATGACAGGGGCTTATGCAGATAGCCAACTCAGCGACCCTATCTCGTTGGTTTACACGAAGGAGTTAGGGCTCTGTGGGCTAGCTAAGGACAGCGGAGATTCCATTTCGATTTTCAGGTTAGCAACGAGATAACGCTAATTAATTCTTGCAATTATTGAAAGCGGAACATTGATAACTGGCCTTTTACGCCAGCAATTAAATATTTGACGCGATCAACTGTAACCCAGGCTGAAGATATCCCATCTGGATTCTGTTCAGAAGTTACCAATTTGATAGTTGAAACTGCGCGCACACTATCGAGGACACAGAGACGTTGCTGGCAGTTGAATGCGATAAGCGATCCATCGGTATTGAGAAACTTGCCTGGGGCGCCATAAAGTTCGGAAGTCACAGAGTTCTGCAGCGCAGTTGTCTGTAAAGGGCTCCAACGGATTTTGCTTGGCGTAGTCGGTGAAGTTGGCACCGAGGTTAACCAGGTTGCTTGAACTCCCGTGAGCGTCTTGGCGATGGATATATCAAAGCCTGTCATTGGTACTGCGCCTCCGGAAGTATCGATGTTGTAGTAACTCCAGGCAGACCCCGAAAGAGTGGCACGGGATGCAACACGAATTTCTCCAGATGTTGGCTGCTTCTTCTGATTAATAGTGAGCACTGAGTCGTAGACGACGTAGGTCTTTTTGCCATCGAAGAGAGCTTTGAGGTGGAATCCCACATCTCCCATTGTGCGACCATCAGTCTTGCGGTCGCCATCGACTAGTTCATAGCTCCACTTGGTTGCGCCCGTTACCTTGGTTGCACCGAGCAGAATTCCTTGGCTCTCATCACGATAGAAGACTTGCACTCCACCAGCTGTTGCAACGCAAGCGTTTGAGATGCTGACATCGCTACCTGTACGCACTCGGACAGGATCTTTGTAGTCATTTACCTGCGGGCCATTTCCATCAACGACTTCGTGGGTGAACTTCTTGCCATCGTATGTGGCATAACGTAAATCGCGATCATCGCTTTCAGAGTAGAAGATGTGTAACAACTGTTTGGTTCCTGAACCATTGACGCAGAGTGATACAGGGCTGGTGATCTTAAATCTTGTGCGTTCTCCAGAACCGCCAGCGCCATCAACAGTTGCTTTGCGCCAGATCTTGCCATCCCATGAGGCAAGCTTGAGAACTCCACTCTTACTATCGGTATATGCCACAAGTGGTTTTCCATTGAAGTTGGTACTTGAAATGCGGCGACCATCTGAGTTTTGATCAATGACGAACCGTTTCCAACCCGCCTGCGGAACCATCGGCGCTGTTATCACCGCATCGGAGGTGCCATTTGTATTGGATGCAACGATGCTAAAACTGTAACTTGTGCCGTTCTTTAGCCCACTAAATGTCAAAGGTGATTCAGTTGAGCTCTTTACTTGATTGGTAGTCAGATTACGTACTGAATAACTAGTTACCTGTGCGCTACGTGCATTAGCTGGAGCATCGAAGGTAATAATTGCCGAACTATCTGCAATGAGCGCAGTCGCATTTCTTACCGGAAGTGGAATACCTACTGCCACACCTACAGGTGGCTTGCGACGCAAGTCTTCAATCATCGCCAGCAATAACGAACCAGGTTCGCGAAAGACTTCACCCGCATCAAGGTTTGGGGTCATAATCGAATTCGCACCCAGATCCTTGTAGGTCTCTTCATCGATATGGCTTACTGAAGAGCCATCTTCATAACGGGCGGGGGTGTAGAGAATGATTTTCTCGCCGCCATTGGCAGCGTTTCCGAACTGCCCTGTCCAGACCAACTTAGAGGTGAGCGCTTTACCAAGTTCAATAGATGGAGATGGCAGATCCGATAGACGACGACCATCAGGCAGCTGCGCATATGCTGCATATGGAGTTGGTTGTTCGATGGTTCCGTAACCGAAGAAAGAATCGTAGGAATCTGTTGAGAGAAAACCTAAGCCGTGGGCCATTTCATGTAAGAAGACAGATGGCAAGTCATATTCAGTAGCGCTGGGAGTTCCATCGCTACGAGTATTCCAATTTGCTAGCGAGTTAATCTGAATCACCATATCTGGATTATTGGGTTCGAGATCTTTACCTGCGAGTGCATTTGCTAGAGCCGAGGGATACCAGAGGCTCTGATCAGGTGCGCCATCAAAACCTGAGTAATAGTTTCCAGGTCGCGCGCTACCCAAAACTCCCCACGATGGCGCACGTCCCCACGATGCATCAATCGTGACAGGAGCTGCAGATGCAAAATTCGCTGCCCAGATATCGACAGCTGATTGGAAATCTTTTTTAGCCCAATCTGGAAAGTTCTTGTAATTAACTACAAACTTTGATTTCGCTTCAAGATTGAAAACTTTTGGTGGGGTAGTTGTTGGATTTCCAACAGTCTTACCTGCATAGGTATGTCCCCAGACTGTTGAAGGGGCAACTTTGAAATTAGAGAGCGCTTGTGTTGGCGCTGGCAGAAGAGTTGCAAAGAGAAGTGAGAGAGCGAGAAAGAGCCCGCCTTTTCGCAGCAATGGGCTCCTCATAGCGGGCAACGCTATCAGGGTGAGAGAATGCAGTCATGGTTACCGTTTACTCTCGCCACGGCTGCCATCTCTGCGAAAACGCTGTGAATACTCTTGAAGGAATGCGCGCGGAACTCAACTTCACAATTGAAGTGATTTATATAGATGGAAGCCCTGAGTTAGAGAAGTTATATGGCCACGAAGTTCCGGTAATTCATATCAATGGCGAACACCATGACTTCTTTAAGGTAGATCCAGAACGCTTTAGAACTTCCCTTGAAAAACATCGTCGGCATCAATAATCCGATACGAATATCCCTGCTCTGCTAGAAAGCGCTGTCTATTCTGGGCAAAGTCTTGATCGATGGTGTCGCGAGAAACAACAGAGTAAAACTTTGCACCTCGCCCATCTGATTTAGGTCGCAAGATTCGCCCAAGTCGTTGCGCCTCTTCTTGGCGTGATCCAAATGCGCCAGATACCTGAATAGCGATAGTGGCTTCAGGTAGATCGACAGAGAAGTTAGCAACCTTAGATACAACGAGGCAGGTCACTTCACCTGTTCTAAATGCTGCAAAGAGTCGCTCACGTTCCTTTTGAGGCGTATCGCCCTTAATCAACGGCACACCTAAGGTTTCAGATAAATCATCTAGCTGATCAATATATTGACCGATGACGAGTATCTGCTCGCCAGCATGATGAGCAACGAGCTCTTCAACAACGTTGCGCTTGGTACGAGTGGTTGCGCAGTATCGGTAACGTTCTTCTGGCTCGGCAGTTGCATAAGAAAGTCGCTCTGCTTCAGTCAGATTCACGCGAACTTCAATACATTCAGCGGGAGCGATATATCCCTGCGCTTCAATCTCTTTCCAAGGCACATCAAATCGCTTAGGGCCGATAAGTGAAAATACTTCACCTTCCATGCCATCTTCGCGGACCAAAGTGGCAGTTAGCCCTAGGCGACGGCGCGATTGAATATCTGCAGTAAAGCGAAAAATTGGCGCTGGCAATAAGTGAACTTCATCGTAAATAATCAAACCCCAGTCGTGGGTATCGAAGAGGTCAAGGTGGGCATAGACACCATTCTTCTTCTTAGTCATCACCTGATAGGTCGCAATAGTGACGGGGCGAATCTCTTTCTTCGCACCTGAGTATTCGCCAATTTCATCTTCATTGAGCGTTGTGCGCTTGAGTAGCTCTTCACGCCATTGGCGCGCAGCAATGGTATTTGTTACCAAAATCAAAGTTGTTGCTTTGACGTGCGCCATCGCTGCAGCTCCGACAATTGTCTTACCTGCGCCACATGGAAGAACGACTACACCGGATCCGCCATGCCAAAATCCTTCAGCTGCGTGTTCTTGATATTGGCGAATCTTCCAGCCATCTTCTTTAAGTGCAATCTCATGTGCTTGCCCATCGACGTAGCCAGCGAAATCTTCTGCAGGCCAACCTAAGCGAAGAAGTGATTGCTTAATCTGCCCGCGCTGGCTGGGATGAACAGCGATCGTCTCTTTATCAATGCGCACACCGAGCAGCGGCGCAATCTTCTTAGCGCGAATAACTTCTTCGAGAACTCCGGTATCTGTGGTGACAAGGATGAGGCCATGTACTGGATCAGCTTCAAGGCGCAATCTGCCGTAACGCGACATGGTTTCTGCAACATCAACGAGCAGTGAATGGGGAACTGCATACCGTGAATATTTGATCAGTGTGTCAATAACTTGCTCAGCATCATGTCCGGCAGCGCGGGCATTCCATAAACCGAGGTTGGTAAGGCGGTAGGTATGGATATGTTCAGGCGATCTTTCTAGTTCAGCAAAAGGCGCAATAGCGCGGCGACATTCAGTCGAGAGAACGTGATCGACATCAAGGAGAAGTGTTTTATCGCTTTGGACGATTAGTGGTCCATCGGTCATGAGAGGAGATCCTTAATCAATGCGTGCAGAAAATCGCTGCGTTCTTGCATAGAAGAGATACTCACCCATTCGGATGGAGCATGTGCACCGCCACCAACTGCGCCAAGTCCATCGAGTACTTGTGCACCCGCTGCCGCAGCAAAGTTTCCATCGCTTGCTCCACCAACTTCTGCACACCCAAGTGGCTTCATGCCAATTGCTGCAGCAACTTTTTCAGCGCGCTCATACAACGCCTTCGTTGATGAGGGCTGTAGTGGTGGTCGATTGAGACCGCCAGTGATTTCAAGTCGGGCGGCAGGGTTTACCGCTTTGAGAGCTTTGATTTCGCGATCAACGCGCTCGAGTTCAGCTTGAGAAAATGAGCGAGCATCAATATCTAATACTGCAAGATCAGGAACAGTGTTGGTTGTATTTCCTGAATGTAGAAGGGTAGGCACGACAGTTGTTCCGTGCTCGGAGTTCTCTAATTTACCGAGCGCCAATATTGCGTGAGCGATTTCAGTTGTGGCGTTGACACCTTTCTCGGGTTCAAGGCCGGCATGGGAAGCCAGACCGATTACCTTGATTTGGTACATCGCAGTTCCCTTACGACCAGTCTTTACCTTGCCATCAAGGGATGCTTCTAAAACAAGCACTGCCTTTGCACTTGCCGAAAGTTCTTGAATGAGCGCCTTTGATGCACGGCTACCGGTCTCTTCATCTGTAGTTGCAACGAGTGCAACTGGCCCTTCAATTCCTTTGAGCGCATAGAGAGCTTGGATAAATCCAGCTTTCATATCGAATGTTCCGGGGCCGCGGAGAACATCTCCTTGGATATCCCATACTGGTTGAAATGATCCATGCGGCCACACTGTGTCGAGATGAGCAAGCACGAGTACTTCTGGTTTTTCAGATCCCCACCAGAAGACTGGACGACCTTCAATAGTTTTAATCTGTGCAGGGACACCTAAGACGCGAGTTGCGATATCGCTCGCAAGTCGAACAACTTCAGCGCAGGCCTCTAGATCTTCACTAGGTGATTCGCAACGAACCAACGCTTCGAGGGCTGCCAACATAGGCTCAAGTCTGCCGTATTCGGTGGATTTCTCGCTCGTCATAACGCTGCCACCCCTGTAATTCGCGCGATTCTAAAGGTCTGCACTTCACCTGTTGCATGGTCGCGCGCAAGGAGTGAACCTGCAGATAACTTCAGCGGATCAATGATGCGATGCGATACCAAGCCATTGTTATCGGCATATCCAATGGAGAGCGATTTACTTGGCTGATTTTGTAGGTAATCACTGAGCAGCTCGAGAGTCTCATTAGCCGTAGTTCGCGGAAGAGAGCCAAGAGCTTCGGTTGCAATATTGCGCATGGTGCTCTGCTTGCGACTAGATTTTTCGCCGGTACGTAGCGCTCGCAGCGCGTTCTGAATCAATAGTTCATCAGGTTTTTCATACTCACCAATAATTCTGGGCGGACGCGCTCTTCCTTGAGCGCGCAGCACGCGCGGACCACTAAGCAATAGCCCCTTGGCATCTTCGCCAGCAGGAAGATATCCGTAACTTCGAAGAATATGCATCGCCTCTGCTGCATCAAAAGTTGAGATGAGAACTTCAGGTGCGATGCGACGTAGACCCAATATCTCAAGGCGCTTATCACCAATGATTTGTGCAATCAGCGCCGGATCTTCACAGCGAATAAAAGATGCGGTATTTCCAACGCGCAATTTGCCATGCTTCTTCGCCACATCTGCAATCAAATATTCCAAAGGTTGCGGCATGGGAGTCTTAGAAGTTTTCGCTAAGAACTTGGCAATCTCATCACCGGTGCGACCATGATCTAGCCCGCGGCGGATAGAACCTTCAGAGAATCTAAAGACCGTTGCCCCACCGCGAGATTCAACATCTGCAATGAGAGCGAGCTCTTGTGCAACTTCATGTTCGAGCGGCCCTGGAGCGATTGCAGTGTTATCACTTTGAATCAGGATGTGATCTACCGCTTTAGGTAGGTCGCTATCGATTGCTGAACAATCTGCACCATCAAGAAAATCTATTCCGTATTGAGAAATTACGCCTTGGCCAGTAATTCCTAGCCACTCACATTCACGAATATTCCAAAGCAGATAATCCTTTTGCAACCCACCGGAACGCTTACTTGGAGAAAGCCAGAGCGCTGCGTCGTAAAGTGATTGCGCATCTACTGCCACGCCCCTGTTCTCATTGAGCAGGTTAAGTACCAACCTTCTGGTGCTGGCGGCGCTAGCGCGATCGAGTTCAGGGCCCAGTGGTGCAACGTTCTTACTTCCCTCTTTTCCAACTAACCCAGGAAGTCGTGAAGAGATTAACCAGGCAGATGTCAGCGCTTGCCAACGAGCAGAGGCGCTCTGCATCAACCAGATATCAAATTGTGTTGTCGGAAGAATTTTGTCATCGGCTTCGATAGTGAGAAGTCCAGCGACATATGCAACCTCTGCAATAAAGGCAGCGCATACTTCATCAACACCTAAATGAAGTGAGAGCTCCTTTAATTCGCGGACACCAAGTCCTCCAGAACGAAGAGCGCTTGCTGGCTCTTGCGCCCAATAGTTAAGAACTTCTTCAGTCCAGCGAAGGAAGGTGGTGATGTTGGCGATCGCTGCTAACTGCACACTTCGTTCATCACGTTTACTTGCACTGATGACCGGTTGCGCAACTTCGAGTTGGCGATGCACTTTGTTGCCACGTAGATAGATGGCGACTTCTCGCGGTAAGACCACAGTCTGTTGATTGAATGGAACGAGGAAACCTTCTTCCAGTAACCAGGCGACACCCGCTGATGGTTTCTTGATATCGGTAATTGTCCCGCGTGGAGGACCCCAGACCATCGCCTCAAGAACTTTCTTGGCTGCAGCAGGTGCTTCATCTAGCTTCTTTAACTTTAACTTCGCCATAGATGCTGGCCCAAGCCCCGCGATCTCATTTCCTAATACCTCTTTGAGATTTGTGGGAGTGCGCATTCCATCTTTATCTACATATAACAAGCCACGTTCAATCAAACCAGGGAGGATAAAGAGCGCTGACTTTTCGGTGAGCGCAGTGACTTCTTTTTCGGTAAAGGGTTCATCTAAAATCGCACAGACTTCAAGTATTTGTAGTTGCCACTTGTTGAGCGCATCAACTGCGCGGGCCAGGCTAGGTGCAGAGGACGCTCGGACAGCCAAACTGGCAACATCTGGGGGAACTGGAGTTACTAGATCGGGCCTGTGAGTAAACATGGAAATAAGCGCAGCATCATCGAGTGCGCGTAAATAATCTGCATAAGAGCGAATTTCCATAACCTGCCAACGATAGCCGTTAGTTGGGTGTGGGCGCTAATTGAGGTGAAAGGGTTAGCGCTTTCTAGGAGTAAGCCAGGCAGCAATTGCGGCAAAGCGGCTAACCATCGGCCCTAGCAATCTATTGAGAAAACGTGCACGACGGAAGTCGTGAATTGGCCAACCTTCAGCAAGTGCGCGGATTCGCAAGATTGCATCTGGATTAATTGCACAGGGATGCCCAACTGCCTGAAGCAGTGGAATGTCATTATGGCTATCTGAATATGAGTAGCACTCTTTCAATTCAAATCCATGGGCCTTTGCTAGCTCTTGAATGGCAATTGCCTTTTCAGCACCGTGAAGAAGTTTTCCATCCAATGAACCGGTGTAAATGCCATTCTCAATTCGTGCTTTGCTGCCAAGTGCGCCTGTGAGCCCAAGACGCTGCGCAATGATGTTTGCCATATCTTGTGGAGCGGCAGTTACAAGCCAGACGTCTTCACCTTTATCTAAATGTGACTTTGCAATTTCGAATGTTCCCTGCCAAATTTTAGGTGAGACGAATTCATCGTAGATCTCTTCGCCGATCTTCTTAATATCTTCGACTGCATGGCCGCCGATAAAGTCGGTAGCGGCATTTTGAAATTTCTCGATAACCTCTTTCTTCTCTGTGCCTGTCATGCGAAAGCGAATATTGGCTACAACAAATCTGGAGATATCAGCCTTTGTGAAAAATCCACGCTGATACATACCTCGTCCGAGAAAGTAGAGTGTGGACCCTCTCACGAGGGTGTTATCTACATCGAAAAAGGCAGCTTTCTCGGAGGTGGGTGCCATGTCACTACCCTAGCGAAGCGGGTTCGTTAAGGACGCTTTATGCTTGACGCTATGAGTTCCACTGTTTATGTCGTTCGCCATGGCGAGGTCGAGAATCCGCAGAAGATTCTCTATGGACGTCAGCCTGGCTGGAGACTGTCACAGCGTGGACAAGAAATGGCGAAAGCTGTTGGTGAGTGGTCTAAAGGGTTGGATCTTGGCGCGCTCCATGTTTCTCCTTTACAGCGAGCACAAGAAACTGCCGCCCCCATCGCAAGCGCGCACTCGCTCAAGATTCATACAGATGAGCGTCTGATTGAAGCTGCAAATATCTTTGAAGGAAAGTCATTTGAGCTAGGTAGCGGAGTCCTTAAGCATCCCTCTTCTTGGCGACACCTATACAACCCATGGAAGCCATCATGGGGTGAACCATATGAAGAGCAGATTTCTAGAATGCTCGCTGCAATCTTTGATGCCAAGAAAGCTGCTGCAGGAAAAGATGCCATCGTAGTTTCGCATCAGCTACCAATCTGGATTCTGCGCAGCGCTGTCGAAGGACGCAAACTTCTACATGATCCACGTAAGCGTGAGTGCACCTTGGCCTCCGTTACTGGAATTCACTTTGATAACGATGGCATGATTTCTGGAACTTCATATCTAGAACCCGCAAAACATTTGTTACCGAATAAATAAGATGAAGAGATATCTGCCCATTCTGATTTCTGCTCTTGTGCTGACTGGATGTGGAACAAGTGGCACTTCACAAGCTGAAGAGAGCTTTATTGCCGGCAGTGGCGCAGTCACAACCATTAAAGAAGGTTCTCGCCAGAAAGCACCTGCAATTTCAGGTATGACTTTAAGTGGCGAAAACTATTCATTCGCTGGGGGACAGGTCGCAGTTGTAAATGTGTGGGCGTCATGGTGTTCACCATGTCGCGCAGAAGAACCAGCTCTTTCTGCGTTATCGAAGAAGTACACCGATGTCGCTTTCATTGGAATATTGACGCGTGATAACCCCGTTAACGCTGAGGCATTTGCGCGCAACCGTGGAATCCCTTACCCAACGCTCATTGATGATTCAATTCTGGTGGGCTTTAGCAAATCGCTACCTGCAAATGCAATTCCTACGACTCTAGTCATTGATCGCAACGGCGGCGTTGCAGCGCGAGTTTCAGGGGCTGTCACCGTTGCCTCGCTCACCAAACTTATTGAGGATGTGAGCGCGGAATGAGAGATTTCGTAGTTAACCATCTTCTAGATGGCTTCTTATTTACCGCTTTCCCCATCGCAGTTCTTGCTGGGGTTATCTCATTTGTATCTCCATGCGTTCTGCCCTTAGTTCCTGGATATCTCTCATTTGCAGCAGGCTTTTCACAAGCGCGCGGACGAGTCTTTCTTGGATCACTCCTCTTTGTTGCAGGATTTAGCGCGCTCTTTATCTCGTATGGCGCGCTCTTCGGCGAACTCGGTTCACGTATTGCCACCAACGAAGAGAGCATCACGCGAGTATTAGGTGCGCTCACAATCTTGATGGGCGTTATCTTCATTGGAGCTTTTCCACTGATGCCAACGATCAAGCCACGGATTTCAACTACCGGTGGACTTATCGGCGCACCGCTACTTGGTTTCCTCTTTGGAGTTGGTTGGACGCCTTGTATTGGTCCGGCACTTGCAAGTGTGCAGGCGCTAGCTTTTCAAGAATCCAGTGCAGTACGCGGATCAATTCTCTCTTTAGGTTATTGCATCGGTTTAGGTGCGCCATTTATTTCAACCGGTCTCTTTCTCGATAAGTCAGAGAAGATCCGTAAGGTTGCGCTGAAGAGCGGTGGCGTGATTTCTAAAGTCGGTGGGGTCTTCTTGATCATCATCGGTATCTTGCAACTGACTGGTCTCTGGACTGATTTGATGATTGAGATGCGTTCCTGGATTTCAGATTTTGTGCCGGTGATCTAATGAGCCAGAAGGTAGAAGTCCTAGAGATCGGATTTATTGCGCTGCTGCGATATGGCTGGCGCCAATTAACAAGTATGCGCACTGCGCTCATTCTCTTGATGCTCTTAGGAATTGCCGCAATCCCAGGCTCCTTAATTCCGCAGAGAATCACAAATCCAATTGCGGTCCGTGATTTCTATATCAACAGTCCCAGCGAGGCTCGCTGGTATGACCGCTTCTATCTCTTTGATGTCTATGGCTCTCCGTGGTTTAGCGCCATCTACATACTTCTCTTTATCTCTTTGGCTGGCTGTGTTCTGCCACGCAGCGTCGAGCATTACAAAGCGATGCGCGCACAGCCACCTGCAACGCCTCGAAACTTATCTCGTCTGGAATTTCACCAAGAGTTTGCAACTTCTGCGGGTGCCTTAGATCGCGCTGATGCGTGGTTGAGTAAGAATCGCTTCCGCGTCAGGCGAGAAGGAAACTCGCTCTCTGCCGAAAAGGGTTATCTGCGCGAGACCGGAAATCTACTCTTTCACTTATCGCTCATCCTTATCTTGGTCGGCGTTAGCTTTGGCGCGCTCTTTGGTATGCGCGGTGAAGCAATCATCAACGTCGGAGAACGCTTTATCAACGTCCCAACTACCTACGACTCATTGGCCCTGGGCAAGCTCACCAATGAGAAATCGCTATCCCCATTTGAGATTAAGTTAGATCGCTTTGCTGCGCAGTATGACCCTAGAACTAATCAAGCACTTGATTACACAGCCTGGGTAACAATCACAGAAAATGGCAAGAGTGAGAAGAAGGTATTAAAGGTTAATAAGCCGCTGACTTTTGGTAACTCCCGCGTCTACCTACAAGCAAATGGATATAGCCCAGTTGTTACTGTGCGAGATTCGCAAGGCAACGTTGCGCTGCAAGGACCTGTTCCATTCTTGCCACAAGATGGAAACCTGCGTTCCATTGGTGCAATCAAAGTTCCTGATGCGAATCCTCCAGTTGGATTTGTCGGAAACTTTCTGCCCACAAATCAACGCCTTGAAGGCCAAGGCTCTATCTCAATCTTCCCTGAACTCTTAGACCCTAAGTTGCTCTTCTCTATTTGGAAGGGTGACATGGGGCTCGATTCAGGCGTTCCACAATCTGTCTATCGCTTAGATACTGAAACTCTTGAAAAAATTGGCTTAGGTTCAGTTAAACCTGGTGAGACTTTTACCTACCGTGAGGGCTCCATCACACTTGAAACAGTTGTGCCTTGGGTCAATCTGCAGATCGTGAAAGATCCCGGAAAGAACTATGCGCTCCTTGGAGGTATTGTTGCGGTTCTTGGATTACTTTCATCTTTATATGGTCGCCGCAGAAGAGTTTGGATTCGCGAGACAAGTACAGGTGTTGAAGTAGCTGGCTTATCAAAAAATGATGCGCCGGGACTTGAAACAGAGATAGATAACTTTATTCAAGCTGTAAAGGAAGGTAAGTAGCGATGACAGAGTGGGCCTACATCTCCAACAACTTGGTTTACGCTGCCATGGCTGTCTTTGCTCTCTCTTTTGTAGCCCACGCCTTTGAAACTGCTTTCGCGGTGCGCACCCCTGAATCTAAAGATGCCACCACAGGAAGTAAGTTGGTACAGACCCTGGATTACAAGCGCACTGAGAAAGCTGCGCGCATCGCCACAACTTTGATGGCCCTTGGTTTTATCTTTCTTTTTGGTGGAGTAATTGCCCGTGGAATCTCAAATCAGCATGTTCCCTGGAGCAATATGTATGAGTTCTCAATTGCAGGAGCTCTCTCATTTACTGGCGCCTATTTAGCTGCGCTTCGTAAATATGATCTACGTTGGCTAGGGCTATTTGTATCTCTTGCTGCGTTGCTGACTCTAGGAACTGCCATCACCCTGCTCTATCGCGATAGCGCCCCACTTGTTCCTGCACTTAAATCAACGTGGTTAGTTATTCATGTTATTGCAGCAATCATCTCCGGTGGCGTCTTCCTCTTTGCAAATATCGTCGCCGGTGCCTATCTCTATCTAGAGCGACTTGAGTCTCGCGGTGGTCGCCCAGCGTGGCTGCAACGCGTGCCATCTATTGAAGTACTTGATCAACTCTCTTATCGCCTCGTGGCATTTGTCTTTCCACTCTGGACCTTTTCAGTCATCGCTGGAGCTATTTGGGCTGAGAGCGCTTGGGGACGTTATTGGGGATGGGATCCAAAAGAGACATGGGCATTTATTACCTGGGTTGCATACGCTGCCTATCTCCATGCGCGTGTAACTGTTGGTTGGCGTGGTCGTCGCGCGGCATGGCTCTGCATATTTGCAGGTTCAACATTCTTATTTAACTATGTATATGTAAATGTCTGGGGAACAGGTAAGCACACCTATTCAGGGCTCTAATTAATTAGATACTGCGTAAGAAATCAGGATCATCATCAGGCGGAAGAATTCTCTTTTTGCCTGGCTTTGGACCTCGTGGACGGCGAACGCGACCAATTACTAGGTAAACGATTCCTCCGATTGGTTGCAGGAAGAGAATTACCAAGAGCCAACCCCACTTAGGAATCTTCTTGATTTGTGAGTCATCGCGCATTGCGCACTCAACAAAGGTGTAGAGAGTAAGTGCCAGGGGCAAGAGAATTACTAGCGCACGAACCATAGTGAGATTCTAATACCTTCTACTTAACTTCGCTTACCGACTAGAAGGAGAGCGCAATGGCGAATGTGAGAGAGAAGTGAAGTTGCAGTTGGCCGGTTCTTCCAAGGAGTGGAATAAGCGCTTCGCCCGTTGCACCCGCACGTACTTCGCGCGCGATTGCAAGGGCGTGAGGCGCAGAAGCAAGTGTGAGAAAAGCTAGCGGATTTCCTGTGAGTGGGGCAAAGATGTAAGGAAGGGCTAAGAGTGCGATAAAGAAGCGGCGAGCGTTTTCATCTCCCAAACGCACCGCCAAAGTCTTCTTACCGACCTGCGCATCTTGTGCGCGATCTCTGATGTTATTGATTGCTAAGAGCGCACAGGAAAGGGAACCCATTGATACTGATGCCGCAAAAGCTGCAGCAGAAAATTCCAGCGTCTGCACATAGTAAGTACCGACTGTTGCAACAACTCCAAAGAAGGTAAAGACAGAGAGTTCACCAAAGCCTAAATATCCGTAAGGAGTATGGCCGCCGGTATATCCCCAAGCAGCTAGAACTGAAATCACTCCGACAATCAAGATCCACCAGGAAGAAGTCGCTGCCAGCGCTAACCCTGCTACACAGGCAACGCCAAATGAGATAAACGCTGCACGCTTTACCGCTTTAGCTGAAGCTAAACCAGATGCAGTGAGGCGAATTGGTCCAACGCGCACATCATCTGTTCCGCGGATTCCGTCGGAGTAATCATTGGAGTAATTCACTGCAATCTGTAGGGCAAGAGCGACAATCAGCGCAAGGAAGGCTTGCAACGGGCGCCATGCGCTACCGGCCAGAACTGTTGCAACCAGAACAGGTCCAATCGCAGCTGGAAGAGTGCGTGGGCGGGCACCTTGAATCCAAATATTAATTTGGCGCCTCCATTAATAGTTCTTGTAACTTCTTTCGATCCACCTTGCCAATACCGATAAGAGGTAGTTCAGGCAGATAAAGGTATCCCTTTGGTTTCGAAGGCGCACCAAATTTCTCTACTAGGTAATCGTTTAGCTCGTTCTCTGAAGGGAAGCCATCTCCGGCAACTGCCACATGCAGCGCATCGCCCCATTGTGGATCCTTAATCGCAAAAGCTGCAAAAGATTTATGTGGGAAGTGGGCATGGAGTGAACCTTCGATTGCTGACAGAGAAATGTTTTCGCCGCCAGAGATGATCACATCATCAATGCGTCCTTCAACAATTAACTTTTCATTTTCAATACGACCGCTATCGCTTGAGATTAACCAGCCATCATTGATATTTGTATCCCAGAGCGTCTGTGCACCTAAATATGTTGTTGCAAGAACAGCGCCTTTAAGGGCAATCTTCTTTTCAGGGGTAATCGAAACTTCTACTCCATCAAGTGGCGTTCCGTTATACACACAGCCACCAGCAGTTTCAGAGGAGCCGTATGAAGTGACAACATTTATTTGCGCTGCACTTGCCTGCATTTGCACTTCAGGTGCAAGAGCTGCTCCACCTACAAGTACGGCTTTGGCAGCCTGTAAATGCCTGAGTAATCGATTATCGCCATTGAGCGCACGAAATAGTTGCGTAGGAACAATCGCAGTGAAATCTGCATGTGGATATTCGCCTTCGTAATTGCGAAGATCAATGGGTTCTGTGCCTAGCTCAAGAGAGCGAATAAGAACATTGATACCTGCAATATGAGTTAGCGGTAGTAAGAGCGACCAGGTGTTTCCAAACTCTGCTCCAAGGAATTTATGTGAAGCCTTCGCTGATGTAAGTAACGCTGCGCTAGAAAGCCCAACTTCTTTAGCTACTCCCGAGCTACCTGTGGTCTTGACCACGATGCTGATTCTTGGAGGGACGTTGGTAAATGATGTGGAGGAGAAGGCCAGGGCTGGTCCATCAGAGACCAAGGCCTTAGCGATACGAGCCATCAATTCGCTGAGCGTCCATTCGGGACTGACTGCGCGAAGTTCTCGTTGTGCGTTCTGCTCCATTGCCCGCGTAGGCTATCGCTCGTAGACCAATTGGAGGAATCGTGAGCAAGCCGATAAAGCGTGATTTTGGTGACCGAACCATCCCTACATGGGTGACCGGTCCGGGTGGGCAGTCCTTTACTGACATCAAATATGAAATCGGCGACGGCATTGCAAAAATCACAATCAATCGCCCAGAGGTACGAAATGCATTTCGTCCACAAACAATTATTGAATTAAAAGCTGCCTTTGATTTAGCGCGCGATAACGCAGAAGTTGGCGTCATTATCTTGACTGGCCAAGGCGATGAAGCATTCTGCTCAGGCGGCGATATCAGCGTTCGCGGTGATGATGGTTACCTCGGAGATGACACACTTTCACAACAAGGCGTTGGTCGACTCAATGTTCTAGACCTGCAAGTTCAAATTCGTCGCACACCAAAACCAGTTGTTGCGATGATTGCAGGTTGGGCTATTGGTGGTGGACACGTTCTTCACGTTGTCTGCGATCTTTCGATTGCTGCTGAGAATGCAAAGTTTGGTCAGACCGGACCGATGGTTGGCTCATTTGATGGTGGCTACGGTTCAGGTTTACTTGCCGCAAGCGTTGGTCAGAAGAAGGCTCGTGAAATCTGGTTCTTAACGCGTCAATATGATGCGCAGGAAGCGCTCTCAATGGGACTCGTTAATACAGTTGTTCCTCTTAAAGAGTTAGAGGCAGAGACAGTTTCATGGTGTCGCGAGATGTTGCAGAACTCTCCGATGGCGCTTCGCCTACTCAAGGCTTCTATGAATGCTGCAGATGATGGACTTGCTGGAATTCAACAGCTCGCCGGCGATGCCACCCTCCTCTTCTACTTAAGCAAAGAAGGCCAAGAAGGTCGCGATGCTTACAAGGAAAAGCGCAAACCTGATTTCGGAAAGTTTCCGCGACGCCCGTAATTACATGGATCTCTCTCTGCTCGAAAGTATGCGCGTCATTGCGCTGCCTACTAAGACAAACTTTCGCGGCATTAACGTTCGTGAAGTAGCGCTCTTTCAAGGCGAATACGGGTGGGGCGAATTCTCACCATTCCTTGAATACGACCATCAAGAGTGCGCACCTTGGCTGATGTGCGCAATTGAGGCGGCCACCAAGCCTCGCCCACAGCTCTATCGCAACTCTGTCAGAGTAAATGGAACCATTCCTGCAACAAACGATAAGAGCGTCATTAAGTCACTCGTAGAGACATATCAAGGCGTCAAAACATTTAAGGTCAAGGTCGGCGATAACTTAGGTGAAGACATTGTGCGTCTTGCGCAGATTCGCTCTCTTGGTCGCGACATCAAAATTCGCATCGATGTCAACGGGCTCTGGAGCGTTCAAGATGCTCTCACCAATCTCTACGCCTTTTATGAGGAAGTTGGTCCATTTGAATATGTTGAGCAACCCTGTGCAACTCTGGAAGAGCTACGTGAGTTAAAGGCCAGTATCCATATCCCTCTCAAGATTGCTGTTGATGAAGTTCTTCGCAAAGCAAAAGATCCCTTTGCCATTGATCTCAGCGGTGCCGCTGATTTTGTGATGCTTAAGGTTCAACCACTAGGTGGAATCGCACGTGCACATCAATTAGCTGAACACCACAAACTTCCTGTGGTTGTATCAAGTGCGTTAGAAAGTGCTGTGGGAATCAATTACGGGCTACAACTTGCCGCATCTTTTCCAGAGATGAACTTTGATTGTGGCTTAGGCACAGGCTCACTTCTTAGCGCCGATGTCGCATCTCTACCTATTGTGAATGGTGAAATTGAAATTACTGAAGTTGAGCCTGACTTCAATGGATATGAAGTGGCGCCTGAGCGCTACGAATGGTGGAAGAATCGCGTTATGAAGACAGCGGAGCTCCTGTGATTAATCCATCCACTCTGCTTGCTCGCGTCATTGTTCGCCAGATCGTTGAAGCTGGCATCACCGATGTAGTGATTTCACCAGGGTCTCGTAACGCACCGCTCTCCATCGCTTTTCACCAGGCGAGCGTTAAAGGCCTCATCAAACTTCATGTTCGTATCGATGAGCGCACAGCTGCATTCTTCGCACTCGGTATAGCTAAAGCATCAGGAAGTCCTGTACCAATCGTCTGCACCAGCGGAACGGCAGTGGCTAATTACCACCCAGCAGTTCTTGAAGCATCACATACAAATCTTCCGCTTCTGGTTCTCACGGCAGATCGCCCAGCATCTCTTCGTAAGACGGGTGCTAACCAGACAACCGAACAAGCGCGCATTTTTGGAAAAGCCGTGCGTTACTTTGCGGATGTTTCAGGAAGCGTCTATCCGATGGAGCTTCCCCTTAATTCGCTGCAGAGCGGTCCGGTTCATCTCAACATTCAATTTGAGGAACCACTTATTGGCGATAAGAGTGATAACTGGCTCAACGATTTAACAATTACTGCGCCCAAAATCTTTGATCGTAAAACGCCCGGAACTTTCTATACCAAATCAACCCGTGGAGTTTTAGTCATTGGGCATGATCGCGGCGGGCTATCTGTCGATGCAGTCAGAGAATTTGCAGATGCACTTGGTTGGCCGGTAATAGCAGAAGACCCACTGACCTTTGAGAAGGCAATTTCACATGCCAGCGTCTTTCTGACATCTCGCGCGATTGCAGATGACTTAGCCCCAGATACCGTCGTGGTCATTGGTCGCACAACCCTGTCTCGCTCAATTAACGCGCTCATCAAGATGGCACGGAAAGAGATTGTGATTGACCCACGCATGGCAACAGTGGATTCAGATCGCATGGCAAACCAGAAATTCTTACAGCTACCCAAGGTTGAAGTGCAGCCAGCTGACTCTGAATATGTAGAGAAGTGGCAGAAGTATTCACAGCGCGCAGCCAAGATGGTTAGCGACATTTCACAATGGTCTGAAGCCCTGATTGCTCGTGAGATTGGTGCCGCAATTCCGACCGGAACTGCACTCTTTGTTTCATCATCTCGACCAATTAGAGATCTGGAAGGTTTTGTATCTGCTCGCACAGGCGTTGAAACCTTTGCCAACCGTGGGTTAGCGGGGATTGATGGCAATATCTCAACAGCACTCGGTATTGCTTCCCAGCGTAAAGAGACCATTGCAGTACTTGGCGACCTTGGTTTCTTACATGATCTGACTGGCTTAATTCATAACGAAGATATCAATCTGAAGATATTGGTCGTCAATAACGATGGCGGAGGAATCTTCTCAACGCTTTCACAGCGTGGAGTTGCAGGATTTGAAGAGGTCTTCGGAACTCCTCATGGCAGAGATTTAGCAGCCATCGCTAGCGCTATCGGAGTTCCCGCAAAGACCATTTCTACGCAAGCAGAGTTGAAGAGCGAATTAGCGGCGCCAATTAAGGGTGTAAGCGTTGTGGTTATTACAGCTCCAGATCGTGAAGCTAACGCTGATTTCTTAAAGAAGGTTTATTCTCAAGTAGATTCAATGTAAGTCTTACTCGATGGGCGCAAATTCAAGCGGACGCGAAATTAGCTTCTTCGCCTTAGCCTCGCTCATACCCCAAACCGAAAGCCCGATTCCTAAGGCCACGTCCGCTTCTGCTGGCGAAAGTTCTTTGGTGACAAATACCGATTTCAAAATTCCAGTGTAGATATTTATCCATAGAACATATCTCTTCTCAAACTCATCGGCCTTCAATTCACCACTTGCCGCAATCTCTTTAAATACTTTCTTGCCCTCACCTCGATCTGACTGAACAAGAAAGTCAGGCATCTCGGTTAAACAGTTGTGGAGCATTTCCGCAAAGAGTGGATGACTCTTCCGTGCGTAAAAAACCTTACGGCCAGAATCCAGAGTTCGCTCAAGTCTGTCGCCGGGCGCCTTTAACTGGTTGGCCCAGATAAGAAAACCTATCCATGCTTCACCGAGAGCTTCTAGAAAGAGTTGATCCTTGTTCTCAAAATATTTATAGATAGTTGTTGGCGAGACTTCGGCGTGGGCGGCTATCTGCTCGATTGTCGCTGATGGTCCGATCTCAGCCAGAACTATTTGGGCATCCTTGATAAGCCGGGCCCTATTGCGGGCGCTATAGGCAGCCTGCCGACTGCCGGTTTGCTGCACTGACTGCTTCTTCCCCGCCATGCCCTAACTCTAGAACCCAGGGACATGAGCGGCATAGCAACCGGCTCAAGCGGCTGGGCGCTAGAACTGGTGCCACCACTCATTTGTGGCATTATTCTCCAAGTATGAAATATGTTTTCATTCTTCAAACCGGGGGTACTGTGAAAATGAGTTTTAATTCTGCGCTCAACCGTCACTGGGTTCTACTTCATGGACGCATCGTGGGTGCGTTCTGTGGAACGTTGTTTGTAATTTTCGCCCCCTTACTCGTTTCAATTACGGCGCCCGGCTTCCTACAGAGCGCCTCAGCAGGTTGTGTACCAGCTAACCAATTCACGTTATCCGTATCAGGAACTACCGTGACCCTGACAACAAGTGCAAATGCTTGGACATCTTGTGTCGCCAGACCTGGAAGTACCTCTGTTTTCTATTCAACATCTGCAACCGGTCCTTGGACTGCACAGGTAGGAAGCACTGTTGGTGTTTACCCCAACAATATGACTTGGGTAAAAACAGGGCTTACACCAGGAGTGACCTACTACTTTGCCGTGGATGCCAAAGATCGAGTTGGCAACGCCGGCGCAAATACTTTGTACAACACCTGGCCTACAAATCCGAGAGACCCAGTCGTCAAATCAATTGCTGTGCCTTCAGTCTCAGCAAGCATTACATATGCACATGGTGGTGGATCAGGCTCTGCTCCCACAACACCGACAACTACGAATACTGGATCAACTTTTACGACCCCGGAAAACACTTTTACGCGTACTGGCTTTTCATTTGCAGGCTGGTTTGATGGAACTAATAAATACTCTGCTAATTCAACATATCCGGTCACTGGAAAAGTTTCCGGCAATGTCACTCTGACAGCTCAATGGCTTGCAGAAACTAGTTATTCGATTTCCTACACAGCTGGAAGTGGATCAGGTTCTGCTCCCACAACGCCGACTTCTGTTACTTCTGGGTCAACTTTCACAACCCCAGCTAACACTTTTGTCCGAACTGGCTATTCATTTGCAGGCTGGAGCGATGGATCCAATACATACGCGGCTGGCGCAACTTATCCAGCCACTGGGAACGTCTCAAGTAATGTCACTCTGTCAGCGACCTGGCTCGCTGACACTAAATCAATTTCATACGCTGCCGGTGGTGGAACAGGTTCTGCTCCGACCACACCAACAACAGTTCTATATGCCTCGACCTTCACAACCCCTGCAAATACTTTTACTCGAACTGGCTATTCGTTTGTGGGTTGGAGTGATGGAACAGATCGATACGTCGCTGGTGTCACATATCCATCGACTGGAACCGTCTCTCGCAATGTAACCCTGACAGCTGCGTGGGTCGCAAACGTAAGGTCGGAAACTCTTGCAACCGACAGTTGGGCGTGGAGTGATCAAGCAGATGTGGGTGACCACAACTGGCACGCCCTTGCATCCAGCTCAGATGGATCTCGACTTTATGCTGCATCTGAGTCCTGCGGTCTTAGCGCCTGCTCAGGCGGAGTGGTTGATGCTGGAGGTATCTGGGTTTCCTCTGATTATGGTGTTACCTGGACAGCAATTGATTCCACTGGAGGCCGTAAGTGGTTTTCAATGGCAACGAATTCAAATGGCACAAAAGTTGTCGCAGTTGATCGCGGTGGTGACATTTGGACTTCTGTTGATTCAGGATCAACCTGGACCGCACACAGAGTAGGTGGAGCGGTACACAACTGGGAATCTGTTGCTTCAAGTAGTGATGGAGATTATCTAGTTGCAGTTGCTTCCGACGGTTTCATCTTCACGTCGACTGATAGTGGTGGGACATGGACCAATTACACGCCATCAGGAGTTACAGGCTTTACTGGCGTGTCATCCAGCAATGATGGTTCTCGACTTGCAGCCACAACCTGGAGCAGCGGGCTCTACACATCCTCAAACTATGGACAGACTTGGACTCGTCGCACGTTGACAGTGCCCAATCCCAGCGACACAACACTGCTACAGATGGTCTCTATGAGTGGAGATGGCTCGCGCTTAGTTACGGGGAGCCGTCCGTACAGTAGTAATGGAGGGATAACTTTTACTTCTTCAGATTACGGAGTCACTTGGACATCCTCAGCTCAGACTTCTTATGACTACATTGGTTTTGCTTCAAGTGGGGATGGCTCACGAGTTGCCGCAGCGATTTATGGCCAGACAGGCGTGAGCACTTCATCAGATTATGGGGTGACCTGGAGTTACCAACCAACTGGAAGCAGAGGAGTAATTCCAATTGCAACCAATATTGATGGGTCGCTCTTATTTGTTGGTGGTTACGGTGGGCATCTATGGACAGGAAGTATTCCTCGTGCACGTGTAGTCGCTGTTGTAGCCTCTGCAACATCAGCAATCGTTCCTGCAGCTACCAACACTCCAGCGACAACACTTGCATTCGCAGAAACTACAAACACTTCAGCGGTGCGCATTACACCTATGGACAATCCGACAACAGCAGATGCAACTCCATTTGATCTTGCACAGGCCTCTATCTTTGATATTTCTGTTGTAAACATAAGTGGTCAGGTAGAAGTTTGCGTTGATGGCGGGCCATCCGTTCGCCTTTGGCACTATACAAATGGCGCATGGGTGGATGTAACGACGAGACAGACGGAAAATCAAACTTGTGGTCTAACAAGCAGCTTCTCTCCCTTTGCTACTGCTCCCTTCAGGATTAGCCAAGCCCCGGTAGTGGCCGTATCTGATGAAGAAGCTAAGGCTGCTGCAGCAGCAGCTGCTGCAAAACGCGAGGCTGAAAAGAAAGCAGCTCGAACAGAAATTACTAGCAAACTTCAGAACGCTAAGGCTCTGACCTTAGATTTATTCACGAAGGCTGAAATTCCTGGAGTCACCATGTTCAATTTTGCTGCAGTGCAGCAAGAATTGCTGGCTCTACCAGAAGCATCTAGGGCCGATATCAACCAGATACTAAAAGTAGTAAGAAAGTATGAAGTCGTTGGCAATATTGGCTCAGATCGCATCAAGTACATGCAATCCAACTCATTTATCGAAATTGGTCTGATTCCTGAATCGAGCAAAAATAAAGTAGCACTCGTTGCTGCGGTTCGTAAGCTGCCTTCCGACGCACGAGATACCTTTGCGGAAATCAAATCCGCTATCGATGCAGAGATAGCAAAGATCGAGATAAGAAGCAGTCGACTTGCGGCGATTATTTTTCGTTCCCCCTCTCGAAGTTTTCGTTAAGTGAGAAAATGAAATCCTCAAGAGTTCAGGAAGTTATAAAGATCCTCAAGGCGAGCCTTGAGGAAAGTCCTACGAAAGCTAGGAAAGTACCTCAACCAGCGCCAAGGAAATCAACAAAAACCGCCAAGAAAGAAAAGAATCCTCGCAGTAGCTAATTGTTTGGCTGCAGAGCTGATCTCATTGCGATCATCTTTGCATTACTTTCTTCCAACTCTTTCTCAGGGTTAGATCCTGCAACGATTCCACAGCCAGCAAAGATTCTGATCTCGCGATTTGTGATCTGACCAGAGCGAAGTGCAATGCCGAGTTCGCCGTCACCGCTGGCATCAACCCATCCAACAGGTCCCGCATAACGTCCGCGGTTCATGCCTTCCACTTCAGTAATGATGTCGAAGGCGATGTTGCGAGGTGTGCCGCAGACTGCTGCAGATGGGTGAAGACTCTGCAAGAGCGAGAAGGCATCAACTCTTTGCTTTGTTTCAATCAGCGCACCAGTTACATCAGTGGCTAAATGCATGACATTTGCTAAGTGCAGAACAAAGGGAGATTCAGGAACGTTCGTTGATGAGCAGAATGGCTCGAGGGCATCTGCCACAGAGCGCACTGCATATTCGTGTTCTTCTAAATCTTTAGAGGAACGAGCAAGGGATGCGGCCAGCGCCAAATCTTTCTCATCATTTCCTGTCTTAGGAATCGTTCCTGCCAGAATTCGAGAAGTAACCATTCCGCGAGAAAGTCTTAAGAGAAGTTCAGGGGTTGCTCCAACTAGCCCGTCGACTGCGAAGGTCCAGGTGGATGGATATTCAGCAGCTAGCTTCTTTAAAATAGGAATTGTTTGAATACCTGTAGTTGATGTTGCAACGAGATCGCGCGCAAGAACGACCTTGTCTACTTGTGAAGAATCAACGCGCTTAATTGCTTCTGCGACGCGCTCTTTCCAGGCGGAAGTGCTGATGCTTCCGTCACCGAATGCAAATCTGCCTTGTGAATACTGTGCGGGGGATTCAGGAAGAACAGGCTGTGGCGTATCGCCAATCCAGGTAATCCACGACTGCGTGCCCTTCTGGCCAACAATCACCTTAGGAATAACAAGGACTGATTCTTCATTGCGATCGAAGGAGAAGGAGGTAAAGAGCACTGGGCCTGTGCCACTGCCGTGAACAGAGTTAGCAACAGCAAATGTTTCTAGTTGGTGATGCCACCACTGGCGCGCTTTTTCAAAGCGGTCTTTGCCAGAGACGGTAGTTGTTGCATGAACTCCCCATCCCACAAGGCCTTCACCATTGCGCACCCACGATAAAGGGGCATCGGTATTGAGAAGGTCTAGCAGCGGAAGGTGATCACCAATACGAGTTGTGGTGACGGGGATAAGGGAAGCCATTTATCTTTGAAGAGTTCGAGAAATCCTGCGCCAGACAAGTGGAAGAGATGTTGCAGTAATTGCAATCTTAAGAACTTCACCGAGAATAAAGGGAGTTAGACCAGCAGCAATCGTTGCTGACCATGAAAGGCCAAGGGAGGCTTGTAGCCAGAGAAGTCCGAAGGTAAAGATGATGACATCACCGAGAATGAGCGCAGGAAAAGATGTAGCAAATTTCTGATCTGCTTTTCGATCAGCGAGATATCCGAGTACGAAAGATGCAATCAACATTCCAACTAAGTAACCGCCGGTCGCGCCGATGACCTTCTCAATTCCGTGGGTAGATCCAGCAAAGATGGGCGCTCCAGCGATTCCAGCGAGCAGGTAGGTAGAGAAGGTAATGAAACCTAGGCGAGCGCCATATGTAGTGCCGATTAAAAGTGCAGCAAGAGTCTGGCCAGTCACAGGCACAGGAGAACCTGGAACTGGAATGGCAATCTGGGCAAGGGCTGCGATAAATCCAACGCCGCCAACAACAAAGAGCGCTTGTGTAAGTGCGGTACTGCGTGGAAAGACTGTGGCACGAAGTGAACTTGAGTGAAGTGACATCGCATCGACCTTTCTGGAGCGCTCTATAAGTTGTGCGCGAAGCCTACCTTCAGGGAGAATAAGCGCATGTCCCGCGCCGATATGGATAAGAATCCCGATGAAGTTGCCGCCATGTTCGATGGCGTGGCAAAGCGCTATGACCTGGTCAACGATTTATTGAGCCTGGGCCGCACCAAGGCGTGGCGTAAGGCGACGACCAAGTTGATCCAACCTCGCCCTGGGATGAAGATTCTCGATTTGGCAGCCGGAACCGGCTCAAGCTCAGAGCCCCTGGCTGCAGCTGGCGCCGATGTCATCCCTGCTGATTTCAGCGAGGGAATGCTGGCTGCTGGGCGTAAAGCCCGCCCGCACCTACCCTTTACCAAGGCCGATGCCCTCAATCTCCCCTTTGCCGATGGCGAATTCGATGTCGCGACCATCTCCTTTGGGCTGCGCAACACCCAGAAGACCGCCAAGGCGCTCGCCGAGATGTATCGGGTGGTCAAGCCTGGGGGCCTCTTGGTGGTCACTGAATTCTCCAGCCCCACCTTCGCACCCTTTCGTACCATTTATACCAATTACCTCATGAGGGCCCTTCCGGCGATCGCCCGCAAGACCTCATCCAATCCAGATGCCTATATCTACCTCGCTGAATCGATTAGAGCCTGGCCGGACCAGAAGGGTTTAGCCGCTGAAATTAGCGCCGCTGGCTGGGTTGATGTCACTTGGAAGAATCTCACCGGCGGAGTTGTCGCAGTTCACAAGGCCCGCAAGCCATAACGGTTTGAATGACTTGGCTGAACGCTTAGGATTTCGCTCGTGAGCGCGAATCCATATATCCCAATTCTGGTTATTTTTGCCATTGGTCTTGGATTTGCAGTCTTTTCAGTAGCGATCGCATCCGTCACAGGCCCGGCTCGCTACAACCGCGCCAAGCTTGAAGCCTACGAATGCGGAATCGAACCTTCACCGCAAGCGCTCGAAGGTGGACGTTTTCCGGTGAAGTACTTCCTTACCGCAATGCTCTTTATTGTTTTTGATATTGAAATCGTTTTCCTTTATCCATGGGCAGTCACCTTTGATCAACTTGGATTATTTGGACTTGTTGAAATGGCACTTTTTATCGGAACAGTCTTCGTCGCATTTGCATATGTGTGGCGTCGCGGCGGATTGGAATGGGATTAATTCGTGGGCCTAGAAGATAAGTTACCGAGCGGAGTCCTGCTCTCAACAGTCGAAGGTCTGGCTGGTTACATGCGTAAGAGCTCTGTCTGGCCAGCAACTTTTGGTCTGGCATGTTGCGCAATTGAAATGATGGCGCTCGGTTCTGCGCCAAAGCATGATATTTCCCGTTTCGGAATGGAACGTTTCTCTGCATCTCCTCGTCAAGCAGATCTCATGATTGTTGCTGGTCGCGTTTCGCAGAAGATGGCTCCAGTGCTTCGCCAGATTTATGATCAAATGACAGCGCCAAAGTGGGTTATCTCAATGGGCGCATGTGCATCCTCTGGTGGAATGTTTAACAACTACGCAATCGTGCAAGGCGTTGACCATATTGTTCCGGTCGATATTTATCTTCCTGGTTGCCCACCGCGTCCAGAACAGTTGATGGATGCAATCATCAAGCTCCACGTACTTATTAGCGATACCAAGCTCGGTCCAAATCGCGAAGCGATTATTAAAGAAGTTGAACTTGCTGCAATGAATGCGCTACCTACCCATCAACTAGGCAACTTTGAGACGAAGGGGTTGCTGGCTTAAATGACTCAAGATCAGAGCGGTATGTTCGGCGCTGCAGGGACCGGAGATACCTCAGGTTATGGCGGCCTGGTTCGCCAAGCGGTCTCCTTTGGATCAACCGAGCGCCCATATGGCAGCTACTTCGATGAAGTTGCCGATGATCTTGAGCGCGCATATCCAGATTTTTCAGATGCCATCACACGTGTTGTTGTCGATCGCGGCGAACTCACACTTCATATAAAGAAGGAACGACTTGTTGAAGTCGCTTTGATTTTGCGAGATAAGTTGAAGTTTGAAATGTGCATGGGAGTCTCTGGCGTTCACTACCCAGAACGCACAGGTGCAGAACTTGTTGCTCTCTATCCACTTCTTTCCATGACAAAGAACCAGCGCGTTCGCCTGGAAGTTGCAACATCAGAACTTGATCCACATATTCCATCTCTCGTTGAAGTCTGGGCCGGAAATAACTGGCACGAGCGCGAAGTCTTCGACATGTTTGGAGTCATCTTTGATGGCCACCCAGGTCTTACTCGCATCTTGATGCCAGATGACTGGGATGGACATCCACAACGTAAGGATTACCCACTCGGTGGAATCGCAGTTGAATACAAGGGCGCAACAACACCTGCACCTTCTAATCGCAGGAGCTACCAGTGACCACCTTTGATCCATATGCATCATCACGCGAAACCACTGAAGGCACAGTCTTCTCTGTTACGGGCGGAGATTGGGATTCACTCGTCTCTGAAATTGGTGAATCTAAAGAAGAGCGCATCATCGTCAACATGGGGCCACAGCATCCATCTACCCACGGAGTATTGCGTTTAGTTCTTGAACTCGAAGGTGAAACTGTTACTGAAGTACGTACCGGTATTGGTTATCTACACACAGGTATTGAGAAGAACATCGAGTTCCGCAACTGGACTCAAGCGGTCACCTTTGTAACCCGCATGGATTACCTAGCGCCAATCTTTAATGAGACCGCATACTGCCTCGCAGTTGAAAAGTTACTTGGAATTACCAACGATGTTCCAGAGCGCGCATCAGTTATTCGCGTCTTGATGATGGAGCTCAATCGCATCTCATCTCACATGGTTGCCCTCGGTACCGGAGCGCTTGAACTCGGTGCTATGGGGCCGATGTTCTTCGCCTTCCGTGAGCGCGAAGCAGTACTTGATGCCTTTGAAGAAATCAGCGGCCTTCGCATGAATATGGCATATATACGCCCGGGTGGAGTTTCACAGGATCTGCCACCAGGAATGAATCTCAAGCTCCGCGAATTGGTAAAGACGCTACGTAAGAACTTTAAAGATAATGCAACGCTTCTTGTCGGTAACACAATTTGGATGAAGCGCACTGAAGGAATTGGTTATCTCGATCTTGCTGGTTGCACAACACTTGGAATTACCGGGCCAGTTCTACGTTCCACCGGTCTTCCTTGGGACTTGCGCAAGATGCAGCCTTACTGCGGATATGAAAACTATGAATTTGATGTTGTCACAGCTGACACTGCAGATGTTTACGGCCGCTTCTTATGTCGCATGAATGAACTTGAGCAATCACTTCGCATCATCGAACAAGCAATCGATAAGCTCGACAAACTTGAAGGTCAACCGGTGATGGTTGCAGATAAGAAGATTGCATGGCCGGCGCAGTTGGCACTTGGCGCAGATGGACTTGGAAACTCACTTGATCACATCCGCCAAATCATGGGTACTTCTATGGAATCACTGATTCACCACTTCAAGTTGGTAACAGAAGGCTTCCGCGTTCCAGCAGGCCAGGCATATGCAGCAGTTGAATCTCCACGTGGAGAGCTCGCAGCGCACGTTGTCTCAGACGGTGGCACTCGTCCATACCGCGTTCACTTCCGCGAACCATCCTTTAATAACTTGCAATCAATTTCAGCAATGAGCGAAGGTGGAATGGTGGCTGACATCGTTGGCGCTGTTGCATCTATCGACCCTGTTATGGGAGGAGTGGACCGCTAATGACTCTCGATCGCGATCTTATGCAGACAATTATCAAGCGCTACCCACGTAGCCGCTCTGCCATCATGCCTTTACTTCACTATGTGCAGTCAGTATCTGGCTATGTCACCAACGAAGGAATCGAAACAATCTCAGAACTTCTAGATATTGAAACTGCTGAAGTTTCTGCAGTCGCAACTTTCTATACCCAGTACAAGCGTAAGCCAGTAGGCGAGTACCACGTAGGTGTCTGCACAAATACTTTATGTGCGGTTATGGGTGGAGATGCCATCTTCGCATCCCTGAAAGACCATCTCGGCATTGAAAATGATGGCGTTACAGCCGATGGCAAAGTTTCGCTTGAACATATTGAATGTAACGCAGCTTGCGATTATGCACCTGTAGTGATGGCTAACTGGGAGTTCTACGACAACCAGACAGTTGAATCTGCAAAGGCGCTCGTTGATGGTGCACGTGCAGGAAATCCACCAGCTCCAACACGTGGACCAAGCCGACTTGTTACATATAAAGAAGCATCTGCAGTTCTTGCTGGTCTCGATGATGGTTTAGCGCGCGAAGGCGTACAAGCGGGTGAGCCAACTCTGCTTGGCCTCAAGCTCTCAAAGGAAGGTAAGTAATGTCAAAGTTAACTCCTGTCCTTTCTGCACACTGGGACGAAAAAGATTCATTTACTATCGAGGCATATACACGCCATGGCGGTTACGGCGCTTCTAAGAAAGCCCTCGCTATGGATCCTGATGCAGTAATCCAAATGGTGAAAGATTCTGGTCTGCGCGGTCGCGGTGGCGCAGGCTTCCCAACAGGAATGAAGTGGGGCTTTATCCCACAAGGTGACGATAAAGATCACTATCTCGTTGTTAACGCTGATGAATCAGAACCTGGAACATGTAAAGACACACCACTTTTGATGGCGAACCCACATGTATTAATTGAAGGCTGCATCATCGCCTGCCATGCAATTCGTGCCAAGCGCGCATTCATTTATATTCGTGGCGAAGTAACGCATGTTGTTCGCCGCGTTAATGCAGCGATCGCTGATGCATATAAGGCTGGTCACCTCGGCAATGGAATTGATGTCACATTGCACATCGGTGCTGGTGCATATATCTGTGGTGAAGAAACTGCGCTCCTTGATTCACTCGAAGGATTCCGTGGTCAACCACGTCTTCGCCCACCGTTCCCAGCTATCGCTGGCCTTTATGCGCGCCCAACTGTTGTTAATAACGTTGAATCAATTTCATCTGTCCCAGCAATCATTGCAAATGGCGCAGAGTGGTACCAATCAATGGGTACTGAAAAGTCAAAGGGAGCAACTCTCTATTCGCTCTCAGGACATGTAAATAACCCGGGACAATTTGAAGCGCCCCTTGGTATTACCTTGCGCGAAATCCTTGAAATCGCAGGTGGGGTTCGCACCGGACATCAGCTCAAGTTCTGGACACCTGGTGGATCTTCAACTCCGCTCTTCACTGATGCGCACCTAGATATCCCACTTGATTACGAAGGCGTTGCAGCTGCCGGCTCAATGCTTGGTACTAAAGCGCTACAAATCTTTGATGAAACAACTTGCGTTGTTCGCGCAGTACTTCGCTGGACAGAGTTCTACAAGCATGAATCTTGCGGAAAGTGCACACCGTGCCGTGAAGGAACTTGGTGGTTGGTACAGATCCTTCGCGATCTTGAAAACGGAACTGGCACAGAGGCAGATCTTGAGAAGTTGCTCGATCTCTGCGACAACATCATGGGTCGTTCATTCTGCGCACTTGGTGATGGTGCAACGAGCCCAATTACTTCATCCATTAAGTACTTCCGCGACGAATACATCGCTCACCTCACAAATGGTGCTTGCCCATTCGATCCTGTGAAATCAACTCTCTTTACTGGGGCGGTGAGCTAATGACTACAACACAAGATTCAGCAGTTGCAGTTGAGTTAATTACCGTCGTCATCGATGGCTTTGAAGTTTCAGTACCAAAGGGAACATTGGTAATTCGCGCAGCAGAGAAGCTAGGAATTCAGATTCCACGTTTCTGCGATCACCCACTTCTTGATCCAGTTGGCGCTTGCCGTCAATGTTTGGTTGATATCGAAATCAACGGTCGCGCATTTCCAAAGCCACAGGCATCATGCACAATTCCAGTTGAGCCAAATATGATTGTAAAGACACAGTTGACATCACCTGTTGCTGATAAAGCGCAACAAGGCGTCATGGAACTTCTTCTCGGTAACCACCCACTTGATTGCCCAGTCTGCGACAAGGGTGGCGAATGCCCACTGCAGAACCAGGCGATGAGCAATGGTCGCGCCGATGCTCGCCTCGATGGCTACAAGCGCGTATTTGAGAAGCCAATTGCAATCTCATCTTCAGTCTTGCTCGATCGCGAACGTTGCGTTCTCTGTGCTCGTTGCACACGTTTTTCTGCGCAGATTGCCTCTGACCCATTTATTACCTTGAATGAACGTGGCGCTCTACAGCAGGTAGGTATCTACGAGAACGATCCATTTAAGTCTTACTTCTCTGGCAATACTGTGCAGATCTGCCCAGTAGGTGCGCTCACTGGTACTTCTTATCGATTCCGCGCACGTCCATTCGATTTGGTTTCAACTCCATCTGCTTGCGAGCACTGTGCATCAGGTTGCGATATGCGCACCGATGTTCGTCGTGGCAAAACGCTACGACGCCTTGCTGGAGATGACCCATCCGTCAACGAAGAGTGGAACTGCGATAAGGGTCGTTGGGCATTTAAGTACGTCACAGCTCTCGATCGCCTTACTCAGCCACTTGTTCGCAATTCAGAGGGCGAACTCGTTGCCGCCTCTTGGCCAGAAGCACTTGCTACAGCTGCTGCAGGTCTTAAGGGTAAGCGCGCTGCAGTTCTGACTGGTGGCCGCGTTACAACAGAAGATGCCTACGGATATGCAAAGTTTGCGCGTATTGCACTTGGAACCAACGATATTGATTACCGCGCTCGAGTTACTTCAGATGAAGAACGCGATTTCTTAGCAGCACATGTTGCTGGCTCTGCAACAACGTATCACGATATCGATACTGCAGATCACGTTGCACTTATCGCCTTCGAACCAGAAGAAGAATCACCAATCGTCTTCTTGCGCATCAATAAGCAATTTAAGAAGCGCGGCCTCAAAGTCACCGCTATCGCAACCAAGCAATCAATTGCGATGGATAAGTTAAAGGCAGAGTTCATCAAGGTTGCACCAGGTGCTGAGAGCGCTGCTGTTTCTGCTCTTTCATTGACACCTAAATCAATCATTCTCGTCGGAGAACGCGCATCTGAAAGCGCAGGGCTCTTCTCAGCAGTTGCAGCTCTTGCTGCCAAGACTGGTGCGAAGGTTGCTTATATTCCTCGTCGCGCCGGAGAACGCGGTGCACTTGAAGCTGGCGCACTGGGCAACGTTCTACCTGGTGGTCGACCTGTTGCTGACGCAGCAGCTCGCGTTGATATTGCAGCTGCTTGGGGCGTTAGCTCACTTCCGACAGAGCCAGGCCGCACAACTTCTGAAATTCTTATCGCCCTTGCATCAGGTTCACTTGACGCTGTCGTTGTTGGTGGAGTCGATGCACACGATCTTCACCATGGCTCAGAGGCGCTTGCCGCACTTAAGAAAACTTTCGTTGTCTCACTTGAGATCGCACCAAGTTCAGTAACGGCAGTTGCAGATGTTGTTCTTCCAGTTGCTGCAATCACTGAAAAGAGCGGCAGCTTCCTTAACTGGGAAGGCCGCGCCCGCGCCTTTGATTCAGCAGTTGCTGATTCACATAATCGCAGCGATGTTCGCATCCTTTCGATGCTTGCTGATGCACTTGGCAATCCAATTTCTCTTGGCACAGTTACAGCTGCAGCTCGCGAATTTAACCAACTCGGTAAGTGGGATGGTGCACGCATTGCCATGACATCAGTGGCTCCAGTATCAACTCCTTCAGTTTCAGGTAACGATGCCATCTTGACTTCATGGCGTCGCTTGTTGGATATGGGAACATTGCAAAAGGGTGAAGATAATTTGGCTGGAACGCGTCGACCAACTGTCGCGGTCGTATCTCCAAAGCGCGCGGCGGCGATGGGGGTTAAGAGCGGTGAGCAAGTGCGAGTATCAAATGCACATGGCTCAATCACTATCCCAGTGCTTGTTGAAGATATTTATGATGATGCAGTCTGGATTCCACGAAATTCATTTGCATCTCAAGCACTTGTTGCACTCGATGCAGTTCACGGCGAAGTAGTTACGGTGGTGAAGGCATGACAACAGCAGAACTCTTGGCTCAAGATCCAGTCTGGCTGATTGCAGTGAAGGCGCTTATCGTCTTCATTATTTGCGTTATTGCTACCTTGTTAGCCGTCTGGACCGAACGTCGCGTCTTGGCAAAGATGCAGCTACGTACTGGACCAAACCGCGTTGGAAAATTTGGTTTATTGCAATCTTTAGCTGATGGCGTAAAACTGGCGCTAAAGGAAGACATCATTCCGGCGGCTGCAGATAAAATTGTCTTTATCTTGGCGCCGATTATCGCCACATCAATGTGCTTTATGGCCTTTGCCGTAATCCCAATGACGGGTGAAGTAAGCATCTTTGGGCAGCAGACCGCGCTACAACTGACAGATTTGCCGGTAGGCGTTCTCTACATCCTCGCGGTTACATCTATCGGTGTGTATGGCGTCGTCTTGGCTGGTTGGTCTTCTGGATCTACCTACCCATTACTTGGTGGACTTCGCTCAAGCGCTCAAGTTGTCTCTTACGAAATCGCTATGGGTCTTTCTCTTGTTGCTGTCTTTATCTATGCCGGTTCAATGTCAACATCTGACATCGTCGGTTCTCAGCATGACAATATTTGGAACGCAATCGTTCTCTTCCCATCATTTGTTATCTATGTGATTTCAATGGTCGGCGAAACCAACCGCGCCCCATTTGACCTTGCTGAAGCTGAAGGCGAACTCGTTGGTGGTTTCCATACTGAGTACTCTTCCCTTAAGTTCGCGCTCTTCTTCTTAGCTGAATACGTCAACATCATCGCGGTCTCAGCGCTGGCAACAACGCTCTTCCTTGGTGGGTATCACGCACTTCCAGGCCTTGGCTTTACTGAAAGCTGGCTTGGTGGCTGGTTCACTCTGGTCTGGTTCTTTGCAAAAGTTATCTTCTTCTTCTTTATCTTTATGTGGTTGCGTGCAACGCTGCCACGTCTTCGCTACGACCAGTTTATGAAGTTTGGCTGGAAGGTATTGATTCCGGTTTCACTGATCTGGATTTTGATTGTGGCAACCCTTCGCGTGCTGCAGCAAGAAGGTGCATCACGCGTTGCCATCATCTCCTTCGCAGCTGGAATCGTTATCTTGGTCATGGCTGCTAGCTCGCTCATGGAGCGCAATAAGCAGAAGGTGCGTGCTCCAAAGGCTGAAGGTGAAGCTCCAGACTTCCCAATTCCATCTCTTCCACAAGTGCAATCAATTAACGTGTCAGGAGAGAAGTAATGACTGACTTCAACGAGAACTCAAAGTTAGAGAAGAAGAGTTCAGGGCAAGCCGATATCAACTCAGTTCCATTTACTGAAGTTGAGCAGCCAGGTCCGGCACCTCTTGCAAGCCAAGCAAAGGGCTTCTGGGTCACCTTCTCTTCTATGTTTAAGAAGAATCAGACCGTTCAATATCCTGATGTAAAGGCGCCTACGCAGCCACGTTTCCATGGTCGCCATCAACTTAACCGCCACCCAGATGGACTTGAAAAGTGCATCGGTTGCGAACTCTGCGCCTGGGCATGTCCAGCAGATGCGATTTATGTAGAAGGCGGCAACAACACTCCTGGCAATCAAATGTCTCCTGGAGAACGCCACGGTGCGGTCTATCAAATTAACTATCTTCGCTGCATCTTCTGCGGTCTCTGCGTCGAAGCGTGCCCAACTCGTGCGCTGACAATGACTAATGAATATGAACTTGCAGATGACAAGCGCGAAAAGTTGATCTTCGAAAAGGAAGATCTATTGGCCCCGCTTCGCCAAGGAATGTTGGCACCTCCTCATCCAATGTATCCAGGCATGACCGATACCAATTACTACAACGGTGATGTCAAGGAAGCACATCCTTCACAGGGAGCCAATTAATGTTGACGATTCAAACTCCTGAAGCGGTGATGTTCTGGATTCTCGGACCTCTCTCTGTCATTGCTGCAATCGGAATGCTGGTAGTAAAGAAGGCAGTTCACTCAGCGCTTCTTCTTGCTTGGATCATGATCACGATTGCACTCTTCTATATTGCACAAGATGCGGTATTCCTTGGCATCGTCCAGATAGTTGTCTATACAGGCGCAGTCATGATGCTCTTCCTCTTTATCTTGATGTTGGTCGGAGTCGATGCCTCTGATTCACTGACTGAGACAATTCCAGGTCTTCGCGCGATTGCAATAACTGCGTCTCTTGGCTTTGGTGGTTTGTTGGTATCCCTTATTAGCCGCGCAGCATTGGGGCGCCCAGTGATTGGACTTGCTGAAGCAAATAAAGATGGAAATGTGCAAGGGCTAGCAAAGTTGCTCTTCTCAGATTACGTCTTCGCCTTCGAAGCAATCTCTGCACTTTTGATTACTGCAGCTCTTGGCGCAATGGTGCTAGCGCATCATCAACGCACGGTTGCGCGACCAACGCAGCGCGAACAAGCGATCGCTCGCTTCCGCACAGGTTCACTGGCATCTGCCGCAGGTCTTCCAAACCCAGGTGTGTATGCCCGTCACAACGCAGTCGATGTTCCAGCCCTTCTTCCAGATGGCACTCCAGCTCCAAACTCAATCTCTGCAACGCTTAAAGCGCGTGGAGATATGTTGGAATCAAGCCAATTTGAACTCGGCGAAGTTGATAACACAGTGCAGGAGGAGAAGTAGTGAATCCGTATAACTACCTCTATGTAGCTGGCCTACTCTTCACAATCGGCGCTATCGGCGTCATTGTTCGCCGCAACGCAATCGTTGTCTTTATGTGTATCGAGCTGATGCTCAATGCAGCAAACCTCACTTTAGTTACCTTCTCAAGAATTAATGGAACCCTTGAAGGACAAGTAACTGCATTCTTTACCATGGTTGTGGCAGCCTGCGAAGTGGTAGTCGGTCTTGCCATCATTATCGCCATCTATCGTTCGCGCCGTTCAGCATCTATCGATGATGCTAGTTTGTTGAAGCGATAAAATGGTTACTTCATCATCTCTGGTCTATCTCATCGCGCTCCCGCTATTTGGAGCCATCACACTTTTGCTCGCTGGTCGTCGCGCCGATAAGTGGGGACACCTACTCGGAACAGCGATGTCAGCTTCATCATTTGGAGTTGGTCTCTATCAGCTCTCACAGATGCTTTCTCGTCCAACTGAAGAACGCGCTATCGGCCAGAAGTTATTTACCTGGATTGATGTTGCCTCCTTCCAAGTAGATGCTGGACTGCTACTTGATCAACTCTCAATTTGCTTCGTTCTACTCATTACCGGCGTTGGAACTCTGATTCACATCTACTCCATCTCCTATATGTCACACGATGAGAACCGACGTCGCTTCTTTGCTTATCTCAACCTCTTTATTGCAGCGATGCTCTTACTTGTTCTTGGCGATTCATACTTAACTCTCTATGTTGGCTGGGAAGGCGTTGGTTTAGCTTCTTACCTATTGATTGGGTTCTGGAATCAGAAGCCGGCATATGCGACAGCTTCTAAGAAGGCATTTGTCATGAACCGTATTGGTGACATGGGACTCTCCTTCGCCATCATGATTGCATTTGCAACCCTTGGCACCGTCTCCTTTGCAGGCGTGAAAGAGGCATCAGAAGGCGCATCCGAGACAGCGTTGACTGCGATCGGAATTATGTTGCTCGTTGCAGCAGCAGGTAAATCTGCGCAGTTCCCACTACAAGCTTGGCTAGGCGATGCGATGGCTGGCCCAACCCCAGTTTCAGCGTTGATTCACGCAGCAACGATGGTGACAGCAGGTGTCTACCTCATCGTTCGTTCAAACTTTATCTTCGATGCAGCTCCAACTGCGCAGTTGATTGTCGTCATCGTCGGTGCAATTACCTTGCTCTTCGGCGCCGTGATCGGTACTGCAAAAGATGATATTAAGAAGGCGCTTGCTGCATCGACTATGTCGCAGATTGGTTACATGGTTCTCTGCGCTGGCCTCGGACCTGCCGGATATGCATTTGCGATCATGCACTTGCTGACACACGGATTCTTTAAGGCGGGAATGTTCTTGGGTGCAGGTTCAGTCATGCACGGCATGAATGACAGCGTTGATATGAGACGTTATGGCGGGCTCCGTAAATTTATGCCGATTACCTTTATTACCTTTGGCCTTGGCTACCTTGCAATTATTGGCGTTCCACCATTTGCAGGTTTCTATTCAAAGGATCTGATTATTGAAACTGCATTTAATGCAGGTGGATTCAAGGGAATTCTCTTGGGTTCAATCACACTTCTTGGCGCAGTAATTACCGCCTTCTATATGACTCGCGTAATGATTTTGACCTTCACCAGCCCAAAGCGCTGGGAAGAAGATCAGCACCCGCACGAATCACCATTCTTAATGTGGTTCCCAATGGTCATTCTTTCGATCGGCTCTGTCACTTCAGGTCTGCTCTTCTATCGCGGAGATGCGCTGAAAAATTGGCTCAATCCAGTCTTCGGTGATCACGGTAAAGACCATTATGAAGAACACCTCTTTGAACCAATCGTTGTTTCTGCGATGGCGCTGACCGCGGTTGCTATCGGTGTTGGTATCGCAATCATGAAGTATCAGCTCTCTGAAATTGATGCGGTGGCTCCACAGAACGTCTCAATCTTTACCCGAATCGCACGTAAGGATCTCTTGCAGGATTCATTTAACGAATCTGTCTTTATGCGTCCTGGCCAAGTGCTTACTCGCTTACTCGTTAAGGGCGATGAGAACGTTGTTGATGGCGCAGTTCGTGGCATCGGACGTACTGCGCTCGGGGCAGGTGCGACCTTACGGAGAACTCAATCAGGATTTGCACGTAGCTATGCAGCTCTCATCCTTATAGGTGCGGTCGCTCTTATTGCAGGAATTTGGGTGGTCACGCTATGAGCTCGTTAACTCTCCTTGGAATTCTTCCGCTAGTCGGCGCTTTGCTGATTGCGGTAATTCCTGCTGAGCAGGTACTTCGCGTTAAGCAGGCAGCACTAGGTACAACGATTCTTGTAGCTATCTCAGCGATCATGATGTGGCTCAACTTTGATGAATCAAATACCGCCTTCCAATTTGTTCAATCTGCAGAGTGGATTCCATCATTCGGAATCAACTACGCAGTGGGCGTTGATGGCTTATCTCTCGTTCTCATACTTCTTGCAGTTCTTCTTACCCCGATTGTTGTCTTAGCGGGATGGAATGAATCTGAAGGTGGACGTTGGTCTGCCAAGGTCTTCTACATTCTTATCCTCGTTCTTGAAACGATGATGATTGGTGTCTTTGCTGCCACCGATGTCTTCTTGTTCTATGTCTTCTTTGAAGCGATGTTGATCCCGGTCTACTTCCTCATTGGCGGATATGGCAGCGGAGAACGCGCCGCAGCTGCTGTGAAGTTCTTGCTCTTTAGCCTCTTCGGCGGTCTCTTGATGCTCGCCTCAATCATCGGCCTCTATGTCATCTCAAGTAAGAATGGCGGAGCAACCTTCGACATTACTGAGCTATCGCAGATGCATAACTACATGAGCTCAACAACTCAGAATCTGCTCTTCCTTGGATTCTTTATCGCCTTTGCAATTAAGGCACCTCTCTGGCCTTTGCACACATGGTTGCCAGATGCAGCAGCATCAGGAACACCAGGTACATCAGTGCTCTTGCTTGGCGTGCTCGACAAGGTTGGAACATTTGGAATGATCCGCTTCTGTCTCTCACTCTTCCCAGATGCATCGAAGACATTTACGCCAGTGATTATTGTTCTCGCTGTTATCTCAATTCTCTACGGTGCATTCTTGGCAATCGGAGCGCGCGATATCAAGCGCCTCATCGCTTACACATCTATCTCTCACTTCGGTTTTATCACCATGGGAATCTTCGCTATGACCACCCAAGGCCATAGCGGTGCGATTCTCTATATGTTTAACCACGGCTTCTCGACGGCAGCGCTCTTCATTGTTGCCGGTTGGATGATTGCGCGTCGTAAATCTTCAACTATCGCTGACTTTGGTGGGCTCCAGAGAGTTACTCCAGTTATGGCGTGGTCATTCTTTATTGCAGGTATGTCATCGCTGGCACTTCCGGGGCTATCAAGCTTCGTCAGCGAGTTCTTAGTACTAGTCGGAACATTTACTCGCTATCCAGTTGCTGCAGTCCTTGCCACTTTCGGAATCGTTCTCGCAGCGCTCTACATCTTGATTCCAGTACAGAAGGCGCTTCATGGGCCGACTACACCTGGAAATGAGAACTTGCCTGATTTGAATCTGCGCGAGAAGTTTGCTGTTGGTCCTGTCTTGGCGATCATCATTGCACTTGGCTTCTATCCCGCTCCTCTGCTCAACGTCATCAACCCGGTGGCAGCGCAGGTAATTGAGTCACAAGGCTTTACGGATCCAGTTCCATCAGAGAGCGCAGGCAAATAAATGACATTTGTAACTCCGGTACTGAATTACGCGCAACTAGCTCCGATTCTGATTGTGTTAGCTGGTGCCGTTATTGGCGTCTTGATTGAAGCCTTTGCTCCTCGCGCAGCTCGTCATAGCTCTCAACTCTTTATCTCAACATTCTCGCTTGTTGCAGCTTTTGCGGCGCTTATGACAGTTCGCAATCAATCATCAGTTGATGCTGCGATGGGTTCAGTTGCATTTGATGGCGCAGCAGTTCTGATTCAGGCCTCGATCTTGATTATCTCGTTCTTGGCAATCTTCCTCATCGCAGATCAAGAGAACTTCACTGCAATGGCAGCAGCAGTTCCGGGCTCTGAAGAAGAGCGTCAATCGCTGCAGAAGGATCTGCGCGTCACTGAGGTCTATCCACTTACGCTCTTTGCAGTTGCCGGAATGTTGATCTTCCCGATTGCCACAGATCTCATCACGCTCTTTGTGGCGCTTGAGATTTTATCTCTGCCTCTCTATTTGATGGCAGGCCTTTCACGTCGTCGCCGTCTGATGTCACAAGAATCAGCGCTGAAATACTTCCTTCTTGGCGCCTTCTCATCAGCCTTCTTCCTCTTTGGAATCGCCTATCTCTATGGCTATTCAGGCACAATCACGCTCTCTGGAATCCAAGAGAGCATTGTCGGTGGATCAGGTAACGACATCTTCTTACTCATGGGAATCGCATTCCTTGCTGTAGGACTTCTCTTTAAAGTGGGCGCAGTTCCATTCCACGCGTGGACTCCCGATGTTTATCAAGGAGCACCAACGGCAATTACCGGCTTTATGGCAGCGGCGACAAAGATTGCAGCCTTCGGCGCAATCCTGCGTATCTTCTATGTTGGTTTTGCAAATGCAGAGTGGCAGTGGAAGCCGGCGCTTGTGGTCATCGCAATTATTACGATGGTATTTGGTTCTGTTGTTGCAATTACACAACGCGATGTAAAGCGCATGCTGGCTTACTCATCAATCGCACATGCAGGATTCTTACTTGCTGGCGTTATCGCCTTGAGCAAGTCAGGTCTTGATTCTTCAATCTTCTACCTCTTTGCATACGGCATCGCCACACTTGGCGCCTTTGCAGTGGTAACCCTTGTTCGCGATTCAGCGGGAGAAGTCACAGACCTCAATCGTTGGAGTGGCCTTGGTAAGCGTTCTCCATTGCTTGCTTTGGTATTTGCGCTCTATCTCCTTACCTTTGCTGGTATTCCGCTCACCTCTGGATTTATTGGAAAGTTCTCTATCTTCTCCGCCGCCTACGAATCAGGCAGCACTGCAATTTTGATTACTGGTGTTCTTGCTTCAGCGATTGCCGCCTTCTTCTATATCCGCGTCATCGTCTTGATGTTCTTTAAGGATCCAGTCGAAGATGGCACCAGCGTTGTCATCCCATCTGCTCTGACTACAATCACAATTGCAGTCTCAGCAACGGTGACAATTCTCCTTGGTGTCTTCCCAGCGCCTCTCTTGAATTTCATTGAAACAACTGCTTTCTTCATCCGCTAATGGCAGCTATCGGAATACCTGGCATCGCCCCTGAGTTAGAGGCTGAATTAGCGCTGGGTATGCAGAAAGTTGAGAGCCTTCTTCTCAGCCATATTCAAGGTGACTATCCACTCGTTGAAGAGACCTCGCGCCACTTAGTTGCCGCAGGCGGAAAGCGCTTACGTCCGCTGCTGACTTTGCTGGCATCTCATTACGGAGATAAGAATCGATTTGGAATTGTTGAATCTGCTGTTGTCTGCGAATTAACGCACGTTGCAACGCTCTATCACGATGATGTCATGGATGAAGCGCGCTTGCGACGCAGCGTGGAGAGCGCAAATAGCCGATGGGGAAA
This sequence comes from Candidatus Nanopelagicaceae bacterium, assembly GCA_965267875.1. GTDB lineage: Bacteria > Actinomycetota > Actinomycetes > Nanopelagicales > Nanopelagicaceae > Planktophila. The sequence continues at coordinate 1,213,432 of OZ254157.1, read as the reverse complement.
TACCGTTGCAATTTTGACTGGTGATTATCTCTTTGCCAAAGTCTCAGCGCTCCTTGCCGATATCGGGCCTGAAGCAGTTCGCTTACAAGCATCAACCTTTGAGCGTTTGGTAATCGGGCAGATCATGGAGACGCAAGGCCCACAGAACGGTGAAGATGCGCTCGAGCACTATCTGCAAGTTGTTGCAGATAAAACCGGTTCACTCATCGCAGCAAGTGCGCGCTTTGGCGCGATGGTTTCAGGTGCACCGGATGAGATTAAAGAGACTCTCACAGTATTTGGAGAGAAGATCGGTATCGCCTTCCAACTAGCTGATGACATCATTGATATCGCTAGCGATTCACACCAATCTGGAAAGACTCCCGGAACAGATTTGCGCGAAGGTGTGCCAACGCTGGTAACGCTCAATCTCATGAAATCAACGCGTCCTGAAGATAAGAAATTACAGAAGCTGGTGAGCGCTCCGATTAAAGATGAAGCGGTAGTTGCTAGCGTTCTGAAGGAGCTACGTACACACCCAGCTCTGGCAGAGTCGAAAGATCAGCTACAGCAGGTTGCTCGTGATGCCCGCGCAGCCCTTGGACCACTGCCAGTAAATGACGTTACTGGTGCGCTCTTTTCATTGTGCGATGCGATTGTCGATCGCTCTGCTTGAGCGCATTAAATCTGTTCCAAGAGTTGCCAGCGCTAACCAAATAACAATAAATCCGATCCAACGCGCTGTCGGCATCTCTTCGTGATTAATCCAGACTCCAATTGAGAACTGAATCGTCGGTGTGATGTATTGCAGCAGGCCGATAGTGCTGTACGGCAGGCGCGTAGTAGAACCATTAAATAAGAGGAGCGGAATGGCTGTCATCGCCCCAGCGCTAATGAGAAGGATGTTCAGAAGCAGCCCATTGCCAAACTGCCCTGTGCCTTGGTTACCGAGGTAGAAGAGGTAGAAACCATAGGGAAGGAGCGAGATAAGCGTTTCGATAGTTAGACCTTCTAGCGCTCCCAGATCTAACTTCTTCTTTAAGAGACCGTAGGTTCCCCAGGAAAGCGCGAGTGAAATTGCAACCCAAGGTAGACGACCGTAATCAATAGTAAGAATCGTGACACCGATAGCTGCAATACCAACTGCAACCCATTGCAGTGGGCGCATCTTCTCGCGCAAGAGCAGAACACCAAAAGCGATAATGATCAAGGGATTGATGTAGTAACCAAGGGCAGCTTCAACAACATGGCCATTGTTGGTTGCCCAGATGTAGGTAAGCCAATTGATGGAGATGAGAACAGTTGTTGCAAAGAGCCCAGCCATCTTCTTGGGGTGTTTTAAGATGGCGAGAGTTGATTTGAGCTGACGTAAGAGCGCCAGAACAATGATGCAGAAAACTAGAGTCCACACTGCGCGGTGAGAAACTATCTCGAGTGGGTTGGCAGGTTTGAGCAGCGGCCAATAAAGTGGAAAGAGCCCCCAGAAAACGTAGGCGCCAACTCCGAAGAGAAGTCCGAGCGAGTATTCGCTCCTTGCCTTTACCACTTAGCGGAAGTTAACAAATTGGACAGCAAACTCAAATTTACCGTTCTTAATCTGCTCGATAGCTTCTTGAAGATCATCGCGGCTCTTTGATGTGACACGTAGTTCGTCGCCTTGAATCTGAGTCTTAATTGATTTTGGGCCTTCATCACGTAAGAACTTTGCAATCTTCTTAGCGTTCTCAGTTGAGATACCTTCTTTGAGGGTACAAGCAATCTTGTAGATCTTTCCTGACAACTGTGGGTCGGCAGTCTCGAGGTGCTTGAGCGATACCCCACGCTTAATCATCTTATCTTTGACGACATCGAGTGCGGCCTTTGCGCGCTCTTCAGTGCCTGCTTCGATGGCTAGCTTGTCGCCAGTAAGTTCAATCTTGGCGCCGGTATTCTTAAAGTCAAAGCGCGTATCGATTTCACGGATGGCTTGGTTAATCGCGTTATCGAGCTCCATGCGGTCGATCTTTGATACTACGTCGAAACTGCTGTCTGCCACGTTCTGGACCCCTTTGGTAATTCAATTCTTATTGACACATTCTAATGTGCGCCATTGTAGGGTAATTTGTACTCATGATTCGGAGCTCTCGAAAACTGCCGAGCCTTCCGTACTTCTGGTCCTTGATTGACTGGACCTTGCCATCGCTCAACCCTTACAAGGGCAAGTTACAACGGGCGCAGAACGTTGCTGACCTGGCTGCAATAGCGAAGAAGCGCACCCCCAAGGTTGTCTTTGATTATGTCGAGGGAAGCGCTGTTGATGAAGTTGCCTATGACCGCACTCGCCAAGCTTTAGCGCGAGTTGAAATCAATTCACGTGTTTTGCGTGATGTTTCAGATATTGATTCTTCGACAAAGATTCTTGGAAAGAGTATTGATCTCCCCATCTGCTTTGCACCTACCGGCTACACACGTTTGATGCACCATGTTGGTGAACCAGCCGTTGCAAACGTGGCAGCTGAGAACAACTTGATTTACGCGCTCTCTACGATGGGAACAACTTCTCCGGCAGAACTTGCAGCTGCAGTCCCAAAAGCCCGCAGATGGTTCCAGCTCTATGTCATGAAGAATCGCTCTGACACTCTGGCAGTTATCAAGCAGGCAAAGGACGCTGGCTTTGAAGCGCTCGTGCTCACAGTTGATACACCTGTTGCTGGCCTTCGTTATCGCGATAATCGCAATGGTCTTACTGTTCCGCCAAAGATCAGGTTAAGCACTGTTCTATCTATTGCACGCAAACCAATCTGGTGGCTCAATCTCTTCACAACTGGCAAGCTCGAGTTTGCCGCCTTCCGCGGTTGGGATAAACCGCTCTCTGAGCTAGCAGCTCTTATCTTTGATCCATCAACTGATTATGAAGATATTAAATGGCTACGCACTGTCTGGGATGGTCCCATCGTTATCAAAGGCATCCAGAGCGTTGCCGATGCCAAGGCGGTTGCTAAGTGCGGCGTTCAAGGAATCATTCTCTCTAACCACGGCGGGCGCCAATTTGATCGCGGTCCAGTGCCACTTGAGATTCTCCCTGAAGTAGTAGATGCAGTAGGTAAAAAGGTCGAGGTCTATATCGATGGCGGAATGATGTCTGGCCTTGATGCCTTAAGCGCAGTAGCGCTGGGAGCAAAGGCGGTCTTTATTGGTCGCGCCTATCTATATGGCGCAATGGCTAATGGTGAAAAAGGGGTGCAACAAGTAATTGACTTAATGCGCCGCGAATTTATCAACGGCATGTCACTTTCAGGATCTCGCACAATTGAAGAAGTTCAGAAGAACGGCGCACAGATGAGGAGCAGTTTCCATGAATAAGGTTGCAATTGTTACTGGGGGAGCCAAAGGCATTGGTCTTGGCAGTGCACAACGCCTGCTTGAAGATGGCGCGACTGTAGTTATCTTTGATGTTGATGAGAAAGCTATCGCTAGCGCCACAGCAGAGTTTGCCAGCTACGGTGATCGCTTCTCAGGTGTCAAGGTAGATATCTCATCGGAGGCTCAAGTCAAAAGCGCCGTCACAGAGGTCGGCAATAAGCACGGACATATCGATTACCTAGTTAATAGCGCAGGCGTTCAGACCTATGGCAATGCTGAAGAAACTACAGATGAGATCTGGGAGAAGACCTTCGGCGTCAATGTGAAGGCTATGTATCTCACAACTAAGTATGCCGTTCCATTTATGCGTAAAGCCAAGGGCGGTTCAATCGTCAATATCTCTTCCGTGCAATCACTTTCAAACCAGAAAGGCGTAGTCGCATACGCTGCTTCAAAAGGTGCGGTCAATGCACTCACTCGTGCAATTGCAGTTGATTATGCTGCCGAGCAGATTCGTTGTAACGCTGTACTTCCGGGATGTGTTGATACTCCGATGTTACGAGCAACTGCGCAATCATTTAAAGGCGATCGCAGTGAAGAAGATCTCTTACATGAATGGGGACTTTCTCATCCCATCGGTCGCATGGCGAGTATCCATGACATAGGCAATCTCGTTGGCTTCTTATGTTCTGATAAGTCTTCATTTGTCACAGGAGCTTCCTATGTCATCGATGGAGGCTTGATTACTCAAGTGCCTGTCATCCTTCCCGAATAGGGCCGATTTCTAGAGATCTAATAAATAAGGTAATCTACGCAAGCCGTAAGACCCTGGCGGGTTGCCCGAGCGGCCAATGGGAGGGGACTGTAAATCCCCCGGCTCTGCCTTCGAAGGTTCAAATCCTTCACCCGCCACCATCACGCCCTTCTTTATGAGGGGCGTTTTGCTTTGCTGGGCTACCTGCAGTTCATTTGCGAGTCGACATTGGGCGACTGGGTTAATACGCTTCGCTAGTATTCATTTCGCCCCAACCTTAAGGAGCTAACGTGCAAAAACGTTTTGGAATTATCACTGCAGCGGTAATCGCTGCTGCTCTCGCACTCTCAGGATGCGGACTTGGCAATGACGACTCGTCATCAGCTTCTGCATCATGCGAAAAGGGAGATTTAGCAACAATCACTGAAGGCAAGCTCACAATCGCAACTGGTGAACCTGCGTACTACCCATGGGTTATCGATGACAAGCCAGAATCTGGCGAAGGCTTTGAAGGCGCAGTCGCTTATGCAGTTGCTAAGCAGCTCGGCTTTGATGCTGCAGATGTCACCTGGGTCCGCACAACATTTGATTCAGCTGTAACACCAGGAGAGAAGAAGTTTGACTTCAACTTGCAGCAGTTCTCAATCACTGAGGATCGCAAGAAGGCTGTTGATTTCTCATCACCTTATTACACAGCTCCTCAGGCAATCGTCTCATTCAAGGGAAGCAAGATCGAAGGAAAGACTTCACTTGCAGACCTTAAGAGCGCCAAGCTAGGTGCTGCAGTCGGTACTACCTCTCTTGATGCAATCGAGAGCCAGATTGGCACAAAGCCACAGGTATTTAACGACAACGCAGCAGGTGTATCTGCACTCAAGAACAAGCAGATTGACGGCCTTGTTGTAGATCTACCAACAGCTTTCTACCTATCAGGTGTTGAAGTTCCAAACGGTCTTATCGTTGGTCAACTTCCTTCAACTGGTGCAGGAGATCAGTTTGGACTCTTGCTTTCAAAGGGAAGCAAACTCACATCTTGCGTAACTGGCGCTGTTGATGCCATTACTGCAGATGGAACACTCGCAACAATTACAGATAAGTGGCTAGCAACCGATGCTGGCGCTCCTGTATTGAAGCCTTAAGAGAAACTCAGCAGTAAACAAGGTAGTTTGGCGACCATGTCAGAGAAGAAAAGCTCTGCTTGGTCGCCAAGCTCCCGTGAACTAGAACGACGTAAATCTCGTCGCAGGATTAGCCGCAAGCAAGCAAGTATTGCTGCGGCTTCTTCTATTTTCGTCCTCGGAACTCTTGCGGTAATTCTTGTTAGTTCGCCAGGCTGGGAGACCGTTAAGGCGACCTTCTTCGATATTGATTATGGCCGCGAGGTATTTCCAACAGTTGTGCAAGGCCTCTGGATCAATTTGCAGCTTACCTTTATCGGTGGCGCTGCCATCGGTGTGATTGCCCTTGGCCTTGCTTTACTGCGAACTACAAAGTCACCAGCGCTTACTCCATTTAGATTTTTGGCTACCGCCTACGTCGATATCTTCCGAGGCGCCCCACTGATCTTGATTATCTTGCTCGTTGGCTTTGGCGTTCCAGCATTAGGGCTCTCTGGGGTTTCCAGCAATGTCATCTTCCTTGGAACAGTTGCTGTTGTCCTTACTTACTCTGCATATGTTGCTGAAGTTATCCGAAGCGGAATTTTATCTATCCATCCAAGCCAGCGCGCAGCTGCTCGCTCTCTTGGCTTAACTTCAGGGCAGACGATGCGCTTTGTTGTATTGCCACAAGCAATACGTCGCGTGGTTCCACCTCTGCTCAATGACTTTGTCTCACTCCTTAAAGACACAGGTTTGGTCTCAATCTTGGGAGTCACAGATGCTGTGCGCGCTGCCCAAATTAACGCGAGCCGTACCTTTAACTACACGCCTTACGTTGTGGCAGCCATCCTCTTTCTCCTCATCACAATTCCAATGACTCGCTATACAGATCGAGCCATCAGACAGCGCACAAGTGCGCAGAACTCTGAAGGTGCCATCTAATGGGCAACGTTCTAGAACTGGTCAACGTTCGTAAGTCCTTTGGCCCTGATGTTGTCCTTCACGACCTATCGCTGCAGGTTCCAGAACACACTGCGACAGTGCTGATTGGCGCCTCTGGCTCAGGCAAGTCCACACTCTTGCGCTGCATTAACTTGCTGGAATCAATCGATGATGGCCAGATTTTCTTAGATGGTCAAGAGATTTCAGATCCACTGATCAATGTTGATGAAGTCCGCCGCCGTTTGGGAATGGTCTTTCAATCATTTAACTTATTTCCACATAAGACAGTGCTTGAGAACATTACGCTCTCGCCCATCAAGGTGCATGGAAAGAGCAAGGATGAAGCTAACGCCCATGCGCTGCACCTTCTTAAGCGCTTTGATTTAGCTGATAAGGCTGATCAATATCCTGACCGCCTGAGCGGGGGACAGCAGCAACGAGTAGCAATTATTCGATCACTTGCCGTTAGCCCACGCCTGCTTCTTCTCGATGAAGTTACGTCGGCGCTGGACCCAGTGCTGGTTAATGAAGTTCTCTCTGCAGTGCGCGACCTCAAGAGCGATGGCATGACGATGGTGCTAGCAACGCACGAAATGGGATTTGCAACGCAGGTAGCGGATGAAGTCTGCTTCCTTGAATCAGGCAATATCGTCGAACGTGGAAGCGCAGAACAGGTATTGCATAACCCGCAGAACCCTAAGACTCAAGAGTTCTTAAAGCGAGTCCACCAGGCGGGTCGTCTGTAGCAAGAAGAAAACCCCCGCACATATGCACGGGGGTTTTCTTGTAACCTAATTGATCAAACGGTTGTGTCACCTGCGCGACGACGACGGAGATTATCTGCAAAGACTGCAAAGAGGATAACCGCACCAACAACCACGTACTGCCACTCTTGCTGAAGTTCGAGGATACGAAGTCCATTGATAAGAACTGACATGATGAGTGCACCAATAATGGTTCCACCGATAGTTCCCTTACCGCCGAAGAGCGAAGTTCCACCGATGATGACCGCAGCGATTGCTTCGAGCTCATATCCAAGACCAAGGTCTGGCTGAGCAGAGCCAAGGCGTGAGGTGATAACGACTGCAGCAAGACCGACGTAAACGCCGCAGAGAGCGTAGATAGCAACCAACCAGCGATTGACCTTTACGCCAGAGAGCTTTGTCGCCTCTAGATTGGAGCCGATAGCGAAGTTGTAGCGACCAAGTACTGTCTTATTAAGAATCAGTGAGCCGATAATCGCTGCGACAAAGAGGATGAGAACGGCATTTGGAAAGTTAGGGATGATATTTCCACGAGCGATTTGATCCCAACCTTCAACATCTGTTGCGAAGAGAATTGGCTTCATATCGGAGATGATTAGAGCCAAGCCTTGCGCACCCTTCATGGTTGCAAGAGTTGCGATAAAGGCAGGCAATTTCAGCACCGTAATCAACAATCCATTGATGGCGCCTAAGAGCCCTCCCACCACCATTCCAAGAAGAATTCCAGTCCAAACATTGAGGTCGTAGGCCATCACACTTTTTCCGGTAATCACTGCAACGAGCGCCATCGATGTACCAACAGAGAGGTCGATACCTCCGGTGATAATCACGAAGGTAACTCCGATAGCGAGCAGACCAATCACTGTGGTCGACATCAAGATACCGCCGGAGACATTTGCCCAAGAGGCAAATACCGGGCGCATGATGGTGAAGAAGGCGAAGATGATGACAAGGCTAGCTAAGGCTGCAACTCGTCCAATCTCGCGACGGACAAAGGCTGAAACCTTATTTCCGCCCTCTGACTGAGTAGTTGTTAGGTCTTCTGACATGTTTCTCTTCTCCCTCTTAGTGAACTGCCGGTAGTTCGTCGCTAAATTTTGTTGCATATTCAATAATTACTTCTTGGTTGGCATCTTTATTGTCGATGATGCCAGTCAGGCGACCTGCACACATAACCGCTACGCGATCAGACATGCGCAAGATTTCAGGAAGCTCTGATGAAATCATGATGATTGATTTTCCTTCTTCAGCTAGCTTTGTCAGCAGCTTGTAGATCTCATCCTTTGCGCCCACATCAATTCCACGAGTTGGTTCATCGAAGATCAAGATGTCGCAGTTACGGGTCAGCCACTTACCGATGACGACTTTCTGCTGATTTCCACCAGAGAGGTTCTTAACAAACTGATTCTCAGAAGGTGTGCGCACGCGCAGCTGAGAGATGACATCGCGAGTTACGCCTGCTGCAGGCTTGATACGGAGCCATCCAAATTTAGAGAAACGTGGAATCGAGGAGAGAATCACGTTAAATGTCAGGTTCTGAATCAAGAGAAGACCAAATCGTTTGCGATCTTCAGAGAGATAACCGATTCCAGCAGCAACTGCATCAGATGGTTGCTTAATCTTTACCTCTTTACCGTGGAGGGTGACTGTGCCTGCAGTCTTTGGGTCAGCACCGATAATGGCGCGAGCAAGTTCGGTACGCCCTGCACCCATGAGGCCAGCAAAGCCAAGAATTTCGCCTTTGCGAAGTTCAAAGGAGACATCGCGAAGCAAGTGGCGATCTGAGATGCCTTCAACCTTCATGACGATTTCAGAACTGATATTGCGGTTGGCAGGTCGCTGATCCTGATCAACCTTACGTCCGACCATCAGTGAGATAACTTCAGGAATCGAAGTCTCAGTGGTCTTCAAAGTCTTTACATACTGTCCATCACGCAAAACAGTGATGCGGTCTGTAATTTTCGCTAGCTCTTCCAGGCGGTGGGAGATATAGACAACGCCCTTGCCGGCAGCCTTAAGGGTGCGAATAATCTTAAAGAGAGCATCGGTCTCGGCTGGAGTCAGGGATGAGGTTGGCTCATCCATAATGATGACTGAACCGCGATAAGAGACCGCCTTTGCGATTTCAACCATCTGTTGCTTTGCAATTGTTAGCTCGCCAACAATTGCCTTTGGATCAAGGTTAAGTTCAAGCTCTGCCAGCAATTTGGTCGCTTCATCATTGAGCTTTGAGTTATCGAGAAATACTCCACCTGGCCGGCGATTTTCACGGCCGATATAAATGTTCTGCGCAACCGTGAGGTGGGGCATCAAGTTAAGTTCTTGGTGAATGATGCTGATGCCTAGGCGCTGTGCTTCATAAGGGTTAGGAATTTCTACAGATTCGCCGCGGTATTTAACATCGCCGGCATCCTTCTTATAGATTCCAGAGAGAATCTTCATGAGAGTTGATTTGCCAGCTCCATTTTCACCAACGATGGCATGTACTTCACCTTCGTTGAGATCGAACTGAACGTTATCGAGGGCCTTTACTCCTGGAAACACTTTACTTACGCCAGTGAGCGATAAGAGTTGAGCTGTTGCCATTATTTCCCCACAAACTTTGAGCGCTGGATGTAATCGAATAGTAAAGCATGATGGCCGAGATTGCTCCCGGCCATCATGACTTTAACTACTTACAAAAGAGTCGAATTTCGACTTATTCGTAGAGGTTTCCAGCAACTGTTGGGTCGCTGATGTTCTTTGCATCGTAGTAGTAGAAGCCAGTGTCAATAAGTGGCTTTGGAACTGTCTTGTTACGTACGTAGTTAACAAGCGCTTCTACAGTCTTAGCACCGATACCCATTGGGCTCTGTGTGATTGCACCAGTCTGAAGACCAGACTTGATGTTTGCAATCTGCTGCTTTCCTGAGTCGAAGCCGATCAACTTAACTGCGCCGTTCTTCAACTTAGCTGCCTTGAATGCCTGGCCAGCTCCGATTGAAACGCCTTCGTTAGTTCCGTAGATACCCTTGAGGTCCTTGTTAGCAACAAGTGCTGCGCTAATGATTTCCTGTGCCTTAAGAGCGTCTCCACCCTCAGCGTACTGAGTCTTGAGGAGTGTGATGCCCTTGTGCTTCTTCTTGATCTGGTTGATAAAGCCGTTTGCACGGTCGATACCGGTCTGGTTTGTCTGTGAGTGACCGACAACTAGAACCTTGCCCTTACCCTTAAGAAGTGCTGACATCTTGTCTGCAGCTAGCGCACCAGCTGCTGTGCTGTTTGTGTAAGCAACGCCAAGTGCACAATCTGATGCAACGCCAAGCTTGCCTGGGCAGCTTGCTGCTGTATCAAACATGTAAACAGGAATGCCTGCAGTGTGTGCAGCCTTCAAGTTTGGAACAGACTGTGTTGTTCCGAGAGCTGCGTAACCGATTGCATCTGGCTTAACTGCAATTGCTGCATCAAGCATTTCAAGTTGCTTATCGATCATTGTTTCAGCTGCTGGACCCTGGAAGACGATCTCTGCGTTCATCTTCTTAGCTTGTGTCTCAGCGCCTAACTTAACTGCTTGCCAGAACTGGTGTGTTTCGCCCTTTGAGATCAAATAGATCTTGAGGGTCTTGTCTGCTGCTGTTACTGGAGCAGCTGTTCCAGTTACCAATGCGAGTGCTGCTACTGCAGCTACTGCCATTAGACCTTTCTTCATGTGTTTCCCTTCAAAAGCAGCGGAATTGCTGTGTGGGAATCCTATGCGCGGGGTAGGGCTGATTCAAGGAAAAATCGGGATTTGCAGTAATAACTGGGTGATTGTTACAGGTTCGTTATCTTGTAACTGCGCGCTACGTTCAACGCCCAGAACGCCTCTTTCTCGCTAGCCGAGAACCCTGCCGTGACCTTTTCGGCAAGGCCGACTACCTCTGAGTAGGTATTGGCGGCAAGAAGAGCCACTGGCCAATCCGAGCCAAACATTATTCGCGATGTCGAGAAACTTTCGATGATGTGATCTGTATATGGAGTGAAATCTGAAACCTCCCAATCTTTCCAATTCGCTTCAGTGACTAACCCTGAAATTTTGCAGGAGACATTTTCGAAAGATGCTAAATCTGTGATGAGAGATTTCCATGGTTCTAACTCTTGGCGAGATATGTATGGCTTAGAGATATGGTCAAGTACGAAGCGAGTGTCAGGGCAAGCGCGCACTAATTCAATGGCAGCTTTAAGTTCAGGTGTCTTAGTCAAGATGTCATAAGTGATATCTAACTTTCCGAGACCTTGCACCGTCTTAATTACTTGAGGTCTTGCTAAGTAATTGGAATCAGGATGATCTTGGGCAATATCGCGGATACCTTTGAGATAACTTCCGCCCTTGGCTGCCAAGTAATTTTCGCACTCTGCCAAAGAGGCAGGTGAATCAACATCGAGCCAACCCACAACCGCAACAATTGTTGGTGTTTGCTCAGCTAAAACGAGGGCTTCATAAGTTTCTTCATGGGTCATGCTTGCTTGAACAAAGACTGTGCGCTCTATGCCGGTTCCGGCTATCGCAGATTCAAGGTCTGCAATGGCAAAGTTACGGCGGATGGGAGCCATCTGATCGCCGGCCATCCAGTCGTAATCACGTGCAGATAAATCCCAGAGGTGATGGTGGGAGTCAATTCTCATCTGCGGAATTTAACCTTGGGCAACGACGTGTTCAAGAGGGCTGCCAGCTGCAAGTAATTTCAACTGCGATTCAATGAGGGCTCGTCCACGCAGTTCAAAGGCCTCTGAATTTCCACCAACATGTGGAACCACAATCAGATTGGGAGCGCTCCAGAGAGGATGTCCTTGAGGTAACGGTTCAGGATCTGTGACATCGAGGGCTGCATAGATGCGACGTGAATTAAGTTCCTTAAGGAGCGCTTCAGTATCGATGATGGGGCCGCGCGCAACATTAACGATGAGCGCACCATCTTTCATGGTAGCTAAGCGCTGGGCGTTAAACATGTGGCGAGATGAATCAGTCAGAGGCAAGATCAAAACTACGATATCTAGTTGGGGCAGATGCTTATGTAAATCATCAATCTTTACTGTGCCATCGCGGCCAGATTGGGTGAATGCGGTGATTGAAACATCAAAGCCAGATAGCTTGCGGGCAACTTCTTTTCCGATAGAACCAAATCCAATAATGCCAACCCTGCTATCGGAAAGTGCTGGAAAGCGGCGATGGTTCCAGGTACCGACGCCTTGTTCGCGGATAAATTCAGCAAAGCCGCGGCGGGATGCGATTGCAAGTCCCACTGCCAGCTCTGCAGTTGATGCATCATGAACTCCACGTGCGTTGCAGAGAGTGAGCCCAGGGCGAAGATAGGCCAAGGCATCGTCGTAGCCTGCGTTGAGCATCTGCAGAATCTTAAGGTTGGACATCTTGGCTGCATATGAAAGCGCTTTAGCACCCCCCATATAAGAAGGTACATACATATCTACCTGCGATAGATCAGCGCTATCAAGTGGAAAGTTATCGGGGGATAGCAGCGTGATTCCATCGGGCGCAGATAGATCTGACCACTGGGTCCAGACGCGCATGCGTTACTTCACCCGTTCTGGAATAACTTCAACAGTATTTGAAAGGGTTCCGACTCCCGCCACGTTGATTTCAACAATGTCGCCGGCGGCAAGTGAAATATCCATCGGTGGAACAATTCCAGTGCCGGTAGAGAGAATGAGGCCATGAGGGAAGTCTTGGCATCTAAATACGTAATTGACTAAATCTTCGAGGGTGCGATTGAGATTGCCTAGAGAAGTTTCGGCCTCCCACTCGATATTCGACCCACGCACAATCTTGGCCTTAATTGCCATCTGATCCGCGCTTGGTGCAAGCCACGATGGAGTGATATCTGGGCCAAGGGATGTTGAGCCGATATAGATCTTGGCTTGTGAAAGGTAGAGAGGATTTTCGCCCTCAATAGAACGAGCGGTGACATCGTTGCAGATGGCATAGCCAATGATTTCGCGATGCTTATTTATATAGATAGCAACTTCTGGTTCTGGAACTGATGCTTCGCTGTCGTAGCGAATACCAATAAGGGCGTTGGTACCGCGCGCTCGCACCGCAGTGGATTTAAAGAAGAGTTCAGGGCGGTCTGCTTCATAGACGAGCTGATAAACATCAGGCACACCGCTCTCTTCTTTACGCGCATCGCGAGAGCGAAGGTAGGTAACTCCTGCGCCCCATAGCTCAATCTCAGGAGCGATAGGAGCTGCCAGTGTTCCGGTTATTTCAGTACTTGCTTGAGTAAGAGCTGCTTTGAGCTCGGCCAAAGTCAGATGCATCGCTTCTGTCAGAGTTGGAAGAGATGCGACAGTGCGGTGCACTCCATCGACTGTTACGGCAAAGCGATACTGCTCATCTTTGGTGTGAAGTACTGAAAGTTTCATTGCAATCCAAACTAGTCGACGTGGAAGTTTTCAGGAATGACGTGCCACCACTCGCCTGGACGAGCTTCTGGAACTTGGCTCTGCATAGGATCGGTGATCTTCCACCAACGCTGAGTTTCAGGGTCAGCGGCGATGGTCGCCATATCCTTTTCGTAATCTGTACCTGTGTATTCCATGTAGGCAAAGAGCAGGTGCTCATAACGAAAAATTGAGTAGTTCTGGATATTTGCCTTCTTTATTGTGGCAAGCACTGTTGGCCATACATCAGCATGGATACGTTCGTACTCTTCGATGTCATCAGGCTTTACACCAATTACTTGTGCAATACGTCGAACGCTCATGCAGGGATCCTTTCGATGAGGTTGGCATCTTCGAGCTCTGCCCAGATATCGGCTGGTAGCTCTAAGTTAAAGGCGTCGACATTCTCAAGGAGTTCAGCTGCAGTACGTGGACCTGTCAGTACTGAAGTAACTGCTGGATGGCGAAGCGGGAATTGCAGCGCTGCTGCAAGCAACGAAATATTACGAGCTTTCAGGAAATCACCAATCTTGGCAGCGCGAGAGATGATTTCATCTGATGCTGGAAGATAGTTATATGTAGCACCTGCGACTGGATTAGCGAGCACGCCTGAGTTAAGAACTCCGCCCATTGAGATATCAATATTGTGAGCAAGTGCGTATGGAAAGAGTTCGTGGTGAGATATCTGGTCAAGGAGTGAATATCTGCCGGCAATGAGTGCGATATCTAAATCAGTGCCCTTCATAATTTGAAGCGCTTCCTTGGCTTGGTTGATACCAATACCTACTGCCTTGATAAGTCCTTGCGAACGATATTCAGCTAAAACAGGGAAGGCGTTTTCGATCGCTTCTTTCACATGATCTTCTGCATCGTGCATTAAAACGATATCGAGATGATCAAGACCCATTCGTTCTAGGCTCTCATCAAAGGCGCGACGGATTCCATCTGGGGAATAGTCGAAGACCGGTACTAAATCGCGGGGAGCATCTGGAAACCAAGGAAAGGTTTCGGCGTTCGGGTCATGGCGAAGGACACGTCCAACTTTGGTCTCAACGACAAAGGGAACCTTTGCGCCGCGTAGCGCTTTTCCTAATCGGATTTCAGCAACGCCATGGCCGTACTGGGGTGCGGTGTCAAAGTAATTGATGCCCACGTCAAGGGCGGTATTGAGCAGTTCATCTCCATCTGCATCGGTAACAGACTTAAAAAGACCGCCGAGAGGGGCAGTTCCGAGACTTAATCGAGTTACTTCAAGATCGGAACGCTTTAACTTTACTTTCTGATTGTGTCGCGCCATTTAATCATCATATATGATTTTTCACGTCTAGCGAAGAGTCAGTTTTAAATAATTTAGCAAAGGAATGTCATGCCTAAGGTCACTGGATTTAAAACAATAGATGTTCGCTTCCCAACTTCGCGGGGACTCGATGGTTCTGATGCAATGAATAAGGAACCTGATTATTCAGCAGCGTTGGTAATTCTAGAAACAGATGACCCACAAATACAAGGGCATGGCTTTGTCTTTACCTGCGGACGTGGTAACGATTTACAGTGCGATGCTATTTCTCTCCTTGCGCCATACGTAGTTGGCCGCGATGTCGCAGATTTAGCAACCAGCATGGGCGACTTCGCGCGCAGCTTGGTACGTGATTCACAGATTCGTTGGTTAGGACCAGAAAAGGGTGTAACGCAAATGGCTGCAGGTGCAGTCATCAATGCGGCATGGGATCTTGTTACCAAACATGCAAAGAAGCCGCTCTGGAAATTCCTTTCAGATTTAACGCCAGAAGAGATTGTTGATCTCGTTGACTTCAGATACATCACCGATGCGCTGACTCCTGAAGAAGCGCTAGAAATTTTGCGCAAGGCGGTGCCACAACGAGCTGCAAATGAAGCGAAGTTAATTGCCGAAGGTCTACCTGCTTACACAACTACTCCCGGGTGGTTGGGATACAGCGATGAGAAGATGGTCCGTCTTGCTAAAGAGGCAGTCGCAGATGGTTACACCCTCATCAAATTAAAGTGTGGCGGCTCTCTTGAAGATGACAAGCGACGCCTGCGTTTAGCGCGAGAAGCTGTTGGACCAAATATCAAGATTTCTATCGATGCCAACCAGGTATGGGATGTAAACCAAGCGATTGAATGGATTAAGGGGATTGGTGATGTCAACCTTCATTGGGTTGAAGAGCCAACCAACCCAGATGATGTGCTGGGACATGCAGCTATCGCAAAGGCAATTGCACCAGTAAGAGTTGCAACTGGCGAGCACGGCATGAACCGCATCATCTTTAAGCAGATGTTGCAGGCGAAATCCTTCTCATTTATGCAGATTGATGCAACGCGTGTAGCTGGAGTTAATGAAAACCTCGCAAATATCTTGATGGCAGCGAAGTTTGGTGTTCCGGTATGCCCTCATGCTGGTGGCGTTGGCCTCTGCGAACTCGTGCAGCATCTAGCGATGTTTGATGCCGTGGCTGTATCTGGTCATCACTCTGAACGAGTAGTTGAGTTCGTTGATCACTTGCACGAGCACTTTGTAGTCCCAACCAATATCCAAAATGCACGTTACATGCCACCATCAGAGCCAGGCGCTGGTGGTGAGATGTATGCACAATCAATCGCAGACTTCACATTCCCTACAGGAAAAGAATGGGTAAACGCATGAGTAAAGAGTTCGCAGGACTTACAGCAGCCGTTACTGGAGCAGGTTCCGGAATTGGCCTCGCTACCGCAAAGATTCTCGCTGATGGTGGAGCCAAGGTTTATGGGCTTGATATCGCAGAGGGTGGACTTGCCGGCGTAGGCGAATGGCTGCAGTGCGATGTCGGAGACGATGCATCTGTCGCCGCAGCATTTTCAAAGATTTCTTCTCTTGACATTCTCATCAATAGCGCAGCAATTAGCGCAGTAGGCAACGTTGAGGCCAACCCATCTGATGAGTGGCATAAAGTCATGAATATCAACATCGTTGGTATCGCGCGTACGGCGCGTGGTGCGCTGCCGCTACTTCGAAAGAGTAAGTCTGCATCAATTACAAATGTCTGCTCAGTTGCAGCAACAGCTGGAATTCCTAAGCGCGCTCTTTATAGCGCAACAAAGGGCGCAGTACTTTCACTTACTTTAGCTATGGCGAACGATCACATCGCTGAAGGTATTCGCGTCAACTGCGTAAATCCCGGAACTGCTGATACTCCTTGGGTGCAACGTTTACTTGCGCAAGCAGCTGATCCTGCTGCCGAACGTAAAGCTCTTGAAGCGCGTCAACCAATGGGAAGACTTGTTAGCGCCGAAGAAGTTGCTCGCGCACTCTGTTTCTTGGCAAGCCCACTGCAAGGTTCCACAACCGGAACATCTCTCTCAGTCGATGGTGGAATGCAAGGTCTGCGAATTCCTAAATGAGTTCGATAAATGAGGAAGAACTTCGCGCGAAGTTAGATCCACTTTCTTATGCAGTGCTCCGTGAAGGAGCAACCGAGAGACCATTTACCGGCGAATACACCGACACTGAAACTGTTGGCAGTTATCGATGCAAGGCATGCGGTAGCGAACTCTTTCGCTCTGAGACAAAGTTTCATTCAGGATGCGGTTGGCCCTCTTTCTATGCGCCAACTTCAAAGGATGCTGTGAACTTGATAGAAGATCGCTCCCTTGCCCCACGCATCCGGACCGAGGTCCGCTGCGCCACATGCGATTCTCACCTGGGCCATGTCTTTGAGGGTGAGGGGTTCGACGTACCCACCGATCAGCGCTGGTGTATCAACTCGGTCTCGCTCATCCTTGAGGAAAAGGCCTAATCTCGCCCCCTTTTGTAATGCTTTCGTTATCTAATTTCTGTGGGTTTCTACCCTTTTTCATCATAGGTTTACCGCCACATGCGGCAACCAGGCCCCTCCAGGTACCTCATGACTTCGAAGTCACACATTAAGAGAATAGGAATAAAATGTCAGAAGATACGAATTCGGTTTCTCGCCGTTCGTTGCTCAAGGGCGCTGCAGTTGGTGGACTAGGCCTAGTCGCCGGCAGCACACTTGCAGCTGGCTCAGCGGATGCTTCAACACGTTTGAAGGGCAGCACTGTTCGTTGGACTACTCGCGGCGGTGGAGCAACAGGCGACAAGATTGCTAAGGCAGTCAACGATGCGTTTACAAAGAAGACAGGCGCAAAAGTTGTTGCACAGCAAGTTAACTCAGATGACTTCCAGAACAACTTCGCACAAATCATGCAGGGTTCACCTGATGATGCATTCGGTTGGATGGCTGGATACCGCTCAAACCACTTCGGTGAATTGGGACTTCTAGCAGATCTCACTCGCGAAATTAACCGCCTCAAGGGAACACTTCCTACAGCGGCAATCAAGGGTGCAACAAGCCCAGTATCAAAGAAGCCATACATCCTTCCAACAACTTACTACCCATGGGCTCTGCACTACCGCAAGTCAATGGTTAAGGAAATTGGAATGAACCCAGAGAAGATTGATACCTGGGATGACTTCATTAAGTTGATGACTCTTACACAGAAGAAGGGTCTTGTTGGATACTCACTCGGCGCTAAAGGCGGCTGGGAAGCAATGGGTACATTCGACATCCTTAACGCACGTATCAATGGTTACAAGTACCACATCGACCTACTTAACGGTCGCGCAAAGTGGACTGATGCTAAGACCAAGGAAACCTTCAAGTACTTCGCACAGCTCATCCCATTCATGAACGAAAACGTCTTGGATATCTCATGGGACGGCATGCGCGACCTTCTTCTCCAGAAGAAGACCGGTGCAATGATGATGGGTTCATGGTTTGCTAACGACTTCAAGGCGAAGTCACAGGCAGATTACGACGATCTATGGGTCGTTCCATTCCCAGAAATCAATCCAAAGTGGGGTATCGACACAATTGATGCGCCTCTCGATGGAATTTCAGTCGCTGCGAACGGTAAGAACGTTGCAGGTGGAAAGGCGCTCGCGCAATTCTGGGCATCTCCAGAAGGAATCACTGAAGCAATCAAGGCTGGCGATACAAATATCTATGTATCCAAGTCATTTGATACTTCTTCATACGATTCATTTAACAAGCAGAAGTTGGCAGTTCTTGGTTCAGCGAAGAACATCATGTTCTTCTTGGATCGCGATGCTCGTGGAGACTTTGCTGGTCCAGTTGTTGGTCCAGCTATCCAGAGCTTCATTAAGAAGCCTTCAGATATCAACAAGATCCTCGAAAGCGTACAATCTCAGTGGGATGCACTTCCTAAGAACTAATTAACTGACATTTACTTTGTCAAATAATTAGAATCATAGTAAGTTAAAGGTATGAAGACGGCGGCTACGGGTAAAAAAACTCGTAGCCGCCGTACTCTTTCCAAGACAGATCGCTTTACCCTCTCGGCATTTGTTGGCATCCCAACGCTTCTTCAGATACTTCTTCTCTGGGTTCCCGCCGTAGTAACAATTGTTCTCTCGTTCACTTATTGGAACGGAATTCGCCTCTCTGATATTCGGTGGGCAGGTATCCAAAATTACAAGACCATCTTCTTCAATGAGCCTCTTTTCTACGAAGCGCTCAAGAACAATGGAGTTTGGCTCGCTTTCTTCATATTAGTTGCTACACCTCTTGGAATTTTGCTTGCCTATCAGGTTGATCGTGGCATTAAAGGCCATGCCTTCTATGAATCCATCTTCTATCTCCCTGTTGTGCTCTCTCTCGCAGTCATCGGAATTATCTGGAACTTTATGCTCCAGCCTGGCGGATTTGTTCAGGGGTTGATGGGTCTCGATATTGGCAATGCCATTTCTATCTGGGGTAACCCGGATATCAATACCTGGGTAATTTTAGGCGTCGCCTCGTGGCGACATATTGGTTACATCATGCTGCTCTATTTATCTGGCCTTAAGTCAGTTGATCCGGCTCTCAAGGAAGCAGCTGCTATCGATGGAGCTACCGAATGGCAGATTTTCCGCAAGATAATCTTGCCAACGATGCAACCGGTAAACATCATCATCGTTGTTATTACGCTGATTGAATCTCTGCGCGCCTTCGACTTGGTTTACATCATCTACGGCAGCCCAACAATTTTCCCACTGCTTAACCTTCTGGTCTTCCAGAATTTTGCAGGCCAAGGCCTCTCAATGAAGGGCGCTGCCTACGCAGTAATCCTGCTGGTGCTCTGCATCGTGCCAATCATCACCTACCTCCGTATTGTCTTTAAGGAGGACCTCAAGTGAGCGCTGAAATCGTAAGTAACAAGAAGTATCGCGATAAGCAGAAGCGCAAAGATGGATTCATTTCGCTCTTCATCGGATTCTTTGCCTTTGTCTGGATCTTCCCGATTCTCTGGACGGTATGGACATCACTTCGCCCCTATAACGAAATCATTTCTTATGGAATTTTCTCTTGGCCAAGAAAGCTAACTTTTGATAATTATGTAAATGCAGTGGAAGAGATGCAGATTGTTGGATATCTGATCAATTCCGCAATAGTTACAATTCCATCCGTAATCCTGACTCTCTTCTTTGGCTCTTTGATTGCATTCGTTGTTACTCGCTATAAATTTAGGTTCAATCTCACCATCTTGTTGCTCTTCACAGCAGGAAATATGTTGCCGATTGTTCTTACTTATATTCCAGTGTTCTGGATGTTTATCTGGGTGGGAGAACTATTCGGCAACCGTAATATGTTCTATAACAACTACGCGGGTCTGATCCTTGTTCACGTGGCATTCCAGGTGGGCTTTGCAGCCTTCGTGCTCTCTTCTTATATGAAGACGATTCCAAAGGAAATCTCTGAATCGGCCACTATCGATGGCGCCAATGTATTCCGCCACTACTGGAACGTCATTCTTCCGCTCTTGCGTCCAGCACTTGCCGCCCTCAGCGTCTTGATGACGACCTGGATCTATAACGAATTCTTCTGGGCCCTGGTCTTGATGTCAGATGACTCAAAGCGCCCAATCACATCTGCGCTGCGACGTCTGCAAGGACAGTATGTAACTGACTTTAACCTTTTGGCAGCAGGCGCAATCATTGCAGCGCTTCCAACGGTGATTCTCTTCTTCGTGCTGCGTAAGCAATTTATTGCGGGTCTTACCCTCGGTTCAACAAAAGGCTAGAGAAGGTTCTGAGAGCGTAGACTCTCCAGCAATGTTAAAGCGCGCAATCAAACTCTTCACTGATCGAAAACTCTGGGTCAGGCAGATACTTATCGCAGGTCTATCTGGGGGCGTTGCCTGGTTCTTAGGGGACCTGCTTGTTGATGGTGGAGGCGTTGTCGCTGCCATTGTTTCCACTTTGAGTATCCGGATATCGCTCCATAAATCCATCCGTGAAGGCTTTGGGCAGATCGTTGGTACTGCGATTGGGGCAAGCACAGCCCTATTGGCTGTTTCTATCTTTGATTTTGGGTTTATCGCAATTGCGATCACCATCATTCTCTGCGCCGTCGTTGCACGCGCCCTTCACCTAGGCGAAGTTGCTTCAGTAAATGTTCCTGTGACCGCGCTGATTGTTATCGGCCCAGGCATTTCTCAGACCACTGCAGGACACAGACTTGGCTCGACACTTATAGGTGCGGCTGTTGCAATTATCTTCTCTTACTTCTCTCATCCAAAAACTCCTGCTGATAGAGCGCAGGAGCAGATTAAGCGTGTGAGTACAAAAGCTGCAGAACTTCTTGCTCTCATGTCTGAGGGAGTAGCAGCTGGCTATACACAGAAAGATGCTGGACATTGGTTGGCAAGTGCTCGACTTCTGGTCGAGGAGATTCCAGCCATTAGATCTCAATCTGTTGAAGCCCGCAGCCATGCGCGTTGGTTTCCAACAGCGGAGAAAGATGTAGCCGAAGAGATATACATCGAAGGTATTGCCGTTGAGCACACACTTGTTCAGGTACGAACTATTGCTCGCACCCTCTTTGACTCTGCAGTTGAAGGTGGAATCGCAGATTCAACGAAGAAGCAGATAGCAGTCGCACTATCTGCTGCCAGCTACGCAATTTCGGCTCACGTCGAAACTCCTGATGACATTTCAGATTTTGGTTCAACGCCAACGGATGATGCTCGTGAAGCAGGCTCAGCGCTGGCTGAAACTCTGATTGAAGATGGCAAAGATGTAGATCAAGAACAGATTGTGCGCGGCCTTTCTATCGTCGCTAATATCGACAGAATCGCAGATTCCTTAGATCAGAACTCACCTGCGCTCAAAGATGTCATCACGCCTGATGAGCCAGCCAAAGATAAGGTCCTGCAGGTTTCTCCGATTGAGCAGACCTCTTCACTCTGGAATAGAGTCAAAAAGTTCTTTAGGAAGTATCTTTAGCCCACGCTTTTAACTAAGAGGAGTTTGTAATGTGTAGCAAAGTGCAATGTAAAGCTTGCAATAAGCCAACATGGCAAGGGTGTGGCGAACATATCGAAGATGCGCTCCAGGGCATTGCTCTAGAAGATCGCTGCCAGTGTAAATAATGAAAGCTATTCAGATAACTGCCTTTGGTGGTCCAGAAGTAATGCAATATACAGATCTGCCTGATCCTGTTGCAGGTGGTTCAGAGATTGTTCTCGATGTCACTGCTGTGGGAATCAATTACGCAGATACGCATCAGACTGAAAATAGTTATCTCTCGCCACAAACGTTGCCGATGGTTCCTGGCATTGAAGTAACCGGAACTCATGCCGGCAAGCGATATCTAGCGAGCGTATCTTCTGGTGGTTATGCCCAGAAGGCGATTGCTCATGAAGCAGCCCTTATTCCAATTCCTGATGCAGTGACAGATCAACAGGCTCTCTGCATGTTGGTTCAAGGTTCAACTGCTTGGCACCTGCTCAAAACAATGGGCTCTGTAAGGGCAGGTCAGACTGTAGTAATTCATGCTGCAGCCGGTGGAGTTGGAACCATTGCAATTCAACTCGCAAAGATGTGGGGTGCAAAAGTTATTGCCGTTACATCGTCACAAGAGAAGGTTGATCTTGCTAAATCTCTCGGTGCAGATGAAGTCGTTGATGCACGCGATTCTGATTTAGGTAAAACACTTCGCGCCGCAAATGGTGGACGCGGAGTAGATCTAGTCCTTGAAATGGTTGGCGGTACAACCTTTGATCAGAGCCTTGTGGCGCTAGGAAACTTTGGCAAGCTCATCACCTTTGGAATGGCATCTCGTACTGCGCCAACCCCAATTCATCCAGGTTCACTTATGCATGGATCAAAGACTGTTGCCGGCTTCTGGCTTGCTAATTGCTTTGGTAAGAAAGAGTTGATGAATGATGTGATTGCAGAACTATTTGCACTTGTTGCATCTGGAAAGTTGCGACCAGTCATTGGTTCTACATATCCATTAAGTAAGGCAGCCGATGCCCATCGAGCCATGCTTGCGAGAGAGACAACTGGAAAGGTTGCCCTCGATCCTGCGCTGTAAAAGTGGGCTAATTTTCAACTTTTGCAGGTAAGCCCTAGACTTCTCGCTCTACCCCTGCCCCCCTAGCTCAGTCGGTAGAGTGTTTCCATGGTAAGGAAAAGGTCACCGGTTCGATTCCGGTGGGGGGCTCGCAGTAAAAAAACTTAATAAGTACCAAGACATGTATTTGTCATTAATGAGTGCCAAAAGCCGAAGGCGATCTGGCATTGATTAACTAGGCGGGGTAGCTCAGCTTGGTAGAGCAAGCGGCTCATAATCGCTGTGTCGTGGGTTCAAATCCCGCCTCCGCTACGCACGAATTTCACCTATGAAGGTGGCTCAGGTAACCTGAGCCCCTCAATCACGAAGGAGTAACACCATGGCAAGCAAGAGCGCGGACGTACGTCCAAAGATCACCATGGCATGCGTTGATTGCAAAGAGCGCAACTACATCACCAAGAAGAACCGCCGCAACGATCCAGACCGCATGGAACTTAAGAAGTTCTGTCCACGTTGCAAGTCTTCAACTCTTCACCGCGAAACTCGCTAATGCTGAACCCCGATTCGGTCGGGAGTACCTTCGCTGGTACAGATTCAATTACCGTTTCACAATCTGAAGTCGATGCTTTCTGCGCCGTTATCGGCGAGAGCGATACAACTATCGCGCCACCAACATTTACGATTCGAATAACTCTTACCCAATTTGAAGAGATTCTCACCCGCCCTGAGATTGGTCTTGATTGGTCCCGCCTTGTACATGGTGACCAGAAGTTTGAAATCTTTTCACCTGTTAAGCCAGGTCATGAATTGAAGTGCAACGCAACTATCGAAAACTATCGCGTTGCCGCCGGCAATGAGATTGTCACAGTTCGCTCTGACCTTCATCGTGATAACAAGCTAGTTGTTTCAGCTTGGTCAACTCTGGTGGTGCGCGCATGATTGAAGTCGGCGCCAACTTACCTGAGAAGGTTTTCTATCTTGATCGAGAGCTGCTCAAGCGTTATGCCGATGCATCCGGAGACCAGAACCCAATCCACCAGAACGAAGAGTTTGCACTATCTGTGGGGCTTCCTAATGTGATTGCGCATGGCATGCTCACTATGGCGCTTGTTGGTAAATATCTTTCAGATTTTGCTGGTGGTTCTGCCAAAGTTGTTGAATTCGGCGCTCGCTTCACCAAGCCCGTAATTGTTCCAGCTGGTGAAAAAGTTGACCTGACAGTTACTGCAACAGTTGCTGAAATTGCAGATGGCAAGATTTCACTTACTTTGAGCGCTACTTCTGCTGGCGTAAAGGTTCTTGGCATGGCTAAAGCGGTAGTTCTGCAGTGAGCGCACCTGAATCAGTTCACGAGCTAGCGCGCGCACGGCAAGCCGCACGTGCAGAGAAGAACTTCGCACTCTCTGATCAACTGCGTGATGAGATTGCAGCACAAGGATTTGAAGTCGTTGATGTCGCTGGAGGATATGAGCTACGCCCTAAGAAGCGCTTTCCAAGCTACGAATCAACAAGAGATGTACGCCCAATTAACTCAGGTAAGTATGAGATTACGGTTGCCATGATTGACGATGGCTTCCACGAAGATGCTGTCACGACCATCAAATCAATTAAAGAACATAGTCAGTGCGCTATCGCAGTTCTGGTTATAGGAGATCCTGGAATTCTGGTGGATCAACTCGATGCACGAACATCGTTAGTCCATCTGACTGAAAGCTTGGGCTGGGGTGAATGCGCCAATGCTCTTCTGCGAAACATCACGAGCGAATTTGTCGTGATTATGGATCCTTCCACTCGATTTACTGGGGATGCAATTACCCCTGTGCTGGCAGAACTGAAGAAGCGCGAATACGTAGCCGTTGGCTGGCGTGGAGGTCTAGTTAATCTGGAGGATGATTGGCGCAGCATTGACGATAAGGGCGCAGGAGAAGTTGATGTCTTGTTCAGTTACTTCTTTGCAGTTCACCGCGAAGATGCTCTGGGCGCTAAAGGATTTAGTAATCGCGCTATCTACTATCGCAACGCTGATATTGAATTCTCACTTAATTTGCGCCACGGGCAAGGCCGCCTTTTGCAGATGGATCTTCCACTTGAACAAGATCGCCATCATGGTTACTACGACACCGAAGAAGAGTTTCGCGAGCTGCAATCTAAGAAGAATTACGACCGAATCCTGGAGCGCTTTAGGGGCAAGACTGCAATATTGAGTCCGCGCAGGTAGCCTTAGAACATGGCTGAACTGCGCGACTACACCTCTTTACGTGTGGGTGGGCCTGCGCAGAAATTTGTAGAAGTTGGAACTGAAAGCCAAATTATCGCGGCGATTGAAGCTGCAGGAGATGCCCCAATCTTGATTATGGGCGGCGGCACCAACCTGTTAATCGCAGATAGCGGATTTGCCGGAGTTGTAATCCGAATTACCAATCACTCACTTCATGCAGAAATTGATGCTTGCAGTGGAGCAACCTTAACCATTGGCGCTGGCGAAGATTGGGATGAGTTTGTTGCAACAACTATTGACCGTGGCTTTGCCGGACTAGAAACTTTGAGTGGAATTCCCGGAACAGTGGGAGCTGCACCGATTCAAAATATCGGCGCCTATGGCCACGAAGTAGCGGAGTTCATTACCCGCGTGCGCACATATGACCGCCAGAAGAAGGCGATCAAGACATTTACTAACCAGGAATGCGAATTTGAATACCGCAATTCGCACTTTAAATCACACCCTGGTCGATATGTGGTCCTGGATGTGCAATTTAATTTACGTGAAGGTGAATTCACTACGCCAATTACTTACTCTGAGCTTGCTGCCAAGTTAGGGATTTCAGTCGGCGAGAAGGCAAGGGTTACCGCCACTCGTAAAGCAGTCCTTGAACTACGTGGTCAGAAAGGTATGTTGCTCAACCCTGATGATAAGGATTCGTGGTCAGCGGGATCTTTCTTTACCAATCCAATTATTTCTACAGAGGTAGCAGCGAAGTTGCCGGGCGATGCACCACGTTGGCCAATCGCTGATGGTCGCGTAAAAACCAGCGCTGCTTGGCTGATTGAAAACTCTGGAATTCATAAAGGTGATGCTCATGGTGGCGCGCGCGTATCTTCAAAGCATGTCTTGGCGCTGACAAACTCAGGAGATGCAACTGCATCAGATATTGCAGAGCTCGCAAAGAGCACACAGCGCGCGGTCTACGAGAAGTTTGGAATTACTTTAGAGGCAGAGGTAAATCTGATTGGTATTACTCTGTAAGAAGCTTTTTGATGCGTCCGATACCCTCGACGATATCTTCATCGCTAGTTGCGTATGAAAAGCGTAGATAACCTGACGGGCCAAAGGCTTCACCGGGAACAGCAGCAACTTCAACTTCTTCAAGGATTAAGGTCGCAAGTTCAGCAGAAGTCTGTGGAGTCTTGCCGCGAATTGTCTTGCCGAGTACACCCTTGACTGATGGGTAGACATAGAAGGCACCTTGAGGGGTAGGACATTCAAATCCTGGAATCTCATTGAGTAAGCCGACGATTAACTTACGGCGACGGTTAAAAGCTTCACCCATCTTGTGGACTGCATCAAGATTTCCAGTCAGCGCGGCAATCGCTGCGCGCTGTGAAACGTTAGAAACATTTGATGTCAGGTGTGACTGCAAGTTTGTCGCAGCCTTGATGACATCCTTGGGTCCGATCATCCAGCCCACGCGCCACCCTGTCATTGCATAAGTCTTGGCAACCCCGTTAATGATGATGCAGGTATCTGCAAGGCCAGGAACTAGAACTGGAAGTGATGGGGCAGTAGCGCCGTCGTAAAGAAGGTGCTCATAAATTTCATCGCAGATAACCCAGATGTTGTTCTTCAGCGCCCATTCAGCAATCGCCTTCGATTGTTCAGAGGTGTAGACAGAGCCAGTTGGGTTAGATGGTGAACAGAAGAGCAACGCCTTTGTCTTTGGTGTACGCGCAGCCTCAAGTTGCTCGACAGTGACTAGATAGTTCTGAGTCTCATCAGCAAATACTTCGACGCTCTTTCCGCCAGCGAGTTTGATTGCTTCAGGATATGTAGTCCAAAATGGTGAAGGAAGAAGTACTTCATCACCTGGATCAATAATGGATGCAAATGCTTGATAGACAGCTTGCTTGCCACCGTTGGTAACAAGAACTTGATCTACTGCAATCTCGTAATTGGAATCGCGCTTTGTCTTAGCAACGATCGCTTCACGCAACTCTGGTAATCCAGCTGCTGGTGTGTAGCGATGATTTGCAACAACTTTAGAAGCAGCAACTGCTGCATCAACGATGTAATCAGGCGTTGGGAAATCTGGCTCTCCGGCGCCGAAGCCAATAACTGGTCGTCCAGCTGCTTTGAGCGCCTTTGCCTTTGCATCGACTGCCAAAGTGGCTGATTCTGCGATTGCTGCGATCCGTGCGGAGATTCTGCTCATGGGGGAAGTCTGCACTATTGGCGGGTGGGGCTGCGCGCTCAGAATGAGTGGCCCTCAGCACCCAGTTTTACTCTGTGAGCCCCCTGCCCTTACACTTCGACGCTCACGAACAGATTTTGGCTCGCCTTGGCGCGCCCGAAAATTTTCGCGAAGGGCAGTAGCTCAATTGGCCAGAGTTGCCGTCTCCAAAGCGGCCGGTTGGGGGTTCGAGTCCCTCCTGCCCTGCAAGACCGAATGAACGACGAAAGAGGAACGCAACATGACTGATGCAGTTGAAGTTACCGAGGAGAAGCTCGGGATTTTCGCGCGCGTTGGACTTTTCTATCGCCAAGTTTTGAGCGAACTCAAGAAAGTTGTATGGCCAACACGAAATATGTTGACCACCTATACAGCTGTAGTTCTCGTCTTCGTAACCTTCGTCATCGCCGTTGTTTCAGTTATTGACTTGGTACTTACCAAAGTCGTCTTCTGGGTATTTGGTTAATGGATATGACTGAAGAGACCACGCCAAAGCCAGATGCGTTCGAAGCAGCCCTTGCTGCCAACGCAGAAGAAATTTCATCACCTACGCCAGAAGTTTTGGAGACTCCTGTCGTAGAAGTTGCTGTCGATGATCTCGCTCTAGCCAGCGATGAAGATGGCGATATCGAATCTGATGAGAATGACCCAAACGCTGAGTTCCGTCGCACCCTTCGCGCTGCAATCGGAGATTGGTTTGTAGTCCACTCTTATGCAGGTTACGAGAAGAAGGTTAAGGGCAATCTAGCCAACCGAATTCAGTCACTGAACATGGAAGATTACATTTTCCAGATTGAAGTTCCTGAAGAAGAAGTTATGGAAATTAAGAACGGCGCTCGCAAGATGGTCAAGCGCAATATCTACCCAGGTTACGTTCTCGTTCGCATGGATCTCACCGATGAATCTTGGTCTGTTGTTCGTAATACTCCAGGAGTCACAGGCTTCGTTGGAAACGCACACAACCCAAGTCCACTCAGCATGGATGATGTAGAGAAGATTCTCGCTCCACGTCCACAGAAGAAGGCTGACAAGGCCGATATTAAGTTTGTTGATTTTGAAGTTGGCGAATCAGTCACCGTTATGGATGGCCCATTCGCAACGCTTCCTGCATCAATTTCAGAGATCATGCCAGAGCAGGCAAAGCTCAAGGTATTGGTCTCTATCTTCGGCCGCGAAACTCCGGTCGAGCTTTCATTTAACCAAGTTCAGAAGCTTTAAGAACGAAACCAAGAAAAGAGAAGAGAAATGGCACCAAAGAAGAAGGTCACCGGATTCATTAAGTTGCAGATCCAGGCTGGAGCAGCAACACCTGCGCCACCAGTAGGTCCAGCGCTTGGTCAGCATGGTGTCAACATCATGGAATTCGTCAAGGCATATAACGCTGCGACAGAATCACAAAAGGGCCAGATCATCCCTGTGGAAATCACTGTTTATGAAGATCGTTCATTCGACTTCATTACAAAGACTCCTCCAGCATCACGCCTTATCTTGAAGGCTGCTGGAATCGAAAAGGGTTCTGCTATCCCTCACAAGAACAAGGTTGCCAACATTTCAATGGCTCAGGTCAAGGAAATCGCAACAACAAAGATGTCTGACCTCAATGCAAACGATATCGATGCAGCAGCAAAGATCATCGCAGGTACAGCTCGCTCAATGGGAATCACAGTCTCATAAGTAAATTTCTTGGCGTCACGGTGACGTCAAGATGTGGGAGAACCGCGCTGGTTCGCTAACCACAACCCCAAGCTCTACTCCGGTAGAGGAAGAAGGAAGATATGAAGCGCTCAAAGAAGTACACAGAAGTAGCAGCGAAGGTCATTAAGGACCACCTCTACACACCTCTTCAGGCAGTAACACTTGCCAAAGAGACAACAACAACTAAGTACGACTCAACTATTGAAGTTGCGCTCGTTCTTGGCGTTGACCCAAAGAAGGCAGATCAAGCAATCCGTTCAACAGTGAACTTGCCACACGGAACAGGTAAGACTGCTCGCGTTTTGGTATTTGCTAACGGAGAGCGCGCTGAAGAAGCTCGCGCAGCTGGCGCAGATATCGTTGGTGGAGATGAACTCATCGACGAAGTTTCAAAGGGTCGCCTCGACTTCGATGCAGTTGTTGCAACACCAGATTTGATGGCCAAGGTTGGTCGTCTCGGTAAGGTCCTCGGAACACGTGGATTGATGCCAAACCCAAAGACTGGAACAGTGACAACAGATGTCACTAAGGCAGTTAATGAAATCAAGGGCGGAAAGATTGAATTCCGCGTTGATAAGAACTCAAACCTTCACTTCATCATCGGCAAGGCATCATTTACTGCAGATCAACTCGCAGATAACTATGCAGCTGCAGTTGAAGAAGTTCTTCGTGTGAAGCCAAACTCTTCAAAGGGTCGCTACATTCAGAAGGCTGTCGTCTCATCATCAATGGGACCTGGAATCGCTGTAGATCCAAACCTCACACGCGAACCAGCAGCAAACTAACCTTTTTAAGCAGGGGATTTGACCAGTTCAGCTCCCCTGCTTAAGATTTAGCCATAACCAAAGACCGCAGGTCTGATCTCGCAAGAGTGAAGATAATTGAGGAATCTCAGCCCGCGTAGGTGTTCACATTAATCCGTGCGCATTTACGCGTCACGGATTTTTTATTTCCTGTGGTTGCCCAGTGGCAATAGAGCGAAAGCATCCATTGCTAATCAAACTAGAGGAAAGGTGAACCGAATGGCTCGCCCAGATAAAGCAGCAGCAGTTGCTGAACTGACAGAAGATTTCAAGTCAGCTACTGCTACATACCTCACCGAATATCGCGGCCTTACCGTGACATCGATGAAGCAGCTACGTCGCAGCCTTGGTGCAGATACCAAGTACAGCGTCGTAAAGAACACTCTTACAAAGATTGCAGCGAAGAACGCTGGCGTTGATCTCTCAGATGATCTTCTTGCCGGTCCATCAGCTGTTGCATTCATTAAGGGCGATGCAATCGATGCTGCTCGTAACCTCAAGAACTTCCAGAAGGAGAACCCACTTCTTATCATCAAGGGTGGAATCTACGAAGGAAAGTTCGTTACAACAGCAGAGATCATGAAGCTCGCAGACCTCGAGTCACGCGAAGTACTTCTTGCAAAGCTTGCTGGTGCAATGAAGGGATCGCTTGCTAAGGCAGCGCGTACCTTCGATGCACTTCGCATCAAGATGGAGGCTGGCGCGCCAGCTCCAGTAGCTGAAGCGGCACCTGTCGTGGAAGCACCAGCTGCACCAGCAGCTGAAGAAACAGTTGTAACTGAAGAAGCAGCACCAGCTGCAGAAGCAGTCGCTGAAGTTGCTGCTGAAGCAACAGATGCACCAGTTGCGGAAGCAACAGAAACTCCAGCGGAATAAAGAAAAGGAAAATATAAAATGGCAAAGCTCTCACAAGCAGATTTGATGACACAGTTCAAGGAAATGTCACTTGTTGAACTCTCAGAGTTCGTCAAGGCATTTGAAACTGAGTTCGATGTAACAGCAGCAGC
Source organism: Candidatus Nanopelagicaceae bacterium (assembly GCA_965267875.1). Lineage (GTDB taxonomy): Bacteria > Actinomycetota > Actinomycetes > Nanopelagicales > Nanopelagicaceae > Planktophila. The sequence goes on along the minus strand of OZ254157.1, from coordinate 1,182,810 downwards.
ACCAGTTGCAGCAGCTGGTGGCGCAGCAGCAGCAGGCGGCGGCGCAGCTGAAGCACAGGATGAATTCACAGTTATCCTTGAAGATGCAGGTTCACAGAAGATTGCGGTTATCAAGGAAGTACGTAACCTCAACTCTGCACTTGGTCTTAAGGAAGCTAAGGATCTTGTTGATGCGACTCCAGCTACCCTTCTTGAGAAGGCCAATAAGGAGACAGCAGATAAGGCAAAGGCAGCTCTCGAAGCAGCTGGCGCAAAGGTCACACTCAAGTAAGTTTGAGAAGAAAAGGCCCGGCCCCTGCGTGGGACCGGGCCTTTTTTATCCCCAATTGGCAGACAAAGTGCCATCGATGGGGGTATAAGAGGTCGGTTTGCCCCTAGAGGGGGTGAGCCGATACTCTTCCCCTTCGCATATTTTCAACTGAGGGTCTTTGCATATAGCGGCGGCGACCTTCTAGATGTGCGTGTCCACATAAATGTGAACTTGTCTGAAAGGACATCTCTTGGCCGCGAAAAAGAGTTCAACTGCCCCACGCCGTATTTCATTCGCAAAGATCCGTGAACCCCTAGAAGTTCCTAACCTGCTCGCGCTGCAAGTTGAAAGCGTTGACTGGTTGTTAGGTAACGACGCATGGCGATCACGTCTAGCGGAGACAACCAACACAAATCGAGGAGAACTTCCTTCGAAGTCTGGTTTGGAAGAAATCTTTGAAGAGATTTCACCAATCGAAGATTTCCAGGGAACGATGTCACTTTCATTCCGTGACCACCGCTTCGAGCCACCTAAGTATTCAATCGCAGATTGCAAAGAGCGCGATATGACTTATGCGCAGCCACTCTTCGTAACTGCTGAATTCACCAATAACGAGACTGGCGAAATTAAGTCGCAGACAGTCTTTATGGGTGACTTCCCAGTAATGACACCACGCGGAACATTCGTAATTAACGGAACAGAGCGCGTTGTTGTTTCTCAGATTGTTCGTTCACCTGGTGTCTACTTTGAACGCCAGATTGAAAAGACTTCAGATAAAGATGTATTCACTTCAAAGATCATCCCAAGCCGCGGCGCTTGGCTTGAATTCGAAGTTGATAAGAAGGATCTCGTTGGCGTTCGTATCGACCGCAAGCGTAAGCAATCAGTAACAGTATTCCTCAAGGCCCTTGGTTGGACTGATGAACAGATTCGTGAAGAATTTGGTGACTTCGCTTCAATGATGGCAACTCTTGATAAAGATACAGTCAAGACACAGGATGAAGCGCTTCTCGATATCTATCGCAAGATGCGTCCCGGCGAACCTCCTACAAAGGAAGCAGCCCAGAACCTCATTGAAAACCTTTACTTCAATGGAAAGCGTTATGACTTGGCCAAGGTCGGTCGCTTTAAGGTTAATAAGAAGCTCGGTCTTGATCTTGAGCTCTCACAGAGCATGCTCACAATTTCAGATATCGTCGCAACGCTTCGCTACCTCGTAGCGCTTCACCGCGGCGACCTCACCATGGAATACGGCCGCGAAGTTCGCGTTGAAAAGGACGATATCGATCACTTCGGTAACCGTCGTTTGCGTACCGTTGGTGAATTGATTCAGAACCAGGTTCGTATCGGTCTCTCACGTATGGAACGTGTAGTCCGCGAACGTATGACAACACAGGATGTAGAAGCGATTACTCCTCAGACTCTGATCAACATCCGTCCGGTTGTTGCATCAATCAAGGAGTTCTTCGGAACATCTCAGTTGTCACAGTTCATGGATCAGACAAACCCACTTTCTGGACTTACACACAAGCGTCGTCTATCAGCGCTCGGACCTGGAGGTCTCTCTCGTGACCGCGCAGGCTTCGAAGTTCGTGACGTTCACCCATCTCACTACGGACGTATGTGCCCAATTGAAACTCCTGAAGGACCAAACATCGGTCTTATCGGTTCACTTGCAACATATGGTCGCGTAACTGCATTTGGATTTATCGAAACTCCTTATCGCAAAGTTGTGAAGGGTAAGGTCACCGATCAGGTTGATTACCTAACAGCTGATGAAGAAGACGAGCACATCATTGCTCAGGCAAATGCTCCACTTACAGATGACAATCACTTCGCAGAAGCGCGCGTACTTGTACGTCGTCGTGGTGGCGAAGTTGAATACATCATCGCTGATGAAGTGGATTACATGGACGTTTCACCACGTCAGATGGTTTCTGTTGCAACAGCGATGATTCCATTCCTCGAGCACGATGATGCAAACCGCGCACTCATGGGTTCCAACATGATGCGTCAATCAGTTCCTTTGATGCGCGCTGAAGCGCCATTTATCGGAACAGGTATGGAATTCCGCGCAGCAGTCGATGCTGGCGATGTTCTTACTGCGACTAAGGCTGGCGTAGTTACTGAAGTATCTGCTGACGAAGTTAAGGTCATGGCAGATGACAGCACCTACCAAACTTATTCACTCGCTAAGTTCACTCGCTCAAACCAAGGAACGTCTTACAACCAGAAGGTTGTTGTCACCGAAGGTCAGAAGCTTGAAGTTGGCTCAGTAATCGCAGATGGTCCATGTACCCAGAACGGCGAAATGGCTCTTGGTAAGAACCTCCTCGTGGCATTTATGTCATGGGAAGGCCACAACTACGAAGATGCGATCATCCTTTCGCAGCGTCTTGTACAAGACGATGTACTCACATCAATTCACATTGAAGAGTACGAAGTTGATGCTCGCGACACCAAGCTTGGTGCCGAAGAGATCACTCGCGATATCCCGAACGTTTCTGAAGAAGTTCTTGCCGACCTCGACGAGCGTGGAATCATCCGCGTTGGCGCCGATGTTGTGCCAGGTGACATCTTGGTTGGAAAGGTAACTCCTAAGGGAGAAACTGAACTCACACCAGAAGAGCGTCTGCTCCGTGCAATCTTCGGTGAAAAGGCTCGCGAAGTTCGCGATACATCACTCAAGGTTCCACACGGTGAATCCGGAAAAGTTATCGGCGTAAAGATCTTCGAATCTGAAGAAGGCTTCGAGCTACCAGCAGGCGTTAACCAGTTGGTTCGCGTCTATGTTGCTCAGAAGCGCAAGATCCAAGATGGTGACAAGCTCGCTGGTCGCCACGGTAACAAGGGTGTTATCTCAAAGATTCTTCCAGTTGAAGATATGCCATTCCTTGAAGATGGAACTCCAGTCGATGTTGTCTTGAACCCACTTGGTGTTCCAGGACGTATGAACGTCGGTCAGGTTCTTGAAATGCACCTCGGTTGGGTTGCAAAGACAGGTTGGGATGTATCTGGTATTTCTGATGCGTGGGCAAACCACCTCAAGGAGATCGGCGCAGAAAAGGGCGCACCAGGAACCAACCTTGCAACACCGGTCTTCGATGGTGCACTTGAAGATGAAATCTCAGGTCTGCTTTCAGCAACTCTTCCTAACCGCGATGGCAACCAATTAATTGGTAGATCCGGAAAGGCTCGTCTATTCGACGGTCGCTCTGGAGAGCCATACCCAACTCCAATTTCAGTTGGATACATGTACATCTTGAAGCTCCACCACTTGGTAGACGACAAGATCCACGCACGTTCAACTGGTCCATACTCAATGATCACGCAGCAACCACTCGGTGGTAAGGCTCAATTCGGTGGTCAGCGATTTGGTGAAATGGAAGTGTGGGCACTTGAAGCTTATGGTGCTGCCTACACACTCCAAGAGTTGCTCACTATTAAATCTGACGACGTCCTCGGACGCGTCAAGGTCTACGAAGCCATTGTTAAGGGCGAGAACATCCCAGAACCAGGTATCCCTGAATCATTCAAGGTACTTATCAAGGAGATGCAATCACTCTGCCTCAATGTCGAAGTTCTCTCTTCTGAAGGTACCGCAATTGAATTACGCGATAACGATGAAGAAATTTTCCGTGCCGCCGAAGAACTCGGAATCAACTTGTCACGAGTTGAGCCAAGTTCTGTAGAAGAAGTTTAAGGAGCGAATCAATTATGTTAGACGTCAACTTCTTTGATGAACTACGAATCGGTCTTGCATCGGCTCAAAATATTCGTGATTGGTCTTTCGGCGAAGTAAAGAAGCCAGAGACAATCAACTACCGCACACTCAAGCCAGAGAAGGACGGACTCTTCGACGAGAAGATCTTCGGACCAACTCGTGACTGGGAATGTTATTGCGGTAAGTACAAGCGCGTTCGATTCAAGGGAATCATCTGCGAGCGTTGCGGTGTTGAAGTAACACGTGCAAAGGTTCGTCGCGAACGTATGGGACACATCGAGCTTGCAGCTCCTGTAACCCACATCTGGTACTTCAAGGGAGTTCCTTCACGCCTTGGCTACCTACTTGACCTTGCTCCTAAGGATCTTGAGAAGGTTATCTATTTCGCCGCATACATGATCACAGAAGTTGATGCTGAAGCTCGCGAAGAAGATATGCCACAGCTCGAGAAGAAGCTCGCAAACGATCGCAAGAAGATCGAAACAAAGCGCGATGTTGATCTTGATGCACGCACCAAGAAGCTCGAGGCAGATATTGCTGAACTCGAAGCTGATGATGCGAAGTCAGATGTAAAGCGCAAGGTTCGTGAATCTGCAGAGCGTGAGCTCAAGTCAATCCGCGAGCGTTCAGAGCGCGAACTCACACGTCTAGAAGATGTCTGGTCACGCTTTAAGAACCTCAAGGTTCAAGATCTCGAAGGTGACGAAAACCTTTACCGCGAAATGCGTGACCGTTACGGCATGTACTTCAAGGGAGATATGGGCGCTGCTGCAATTAAGCGTCGCCTCGAAACTTTCGATCTCGAAACTGAACATGCAATGCTTACTGACCTTTCAGAAAATGGAAAGGGTGCAAAGAAGACTCGTGCTATCAAGCGCCTCAAGGTCGTCAACGCATTCATGACTACGAGCAACCACCCAGCATCAATGGTTCTCGATTGTGTACCGGTTATCCCACCTGATCTGCGCCCAATGGTTCAGCTCGATGGTGGACGCTTTGCGACATCAGATCTCAACGATCTCTATCGCCGCGTTATCAACCGCAACAATCGTTTGAAGCGTCTTGCTGATCTCGGTGCTCCAGAAATTATCGTTAACAACGAAAAGCGTATGTTGCAGGAAGCTGTAGATGCGTTGTTCGACAACGGTCGTCGTGGTCGCCCAGTAACTGGCCCAGGAAACCGTGCACTGAAGTCACTTTCAGACATGCTTAAGGGTAAGCAGGGACGTTTCCGTCAGAACTTGCTCGGAAAGCGCGTTGACTACTCAGGTCGTTCAGTAATCGTTGTTGGTCCACAGTTGAAGTTGCACCAGTGCGGTCTGCCAAAGCAGATGGCGCTCGAACTCTTCAAGCCATTCGTAATGAAGCGTCTTGTAGACCTTAACCACGCGCAGAACATTAAATCTGCAAAGCGCATGGTTGAACGTGCTCGTCCAGTTGTATGGGATGTCCTCGAAGAAGTTATCGCCGAGCATCCAGTACTACTGAACCGCGCTCCTACACTTCACCGTTTAGGTATCCAAGCATTCGAACCACAGCTGGTTGAAGGTAAGGCAATTCAGATTCACCCTCTCGTATGTACAGCATTTAACGCTGACTTCGACGGTGACCAGATGGCTGTCCACCTTCCACTCTCTGCTGAAGCTCAGGCTGAAGCTCGTATCTTGATGTTGTCTTCAAATAACATCTTGTCACCAGCTAACGGTCGTCCAATCACATCTCCTACACAGGACATGGTTCTTGGTCTCTATTACTTGACCATGGAACGCATCGGTGAACTCGGCGAAGGCCGCGCATTTGGATCTGTTGCAGAAGCGATCATGGCTCATGATCAGCACTCTGTTTCACTCCAGGCAAAGATCAAGATTCGCGTCAAGGGAGAAACTCTCGAGACAACAATCGGTCGCGCACTCTTCAATGAAGCCCTCCCTGCTGATTTCCCATTCATTGATCACGATGTCACCAAGAAGGCTCTCGGTGCAATCGTCGACAAGCTCGCTGAGTTCTATCCAAAGGTCACCGTTGCTGCAACGCTTGATGCGTTGAAGTCACTTGGTTTCCACTGGGCAACTCGTGCAGGAGCCACAATCGGTATCGAAGATGTTGTAACCCCACCACGTAAGCGTGAAATCCTCGACGGCTACGAAACACAAGCTGACAAGGTGCAATCACAGTACGAAAAGGGTCTCATCACAGATGACGAGCGTCGCCAAGAGCTCATTGAAATCTGGACAAAGGCAACAGCTGAAGTTGGTAAGGCGATGGAAGATAACTTCCCACGCGTCAACCCAGTGTGGATGATGGTTTATTCAGGTGCTCGCGGAAATATGATGCAGATTCGTCAGATTGCAGGTATGCGCGGACTCGTGGCTAACCCAAAGGGTGAAATTATTCCTCGCCCAATTAAGTCCAACTTCCGTGAAGGCTTGTCAGTTCTTGAGTACTTCATCTCTACACACGGTGCACGTAAGGGTCTTGCAGATACAGCGCTTCGTACCGCTGACTCTGGTTACCTCACACGTCGTCTCTGCGACGTTGCACAGGATGTAATCATTCGCGAAGAAGATTGCGGAACCGATCGTGGTCTCGTACTTCCAATCGCACTACGTCAGCAAGCTGGCAACCTTGTTAAGCACGATCACGTTGAAACATCTGTCTACGGCCGTACTTTGGCTGACGATATTGAAATCAATGGCGAAGTACTTGCTAAGGCTGGCTCAGATCTTGGAGACCGCGTTATCGATGCACTTATTGCTGCAGGCGTTGACGAAGTAAAGATTCGCTCAGTTCTTACTTGCGATAGCAAGGTCGGACAGTGCGCAGCCTGCTACGGTCGCTCACTTGCTGCAGGTCAACTCGTTGCAGTTGGTGAAGCAGTCGGAATTATCGCAGCGCAGTCAATCGGTGAACCAGGTACACAGCTCACAATGCGTACCTTCCACACCGGTGGCGTTGCAGGTGATGACATCACTCACGGTCTTCCACGTATCGTCGAGCTCTTCGAAGCGCGTACACCTAAGGGTGTTGCGCCAATCGCAGAAGCTGCAGGCGTTGTTTCATTCCGCGAAGATGCAAAGGGTAAGAAGATCATCGTTACCCCAGATGATGGTGGTGAAGAAGTTGCTTACCCAATCACACGCCGTCAGAAGCTACTTGTAGAAGAAGGAACTCGCGTTGAAGTAGGCCAGAAGATGGTCGTTGGCGCTATTGATCCAAAGCAGGTACTTCGTATCCTCGGACCACGTGCAACTCAGGTTCACTTGGTTAACGAAATTCAATCTGTTTACCGCTCACAGGGCGTAGGCATTCACGATAAGCACATCGAAGTAATCGTTCGCCAGATGCTCAAGCGCATCACAGTTCTTGAAGCTGGCGATACTGAAATGCTTCCAGGTGAACTCGTAGAACGCGGTCGCTTTGAAGCTGAAAACCGTCGCGTTGTGACAACCGGTGGCAAGGCTGCATCTGGTCGCCCAGAACTTATGGGTATCACCAAGGCATCTCTTGCTACTGAATCATGGTTGTCAGCGGCTTCATTCCAAGAAACAACTCGCGTACTTACAGACGCTGCGCTCTCTGAGAAGTCAGATCCACTTCTCGGTCTTAAGGAGAACGTCATCATCGGTAAGTTGATTCCTGCAGGTACAGGCCTTGCCCGTTACCGCAATATCCGAGTTGAGCCAACGGAAGAAGCGAAGGCAGCGGTCTACGCAGCCTACGATGAATATGACTTCACTCCATTTGATCAACAGGGTTCAGGTGAAGCTGTTCGTCTCGATGAAGTCGAGATTCCTCGATAACTTAAGTTATAAAGAAGAGCCCGCCCGCGTTAATTCGCAGGCGGGCTCTTCTCTTTCTCAGTTAGAGTTGGTACATGGCTAAGGTTGTAATTGATGGCGACGAGTTAGTTCTCCAACTCTCTTTCTGGGAGAAGATGGGGGCGCTACACACATCACCACGGGCTGCGCGCTCTGCACTCACCAGCGTTGAATCGGTAGAGAAACTCTGGGGATCAGATTCGCTACGTGGCATCCGTTCACCAGGAACAGCTCTTCCCTATGTCGTCCTTCTGGGGACCTTGCGCGGTAAGTGTTATAAGGATTTCGTGGCGATGAAGGGGCGTGGCCAGGGCTGCATTCTGACCTTTGCCAGTGGCCCCTTCGAGCGCTGGATCTTCACCATCCGCCAGCCTGAAAGTGAGCTAGCTGGGCTACTTTCGCCCGCATAAAAGAAGTGATGAGCCCCACCCCTGGGGCGGCCGACTCGATTTCACATAGAGCGGGGTTTGCCCATAAGGTTGCCCTGCTTTCTCCCCGAAGCGCTCATTCTGGTAGACCCTCTCAATTCAAGGAGTATGCGTGCCTGCGTCTGGTCGTTTTTACGCTGAAGGTGATGGCTTCGTCCCACCAAGCACAAATGACTTCAATCTCCCACCAATTTTTGAATCAATCGAATGGCTGACCAAGCCAGTTCTCCTTGTTTTTCTCTCAGTGATTCTTGTTTCAGTCTTCTTCATTCTCTCTGCACGTAAAGCTGCAGTTGTACCTTCAAAACTTCAATTTGCTGGAGAAAGCGTCTACGCCTTCGTTCGCAATGACCTAGCTCGTGATGTCATTGGCCACGAATTCATGCGCTTTGTTCCATACCTCTTTACTCTTTTTACCTTTGTATTAACCAATAACATCTTCGGAATTGTGCCGTTCCTGCAATTTCCTGCGATGTCACATGTGGCATTCCCGTATGTACTTGCCATCTTTACCTTCTGTGTATTCCACTACGTGGGTATTCGCAAAAAGGGGCTCGGTAAGTACCTGAAAGAGATTGCCTTTATGCCTGGGGTTCCAAAGCCGGTTTATATCTTGCTCACCCCCATTGAGATCGCAACTTTCTTCTTAGTTCGCCCCCTAACACTTTCACTTCGTCTATTCGCAAATATGTTCGCTGGCCACTTGTTGTTGCTGGTCTTCATCATGGGTGGCGACTACATGCTTCGCGATGAGCACTTGATCATGAAGCTCTTTAGCCCCTTCTCATTTACTTTTGGTATTGCCCTTACATTCTTCGAATTTATGGTGCAATGCCTGCAGGCGTACATATTTACCCTGCTCACAGCTCTCTACATCGCCGGCGCCCTTGCCGACGAGCACTAGCAAGAAAATAACGCAATAACCTAATGAAAGGGTAATAAAAAATGACAGGCACACTCAACCTGGTCGGTTTTGGCCTATCAGCAATTGGTCCAGCAATTGCAACAGGAATGATCTTCGCTGCGTATATCAACGGCGTAGCTCGTCAGCCAGAAGCGCGTAGCGTGCTCCAGCCAATCGCGTTCCTAGGATTCGCGCTCGCTGAAGCTCTTGCACTCTTCGGTCTCGTTCTCGCATTCGTCCTCTAATTAGTTCAGATTAAATAGAGACAACAATGCGCTCAATTAATTTGCTCGCTGGGGGAGAAGAGCTCAACCCACTGGTTCCGCACACTGCTGAACTTATTGTGGGAGCAATCGCCTTCACCCTCCTCTTTCTGGTCTTGCGTAAGGCGGTTGTGCCTAAGTTTGAAAAGGCATTTACCGAACGAACACAAGCAATCGAAGGTGGCATCGAGCGCGCCGAAAAGGCACAGCTCGAGGCGCAGCGCGCGCTCGTTCAATACAACGAACAACTTTCATCTGCACAGGGTGAGGCTGCAAAACTTCGTGATGATGCACGTATTCAAGGTGCGGCAATCCTCGAAGAACTTCGCGCTAAGGCGCAAGAGGAAGCCAATCGCATTACTGCTGCAGCACACGCATCTATTGAGGCAGAGCGCCAACAAGCAGTGACATCTCTTCGCAATGAAGTTGGTGCACTCGCTGTTGAACTCGCTTCAAAGATTGTCGGGGAAGCTCTAGAAGACCAGGCCCGTCAATCACGGATTGTGGACCGCTTCATCGAAGACCTCGAGAAGTCCCAGAAGAACTAGAAAAGTAAGCAGGAGAAACAGTTGAGAATCCATCTCGGAGGAAGCAGTCGTCAGTCACTAGTGGCTGCACGCGCAAAGCTTGACGCTGCCGTAAAGGGCGCAAGCGCTGCAAGCGCCACCGAGCTCTCCTCTGAACTCTTCTTCGCAGCAGATGTATTTGCTAAAAACACATCACTGCGCCGTGCATTTGCAGATCCATCCCGCGATGCATCCGCCAAAGGTGCTCTCGTCAAGGAGTTATTTGGCAAGAGCGTTGGAGCTGCAACTGTTGCCCTACTTACTGATGTTTCAACGCTTCGTTGGTCTGCTGGAGGCGACATTGTTCATGTCCTCGAGCAACTAGCCATTGAAGCCGAGGCATCATCTGCAAATATTGCAGGCGAACTAGATCGCGTTGAAGATGAACTCTTCGAAACTTCACGCGTCATTGCCGAAAACTTTGAGCTCCGAAAAGCGCTTGTCGGTACTGGAAATACCGATGCCAAGTCGGCTCTCATTGCAGAAGTTCTCTCAAAGAAGGCTTCGGCCTCAACTATTAAGTTGGCTGTAGCGTTAATTTCACACCTTCGTGGCCGCAGCATCGAAGCAGGTTTCAACGATTATCTCTTCGGTCTGGCCAATCGACGTAATCGTCTGATTGCAAATGTACGTGTTGCAACTGCAATCTCAGATTCTCAGAAAACTCGTCTGGCATCGGCCATTGAATCGCTGGTTGGACAACCAATCCGCGTAAATATTCAGGTTGATCCATCAATTATTGGTGGAGCATCAGTGAAGTTTGCAGACGAACTTGTAGATGGAAGCGTTTCAAATCGACTTGCAGGTGCCGGACGCGCACTTGCTGGAAACAAATAAAGGGGAAACTCATGGCAGAGCTCAAGATCCAACCGAATGAAATTCGGGATGCCTTAGCGAATTTCGTTAAGTCATACGATCCAGGCACCGCGGCTCGTGACGAGGTCGGAACAGTTAGCCAGGCAGGCGATGGAATCGCTCGCGTTGAAGGACTTCCTTCAACAATGGCTAACGAACTACTTCAGTTCGAGAACGGAACACTAGGTCTGGCACTCAACCTCGACGTGCGCGAAATTGGTGTTGTTATCTTGGGTGACTACGCAGGAATTGAAGAAGGAACCTCTGTGCGTCGTACAGGTGAAGTTCTCTCTGTTCCTGTTGGTGATGGATTCCTCGGTCGCGTTGTTGACCCACTCGGTCGACCAATTGATGGCAAGGGCGAAATTAAGCCAGATGCACGTCGTGCCCTAGAACTTCAGGCCCCTTCAGTAGTTCAGCGCCAACCTGTTAAAGAGCCAATGGCAACAGGTATCAAGGCAATCGATGCAATGACAGCTATTGGTCGCGGACAGCGCCAGCTCATCATCGGTGACCGTCAGACAGGTAAGACTGCGGTTGCAATCGACACAATTATTAACCAGCGCGAAAACTGGCTCACAGGCGATAAGAAGAAGCAGGTTAAGTGCATCTACGTCGCTATTGGTCAGAAGGGTTCAACAATCGCATCTGTAAGAGGTGCACTTGAAGAAGCCGGCGCAATGGAATACACAACAATCGTTGCATCTCCTGCATCAGATCCAGCAGGCTTTAAGTACCTCGCTCCTTACACCGGTTCTGCAATTGGTCAGCACTGGATGTACAACGGCGAGCACGTTCTTATCGTCTTTGATGATCTTTCAAAGCAGGCTGAGGCATATCGTTCAGTCTCACTTCTTCTTCGCCGTCCACCAGGTCGCGAAGCGTACCCAGGAGACGTCTTCTACTTACACTCACGTTTGCTAGAGCGTTGTGCAAAGCTCTCAGATGAACTCGGTGGCGGTTCAATGACTGGTCTTCCAATCATTGAAACAAAGGGAAATGACGTTTCAGCGTTTATTCCTACAAACGTAATTTCTATTACTGACGGACAGTGCTTCCTTGAAACAGACCTCTTTAACGCAGGCGTTCGCCCAGCGATTAACGTAGGTATCTCAGTTTCTCGCGTTGGTGGTTCTGCGCAGACTAAGGCGATGAAGAAGATTGCTGGACGTCTACGTCTTGACCTTGCACAGTTCCGTGAGCTCGAAGCATTCGCAGCTTTTGGTTCAGATCTCGATGCAGCATCAAAGGCTCAACTAGAGCGCGGTGCACGTATGGTCGAGCTCTTGAAGCAAGGTCAGTACTCACCATTCTCACTTGAGAAGCAGATCGCTTCAATCTGGGCAGGAACAACGGGCAACCTTGACTCTGTTCCAGTTGCAGATATCCGTCGCTTCGAAGCTGAATTCATCGACTTCCTCTCTCGTGAGCGCAAGGAAATCATGACAACAATTTCTGAGACCAAGGTTCTCGAAGATGAAACCGTTGCAAAGCTTCAGGCTGCAATTGATGACTTTAAGAAGATCTTTAAATCATCTGCAGCAGCTGTCCCTGGTAACGAGGAAGATCCACTCGAGGGTGAACTCCAAGAGCAGATCGTGGCGGTGAAGAAGTAACCCATGGGTGCTCAACTCCGCATATATCGCCGACGGATGCGTTCCGTTAAAGCGACTAAGAAGATTACGAAGGCAATGGAGCTCATCTCCGCCTCTCGTATCGTCAAGGCGCAACAACGCGTATCTGCATCGACCCCATATGCAAATGAGTTAACTCGTGCGGTATCTGCTGTTGCCTCATACTCAACAGTCGTCCACCCGTTGACTACACCTCGTTCAAACCCACGTCGCGCAGCAGTACTCATCATTACTGCAGACCGCGGTATGGCTGGTGCTTACTCAACTAATGCGATTAAGGAAGGCGAGCAGCTTGGCGCTCTTCTCCGGGAACGCGGACTCTCTGTTGCCAGCTACCTCGTCGGTCGCAAGGCTTATAACTACTACAAGTTCCGTGATCGTGCGATTGCTGCATCATGGACAGGATTCTCAGATAATCCAACATATGAAAATGCTAAGGAAGTGTCAGAAGCTCTCCTTAAAGCTTTCGTTGATGGATCAGATGGTGATGGTGGAGTCGATGAAATCCATATCATCTTCACAAAGTTCCGTTCAATGCTTACTCAAGAAGCAACAGCAAAGCGCATGATTCCGCTTGAGGTTGTTGAATCTGATGAAGCGCCAGTATCTGGAATCCTTCCAGAATATGAATTTGAACCTAATCCAGCAGACGTTCTCAACGCTCTGCTACCTCGCTATATCGAAGCCCGAATCTTCAACGCGATGTTGCAATCAGCTGCCTCTGAGCATGCTGCTCGTCGTCGCGCTATGAAGTCAGCAACTGACAATGCTGATGAGTTAATCAAGTCGCTCACCCGACTTGCGAACGCTGCCCGTCAAGCAGAAATTACCCAGGAAATCAGTGAAATTGTTGGCGGCGCAGATGCGTTGGCCTCAGCTAGTGCAGGGAGTGAATGATGTCAGCAACAGGTAAAGGCCGCGTAGCCCGAGTTATTGGACCGGTGGTGGATATTGAATTCCCCGCAGATTCAATGCCTTCGATCTTTAACGCGCTTCACGTAGAGACCACCATGAGTGGCACTACTCGTACCTTGACCCTCGAAGTAGCGCAGCACATTGGTGACAACCTCGTGCGCGCAATCTCAATGCAACCAACGGATGGAATGGTGCGCGGTGCTGAAGTAACAGACACTGGTTCAGCCATCTCTGTTCCAGTCGGTGACGTCACAAAGGGCCACGTCTTCAACACTCTCGGAGAATCCCTCGACGTTCCAACTTCATCTCTTGATATCAAGGAGCGTTGGTCAATTCACCGTAACGCACCTGCATTCGATCAGCTCGAGTCAAAGACTGAAATGTTCGAAACAGGTATCAAAGTTATCGACCTACTTACACCTTACGTAAAGGGTGGAAAGATCGGTCTCTTCGGTGGTGCAGGTGTAGGTAAGACTGTTCTTATCCAGGAAATGATTTATCGCGTAGCTGAAAACTTCGGTGGTGTATCTGTATTCGCCGGCGTTGGAGAACGTACTCGTGAAGGTAACGACTTGTTCCTTGAAATGACCGAGACGGGCGTTATCAATAAGACCGCCTTGGTCTTCGGTCAGATGGATGAGCCACCTGGCACGCGTCTACGCGTTGCTCTTTCAGCGCTCACAATGGCTGAGTACTTCCGCGATGTTCAAAAGCAGGACGTGCTCCTCTTCATCGATAATATCTTCCGCTTTACTCAGGCAGGTTCTGAAGTATCAACACTTCTCGGCCGTATGCCATCTGCAGTGGGCTACCAGCCAACACTTGCGGATGAAATGGGTCAGCTTCAGGAGCGCATTACTTCAACACGTGGTCACTCGATTACATCTATGCAGGCAATTTACGTTCCTGCAGATGACATCACCGACCCAGCTCCACACACAACATTCGCCCACTTGGATGCAACAACAGTGTTGTCTCGTCCGATTTCAGAGCTTGGTATCTACCCAGCTGTGGATCCGCTCGATTCATCATCTCGTATCCTCGATCCTCGCTACATCGGCGAGCACCACTTCCGTGTTGCTAACCGCATTAAGCAGATCTTGCAGCGCTACAAGGATCTCCAGGACATCATCGCAATTCTCGGTATCGATGAATTGTCAGAAGATGACCGCGTTCTCGTAGGTCGCGCACGTCGTATTCAGCGCTTCTTGTCACAGAACACCTTCGTAGCAAAGGTCTTTACTGGCCTTGATGGTTCCTTTGTTCCTCTCACTGAAACTATCTCAGCCTTTGAAGCACTCGCTGATGGAAAGTATGACCATGTTCCAGAACAGGCATTCTTTATGTGCGGTGGCCTCGACGATGTCGAGCGCAAGGCCGCAGAATTGGCTAAGAACTAAACCATGGCACTTCACGTCGCACTAGTATCGCCAACACAACAGGTGTGGACAGGCGAGGCAACTTTTGTCTCGGCTCGCACCACAGAAGGTGAGCTTGGAGTTCTTCCGGGCCACACACCTTTGTTTGGCGTACTAGTCGATGGAGCCGTCAGCATTAAAAGCTCTGATGGATCTATTAAGGAATTTAACGTCAGTGGAGGCTTCTTATCAGTCTCTAACGACCGCGTTTCAATTCTTACTGAATCTGTAGGCTAAACGGATAAATAGCCAAATCGGACACTTCTGATTTGGCAATTCACCTCAAATTCATTCATAGGTGCTTGAGAGTCAGTATCTGCCGGAGTACTTTGCGTTCAACCAAATTGGTTCTTCCCAGATAGGCAAGACTATGGACCTACGTGAAATCAATGAGAAGCGTTACGAAATTGCAGCAGGCCAGGCGTCAATGGTCATGCTCATTGGACTTTTTTCCAATGTAGGCATTTTCGCAATTACCGCATTTGCAGAACTTTCTTCTGATGGCCAAACTAGCTGGAAAATCATCGTGAGCATTATCGAGGCATTCTTCTTAGTGTTTGCAATGGGAGTCTTTGGGGATATCGCAGCATATGTTAAGGACATTCCAAAGAACGAAGATTCTCAATGGAATCGAAATGCTCGCCAAGCACCCCCTCAGATTTTCATGGCGATCACAGCAGTTGGAGTCATCGCACTTTGGTACTTCCAATTTATGGCAATAGGCGCGTAAAAAGCATCGAGTGAAATAGAGCTGGGGCTAATTGCCTCAGCTCTATTTCAATTTACCCCAGAATTATTCTCTAACTACCTTTGCTCCGAGGCGTACCAACTGCTCGGCGAAATTCGGATAACCACGATCAATATGGAATGCGCCATCGACTGTAGTTTCTCCGTCAGATACCAGCGCAGCCAATACAAGACCAGCACCGGCACGGATATCAGTCGCCTCAACTGGGGCGCCAGATAACTGCGGAATACCGTCGATAGAGGCGTGGTGGCCATCTACAGTGATTTGAGCGCCTAAGCGCATCAGTTCATTGACGAACATAAAGCGTGATTCAAAGACATTTTCAGTAACAATTGAATGGCCTTCAGCGATTGCATTCATACCGATGATGAAGGGAAGTAAGTCGGTGGCAAACCCTGGATAGGGAAGCGTTGCAACATCAATTGCCTTAGGGCGCTGGTTCATCTGCACGCGGATGCCGTTATGTACAGCGGTAATGATGGCACCTGCCGAAGTTAACTTCTCAAGCATTACCTCCATGTGATCTGCGCGTCCACCATGGATGGTGATATCACCTTGTGTCATGGCGGCTGCAAATGCCCAAGTACCAGCGATGATGCGGTCAGTAACTGTTGTGTGATCGGTTGGATAAAGTTCCTTCACGCCGTAAATGGTGATTGTAGGAGTTCCGAGCCCTTCAATCTTTGCGCCCATTCCAATAAGGAATTCACCAAGATCTACTAAGTCAGGTTCGCGCGCTGCGTTATCGATAACAGTTGTTCCCTTGGCAAGAACTGCGGCAGTCATCAAGTTTTCAGTTGCACCTACCGATGGGAAATCAAGTTCAATAGAAGTTCCGGTAAGTCCCTTTGGCGCTTCGGCGATGACATATCCATGTTCGACATGTGCTTTAGCACCGAGGGATTCCAAGCCCTTAATATGAAAATCTAATCCACGTGAACCGATGGCATCTCCACCAGGGAGCGCGACTTCTGCTTTTCCAACACGAGCAACGAGTGGGCCAAGTACGTTAATTGATGCGCGCATCTTGCGAACCAGATCGTAATCAGCGCGGTGCAGGGGAGCCGCAGGAACGTCGATCGTGACGACAGCGCCTTCGTGCTTGACAGTGCAACCAAGGCGCGTAAGAAGGTCGGCCATGATGTCCACATCAGCGATATCCGGAACGTTACGAATAGTCGTTGTACCGACTGCAAGCAGGGATGCAGCCATTAACTTAAGGACTGAATTCTTTGCCCCAGTAACGCTGACTTCGCCTTGGAGGCGGCACCCTCCGGTGATTCTGAAGCGGTCTAGCTCTGCCGCTTTCGATGATGCCATATCCGAATACTACTTATAGGCTACGGACATGGTTAATTTAACGCGTATTTACACTAAGACAGGCGATGACGGCACTACCTCTCTCGGAGATATGAGCCGCACCTCAAAGAACGATCCTCGTCTTGAAGCGTATGCAACAGTTGATGAAGCAAACTCCACCATCGGAGTTGTCTTGGCAACAGATGAGCTAGCCGATGATGTCCGCGCTCTTTTGGTGCGCATTCAAAATGATCTCTTCGATGTGGGCGCAGATCTATGTACACCGGTCGTAGATGCACCAGCATTTGAACCACTTCGCGTCTTGGAATCTCAGGTAACATACCTAGAAGCTCAGATAGATCACTACAACAAAGATTTAGAAGCGCTCCGTTCATTTGTGCTTCCTTCAGGAACACCTGCAGCAGCTCACTTACATGTTGCTCGCACTGTTGTACGTCGCGCAGAGCGTCGCACCTGGGCTGCTATCCACGCATTTGGTGGGGGAGTTAATCCTTTAACTGCAAAGTATCTCAACCGCTGCTCTGACCTACTCTTTGTACTTGCTCGCCATGCCAATAAGGGCATCGGCGATCAGTTGTGGGTTCCTGGAGCTAACCGCTAAGAGAAACTCTTGAGATGTGCGCGAGCTGCGCTCTCTTCTTCAGGAAAGACAAAGATGCGAGGACCATCATTGGTTTGCGTCAGCGTTGCTCTAATTTTTACCGCTAGTAACTTCTGTCGCAGCATTTCGCCTTCAATATGATTACTTGGGCTGGCTACTGCCACTAGAGATCCATAATCACCTTCGCCGCCCTGCACTGCTCGACGAGCAATCAGAGATTTACCTGGCTTAGTTGCCCACTTGAGAATCAGGATGAGAAAGAGAACAACAGGAAAACCGGCCAAGCTCATAAAGAAGAGGTAGTTGTTGGTGCCACCCAGCATTAGCTCTGCGCCTTTGTGAAGGTCACGGATGGATAACCAGAAGGCTTCTCTTCTTGATGGCAGACCACTTCGATTCCGGTGATGTACTCCAGAGATTCCAATGGTTCGGGTGAGATCAAGAGAATGGTCTTAATTTGTTTTGGTTTTGATGCTCCAGAGATAGTCTGAAGTGAGCCAATGACGCTCTTATCTTGGCCATAAACTCGTGAATTAACTTCCCACCAACGACATCCAGGTTCAGATGCAACGAGGACTGCGCCACAGACAAACTTCAAACAGTCCATCACCTTCGGAGCCAGGCGACTATTTTCTGGCGAAAGTATTCCAACTAATTCATCTTTGCTCGGCACCTTGGCATAGACACCAGATTCGGAAGCAAAGCCAGCAGGTGGCCACTGTGGTGGTGGTGATTGGGTTTTGCGCGCGGTCTTCTTCGGTTTTGGTTTTGGCTTAGGTTTAACAGTCGCCTTGGCGGTAGTCGTTGCTGTAGGTGATGCGCTCACAGTGGGTTTAGCGGTGGGCTTAGCCGTTGCCTTAGCCGTTGGCTTTACGGTTGGTTTAGCAGTCGGCTTCACAGTTGGTTTAGCCGTTGCCTTTGCTGTGCTCTTAACAGTCGGAGTAGGCGTAGGTTTCTTTGTTTCAGCAAGTGCGCTACTAGATGAAGCGATGAGGGCTACCGAGACGAAGAGAGCGAGTCTCTTCACTGGCGCTCCCACTTAAAGCTACGAATAGCCCAGATAATTCCTACGACCAACCAGGCGCCGATAATGGCAAAGGTACGGCCAGTCTCCCAAGAACCTGCAACTTCCTGTGTAGCAAAAGAATCCGGCAAGAAGACCGAACGTGCACCTTGCGTCATCCATTTCAAAGGAAAGATTGCGGCAACTTGCTGCATCCACTGCGGCAGATCGGTAAAGATAAAGAAGACGCCACTAAAGAACTGCAACACAATGACAACAGGTGAGACAACTGCAGATGCACCACGGCCAGTCTTTGGAACATTTGAGAAAGCAATACCGAGAATTGTTGAGCAGGCACTGCCGATGACAAGGAGAGCGAAGAGAATGAGCCACTTATCAGCGCTCGTTGGCAGATTAACGCCGAAGAAGGCAACGCCTGCGGCTAGCAATAAGAAGACTTGAACCAGCATGCTTAACGTGACCAAGATGGATTTACCGATGAAGTAGCTGCTGGCCGGCATAGGAGTACCACGTAAGCGTTTTAACGTTCCGAAGTCGCGCTCCATGGGAATCATGATGGCTAATTGTTGGAAGCCGGTATTCACCAGCCCGGAAGCAATCATGCCAGCGACGAAGTACTGGCTAAAAGTTACCCCTTCAGCAATCTGATTTGAAAAGACAGATCCAAAGATTGCCAAGAGAATAAGCGGAAAGAGCATTGTGAAGACAACAGATTCACGTTGGCGCATAAATTGTCTAATCTCGAGGCCACCACGTTGAATACCGATTGAGAGCGCAGTTGGTTTACTCATTGGCGCCTCCAATCATCTCAAGATAGATATCTTCTAACGATGCGCGCTTGACGCTGAGCTCGGGAACTTCTCCGCTAAATCGAGAAGATAGTTGTGAAACAAAGGCAGTTGGGTTCTCGCTCTTCTCAGATTTTGTAATTCCATCTTCGCGCCAAGAGACTGTGGCAAGAGAGGTAGCTCGCCCGCCAAGAAGTTCGGGTGTGGAGACTTCAATAATCTGTCCATGGTTAATGACAGCGACTCGATCAGCGAGAGCTTCTGCTTCATCGAGGTAGTGAGTGGTCAGCAAAATTGTGGCGCCTTCATCGCGCAAGTTACGGATGAGTGACCAGAAAGCGCGACGAGCTTCTGGGTCAAAACCAGTTGTCGGTTCATCAAGAAAAATTACCTCTGGGCTACCGATTATGCCGAGAGCGACATCGAGTCTGCGACGTTGTCCGCCTGACAAGGTACGACCCAACGCATCAACTTTTTCGCCTAATCCAACAAGATCAATAACTGCACGTGGGTCTTTAGGATTTTTGTAGTACTTGGCAAAGTGAGAGACTGATTCATAGACAGTCAGATCGCCAGCATCTTGAGTTGATTGCAGAACGATGCCGATGCGATCGCGCCATGCTTGCGCCGCAGACCCCTTAGTCGTTGGGTCAAAACCTAAGACCTTAACGTCACCTGAATCTCGATCGCGAAAGCCTTCGAGGATCTCTACGGTGGTGGTTTTGCCGGCCCCATTGGGCCCGAGGAGCGCAAAGATTTCACCTTGAGATATCTGCAGGTCGACCCCGTTGACCGCCTGATTCGCGCCATAGCTCTTCTTCAAGCCGGCGACGCTTATGACTGTGCTCATATGGCTATCTTGCCATTGACTGGGTAAAAGTGCGAGAAAATGGTCCAATGAGCCCGCGTAAGAATTATCCCAAAAATCGCAGGCCTAAAAATACCGATGAAGATCGCCCGCTCAATCCTTCCAATCAAAGTTTTGAAGAAGATGAGAATGGCTTATGGATTGTAAGAAAGTTAACAGGGTCAGCCGCAAATAAACCTTATCGTTGCCCTGGATGCGATCAGTTAATTCCTATGGCAACACCTCACACTGTTGCATGGCTCGATGGTGACGAAGATAACCGTCGGCACTGGCATAACGCCTGTTGGACTAAACGCAATAACCGAGGCCCTCGCACTGAACGTACTCGCAACGCGCCTCGCTACTAAAAGTTAATACAAGAAATTAACTAAAACGACCCTTAAGAAACTTCGTCACTGCAACAATTAACTTATCGCTTCCTGCAGTTCTGCTAAAACTTGTAAATGCAATTGGTAGTTGGAAGCGAGCACGCACAACAGTGCGAGGATAGGTAAATTCAAGCAAGCCTTCTGGCCCATGAATTCTTCCGTAACCACTATCTTTCACGCCGCCAAAAGGTACTGAGTCAACGGCGGCAAAAGAGATAGTGGAATTGATTGCCACCATTCCTGTATGTAGCTGCGATGCAATCTGCTTACCGCGTCGCTTAGACCAGACTGATGCACCTAGCCCGTAGCGAGTGTCATTCGATAGTTTGATCGCTTCAGCCATTGATTTCACGCGGTTGATTGCAATAGTTGGACCGAAGGTCTCTTCAGTCATGGCAATCGAATCTTCTGGAACATCGCAGAAGATCACTGGTTCAACAAAGGGAGCTTTTACTGAATTTGTTCCACCCATTAAAACTGTGGCGCCACGGGCGATGGCATCATCAATATGGCTCTGGATAATGGGAATCTGCTTCGGCATTGTGGTTGGGCCGTACTTCCCCACGCCGGGAGCACCTGGCTTAATAGTCTTGGCAATCTCAAGAACTTTCTCGATAAATTTATCGGCTACTCGCTCATCGACATATACGCGTTCAGCGCCGATACATGTCTGACCAGCATTGGAAAAGGCAGACCAGACGGTGGCATCTGCGGCGCGCGCGATATCGGCATCGTGGGCCACGATTACTGGATCTTTTCCACCACATTCAAGAACTACTGGAGTCATGTGTGCTGCACAGGTCGCTGCAACAATCTTTGCTGTTCGAGTTGAACCAGTAAAAGCCAACTTATCAACGCCGCTTTCGCAGAGGAATTTTCCAGTTTCACCAAGGCCTGTAACACATATGAAGACATCTGCAAATAAAGTCGCATCGACAAATGTGCGTGCCAAGTATTGGCCGACCCCTGGTGTGTATTCACTTGGTTTAAAGACGACGGTATTTCCGGCAGCGAGTGCATAAGCGATAGATCCAAGAGGAGTAAAGACTGGATAATTCCAAGGGCCAATCACGCCGACAACTCCAACGGGAGATCGTTCAACAGTTGCTGACATATTTGCCATCAATAGACCGGGAGAGCGATAGGAAGTACGCATTACTGACTCTGCATGGCGAGCAGCCCATGCAATATGGCCTGCAGCAAGTGCTGCCTCTAACTTGGCATCACTTGTGGGTTTTCCAGTTTCAAGTGAGACGAGTTCAGCTAACTCATCGACATTTTGCATGAGGTAGGTGCTCCACTTAAGCAGCACCTTCTTACGTCCGCTAAATCCGATTTCTCGCCATTGAACTGATGCGGCGCGCGCTGTGGCAACTGCTGCACGCACTTCTGCTTCATCTGTGATGGGGTGCGATGCAATAACTTCATCGGTCACAGGGTTGAGCGAATCAAATGTCTGCGCTTTGGAGAGGCTCATAGGCAAAGACTAGACTGCAACTATGTCGGAACCAATCCGCCCCAGCACCGTGCTTCCTGCTTTACGCACGCCATTTACGGTTACTACCGAAGATGGTCAGACTCTCATCGCTGAAGTCAGCGCCCCACTTGATAACCCAACTGCAGCCATTCTTTGTTGCCATCCCAATCCCACGGGTGGGGGAATGATGGATAGCCATATCTATAAGAAGGCTGCAAACCGCCTTCCTGCAATTGCCGGCATAACTGTTGTTCGCTTTAATACACGTGGCACAACGAGTGAAGCAGGAACAAGTACCGGCACCTATGACAATGGTCGCGCAGAAAAATATGATGTTGAAGCGATGCTGCGTTACTGCTTCGATGTCTTACAACTGAAAGAGCTATGGGTTGTTGGTTGGTCCTTTGGAACAAGTATTGCAATCAGCCATGCGCGCGATCCACGCATTAAGGGCCTGATTCTCTTAAGCCCAACGCTGCTTGATATCGTCGATGGCGATCTGGAATTTTGGGCACAGGACGGCAGACCAATCACGGCGTTGATTCCCGAGCATGATGATTACCTCAAACCAGATCAAGCAGCAGAGCGCTTTGCAGTAATTCCACAGATTAAGTTGATTCCAGTTGCGGGCGCTAAGCACCTCTGGGTTGGAGAACCGATGGTGCATCGCGTCTTAACTGAGATTACTCAGATTGTTGCGCCGGCAAGGCTGCCGCTTCCTACTGAAATTTAAGAACGTTCTGAGCGCGGAAAGACAACTTCTTCAAGAATCAAAATAATTGATGCGGCTACTGGTACTGCCAGTAACCCTCCGACAAGACCTAAGAGTGAAGTTCCAATCAGCGCCGAAACAATTGTGACTGCGCCCGGTACATTGAGATTACGCTTCATGACCTTAGGAGTCAGCAGGTAATTTTCAATCTGTACATAAACTACATAACCAACAAATGCGATGACACCTATTGCAACAGTTTCAGTCAGCGCAATCAAGGTAAAGATTGCAGCTCCGATGAAGTGGCCAATCAGCGGAACTAAGCCACAGACAAAGATGATGATGCCGATTGCGATAGGTGATGGCAGTCCTAGCGCCAACCCGAAGAGGGTCATGAAGAGCGCAGCTAGAAATGAGATCAGAATCTGGCTGCCAACAAAGGCGCCGACTCGAGCGATGATGGCTTCGGTAAGGGATGCAACCCGTGGTCTGCGGCTCGCTGGTACTAACTTCAAGCCAAGCTCAGTCGCCTGTGGCAGCGATGTAATGAAGTAGAGCGTTAAGACCAAGATGGTGAGCGCGGTAAATGTTCCAGATAGGACGCTCTTGCCGACACCGATGACTCCACCAAATGCTGTAATTAACAACGTTCCATCTGATGTTACAGAATTTAACTTCTTCTGAAGCGTATCGATGATTCCATATTGATCATTGATAGATGCGATAGTCGCATTGTTTTTTAGGTTATCAAGAAGCGCTGGGGCGCTTTCAATGAGCTCTGTCCCTTGTGTAACAAGAGGTGGAACAACAAGTGCACCGAAGAGAATGACCATAAATAAAACGCCAGAGAAGATAATTGTGACCGCACCAGTACGTGAAAGACCACGGCGACGAATCGCTTCGACAGCTGGATTAAGACCGGTTGCTAAGAAGAGTGCAACAAGAATTAAGACAAATACCTGACTTGCGCTAGCGAGTGCGCGCATTAATACAAAAGCTGTTAAAGCACCGATTGTTGCAACAAATCCAAAGTAAAAGGGGTTACCGCGGTCGATTGGAGCACCTGCAGCCCCAAAATCAGAGACTGTGACGGATTCCTTTGTTTTTTTCTTGATGCGGTCTGAAATGGCCATGATTTATTGTAAAGCGTACGAGAGAATATGACCTATGGCGCTACGGATTACAGGACTCGGTGAGGAAATCGCAGCTGTCACCGGCCTACCCTGGAACGTCTCACTTGAGGAATGGCCTGAGGATCCGCTCTTGGCCGAAAAGCGCGGTATCTCCCGCCACATCGTGCGCTTGGTCCGCTCTACCGATGATCCTGACTCAGAGGTCTATGCAGTCAAGGAAACAGTTTCCGAATTCGCCAATCGCGAGTACAAAATTCTGCGAGAGCTGACCCACCTAGATGCTCCAAATGTGCAATCCATCGCTGTTATTGAGGGTCGCACAAATAATGGTGGCGAAGAGCTTCCCTGCGCACTTGTTACCCGCTTCCTTCCGTACTCACTTCCTTATCGCGTTGTCCTGAGCGATAAGACCGTTACCGCTGAAGATGTTACGTTGATGGCCAATGCGCTGGCCTTGTTGCTGGTTCGCCTTCACCTGCTTGGTTTCTGGTGGGGAGACTGTTCACTTTCCAACACTCTCTTTCGTCGTGATGCCGAAGGCTATGCCGCCTATCTTGTAGATGCTGAAACTGGAGAGTTTCAGAAATCGCTCAGTGATGGTCAGCGCGAACACGATTTAGAGATCGCACACTTTAACGTTGCAGCTGAACTAGAAGATCTACAGCTATCAGGAGTTCTCTACCCAGGCCTCGATCCGATTCGTGCAAGTTCGGCGTTGATTAAGAGATATCACCGTCTGTGGGGAGCACTCAAAGATAGACAAGTGCTTGACCCTAAGGATCGCCATGCTGTCGAGCGCGCTATGCGCCAACTGCACGACCTTGGCTTTGCAGTTGAAGAAGTTTCAGTCGTTGTGCAAGAAAGTGATGGCGCAGAAAAACTAATCTTCCAACCAAAACTTGTAGCAGCTGGATATCACAAGAACAGACTTCGTGAATTGATGGGGTTAGATACAGAAGAGTTACAAGCAAAGCGCTTACTGGCATCCTTTGATCGTTATCGCGGCCGCGAGAAAGCACCGAAGCCACCGATTGCAGAATCTGCAAAACGTTGGCTCGATGAAGTATTCCGACCAACTGTCAATCAAATTCCATCCGAACTAGAGGGCAGAATTGAACTTGCTCAATTTTTCCATGAGGTGCTTGAGCATCGCTGGTACTTAAGTGAGAAGGCAGGCCATGATGTAGGCCTTGAATTTGCTGCTAAATCCTATGTTGCGGAAGTATTGCCCTATCGCCGCGATTCTGGCGTAGATGTACGTAAAGATGGCATGATTCAGCAGTGAGGACATCAATATGACGCTACCGCCAAACTTCTCACAAGCCGTTGATTTAAGTTCACTTGGAAAGCCGCCTGCTGATACATCGACTCCGATGCCAGGCCTTGAAATCACTCCACAAAATTTGCAGACAGAAGTTCTTCCTTTATCTGAAGGAAAACCTGTAGTTATTCTCTGCTGGAGCCCACGCTCTGCAGATTCAGTCACGATGCTGCGCGCGCTCGGAACGATTGAGAGCGAAGATAAAGGTAAGTGGGTATTGGCCCACGTGAACGTTGAAGAACAAGCACCTGTAGCGCAGGCGCTGCAAGTACGAACAATCCCATTTGGAATCGTCTTTATCGGTGGCAAGGCCATTCCCTTCCTTGAACAACCTCTGACCGAAGCACAACTGCGAGAAGTAATTGCCAAGATTTTGTCACTTGCTGCGCAACAAGGAATTGGCGAAGAGCCAGTTGAGCAAGCAGAACCGGAAGAAGAAGAGGCGCTGGCAGCACTTGATCAAGGCGACTACCCAACTGCAGAGGCTGCCTATAAGCGCTTGGTTGCACGTAAGCCAAATGATCAATATGCCAAGTTAGGCCTTGCCCAAGTGCAATTACTTATTCGCACTATCGATCTTGATGGCGCAAAGATTATGGAAGAGGCAATCGAGCGCCCAGAAGATATTGATCTACAACTGCAATGTGCTGATATCGAAGTCATGAGTGGCTACTTAGATTCCGCCTTCGACAGGTTGCTTCGCTTGCTTGTGGTTCTTGTCGGAGATGAACAGAATCGCGTAAAGAATCATCTCTTAGAACTCTTTACCTTGGTAGATCCTGCCGATCCGCTTGTCATCAAAGCTCGTGCTCAACTAGCGAACGCTCTCTTCTAAGCGATGTCACAAATAGATATTGGCCATGGCCGCGAACAGAAGCTGATCCATCTACTCTTCTTTCTCTTTGGCTTTGGCATCATGGCTTGGGTCCCACGTTTTCCTGAGGTACGTGAGAATTTAGGGCTAGAAAATGGCGCTTTTGGCTCGTTGATGAGTACCGGGTCTATCGGAGCATTCTTCGGATTACTTGTAGCTGGCCATATCACTCATCGAATTGGCGCCAAGAAGGTAATTGTCGTTTCAATCGTAGTTCTCTTTGCATCGCTCATTGCCTTAGTTCACTTAAGTTCTACCATCCCATTCTTAATCTTTAGTATCGCCTTTGGATTCGGCATCACTTCAATTCATGTGGGTCTTACTAGTCAGGTATTCCACTTCGACGATCGCAGTGGCAAAAACATCATGATTAGTAGCGCTGGATATTGGAGCTCCGGTGCACTTGTTACAGCAATCACTTCAGGTCTCTTGGTAGATAGAGTAAGCCTCGCTACTCACGTGACGGTGCTCTCCATAATTCTGACAGTTGCCATGCTCGCAATTGTTCTCTCCCTTCACCCAGTACTCCTCAATGCAAATACAGATGTCGAAACTGATTATTCAATTAAGCAAGTCTTCACCTCCTTTCGCATCGATTGGCCAGTAAGTCTGGGCTGGGCATGTGCGGTCTATCTGGAATTTGCAGTTGGTGACTGGGGAGCAATTTTTACCAAGGACCGTCTTGAAGTATCAGCCGGTGCAAGCACAGTGCCTTACATTGTCTTTACTGCCACGATGATCTTCGGTCGACTCTTATTTCATAAACTCTTGCCATATGCCCCACTTGAGTCTTGGGCAAAGCGCGCAGCTGTTTTGGGCGCTGCTGGATTTGGATCTTGCATTATCGTCGCCACGCATCTGCCGACAGAGATGAAATGGTGGTCTTATTGGCTCTTCATTCTGGGCTTTGCACTTGGCGGGCTCGGTTCATCCTTTGTTGCACCTGCCTTCTTTAGAGCTGCAACTCGCCGTTCAAGTTTGCCTAGCGCAATTGTTGTGGGCCAATTTGGCGTAGTAAATAACGTTCTAACATTTGTCATTAAGTGGATTGTCGCTTGGACTATTCAGCTCACAGGATCAATTGCGTTGGCGATGATGATTCCAACTGCCATGTTGTTATCAGTTATATTCTTTGCAAATACGCTAAAAGATGATTCGCAAGCTAAGAGTTAAACTCTTTCAAACCAGACTGTAGCAAGCGGCGGAATGCGCACCGTGGCGTAGAGGTTGGTATCTACATCCACGGTAAAGTCCTTATTTGTTACACCACTGCCGCCATATTTCAGATCATCGGTGTTAAGCGCCTCATGCCAGATGCCTGACACAGGTAGCCTGAGTTGATATTGCTCGTGGGGGACAGGTGAAAAGTTTGTTACTGCAACCAGTGGAATTCCCTTATCTGACCAACGGGTAAAGGCCAGAGTATTTCCGGCGCCATCATCGCCAATAATCCATTGGAAACCATCTGCAACGATATCTTTCTCCCATAAGGCTGGAATGCGCTTGTAGTTGGCGTTGATATCGCTGACAACTTTCTGCACGCCTTGGTGCTCTGCAAACTCAGTCAGATGCCACTGCAAGCCAGCTTCCTGGCTCCACTCATCATTTTGTGCAAACTCTTGCCCCATGAAGAGCAACTTCTTTCCAGGGTGAGCCCACATAAAGCCATAGAGCGCGCGAAGCGTTGCAAGTTTCTGCCAGCGATCGCCTGGGAACTTATTGACCAGCGATCCTTTACCGTGCACAACTTCATCATGAGAAAGTGGAAGCATGAAGTTTTCAGACCAGGCATAGAGAATTGAGAATGTGATTTCGTTGTGGTGGTAAACGCGATGGATTGGCTCGTGTTGCAGGTATTCAAGGGTGTCGTGCATCCAACCCATATTCCACTTAAAGCCGAAGCCAAGGCCGCCACCAGAGGTATCTTTTGTGACCCCACCCCACGCAGTTGATTCTTCAGCGATCATCATGATGCCGGGGTAGTGCTTGTATGCGGTAGATGTAGCTTCTTGCAGTAGTTGAACTGCCTCGAGGTTTTCACGTCCACCCAACTTATTAGGCAGCCATTCACCCTCTTTACGTGAATAATCGAGGTAGAGCATTGATGCCACGGCATCCACGCGCAGACCATCGATATGGAACTCCTCCAACCAGTAGAGAGCGCTAGCAACCAGGAAGTTACGTACTTCATTACGACCAAAGTTAAAGATGAGCGTGCCCCAGTCGGGGTGTTCACCCAGACGTGGATCGGCATGCTCGTAGAGAGCTGTGCCATCGAAATTAGCTAGCGCCCATTCATCTTTAGGAAAGTGAGCTGGCACCCAATCAAGGATGACGCCAATGCCTGCTTGGTGGAGCGCGTCAACGAGGAATCTAAATTCATCAGGTGAACCAAAGCGTGAAGTAGGTGCAAAGAAAGAGGTGACTTGGTATCCCCAAGATGGTGAATATGGATGTTCGGTGATCGGCAGAAATTCCACGTGTGTGAAGTTCTGTTCCTGCACGTATGCAACTAACTCTTGCGCCATCTGAATATAAGAAAGCCCAGGACGCCAAGAACCAGCATGAACTTCATAGACCGAGACAGGGGAGCGCCATGGTTGATACTGCGCGCGCTTATTCATCCACTCGGTATCGCTCCAGGTGTAGCTACTTTCAGTAACAACAGATGCGGTACGCGGTGGATGTTCGGTTGCACGTGCCATCGGATCTGCGTGATCGACCCACGTGCCGCTGCTAGTGCAGATAGCAAACTTGTAACAAGTATTTGGTCCAACATCAGCAATGAATATTTCCCAGATTCCGGTAGATCCAGCGCGCACCATCGGATGGGTATTGCGATCCCAGAAATTATGATCACCAACAAGGCTGACTGCTTGAGCGTTAGGTGCCCAAACCGAGAATGCAGTGCCGATAAGAGCGCCATCGCTTTCGCGCTTTACATGAGCACCCAGTACTTCCCAGAGTCTTTCGTGGCGACCCTCAGAGATGAGATGAAAATCGAGTTCGCCTAAAGTTGAATAGGGATTGAGATAACTACCATGGCCAATAAAGGTATTTTCTCCGCCGGGCTTTGCGCCGCTAAAGAGGCGGGAGAAGAAAGACATGTGCAATCTTAAAGCTTTACCTGCGCAATGTGAACGACTTTCCCAGACAACCTTGTTGGATCTAGTCGGACATATGTGTGCGCAGACCAGTCATATTTAGCGCCATCAATCAAATCCGTTACCGCAAAGTTATCTATTTGCAGTCCAAGTTCTGCCATATTCCAGTGCACGACAGTTTCTTGTGCAAAAGTTGGGTCAAGATTGATGACAACTAAAATTAGGTTATCTCCTTCGCGCTTGGAATAAGCGAGGATGGCATCGTTATCAGTTGTATGAAAACGTAAGTTGCGAAGGCGCTGCAGCGCCACATTCTTCTTGCGGATGGCATTGAGTTGAGTGACAAATGGAGCCAAGGTCAGCTTCTTCTTGGTTGCACCTTCCCAATCACGCACTTTAATCTCATACTTTTCAGAGTCGATATATTCCTCGCCGCCCTCTTTAAAGCGACGGTGTTCATAGAGTTCATAGCCTGCATACATTCCCCATGATGGGCTTAACGTGGCGGCGAGGGCTGCGCGAATTGCAAAGATGGCAGGATTTCCTGATTGCAGATGGAAAGGCAAGATATCTGGAGTATTAACCCAGAAGTTAGGTCTAAAGAAGGCGCTGGTCTGTTGCGAAACTTCGGTGGCATATTCAGTGAGCTCTTGCTTGCTAGTGCGCCAGGTGAAATATGTATAGGACTGATGAAATCCAGCTTTGCCAAGCGCATGCATCATGGCTGGCTTAGTAAAGGCTTCAGCTAAGAAGATGACATCTGGATGCTCAAGGCGAATGGTCTTCATGACATCAGCCCAGAAATGCACTGGCTTGGTATGTGGATTATCTACGCGGAAGATTGAGATTCCTTGAGAGATCCAGAAACGTAAGATGCGAAGTGACTCTTTGAGGATTGCGTCGTAGTCATTATCGAAGTTAATGGGATAGATATCTTGATACTTCTTAGGTGGATTCTCAGCGTATGCAATTGAACCATCAGCACGAGTTGTGAAGAATTCAGGGTGCTCTTTCACCCACGGATGATCAGGAGATGCCTGCAGGGCAAAGTCCATCGCTACTTCAAGGCCGTTCTTCTTTGCACTCTTCACAAAGCTTTCAAAGTCAGCGAGGGTTCCCAGCTCTGGATTGATGGCATCGTGGCCACCTTCTTTATTTCCAATCGCCCAAGGAACTCCAGGATCTGTGGCCGATGGCGTCAGGGTGTTGTTCTTACCCTTGCGAAAATTTGTACCGATTGGATGCACAGGAGGCAGATACAAGATATCGAAGCCCATAGCCGCAACTGCAGGTAGACGGAGCTCTGCAGTCTTAAAGGTGCCAGAAATTACTGCGCCATCTGCGCCAACTTTTGCACCTTCGCTACGTGGAAAGAACTCATACCAAGACCCAACCAGCGCTCGTTCATGATCTGCGCGAATAGGGAAGTGTTCCGTTGAAGTAACAAGTCTGCGTAGGGGGTTGGCCGCGAAGTATGAGCGAATGACTTCCGTTGAAGTCTGCGAGAAACGATTCATGGCAGAGAGCGTGGAATCACCGAGAGCTTTGATGGCAGGTGAAAGTAGAGCCTTAGCTGATGGATCTTGACTTAACTTCTCTTCAAATATCTTCTTGCCCATTGCGCACATAAGTTCAGCATCAATATCGGCTGGAATCTTTATCTCTGCATCATGTAGCCAAGTAGCAAAGGGATGATCGTAAGAATCGATTGTGAAGGTGAAATCTCCTCGCGCCGGAATAGTTACCGCACCTTCATAAACATCTCCGCCGTGCCATTTCTCGTGCATCACTGCGCGGGAGATCTCTTTCTTTACGTTGTCATAGAGAACTACATCGGCGCCAAGAGCGTCGTGGCCTTCACGGAATATGGTTGCACTGACTGGAATTACTTCACCGGCGATTGCCTTTACAGGAACGAAATCTCCCCCGAAGAGAACTACAGGGGAGATGTCGGTGACGGGAATTCGATTAATCAACCTGAACCTTCGGTATTTCCAGCATCTGCTGAACGTACATCGAAAATACGGTACTTATCAATAGCTTCTTGGACTACTGCTTCCTTCACTTCGCCAGCCTTTGCTAGCTCTGCCAAAGTTGCTACAACGATTGATTCAGCATCGACCTTGAAGTGGCGACGAAGTGCGCCACGAGTATCTGAAAGTCCAAATCCATCTGTACCCAATGAGTGGAATTGATTTGGAACCCATGGAGAGATTTGATCTTGAACTGCGCGCATAAAGTCAGAGACAGCAACGACTGGACCCTCTGTACCCTTGAGCTTGTCGTAAACGTAGGCAGTCTTCTTATCTTTTGGATTGAGCATGTTGTGGCGATCGACAGCAAGACCATCGCGACGAAGTTCATTCCATGAAGTCACAGACCAGACAGCGGCAGCAACGCCCCAATCTTCTGCAAGCAACTTCTGCGCCTTAACAGCCCAGTTAACTCCGACGCCAGAAGCCAGAATCTGCGCATTCTTCTTACGCTGCTTGGCAGCAGGTGAGTAGAGATAAATTCCCTTGAGCAGACCATCGAGATCTAAGTTCTCTGGTTCTGCAGGCTGAACATATGGCTCGTTGTAAATAGTGAGGTAGTAGAAGATGTTCTCGCTATTTTCTCCGTACATACGACGAAGACCATCTTTAAAGATATGTCCTACTTCGTAAGCAAAGGCTGGGTCATAGGCAACAACTGCAGGGTTGGTGGCTGCCAACAAGTGTGAATGGCCATCTTCATGCTGTAGGCCTTCACCGTTGAGCGTTGTGCGTCCAGCAGTTGCTCCCATAACGAAGCCGCGAACCAACTGGTCAGCTGCTGCCCAGAAGGCATCACCTGTGCGCTGGAAGCCGAACATTGAGTAGAAGATGTAGATAGGAATCATCGGTTCATCATGTGTTGAGTATGAAGAGCCCACTGCAGTAAAGGATGCAACGGATCCTGCTTCATTGATACCTTCGTGAAGAATGACACCCGATGTTGATTCCTTGTAGGACAACATCAATTCACGGTCTACCGCAAGGTATTGCTGACCATGTGGTGAGTAAATCTTGAGCGTTGGGAAGAGTGAATCCATACCGAAGGTACGCGCCTCATCAGGAATGATTGGCACCAAACGGTGGCCTAGTCCTGGATCCTTCACTAAATCCTTCAGCATGCGAACAAATGCCATGGTGGTTGCAATTTCTTGAGTACCTGATCCACGGCGCACTGATTCGTAAGCATCATCTGCTGGTTGTGCCAGCGGACGTGAAATTGGGCGACGACGAGGAATAGTGCCACCGAGTTCGCGACGACGGTCTTCGAGGTACTTCATTTCAGGTGAATCTGCAGCTGGCTTGAAGTATGCAGGTGTGTACTTATCGAGCTTGTCATCAGCCAAAGGAATCTCAAGACGGTCGCGGAATTCGATGATGTCTTCAAGAGACATCTTCTTCATCTGGTGCGTTGAGTTACGACCTTCAAAGTGCGAACCAAGAGTCCATCCCTTGACGGTCTTTGCCAAGATAACTGTTGGGCGACCATTCTTCTCTGTTGCTGCTGTATAGGCTGCAAACAACTTACGATAATCGTGGCCGCCGCGCTTGAGGTTCCAAATTTGATCATCTGACCAATTAGCAACCATTGCAGCAGTACGTGGATCGCGAGCGAAGAAGTGTTCGCGAACAAAGGCGCCGTTTTCAGCCTTAAATGTCTGGTAATCGCCATCAAGAGTTGTATTCATGATGTTAACGAGCGCACCTTCGCGATCTTGTGCAAGAAGTGGATCCCAACCGCGGCCCCACACAACCTTGATGACATTCCATCCTGCGCCACCAAAGATTGATTCGAGCTCTTGAATAATCTTGCCGTTTCCGCGCACCGGACCATCAAGGCGCTGCAAGTTACAGTTAACAACAAAGGTGAGGTTATCTAGCTTCTCGCGAGAGGCAAGACCAATTGCGCCCAAGGTATCGACTTCATCCATTTCACCATCGCCCAAGAATGCCCAGACGTTCTGATCGCTGGTGTCCTTGATGTTGCGGTTATGTAAGTAACGATTAAAGCGCGCCTGATAGATAGCGTTGATAGGACCAATACCCATCGACACAGTTGGGAATTGCCAGAAATCTGGCATCAAACGTGGATGTGGATATGAAGATAGACCACCGGCAGTATGTGAGAGTTCCTGACGGAATCCATCTAACTGATCTTCAGTAAAGCGTCCTTCAAGAAATGCACGTGAATACATTCCTGGGCTGGCATGTCCTTGGAAGAAAATCTGGTCTCCACCACCTGGGTGATCTTGTCCGCGGAAGAAGTGGTTAAAACCAACTTCATAGAGCGCAGCAGAAGAAGCGTATGTAGAGATGTGTCCGCCAACGCCGACTCCGGGACGCTGCGCACGGTGCACCAACATCGCTGCGTTCCAGCGAACGTAGGAACGAATACGACGCTCAATATCTTCATCACCCGGGAACGCTGGTTCGTTCTCAGGCGAAATTGTGTTGATGTAATCAGTTGTACGAAGTGAAGGAAGTCCGATATTTCTCTCGTGCGCTCGCTTGAGAAGTGACAACATCAAGTAACGGGCACGGACTGGACCGGCAGCCTGTAGCGCGGCATCGAAGGATGCCTGCCATTCAGCTGTCTCGCTGGGATCGGTATCTACTAACTGGTCGATTATCTGATCTGGATGTCCAGCGAATTCGGTCATAGGCGTATTCTCGCGCCAAATGGGTGTGAGAGCAAAAAAATACGCTCTGAGGCAGGAAAAACCCTTGTAAATATCCGTCTCATCCGTTGGACTTATCCCGTGGCAATACGCATGGGTTTTGCTAAAGGAGAAGTCGTCCTCGAAGTCGGATATGGACCTGACTGTGACGATGAATTGCGCACACAGATTAAAGGCATTGTCGGCACTGAGTTTCTTGAAGGTGCCACAACCGATGTCGTCGATGCAGTCCTTCTCTGGTTCCGTGAAGATGATGGCGATCTCGTTGACGAGTTAATGGATGCAATGACCTACCTTTCAGAGACTGGCCCAATCTGGGTGCTCACCCCAAAGATGGGACGTGATGGCCACGTCGAACCAAGTGACATTCAAGATGCGGCTCCCACATGCGGTTTGAGCCAGACATCAAACATTGCCGTTGCAAAAGACTGGACCGCCACACGTCTAGTGGCACGTAAGGGTGGCAAGCGATAGATTCGCACCATGACTCAACTACCTGCAGGAATTAGCGTCGGAGAAGTAGCACCTGATTTTGATCTTAAAGATCAGCATGGTGCGAAGGTAAAGCTCTCATCATTTAAGGGCGAGAAGAAAGTCGTCGTTCTCTTTATCCCATTCTCATTTACTGGAACATGCACAGGCGAACTCTGCGCAATCCGCGATGACCTTGCTGCATTCCAGAATGATGATGTGCAGGTAATTGCTATCTCTTGCGATTCACCATTTACTCAGAAAATCTTCGCTGAGCAAGAAGGCTACAAGTTCCCAGTGCTCTCAGATTTCTGGCCACATGGCGCAGTAGCTCAGGCATATGGAATCTTCAATGCTGATCTCGGTTGCGCACTTCGCGGAACATTTGTAATCGATAAGCAGGGCGTCATTCGCTGGAGCGTTGTCAACGGTCTTGGAGATGCTCGCAATAATGGTGATTACAAGAGCGCTATCGCAGCCCTCTAATTCACCACTTCTCACGCACGATTTTCGTTCTTTCGGATATATAAAGTAGTATTCGCAAGCACGCCGGGTGGTTAGCTCAGTGGTAGAGCGCCTCGTTTACACCGAGGATGTCGGGGGTTCGAAACCCTCACCGCCCACAGGTATTATTTATAACTCTCGCTTTTCAATCTCAGGTACGACATTCTCAAGCCACTTGTCGTAACTGATTTTAAATTGCTTTTCAAAGGCAACTTTCCACTTCTCACTGTCTTGACCAGGTGTATTAACAATAGCTTTCGTAAAAGATATAAGTTCTTCATGACCGAATTGATAAATAAGTTGTTCTACAAGTAGCCGGCCTGCCTCATATCCACCCTGGCTGCCGCAGGTTCCACCATCAACCCCATATCCAAGTCGCTTGGCCGCAGTCATCAGATCCTCTTTTTTAAACCTTTTGTGCCAAGAAAAAACTTCTTTGAACTCCGAGAAATTTTTTGCTGTTCCAAGCACACTGCCGTAATAAACCTGTTGACCCTCGTTCAGCCAACAAGGCAGTAGATCGTCCCGTCTTTCTGACCAAACTCGTTGCATGGCGCCAACTACCTCATGCTCAACAGTAGTTTTCCAAACAATATCTAGTGGATTGGTGCAATCATTTGGATAAAGAGTGAATTGAAGTAATCCAGAACCATCTGAGAGTAAGCCCATACTACCGGCATTCCAAACCTTGCAACGATTACTGCTATTTAGATTACCTTTTAACCAAGTTTCCCATTGAGCATGGCCTCCTGCATTTGCTGGATCTGCTTTAGTAAATTCTTGTACCATCCATGCAGTAGTCTCAGTATTTCCAATTATGATATAAAAATTAATACTAGCTGCTTCGTCTCCAAAAAATTTGAGAAAATTAGTTGTACGGTTTCTTACCTCACTGACTACTGACTGCTTAATTGAAGAATTTGAGATTATCTGAATTTTATTTTTAGGTAATCTACCTTGATTTGTATTATAGATAAGCCGTACACTGTTATATGCCTGCTCTCTGGCATTTATATTTTTCCCAGGAGATTGCGAAACTCCCTTATCCCAAACTAACTTCTTTCCAGACTTAATGCAGGTAAAAGTTTTTGCACCAACAACAGATTTGCTCCCTACCTTTGAACATTTTGCCCCCGCCTTAGCTGCGGCATGAGAGGTGGAAAGCTGAGATGAAAATAGAAGTGGTGTGATAACCAGTAAGGCAATTAGGCGTTTTCTCATAATTTGACCCTAACAGCATCGAGCGATTTGTAATAGGGGTAGATATAAGAATTCACTCTTTCTTCCTTCAAAAATTCATGTAAGTTAATCCATTATGACCCGACAACCTAAAAGTCGGGGGAGCACCCGGAAAAGGCGGAGGGAAACCCTCACCGCCCACAGTTGAAAGTTTTTAATCTTAATTTGAAGCAATCTGCGCTAATCGAGCTTTAATCAACTTATTTAATAGTGCTTTAGTGAGCGGCTTATCCATGGGTACGTGAAGTGCGCTCTTTGTGGTGCTGAATTTAGCCAGCTCATCTGGAAAGAGATAAAGGATTGAACCGCTAAATGGGTAGTACCCAACATGCTTTTTGTTTGCGAGCAGGCCAGCAACGATTTTTCCATCAACTTTGAAGGCTGGCATTCCGTAACTGACGACTTCTTCTGCCTTGGGGACAATCTCAAGAATCCTCTCCCGCATTTCTAGCATGGTTTCGCGCTGAGGCGACGGAGCATTTTGATAGTGCTTAGCCACAACGGATGGAAGTCTTGCCATACTGAAACTTTACAATGAAATGCGCGTAAACTTTGCAGTAATGCGCTCAGCGCTTGAGCAGGGAGTGAGTAAAAAGTGAGTAAGTTCTTATTAGTCTCAGTGCTTTCAATCGGTGCAATTCTGGGGCTTGGAATTCTCCCTGAAAGCACATGGGCAGATATCGATGGACTTCCCGCACACCCACTAGTTATTCACGCGGTTATCATCTTGCTGCCACTGGTATCGCTATTGCTGATCATTGGAATCTATAAGAAGAGATTCATCACCAAGTTTCATCTCTATCTCATCCCTGCCACAGCCGCTACAACTATCTTTGCCGTCATCGCAAAGTCTTCAGGTGAAGAACTTTCGAAGGTTACATTCCTGCCAAAAGAACATGCTGAATGGGGCGAAAGGCTGGCTGCAGTCTCTGTTGCCTTGCTAGTAGTTCTTATCCTGCATGTTCTCATTACTGTTTATAAGCGTAAGAAAGTCTTGGCCAAGATAACTTCCTTCGCCCTTCTTGCTCTTGCAATTACCAGCATTGCGCTGACATATGTTGTGGGCCATTCGGGAGCCGAGAGCGTCTGGAAATACAAGTATTCAACGGCGGTCGAGCAAGCAAATCAGAGAGATAACGAATAGCAAGACTTATCAAGTAAGGTACGCACAGAACTAAATATTGAAGTCCACTTACCTCTAGAGGAGAACGCCGTGAAAGCAAGCGCCAGCGACCAGCGTTCCATCTTGGATATTCAAAAGTTCGATTTTCAGTCAGCCACACTTCGCAACAAGGCTGCCAATCTTCCTGAACTCGCAGAGATCAATAGCCTGACCATTAAGCAGAACAATGCTCGCGATCTTCGTATTGCCGCCGAGACCGAACTCAGCGATGTGAAGCGCGAACTAGCCCGTGCTGAGGGCGATGTTGAACAGATTGTCACTCGCATTGAACGCGATGAGAAGAGACTCTCATCAGGCACCGGCACACCAAAAGAACTTGAACAAACACAGCATGAACTTGTGACTCTTGGAGCCCGTAGAGCAGAACTTGAAGAAGTTGAGCTTGAAATCATGATGCGCGTGGATGCAATCAAAGAGCGAATTGCAGATTTGTCAGGGCAAGAGAACCAACTCGCTCTTGAAATCGCGGACCTGAATATCCGTAAAGAGAATGCACTCGCTGCCATTCACACAGAACTTGAAGGAATTGAAGCCGATCGGAAGTCGACTACCCAGTCGGTAAGCGCTGACTTTCTCGTTCTCTACGAGAAGATCCGTGAAGGCAACAATGGAATCGGGGCTGCCGCCCTTGCCGGTAATCAATGCAAAGGCTGCAACCTGACTCTCAACACAATTGAACTGCAGCGCATCGCAGGTCTTGCTGAAGATGAAGTTGTTAGATGCGAAGAATGTCGCTGCATCTTGGTGCGTGAGCGCTAATGGCACGTAGCTTTCGCCTGACTGCAGATGGCGGCTCTCGAGGAAATCCAGGGCCAGCAGGTTATGGCGCCGTTGTCACAGAAGGCGGCAAGATTATTGCCGAGCTCTTTGATGTCATTGGAGTAGCAACGAACAATGTCGCTGAATACAGCGGATTATTGGCAGGGCTTTCTCACATCCATCAATTAGATGCACAGGCAACTGTTGAAGTAGCTATGGATTCAAAGTTAGTTGTAGAGCAGATGTCAGGGCGCTGGCAGATTAAGCATGCTGATATGCGCGATCTTGCCAAGCAATGCAGAGCAGCACATGACCCATCTTTAGTGACTTACTCATGGATTCCACGCGATGAGAATTCACATGCTGATCGCCTGGCTAATAAGGCGCTAGATGGCGGCAGCGCACATAAACCGATAGCTGTTATCCAACAAAACTTTCTGACAGATCGCTTACGCAGCGCTGAGGTTCCGACCTTTATCTACTTTATCCGACATGGAGAAACTGTTCTGACCCCAGAACGTAGATTCTCTGGGACAGGTTCAATAGACCCAGAGCTGATGCAAGATGGTTTAGAGCAAGCAGATTTAGTTGCAGCAGAGGCAGCCAAGTTAGGCGCTGAGGTACTAATCGCTTCTCCGCTGAAGCGCACCAAACAGACCGCTGAAGCGATTGCACGCACTACAGGGCTTGAGATTATCTTTGATGAAACTTGGTATGAACTCTCATTCGGCACCTGGGATGGACGTTCTACCGATGAAGTTCGCACAGAAGAGCCAGATCAATATCAAGCATGGCTTAACTCAACAGCCTATGCACCAGGTGGCGGAGAGTCTTACGACGAAGCATCTACACGTATTGAAGAAGCCTTAGAAAAATTAGTTGCTGAATATCCCGGCAAGAAAGTTATTGTAGTTACCCACAATGGAGTCATCAAGACAGCTGCGAAATTGGCAGTTGGTGCTCCAGCGGATGCGGTCTTCCATATGGATGCCACACCATGCTCAATTTCTTCTATTTCAATCTGGCCATCAGATGGCTTGCGCGCACTTCGCTCATTTAATGAGCGTGGCCATTTACGCTGAAATCAACTAAGTAAATACCCCGTACAATTTCCTATTGAGTCGCCCGGATCACCGCGTTGCCGCAAGGCACCGAGGAAAGTCCGGACTTCACAGAGCAAGGTGGTGGGTAACGCCCACCTGGAGCAATCCACGGGATAAGTGCAACAGAAAGCAAACCGCCAATAGAAATATTGGTAAGGGTGAAACGGCGGTGTAAGAGACCACCAGTACGTGTAGCAATATACGTAGCTATGTAAACCCCACCTGAAGCAAGACCAAGAAGATAGTGCGTTGCTCGCGCTCAAGCTATCGGGTAGGTCGCTTGAATCTGTAAGTAATTACAGATCTAGATGGATGGTGATCCGTTCGCAAGAACGACAGGATCCGGCTTATAGGGCGACTCATATAACACCATGAGGCCCCTCGCTGAATTAGGCGGGGGGCTTCTCCATTTTTCAAATCTAACGCGGTGCTTCTATTCTAGATTCACAGAGTATTCACACCAAGGGTTAAGGCCCTGTTCTGCTTGGGCAATTAATTTCCGCGAATGAGAATCAAAACTATTGCAATCTCGGCAACTGCATCTGTTGTCTTAGGTGGGGTACTTGGAGTGCAGCAATACATTTCATCGCAGATCACTACTAAGGTTCAGCGAGAGATGCCCAATGCTTCGGGTATTAGCGCCTCTGTCCCACTTGCAGATGTACCAAGCAATCTCACCTCTGATTCAGTAAAATCTGCAGATATAAACATCAAGAGCTTTGCTCTCAAAGAGAGCGGCACAAAGACTTCGCTAGACATTTCTGCATCAAGTATCAGTAAAGCAAAACCAACCCTGATTGGCTCCTTGGAAATAACTGCCACTATTCCTGCAGCGACACTTACAAAGTCATCTGAATTCAATGATGCGCAAATTGTGGGAAACACATTGCAAGTGTCTGCCGGAGCAGGTGGAATGGGCACAGCGATCCTGATTCCAAAGTACGCAAATAGCCAGCTTTATTTTGAACTTCAGAGTGTTTCAATCTTTGGCAATCAAATCCCTGCTTCATCATTGCCGGCCGATCTTCAAAATCAAATTAAGAGTAGGAGCCAAAGGAGTTTGACGCCCCCTAAGGGGCTTAAAGTTAAATCTGTCTCACTCAGCAGTAAGGGACTTTCTGTCAAAATGTCGGGAAACAACATTCAACTGGGCAATCTTGGATCTGGTTTATAGTTGGAACTATGAAGTTTGATATCAATAAGGTATTTCCAAAAAATCCTTCAAGGTATGAGGGATTTCGCATAATTCGTTTAATTGCTCCGCTCTATATGTTAGTTATGGTTGTTCGCAGTTGCATTCACCTCTTTGCCCCTGATGGTGGCGCTCAGAGCATAGCTGGGATTGATACATCGGTTGAAGGCGGAGATAACATCATTGCGATTTTTCACCAATGGGGCGCAATACAACTCATTCTTGCCATACTTCTGTTTGTCTTGTTTTTCCGATATCCAGGATTGACTCCATTGATATTGCTAACTCTTACCCTTGATCCAGTCTTGCGTTTTGTTGCCGGACAGCAGATGAGTTTAACGACAACAGGAACACCACCGGGTGAGGCACTAAATGGGGTAGCTTTTTATCTGCTTTTAGTTTTATTCCTAGGTTCACTGTGGAAGAAAAAAACAAACTAGAGCTGTCCGGCCTATAGGGCGACCCTTCATCCCTTAAGGGTAAGTCAGATTGCCATCACCGTACGAAGCGGTTACTTCTGTGATAAGAATCTGGTAACCCCTATACCAACGCTTCACTTCTCTCTTCGCGACTAGATGTTGAGGGAACTTGGCAAGTGCATTAACAGATTCCATGTCCTTGAAGAAGTAGATCGAATTCCTTAATCGGCCATCTGGTGAAACCCAGCGATGGACCGAAATGAAGCCTGAAAGCTCAGAGGCGTAGTCATCTATTTGGCCATCCAAGAGGTGAAATTCGTCATCGTATTCACCAGGCTCGAATACAAACTGACACGCAATAGTTTTATCCATGGGCCTCTCCTCAGCTTCCGAAAAGAATACAGGATGTGAAGATTTCATCTTTCCCGCCTATTTGCAGAAGTTCCGTTACTCTAAATCCATGACTGCCGACAAGATCCGTGCCGAGATTCTAGAAACTGGCAACCCAAAGATTAAATCTGCGCGAATACTTGTTCAGGCAAGTCCGTCCACGATATTCTCAATCATAAGTAACCCACAGCGCCATAAAGATATCGATGGCAGCGCAACAATAACTGCCAATATCAGTGGACCTGAAACCTTGGTCCTGGGTTCTAAATTTGGGATGAAGATGCGGTTGGGCATTACATACTGGATCAGCAATACTGTCGTTGAGTATAAGAAGGATGAGGTAATCGCCTGGCGACATTTTGGCCAATGGAGATGGCGCTATGAGCTCGTAGATATGGGAAATGGCTCAACGCAGGTAACTGAGAGCTTTGATGGAAGCTTTGCTCCTGCGATTGCGCAAAGTTGGCTCAACTTTCGGAAAGCCTATCCATGGACTCAGATGGCAGTAGCTAAGAGCCTTGTTCGTTTGAAAGCCATCGCTGAGGCAAGTTAAGGTGAATGTATGAATTTTCTCATTTCAGTTATTGATGATCTCTCTAACTCGGGAACGCCAGAAGAAATGGTTATGATTAACGCATTTAACGATTCTTTAAGAGAAAACGGGCACTGGATATTTGCCTGGGGACTGCAGGCTCCCGATACAGCAACAGTGATTGACAATCGAAATGGTGCAAATATAGAGACAGGAAAACCGCTATTTGCTACCAAAGAGCATTACAGCGGTCTATGGCTCATTGAAGCTCCTGATGCTGAAGTAGCGAAGAAATTAGCGTTTGAAGCATCAAAGGCTTGTAATAGAAAAGTAGAACTACGCCCTCTGCACTAACTCTTTACTTTATTGACGTTAGATAGAGCCCAAAGCACACAGAGCACGATTCCTATTGCAGATAAGACCATTGTCAGAGTGACCGATTCGCCAAGTAGAAGCGCTGACCACCCCAAAGTCATTATTGCTTGCAATTGTTGGACTTGAGAGCCGTGAGCAACTCCGAAGTCACGGAGGCCGCGATACCAAGCGATGAAGCCTAAATACATCGACGATAATCCGATTGCCAGCATTCCAAAAACTGCATCAAATTGAAGTGTGTACTCAGATGATGTGGCGAGGTAGACAGCAATCGTGCCGGGAATTGCAATCGGCAGGCTGATGACTACTACCCAAGAGATAACCTGCCAGCCAGGAAGATAGTTGGTCAGACCTGCGCCTTCTACATAACAGTATGAAGAGGCAATAACAGCGCCGAGAATAATCAGATCGGTAAGCAGATCAGCGCTAGATGTTCCCCCTCTGCTGATTGAGAAGAAGACTAAGAGCGCAGTTCCTAAAGAGGATGCAACCCAGAAAGAAGCCCCTGGATGTTTCTTATTTCGAATCACGGCGATGATGGCAGTAACCAACGGCATCACAGCTGAGATAACAGAGACGTGTGATGAAGTTGTTCGTTCAAGCGCAACAGCGATCAAGATTGGCCAGCCAAAGACTGCACCCATTGCTGTAAATGCCATCGGTCTCCAAAGATGGCGAGGTAAAGCTGGCACCTTGAGGGCAAGCATCAGAGGTATTGCTAAGAATGCTGCGATAACAGGACGAGCGAACGCGGTGAAGAGTGGATCAAAACTCTTGAGAGCCATCTTGGTAAATGGCAGGGATAGTGAAAATGCAAAGACACCAATGAAGGCAAAGAGAAGGCCACTTCGCTGGGTTTTGCTCAGAGAAGTGGCCACCTACTTACTTTAGTTAAGGTTAACTTTGACTGCTTTACCTGTTCGAGCAGATTCATGAGCAGCATCAGCCAAGATAAGCGCCGCACGGCCATCATCGTAGGTAGAGCCAAGGACCTTGCCTTGCTTGATTCCCTCGACAAAGAGCTTGAGCTCATTGCGATATGAAGCGGCATAGCGCTCAAGGAAGAAGTCCATATATGGCTCACCACTTGCGGTTGCATCCTTATTAGAGAGCTGAACAGTTGAATGGCCAAGGTTGCTGATCTGCAACATGCCCTTGTCACCAAATACTTCAATGCGCTGGTCATATCCGTAGGCAGAGTGGCGTGAGTTAATGATGGTGATAATTTCGTTATTAGCACCCTTCATGACAACGCTAACGTTGTCGAAGTCGCCTTCTTCTTTGATGTAGTCGCAGAAGCTATTGGCGCCAAATGCTGATACTTCAACAATGTTAGGCACAAAGTTACGAGCCATATCAAAGTCGTGAATTGTCATATCGCGGAAGATTCCACCCGAGACAGCGATGTAGGCCTGTGGGGCAGGTCCTGGATCACGGCTTGTCATGATGACTTGCTCAATCGTTCCGATCTGACCTTCTTCTACCTTGCGCTTTACAGCTTTAAATTGTGGATCTTGGCGGCGGTTAAAGCCGAGAGTGATATTTATCTTTGCAGAGCTCGCAAGTGCACGCAGCTCATCAACTTTCTTAATATCTAAATCAAGTGGCTTCTCGCAGAGTGCGTGAACACCTGCGTTGATCGCTTCACGGAGAAGTGGGATATGAGTTGGCGTAGGTGAACCAATAATGACTGCATCTATCTCACCAGAATTAATGACTGCCACAGGGTCTGATGAATACTTGCCGCCGAAGTCAGCGATGACCTTCTTGGCAGATTCTTCAAAGGGATCGACAACGTAGATAAGTTCGAGGTTAGGGGTGTCGTTGACGCTTCCGGCGTGGACATACCCAATTCGTCCAGCACCGATAATTGCGATTCTTAGCTTTTGAGTCATTGTCCGAGCCTATTCCTAACTGTGTTGTAGTGGAACTTACTTAAAGCGAGTTCCGATCTGGTTTCCGATGGTCAGCGCTGTCTTGATGTTGTTGAGAGATTCTTGATGGGTGTAGAGAGGTGATTCCAAGAGACCTTGTTCGACGTACTGCGCGAAGGCATGAACTTGGTGAATAAGGCCCAGATGCTCAGGTAGCCCGAGGTCATCAACCCATGTGGTCTGTTCACCATTGAACTCAGGTCCATGCAGAGTGATTGATGTGGGCGTAAAGAATGGGGTACCGAAGGTGAGCGCACCCTTGCTGCCCGATACGCCAGCCCAATGAGGCAGAGTTGTACGAGCCGAGAGTACAAAGTTTGCGCGAGATCCATCGGCATATCGCATAAAGGTATGGGTCTCTTCATCAATCTGGTTGTGATGAAGCTTTCCAAATGAGTGAATCTCACTTGGTTCACCTAAGAACTGTTGTGTGAAAGCGATTGGATAGATACCCATATCAATAATTGGATTACCGCCACCAATGGTAAATAAGCGTGGAACAGCTAAGTTGCCTTGGCAGAAGTTAGAGATTACAAGTTCAACTTCACCGAGCGTGCCATCGGCGACTAACTGACGAGCAATATCCATCTGTGGCAAGAAGCGAGTCCACATCGCTTCAAGTGCTAATACCTTCTTCGCCTTGGCAGCTGCATAGATCTGCTCAGCTTCAGCGAGGTCCATTGTGATTGGCTTTTCAATTAAGACATGTTTGCCGGCGTTGATGGCAATGAGGGCAACTTCGAGGCGATCTGATGGCAACGTTCCTAGATAAACCGCATCAATATCATCGCGTGCAACGAGCTCTTCATAAGAGTTGTGAAAAGAAGGCAGGTTCCACTTCTGTGCAAAGCCTTCAGCCTTGCCTGGCGTACGTGAAGCAATTGCCACAAACTCTTGGTTGGAGTTGAGTTGAGCGGTCTTTACCATCGCTTCGCTAATCCAACCAGCGCCAAAGATTCCCCAACGAAGTGGTTTGGAATCCGCAGCTTTAAAG
Source organism: Candidatus Nanopelagicaceae bacterium (assembly GCA_965267875.1). GTDB lineage: Bacteria > Actinomycetota > Actinomycetes > Nanopelagicales > Nanopelagicaceae > Planktophila. The sequence continues at coordinate 1,137,891 of OZ254157.1, read as the reverse complement.
ATATGTGGCTTTGGCAGGGTAGTCATAGATTTCCTCTACTTATCTGGATTTGGGACGGTGACATCGCGAACAAATGATTCGAGATCATTGACTGATTGCAAGAAGCCGCGCAAGGTGCGCAGAGTTGCACCAAAGTGGGTGAACTCTTCTACCTTTAAACCATCAACGTCGTACATCTTTCTAAACTCTGGGAAGTTTTCTAGGAGTGGATCAAGGATGCGCGCTTCCATTGGCTCATTAACGCTATTGAGGTTGGGGGTTATGCCCATCTCATTGATCTTCACCTGCCATGCGTATGGAGGTGAAATTACAGAGTCGCCGCCGATGATTTCAGACCAGTGCATGTGATTACGGAATGCAGCCGATAGCAAACGTGTGCGATAACCGCGCTCGGCATAGACCTTGTGTGCATGTCTAAAGACAGCAACTCCAGCCCATTCGAGAATCTCAGGGTCTACCTTCGCACCCATCTTCTCGGCGCCAACCTTTACCCAGTCATCAACGCGACCCACCATGATGGTGCAGACAGGCCCCATCTGAGAAATATCTTTTCCTTCTGCTTCACGGCGCTTAAGTCCGCGCTCGATAGCTTCAGCTACTGCAATTGTCTGCGCTACAGAGAATGAGACTGTGGCGTTAATGCTGACGCCTTGGTAGGTGGCTTCTTCAAAGGCTGCGATTGCCTCAGAGGTAACTGGAATCTTTACGATTATGTTCTTTGCAAGTTGAGAGAACTCAACAGCCTGGTCAGCAAGCGCCTTTGCATCTCTGAAGTTACGTGGATCTGTTTGAATAGAAAGACGTCCATTGCGACCGTTCTGCTTCTCAAACTCTGGCTCAAATAACTTCGCAGCGTTGATAGAGAGTTCTTTCACCATCGCCCAGCCGATTGCATCATCTGTGGCAGTTGGATGGGACTTGGCGTAATCCTTGATGCGCCCCACCCAATGTTCTTGATCGGCCTTAAGCGCTGATAACGCAATAACAGGATTACATGTTGCGCCAACGATTCCCCAAGTGAGCGCATCTTTTAGCTCTTTCGGATCTGCTGAGTCATTCCACAGAACAGTCTTGGAATTCTTCTTCATATAGAGAAATGGCGACTCGGTCATTTGAGATCCTTCGTGGTGCGATTGGTGGTGACTGGGTTTACCTTCTGCCAAGACCCTGATGCGATAGAGCGCTTTGCTGCTGCAACACATTCAGCTGCTGAGTAACAATCAGATGCCGATGGTGCGTGCTGCTTACGTTCTAGTACTGACTTAACAAAGAGAGATGCTTCAATAGTCTTTAGATCATCAAAACTCATTGCTATTCCACGCCCTGGTTGGAAGTTGCCGTAGTGGCCATCGCCCGGGGCTGAAAGCGCACGTGTAAAGCCATATTCAGGGGCATCACGGAAGGCGACTTCTAGTTCAGTCAAGCGCTCAAAGTTCCAACGGATTGTTCCCAATGAGCCACGGACTTCAATGCTGTATTCGCATGATGGCCCAACGCTGATTCGTGAACTTTCAAAGGTGCCGCTTGCGCCATTGGCAAAGCGCATCATGCCTGAAGTCCAATCTTCATTTTCGACAGTGCGAAGTTCACCCGATGCATTCTTGGCAAAGTGTGAAGTGCCAGGAGCTGCTTCGCGACGTTCCTTGATAAAGATCTCAGATTGCGCGTTGATTTCGGTGATGTCATCGACTACATACTGCGCTAAATCAAAGCCATGTGACATCAAGTCACCGAGAACGCCAGAGCCTGCGAATTCATTGACATAGCGCCAAGTAAAGGCGCCTTCTGGATCATTGACGTAGTCAGCAATCATCTTGACTTCGACGTTATAGATCTTTCCAAGCTTGCCACCCCGTACCAGCTCGCGCGCATGAGCGATGGCAGGGGATTGGCGATAGTTAAATCCCACTGCCGTCATCAGACCTTTGGCGATTGCACCTTCTGCAATTTCACGAGATTCAACTTCGCTACGGCCCATCGGCTTTTCTATCCAGAAATCTTTGCCTGCCTTGATGGCAGCCATAGCAATTTCGTGGTGGAGAAAGTTTGGAGAACAGATTGAAACGATATCGACATCGGGGTGGTTAATGACATCGAGATAGTTTTCGGTTGCTTGCTCAAACCCCATGAGATTGACAGCGTTATCGCGCGCAGATTCCAGAGTGTCAGCGGCAATTACTTTGCGAATGGCAACGCCAAGTTCAGGGTAACGCTCTGGAACTTGTGAAAGCCCGCGGCTATGTACGCGACCCATCCAGCCAACGCTGATGAGGCCGTAGCCGAGGGTCTTCTTAGCCATGGACGCCTACTTCACGCGTGCAGCGCGGGTGGCAGCCAAGATATGTTCGCGAGTGCGTTGTGCAATCGGGAATGGCATATCGACAGGGCAGCCGTACATATCTTGTTCGATGATGGCGAAGATATCTGGATTGATTTCAAGTGCGCGCTCAATAATCGGTGCAAACTTTGGTACTCCTTCAAAGCCTGGCTCTGTCATTACTCCCTTGGCAACAGCATCACCAAACGGAATATCACTCTTAAGAGTCTCAGCCAAGATATCTGGATGTACCTGCTTCAAGTGAAGGTACCCGATGCGCTCTGGATAGGCGTTCATCATCTTGATGTTGTCACCTAAGTAGTAGGCAAAGTGTCCGGTATCAAGGCAGAGGTTTGAATACTTTGCATCAGTCTCTTGTAAGTAACGCTCAACTTCTTGATAGGTGCCGATATGGCTATCTGCATGTGAGTGGAATTGCTGGTGAATACCGAACTCTTCAAGGAGTGCCTTACCTAGCTTGTTATGTCCTGAAGCAAGTCGCTTCCACTGTTCATTGGAAAGCGTGCGAGATTCGCGTGCTTGGCCAGTCTTGTCATCGCGCCACAGGTCAGGGATAACAACAAGGTGTTCCACGCCAAGTTTTGAAACGAGTGTTGCAACAGCGAGTGCTTGATCCCATGCGCGTTGCCACTGGCTCTCATCCTCTTTATGGAATCCAGTAAAGACTGTTCCAGCCGTCATCTTGAGATTGCGCTTACCAAGTTCATCTTCTAGCTGCTTTGGATCTGTTGGCAGATATCCATATGGCCCGAGTTCAATCCAGTGGTAACCAGCTTCTACAACTTCATCAAGGAAGCGATCCCATGGCACTTGGTGAGGTTCGCTGGGAAACCAGACACCCCATGAATCGGGTGCGGTACCTACGCGGATTTGCTGTGTCATGAGTGGGCTCCTATTTCTTATCTTTTATGCCATTGCCAAGCAACGGGCGTTGCTTCTTAATATCTACTGAGTACTTTGCATATGCATCTTGGGTGCTCTTCAAAGTTGAAATTGGCGCAATCGGAACATCCCACCAACCTTCTCCGGAAGGTGAATAGAGAAGAGGGTCGCTATTGATGTGAATTAACGTTGCAGTCTGAGAGGCCTTGGCTTTCTTCACCGCTGCATGCAGATCGGCAATGGCAGATGGGGATTCTTTGATGCTGATGACATCAATGCCAAGGCTTGCTGCATTCGCAGCTAAATCAACTGGCAACTTCTGGCTACCTTCAAAGTTATTGCCTTGTGCATCGTGGAATCGGTATTGGGTACCAAAGCGCTGGGAGCCGATACTTTCGGAGAGATGGCCGATTGAGGCATAGCCATGATTCTGAATCAGTACAACGACAAATTTAAGTCCTTCAGCAACAGCTGAAACAATTTCAGTATGCATCATCAGATATGAACCATCGCCAACCATGACAATTGGCATCGCGCCAGCGCGAGCTGCGCCTAAGCCAGCAGCGATTTCATATCCCATACAAGAGAAGGCATATTCAACGTGATAGCCAAGAGGAGAACGCACGCGCCATAACTTATGCAGATCTCCCGGCAGCGAACCAGCCGCACAAATTACTGTGTCATTTGCATCGGATGCAGATTGCACGGCATGAATGATTTCTGTCTGGCTAGGTAGCGCACGCTTCTGATCGACAAAGGCTGCATCAAGTAGCGCATCCCATTCGCGCTTCTCTTTAGTAGCGCGCGCTGCATAGTCAGCAGAAACTTGGAATGTAGCGAGCAGAGATGTGAGCTCTGTCAGCGTTTCACGTGCATCTGCGACAACTGGGAGCGCGCTACCGTGCTTAAAGGCATCAAATGAGGCGATATTGATATTGATAAAGCGCACATCTGGATTTTGGAAGGCGGTGCGGCTCGATGTTGTGAAGTCGCTGTAGCGAGTGCCGATACCGATGACGACATCAGCATCTTTAGCCAGACGATTTGAAGCAGTTGTACCAGTGGCGCCGACTGAGCCTAAATACTGTGGGTGATCCCAGTTAAGTGAGCCAACGCCTGCTTGTGATGCACTGACGGGAATCTTTGTCTGTTCGACAAACTTCTGGAGCGCTTGGTGCGCATCAGAGTAGATAACTCCGCCGCCAGCGATGATGAGTGGGGCTTTAGCAGATGCAATCACGCGAGCTGCTTCGGCAAGAACCGAGCTTTCTGCCCGGGGACGACGAATATGCCATTCACGATCTGCCAAGAACTCTTCAGGGACTTCAATGATTTCTGCCTGCACATCTTCAGGAAGACAGATTGTGACAGCGCCGGTTTCGACAGGATCTGTCAGCACACGCATTGCGCCTAAGAGCGCAGAGAAGACTTGTTCTGGTCGCTGCACGCGATCAAAGAATCGTGAAAGCGGTTTGAAGGCATCGTTGACTGAGATAGATGCATCGTGAGGAACTTCTAGTTGTTGCAATACTGGATCAGATGAGCGATTGGCAAAGGTGTCAGATGGAAGCAACAGCACCGGCAAGCGATTTGTTGTTGCAACTGCAGCACCAGTCAGCATGTTGGTTGCACCTGGGCCAACGGAGGCTGCGCATGCAAAGGTGGCGCGACGACGCTTGATACGTGCAAAGGCAGATGATTCATGGACCATCGCTTGTTCATTACGAGCTTGGTAATAAGGCATCAACGAGGGGCTATCAACAGAAAATTGCTTGAGCGCTTGGCCAATACCAGCAACATTTCCGTGACCAAAGATTCCAAAGATTCCCGGAATTGTGCGTTCGCGATGATCGCCATCGACTGTGTATTGGTGGGCCAGGAATTCAACAATCGCCTGGCTGACAGTCATCTTTCGCATCGCCATATCAATTCCTTCCTATGCTCCGTAGGGCAATCTTGGGTCTGTTTGCTGTGATTGCCAAGTCTGTCGAATCCATACTTGATCAGGATGATCGGTGGCATTCCATGCGCGCTCTGGGTCAGGTCCGGCCATCACATTGAAGAAGTAAAGGTCGTAACCGGGACCGGCAGCAGCTGGACCGTGCCAGCCGTAAGGAACGAGAGCAACATCGCCTGAGTGAATCTCTTCTGCAACATCGTAGGGACGGCTATCGGCAGAAGTTCCGCGAAAGTAACCAAATGGTGAAGATGCCGTAGTCGTTGCACCGCGAGTGACTGCGCTTTCAAAGTAATAAATCTCTTCTAGGGTTGATTCTTTTCCTGGCACATAACAATCGTGTTTGTGAGAAGGGGAGCCCGACCAATTTCCCGCAGGAACAATTACTTCGCAGACAACCATGCGATCGGCATCAAGAGTGTCAGGCATTCCTAGGTTGTGCACTTGTCTGGATTCACGACCGGCTCCACGGATAGCAACTTGCACTTTATCTTTGGGAGTGAATTGAACTGGCTTTGCAACTGTTGCTGGAGTTTCGCCCACTGCAATGCGACCTGTGCCAGTAATTGTCGCTGAGGTGTTGATTGGCAGATAGAGCAAATCTGTTGGTCCATGAAAGACGGATGTGCGACCAGCTAATACTTGGCTCGCAGGTGCGCCACCAGCAACTACATATTCAACAACGGCGCTGGTTCCTTCAAGGAGAAAGATGATTCGTTCATTGGCATCAGCTGGAAGCGTCAGTGGCTTGCTCAGCGTGCCAATGCGCAGGCCGGTGTATTTCCAACCTTCTGCAGGTGGGTTGGCAGCATCGATATGCACATCCCAATCACCGTGGGCGAGTTCCGATGAACGGAAGAACCACTTCTGCGATTGAGATGGCATCTATCGAATTAGTTCTGTGGGAAGCCGAGGTTGATTCCGCCATGGCTTGGATCAAGCCAACGAGATGTAATCGCCTTGCCACGTGTGAAGAAGTGAACACCTTCAACTCCGTGCGCCTTGGTATCGCCAAAGAGTGATTGCTTCCAACCACCGAATGAGTAGTAAGCAACAGGAACAGGGATAGGAACGTTGATTCCGACCATTCCTACTTCAATCTCATTCTGGAAGCGACGAGCTGCGCCACCATCGTTGGTGAAGATTGCTGTGCCGTTACCGAATGCACCGCTATTGATGAGCTTTACGCCATCGTCGTAGCTCTTTACGCGCACGATAGAAAGGACAGGTCCGAAGATCTCTTCGGTGTAGACCTTAGAGGTAGTTGGCACCTTATCGACCAGAGTTGGCCCAAGCCAGAAACCGTTTGGCTCGCCATCAACTGTTGGATTACGACCATCAACGACAACTGTTGCGCCATCTTTTTCAGCGATTTCGATATAAGAAGCAACCTTGTCGCGGTGTTCCTTGGTAACCAGTGGGCCCATATCGCAGCCGCGGCGACCGTCGCCTGTGCGCAACTTGCTCATACGTTCAACGATTTTTGGAATCAAATTATCTGCAACAGGCTCAACTGCAACCACTACTGAGATTGCCATACAGCGCTCGCCGGCGCTGCCGAAGCCTGCATTAATGGCTGAGTCTGCAACGAGTTCAAGATCTGCATCTGGAAGAACGAGCATGTGGTTCTTTGCTCCACCAAGTGCTTGCACGCGCTTGCCGTTACGGGAAGCGTTCTCGTAAATGTATTGCGCGATTGGAGTAGAACCAACGAAGGAGATTGATTCAACGTCTGGGCTATTTAGAAGTCCGTCTACAGATTCTTTATCGCCATTGAGCACGTTAAAGACACCCTCAGGCAAGCCAGCTTCTTTCCAGAGCTTGGCGATCCACATTGAAGCAGTTGGATCTTTCTCAGATGGCTTTAGTACAACCGTATTTCCGGCAGCGATTGCGATTGGGTAGAACCACATTGGCACCATGGCTGGGAAGTTAAATGGGCTGATGATTCCGACAACGCCAAGAGGCTGACGAGTTGAATAGACATCTACGCCAGTTGAGACATTCTCTGAATAGAAACCCTTAAGCAGGTGAGGGATACCTGTTGCAAATTCAACAACTTCTTGGCCACGGGTGATTTCACCGAGCGCATCTGAGAGCACCTTGCCGTGTTCGCTGGTAATGATTTCAGCAAGCTCTGGCTTTTTCTCATTAAGAAGTTCGCGGAACTTAAAGACAATCTGTTGGCGCTTTGCTAGTGATTCATCGCGCCACTTAGGGAAGGCATCTTTTGCCGCCTTGATGGCAGCGTTAATTTCAGCCTGATCGGCTAGAGCAACTCGCTTTGTCTCTGTTCCAAGTGCTGGGTCATAGACCGGGGAAGTTCTTCCAGATTTACTGACAAATTCAGCACCATTAATCCAGTGATTGACGATTGCGCTCATTTTTCCCCCTTGGCTTAAGACCCTGATAATAGAGGTCAAATTGCGATACCCGTAAGTCGCGCTTAGACTCCGTGATGTTTAAGGGGAGTACCTAGATACAGCTACCTCGTCAATACGGTGTAAAAACCCGGGGCGCTGGCCGAGACTCGATTTCGGTTAGGAAGACCTTGACCACGTTTCTCATTACGCGAGTCAAGGAGCTTATTCATGGATGTCTCATTACTAGTCTGGTCACTTACTGTCGGAGCAATTCTTCTGCTCGTCGTGGTCGATCTCTTAACCGTTAGCGCAAAGCCCCACGAGGTTAAATTCAAAGAGGCAGCGAGCTGGTCAATTTTCTATATTGGTCTTGCCATCGCCTTTGGTGTTTGGGTCTGGGCGCAATACGGCAATCAAAAGGGAACAGAGTTCTTTGCTGCCTACTTAGTTGAGAAATCTTTATCTGTCGATAACCTCTTTGTCTTCGTCATTATCTTGGCGCAATTTGCAGTTCCCAGCATCTACCACCAGCGCATCTTGCTCTTCGGCGTTATCTTGGCGCTTGTCTTGCGCACAATTTTTATTGCAGTCGGTGCAGCAGCGCTCGCAGCCTTCGCCTTCACCTTTGTAATCTTCGGTGCAATTCTGATTTGGACAGGCGTTGGTCTCTTTAAGCACTGGGATGAAGATCCAGCTCCTGGCGACAATAAAATGGTGAAAATGATGCGCAAGCGCATCGCTATGGTCGATGAATTCCACGGAACGAAGCTCTTTATCCGCCAAAACGGTAAGCGCTATGCCACCCCGATGTTTATGGTGATGGTTGCCATTGCTTCAACAGATTTGCTCTTCGCCCTTGACTCAATTCCTGCAACCTTTGGTGTGACTTCGGAGACCTTCTTGGTCTTCTCAGCTAACGCCTTTGCGCTTTTGGGTCTGCGCGCCCTTTACTTCCTCGTTAAGGGGCTCTTGGACCGCTTGGTTTACCTATCTCTTGGGCTCTCAATCATCCTGATGTTTATCGGAGTGAAGTTGATCATGACTTATCTTCACGAAGAATTCACCTCTATTCCTAAGATTCCAACATCAATCAGCCTGGGTGTAATCGGTATGATTCTTCTTGTAGCGACAGTAGCTAGCTTGGTGAAGACTAAGTCTGATCCATCAGCTAAGGCACATGCCGGTCGCATTACAGGAAGCAAGGATGATGAAGAGAGAGATAGCTAAAGGCTGGAAGTTACTTCCATCTGCTCTCCGTAAAACAATAGTTTCGGTCATCGGATCGACGCTTATTATTATTGGTTTGCTGCTCTCTGTTTTGCCTGGACCATTCACCATTCCGTTGGTGATTCTCGGGTTGCTCGTTCTTGGCCTTGAATTTGCCTGGGCACGGCGCACTCTTGAAAGAGTAAAAGAACAAGGTGCAAAGCTCAACCCGAAGAAGTTCTTTAAGAAGTAAGAACTTCTACCAAGCCATCTGTGGCACGTTCAATCATCTCTAAAACTTCCTGATAAGCCTCAATCGTTTCACCCCACGGATCAGGTACCTGTAACTGTTCTGCCTCGCGCGAAGTCGGATTGATGTGACTCAAAGTTGGATCAAAGGATCTGAGCATAAAAACCTTCGCTTTATCGGCATCGTTGCGCGCTCCATTAAGAATATTGGCGCGATTGGTGAGGTCCATAGGAAGAATCAAATCTGCTTCATCAAAGAAGTTGAGTTGAAATTTTCGCGATGTATGTTCGAATGTGTAGCCGGCGGTTTTCCAGGTTTTCTCAGATAGGTGATGAGCGCCTTCACCATCATGCCAACCTGAAGTTCCACTACTAGTGACAACGAAGCGCGGATTAGAAAGCTCTAAAGTCTTGTTGTGCAGCACGGCCGCCGCCATAGGAGAACGACAGATATTTCCGAGGCAGACCATTTCAACGCGAATTACATCGCGCAAGGCAAGGCTCTTTAGATATTCGTTCTGCACCAGGTGACCATATCCAAGCCACGCCAACTTCTGCCATTATTTGCGCCATGACATCCGCAGTCCTGGTCGAAGAGTTAACTGAAGACCAATGGCGGCGTTACCGGGATATTCGGATTGCAGCCCTTGAAAGCGATGGACATGCATTCGGCAGCAGCTTGGAAGCGGAGCTGCGTTATAGCGAAGCAGAGTGGCGATCTAAAGCACGTCAGTATGTAGGAATCATCGCCTCTGTCGCCAGCGAAGATATCGGCATCATGACAGTTGAAAATCTCAAAGGTGATTTCGGAGCCACCTCTTGGATAGGTAGTTGCTGGGTTCATCCGGACTATCGCCAACATGGAGCGCTACGTGCACTCTTTCACTTTATTGATTTGCAAGCCACTGAACGTAACTGGCAGAAGCAAGGCCTGGGTGTCTTCATTGATAACGAGATTGCGATTAAGGCTTACGAAAAAATCGGCTTTGTCACGATGGGCGAGCCGGAAGAAAGCACTCGTAAGCCTGGGCTTTTTTATCAGCGAATGATTAGGGATGCAGTAATTTAATTACTCTGGAATATCCTGCAGTTGAATGCGATATTGACGCTTTCCAGACTCAAGAACGTAGGTGTCATATAACTTGCGTGCGACCGCGTTATCTTCATCCGTGTTCCAGTAAAGACGTGAACATTTCATCTCAAGTGCATATGCCTTGACGTAATCAATAAGAGCGCGTCCTGCACCTTGACCGCGAACTGTTGGATCCACAAAGAGATCTTCGAGATAGCAATGTCCATTGGGGGACCAGGTTGAATTCTGTAAGTTATATGTTGTAAAGCCAATGACTAAGCCATCAGATTCAGCGACTGCACATTTCATATTGAACTCAGGATCCATAATGCGATTCCAGGTGCGCTCAGTCTGTTCAGGAGCCACAGCAGTCTTATAGAAATCTAAATATCCCTGCCAGAGCACTAACCAACACTCTTTATCGCTAGCTGTTATTGGGCGGATCGCGAGAGACATTAGAGTGTGAAAGAAGGGTACTTATCGGAGACGAGGAGGAAGGCATAACCATTGACACGATTCCAATATCGCAGCGTTGAGAGAACGAATTTTCCTGCCCACTTTGGATAGTTACCTGTAGACCAAGTCATAATCCAGGCAATAAAGGTCATGCCGAGAGCAATGATTGAATAAATCAATCCCACGATTATCAATGGGATTGCGAGGAACCACTTCACTAGTGGTAGCCAGCGGTTGAGAGTCTTTCCACCTTTGATGTCGGGGAAAATCACCGCAATATCTTTGTTACGTTCAATTGATGGGTAGTCATCTGTGAGCAAGAGTGCGTAGGCAACGACTCGGGTTTGAAGCTCGAGCAGGGCATGGTTGAAGGTCAGTAAGTAACTTGGGTAGACCTCACGCACAACGAGAGCAAGGAGCGCTGGGATAACAATGAATCCGGCAGCAAATCCCGAATTGCTATTGACCGCAAAGGCGCCACTAAAGACTGCAACGGGAAACACCAGGATTCCACGCCAGAATACGGTGGCCTTATTGCGCTTCTTATATGCAACTTCTACATCGGTCTTAATTTGTTTGCTCATAGTTCAATCCTAGCCTCTGGATATACCCTTTCCTAATGAGCACACGTGAATATGCAGTAATAACTGGAGCAAGCAGTGGCATCGGAGCAGCAACTGCGCAGCTCCTTGCCGACAACGGATATCACGTGATTGCTGCGGCAAGACGCATTGATCGCTTAAATGAACTTGCTAAGAGCAATTCAGAGATTGAAGCCTTCGCACTCGATGTCACAGACCAAGCAAGTGTTGATGCACTCGCGAAGCATTTATCAGGAAAGCCGGTTGCCGTATTAATCAACTGCGCCGGTGGAGCATTTGATTTTGATCCCGTCACTGAATCTGATCCAGAGATTTGGAAGAAGACCTTTGATATCAATGTAGTGGGCTCGGTTCGTATGGTGAAAGCGTTGACGCCCGTAATGATTTCTCATGGACGAGGCCATATCGTTTTGATCTCATCTACCGCCGGTCATCGCGCATATGAAAATGGCGGAAGTTATGTCGCATCCAAGTTTGCTGAAACTTCTCTTGCTGAAACTTTGCGTTTGGAACTGAACGGCAAGCCAATTCGCGTTACAGAGATTGCTCCTGGCATGGTCAAGACCGATGAGTTTGCCAAGGTGCGCTTTAGTGGAGATGCAGACCGCGCTGCGAAAGTCTATGAAGGCGTTACCAGACCGCTCACTGCCGCAGATGTTGCTGAATCAATTCGTTGGTCGGTGATGTTGCCTGATCATTTCAATATTGATTCCATGACTATTCGCCCACTGGCACAAGCTGCGCAACATAAGGTCTATCGCCAGCCCCTATGAATCAGAGCCAGTTAATCTCTCGTGCACGTATCGGAGTTACGCTCTCTTTCTTGACGCACGGATTTATCTCTTCATCCTTCTTTGCTCGAATCCCTGATTACAAAGCCCGCCTTGAACTGAGCAACTCCGTTCTCGGATTGTGCCTATTGGCCTCATCTGCGGGAGTCTTGGCAGCGCTTGGTCCAGTTGGTCGATTGGCAGCGCAACGAGGAAGCTCTGCAGTACTGACAAAGAGTTCATACCTTCTCGTTTTTATCGCTCCATTTGTTGGCATTTCCTTTAACGCAATCTCGTTCGCTGCGATTCTCTTTCTCTTTGGCGTTGCAATCGCTGCCCAAGATGTCGCGATGAATACCCATGGAGTGACTCTGGAACAGAAATCAGGCGCTCGTTATATGGGGCGTTTCCATGCATTCTGGTCAGTTGGAGCCTTACTTGGTGCAATTACGGGTGGTGTCTTTGCTCAATTAGAAGTGAGCGAATTTACCCACGCGCTTATTGTGAGCGCTGCTGTTTTAGCTCTTGTTATTTCAAATAATCGCCGCTACTTACCGGGTGATGAAGATAAACACATCTATGAAGAGAGCGTAAAGAGGAAAAAGACTCCACGCCTCATCTACATCATGGGGCTTCTTGGTTTGGCAGGTTCAATCGGAGAAGGATCTGCAGCAGATTGGGGCGGTGTTTTAGCTCGCGAAACTTTCGGAGCATCACAATTTGTTGGAACACTTCCATATATTGCTTACTCATTCACTATGGTCGTAGGTCGCTTCTATGGCGATCAGCTAGCGACCAAATTCGGTGCCAGACGTATTCTCAAAGTAGGTGGTTTGCTGGGTGGCGCTGGACTTGCAGGTGGTCTCATTGTTGGTGGCACTGCAGGGGTAATTGTTGGATGGTTCCTCTTTGGATTGGCGTTATCTACAGTTATCCCACTTCTCTTTAGTGCTGCTGGATCAATGGCAAATAAGAGATTTCAAGGAACTATTTCTCCAGCTGAAGCGGTTGCGAAAATTTCAGGTATTTCATACTTCGGTTTTGTTGTTGGTCCACCGCTCATGGGTTTCCTCGCAGATGTCTTAACTCTTCGATGGGCGATGTTGGTGCCGGCTGTTCTTGCAGTGATTATCTCGGCAAGCTCGCGAATCTTTAAGAGCGAATAACAACTCGAAAGCCAGCCAACGTTGAATCGGTGGCGTAGGCGATACGTACTCCTGCAGCGCGTGATGCTTGTAACCCAGAGACAATCTGTTCGGTAAGAACTTCACCAGGTGCAACAACGGCAACACCTGGGGGATAAGGCGCAATTAAATCTGCTGAGATGCGACCGACTGCGCTCTTGGCATTGACCATCTCTGTCTTTGCAAAGTAAGCATCTCGCATTGAAGTCGCCTTCTGTGGAATAACTGACCAACTCAAGGCGGTAGCGCTTTCGCGTCGCTGCTCTTGGCGCTTCTTAAGAATCGGGATTAAGACATCCGCTAAGCGCTCAAAATCCGCTGCGGTATCGGCAATGGTGGCTAGGAAGACGATGGTGTCGCGATCTGCCATTTCAACGCGGATACCTTGTTGCTGTAAGTCTTCTTCAATATCTACACCCGATGCGCCTAGCTGCTGCACTCGTAGAACTAGCTTAGAAGGATCAAATCGTCCCGCTGGAAAATCGCTGGGATAGAGAAAGATAGGTAGTGGAAATTCAGCTTGCACCGTCTCTTTAAAGCGGTGGATATTTTCTAGAAGTTGTCCAAGTAACTCTTCACCACGAGTTTCTAGCAGCGCTCTCACACCATCGATAGAAGCAAGAGGTGCACCTGCAGGGGATGTGGTGTGAGTTGTTTCAAAGCTCTGTTCAAGTCTTTCAGCACTTAACAATTCTGTGCGCGCAAGCAATAACGCAGAGGCGCTATATCCCGGCAGAGCTTTATGGGTACTTGTAATCAGAGCATCCGCACCCATCTGAAAAGCATGCTGCGGCAGTTGTGGGTGGAAACCAAAATGGCCGCCCCATGCCGCATCCAAAATCACCGGAACCTTTTGTTGATGTGCAACATTGATGAGAGCGGGTAGATCTGAAATCGTTCCTAGATAACCAGGTTCGGTGAGCAAAATGGCAATTGGTTTTTCTGCAAGGGCTCTCTGCAATTCAGTAACTGCAATTCCAATCGGAACGCCAGTGGCGCTATCGATTTCTGGGCTCATCCAAATTGGTTCAAGTCCGGCAAGCACAAGAGCGCTTAAGACAGATCTATGTGCAGTTCGTGAAACTGCGACCCTGTCGCCTGGTTGACCCAGTGCGAAGATGGCTGCTTGATTTGCATGGGTAGAACCACCGGTTGAAAAGCGTGCGTAATCTGCGCCCCACAACTTTGCAGCGAGTGCTTCAGCTTTCCTCAAAGTCTGGTTGGTGAGTTTAATTTCATCGAGCCCACCGTAAAGCGGAGTATCTGAGTCGACGATTGCGCCTAGGCCCGCATCGAGCGCGCTTGTCTTCTGCTTATGGCCAGGAATTGTGAATGGAGTACGAGCCTTTTCGAAGTACGAAAGATAGGCATCTAGCAGTGGTGCGCTCTCTCGCAGGTTACTCATGTGGCAAGCCTAACTTGTACCCAGCGGTATGACGGCTCGCACAAACTTTGCTGGGGCTTAGAATTATCAGCATGACAGCAAAGGATCCTCTCCCGCAATCACGCCATCTGGCCACTGAGATTCCAGGGCCACTTTCGACTGCAGCGATGCAGCGTCGTAAAGAAGCGGTATCTGGGGGACTAGGAACTGCACTCCCTGTAATTGTTAGCCGCGCACAAGATGCCATCATCGAAGATATCGATGGCAACCGCATCATTGATTTTGGCGCAGGTATCGGCGTTGTCAACGTTGGAAACTCAGCGCCCCGCGTTGTGAAGGCAGTGCAAGAAGCAGTAGCAACATTTACCCACACCAACTTCACCACTGTTCCATATATGGGTTACATCGAAGTCTGCGAAGCTCTCAATCGACTTACCCCCGGAGATTTCAAGAAGAAGTCACTGTTGCAAAACTCTGGTGCAGAAGCAGTTGAGAATGCCATCAAGATTGCGCGCCATTACACAAAGCGAGCAGCAGTTGTTGTCTTTGAACATGCTTATCACGGTCGTACCAATCTAACGATGGCGTTGACTGCAAAGAACATTCCTTACAAGGATGGCTTCGGTCCATTTGCTAACGAGATCTATCGCATGCCTCTGCCATATGCCTATCGCTGGTTAGGTAACCCTGAAACGATTACTGCAGATGCGCTTGATCTAATCACACATAAGATTGAGAAAGAGATTGGCGCACAGAACGTCGCAGCAATCTTGATTGAACCAGTTGTGGGCGAAGGCGGATTTATGGTCCAGCCAGAAGGCTTTATGCCAGGCTTGCAAGAGTTTGCAACTAAAAATGGAATCGTCTTTATTGCAGATGAAGTTCAATCAGGTTTTGCTCGTACCGGAAAACTCTTTGCCGTAGAGCATGAAGGTATGTCGCCTGACATGATTATTACCGCTAAGGGAATTGCTGGTGGACTTCCACTTGCAGCTGTTACAGGCCGTGCTGAAATTATGGATTCATCACATGTTGGTGGCCTGGGCGGCACTTACGGTGGTAACCCAATCGCTTGCGCTGCAGCTCTTGCTGCAATCGAAACAATTCAGGAAGAGAAGTTGGTCGAGCGCGCAGCCCATATTGGCGCAATCCTCTTTGAAACTCTCAACGGACTTAAGGCAAAGTACCCAGTCATTGGTGATGTTCGTGGCCGCGGTGCAATGGTTGCTATTGAGCTAGTAAAACCTGGAAGTAAAGATCCAAATCCTGAAGCGATGGCGAAGGTTGTTAAGTATTGCCACAGCCACGGCCTACTCATCTTGACTGCCGGCACTTATGGAAACGTCATCCGCTTCCTGCCTCCGCTCGTGATTACCGACGAACTCTTGCGTGATGGCCTATCGGTTCTCGCCGAGGGTTTTGCATCTCTCTAGCCTCTAAGAATCACCGCGCTATCTCACCCCACCCAGGGTGATTCTCTCTTCCTTTACGCGTAAATCTGTATCACCCTAACCCCATGCCACAGAAAAAGGGTGAGGCCGCCTTCGAAGTCGCCCGCGGGGTAACTATCTCGCGCACCTTGATTCCTGTGCTGCCCCCAAATTACATCTCACGAAAGAACCTCTTTCCACTTTTAGAGAATGGCCCAGGAAGCACAACAGTTGTTATTGGACCTGCAGGTTTTGGCAAAACTTCCTTAGTTGCTGAATGGGTTCTTTCGCGCCCAGAGAAAACAATCTGGTTGACGCTCACCGAGAGAGATTCAATCGCAGATATGGCAGCTCTTTTTATACAAGCAACTCGAAATGCGATTCCAGGATATGGAGCTTGGTTTGATGCAGAGCCGACTATGCGGCCGGTGGAAATTGTGCAGAAGTGGGGAAATGATCTCTTAGCTACTGGAGAAAATTACATCTTTGTTATCGATAACTTGAGAGAGCACACTTCACGAGATGTAGATATTGCAGCACGATTAGTTGAACAGTTCCCACAAAATGTTCAGTTTATAAGTATCCGACGTGATTCGCTTGAAAATGTCTACGCTACTTTCTCTTCACGCGGTTTGCTTAAAGTTATTGGAAGAGATGATCTTGCTCTTACAATTGAAGAAGTCACAGCCCTCGCCTCAGTACATGGAATTAGCCTGGAAGACTCTGGAATTAAGGAATCGATTTCAGCGGCAAAAGGTTGGCCATCTGCTGTTTCTATGTTGATGTATCAAATTGCCAAGAACAAGAAGCCGATTGATTTTGAGAAGATTGCGGTTTCTCAATCTGAACCTCTGCGAAGCTTGGCAATTTCAGTCATTGCGGGGCTTGATCCCAAAGTTCGCTCGCGCATCACAGCGCTCTCAGTCCTGCAGGAATTCAACTATGAACAGGCCGAAGTAATTCTCCAGAGTGAATATTCATACGATGAAATCAACCAGCTGGCTCTGGATGCTAATTACTTTTCGCAAACGGGTAGCCCTGACCAAACATTCGAATTTTCAAAATTGATGAGAGAGGTACTAGTCGCTGACTTGCGACTTGATCCAGTAAAGAAGAAGCGCATCCACGAATCCTTGTTGAAGTACCACGAAGACCGGAATGAACCCTTCTTCGCTCTCGAGCATGCCTTCCTCTCCGAGAATTATGAAAAATTGGGATCCCTTTTTCCTGATGCTGCACGCGTCTTACAGGTCAGTGGGCGCGGCAATGAATTAATTCGATGGTCGGTCTTTGCTGGAGATAACAGCCCGCTGGGCTTACTGAAGAGGGCGACGGTGGATCTTGCTGGTCGATTAGCCAATCAAGATTTTCAGTCCGTGATTAGCCTGGCGGATCGGATGGTTTTTGAAGCACAAGGCACAGAGCTACAAGGATTCATTAATCAGATAACAAATGGAGCTCGTGCATACGCGAATTTCTCGCTAGGAAAGTTTTCGGCCATGGATGAGAACATTTCGCTGGCGCTATCGCCAGTCAGCGACCCTCTGATGCTCGGCGTTGAGGAACAGATAGCTTTACTGCGATTAGCTGCAATGCGCCACTTCATTGTTGATGAAACCGAAAAAGTGGAGGAAGTCCTCGACAAGGCCAGACAACTTGCAGTTTCTTCCAGGATTTCACAGAGCCACCTGATGCTCTCATCCATCAATGCCATGCATCTTTTCCAAATCGGTGATTATCGACGAGCATATGAAGCTGCATCTATCGCGTATTCGCAGTTTAGTAAACGCAATTATGTTGGCGTATTTGGACCACTGGACTCACTCTTTGTGATTGCATACTGCTTACTTGAATTCGCTAGGCCCATGGAGGCTCATGCAAAATTTGCCGAGGTTCGGGATCTTGCTGAGCAGTGGCAGCAGTGGAGTTGGCACTTTAGAGCTGACGGATTTTTGGCCCGAGATCTTGCGCTGAAGGGATTTGTTCAAGAGGCGCTTGAGAATATTCAACTAGCGCATCAAAGGGCCAAAAAAGTTGATTTCTCGCATGAGCTAGATGGCATTATTGATATGAGCGAGATGTTTATTCGCTACCATGTAAAAGACTTTGACAGACTTGGAACCTTACTTGCGAGAGCCCCCGCCACTCGCTTAACCAGGCAAATCAAACTTCACTACGATGAAAAAATTGGCGATAAAAAAGTACATGATGAACTCAAGAGAGTTCCTTCACGGACTCCTCGCGAGAAAATCTGGAAGCATCTCGTAGAAGCAGGCTTAGTTATCGATCAAGAGAATCTCGCAATGAAAGAGATTAAGAAAGCACTTGAAATTGGCGCTTTGGTCGGAGCAAAGGAGACATTTCTGCGTCAGGCTAATCAGATGGGAACTTTCTTGATTAAGGCTGCCAGTGATAAGCCCACCGTCTATCTAGAGGATCTAGCTTCAGCGGTAGCAGAACGAATTCGCAGCGATGCACATAAGAACTCTGAATTTAGCTCCTCGCTGACTAAGCGCGAGATCGAGGTGTTGCGCCATCTATCAACTGATAGACCAATCAGCGCTATCGCCGGCACGCTACATATCTCAATCAACACCATGAAGACACATCTGAAGAATCTCTATCGAAAGATGGGCGTTGAAAATCGTACTCAAGCTGTCGATAAGGCTAAGGCAAACTTCATTCTCTAAGGCACATGCGATACTTGGCGCATGCTTGAGCCAGTCATAATTTCTGAACGGCTGGAACTTCATCATATTTCCGCAGAAGGAGTCATCGAGCTCTTTGAAGAAAAGAGCGATACCAAAGCAATTGCTGGTCGGGACTTTACTAACCCCCACAAAAATCTGATTGAGAATTCGGGGCCACTTGCTTGGCGTGTTCCGCAGGTGAAGGTTGATCCATCACTGAACAAGTGGTTTGTCAGATTTATCGTTCTCAAAGAAAGTCGTGAAGTCATCGGAAGCACTAGTTTTCATGGAGCACCTGATGGTGACGGAATGATTGAGATAGGTCTTGGCATTGAACCTGCCTTTCAGGGCAGGGGTTATGCCAAGGAAT
Organism: Candidatus Nanopelagicaceae bacterium; assembly: GCA_965267875.1. Classification (GTDB taxonomy): domain Bacteria; phylum Actinomycetota; class Actinomycetes; order Nanopelagicales; family Nanopelagicaceae; genus Planktophila. Next base: position 1,118,938 of record OZ254157.1, on the reverse strand, counting down.
CACTACGGGCTATGTGGCGTTGGGCTGTGAGCTTTCCAGAAGTTCGAACCTTGAGATACACAGTCAGCCCCGATAATCTGCCTTCTATCGCTGTCATCAAGTACTTCGGTTTTGACTACAAAGGTCAACAGATGGATGAGGTTGATGGACCAGAAGATATCTACGAGATGAGTGCAGAGGATTTTTCGAAGAGATGGGGATCAAATGAGTGATGACTTTGATGCCATCGTTGGCGATATCGATGACGAACTCGACCTGACTCTGTACTCAGATGCTGCTGAATTAGCGGAAGAGGTCACCGTTCAGATTTTGGCGGCTATTGAGAAAGGGCTCAAACTTAAGAGCCAATTTCACTTAGTACTTACAGGAGGCACCCTAGGAGTTCAGATTTCCGAAGCGCTGGTGAATGAATTTAACGCCGATGTAAATGCCTTTAAAGGGCTACACATTTGGTGGAGCGATGAACGCTTTGTTACAGCAGATAGCGTGGAGCGAAATGCCTTTGCCTTCCATGGCAATGTAAAGAATCTGAATATCAACGTCCATGAAGGACTTGCCAGCGACCAGGCAAAGAACGTTCACGATGCAGCCAGTGACTATGCGCTAGCGCTTGAGAACGTTGATTTTGATTTAAATGTACTGGGCTTAGGACCTGATGGCCATGTAGCTTCGCTCTTTCCTGGAATGACAGATATTGATGATCAGGGTCGAGTGATTGCCATTACTGATTCGCCAAAACCACCAGCTGAGCGAATCTCATTTACCATGTCAACAATTAATAGCGCAGAAGAAGTGTGGATTGTGGCAGCTGGTGAGAGCAAAGCTGATGCAGTCACGAAAATTATCGAATTAGATCTCTCGATTCCTGCAAGTTATGTTCGAGGAAATTCTCATACTCGTCTCATTGTTGATACTGAAGCCTTTTTCTCGGAGTAAAACTCCGTAATCTGTGCAGAATTTCAGGGTAGGGCGGTGGCTCATATAGACTACGAGCCTCAACGTTGAGCGTCTTTATAAGCGAATAGGCACCTTCATGACAGCAACCAATTTTGGAATGGTCGGTCTTGGACGCATGGGCGCCAATATCGTCAGGCGCCTAGCTCGCCACAACATCACATCAGTTGTTTATGACGTTAGCCCTGATGCTGTTAAGGCTCTTTCCTCAGAAGGATCTATTGGCGCAGCCGATATGGCAGAAATGGCTTCAAAACTTTCTACACCGCGCACCGTCTGGATTATGGTTCCAGCTGCTGTTACTGATTCAACAATTGCAGCGATAGCCGAGCACTTATCTGCAGGGGACACGATCATTGATGGTGGCAATAGCTATTACAAGAATGATGTGAAAAATGCAGAACTATTAAAGGCAAAGGGAATTAACTTCGTTGATGTCGGAACTTCTGGCGGTGTCTACGGTTTAGAACGCGGTTATTCACTGATGATCGGTGGAGATGACGCTGTCGTAAAGGCGCTAGATCCAATCTTTAAGGCGCTCTGTCCTGGCGTTGAATCTGCTGAACGCACACCCGGCCGCACAGGTGAACCAACTCAAGCTGAATATGGATATCTGCATTGTGGCCCCGTAGGAGCTGGCCACTTTGTGAAGATGATTCATAATGGAATTGAATACGGAATGATGGCAGCTTTCGCTGAAGGCCTCGCAATCTTTGATGCCGCAGATGAGATGAACCCTGCTTACGATTTAGATATCCCAGCAATTACAGAAGTCTGGCGACGTGGAAGTGTTGTTGCTTCATGGTTGCTCGATCTGACTGCGCAAGCGTTGGTTGAATCAGAAGAACTTACTGAATACTCAACTCAAGTCAGCGATAGCGGTGAAGGTCGCTGGACTGTGCAAGCAGCGATTGAGGCGGGAATTCCTGCCCATGTATTGAGTGCATCTTTGTATGCACGTTTTGCATCACGCAATAACGATGAATTTGCTAACCGCGTCTTAAGCGCAATGCGCTACAAGTTTGGCGGCCATAACGAAAAGCCTCAGGCAGGAAATAAATGAAAGCTGATGCACTCGTTCTCTTCGGTGCAACAGGTGATTTAGCGAAGAAGAAGCTCTTTCCTGCGCTCTATGACCTAGAAGATTTAGGTGAACTCGACCTGCATATCGTGGGCGTGGCTTCATCAAAGTGGACACAAGAAGTTTTTAAAGAGAATGTCGAGCAGGCGGTGCGAGCTCGCAAACCTGATGTAGATGAGGCTGCGCTCTCTAAGTTACTAGGCGAAATTGAGCTCATAGTTGGCGATTATGAAGACCCACAGACCTTTGTAGCCCTTGCTGAAGCCATTAAAGATTTCAAACTTCCTGTGATCTATCTAGCGATTGCCCCTGAATACTTTGCGCGAATTACAGAAGCTCTTGCACTTGTTGGAATCACACGTCGTGCTCGCGTTGTTGTTGAGAAACCTTTTGGTCGTGATTTAGAGAGCGCTAAAGCCCTAGATGCTGAGCTTAAGAAGATCTTGCCGGAAGAGCAGATTTATCGCATCGATCACTACCTTGGTAAAGAAGCTGTTGAAGACTTGTTGGTCTTCCGCTTTGCCAACACTCTCTTTGAACCGGTCTGGAACCGTAACTATGTATCAAATATTCAGATCACGATGGCGGAAAGTTTTGGAATCGAAAGCCGTGGCAAGTTCTATGACGGTGTAGGTGCAACCCGAGATGTTCTGCAGAACCATATTTTGCAGGTGCTCACCATGCTTACTATGGAGCCACCGATTGATATGGGCTCTGAAGCGATGCAGAATGAGAAGATCAAGGTGCTCTCTGCGATTCGCGATATCAATAAGAATGATGTTGTACGTGGCCAATTTGAAGGCTATCTCGATGAAGCTGGCGTTGCTGAAGGTTCAGATACTGAAACCTTCGTTGCCATGAAGTTATTTATTGATAACTGGCGCTGGGCTGGTGTGCCGATTTACTTGCGCACAGGAAAGAAGTTGGCTGAGACAGTTCTTGAAGTCATCGTTGAGTTTAAGCAGCCACCACGTGCCCTCTTTGGTACGGGTGCCTCAAATAAGGTGCGTTTTAGATTAGGTGCAAAAGATGGCGTTGACATTTCACTGCAAGCCAAGAAGCCTGGCACCAAGTTAATTACTGAAACTGTTGATCTCTCTGTTGAGTTCGTTGCTGAATTCGGTGATCGCCAAGGGCCTTACGAGCGTCTGTTGCGCGCTGCCATGTTGGGCGATCACTTTAGATTTACTCGTATCGATGCAGTGCTTCACTCATGGCAGATTTTGGAAGATCTCTTAAAGAATCCAAATACCGCTGAAAGTTACGAAGCCGGCACATGGGGCCCAGAATCTGCACAACTTCTTGTTCCGGGTGGATGGGCGCCAGTGGGTAGCGAGGCAGAGAAGCTAAAGGACCTGCATCAGTAACTTTTGCTTAATCGCGCGATTGCCCAGATTTATGTGCGTATCGCCCTAAGAAGTCAGCTTTCATATCGAAGAAATTGCCATCGATAATGGATTGTCTAATTTGATCAACTAGCCTGACGATAAATCTCTCATTATGAATTGTGGCAAGTGTTCCAGCGAGCATCTCTTTGCTGCGGAATAAGTGGCAGAGATAAGCGCGTGTGTAGTTGGTACAGGTGTAGCAGTCACACTCATCATCAATCGGGTTAAAGTCACGGATATATGGTTGATTTGAAACGTTAAATCGACCTGACATTGTATAGACCGCGCTGGTGCGGGCAATTCGTGAGGCCAGTACGCAATCGAAGGTATCAACCCCATTTTCAACTGCTATAAAGAAATCTTCAGGGGCGCCGATACCTAGTAAGTGTTTAGGCTTTTCTTGAGGCAGCGTTGAGTTAACCCAGCCAACAATGGTGCCGAGTGAATCTTTATCGAGTGCGCCACCGATACCGAATCCATCAAATGAAATTCCAGAAGATGTCATCGAACCCAGATCTGATGCAGCTTTCTTGCGGAGATCTTCATATTGCGCGCCTTGAATAACGCCAAAGAGCGCTTGATAAGGCTTTCCGGCGCGCGCTTCGGTGAGGCGAGCGTGTTCATCGAGGCAGCGGATGGCCCAGTCATAGGTGCGTTGCATCGCCAGCTCTTGATAAGGGCGAGTGTTGTGCAAGGTCGTGCATTCATCGAAGGCGAACATGATGTCTGCGCCTAATTTATGTTGAATCTGCATAGAAACTTCTGCGGTAAAGCGATGCATAGAACCATCAAGGTGGCTCTTAAATGTCACACCCTCATCATCAACATGGGCAAGCCGCTCTTTATTCTTTGCGATAACTTGGTCAGAGCGAAAGGTCTGCGCATCCATGGCGAGAACTTTCTTAAAGCCAACTCCAAGAGATAAGACTTGAAATCCGCCGCTATCTGTAAAGGTCGGCTTATGCCAATTCATAAATGCGCCAAGGCCGCCAGCTTCATCGAGCACGTCAGGGCCGGGCTGTAGATAGAGGTGATACGCATTTGCGAGCAGAGCTTGTGCTTCAAGATCTTCCATCGCCTCAGGTAGAACTGTCTTTACATTTGCCTTCGTTCCAACCGGGATAAAGGCGGGAGTCTGAATATCGCCATGTGGGGTTGAGATAGTTCCTACGCGAGCAAGCCCTTTATCTGGCGCATGGTTAATCGTGAAGGAGAAGCCTGCCTCAGAATCCATGTTGCATATTGTGGCAGAGTAATAGACTGTCCAAATGCCTCAATTCAAATTAAGAGATGGTCGCGAACTAGAGATTCTCGATAATGGAATCAACTCAGAGCGCGCCATCATTTTCCATCATGGAACACCGGGCCATGCCAGCGCATGGTCATCATGGTTAGAAGAGGCAGCGCTTTCTGGAATTCGCGCAATCTCATATAGCCGCGCTGGATATGGCACAAGTGATCGCAACCCTGGCCGCAGCGTTATCAGTATCAATAACGACATCGCACAGATTCTTGACGCAAAGAACATTTCACAATTTGTCTCTATCGGTTGGTCAGGTGGTGGGCCGCATGCGCTCGCCAATACCTTTGAGCCCCGCAACGTTGGAGCAATTTCACTTGCCGGAGTGGGCGCATTTGGCGCTGCCGATTTAGATTTTCTCGAAGGTATGGGCCCTGAAAATCATGATGAATTTGGCGCAGCGCACAAGGGCGAAGCGGTGATCACACAGTGGATGAATGAAAATGCCGTACCGATGAAGCAGGTAACGGGCAGCGATATCCGCGAAGCTTTTGGTGGACTTATTGGGGATGCTGACAAGGCAGTACTCGAAGGCGCAGTTGCAGATGATATGGCGGCAACGATGCGCAATGGTTTAGCTGTCAGCTTTGACGGTTGGATTGATGACGATTTAGTCTTTATCAAGCCGTGGGGTTTTGATCTTGCAGCGATTACCAAGCCCGTCATTCTCTGGCAGGGTGATGATGACTTTATGGTTCCTCACGCACATTCATACTGGTTAGAGAAACACATTCCAACAGCGAAACTCTCCTTTATTCCAGGCCATGGCCATATTTCACTCATTGAAAAATACAAACCCGAGATACTCAAGCAGGCGCTGGAGTTATTGGGATAAATGCTCTTTAAGGAATTCACAACTTTACTTAACCCGCAATCTCGCAAGATAGTCTTTGGCATCTGCCTCAACGCGATTGGCGGCGGAATGACTCTCTCGCTGCTCTTGGTGTACTTCCATGACATGCGCGGCTTTACCAATACCTTTGGCGGGTTACTGCTTGCCTATGGCTCAATCGTTTCGATTGTGACTAGTACACCGATGGGCGCACTAGTGGATCGAGTGGGACCTAAGAAGGTGATGATTGGCGGACTCTTAGTTAACTCAGCAGCAGCTTTTTCTCTGTCGCGCGTAGAGACGCACTTTCAAGCAATCCTCGCCATCACCTTTATCAATGCAGCAGGACAAGCGATCTGGCCGAGCCAAACAGTCATTCTGACTCGCGTCACTCCTGTTGCAGATCGCCCCAAGATATTTGGCTTTAACTTTATGTTGCTCAACCTTGGGCTCGGGATGGGCGGGCTAATTTCATCTCTCATTATTCAAGAGGGCAATCTGCGCTCTTTTCAGATTATGTATTACGTGGATGCTTCGACATTTCTGCTCTATTTATTGGTGGTTTTAACGCTCAAAGGTGAGAACGTCAATCGCTATATTCCTAAAGCGCATGAGCCCAAGAACGGCACCTATCGAGATCTCTTTGAAGTAAAGCCCCTCATGCTCTTGGGAATGGGTGGAATCATCCTCTTCACCTTTGGTTACGGAACCATTCAAGCGGGCGTGCCTGTCTTTGCAACGCAGTTCTTAGATTTAAATCCAAAGTGGCTCGGTGTTATCTTCGGTGTGAACACACTCTCCATAGTTCTCTTTCAGCCACTAGTGATGCGCATCCTTGAAAAGTATTCGCGCTACACAGCTCTGATCTCCATTGGAGTGATCTGGGCAGTTTCATGGATCTTTGTTGGTATCGCACCGCTCTTGCCGCTCTTTGTTGCAGGTATTGCAATCTGCATGAGCCAATTAGTTTTTGCATTCGGTGAGATGGTGCAGGCGCCAACGATTCCAACTCTTGCAAATGAGTTAGCTCCTGAACATATCCGTGGTCGCGCCAATGCGCTGATGAGTTTGCAATGGAGCGTCTCGGGAGTTTTAGGTCCCGCGATTACCGGCCTGATGTTGGGCGCAGATTTACCAGAGTTGTGGGTTGCCACAATGTTCTTCGGTTGCTTTGCCTCAATACCAATCTTCTTGGCGATGAAGCGGCTAGCCCAAGTAAAGTAATTAGGCGATCTTGCCCGTTACTTCAATCAGCGAATCAACACCGTTTGTGAGCAATACAGAGAGATCATCTCCGCTCTTGCCGTTGCAAGCTAGCCCCCATGAGAACTTTGCAGTTGCACCGGGCGCAAGTGGAGTTGTAGGAGCGCCTTCCATCTGGTTATCGCCATCGAAGATATCTACGCAATCACCAGAAGATGTTGTGCCTCGGACGATAAGCGTTGCCAGGTCGAGATCTTTTCCTGAGTTATTTACAACGGTGAGGTCGAAGCGCTCGTTTTTATAGCCCGGCAACATGCCTGAGGCGAACTTGCCTGGCGTAAAGCTTGCAGGGGAGGTGAGTGTGTAACTGACCTTATCGGGGGTAACAACAGGTGCATCAAAGCCACCGCTTGCCTGAGGCTTCTCTTCTACGGTTTCGACCAAAGTCTGATCATCAGTGCCTGCAGTTGTGTCTTCACCTCCACACGCAGTGAGCGTTGTAGCGAGAGCGAGTGAGCTGAGAAATGCGATGAGCGCTTTTTGGGCCTTCATGTTGTCCTCCACAAATTTTGAGTCAATTACCGTCGTGACTTCTGGTATTTACCAAGTATAGAGTAGGCGCCATGACAACACCGGTTGCACTTCAATCCACCGCAGAAATTCGCGATATTAAGGGGCGTAGCCCGCGTGAAATTGCGTGGAGCCGCTTCAAGCGCAACAAGGTAGGCGTTGGGGCAGCGATATTGAGCCTCATTCTTGTATCTCTCTCAATCTTTGCCCCGGTCGTCACCGCGATTCTGGGCATTAATCCAGATACCTTAAATCTCGAAGTACTGAACTCCAGCGGAATCCCTGAAGGCGATGCTGCAAAATTTAGCCGCGAACATCCGCTCGGACTTATTCCCGGAACCGGTCGCGATCTTTTGGCGCAGTTGCTCTACGGCTCTCGCATCTCTTTCCTTATTGCATTTCTTGCAACCTTCACAGCGCTGACTATCGGATTCTTTGTTGGAATCGTTGGCGGATATTTCCGCGGACGCGTTGATGGTTACTTGGGACGTTTCACCGACTTCCTGCTCGCCTTCCCAGCATTCTTTATGATCGTTGCACTGAGTGAACCAATGGTTGATCGTATTGAGAAGCTGGGAGTCGCTGAAGGAAATGGCGCTCGCATTCTCTTCTTAATTCTCTTCCTCTCTTTCTTTGGTTGGCCAGGATTTTCACGTTTGATTCGCTCGCAGGTAATGAGTATCCGTGAAAGAGAATTTGTAACGGCGGCACAAGCGATGGGCGCTAGCCGCTGGCGCATTATTTCTAAGGAGCTCATTCCCAACCTTTGGGCGCCAGTCATCGTTGTTGTTTCACTCTCGCTGCCTGGGTATTTGGCGACTGAGGCGGTCTACTCATTCTTGGGGCTTGGCGTTCAGCCACCTGCCTCGACCTGGGGAATCCTGCTCTCTAACTCCACCCGATTCGTGACGGTGATGCCGAGCTTCTTCCTGATTACCGCGGCCTCACTAGTTATCGTGGTTCTCGCCTTTAACCTGGTGGGAGACGCGCTACGCGATGCCCTAGATCCACGCTCAGACCGTAATTAATGTAATCCAATAGTTACCGAGTGGTATTCACAATTCGGACAATTTCTGATTGACTCACCCGACTGTGATGCCATTGGCATCCCCATGGAAAGGACTACGTAATGAGAGCAATTTCTGCTCGTCGACGCGCAACGGCTGTTGCATCAGCTGCAGCGCTCATTCTCGGCACCGTTTTGGTGTCAGGAGTAAGCCCTGCAAACGCGGCGACTACACCGAAGACAGGTGGAATCCTGACGTTACTAGAACACGAACCACGCCTTGATCACCTCGATCCAAGTCGTATCTACACAGGTCGCGATCTAGCATTTATGAATTCATTCCACACACGCACACTGGTTGCATATAACCCAGTTCCAGGTAACGCTGGCGCAAATATCGTTCCAGATCTTGCGACAAATACCGGAATCCCAAGCAACGAAGCAAAGACTTGGAAGTTCACACTCCGTCCAGGTACAAAGTTTGAAGATGGCGTAGCAATTACATGCGAACACGTTCAGTACGGTGTTTCACGTGTATTCGCAACTGATGTCATCACAGGCGGACCTGCTTACCTACAGGCTTGGTTGGATATTCCAAAAGATAAAGATGGAAACTCCATTTACACAGGTCCTTACAAGAACACACCAGCTGGCGTAAAGGCATTTAAGAAGGCTGTTGCATGTTCATCAGATAACCGCACAATTACCTTCAGCCTCAACAAGTCTGTAGCAGACTTTAACTATCTTGGTACATACGGAGTTATCTCTCCAGTACAAGCCAAGAAGGACACAGGCGACAAGTACGACCTGAACCCACAGGCAACAGGTCCTTACAAGATTGTCGAGAACAGCAAGACACAGCTCAAGCTCACTCGCAACAAGTACTGGTCAAAGGCATCAGATCCTGTTCGTACTCCTTACCCAGACGAAGTTGTTATCCAATTTGGTCTAGATGAAGAAGTTATCGATCAGATTATCCTCGAAGATACTTTGCCAACAGCGATGAACTTCGGTGGACCACTTCCTTCAAATAAGGATAAGTTCTTCAGCGATCCAAGCCTTGCAAAGCGTCGCATGAACAACTCTGATCCATACGCTATCTACCTCGCATTTAACGTTAAGGCGATGCCATGTAAAGAAGTACGTGAAGCTATGTACTACGCACGTGATGCAAAGGCGCTGCTTGACTATGCAGGTGGACCTAAGTTTGCAGGTTCATATGCAACTGGCGTAATTAGCCCATTGGTAGCAGATGACTACGCACCTACAAAGGTCGTTGGTCCAGGAAGCCCTGACTTCATGCCAGAGGGCAATGTCGCAAAGGCTAAGGCGCTCCTTGAAACAGCAAAGACCAAGTGTCCTGCTGACTACAAGAAGGCAACAGAAGATGGAATCACCTTCGACGTTCGCCAATCTGCAACACTTAACGACACAATTCCAATCAACGAAGCAGCTTATGCTCGCGTTGGAATCAAGGTTAAGTGGAACATCATCAGCTCTGGTTACTACTCAACAATCATGGACCCTGCCAAGCAGAAAGATATCTCTGCATCTGGTTGGGGTGCTGACTGGGCAAATGCTTCAACAGTTATCCCAGAGCTCTTCGCTTCATTTGGCGGATTCAACTTGTCTCAGAACTCAGATGACCCTGCTTACAAGAAATTTGAAGATAAGGTCAACATTGCAATGAAGACAACTGATCGCAAGAAGCAGGCAGCAATGTGGAAGGCGCTTGACGCTGAAGCCATGAAGAACTTCTGGGTCCTACCAACAACATTTGGTAAGGCACAGGAAGTTTGGGGCTCACAGCTCGCAAACGTCTTCTTCTGGGTTCCACAAGGAAACCCTGCCTACGGAAAGATCTGGATTAACAACTAATCCTTGATCTAACAAAGAGGTAAAAGGTACTTCCAGCGGGTGGCACGCCTCCCGCTGGAAGTACTTTCTCTGTGTACGTGATATTTTCTTTTTAACGAAGCGAAGGGAGTGAAGATGCTGGCTTATATAGGACGCCGTATGGTCTTCGCCCTTGCAACTATTCTCGTCGTCTCAGCAGTGGTCTTTATGATCTTTGCAATCTTGCCCTTTGATCCAGCTGCCCTTACCTGCGGTCAGCGTTGCAATGAGCAGATCATTGAAGCTAACCGCATCCGTTTAGGGCTCGATAAACCGCTCTACGAACAGTATTTTCTCTTTATCTCTGGCATCTTCTTAGGCCGCACCTATGGCGCCGGCAGCGCTGCATTTAGCTGCCCTGCGCCTTCATTTGGATATTCCTTTAATGAGAACGCTTGTGTCACAGATATGATCACAGAAGCGCTTCCCATCACTATCAACCTTGCAGTAGGCGCTCTCATCCTCTGGCTCACAGTAGGTATCGGCCTCGGTATCGTCGCTGCCAAATTTAAAAATCGTTGGCCAGATACCGGCAGCTCTGTCTTTGTATTGCTGGGTACATCGCTACCAACATTCGTCACAGGACTTGCGCTACTTATCTGGGTCACCATTAAGTGGAAGATTATTCCGTTGTCACTGACGGGCTACACATCGCTGATTGATAACCCATTTAAGTATTTCCAGTACTTCATCTTGCCGTGGATTACCTTGGCAATCGCCTATGCAGCTTTGTATACCCGCTTCACCCGCGCTGCGTTGCTTGAAACTCTCGGCGAGGATTACATCCGCACCGCTCGCGCCAAGGGCGTAGGAGAGCAGAAGGTCTTCTTTAAGCACACTCTTCGCGCAGTACTCGCGCCGCTGATTACTATGGCGAGCCTTGATTTTGCCGGTCTTATCGGTGGCGCGATTATTACTGAAACAATCTTTAATCTTCCCGGCCTTGGTCGCCTGACTCTTCGTTCAGTTTATGAGTTTGACCTTTCAGTTGTCCTTGCAACAACTATTTTGGCTGCGACCGTTGTCATTGTGATGAACCTGATTGTCGATATGTTGTATGCCGTTCTAGATCCACGAGTGCGCCTGACATGACCCAATTACTTTCGATAGAAGATCTCCACGTCTCTTTCCCAACTGAAGACGGAATTGTTAAGGCAGTCGATGGCGTATCGCTGACTGTAAATTCAGGTGAAACCGTTGCCATTGTGGGCGAATCAGGCTCCGGAAAGACCGTTACCAGCCTCTCTGTCATGGGTCTTCATAAGAAGGGCTCAGTCATTATTGAGGGCTCCATCAAGATTAACGATGGCGGCACCATCAAAGATGTAGTTAACCTCAGCCCGAATGAGGTTCGCGATATTCGTGGTCGCGCTGTTGCCATGATTTTCCAAGATCCAATGTCATCGCTGCATCCGTATTACAAGATTGGCAACCAGCTCGCTGAAGCTTTTGAGGTCCACAATCCCGGAAATAAGAAGGCGGCAAAGGCGCGCGCCATTGAAATGCTTGATCTCGTTGGAATCTCAGAGCCCGATCAGCGCGCTGAAGAGTTCCCTCATCAATTCTCAGGTGGAATGCGCCAGCGCGTGATGATTGCCATGGCTCTGATGAACTCACCTCGACTATTGATTGCCGATGAACCAACGACCGCTCTCGATGTCACAGTACAAGCACAGATTCTCTCTCTGCTTGATAAGTTGAAAAAAGAGTTTGATATGGGAGTCCTTTTGATTACCCACGACTTGGGCGTTGTTGCACAAGTAGCCGATCGCGTATCGGTTATGTATGCGGGTCAGATTGTTGAAGAAGCGCCGGTGGATGATCTCTTCTACACACCTAAGGCGCCATACACAGTGGGCTTACTGAAATCAGTCCCTCGTATCTCAGCAAAGAATGAGCGACTGAAGGCGATCCCAGGACAGCCACCATCACTTATTCACTTGCCGCAAGGATGCGACTTCTCGGCTCGTTGCGAATACCGCAACTTATCTCCTGTTGATTGCGCAGTCGTTCCAGTTTCTCTTCACACAGATAGCGCGGGCCATAGCTCTCGCTGCCATATTCCCATCGAAGTACGTAACTCTGTCTTTGCTAAAGACCTTCAGGAGCTGAAGTAATGACTGAGCCAATCCTGCAGGTAGAGAACCTGGTCAAGCACTTTCCGGTCAAGAAGAAGAACCGCCGTGGACCAGCTCTTGCTGTTCAAGCAGTGAGCGGTATCTCATTCTCGCTGGCACCAGGTGAAACCCTAGGCCTCGTCGGTGAATCAGGATGCGGAAAAACAACTGCAGGTCGCACACTTTTAAAGTTAACAGAACCAACGTCCGGCAAGATCATCTTTGAAGGCCGCGATATCACCGACCTCAAGCCATCGGCGATGCGTTCGCTGCGTGCGCAGATGCAGATCATTTTCCAAGATCCCTATTCAGCGCTCAACCCACGTCAGACAATCGGAAAGATCATTTCTGCGCCCTTTGAAATTCAAGGCATTGAACCAGCCGAGGGTATGAAGCAAGCCGTGCAGGCCCTGATGGAGCGCGTAGGACTTAATCCAGAGCACTACAACCGTTACCCACACGAGTTCTCAGGTGGACAGCGTCAACGTATCGGTATCGCTCGCGCAATTGCGCTAAAGCCTCGCTTTATCGTTGCCGATGAACCAGTTTCAGCTCTCGATGTTTCGATTCAAGCCCAGGTCATCAACTTGCTCGATGACCTCAAGGCAGAAGAGAAGATCAGCATGGTCTTTATCGCCCACGATTTGTCTGTTGTGCAACACATCTCTGATCGCGTAGCGGTGATGTATCTCGGCAAGATTATGGAGCTAGCTCCAACTGCTGATCTCTATGCAACTCCGCACCACCCATATACAACAGCTCTTCTGTCAGCGGTGCCGCTACCTGACCCTCGCTCTGAAAGAACGCGCGAACGCATTATTTTGCAAGGCGATCTACCAAGCCCAGTTAACCCACCACAAGGGTGCGTCTTTAATACTCGTTGCTGGAAGGCGCAAGATAAGTGCCGTAGCGAGGTACCGCAGCTTCTGACTATTGGTAAATCTCAAGTGGCTTGCCACTTCCCAGAGAACTAGGTACTAGCTACCAAATACGAACGCGCTCTTGTGGCGCTAGCCAGAGCTCATCTGCTTCACTGACGCTGAAGGCCTCATAGAACTCTTGGACGTTGCGCACAATCTGGTTGCAACGGAACTCATCTGGTGAATGTGGATCGATTGCAATACGGCGACGAACTTCTTCAGGACGGTTCTTATTACGCCATGAATGTGCATAAGAAAGGAAGAAGCGCTGATCACCGGTTAAACCGTCGATTACAGGGCTTTTGGCGCCGTTAAGAGCCAATTTAAAGGCTTTATAGGCAATACCAAGGCCACCAAGGTCTCCGATGTTCTCGCCCAGCGTGAATGCGCCATTGACGTGGATATCGGGTGTGCTCTCAGGAGATAGCGCATCGAACTGCTTTACGAGAACGCTGGTGAGCTCTTCAAATTTAGAACGATCTTCATCGCTCCACCAATCGACCATATTGCCATCGCCATCATATTTAGAACCTTGATCATCAAAGCCGTGGCCGATTTCGTGGCCAATGACTGCGCCGATGCCACCGTAATTGGCGGCGATATCTGCGCCCAGATCAAAGAAGGGCGGCTGCAAGATCGCAGCAGGAAAGACGATCTCATTGGCAAGTGGGTTGTAATAGGCATTAACGGTCTGCGGCGTCATATGCCATTCGTCGCGGTCGACGGGTGCGCCAATCTTGGCGATGGCATAGGCATGATCGAATTCAGCGATACGCCAGAGGTTGCCAATCAAATCAGCAGCTGAGATTTCAAGCGTTGAATAATCACGCCACTTATCTGGGTAGCCAATCTTGGGGGTGAACTTCTTTAACTTCTCTAGCGCCTTCGCCTTAGTAGCTTCAGACATCCAAGGTAAGTCCAAGATACTGATGCGATAGGCCTCAAGGAGGTTATCGACCAAGGTCTTCATCTCTGACTTGGCTTGGGCAGGGAAGTACTTTTCAACATAGACCTTGCCGATAGCTTCACCGAGGGCGCCTTGTGTCACTGAAACGGCGCGCTTCCAGCGATCGCGAATCTGTGGTGTTCCAGAAAGGGTCTTGGCATAGAAATCAAAGTTCTGTAGAACGATGTCATCGGTGAGGTAGGCAGCACTTGCTGAGACCAAGTTGAGTTTGAGCCAAGCAACCCATGAGTCGCGCTGAGTTGCAAAGTCACCGAGCATCGCTGAAACGTTTTCGAAGAAGGATGGCTCGCAGACCACCAGAGTTTCAAAGGCTTTGCCTGGCACCTTGGCGTTTTCGGCCCAGGTATCGAATAAGAAGTGTGGGGCAAGGGTTTCCAGCTCTGCCCGGCTGTACTTGTTATAGGTAAGGGTGGCATCGCGATCTTTTACCTGATCCCAATGGTGGGTAGCTATTTGAGTTTCTAGCGCCAAGATCTGCTTCGCTACTTGTGCGCCATCTTTGATTCCGACGAGGCCACACATCTTTTCGACATGAACCAAGAAGGCGGCGCGGATTTCGGCGAACTGTTCTTCGCGGTAGTACGACTCATCGGGTAGCGATAGCCCACCCTGGCCCAGATAGAGAATGTTGGTATTGGAATCCATCGCATCGGGGTAGATGGCAGCGCCAAAGATTCCACCGATGCCACGCATTTCAAGGCTTGCCATGACAGAGATAAATTCGTGATGGTCCTTGATGTCATCAACGCGGGCTAGATCTGCTGAGATAGGAGATAGGCCGCGAGCCTTGATGGCATCGGTATCCATAAATGATTTATAGAGGTCGCCAATTTTCTGGGCTTCACCTGATCCGGATGAATTCTCGATGATCTGGCGGACCTGCGCCTCGGCCTCATCATGCAACTTACGGAAGATGCCATCACTTGAACGATCTGCTGGCATTTCATACTCGCTGATCCACTTGCCGTTGTAGTGGCGGAAGAGGTCATCTTGCGGGCGCACTAGCGGGTCGAGCGATTCGATATCAATTCCAGATTTGAGCGAGCTCATGGCATCCATTTCGTTGTGGTAAAAAGTAGTTGAAAGTTCAACATATTCTACTTCTGTCGTACACTTGCCGGTATGGCAGGGCAAAACGCTACAACACCACGCTGGTTAAACCCTGCCGAAATGAAGGCTTGGCGCCGCTACATCATCGCTAGCCGACGCTTATTGGAAGCCCTTGATCTAGATCTCGATAGCCATGAACTTTCCATGTCTGATTACGAGGTACTGGCCCAACTCAGCGATGCCCCAGAGCGACGGATGCGAATGAGCGAGCTAGCCGATGTCGCGATGCTCTCTAGATCGCGCCTTTCTCATCGCATCAAGGTGATGGAAGAGGCCGGCTGGGTAAAGCGCGAAGCCTGCCCTGACGATAAGCGGGGCTACTTCGCTGTAATGACTGCCAAGGGATGGAAGGCGATTGTGGCCGCTGCCCCAGATCATGTGGAAAGTGTGCGCTCGCGCTTTATTGATCACCTCTCTAAAGATGACCAGAAAGTTCTCTCAGAAATCTTCGAACGCGTCACTAACTCCTTGAAGGAAAATCCTCCAACCGAGAAATAGTTTTGCGCAATAAAAAACCCCGCCAGTTTCCTGGCGGGGTTTTTTACAAGTAATGAATTACTTAGCAGCAGCCTTCTTGCGACGGCGCTTCTTTGGAGCAGCTGCTGGAGCTGCTGCCTTCTTCTTGCGACGCTTTGGAGCAGCCTTCTTAGCTGCTGCCTTCTTACGACGCTTTGGAGCAGCCTTCTTAGCTGCTGCCTTCTTACGACGCTTTGGAGCTGCCTTCTTTGCAGCTGCCTTCTTCTTGCGACGCTTTGGAGCAGCCTTCTTAGCTGCTGCCTTCTTACGACGCTTTGGAGCTGCCTTCTTTGCAGCTGCCTTCTTACGACGCTTTGGAGCAGCCTTCTTAGCAGCTGCCTTCTTGCGACGCTTCTTTGGAGCAGCTGCTGGTGCAGCAGCCTTCTTGCGACGCTTCTTAGGTGCTGCAGGTGCAGCAGCCTTCTTGCGCTTCTTTGGAGCAGATTTCTTAGCTGCAGCCATGTGTTTATCTCCTAATCGGAAGGGTTCGGATCCGTCACCCAAACCTGTTTCGTGGATAAGTGTGACTGAATATGTATAAAAATGCCACTACATTGTGAGAAAAATTGCACTGCGTGTCGCTAATTATTTTTAGAAATTTTCTATGCTGTTAAGGGAATTTTCGATGCAAAAATTACTTCTGCACCCGCATTTTTGGCGAAAAAATCAGGAGAGCTCCCGATTTTTTCGAATTTCCCGCTCTCGAACGGCAAATTCGTTGGTTTGGACGTCGTATTTCCACATTTTCGGGAGAAAAAGCGCCAGAAATGCGACGACAACGACGCACATCAGCCCCCCAGAAGTTACTGAAAAGGACAAAGTGGTAGCAGAGGCCACAGATGCGGCGCGAAGTTGTCCAAGTAACGGCCCGACCGAATATGAAAGTAGTTCGATGCCAGCAAGGCGGCCCCGAAGTTCATCGGGGATGGTCTGATTCCAAATTGCTCCGCGGAAGAGGGCGCTGACCATGTCCGATGCCCCGGCAACTGTCAGACAGAACAAGACGATGATCAGCGAGTTACTCAGACCGGATGCTGCGATCGCCAGCCCCCATCCCATCGCCGCCAAAATTACGGCGCGGCCATGGAAACGGTAGGTGCGAATCCAACCGGAGGTCAGAGTGACGACGACAGATCCGACAGTGATGGCGGCATAGAACATTCCAAGCGCCCAAGGGGCTTGTAGTTCATCTGCCCAGAATGGATAGAGAGCCATCGGCATCGCAAGTGTCATTGCAGCGAGATCAATGATGTATGTACCCAATAAATCTTTGCGACGGAAGGCGTATTTCACACCATCAAATAACGCTGCCAGAGATGGCTTTTCGGCCTCCTTTATAGGAGGTATCGAACGCACTCTTGCTAAGAATGCAAGTGATACTAAATATGTTGCGATATCTAAACCGAAACCAACAGTGATTGAAAATGTTGCGAAGATGATTCCGCCAATAGTGGGTCCGACGATCACACCCAACTGCCAACGCAGACTTAAGAGGGCGCTAGCTGCCGGAAGATCTTCATGGCTGACCAGCCGCGGCAACATCGCATCCATGCTGGGGCGTTGCAGACCGTTGACCACGGCAAAGAGGGCGGCCACGATGTAGATAACTGCGATGGATGGGTTTGGAAGAAGTGAGTTTCCAAGAAGTATCGCCACCAGAATGAGGGCGTTGGCTTCGGTTGCCCAGACCATCTTCTTACGGTCAACGGAATCGGCAAGTACTCCGCCATAGAGTCCGAAGGCGATCAGCGGAATCACTTCGACGGCGCCCAATAACCCAACTGCCAAGTACGAACCGGTCAACTCTTTGAGTTGAAAGGGGAGCGCGACGAAGGTAATCATCGAACCGAAGTAGGAAATTAGCCCTGCGGTCCATAAATTTCGGAAATCGGGGTACTTTTTAAGCGGAGTCAGGTCAATCGCAAATTTCGCCACGGCTTAAAACTAGTGGAAGGTCTGACTCTCCGTGGGGAACTTTCCGGAGCGAACTTCCTCTGCAAATTCTTGGGCAGCGCCCATGAGTTCTTTTCGAAGATTGCGATAGGCCTTGGCCAACTTGGGTGGATTGGCAGTAAGGCCTGCCATATCTGTCCAGACAAGTACCTGCGCATCGCAGTCGGTTCCGGCGCCAATTCCTATGGTCGGAACTGTCAAAGCCTTCGAAATTCGTGAAGCTAGATCGGCGGGTACGAGTTCTAGAACAATGGCAAAGGCTCCTGCTTTTTCAAGGGCAATCGCTGCTTCCACAATCGCATCGCCATCGGTGCGACCCTGCACTCGATAGCCACCTAATTGATGAAGTGATTGCGGGGTAAGGCCGAGATGGCCCATTACGGGAATTCCGGCGGCGGTCAGTTTCTCTACCGTTGCCAAATGTGCGCCCTCGAGTTTGACCGCCATGGCACCAGCCTCTTTAAAGAAGCGAGTAGATGTAGCGAGCGCTTGTTCGGGGGAGGATTCATAAGAACCAAAGGGGAGGTCGGCCACAACAAGTGCGCGCTGTGAACCGCGCACAACTGCGCGAGTCAGCGGAATCAATTCATCGACGGTGACGGGGATGGTGTTCTCTTCGCCCAAGAAATTATTGCCAGCGCTATCGCCGACCAGTAGTACAGGGATGCCGGCCTCATCGAAGATCGCGGCAGTCATCTGTTCGTAGCTAGTGAGCATCGCCCATTTCTCCCCGCGCTCTTTCGCAGCGCGCAGATCGAGGATGGTGACGCGACGGTGCGCAGCCCCGCCATAAAGGGTGGTTGAAGTACTCATATTTCTCCTGCCTCGAAGCCATGCGGTCCCCGGGTCGACACCAATGCTACTCCCGATACTCTTGAACTATGAAGTTGCGAGTAGCGCTAGCGCAGGTCAATCCCACTGTGGGCGACCTGGTTGGTAACGCTGCCTTAATTAAGGATGGCGTTGCTGCCGCCGCGGCGCAAGGTGCGCAGATTGCAATCTTTCCTGAGATGGTACTGACCGGTTATCCCGTTGAAGATTTAGCGCTACGCCCATCATTCCAACAAGCTAGCCGTGCGGCGCTGGCACAGCTTGCTACCGAGATTGATCCCAGCATCGTTGCCATCGTCGGATACCTCGATCAAGTTGTGACAACGGATGGAGCCGGCAAGCCACAGAACAAGGTTGCTGTTATCTCGGGTGGTGCGGTCAAGGCGAGCTATGCCAAGTGCCATCTACCTAACTACGGAGTCTTTGACGAATATCGAAATTTTGCACCGGGGGATGAAACCTTGGTCGTGCGCATCCATGGCGTCGATGTCGGAATCGCCATCTGTGAAGATCTCTGGATAGATGGTGGAATCACAGCGCAATTGGCCGCCCGCAAGCCTGGGCTAGTCATCGTTCCTAATGGATCTCCGTATGAACGCAATAAAGATGACATCAGACTCTCACTTGTTACCGGGCGCGCTCGCCAGGCAGCAGCGCCACTTGTCTACGTCAATATGACGGGTGGGCAAGATGACTTGGTCTTTGATGGCGACAGCATCGTTGTTAGCGCTGCAGGCGATGTCATCGCACGTGCTCCGCAATTTGAAGATGGAATTATGTTGGTCGATATTGATGTGGCAACTCGCACCTCAACGCCAGATGTCATCATCTCTGACGACGAAGTTTCTCTCGAGCGAACCTTGGTACCCGGAATTGCACATCGCCTCGGTGATGAAGAAGAAATCTGGAACGCCATCGTTGTGGGCTTGCGCGATTACGTTGCCAAGAATGGATTTACCTCTGTACTTGTTGGCCTCTCTGGCGGAATTGATTCAGCCCTTGTTGCAGCTCTTGCAGTCGATGCGCTCGGCCCAGATCGGGTTCATGGCGTTGGAATGCCAAGTAAGTATTCATCCGATCATTCACTTGCCGATGCGCGCCAGATGGCAGCTAACACTGGCCTGGGATTTAGAGTCGTTGAGATTCAGAAGATGGTCGATGCCTTTATCAAGGAGCTCTCACTTACTGGGTTAGCGGAAGAGAATGTGCAGGCGCGTGTTCGCGGCACAACCTTGATGGGCCTTTCTAATCAGGAAGGTCACCTGGTCTTGGCAACAGGTAATAAATCAGAGCTCGCCTGCGGCTATTCAACTTTGTATGGCGATGCTGTCGGTGGCTATGCGCCCATTAAAGATATTTATAAGACCGATGTCTGGGCGCTCTCTCGTTGGCGCAACCAAGTCGCACGCGAAGCGGGTGAGACTCCACCTATTCCAGAGAATTCAATAACTAAAGAGCCATCTGCTGAGCTGCGACCAGATCAGAAAGATTCAGATTCACTTCCTGAATATGAAATTCTTGATCGAGTCCTTAAGGCCTATGTTGATGACGATTTGGGTCGCGATTCCTTGATTGCTGCTGGTTTTGATAAAGAGTTGGTCATGCGCGTTATTGGCCTAGTAGACCGCGCTGAATACAAGCGCCGGCAGTATCCGCCTGGCACCAAGGTTTCTCAGCGGGCTTTTGGCAAGGATCGCAGGCTTCCCATGACTAGCAAGTGGCGCGAACTCTAATTCTGTAACACTGCCGTAACTTCACTTTGGCACGATGGGGCACATGTCCCCACAGAACGAGCAGATCAGCAAGCAAGAAGAGTTTGTCCTTCGCACCATTGAAGAACGCGATATCCGCTTTATCCGACTTTGGTTTACCGACATTCTCGGCACTCTTAAATCTGTAGCCATTGCACCGGCAGAGCTTGATAACGCATTTGCTGAAGGTATTGGTTTTGATGGATCAGCCATTGAAGGTTTCGCACGTGAACTTGAATCAGATATGTTGGCAAAGCCAGATCCGGCAACGTTCACAATCTTGCCGTGGCGCGCAGAAGCGCAAGGCGCAGCTCGTATGTTCTGCGACATCACTTTGCCTAACGGTGAACCTTCACCTGCTGACCCGCGCAATGTTCTGCGTCGCACCTTAGATAAGGCTGCCAAGATGGGTTACACCTGTTACACCCATCCAGAGATTGAATTCTTCCTCTTTAAATCACAACCCGAAAAAGGTGTAGCGCCAGTACCCGTTGATCAAGGCGGCTACTTTGATCACACTCCTGCAGTTGTAGGACATGACTTCCGCCGCCAAGCAATTACCTTGTTAGAGGCGATGGGCGTATCTGTTGAATTTAGCCATCACGAGGGCGCACCTGGCCAACAAGAAATTGATCTGCGCTATGCAGATGCTTTAAGCACTGCAGATAACATCATGACCTTTAGACATGTCATTAAAGAGGTTGCGCTTAACCAAGGTTTCTTCGCATCCTTTATGCCTAAGCCATTTACAGAACATCCTGGCTCAGGTATGCACACACACGTATCGCTCTTTGCTGGTGAAAAGAATGCCTTCTATGACGATAAGGCCGAACTCAATCTCTCTGTTATTGGTCGCCAATTTATCGCCGGCATCTTGAAGCATGCTGCTGAGATCACCGCTGTCACTAATCAATGGGTGAATTCATATAAGCGTCTGCAGGGTGGGGGAGAAGCTCCATCAATTATCAACTGGGGACATAACGATCGCGGAGCGCTAGTACGTATTCCTATGTACAAGCCACAGAAAGAGAACTCGACCCGTATTGAACTCCGTTCTCCAGATTCTGCCTGCAATCCATATCTTTCATTTGCAGTGATGTTGGCCGCCGGTCTTAAGGGCATTGAGGATAAATACGTTCTTGAACCATCGACCGATAAGCAGCTGCTGCCATCTAATTTAGAAGAGGCGATCACCGTTATGGAGAAGAGCGAACTTGTGCGCCAGACCCTAGGCGAGCATGTCTTTGAATACTTCTTGCGCAATAAGCGCTCTGAGTGGCAGGACTACCGCCGCCAAGTCAGCGCTTATGAATTAGATCGGTACTTGCCGGTCCTCTAACCGATTTTTCTCGAGTATCACTTGTAGCCTTTATCCATGGCAAAAGAGATTAATACTAAGAAGATTCGTAATTACAACCTCATCGCTGGCTTCTTCCACCTTGTTCAAATGGTGGTGGTACTTATCCTTTCTAGCGACTTCACCTTGCCCATTGTTGCCCGTTACGCGGCAGGACCTCCGGGAAGTGATTTTGCGGAACCTGTGACTTTGCTTGATGCGCCCATCGGAATTACAGTTGCAATCTTCCTCGGACTCTCTGCCTTCTTCCACTTCTTAGTCGCTAGCCCACAATTCTTTGGTCGCTATAGCGCAGGCCTTGCTGCGCAACGCAACTACTTCCGCTGGGTTGAATACTCAATCAGTTCATCAGTCATGATTGTTCTGATTGCGCTTATTACTGGAGTATCTGATGTCGTTGCCATCATCTCGCTCTTTGGCGTTAACGCTTCGATGATTCTCTTTGGTTGGCTGCAAGAGAAGTATGAGCAACCAGGTAATGGTGGCTGGCTACCATTTATCTTCGGATGTATTGCAGGCGCGGTTCCTTGGATTGCGCTCGCCTTCTATGTTCTTGCAATCGGTGGCCCGGGAGATACCAAAGCTCCGGCATTTGTTTACGGCATCGTCTTCTCAATATTTCTTCTCTTCAACACCTTCGCCGTTGTTCAATACCTTCAATATAAGAAGGTTGGAAAATGGTCAGATTATTTGCGCGGCGAGAAGACTTATATAACGCTCTCACTCGTTGCTAAATCTGCCCTTGCTTGGCAGATCTTCTCGGGGACCTTGATTCCACCTCAATAAGCCACCTTGATTAGGTAAGCAGAGTCGGGCTATCCTGTAGCCACTATGAAGCTCCGCGGACTCCTCCTTATCCGCCGTAGCGAGGCCTAAAGACCGGTCTCCTCGCTGCGGAGTTTGGTGTTGCCGGTTAACACTCTCGGCCAACCAAACACTTTAGGAGAATTGAAATGAACTTCCCGAAACAGAAGCCTTCACCGATGCCAGTGCATCGTTACTCGCCATTTATCCCTGTCGAACTTCCTGATCGCACCTGGCCAAGTAAGAAGATGGTCAAGGCGCCACAGTGGTGCTCAGTCGATCTGCGCGATGGCAATCAAGCCCTCATTGATCCAATGGATACCCCACGCAAACTAGCGATGTTTAAGTTGCTCGTTGCCATGGGTTACAAAGAGATTGAAGTGGGCTTCCCATCTGCATCTCAAACCGACTTTGATTTTGTTCGCAAGATTATTGATGAAGATTTAATCCCAGATGATGTAGTCATCCAGGTGCTTACCCAAGCGCGCGAACCGCTCATCCGTCGTACCTATGAAGCGATTAAGGGTTCGAAGCAGGCGATCGTTCACCTCTATAACTCAACATCCACCTTGCAGCGTCGCGTCGTCTTTGGCCTTGATAAAGATGGCATTAAGAAGATTGCTACCGATGGCGCTCAGCTCTGCCTTGATTTAGTAGCGACTGTTCCTGAAACTAAAGTCTCATTTGAATACTCACCTGAGTCATACACAGGCACTGAACTTGAGTTTGCTGTTGAAGTCTGTAATGCAGTCAACGATATTTGGAAGCCAACCCCGCAGTGGAAGACGATCATGAACTTGCCTGCAACAGTTGAGATGGCGACGCCTAATGTGTATGCCGATTCCATTGAGTGGATGTGCCGCAACCTCAATAACCGCGAGAACGTGATTGTCTCTCTTCACCCACATAACGATCGTGGTACAGGTGTAGCTGCCGCAGAGCTTGGTTATTTAGCTGGCGCAGATCGCATTGAAGGAACTCTTTTCGGAAATGGTGAGCGCACCGGAAATGTCTGTCTAGTAACCCTTGGGATGAACTTGGTATCTCATGGAATTGATCCCCATATTGATTTCAGCGATATCGATGAGATTCGCCGCACCGTTGAATACGGAAATCAACTTCGCGTCCCTGAGCGCCACCCATATGGAGGAGACCTTGTCTTCACTGCATTCTCGGGCTCGCACCAAGATGCCATTAAGAAGGGCTTCGAACATCTAGAGCGCGATGCCAAGGCTGCTGGAAAAGAAGTCGATGATCACACCTGGGCTGTTCCGTACTTGCCGATTGATCCAAAAGATATTGGTCGCAGTTACGAAGCCGTTATTCGCGTTAATTCGCAATCCGGTAAGGGTGGCGTTGCCTACTTGATGAAGAATGAACATCATCTAGACCTTCCACGTCGCCACCAGATTGAATTCTCAAAGATTGTGCAGGCAAAGACAGATAACGAGGGTGGCGAAGTAACGCCAGAAGCTCTCTGGGCAATCTTCGAAGATGAGTATCTGCCAACGGATTCAGCACCGTGGGGAAGATTCAGACTTAAGGGAATGTCTCAGACATCTGTCATGGGTGAAGATGTTCAGTTAACTGTGAAGATGACAGATCGCGGCGAAGCTATCGAGTTAGCGGGAACCGGTAATGGACCGATTGCAGCCTTCTGCCACGTATTGCAGAACTATGGCGTTGATGTGCGCGTTCTTGATTTCCACGAG
Source organism: Candidatus Nanopelagicaceae bacterium (assembly GCA_965267875.1). Taxonomy (GTDB): domain Bacteria; phylum Actinomycetota; class Actinomycetes; order Nanopelagicales; family Nanopelagicaceae; genus Planktophila. Next base: position 1,094,670 of record OZ254157.1, on the reverse strand, counting down.
CATGCACTCTCTTCAGGTGGCGATGCATCTGCTGCTGCCTACCTCGAGTGTGCAATTGCCGGAGATGTCTTCTGGGGAGTCGGAATCGACCCAAATACAACGACTGCTTCTCTTAAAGCGGTCGTGTCTGCAATCAATCGCGCGATTCGCTAACTATCGTACGCAGTATGTCTGCGCCTCGTTCATCGCTATATCGCGATGAGGCCATCATCCTGCGCACACAAAAGCTAGGCGAAGCCGATCGCATCATCACTCTGCTTACCAAAGATCATGGGCGTATCCGTGGTGTGGCAAAGGGAGTTCGTCGCACCATGTCTAAATTTGGTGCGCGCCTTGAACCAGGCAGCCACGTTGATATTCAGATGCATGCTGGCAAGACCTTCGACACCATCACACAAGTTGAAGCCATTATGAATTATGGCGAAGCACTTACTGACGATTACCAACGTTGGACGATTGCCCACGCAATTCTTGAAACAGCAGAGCGCTTTACTCAACAAGAAGAAGAGCCAGCGCCGCAAGAGTTTCAATTAGTTGTTGGTGGCATGAAAGCTCTGGCAGAAAACCGCTACGACTCATCTCTCATCCTTGATGCATTCTTGCTGCGTTCACTATCCATTGGTGGATACGAACCATCAATGACTGCATGTTCTCGCTGCGAAAAGCCAGGACCTCACCGTTACTTCTCACTGGTCGGCGGTGGATCTGTCTGTATGGATTGCCGGCCATCTGCTTCGGCAACTGCAACACCTGAAGCCCTGGCCTTGATGCAGGCGCTGCTATCTGGTGATTGGGATTTTGCGCAAAATAGCGAATTACGTCATCGCCGAGAGGCTAGTGGTTTGGTTACCGCTTACCTACAATGGCACCTTGAGCGCGGACTGCGAAGTTTGCCGATGGTCGAGAGGGCTTAGTTAGATACCGATGGCTAAGAAGATTGAGATTCCCCAACACATCGCGATAGTGATGGATGGAAATGGTCGTTGGGCGAAAGAGCGTGGACTTCCTCGCACCGCAGGACATGAAGCAGGCGAGAAGGTCCTCTTCGATATCGTTGAAGCAGCTATCGAATTCGGCGTGAAAGAGATAAGTGCTTACGCATTCTCCACTGAAAATTGGAAGCGCAGCCCCGAAGAGGTGCGATTCTTGATGGGTTATAGCCGCGAAATGCTACGTACTCGACGTGATCGCCTCAACGAGATGGGCGTAAAGATCAACTGGCTAGGCCGCCCACAACGTCTTTGGAAGTCTGTGATTGCCGAGCTAGAAGAGGCAGAAGAGTTAACTAAGAAGAATAAGAAGCTCACCTTAAATATGTGCGTCAACTATGGCGGTCGAGCAGAGATTGTTGATGCAGCCACAGAGCTAGCTCGCGATGTGAAGCGCGGTAAAGTCAAAGCAGATTCCATTAATGAGAAGACTCTAGAAAAGTATCTCTATTCACCAAAGATGCGTGATGTCGATATGTTCCTGCGTTCATCCGGTGAACAGCGCACAAGCAACTTCTTGCCGTGGCAATCTTCTTATGCAGAGTTTGTCTTTATGGATGTTTTGTGGCCAGATATGACGCCCAAGATGTTGTGGAAAGCGATTGAGATTTATTCAGCGAGAGAACGACGTTTCGGAAGCGCGTAGCGCTTAATTATTGCTGGCGTAGCTCGCATTGAGAGCAGCGGCTGTAAAGATCCAGATTTGGTAGGGGATAAGTGCGATTCCAACCTTGATGGATTGCGAGAATGTAATTGCCAGAAATGGAATCGTCAGAATGGCTGTTGTGAAGAGCGAGATAGTTGCGCCCCTTAAATCATGGACTTCATAAAAAAGGTATGACCAGCGCAGAGCAATAATGACGCTAACGGCAAAGAGAGTGACTGCGGCTGCAACGAGCGCAGGAGATGCCTTGCTAGCGATAACCCAGAGCGCGATTCCAATAACGATGAAGTTGTAGGGCCAGATCAGACCAAAGACAAAGCCAGGCGGTTGCCACGAAGGTTGGTTAAGTGATTGGTACCAACCATCTTGCTTATTCCAGTAGTTAGCACCGCCTGCATAAAGAAGAACGAAGGCGATTCCGATTACGGCGCTGACCGTTCTCCAGATTGTCATAGGAGAATTCTCTCCTATGTGAAGGAAGTTTTGTTAAGAAGCAGCCGGATGATCAATCGGTGTTGGGGCGGTGAGCAGAGCGCTACATTGAGCACAGCAGGCATTGTCGAGTAGATACATCTCAAGCTCATACGTGTGAGGGCAAAATGCCGCAGTTATTTGAATCAGATGTGAGCCACATGCTGGACACGCGCAGGTGGGAATGCCTCGGAAATCGCCCGTTTCAACACTTGCTGCAGAGGCCAAAGACTTCCGCGGTGTGGCCCACTTCGCGAAAACCATGTTCCTCAGCCATGACTTTGGCCCATTTTTCAATTGCTCCACCTTCAATCTCGACAGTATCGCCGCAACCTTTACAGACTAAGTGATGATGATGTGCTTCTCCGCAGAGACGATAGATAGCTTCCCCATCATCGCGGCGCAGTACATCAACAATCTTGTCGTTCACCAGACTCTGTAGAGCGCGATACACGGTTGTAAGGCCGATGCTCTCGCCCTCACGTTGCATCAAGCGATAAACCTCTTGCGCGCTAGCGAAACCGCCAGCGCGTTCTAGAGTGCTTAAGACACGAGGATTAGAGCGGGACATTATTCAGTATGAACTTCCTCATCGTGGTGTTCACCTTCGTGTGCGTGATCTTCTTCATCAGCATGAACTTCTTCGTCATGGTGCTCTTCGTGAATCTCTGTGCTTGAGCCATGGCTATGGGCATCTCCGCTATGGAGATAACTAACCAATCCCCACATAACGAGTACACCCAGAATTGTTGCCAAGATAGTCAGGCGTGATGAGTGGCGTGAATGTGCCTCAGGAAGAATATGTGAAGTCGCAAGATAGATAACAATTCCAGAGAAGACCGCCAGGTAGATTGCTATCAAGTTATCTCCAAGAACAAGAGTTGTTCCAAGGGCTGCACCGCTTACGCGAGCGATGGCATCGACTCCCAGCAGCCAGATACCTTTCTTGCCCCACTTACCGCTCTTGATAAGAAATGAAACGGTATTAAGGCCATCGCTAAATGCGTGAACAAGGAGTGCGATGAAGACTGCAATTCCTAAATCCGAACTGACTTTAAATGCCACGCCAAGAGCTAGACCATCAAGGAATACATGCCCGCCCATCGCAAGTGCGCCGAGTGAACCGGCAACGCTTGATGAGTGTTTGTGCTCGTGTCCGTAATCTGACTCTGCTGGTTCGTGCGAACCAAAGAGTTGCTCATAGAAGTGCAAGAGTAAGAATCCAGCAATGAGAGCTACTGAGACAGCAGGTGCATGGAAGATTTCCTGAGTACCGAGTTCAAAGACTTCAGGGAGAAGGTCGAATGCAACCAACCCAAGAAGTAGACCTGCAGAGAGGCCAAGTACTAAGTGGAGGCGATCCTTTGATTTAATTGCAAGGAATCCGCCTGCAGTTGTAGCAAGGGCGGTGATGGCGGCGAGGACGATGGCTATATTCATGGCTAGACCGTATCACAAATGAAAATGATTTTCATTTCCATGCCCCCGCCCCCTAGGCTGGCGCCATGCTCGCAATCGCTCGTTTTCAGGTCCAGTTACAGGGCGCGGTGGATTTTCGCGCTGAACTTGAGGCGGTCAAGGCGGTTCTCGCAGAGGCGGCTGGATTTAAGTCAGGCTCTGTCGGCCAGAATCTCGATGAACCAACTCTCTGGGTGCTGACCACCGAATGGGAGAACGTCGGTTCGTATCGCAGAGCTTTAAGTTCTACGCGGGCAAAGTTAGAAGCGATTCCAGTTCTTGCTCGCGCGATCGATGAGCCCGGGGCCTACGAGTAAACTAAGCGCACGATTGCAACGACCGTTGTTATTCGCCGACAGCCAGCCGGATGGAGATTTGAAATGGCCGTAGACCGTCTAGAAAATATCGTTTCGCTATCAAAGCGTCGTGGATTTGTATTCCCTTCCTCTGAAATTTATGGAGGCCTGCGCGCTTCTTGGGATTACGGTCCCCTCGGAGTTGAACTTAAGAACAATGTAAAGCGCCAGTGGTGGAAGTCCATGGTCATGGGTCGCGAGGATATTGTCGGTATTGATTCATCTGTCATCTTGGCGCGTGAAGTCTGGGAAGCATCCGGACACGTTGCAACATTTAGCGATCCGCTTACTGAATGTACTGCGTGTAATAAGCGTTACCGTGCAGATCATTTAGAAGAAGCCTATGAAGCAAAGCATGGCAAGAAGTTGGCATCCCTTGCCGATATGAACTGCCCTGCCTGCGGCAACAAGGGTCAATTTACAACTCCTAAGCAATTCTCTGGTCTGCTTAAGACATTCCTTGGACCAGTCGAAGATGAATCAGGGCTTGCCTATCTTCGCCCCGAAACTGCGCAAGGAATCTTTATCAACTTTGATCAGGTACTTACAACCTCACGTAAAAAACCACCATTTGGTATCGGCCAGATTGGTAAATCATTCCGTAATGAAATTACGCCAGGAAACTTTATCTTCCGTACTCGTGAATTTGAGCAGATGGAGATGGAGTTCTTCGTAGTGCCTGGCACTGATGAAGAGTGGCATCAATACTGGATTGATACACGTCTTGCTTGGTATATCGATTTGGGAATCAATCCAGAACGTCTCCGCATTTATGATCACCCGAAAGAGAAGCTCTCGCACTATTCAAAGCGCACAGCAGATATTGAATACAAGTTTGAATTTGCCGGAACCGAATGGGGCGAGCTCGAAGGTATCGCTAACCGCACCGACTTTGACCTTAAGGCTCACTCAGCTGCTTCAGGCAAAGACCTTTCTTACTTTGATCAAGAGAAGAACGAACGTTGGACTCCATTTGTCATCGAACCTGCAGCCGGCGTTGACCGTTGCACGCTGACATTTATGATGGATGCATATACAGAAGATGAAGCGCCAAATGCCAAGGGCGAGATGGAAAAGCGCGCAGTGATGAAACTCGATCACCGTCTAGCTCCGGTAAAGGCTGCAGTTCTTCCACTTTCTCGTAACGCAGACCTTTCACCAAAGGCCCGTGATTTGGCAGCCCAACTCCGTAAGAATTGGAATATTGATTTCGATGATTCAGGTGCAATCGGCCGTCGCTATCGTCGCCAAGATGAAATCGGTACTCCGTACTGCATTACCGTCGACTTTGAATCCCTCGAAGATCAAGCAGTCACGATTCGTGATCGCGACACAATGGCGCAAGAGCGAATCGCGCTTGATCAAGTAGAAGCATGGTTAGCACCACGTCTACTCGGCTGCTAGATCCACTTTCACTCCCGCTTAAAGATGGAGTGCATTTAGTAGATCCGCCAGTTGTCCTCGCACCAATGGCTGGAATCACCAACTCTGCCTTTCGCATGCTCTGCCGCGAACAAGGAGCTGGACTCTTTGTCTCTGAGATGGTGACTGCGCGTGCGCTATTGGAACGCATCCCTGAAACGCTACGCATGATTGAACCAGGCGAAGGTGAATGGCCGCGTTCTGTGCAGTTATATAGCGTGGATCCGCATCACATGGGAGAAGCGGTCAAGATGATCGGCCGCGAAAATTTGGCAGACCATATCGATATGAACTTTGGTTGTCCTGTACCAAAAGTTACGCGCAAAGGTGGAGGCGCTGCCCTTCCTTTTAAGCGCAACTTATTCCGTGAAATTGTTAAGGCGGCAGTTGATAACGCAAAGCCCTATGGAATTCCTGTCACGGTAAAAATGCGCATTGGTATTGATACCGATCACCACACATATTTGGAAGCAGCCAAATCCGCCGCTGACTTAGGCGTTGCCTGGGTTGCACTGCACGCGCGCACAGCGCAGCAGATGTATGAAGGCCAAGCAGATTGGTCTGCCATCAAGAACTTAGTTGAACAACTAAAGCCAACGGGCGTTCCTGTATTGGGCAATGGCGATATCTGGTCAGGCGCTGATGGCGTACGCATGGTCAAAGAGACAGGCTGCGCCGGCGTTGTTGTAGGTCGTGGTTGCCTTGGTAGACCTTGGTTATTTGCTGATTTAGTTGAATCTTTTAATGGGGGCGAGAAGAAAGTTCTGCCTTCTCTGCACCAAGTGAGTGAGGTGATGTATCGCCATGGCGAACTCATCGTTGACTACTTTGAATCTGAAGATCGCGGTTGCCGCGATTTACGTAAACATATGGCCTGGTATCTCAAAGGGTTCCGCGTGCATTCAGAGCTCCGCCGCCAATTCGGAATGGTGGGCTCTCTCAACGAACTACGTTCGCTGCTCAACCAATTAGATGATCAGCCTTACCCAGTGGATGTTGCTGAAAAGCCTCGTGGCAGAACAAGTAGCGGCCGTCCGCCAACTCTGCCTGATGGTTGGCTCAATGATCCAGATGAGATGATCCATCTCGACGCTGAAGATATGTTCTCGGGCGGATAATGTTTAAACTCATTCGTCGCGTGATTTCACTGATTTTAGCTATCGTCATTATCGTTCCAGGGTATGCGCTATTTATTACCTGGAAGAGCGCACATCACCCACCGTTTCGAAACTCTGCTGATGTCATTGTTGTTCCAGGGGCAGCGCAACTCAATGGCACGCCGGGTGAAGTTCTCTTGGCGCGGTTAGAAGAGGCGAAGCAGTTACGCGATAAGGGCTATGCGCCTCTCATTATTACTGTGGGCGCCGGCGCACCAGGAGATCGAACAACTGAAGCAGCCGCCGGAAAGTTTTGGCTATCACGTCACGGTGTTCCCAAGGCCAAGATTATTTCGCTACCTGTAGGGCGCGATACCTTTACGCAAACCAAGGCTTACATCGCCGAGATGAAGAAGCGCAATATTTATAACGTCATCATCGCAACGGATGCGTATCACTGTGGTCGCTCGATGAGAATGGCCAATGATTTAGGCGCCATTGCAACCTGTTCGCCGGCAAAGACTGGCCCCAATACTCTTGAAAAATCTCGTACTCGCTACTTAATTCGTGAATCAGGTGCATACCTTGCCTACATCACCTTAGGTAGACGAGGCATTCATATCAGCGACCATCTGACTAATGGCGGGCTTGTAAGGTATGTGTATGACCGAGTTAGTTAAGGGATATAGCGCGCAAGACCAAGAGCGCTTTCTTGATGAACCGGCAAAACGTCCCGGACGCACAGAGTTTGTGCGAGATCGCGCCCGCGTTATTCACTCTGCGGCTCTTCGTCGCTTGGCAGCAAAGACTCAAGTCGCAGTTCCTTGGGAGAATGATTTTCAACGTACACGTCTTTCGCATTCCCTTGAATGTGCGCAGATTGGTCGCGAGCTAGGTGAATCACTAGGCGCAGATCCTGATCTTTTGGAAACTGCTTGTCTATCGCACGATATGGGCCATCCACCTTTTGGCCATAATGGTGAAGAAGCACTCGCCATTGTTGCCGAACCGTGTGGCGGCTTTGAAGGTAATGCGCAATCTTTCCGTTTACTTACTCGCATTGAGGCAAAGACAGTTGATGCAGATGGCCGCAGCCTCGGTCTTAATTTAACGCGCGCATCTTTAGATGCGGCAACAAAATATCCATGGCCGCGCTCAGAGAATCCTCGCAAGTTTGGCGTCTATGACGATGATGTTGAGATCTTCAAGTGGGTTCGCGCAGGTGCACCTGCTGGACGTAAATGTATTGAGGCGCAGATCATGGATTGGTCAGATGACTGCGCTTACTCAGTACATGATTTAGAAGATGCCATCTTTGCTGGCCAAATAACAGTCAAGAGCTTCGATACTGATTTCGATGTGCTCTATGCCGAAATGGTCAGTGGCTATGGCTCTGATGCCACTAAAGGCGAGGTTGCCGCAGCGTTAACGCGCCTGCAACAACTCTCTTGTTGGCCTAGCAATTTTGATCGCACCCACCGTTCACTGGCTCGCTTGAAAGATTCCACTTCGCAGCTGATTGGTCGTTTTGTTTTGGCTGCAGAGATCGAAACTCGCAAGGTGCATGGCGATGGACCGCTTACGCGTTACAACGCAAATCTGGAAATTCCACGCGAGCAGAAGATTGAAGTTGATTTCCTCAAGTCAGTTGCAGGGCATTACCTCATCAACGCCGCTGCATCACAAGAGCGTTATGCCAAGCAGCAGACTGTTATTCATGAACTAGTCGAGATGCTCTATGGCGCAGCCCCAGCAGAGCTTGATCCCATCTTTGAAGATGATTGGAAGCTTGCTACCACTGACTCTGAGAAGTTGCGCGTAGTGATTGACCAAATTGCCAGCCTGACAGACCCTGGTGCATATGCGCTCCATGCGCACCTTTCGAAGCGTCGCTAAGGTAGGAACATGAGCGGTCGCATTAAGGCAGATGACATTGTCTATGTCCGCGAGCATGCCCATATTGATGAAGTAGTTACTGCAGCAGGCGTTGCTCTGAAAAATGCAGGCGGGGGACAGAAGAAGGGCTTATGTCCTTTCCATGATGAGAAATCTCCCTCATTTCATGTGACCCCATCAAAGAATTACTACCACTGCTTTGGTTGTGGCGTTGGCGGTGATGTCATCGACTTTATGATGAAGACTGATCACTTGAGCTTTACCGAAACTATTGAACGTTTAGCATCACAGATTGGCTACACGTTACGTTATGAAGAAGGTGGCCCAACTCAGCCAACATCGCAACGCTCTCGTTTATATGCAGCCCATGTAGAAGCCGCTAAGTTCTATCGCGAACTCCTGAATACATCTCCTGATGCAGCCCATGCGCGCGATTTACTGACTAAGCGCGGTTTCGATAAGGCAGCATGTGACACCTTTGCAGTTGGCTATGCACCTAACTCTTGGGATGGCCTGACAAAACATTTACGTGCCGCCGGATTTACTATTGAAGAGTTAGAAGAGGCAGGGCTATCAAAGATGGGCGATCGTGGCCCCATCGATAAGTTCCGCAATCGCATCATGTGGCCAATTAAGGATATCTCTGGAGATATCGTCGGCTTCGGCGCGAGAAAGCTTGCCAGCGATGAAGAAGATCAAGGCCCTAAGTATTTGAATACCTCAGAAACACCCATCTATAAGAAGTCACAGGTGCTCTATGGCCTTGATATGGCGAAGAAAGATATTGCCAAGAATCGACAGGTTGTAGTCGTTGAGGGCTATACCGATGTGATGGCCTGCCATCTAGCTGGCATTACAACTGCTGTTGCAACGTGTGGAACCGCTTTTGGCGATGATCACATCCGCATTATTCGCAGATTGCTGATGGATGCCGATACCTTCCGCGGAGAAGTGATCTTCACCTTCGATGGCGATGCTGCCGGTCAAAAGGCTGCGATGAAGGCTTTCGGTGATGACCAGAAGTTTGTTACCCAGACATTTGTCGCTGTTGAGCCCGATGGTCTTGATCCCTGCGACTTGCGTCAACATAAGGGCGATCTCGCGCTTCGCGATCTGATTGCAAAGCGCGTTCCACTCTTTGAATTTGCGATTCGTACAGAGCTTAAGAAACATAACTTAGATACCGCTGAAGGACGAGTGAATGCGCTTAATACTGCAGCGCCACTTGTTGCAGCTATCCGAGATAAATCGCTACGACCTGAATATATAAAGTCTCTTGCTGGATGGTTGGGCACAGAGATGGAGGTCGTTACCGCTGCCGTAAATGTTGCGCTGAAGAAGGTAACTACGCAACAACCTGCCGCGGTGCAATCAGGTAGCGATGATTCATGGCGCCCAAACCCAACTGAGCCAACCTTGATGCTTGAGCGAGAAGTCCTCAAGGCAAAGTTACAAATGCCAGGGCTCATGACCGAGTGGAAGACTATTGAAGATGAGGCCTTTACTCATCCTGCTTATCGCGAACTTCGTCGCATTATTGACTCCTTTGGAACAGGACCGATTCAACTTGAGAACGTGACAGATGAAAGAATGCGCCAACTCTTTACCGAACTTTCGGTAGAACCAGTACGCACAGATGGCGCAGTCTCTGAGAAGTATGTTTCAAGTATCGTCGCACGAGTGCGCGAGGTCTTGGTAAGTCGCAAGATTGCAGATTTGAAGTCGAGTCTGCAGCGGTTAAATCCCGTTGAAAACGAGGCTCAATACAATGAAGCGTTTGCGCAATTAGTCGCCCTCGAAACGCAGAAGCGCGGCCTTCACGAACTCTCGATCGGCTCGCTGTAATCGGCAGTAAATTCCTTGATTTTGGCAGGCGTTAGCCCCTGCGGTAGAGTTCGTCTCTCATTCCCTGATAGCTCAACGGCAGAGCAGTCGACTGTTAATCGACAGGTTCTTGGTTCGAATCCAAGTCAGGGAGCCACCGAATAGGCTTAAGTAAGAAGTTAAGGTTCCTCTGATGTATCCAACAGGAAATACTCAGGAAAGTTAGGCATTATCAACCTTATGAAAATGACTTTTTCACTCCGTAGCAAGGTCGCCGCAGCATTCATCGCAGGAGCAGTTGCAGCAGGATCAATTGCAACCGCCGCCATTACACAACCGACAGGTGCGGTAAAGGCATGCGCGGATAACCGCACAGGAGCGCTCTTTCTATCTAGCACCGGCACTTGCTCAAGTGGACGCACGCTGATTGAAATCGGTGGAAACGCCATGAATACAAAGGCGATTTCTTCTTTAGTCACACCTTCAGTTGTCTCTATTGCGGTGACAACATCGAGCGGCGGCGGTACCGGCTCTGGTTCTGTCTATAGATCTAACTCTTCATCTAGTTTTATTATCACCAATAATCACGTGATTGAGTCCGCAGCTACATCCGGCACAATCATCGTTGAACTTACAAATGGTGATCAATTACCAGCAAAGATCGTTGGTCGCGATCCTGGTTATGACATCGCAGTCCTTCAGGTACAAAAAGGAAATCTTCCAGTTATCGCCCTCGGTGATTCATCTAAGGTCAGCGTTGGAGATCCTGTTCTAGCCATCGGTTCACCTCTTGGTTTAGCCAGTACCGTGACAAGTGGAATCATTTCAGCGCTCAATCGACCAGTCTCGACAGGCACAGATATCGCGCAATCGTATGTAAATGCAATTCAGACAGATGCTGCCATTAACCCTGGTAACTCAGGCGGTGCGCTAGTTGATGCACAAGGGCGCATCATTGGAGTTAACTCTGCAATTGCCACACTTTCATCAGGTGGCGTCGGCGGAAGTATCGGACTTGGTTTCTCAATCCCTATCAATGAAGCAAAGCGCGTCATCGATGAAATCATTGCTACCGGTAGATCAACTCGTCCAGTTCTTGGCGTCTTCTTCGACAATTCCTATACGGGAATCGGCGCCCGCATTACTCGTTTGAGTCCAAATGAGGGAGCCGACAACGCTGGTATTCCGGCAGGATCTGTCATTAAGAGTATTGATGGAATCAAAGTCGTGAATGCTGATGCTGCCATCGTGCGCATTCGTTCTTATGTACCGGGTGCAACGGTTTCAGTAGTTGTTGAGCTTCCCACCGGAGGAAATCGTACATTCCGAGTGGTTCTAGGTTCAGCTCCTTCGCTCTAACGAGAGCGTAAGAAGCGGGTATCTTTCACCCATGGCACTTTTCACAATGCAGGTTTCACTTCCTGACCGTCCCGGTTCACTCGGCATGCTCGCATCCGCAATTGGATCAGCGGGTGCAGATATTCGTGGAGTTGAAGTTCTCAAGACTGTTGATGGCGTGGGATATGACCAGATCATTGTGGCTGTGCCCGGCACAGATGCATCAGATTTAGTGGAGATTCTTAATTCAATCGGGGGAGTAGAAGTTCTCTCGATTGCAGCAATTAACAACGGCTAGCGCTAGCTCCGGCACTTGGAAGCGATGTAAAGAATCTTGGCTTCTTAAAGCGTTTAGCTTCAAAGGCAGATGTCACTGCACTCTTCACCTTTTCAATATCCTCTTGCTTTACAAGTGCGATAGCGCTTCCACCAAATCCTCCACCCACCATGCGAGAACCAAGTGCTCCTGCAGCTAGCGATGCATCAACTGCAACATCGAGTTCAGGGCAAGAGACTGCATAATCATCGCGGAGTGAGTTATGAGATTCGTTAATGAGCTTTCCGAGAGTGACGAAATCTGAGGCACGGAGCGCCTTTACCGCATCCATCACGCGAGCGATTTCAGTAACTGCATGGCGCGCTCGGATAAATTCTGTTTCGGTGATCTGGCTTCGCGCAGCTTCAAGTGCTTCCAGGGTTAAGTGGCGCATGGAAGGAATCTGAAGTTTGGCAACTACAGAGTCACAATCAGCGCGACGTTCGGCGTAACCACCATCAACCAAGGCGTGATGTGCCTGGGTATCGATAATCAGAAGTTCAAGTCCACTTGAGGCCACATCAAAGGGAATGGATTCTGTTGTCAGGTCGCGGCAATCAAGTAAGAGCGCGGAACCTACTTGGCCCATTAGCGACACTGATTGATCCATGATGCCGCAGGGCATTCCTACATAATCATTCTCTGCCTTCTGCGTAGCGCGCGCTAAATCAGGTAGCGAGATATCCAGCCAGAAGAGTTCATTGAGTGCGACTGCGACAGAACATTCGAGCGCTGCAGAGGAAGAAAGTCCAGCGCCTGCAGGGACTGTGCCATCGACCAAAATATCTACTCCTTGAGTAACGCCTAAGGACCAGATAACGCCGAGTACATACTTTTCCCAGTCGCCTTTGCTGCCAGGCTTTACATCGTTGATATCGATAGTAAAGATGCGCTCACGTCTCTGGTGAGAAGCAATGCGCACAAGTCCATCGGTCCGAGCAGCAATCGCCGCATAGGTTCTATCTGCAATGGCAAAGGGAAGTACAAAACCTTCGCTGTAATCAATATGTTCACCGATGAGATTTACTCGCCCAGGTGCTTCAGCAATTACCTCTGGTTTACGACCGTATAAATCCTCGAAATGACGTGCAATTGTTGCCATTAACTTAAATCTTTACATCTTTTAACTGTTGAGCTGATTGCTCTGGCTTCATATCCATAATGAAGGCGCCCATCGCTGATTCGGAACCAGCTAAATACTTAAGCTTTCCCGGTGCGCGCCGCACTGAAGTGATCTGCCAATGAAGACGGAGCAAATCGCGGCCTTCGCGTACAGGTGCTTGATGCCATGCTGCGATGTAGGCCATATCAATTCCAAATACACCATCGAGGCGTTGCATCACTTCGATAGCAATGGAAGGGAAGGAATCACAGGCAGCAGGGGAAAGTTCAGTTAAATCTGCAACTGGCACAAGCGGTGTTACGTGAATTTCAAAGGGATAGCGTGAGGCATAAGGCGTATATGCAATCCAATGTTCATTGCGCGCGATGATGCGTACCTGATCATGTAGCTCGCGAGCTACAACATCATCGAAGAGCACGCGGCCAGTCTTCTGGTGGTGTGCGCGAGCAACCTCAAGCATCTTGGCAACGCGTGGTGGCAGATATGAGTAGGCATATATCTGGCCATGTGGGTGCGCCAGCGTTACGCCAATCTCTTCTCCACGATTTTCAAAGGGAGCGATATGTGCGATGTATGGCAAGGTCGAAAGTTCAGCGGTGCGATCGCGCCAGGCTTCTAGAAGTGTGCGAACTCGTTGCGGGGATAAGAGCTTAAAGGAACCGCCATGGTCGGCGGTAAAACAGATTACTTCGCACTTACCAGCAGCTGCGCCTTCATCGGTATCTGCGCCAACCAAATCAGGAAGCGCAAAGTCGCCTGCCGGTGGTCGAAGCGATGGTGAACGGTTATCAAAGACAACAACTTCAAAGTCGCCTTCCGGAATTTCAGTAAGAAGTTCGCCTGTCGTTGGACAGAGCGGACAGAGTTCTTTCGGTGGCAGAAAGATGCGACCTTGGCGATGAGCTGCCATGGCAACCCATTCATTTACCAAAGGATCTAGGCGAAGTTCGCCGATTCCTGGCTGATCTTCTTCAGGACGTTGATCTTTCGCTGTGCGAGTCTGGCCGGCAGTGTCGTAATAACGAATGGTGCGACCGTCGTTCATGGTGCGGCTTGTGCGCACTACTCCTGCTGTAAGTTCGAGGATTTCATCCATGATGTGCGTACTCTATCGTGCGCCTAGATATATCTCGTCAGGCCCAGTTAAGGGTACGTTCGATCGCCTTCTTCCATCCTGCATATCCCGCTTGGCGTTCTGCTGCAGTTGATGTGGGGTTCCAGCGTCGCGATTGTTGCCACTGTTTCTTGAGCTCATCGGTATCTTTCCAGAAACCAATTGCGAGGCCAGCTGCATAGGCAGCTCCTAGCGCAGTTGTTTCGGTGATCAGTGGTCGAGTGATATCAATTCCCATAATGTCTGCCTGCATCTGCATACAGAGCGAGTTGGCAGTAATCCCGCCATCAACGCGCATCTCTGTCATCGGCACACCGCTATCGGCAACCATCGCATCCATGACATCGCGAGTTTGGTAACAGATTGCTTCAAGGGCTGCGCGCGCTAAGTGAGCTTTGGTGGCGGCGCGAGTAAGTCCAACGATGACACCGCGCGCATCACTTCGCCAGTACGGTGCAAAGAGCCCTGAAAAAGCTGGCACGAAGTAAATTCCTGCAGTATCTGCCACCGATGATGCCAGCGCTTCAGTTTCTGCTGCATGGTTAATGATTCCGAGTTGATCACGTAACCATTGAATCGCAGAGCCTGTGACAGCAACAGATCCTTCAAGTGCATACATCGCTGGCTGGTCGCCAAATTTGTAGCAGACCGTTGTGAGCAAGCCATTCTTTGATCTAACAATCTCAGTGCCGGTATTAAGGAGGGCAAAGTTTCCGGTGCCATAGGTTGTCTTTGATTCACCACGAGCAAAACAAACTTGGCCCACCATCGCTGCATGTTGATCTCCCAAGATGCCAGCAATCGGAACAGCGCTACCGAGTGGTCCATGTGGATCTGTTGCGCCATAGATTTCAGAGGAAGATTTGATTTCGGGAAGCACAGATCGCGGAATCTCAAATTGTTCTAGTAACTGCTCATCCCACTGCAGCGTCTCAAGGTTCATGAGAAGTGTTCGACTGGCGTTGGTGACATCGGTGAAGTGCACTCCAGAACGAACGCCACCAGATAAATTCCAGAGCAGCCAAGTATCGATTGTGCCAAAGCGCGCAGTTCCTGCTGCGATTGCGCTTTGTACGGCAGGTGAGTTCTTGATGAGCCAGCGCATCTTGCTACCGGCAAAGTATGGAGCGATTGCGAGCCCAGTCTTATGGGTGATCTCATCGCGAACTTGATGAGAAAAGGTAGCTAAGTAATCAGCGGTACGTGTGTCTTGCCAGACGATTGCGTTATGGAGCGGTCTTCCGGTTGTGACATCCCACGCAACAGTGGTTTCACGTTGGTTGGTAATCCCAATTGCAGCAAGGTCAGAGCCCAAGATATTGGCCTGCTTGAGAGCGCCAGTAATTACTTCCTGCGTACGTTCCCAAATTTCAGCGGCATCATGTTCGACATACCCTGCCTGCGGAAGTATCTGACGATGTTCCATCTGATGCTGTCCAACGACTTTTCCGGCAGCATCAAAGATCATGAAGCGCGTGCTGCTGGTTCCCTGGTCCAAACTTCCGATGTATGCCATATAGTTAAGACTACTCAAAACCGATAAATCTAGAAACTAAGCGCAATGAGGAATTGGTAGCTTTCACAATGTTTACATCAGCACTCAACCCAGAGCAACGCACCGCTGCGCTCTCGGCCCTAGCCACCGAGGAGTTCGACATCCTCGTGATTGGCGGGGGAGTCAATGGTGTTGGAGTTGCACTCGATGCGGTTACGCGCGGACTGAAAGTGGCTTTAGTTGAATCTCAAGATATTGCAGCAGGAACTTCTAGCCGTTCCAGCAAGCTCATTCATGGCGGCCTGCGCTATCTAGAACAATATGACTTTAAATTGGTACGCGAAGCGCTCCACGAACGTGAACTCATGGTTTCAACTCAATGCCCTCATCTTGTAAAGCCGGTAAGTTTTCTCTACCCACTGACTGAGAAAGTTAAAGAACGCACCTATGTCGGTGCCGGCCTTGCTCTCTACGATGCGCTCCGTGGCTTTAAGCGCGCGCTTCCTTCACATAAGCACCTCACCGGAAAGACGATTGCCAATATTTCTCCATCGCTACGACAGGACATCATCACCGGCGCTATTCGCTACTTTGATGCTCAGGTAGATGATGCGCGCCACACCATGATGATTGCTCGTACAGCAGCACGCCATGGAGCGGTAATGGCCACCAACGTTCGCGTTGATAATCTGACACGAAATGGCAAGAAGGTTACCGGCGTCGTTGCAACTGATCTCAAATCAGGCAAGACGCTCACCATTGCGGCAAAGGCGACAATCATGTGCGCTGGAGTCTGGAGCGATGAGCTGCACCAGCAGTTTGGTTTAACTCCTGGATATTCAGTAGCAATGTCTAAAGGTGTTCATATCGTCGTTCCACAGAGCGCTATTCATTCAAAAGATGGCATCATTTTAAAGACGGCAGTCTCAGTTCTCTTCTTGATTCCTTGGGGAGATAAGTGGATTGTTGGTACAACGGATACTCCATACGAGGGCGATCGCGCCAAGCCGCTAGCGACTCAAGAAGATGTGCAGTACATCCTTGATCAAGCCAATCGTGTTTTAGAACCAAAACTGAAGACTGAAGACATCATCGGTGTCTTTGCCGGACTTCGTCCATTGGTTGCAAACAATGCAGCATCAGCTACAACAAAGCTTTCACGTGAACATACCGTTGATCGCCCAGCGCCAGGCTTTGTTAGCTTAGCTGGCGGTAAATACACCACTTATCGTGTGATGGCTAAAGATGCCGTTGATCTCGCTGTCCTTGATCTGCGTCGCATCGTCAGCGATTCTGTCACTGAAAAACTTCCACTCATCGGTGCAGATGGTTACTTTGCTCTGCAACAACAAGTTCTCAAGATTGCAGACGACTACAACATCAGCGAAGCAACTGTTACGCACCTATTGGATCGCTATGGTTCGTTGATTTCAGAGATTCTTGAAATTATCACGGCAGATCCTTCAATGGCGCAGCGCCTTATCCCTGATCTTCCCTACCTCAAGGCTGAAGTACTTCACGCTGCCTCACATGAAGGTGCGCTCTCAGTCGAAGATGTCTTGTTACGACGCACACGTATCTCTTTTGAAGCTAGCGATAGCGGGCTATCGGCCGCCGATACCGTCGCTGAAATCATCGGTGAAACCCTTGGCTGGAAGTCAGCAGATCGTAAGAACTCTGTTCAATCATTTGCAAAGGTCATTAGCGAAGAAGAATCTGCTCTTAAAGCCCTCATTAATTCTTAATTCTTAATCTGATTGCGACAGCTATCTGTTGATGGCTTCTTTGTTGGTTTCTTACTTGGTTTAGGCGCCGGAGTTGGTCCCTGCACAATATCTAAGCTGAGTGGGGTTTTAACTTCAGCATGAGTTCCGGTCTCATCGGTAAAGCCCACATGGCCAACCCAAGAACCGGCAGGCATTCCCGAGATAGATAACTTCCATATTCCGCTTGTCTCACGCTCTACATTTTGAATGACGGCAGGAATCGTCACATTCTCATCAGCAAAGTAATAGCGAACAGTTCCGGTAACTACCGGTGTGCTATCTGGACGTTTTACCTCAACGTTAATGATGACGTTCTTATTGGTCGTTGAGGCGCTAAAAGAGGAGACAACAATTGTTGATGTCTCATTCCTTGGCATTACATCTATTGGATCTGGTTGCCAAGTGCCGGTCAGGAGTGCGAGGAATTTCTCGCGTCCACCGCTAAAAACATTGAGGTCTAAGCGATTACCAGGAACTCCATATTTAGGTGCGATTCCACAAGAGGTGTACTGCCACATCGTCCAATTTGCTGAGCACTCTTTTGTGGTCCATGAGTGGACAAAACATCCACCAGGCTTCACATTTGGTTTTGCATCAGGTTCTGCTGGATCAATTGCATAGTGGGCAATCCAGAGAGGATAAGAGTTAAGTTCCTTATCGCGATTTAGCGCAGTCTCAAGAAATGATGGTGAAGAGTAGAGAATCGGGGTGCGCCCAGTTTTCTCCTTAAGCGTCTTTAAGAATGTCTTTGCCCATAACGTTGCAGCGCTGCGAGTGGCATTCTTCTTACAAACACCAGAGCTACTCCACTGAATACAACGCGTCTCAAGGTCTAGCGCATACGGCAGATCCTGATTGTTGTAGCCACCGAGATCTGAGAGACGCCACAAGACTTTCTGCGCTTGAGCTCGCGCATCCTTTGTAATTGCTGCTGGCGTGCTGACATTCGGCAATATTGCATAGTGATAGAAACCTGTGTAGATCCCGGCATCTTGCGCTGTGTTGCGATCCATCTTCACATATTTCAAAGCTAAACGATCGGCGTCGTAACGTGTATCTGATGCTTTGATCATGACAAAGCTCAAACCTGCATCATGCATCTTCTTAAAGTTAATTGGTTTGTCATTAGGGTGTTGCCAGCGACTGACATCTGCGCCATGAAGTCGATCTCCTGGACCAACAAGGCTTAAGTCATCGGCTGCAACTGGAACAATTGTGAAAGCTGTCAGAGCTAGCGAAAGACCCAGAGCGAGAACTTTTCTCATTTCTCAACCACCACGACGGTAACTCCAAAGACATCATAAATTGCGCCTTGTAGCGCTGCGCGATGGCGAATACGTGCATCTGCATAATTGTGGCCAGTAGCCAACTTGTTAGCATCGCTGAAATCGAGCGTGAGTCGCCCATTTTCAAAGGATTCAAGGCGGGCATCGAAGTAGGCAATCCAGACGATGCGGTCGCGGCTCTCGACGAGGTCGAGGACTTCATTCCATCGCTTACGGATATCGCTGAGCGTTACTCCTGAAGGCATGCAGTGACTTTACCGCAAAGGCTCTTAATGACGAGGTGCGCCAAGCCACTTGAAGTATTCACCGGTCAATATCACACGTAGGTTTTTGCTGCGATCAGGAGATATCGACAGATGCTGCGCAATACGGGCCACGATTTGTTCCACTGATTTCTCTGAAACAAATCTCACTCGCGCGATTTCAGAGTTGCTCAGCCCCTGCGCCACTAAACGTAGCGTTTCGATTTGGATATCGGTGAACTCATTGAGAATTGTCAGGAAAGAATTTGCATGAATTGTTGAGTGAAGGCTTATCCACTTCATGGCAGAGCCATCTTGGGCTGAGCCAAGACATTCAGCAAGAGCGAAGGTGATAATCGAAAGATCAGAGACGGACCGTTTCAGGATAATTCTGCTGCCTTTAGGAATGTTGCGTTCTAGTAATCCAAAGAGGCGAAGGTCTGGACAGGAAGTAGTTATTACGATTCCCAGTTTTGGGTCCATCTTGCGAAAACGTTGTAGTAAGCCAACTGCTTCTTCGCCAGAGAACTGCAGGTCAATAAGAACTACTTCCGGTTGCAGTGAGCGAAACAGGTTTTCAGCAATCAACATATTGTTTGCTTCTCCAACAATATTTGTGCTGTGCAATCTCAGGGAGGCAGACATCGTGGCAAGTTCAAAAGCATCATCATTGATGATGAGAACTCGCGCAGGATTTACCCGAGTTTTAACCATGCACAAGAGTAAGTCGGATAAACGAAAATGTAGATGAAGGGATATCCCTAGATACTTACTTAAGAATTTTCTTTATTGCACTTGGTATTTCATCAATCACTTTCGTTGCAGAGATAGGCGCTCCATCAGATGCCAGTAACGCGGCTTGGTTATGAATATATGCACCAGTTGCTGCAACTTCAGCAAGACGATTTGGGTTATTGAGAATTTCAATGTAGTTGGTAGCAACGAGTGCGCCAATGATTCCAGCCAGAACATCTCCGGTGCCAGCTGTGGCCAGCCATGAAGTGGCCTTTGGTAGCGCTATGACGAAGTCGTCATGTGCAACAACTGTCTGCGCGCCCTTGAGTAAGACGGTAACGCCAAGGTGCCGGGATGCTTTCTCGGCCCAATGAATGGGATCTGCTTCGAGAGATTCAGAACTGACGGGCAGACCACGGCGAGTAAGTAAGCGAGCTAATTCACCTGCATGAGGTGTAATCAAGGTGGGTTGAGAGAGAGAACCAGCGAGATTTAAAGCCCCAGCATCAAGAACTGCTGGAACTGTCTGCGCCTTTAATAAGGTAAACCAGCGATGGCGAAGCCAGGTTGTGAAATCGCTCCGCTTCTTTTCGTGAATTCCAGATCCTGCCAGCCATGCTGTGACAGGTCCTGGCTGCACAACAACTTCTGGGCATGTATGCAGAACTAGATGAGCTAAACCAGATGAGCTATGAAATCTAATCATGCCAAGTCCAGTGGCACTTGCTGCAGCGGTGGTTAGGACAGCTGCTCCTGGATATTGAGCAGACCCGGTGATTACACCAAGCACTCCACGGGAATATTTATGGTCTAAATCGCTGGGAACGATGATGCAATTGCGAGCATCTCGGGAAGTAAAGGTTTTCTTCTTTTTCTCAGGCATAAGGGTGAGTCTACGCCTCGAATTTGTACCCTAATCCACGAATTGTTTGGATAAGTACCGGGTTGGCAGGATCTGCTTCAATCTTTGAGCGTAAGCGCTTGATGTGAACATCGAGAGTCTTTGTATCTCCGTAATAGTCACCGCCCCAGACGCGATCAATGAGTTGTCCACGAGTAAGTACACGTCCGGCATTACGAAGTAAGAATTCAAGTAGTTCAAACTCTTTGAGTGGAAGCGCTATGTTGGCTCCATTCACACTTACCTGGTGGCGTTCAACATCCATTCTGATGCCAGCGATTTCATGAACGCCAGTGGATTCTGAGCTATTGGCTTCATCGAGTGAACCGCGGCGTAGAACAGCTTTGATGCGGGCTACTAGCTCGCGTGATGAATAAGGCTTTGTTACATAATCATCTGCCCCAAGTTCGAGTCCAACGACCTTATCTATCTCAGAATCTTTCGCAGTTAACATGATGATTGGTACCTGAGAAGTAGCGCGAATAGTGCGGCAGACATCTATTCCAGATACTTCTGGAATCATCAGATCCAGCAGAATGAGATCAAAGCTCTCTGATTTGAATGCATCAAGTCCAGCTTTGCCTGTTTCAGCAATATGTGTGGAGTAACCCTCTTTTTCGAGAAGGAAGCTAAGGGCCTCTGAGAAAGAGATTTCATCTTCGATGATTAAGATCTTGGTCATGAGTTTGTTTCCCCTGTGTTGGAATAGATAGGTAGTCGAAGTGCAAATGTTGAGCCAACCGCTGGAGCGCTCCAGACGCTGACATCCCCACCGTGCTTGGTTGCTACATGCTTCACAATTGAAAGACCAAGACCTGTGCCGCCAGTTTCGCGAGAACGGGCAGGATCGACGCGATAGAAGCGTTCAAAGATTCGCGCCTGATCGGATTCAGGAATGCCAATTCCTTGGTCTGTCACAGAGATCTGCACAATTCCATCTTCGATTTCAGTTGTGACTGAGACCTTTGTATTTTCAGGCGAATAGTTGATGGCATTTTCAATCAAGTTATGGACTGCCATCGTTATCTGCTCGCCATCGCCAAGAACGATGGCATCTGGTGCCCTGGTAAAGGCAACTTCAATCTTTCTTGCCTGAGCAATTGTCTGGCATTGATCTACCGCCACTTGAATAATGTCATCGATACTTACTTCATCAGCAACCGATAGTGGATCAGAGTCCTGCAATCTGCTCAAATTGATAATCTCTTGAACCAAATCTGTTAAACGTTTAGCTTCATGTTGCATTCGACTCGCGAATTTTGTGACAGATTCCGGGTCTTCTTTTGCGGAGAGTACAGCCTCGCTCAGTAGCGAGAGCGCACCAATCGGCGTCTTTAGCTCATGAGAAATGTTTGCAACGAAATCGCGTCGTACTTCATGCACACGCTGCGCCTCAGATTCATCGCTGATGAGAATAAGAATGAGATCCTCATCTTCGAGAGCAACAACCTTGAGTGTGAGCTCTCTCGTTCCTTCGCCTATTGGGCCTCGTGCAATTTCAAGTTTTCCATTATGAGGATTGCGGGTGCGACGTACAGCTCTGACAATTGCTGAAAGTTCTGGAGTTAGGACTCGGCCGTCACGCAAAACATTGAGACCTTCAATTCCGTTGGAAGAAAAGATTGGTTTATCACCAGGTCCAATGAGTAGAACATCTTCATCTAGATGATTGATTAGATCGAAGATAAAATCTGGGACAGGGCTATTGTGAGTTTCGGAAACCTCTTTGCGAAACCACATGTGTTAAGCCTAATGCTCGGGTAGCCGAGTTAACCGTCCGTTCATGCGGATGATTTCCATTATTCACCAAAGGCGCGTACTTTTGCCCAATGGCTCTCATCCGTTCGGTATTCCAAGAAGAACTCGATGGCGTCTCCCAGTCCCTTGTTGACCTAACAAACATGGTGAGCGATTCCATCCAAAAGGCTACCCATGCCCTCATTAGCGCCGACCTCAAGCTTGCCGAAGAAGTCATCACCAATGACGAAAAGGTCGATAACTACCAGCACGATTTAGATAGCCGCATCATCGACATCATTGCCCGTCAACAACCTGTTGCATCTGATTTACGTGCGCTAGTAACTGCGCTCCGTATGAGCGCAGATCTAGAACGCATGGGCGATCTGGCCCACCACGTTGCCAAGGTTGCAAGGCTTCGTCATCCAAACTCTGCAGTCCCAAATGAACTCCATGCAACATTTACTCAGATGGGTTCTGTTGCTGAAAAAATTGCCCGCAAAGTTGGAACTGTGATTGAAACCCGTAACACTCTCTTGGCGCTAGAAGTTGAGAAAGATGATGACGAGATGGATTCACTCCACCGCGAGGTTATCGGAGCCCTCACCAGCTCTACATGGAATAAGGGAATTGACTCTGCCATCGACTTAACTCTCTTGGGACGTTATTACGAGCGTTATGCAGATCACGCAGTCTCAGTCGCTCGCCGCGTCTACTTCTTAGTTACCGGCGAATACTCAGCTTCTTAATTCTCGTCACACTCTCTTTTCTCAGCGCCTATATATAGGTAGAGTCGCGGGTATGACATACAACCCAACTCCTGCAGATAAGTTCACCTTCGGTCTCTGGACTGTCGGCTGGCAAGCGCGTGATCCATTTGGAGATCCGACCCGCGAAGCGCTTGACCCAGTTCGCACAGTCAATGAACTCGCAGCACGTGGTGCGTATGGCGTTACCTTCCATGATGATGATCTCTTTCCATTTGGGTCAACTGATTCAGTACGTCAAGGACATATCGATCGCTTTAAGAAGGCACTGGCTGAAACTGGAATGAAAGTTCCGATGGCGACAACTAACCTCTTTAGCCATCCCGTCTTTAAAGATGGAGCGCTGACTAGCAATGATCGCGATATCCGTCGCTTTGCCCTACGTAAAGCGATGCGCAATATTGATTTAGCTGCCGATCTTGGTGCAAAGATCTATGTCTGTTGGGGTGGGCGCGAAGGTGCAGAATCTGAGAGCTCCAAGGATGCTTACGTTGCTCTTGAGCGTTATGCAGAGGGCTTTAACGTTCTAGGTCAATACGTTATTGATAAGGGCTATGACATTAAGTTTGCAATCGAACCTAAACCAAATGAGCCACGTGGCGATATCTTCTTGCCAACTATCGGCCATGCGCTCGGATTTATTCAGATGCTTGATCATCCAGAGCTTGTTGGACTTAACCCTGAAGTTGGCCACGAACAGATGGCAAACCTCAACTTCGTTCACGGTATTGCCCAAGCTCTCTGGCAGAAGAAGTTATTCCACATCGATCTCAACGGACAGCGTGGACCTAAATATGACCAAGACTTTGTCTTTGGCCATGGCGATGTAAAGAGCGCCTTCTTCTTAGTTGATCTCCTTGAGCGTTATCAGTATTCAGGTCCGAAGCACTTCGATTACAAGCCGGTACGCACAGATGACGATTCTGGTGTTTGGGCCTCGGCAACATCAAATATGCGTATGTATCTTGTTCTTAAGGAGCGTGCAGCAGCGTTCCGCAGCGACCCAAGAGTTATTGAAGCGATGAAGGCATCCAATATCCCTGGACTTTCAGAGCCAACTCTTGCAGCAGGTGAGACATGGAAGGATCTTGAGAAAGATTCATTTGATGCCGATGATGCCGGAAAGCGCGGATATGGTTACGAGATTCTTGACCAACTCGCGATGGAGCACCTCATGGGGGTTAAGGCTTAACCTCGTTAGAATGCTCAAATGCGATTGGGTGTTTTAGATGTTGGTTCAAACACCATACATCTGCAGGTAGTTGATGCCCACCTTGGTGGACCACCAATTCCTAACTCATCTCACAAATCAATCATCAAGTTAACTGAGTTTCTTGATGAAGCTGGCGCCATCACTGACACGGGAATCGAAAAGATTACCGATGCCATTCAGAAGAATATGGCCAATGCACAACACCTCAATATTGATGAGCTACTGGCTTTTGCCACTTCAGCAATTCGTGAAGCAGTCAACTCTGATGAAGTTATTGCGCATGTGAACAAGGTTTGTTCGATAGACCTTCAGGTACTTTCCGGCGAAGAAGAAGCGCGCTTTACCTTTCTGGCAGCGCGACGGTGGTTAGGTTGGTCTGCGGGAGATTTATTGGTGCTTGATATCGGGGGAGGATCTCTTGAAATTGCACGAGGCGCTGAAGAGAATCCAACTTTTAAAACATCCATGCAACTGGGTGCAGGACGATTAACCAGAAGTCATTTAAAGGGCGATCCCTTCACAGCAAAGTCGCTTAAGGGCCTTGAGGAGTACATTGAAGATCAGATTGAACCGCTGGCACGATCGCTTGCAACATTTGAAAAGGATGTCGCTGCAGGCACAAGTAAAACCTTTAGAACGTTGGCAAAACTTGCACAAAATTTACATCCAAAGTTAGGTGCACATCTGACTCTCGATGCCCTTGATCAACTTGTCCCAGAGATTCAAGGTTTAGATTTAGATAAGCGGATAGAACTACCTGGCGTATCGATGGAACGCGCACACCAACTAGTTGCAGGATCTATGGTGGCAAGGCAATTGATGCGCACACTTAATTTGAAAGAGATTCGTATCTGTCCTTGGGCGCTACGCGAAGGAATTGTTCTACATAGGCTTGACTGGATTGAGCGCTAGAAGCTAATTGATAGGTAGTCAAGGGCCACGATTTCACCCTTAACTCGATGAACTAACCAAGCATCGCCCGGTTCAAGCTTGATTAAATCTTTATTCTTCAACTTTGTATTCAGAATCCCACGCAACATCGTTGGAATTACAGGGTTATGGCTGCAGATCAGAATATTTCGCTCATCTTGTTTGAGCGCATTGGCAAAAGTTATAGAACGTTCTGGGTCAGATTCGAATGTGGATTCATTCAGGCTAGGTACTTTGCTCACAACCAACCCGCGTGATTCACCGAGCGGAGTAACAGTCTGCACGCAACGCGTGAAGTCAGAGGTGTAGATCTCATCTATTGCAAAGGGCGCTAAGTGGCTAATCAGTGATTGCGCTTGAGTTAATCCATTTTCATTTAAGGTTCGAAGAGAATCATCGCCATCCCAGTCGCCTCGCTCGAGCGCTTTGGTGTGGCGCAGAATGATGAGCGTATCTGTCGGTTCTTCAATCTCAAGAAAGCGTTCCACCATCTCTTTATCTGACTCGTGGGTCGCGGTGGAGATTGCATCTTGGGGCGTAAACCATTTAAGCAGATCAACCTCTTCGTTTGGTTGAAAATTAGATGCGCCGAGAGCCTGGGCAACCCAGTACTTAACTCGCTTTAAAGCGCCGTTATCTTCATATTCAACAGAACCTAATTGACGAGTAAATCTTGCTTTGATGCCAGTTTCTTCAAAGACTTCTCGGTAAGCACAGGCAAGTGGGGTCTCATCTCCATCTATCTTTCCCTTTGGTAGCGACCAATCGTCATAACGAGGCCTATGCACCAGCGCCACTTCAATTTCACCTGCAGAGCTCTCTCTCCACAGCAAAGCCCCGGCTGCTCTAATCACGCGCGGTTATGTTTTTCTACGAAGTAATCTTGGAAGTTCACCAGTAGATTTCCATCGAAATCTCGCGCCTTACGTTGCCATTGATTATCGTCAAGAAGAGACCATGTCGAGTAGTTTTCAGAGACAGAGTCATCCAAGATGTGTCGCAGACGATCCTTATGTTTTTCGGCGTCAATTCGTACCAACGCTTCTACGCGACGATCCAAGTTTCGCTGCATCATATCGGCGCTGCCAATGTAGTACTCCTCCGCACCATCATTCTTAAAGTAATAGATGCGTGAGTGCTCTAGGAAGCGGCCAAGTATCGAACGTACCTTGATGTTCTCCCTCTGGGCCTGGGTTGAAAATTGCAGAGCGCAGATGCCTCGAACGATGATTTCAATTTTTACTCCCGCATCAGCTGCTTCGTAGAGGGCCCCAATAATCTCCTCATCGAGGAGCGAATTGAGTTTCAGGCGAATCCAAGCAGTCTTTCCTTCGAGATGATTCTTGGTCTCACGATGAATTCGAGAGAGCAGACCTTTACGGAGACTGTGCGGTGCCACCAAGATTCTTGAGTAATCGTGCTTGGCAGAATGTCCAGAGAGTTCATTAAACAACCTTGATAGATCTTCACCCAACTCTGGTTCGGAGCTAAGAATTCCTAGATCGTCATAGAAGCGAGCAGTCTTTGGGTTGTAATTACCTGTTCCAACGTGGCAGTAGCGACGCAGGACATCGCCTTCTTCACGGACAACCAGAGATAATTTCGCGTGCGTCTTGAGACCCATGAGGCCGTATACGACGTGCACACCAACTTCTTCAAGCTTTCTCGCCCAACGCACATTTGCCATCTCATCGAAGCGAGCACGAATTTCAATTACTGCAAGAACTTGTTTGCCGGCTTCTGCAGCCTCAATCAACGCTTCTACGATTGGAGAGTCTCCTGACGTGCGATACAGGGTCTGTTTGATAGCAAGCACTTGTGGGTCTCGGGCTGCGTTTTCTAGGAACTTAACGACCGAGGAAGTAAATGATTGATAAGGGTGGTGGAGCAGGATTTCACCCTTGCGTAGCGCTGCGAAGTAGGAATCTGGAGATTCAGGGTCTACATCGCGAAGTTCTGGCGCTGTCTCGCTTCTAAATGGCTTGAACTTCAATTGCGGGAAATCTAAGTCTGCAATCTGATTGAGAGAGACTAAATCAAGAGGTGAGTCATATTTGATCACATCACTCGGTTCAATTTCGAGCTCATCCATAAGTTCATTGAGAACTTCATGCGCAATGACCTTATCTACCTCAAGGCGAACGGGTGGACCAAATCTACGGCGCGTGAGTTCCTTCTCCATGGATTCAAGGAGATCTTCGCTCTCATCTTCATCTAAATCTAAATCTTGATTTCTTGTTACTCGGAAGAAGAAATGATCCTTGAGCTTTACTCCAGGGAAAAGTTCTGGCAGGTGTTCAGCAATGAGCTCATCGATGAGGACGAACCGATGTTTAGAAGGGTCCGAGGTGCGGATAAATCTAGGTAAGTTGGTTGGCACCTTAACCCGGGCGAAGCTGATGTCATGATCTTCGCCTGATTCAATATTGATTCCGATATTTAGGGATAGCCCTGAAATATATGGAAATGGGTGGGAGGGATCGACAACGAGCGGGGTAAGAACTGGAAAGATTCTTCGGTTGTAGTAACCCTTCAGGTCTTCACGTTCTGCCTCAGATAGCTCGCTGATCTTTGCGAATTCGATTCCATGCTCTTTAAGTTCAGGGACAATCACATCGCGGAAGCGCTCTGCTTGGGTGTTGACGAGTAGCTGAGTTCGATCAAGCACCAGCTTAAGAAGTTCTTGTGGGGCATAGCCTGCGCTATTGATGGTTGTACTTCCACGTTCAATCTTCGCTTTTAGGGATGCAACACGCACCATGAAGAATTCATCTAAGTTGGAAGAGAAGATTGAAAGAAAACGAACACGTTCAAGAAGAGGAATAGTTGGATCTTCGGTGAGTTCAAGAACTCGGGCATCGAAATCGAGCCAACTGAGTTCTCGGTCTTGGTACGGACCTTTCAGATCTCTCACGTGGCTAGTTTGGCGCAGGTAGGTGAATTTCAGGTAATCGGGAGGTGAACCGAGAAAATCAACTCTTTTCGAAAGCCACCCTTATGCCAAAACCAATGAGAGCTAGCCCTGATGCACGCTCCACAAATTTTTGCACCCGTGGGTTGCGCAGCGCACTCTGTGCAAAGCCAGCGCCAAGAATGATCAGTGAGAACCAGGTAAAGGTCAGCACATTGTGAATCGTGGCGAGGATAAATCCACCCAATAGCGCAGGCAATTCTGCCGGAAGAAATTGGGGCAATACAGCAACGTAGAAGACGCCATTCTTAGGATTACTTAAAGTAATAAAGAGTGCGCGAGTGAAAGATTTCCAGAAAGAAGATTTAGATTCGATGCGCGCCTGGATTGTCTCGGGAGAAATATGGCGAGAATCCATCCACATCTTGACGCCTAGATAGACCAGATAGATTGCACCAATCCATTTAAGGATTGTGTATGCGATCTCTGAAGCAATAAGCAGCGCACTAATTCCCAGAGCTGCTGCGATTCCCCAGACCCAAACTCCGCCAAGGATTCCGAAGAGAGTTGCATATCCTGTGCTGCGACCACCAATGGTGACAGCGCGGAGAATCTGCGCGGTATCAAGACCTGGGAGCAAAGTAAGCAATCCAGCAAGGATTGCAAAGCTAAGCAGGTTCTCTAGCATCTGCGTATCCTACTCATGTGTCATTCTTACTTGAAGGGTCGCTCTTGTGCGTGAGATAAGAACTATCGATTATCACACTGCTGGCGAGCCTTTTCGTATCGTCGCAAAGCCACCAGTTGAGATCGTGGGAGATACCGTTGCTAATCGTCGCGTCTATGCGATGGCAACCGCTGAAGTTGATGGTCTAAGAAAACTTCTCTGTTTCGAACCCCGAGGCCATGCCGATATGTATGGATGTTTCATAACGCCACCGGATGATGATGGTGCAGATTTTGGAGTTCTCTTCTGGCACAAGGATGGATTCTCAACAGCATGCGGCCACGGAACTATTGCACTTGGCGTCTGGGCAATTGAATCTGGCAAAGTAGCCATTGATCCGAGTGGAGTTACGGATGTAGTTATTGATGTGCCATCTGGTCGTGTTACTGCCCGCGTACATACAAAAGGCTCAGTTATTGAGAGCGTTGATTTCGTCAATGTTGCCAGCTATCACATGTATAGCGATATCAGCGTGGATACATCTCTAGGTGCGCTCACAGTTGATGTCTCATTCGGTGGGGCTATCTATGCCCAACTAGATGTTGCTCAAATTGGGCTCTCTGTTACGCCTGAACATTACGGAGAGATTATTGCGATTGGTCGCGAAATCAAATGGGCTCTTAACGATTCCAAGTATGCAGAGCACCCAACCGATCCACGGTTAAGCGGCATTTACGGAACTATCGTTTATGAAGAGTTAGCGCCTGATGCTGATGGAATTAAGCGCCAGAGAAATGCCACAATCTTTGCCGACGGCGAAGTCGATCGTTCGCCATGTGGTTCAGGAACCTGCGCACGTTTGGCCACGCTAGTAGAAAAGAAGCAGTTAAAGATTGGTGAAGTACTCAAGCACGACTCCATCGTCGATTCACAATTTCTTGGCGTAGCAAAAGCTCAAGTGACATCCGATGGATACGATGCAATATTGCCGCAAGTAACCGGAATGGCTTATAAGACTGGTGAGTCAGTGTTTACCGTTGATCCGCGCGACCCACTAACTCCTGGGTTTGTCCTTCGATGAATCCAAGAAGTATTTCAGCCGCAGAAATCATCAAGAACTTCACATTCCTCGGCGCGGTTACCGCTATCGAAGATGCACTCAAGGGCGGGTTAGATCCGGCCGCAGATTTGCAGCGCTCGATTCTTCCAATTGAAAAAGGTGAGCTGCTGCTGATGCCAGCAACATCGGCAGAAGGCTCGGGCATCAAGATTCTTACCATCGCACCAAATAACCCAGCGCTTAACCAACCGCGCATCCAAGGTGTTTACATCCTCTTTGATAAAGAGAACCTCTCTATCTCTTCACTTCTAGATGGTGCAGCGCTGACGACGTATCGAACTCCGGCTATCTCATTCGCAGCCATTCGCCAGGCGCTGGAATTAAGTCAAGAAGATCTGTCAGTAGTTGTCTTCGGCTCAGGACCACAGGCAATCTCGCATATTCAAACGCTTGCAGCTGTTCTTCCTACACATGTAAAGGTAAAGAGCGTCGCATGTGTAGCGCGAGATCTTGAGAAAGCTAGAAAGCGAGTTCCGAATTTGGCAGAGTTGGGGCTTACCCCTGAGTGCACGGTGGAGATTTTGGAAACTGGCACTGCTGAAGTTCAAGACCATCTTCAGCGCGCTGATTTAGTTATCGCAGCAACTACCGCGCGAAGCCCGCTCTTTGACTCATCCCTTCTCAAGGATTTAGCCATTGTTATCGCAGTTGGATCTCACGAACCCGATGTTCGTGAAGTCGATTCCAAACTCCTCGGTCGGGCACAGATTGTTGTAGAAACCAGAGCAAGTGCGCTGCGTGAAGCAGGAGATGTCATCATGGCTATCAACGATGGCTCAATTACAGAAAATTCACTCAATGATTTAGCCGATGTTGTCTGCGGCAGAGTCACATTAAATCGAGATAAGCCAATCTTCTTTAAGAGCTCTGGAATGTCCTGGGAAGATCTAGTGATTGCTCGCGCGATTGAGCAGGCGCTTAAGTAGCTTTTCTTGATCGCGTGAGTTGATGCACAACCCATTCAAGTGGCCCTTGGCTATATCGCTTAAGCCATTGAGTAGATGCCCAGACAAGTAGTAGCCAGATTGCTAAAGCAATCAGCATGACAGCCCAGATTTCAACCTTTTGAAAGAGACCTAGACCCCAAGGTCCAAAGATGAGTGAAGCTAGGACAGATTCGCCGATATAAACGGTGAGCGACATTCTGCCAGCTGGGCGCATCCATGCAACTAAGTGTGGCTTGGTCATAATCAGCTTAAGAATTACCCCGACATAGAACATTGAAAGTAGGGGCGCTGCCAGAAATGCAAAGAAGAGCGTCGCTAGGTTAATTGCTTCTGAAACATCAGCAGATTGTTCATTGCGAATTGCGATAGTGGCACATACAACTTGAATAGGAAGCCCAAATATCAAGCCATTCTTGATCATTCGGGAGATACGTTGGGTATCGAAAGGTTCTTTGAGGAATCCAGAGCGTTGGGTACGTAGTCCATAGAGGAATGCAGCAAAGGCGAATCCACCTTGGAGAATTAGCCCAGCACCAAGTACGCCCCAGACCCACAAATCAACACGTGGTGCAATCGATTCCAAGAACGTGCTATTTCGAAGTACTTCATCTAAACCAGATTCTGGCAGTGGTGCACTTGATTCTTCGGGAAAGTATCTTTCTGCAATATAAATGAGGGACCCAAGAACAATCAGAATCGTTGAAGAGATTGAATAGATTATTCGCGTCCAGATTTTGAGGGTGCGATCTGTGCGAAAGAGAAAGGGGATAAGAAGTAACCCGAAGGCTCCGTACATAAAGAGAATGTCGCCATGCCATAAGAAGGTGAAGTGAAGGCCACCCAGAGCCATCAGGACAATACATCTACGGACCCAGCGCCATCGATTACTTCTCTCGTTCTTGACGATGTAGCCCGAGCTAAATCCAAAGAGGAAAGAGAAGAGAAGATAAAACTTTCCAGCAAAGAGAGCCAGCATCACAAGTGCCACTGATCCATTGAGAGCGCCTTGGACATACTCGCCTCGAGCACCATTTTCACTGCTCAAGGCCATGAATGGGATATTGACTACAAGAATGCCGAAGAGTGCGAAGCCTCGTAACACGTCAGGAGCTATGTCCCTCTGTACGCCTGCCTTTTCTCTGTTACTCATAACAAGAATGCTCCTCATTTTGTTTGTTGCATTAATGCTACATAGTATATATGCTATTTCCATGAGCCGTAACCCAGAAGAGCCGGTCTATAACCGGATAGAAGAAGCTCGAACCGCCCTTGGCCTTACACGCCAAGACTTGGCTGACAAGGTGGGGGTTCATTACCAAACCATTGGATATCTCGAGCGCGAGGAATACAGCCCTTCACTAGTTCTGGCCTTACGTATAGCCAAGTCACTTAATCAAGAGGTATCAGAGCTGTTTTCACAAACTCCATTCAAGAAAGGTAAGTAAGGATGTCAAAAAAGAACAAGATTTATTGGTTTGAGGGCGTTACTGAAAAGGGAGTGAAATCCTTGCTCACGGACGAGAACTCAAAATATAGATGGCTTCGCTCCCAAAGAAATCGAAGAATTCTTGTGTCTGTAATGACTCTAGGGCTCGTATTAGTCGCGCTGGGAAGTTACTGGCCAACTTTAAAAACCAATATGAATCTTTCTGATGGAACCGCTGTCGTAATCTATAGCGTCTCAGCCATATTTGTTATCTTCGCTGTTCTTCTAGGTTATCTACTTCTGCGCATAAGTGTTCGAGGAATAGCCGATGCACCTAATGAGCTTCTCGATGAACGTCAGATCAAAATTCGTGACACGTCATTTAGATATGCGTATTACACGCTGGGGTATTTAATCGTGGCACTCTTGATTCTGATGATTTATGCGCCAGAATTGAAATTGTTCGAGCCTGAAGGCAATGATGGAAGTTACCTGATCATTTCCATGCTTTTGGCTTGCTCTTCGTTGCCTTCGATGGTCTTGGCCTGGCGCGAGCGAGATATCTAAGGGGAAGGGGGATAAGTCAATGGCGTGGATCGCAGTTATCACAGCAGGATTGCTTGAAGTTGGCTTTGCAATGATGCTTAAACTCTCAAACAATTTCACCAAGATATGGCCAAGCGTTGGGTTCTTGATTTTTGCTTCAGGCAGCTTTTCCTTACTGGCATGGTCCTTAAAGGTCCTGCCTATTGGAACGGCTTATGCGGTCTGGACAGGAATCGGTGCTGCAGGAACGGCAATCTTAGGAATGGTCATCTTCAAAGACCCAGTATCTTTAGCTCGCATTACCGCAATCGCCTTCATCATTATCGGGGTTATTCTCTTAAACTTCTCAAGTTCTAACCACTAACGAATTTGACTTGTTCTTGTTTGTAGTTTTTTGAGGGCAAGTGCGAACTTTCAAGCGTAAATGGAATGTGTCCGGCTTATAGGGCGACTCAGCTTTATACTTCATACATGAACTTTGGGATCCATTCCGAGCAATATCAGAACAATCATTCAAAAGAAGAAGAGCAGAAATTCACTCAAGTATTCGGCGAATTAACATCTGAGTTTGCTTCAAAAATGGCTGAGGGAGTTCAAGCAGGGGATGAAAGCGTTCAGGCTCTAGTGAAGCAACATTACGATTTTATACTTCAATTCTGGACTCCAACGAAAGAGGCCTACAAGTCACTTGCAATGAGTTACATCCTTCCGTCCTCGTATAGAGACCACTATGAGGAGATTGCGAAGGGGTTAGGTAAGTTTCATTACGATGCCGTTTGTATCTGGGCTGACAAGAACCTGTAATGTTTTGTCAAACTTTGAATAACTTTGTGGGCACTTACGTGGGCAATCGCCATTATTGAGCGAGAAACGAAAGCCTCCGAATTATAGGGCGACTCTTCTTATTATATAATTTCAATATGGCAAGTGAAAAAACAAGCGTGGACTTTGCAACCGAGTTAGCCATGGGAAAACCTAACTCACTGGGCAACACCCTCAAGATTGTGAAGATAGTCGAGTCAGATCCAAGGAAGTTTCCTCAACTTTTGAAACTACTTCTTCATAAAGATTCCCTTGTGGCCATGCGTGCCATGAACGGCACAAAGCGTCTAATGCGAGCTGACAAGGATTTCTTTGACCCACAAAAGGAATCACTAATAAAAGTTTACTCAAAGACTAAACACAATGTGGTGAAACTGGGATTAATCACTCTTTACTTTGATTTCATCAAAGAATTCTCATCCTCTGAGTTAAAGCAAATTAAGACATTGACATTGAAATGGGTCGGCGAAAGTGAAGATTGGATGATTCTCGCCCAAGGGCTGAAACTCCTTGAGAAGTTAGCCAAAATTGACCCAACGATTCAGCCTGAAGTCAAAGCTGTAGCGAAAAGGCTTCAGAAAGATACTAGGAAAGCTGTTGCTACCAAGGCCAAGAAAGTTCTGTCCGGCTTATAGGGCGACTCTTCTTTTTTGAGATCTCATCTGAAATAATTGAGCCATGATGAAAGAAGGGAAGTAAGATTTGGAAGACAAGGCAACGATCCTCGATTCGGGGAATAAATGGCTAGTAGGGGCTCAACTTGTTATCAATGCTCCTGCATCTGAAATCTTTGCAATTGTTTCTAATCCCAAAATTCACCCACAGATTGATGGGTCCAAGATGGTGAAGGGCGGTATTACTGGTCCTGATCACCTCAAACTGGGAGATACTTTTTATATGCACATGAGTATCGGAATTCCTTATGTTATGCGCAATAAAGTTGTTGAATACACGCCCAATGAAGTGATTGGCTGGAGACCCCTTGCTCGCAATATCTGGAGATATGAGCTTAAGCCCATCAGCGCTAATTCAACTCTGGTGACTCAATGGATGGATGGACGCAAAGCACCCAAACCACTCATGAGACGAGAGATTCGATGGGCAGCTAAGGCAATCGCTAAGACGCTGGTTAATCTAAAGAAGATCGTTGAGCGTCACTGACTCTTCTTTAAATCAATTTAGTCATGAAGGTGCTGTACTCATTCGGGGAATAATCACTGAAAGCTTCGCACTCTTTATATCCCAAGGTCTTGTAGAGTCCACGTGCAGGCGCAAAGGCTTCTGTTGTGCCAGTTTCTAAACTAATTCGTTTGAATCCCTGAGCCTTAGCGAAATCTTCTATGTGAGCAACAATCGCCTTGCTAATCCCATTTCCTCTGAACTTAGCCAAGGTATGCATGGACTTTAATTCAGCATGGTCAGCATGTAGCTTTCTAATGGCACCGACACTGACCAACACTCCTGAAAATCGTGCACTAAAAACTGTTATGTCTGGAGTGAATAACTTTGAGGCATCGAGTGCAAACACAAATTCAATTGGACTAGTAGAGGTACAAAAAAGCCAGTGCGCTTGAAGTATCTGCGCCAATTCATCAGTCAGTGATTCTTCAATCGTGATGACTAGCTCCACGTGCAAGATTCTAATGACTCAAAGGGAAGTTGCAAGAGTTGCAGTGCTGATTGCGAGCATCACGATGGCAGGCAGGATTCCCTTAAAGTGATCTTTTACGCGAAGGTGAGCACCAACAGCAAGGACGAAGTAGATCGACAATCCGACTGCGGCAGCGATTCCGATTTCTTTGATAGCAAAACCGACGATCAATCCGACAGCTGCCAACATTTTGATCAAGCCGAGAATGTTGCAGAGGTTGGGTGGACAGCCAACTGTTTCAGCGGCTTTCATAACGCTCGGTAGCTTGAGAAAGTCTCCGATTGCCGATGCTGTACAAAGAACCGCAAGGACGATGCTGAGGATCGAGTGGGCTGAATTCATCGCTCCAAATTATACTGCCACTTGATCCGGCTTATAGGGCGACTCTTCTTTTTCACTTATACTTTTGGAATGCACAAGATTTTTGAGATGCCGGTAGCTGACGTTTACGTCCACTATCTCAATAAGGTAGAGCGTAAAGATCGGACGCAGGCCGAGCTTGTAAAAGTGATTACCTGGCTAACGGGAATGGATTCAAAAACTCTCAGGAAGCATCTCAGGGACAGAACTACATTTAGGGATTTCTTCAAAGCTGCGAAAATTCACCCAAATGCAAAGCTAATTGCTGGCTCCATATGTGGCGTAAAAATTGCCGAGATAGAAGACCCACTAATGAAAAAGATCCGCTACATGGATAAGTTAGTCGATGAGCTTGCCAAGGGACGCCCAATGGAGAAGATTCTTCGTTCCGGCTTATAGGGCGACTCTTCTTAATTGAAGTGGACGTGGGAAACTTTTGGTAGTGCCCAGGATTTAACAAGAGTGAGGCGGGTCGGGCTCGAACCGACGACGACCGAATTATGAGTTCGGGGCTCTAACCAACTGAGCTACCGCCTCGTCAGTGGCAATCTTATAGCGTCGCCAGTATCTCTCCGACTATCTCGTGAGGCTTGATATTTGCACGCCATGAAGGATGTGGCATACCAACTCCGTGTGCGATAACAAAAGACGCACGTTCTTGGCTGCTATCTCCGCCATGACCGCCTTCGTCGCGATGGCCGTGATCTGTGGTGATTACGATGAGCCAATTCTCATTCAATTTTTCGGATCTAATTAGAATCACTTGGCGCAACATTTCAACAAGTAGATCAATACGTTCAATTGCATCAAAGTATTCACCTTCAATAGTGCCATGTTGATGGCCTGCTTCATCTGCGCCACAGAAGTAGACAAAGCTGAGGTCGGGGCCTGATTCGTGAATTTTCTTTACAGTTTGATGTGCCACATCCACATCAACAGTTTCGTAGCCGTTGGTCTCACCATCTCGAACAAAAATGGAGTGCTTGCCATTCTCTTGATCATTGGCTCGGGTGGCTATGACTGGGCCAACATCACGTGGATCGATAAGTGGTGGCCAACCTGCCGCAGCAAATGTCCTAAGCTCAGGGAACTTTCTACTTGCCAGAGTTAAGAAGTCAGGCGCGTTTTCTAAGCGGTGCTCTTTAAAGTCATTATCAATAACGCCATGAACTTCTTGAGTTGTCCCAGTCAACAAAGTTGTCCAACTTGGCCCAGAGACAGTAGGTAGATCGACAACCATGTCGCTAAAGAATGAATCATTTCGTAGCCGTGCCAAGGTCTTAGCTCGCCCTGAATCAAGTGCCCGCTGGAGCATCAGACCATCAATTCCAATGAGGAGGATTTTGGTCTGAGATGCCATGAAGAAAGAGTATGACAAAGCTCTATTTTCACTCTAGAGCTATCGGTAGGATTCACCCATGAATCACCTCAGCCAATCGCGCTCTTCAATCATTTTTGAGCGAGAAGGGGACTCTCTTTCAATCCTTTATTGGGGAAAGAAGATTGGCAAGCTAGGTTCTGATTTCGAAAAATCTATTGATTCAGCTCTGGCGAGAGCATCTGCACACGGCGGTCTTGATGCAGCTGTAGGAAATTTAGTTCTACGCGAACATTCACGTGGGTGGTCGGGACATCCTGCTCTGCGCGGACATCGCAGCGGAGTAAGCGCATCAAATGGCTTTACAGTAAAAAACCTTTCGCAAAAAGACCAGACACTTTCAGTCGAGTTTGAAGATGCTCTTGCTGGCCTTGAAATTTCTATGACATATACGCTGACCGAGTCAGATATCTTGTTAATGGATGCTGAGGTAAAGAACGTTGCAGAAGGAGATTACTTCCTAGAGCACTTCCTTTACTGGCTACCTCTTGCTGAACAAGCAGATGAAGTCTTAGATTTTTATGGCCACTGGACTAAAGAACGTCAGCCACAGCGCCGCGCTATTAACTATGGGCTTACTAGCCGCGAAGGTTTTGAAGGAAGATCCGGCCACGATTACACAATCACGCAAGTAGCGCTCAATCACGCCACAGGTTTCCGCCACGGAGAAGCTTGGTCGCTCGGAATGGCATGGAGCGGTAACAACCTGGCACATGTAGAGCGTTTGATTGATGGACATAAGTCAATTGGCGCCGGCGAATATCTCTTGCCAGGTGAAATCATCTTAAAGAAGGGTCAGAGCTATAAGGCACCTCGCGCTGTGGCCACCTTTAGCGATCGCGGTTTAGATGGAGTAACTAATAACCATTACACATGGATTAGATCTCGTAGCAATCACATTACAAAGAAGAAGCCACGTCCATTGACTTTGAATATGTGGGAAGCGGTCTACTTCAATCACAATGAAGATGGAATTCGAAAGATTGTCGATAAGGCAGCAGAGATTGGTGTCGAACGCGTTGTGCTCGATGATGGATGGTTTGGATCTCGCCGTGATGACAAGTCAGGGCTAGGGGATTGGGTAGTTTCGAAAGAGGCATGGCCAAATGGGCTGGGACCAATCATTAAGTACATCAACGATAAAGGTATTGAATTTGGTCTCTGGTTTGAGGGCGAGATGGTCAATCGCGATTCAGATATTTATCGCGCACACCCAGATTGGATCTTGCAAGAGCCAGGGCGTATTCCGGTCGAAGGTCGTTGGCAACAAGTACTTGATCTGACTAAAGAGGGCGCCTATAACCATGTGCTCACGCAGGTCGATGCAGTTCTTACTGAAAATAACATCGCCTACATCAAATGGGATCACAACCGCCATCTGACTGACCCAATCTCTGACGGCCGCCCTGTAGTACATAAGCAGACAGAGGCGATCTATCGACTCTTTGATGAACTCAAGCGCCGCCATCCAGGTCTTGAGATCGAATCCTGTTCGTCAGGTGGCGGTCGATTAGATCTTGGAATGATTGAACATGCAGATCGCTTCTGGACTTCAGATCAGAATGATGCGCTGGAGCGTCAGCAGATTCAGCGTTGGACAGGGCTTGTGATTCCACCTGAATTCTTGGGAACACACATTGGTCCAACAGTTAGCCATCAAACTCATCGCACCCATTCAATTAGTTTTAGGGCTCTTAACGCGCTCTTTGGCCACGCTGGCATTGAGTGGGATATCTGCGAAGCGGATGCGCACGAGACTAAGGTCTTAAAGGCTTACATAGATTTCTATAAGAAGCATCGTGGTCTTCTACATTCAGGAACTGTTGTCCGTAGCGATGAAATTGTTGGTAGCGCTTATCTCTATGGCACCGTAGCGCAGGATAAGAAAGAGGCGATCTTTACTTATATGCAGCTTTCGACCATTGATACTTTTGGGCCGCAGCTTGCAACTTTTGATGGCCTCGATAAAGAGAGTGTTTACCAAGTCACAGTGGTGGAAGAACTTAGCTCTTCAGACTTTATGCAAAAGCGCGGACCTGGGTGGTGGCCAACTGTCACTATGACTGGTGATCACTTTGCTCACATTGGACTGCAATTACCTGTGCTAAAACCTGAAAGTGGACTGCTTTTACATTTTCGCGCAATCTAGAGGTAGCATTTAGCACGTCCAAGAAAGTCAACGTCGACTTAGGAGTAAAAAGTGCTTGTCGGTATCCCAAAAGAAGTTAAGAACAACGAATTTCGAGTCTCAAATACACCGGCAGGAGTTCACTCTCTCGTCCTGGCAGGCCACCAAGTCTTTGTTGAAAAGGGTGCAGGGCTAGGTTCAGCAATTACCGATAGCGAATATGCAAAAGCTGGGGCGACAATCCTCGATACCGCCGATGAAGTATGGGCGAAGTCCGAGATGATCATTAAGGTGAAAGAGCCTGTCGCTGAGGAATATCACCGCATGCGTAAGGGTCAGATCCTCTTTACCTATCTGCACTTAGCTGCATCACGCGAATGCACAGATGCCATTGTGAAATCAGGCATCACAGCGATCGCCTACGAAACTGTTGAAATTAATCGCTTCCTTCCGCTTCTTGCTCCTATGTCTGAAGTTGCAGGACGTATGTCGATCCAAGTGGGTGCCGCAGCTCTGCAACGCCCAGCTGGTGGACGCGGAGTATTGCTCGGCGGCGTACCCGGAGTTGCTCCCGGCAAGGTAGTAATCCTTGGTGGTGGAAGCGTTGGAGTATCAGCTGCAGCGATGGCGATTGGTCTGCGCGCAGATGTAACGCTGCTCGATATTAATTTAAAGCGTTTAGGTGAAATCGATGAGATGTTCCATGGACAGGTAAAGACTGTTGCATCTTCTCCATACTCAATCGAAGAGCATTGCGCGCAAGCGGACTTAGTTGTGGGTGGAGTGCTTATCCCAGGAGCAGCTGCGCCAAAGCTTGTTACCGATGCGATGGTGGCAAAGATGAAGCCAGGCTCAGTTTTGGTTGACGTTGCAATTGATCAAGGTGGTTGCTTTGAAGGTTCACATGCAACAACCCACGCAGATCCAACATTTAAGGTTCATAACTCGCTCTATTACTGCGTGGCAAATATGCCGGGCGCAGTTCCAGCAACATCAACTGCTGCACTCTCGAATGCCACACTCAAGTATTCGTTGGCACTTGCCAATAAGGGTTGGCAGAAGGCGATGGAAGATGATGCAGCACTTGCTGCCGGGTTAAATGTGCATGAAGGCAAGATCATGTACGCAGCAGTTGCTGCAGCACATGGCTAAAGAACTAATTAATTAGTTGTTACCGAGTTAGTGACGTTGAAAACCTTTGCGTCCCCAGACTTCCCATAGTCCCATCACACTCAATATCAGGGCGAAACCAAAGAGCACATCTTCAGCAGGGGCAGAGAAGAAGCGAAGACCAACGATGGCATCAGGGTCATACATGACGATGTTGCGCGAAGTCAGCCACCAATTCGTTAAGAATTGAAAGGGCAAGATGATTGCATAAGAAGTCCAAAAGGCCGGACGAGTCAACATCGAAGTCCTAAAGCCAAATAGATCGTTCATAACGGCAAGGGCAAAGGCGGTAATCGCGATATCAGAGTAAATCATTCGCCGAACTCATCCTTTCGCCAATGTGGTTTCACTTTCGTGACGCCCTCGATGGTAAAGATGGCTGCCATCGGAATAATCATGAAGAAGAGATACTCTTCAAGGGGAATGTTAAATGGACCATAAATTCCTAATATCTGCTCGCGATCAAAGAACCAATGTCCTTGTGCAATCGCGTATGCATCCCAGGCGAGAAAGAGAGCGCTGATAGGCAGCACGCTGATAGCAACGCGTTTGATGCGGCGCAGTACTCCGGTCTTGAGATAGAGCTCGAGCCAAGCGGAGCCGCAGAAGGTAAATATGAGCATCGCCATATATGACCACTGTTTCATGTTCGCATTTTGGCATAGTCGACGGCGAAAATTGCTACTGTGGCGTTTATGGACACAGCAAAGTTGAGAACCTTCTCAAGAGTCCGAACCTTCTCGAGTGGAGCAGTTGCTCTAGCAATTGTGCTCTCTCTTCTGTTCTCATCATGGCTCGGAAGTGGCTCACTTAACTGGCAGGTAGTACTTGCTGTTATTGCGCTAGCTATCGGCATCCCACATGGAGCGCTCGATCATTTAGTGACGCTGCCTAAAGCACAGCCGCTGAAAATGGCCTTCTTTATCGCTATCTATGTTGCGATTGCACTTGCTGCAATCTGGGCAATCTTGCAGTGGAATGTGTGGGGCTTTATTGGCGTGGTAATCATGAGCGCCACTCACTTTGGTATCGGCGATAGCGCATTCATCTCTGAGTTAGATCGCCTTAAAGGTCGCACATCTTCTCCGCTACCTGTCTGGGCATATGCCAGCGCTGGGGGAGCTCTGCCGGTTGCGATTCCGTTGGTCAATAGCCGGAGCACTGAAGCTTTAGAACAGGTAAATAACAATCTCATTAACTGGCACTACGGATATGACGCGCAGATACAAATGGCAGTTGCAGCGATTGCCACAATCTCATTGTTGGTATTGGCATCGCGTAAGCGTTATCGCGACTGCGTTGATATCGCACTCCTTGCAGCTCTGGCTGCCTTCGCGCCTCCTCTTGTTGCATTCGCTGTCTACTTCGGCTGTTGGCACGCGATGCGACATACTGCCCGACTTACATCCTTGTTACCGGCATCGATTGCGGCATATGAAAGAGATGACTCAAGTACAGCTTTTCGCAAAGCTGTAATCCCAGGTCTGCCAGCGCTCTTTGGAACTCTCATCTTTGTCGCACTTCTTGCTGGATTTTCGCGCGATGACATCACCGATCAATTCCTCTGGTTGACCCTGGTCACAATCTGGGCCCTCACAGTTCCTCACATGATTGTCACAGCGAAACTCGACCGCGCCGCACTCAAGAATTAAGCCCTCGTTAGTTAGGCTCTGCGCCATGTTAAGAAAACTGCTTGCTCTTACGCTCCTCTTTACAACTATTCCAAGTGCACACGCTGCCCCAATATATGTATTTCCAGTCCCCAACTGCGAAGTCAATTACGCACGCGCACACCACGACTATCCAGCAACAGATATCTTGGCGAAGGCTGGTTGCCGCTTTGTTGCACCTACCAGCGGCGTCGTTGATGAAGTAAATCGTGTTGATACATGGCGAAGCCCACCCAATCTAGGTATTACTCGTGGTGGACTTTCAGTTTCAATTATTGGCGATGATGGCGTTCGTTATTACGGTTCACATCTTCGCTCTATTCCACTGAGCATCGAACCTGGCGTTGTTGTAAAGGCAGGCAGGTTGCTTGGAACGGTTGGTGCAACTGGAAGTGCACGTGGCACAGCACCACATCTTCACTTTGGAATTTCGTGGCCAACACCACCAGATACATGGTGGGTTCGCCGTGGAGTGGTCTTGCCGTGGAAATATCTAGAGGCTTGGAAGAATGGGAAAGATCTATCTCCCGTAAAAGAAGTAAATGCAAAGCGTGAAAAGCTAGGCGAGCTTCCGCCAGAACCAAGTAAATAAGGGCAAAAAAATAAGACCCGCTCAATTTCTTGAGCGAGCCTTATTTGTAAGTGTTTTTTAATTAAGCAGGATTTACTGCGTCAGCCTGTGGACCCTTTGGACCCTGGACGACCTCAAATGAAACTGCCTGACCCTCTTCAAGGCTCTTGTAACCGTTTCCTTGGATTGCTGAGTAGTGAACGAATACATCTTGTCCGCCACCATCAACTGCAATGAAACCGAAACCCTTTTCAGAGTTGAACCACTTAACTGTACCTGTTGCCATATTTTTTACTATTCCTTCGATATGTTGGGATTTCGAGAATTCCTCGAACTCCAGTCTTCGTCTTGCTACAGCCATACCGAGTAAAGAATTACATCTAACAACGGGTACTGATAAAGCGTCCGACTAGGGTAAAGCGTACCCGCTACTTAGGCGTAGACCTATTTCGGGTTTGGATAAATCACGCTCAAAATCGATGGCAAAAGCCCCTATATTCACAAAGTCAGCGGAAAGTTGTATAAATAAGGCACTCACTAGCAGTTAGCAGTTGTGGATCGGGGAAGGTCGCACAAATTCTGCACCTTGCTAGGAGCACTTCATGCAACACATTTATATGAACGGTCACCTGACCATTCATTCAGCGCCATCTGCCCTGCGTCAACATATCGAGTGGGGACTCAACTCACTCCTTGGTTCGCCACAAAACTACTCATGGCGCGATCAACCGCTGGCGCCAGGAACCTCACGGACATCTCTTGAATTCCGCGCTGCCATCGGAACAGCTGCAAAAATTGCAACTGCTCTCAAAAATTGGCATTACCTGCGATTTGAAGTTCATGAATTAGATAAGAACGGTGGCGAACTCTTTCGCTGCACCCCTGAATTGGGAATTCATCGCGCCAGCCTTGATCCGGCTGGAAACATTCAGATTAGTGAGAGCCAAATTGCAAAGGCGCTCTCTCGTTTTGATGACTTAGAACTTCGTGAGAATTTAGAGGTAGCACTCGGAAAACCTTGGGATGCCGCGCTTGAACCTTTCCGCGGAGTAGATTTGCAAGAGATTGCTCGCCTGCGCGCCATATAGAATGAAGCCATGACAACACAAGCACCTATGACTTCAACTGAACGCCGCCGCTTTATTCTCTACATTGCAGTTGCAGTAATTATTGCAACAGCGTTGGGTGGTGGACTATTTCAGGTAGGTGCAGGGTTTGCAGCTCGTAATACAAATGGCATTACCGTGACAGGATCTGCCAAGACATCTGCAACTGCAGATAATGTTGTCTGGACGCTTAATGTTTCACTTACACGCCCAACTGTTGCTGAGGCAGTCGCTCGCGTTGGAAATGACGTTGAAGCAGTGACAAAGTATTTAGTAGATGGCGGAATCCCCAAGGATGCGCTCGTTCTTGGTTCAGTTTCTTCTTATGGAAACGAGCAATGGGTCAACGGAAATAACACCGGCAAGATTCTTAACTACCGCGCATCACGTGATGTCGTAGTCCGCACAGATGATGTTGAGCTAGTTGCCAAGCTTTCACAAGAGATTGGCTCTTTGCTTCAGAAAGGCGTTACCGTCAATAATTACGGTCCGCAGTACTACATCTCAACACTTCCGCAGATGCGCCCTAAGTTGCTTGAAGAAGCGATGAAAGATGCCAAGATCCGCGCAGAGGCAATTACCAAGGCGGTCGGCGGCAAGGTTGGATCAGTTCAATCTGTGCGCTCTGGAGTATTCCAAGTAACGACTCCGGATTCAACGATGACTGCAGATACTGGCGCCTATGACACATCAAGTATTGAGAAGACAGTTACTTCTACAGTCTCAGTCACCTTCGACGTTAAGTAAATTACAGCGGAATATTGCCGTGTGAACCACGGCGGTATTCAGATTCAGCTAATACTTTAGCTATCGCGCTACGAGTCTTATCGGGCTCAATCATTTCATCGACTGCGCCGATTTCAATGGCGCGTGCGACTCCTCCTGAAACTCGCTCATGTTCTGCGGCGAGTTCTAGCTCCATATCTGCGCGTTGAGATTCAGGTAGATCGGCAAGTAAGCGGCGATGCAATACGCGCACTGCAGCAACTGCGCCCATGACAGAAACTTCCGCTTGTGGCCAGGCAAAGACGCGAGTGGCACCGAGTGATTTGGAGTTCATCGCAACAAAGGCGCCGCCGTAGGCCTTGCGGGTAATGACGGTAACGCGCGGAACAACTGATTCTGCAAAGGCGTGCAATAACTTTGCGCCACGACGAACTGCGCCTTCCCATTCTTGGCCGATGCCAGGTAAGAAGCCAGTTACATCTGCAATGACAATCAGTGGAATTCCAAAGGCATCACAGGTGCGCACAAAGCGTGCCGCCTTTTCACCCGCTGCAGAATCGAGAACCCCACCAATTACTTGTGGGTTATTTGCAATAACGCCCACTGTG
The DNA here is from genome assembly GCA_965267875.1 of Candidatus Nanopelagicaceae bacterium. GTDB lineage: Bacteria > Actinomycetota > Actinomycetes > Nanopelagicales > Nanopelagicaceae > Planktophila. The sequence continues at coordinate 1,049,723 of OZ254157.1, read as the reverse complement.
CGGCCGCCAAGACGTCCGATAACTGTGGTCATATTTTCAGCCCACATATCAAGGAGCTCAATCTTTTCGCCATCGCTATCGAGAATCGCATCTACCAGCGGATGGACTTCATAGATTCGCTGCGCTGTATCAGGAACTAAGTGCGCCAGTGGAACATCAGCAACATCTGACGACATCAACCCTTGGTTGGAGAAGAGTGAGACGAGATCTTGGATTTCGCGATAGGCAATCTCTTCAGTCGGCGCAATCACATGTGCAACGCCAGAGTTCTTACTGTGCGCCTCGGGTCCACCTAGCAGCGCCATATCTACAACGTCCCCAGTTACAGATTTCACGACATCCGGACCTGTCACAAAGATGCGACCTTCTGGTGCAAGTACAACAACATCGGTAAGCGCCGGACCATATGCACCGCCACCTGCGGTTGGTCCTAAGACGAGTGAAAGTTGTGGAATGCGACCACTTGCTGTGACCATCGCTTGGAAAACTTCGCCAAAGGCGTTTAGAGATGCAACGCCGTCGCTGAGCCGCGCGCCACCTGAGTGCCAGATACCAATGACAGGAACTTGTGCACCCATTGCGGCGCGGTAAGCCTGAACAATTACCTGAGAACCTTCGATACCTAAAGCGCCACCTTTAATGGTGGGATCGGATGCGAAGACAACAACTTTATTTCCTTTAATGAGCCCGGTGGCTGCAACCATTCCGCAATCAGTGCGCGGCAGAAGAAGTTCGTAGTTCGGTGAATCAAGAAGCTTGGCGATGCGCGCTTCAGGGTCCAACAACGTTGTTGACATAGCCCTAGATTAGAGCGATTTAAATGCAAGCACCACGTTGTGGCCACCAAAACCGAAAGAATCATTGAGCGCTGCGATATCTCCCGCTGGAAGTTGGCGCGGTGTGTCGCGAACGACATCGATGGTCACAGCTGGATCTAACTTTTCAATATTGATAGTTGGGGGAGCAAGGCGATCTTGGAGCGCCTTGACGATAAAGACAGATTCAATTGCGCCAGCGCCACCAAGGAGATGGCCAGTCATTGATTTAGTTGCAGAAACAGCAACGTGATCTGCATCTGCACCCAACGCTTTACGGAGCGCATTTGCTTCAGCAACATCGCCCGCAGGAGTAGATGTGGCATGTGCATTCAAATGAACAATATCTTTTGTTGATAGCCCTGATGCTTGGAGCGCAAACTTAATTGCGCGCTGTACGCCTTCTCCATCTGGATCTGGTGCTGCGATGTGATACCCATCAGAAGTTAACCCTTGACCGGCGACTTCACAGTAGATCTTGGCACCGCGCGCTTTAGCAGATTCGTATTCTTCAAGAATGAGTACGCCGCCACCTTCGCCAAGAACAAAGCCATCGCGATCAAGATCGTATGGACGGGAAGCTCGTTGTGGCGCATCGTTACGTGTTGAAAGCGCCTTCATGGCAGCAAAGCCGGCCATAGGAAGTTGATGGATGGCAGCTTCAACGCCGCCTGTGACAATAATGTCGGCGCGATTATTTTTAATCATCTCGTAGGCATAGCCGATTGCTTCGGCTCCTGATGCGCATGCGCTGACTGGGGTATGAACTCCCGCCTTCGCTTTGAGTTCAAGGCCAACATTTGCCGCAGGTCCATTAGGCATCAACATCGGGACTGTATGTGGGCTTACGCCACGGGCGCCCTTTTCGTTGAGATTTACAAATTGGTCGAGCAAGGTAATAACTCCGCCGATACCTGATGCGATGACGACGCCGAGACGTTCTTTATCTATATCGTCAGGGGAACCGGCATCTTTCCAAGCCTCGCGAGATGCAATGAGCGCGAATTGTTCAGAGCGATCAAGGCGGCGCATCTCCACGCGCTCCATCTGGTCAGCCGGTTCAGTGGCAACGCGCGCTGCGAAGTGAACAGGAAGAAGCTCTCGCCAATCTTCGGTAAGAAGTCGCACCCCACTCTGGCCGGCAAGAAGCGCCTTCCAGGTGGTTTCGACATCTGCGCCCAGGGGAGTTGTAGCCCCGAGGCCTGTTACTACTACGCGACGTTCAGACATTCGTTTAATTCAAACTTTTAATTCAAGGTTGTTAGGCAGCAGCGTTAACGATGAAGTTGACTGCATCTCCAACAGTTGCGAGTTCAGTTACCTTTTCGTCAGGAATCTTCACGCCAAAGCGCTCTTCGCATGCGACGACAACTTCAACCATGCTGAGTGAGTCAACTTCGAGATCTTCTGTGAAGTTCTTACCGAGTTCGATTGATGCAGCTGGAATGCCTGCAACTTCTTCTACGATCTCTTTAATTCCTGCAAGTACATCTGCTGGTGACAGCGCCATTGTGATTCCTTTTCTTCTATTTACTCTTGTCTTGCCTTAGGTGTGTAATTGTCTACGAAGGAAGCCCTTACTTCCCAGTAAATGGGGGAGTAATTCGATAAAAATTATGGTTTTTCGGGCAATCTGACAACTTGTCCCGCATAAACGAGACCTGCGCCATAGCCAATGAGCAGAGCCAATTTTCCATGTAGCTCTGGATGTTTATCCAAGAGAGCATCCATGGCGAGCGGAATTGATGCGGCAGAGGTATTTCCGTTGGTGCGAATGTCATCTGCAATGATTACTGAATCTGGCATATCCATCTCTTTTGCCATCGTTTCAATAATTCGGATATTTGCTTGATGCGGAATAAATGCATCGAGATCGTTAACAGTAAGTCCTGCAGATTCCAGCGCCTTAAGAGCTGCCTTGCTCATTGAGAAAACAGCCCAGCGGAATACTTTCTGACCTTCTTGCGAAATATTGGGCCACTTACCTCCCGCTTTAGTGAGCTGTGTTTCGTTATCGCGAATATCAACCCATGATGGGTTCATCAAGATGGCATCGCGGCTATCGGCATCTGAACCCCATTCAACGGGGCCGATGCCTGCATCGCGAGAAGGCCCGATAACAACAGCGCCAGCGCCATCTGCGAAGATAAATGCAGTCGCGCGATCGTTAGGGTCGGTGAAGTCTGAAATCTTTTCAGCGCCAATGACAAGTACGCGCTTTGAGGTGCCAGATTTAATGAAGTCATGCGCCATTGCAACACCGTATGAAAAGCCAGCGCAGGCAGCATTGACATCAAAGGCGGCAGCCTTGGGATGGCCTAACCGTTGCAGGATTGCAGTTGCCGCAGAAGGTGCCTGAAATGGAAAGGTAATTGTGGCAACGATAATGGTGTCGATATCGCTAATCGAAAGTTTGGCTTTCTTAAGGGCTGCTTCTGCCGCCCACGTTGCCATATCGAGAACTGTTTCATCGCTGCCTGCAAAGCGTCGAGTTTCAATTCCGGTGCGCTGTTGAATCCATTCGTCACTGGAATCGATGCGATCGACAATTTCAGAGTTAGGCACAATTCTCTTGGGACGGTAGGAACCGACGGCAAGGATCTGGCTCTCAGTGCCAGTCTTTGTTGAAATTACCTTTGTCATTTATGCCTTTCCATGGCGTGCTGCAAATTCACGAGCTGCTGCAATATCTGCAGGTGACTTGAGAGCGAGTTGTTCGATCTCAGGGGCGGCGCGCTTAATGAGCCCAGCAAGTGTCCCACCTGGAGCGAGTTCTATAACGCCTGTGACACCTTGCGCGCGCAGAGTTTCCATACAGAGATCCCAGCGAACAGGGTTGGCAATCTGATTAACGATGCGATCGAGTACTTCGCGTCCATCGCTCACGACTGCGCCATCTCTATTTGAAATCACAGAAACCTTGGCAGCGCTTGTTTTGATTTCTGCAGCCATCGCGCGAAGAGGAGCAACGGCAGGTTCCATAAAGGGTGTGTGAAAAGCACCGGCAACTGCAAGTGCTCGAACGCGCGCACCTTCGGGCGCTAACTGCGAGAGCGCATCTAGATTTCCAGCCGCAACAATTTGTCCGGCGCCATTGTCATTTGCGGCAACGAGTCCTAACTCTTTAATTGCAGCGAGAACAACTGATCTCTCGCCTCCGAGAACGGCCGCCATTCCAGCAGGTGAAAGAGCTGCAGCCTTTGCCATCTCTTGTCCACGCAGGTGCACCAATTTCATTGCATCAACTTCGGTCAAGGTTGCCGCAAGTGCTGCTGCAGCAATTTCTCCGACAGAGTGGCCAGCAACGAAAGATGCATTCACATCAGAACCAAGTGCATGGGCGCTTATAAGACTGGCTGCAACAATTAAGGGCTGTGCGTTAGCGGTATCTTTGATTTCATCTGCGTCAGCTACGGTTCCTAAACGCTCTAGATCAAGGTTGATTGCGCTGGAGTAAGAAGTTAAAAGATTTTTGAGCTCTGCATCTTCAAGCCATGCTGTGAGCATGCTCGGGGTTTGTGAACCTTGACCGGGAGCGAGTATGGCGAGCACGTAGTAAATATATGGGATTACGAACGAGTAACTAGCCAGACTTGAGCGCAGTGTGGCGCAACTTTCACCTTTGCAGCAGGTAATTCAATGATTGGTTGGTGTGTATCAACAGGAGATGATGCATCGAAGATACGACGGAAACTTGTGCCCCACTTCTCATCAGGCAAGGTAAATGCAGTCTCTTCCGTTGCAGAGTTAAGTAATAACAAGAGACCTCGATCGGGGCCTGCTTCAATCTGCACAGTCAGACTTCGCTTCTCACCATCTGCCCAGTGTGCTTCATTCATTTCGTGGCCACCCAGACTAAACCAGGCGATATCTTTTCGTTGCGTTCCTAAATCAAGGCGACCAGTGAAAAACTCTGCTGCAACATCGGCGAGATAGGTTTTGCGAATACGCGTTAGTTCAGCAACTGAGTCACGCATATCTTTCTGCAGATCTGAAAGTTCCCATGGATTTGCCCAACCGCCCATAAATGTTTCTGGGCTATCTGCAATATCCACACTCATATCGCGCGGCATGGAGTAACCATTATTGGAACCTGCTTGAGTGCGGCAGAGCTCATCACCCATCGTGAGCATCGGAACTCCCGCAGATAAGAGCAGAGTGGCCATGATGGATTTCTTCAGTGAATGACGGAGCGCATTTATTTGCGGGTCATCAGTAGGTCCTTCGATGCCCATATTCCAAGAACGATTTTCAGTTGAACCATCGCGATTATCTTCTAGGTTAGCTTCATTGCGTTTTTGCGAATAGATCACCAAGTCGGTCAAGGTAAATCCATCGTGTGCGGTAACGAAGTTGATCGATGAAGTTGGACCGCGATAGAAGAAGACATCGGAGGAACCGCTAATGCCATCGGCGATATCTGAAACCCCTTCGCCATAGCCACGCGCTAAATCGCCTAACCAGAATTGGCGTACAGAGTCGCGGTAGCGGTCATTCCATTCGCGCCAAGGATGTGGGAAATCACCGAGTGAATAGCGAGATATATCCCAAGGCTCGGCAATCATTTTAAAGTTACGTAAGGTTGAATCTGCTTCAATGGCAGACATCAGCGCTGAATCAAATGCTGATTGAGTTGAGTAGAGCGCAGTTGTTAAGTCGAAGCGGAATCCATCTACGCCTATGACCTCAACCCACCAGCGTAGAGAATCGACTATATGGCGGACACCGTGCGGGCTAGATGCGCGAATCGTATTTCCACAGCCAGTGACATCGATGTAGTTGCCTTGTCCATCGTGGCGATACCACGAGTTGTTATCGATTCCTTTATAAGAAAAAGTTGGTCCGCCAACGCCACCTTCTGCAGTGTGGTTATAAACAACATCAAGAAAAACTTCAATACCGTTCTCGTGTAAACGATCAATAGCCCATTGCAACTCTGTCACAGGATCATCGGTCGCGGCATACTCAGAATGCGGCGCCGAAAAGGCGATGGCGTTATAGCCCCAATGATTCTTTCGTCCACGTTCCCAGATGGCTGGTTCCGTTGCATACGAGTGAATCGGAAGTAGCTCAAGTGCGGTCACGCCCAAGTGCTTCAAATGTTCGATGGTGCTGGGATGTCCTAACGCTTTGTAGGTACCGCGCTCGTCTGCAGGTATCTGCATATTTTTTGCAGTAAGTCCCTGGACGTGTGCTTCATAGATCACTTCTTGTGTCCATGAGTAAATGGGGCGCTCTATCTCGCGAGCGCGGTAATCAGTAACCACAGAGAATGGAACGAACCCAGCGCTATCGCGGTTATCGCGAATCGCGTTATCTCCTTCGCCTGCTCCATCGATAGCAACATGGCCGTAAATTTCAGGAACATAGGAAACGGTGCCATCTAACTTGTGGGCATATGGATCGATCAATAATTTGGCTGCGTTAAAGCGTGATCCATATTCAGGCGCCCAGGTTCCGTAAACTCGATAGCCGTATCGCTGTCCAGCGCGCACACCTGCGAGGTAGCCATGCCAGATAGGTCCGTTGCGATGTGAAAGGGCGAAGCGGGTTTCAACTAACTTGCCATTGACTTCATTGAAGAGGCAGAGCTCAACGGCGGTTGCGGCTTGGGTCCAGAGAGCAAAATTGCATCCACCGTCGGTGAGAGTGGCGCCGAGGATGCGCGGGTCCGCTGGAAGCATTGGCTCATCATATAAACGAGTTCGGCAATACTGAGCAAAATAAGCGCTGGCAATAGGTCGAAACTTCGCTTGAGGAACCAAGGAGTTCCATTTTTCAGCATCCATTTGATCGAATCACGTCGACTGCGATTATTGTGATGTGAGTACTTCATCGCGTCAACGTTATATCCACGTTTACGCAGAAGATGCCCAAAGTTATCTGCGATAAATTGATGGCCCAATCGACTTGGATGCATACGATCTACATGCCATTTATTGCGGTCGTAGATATCAGGCATGGAGCGAGTTTCAAGAAGGATGGCTCCATAGCGATATGCGATTTTTCTCGTGGTTTGATTCACGGCATCAACGCGCCTGCGGCAAACTCGAGCAATCAGGCGGGGCATCGGAACAATCTTCGTTGGATCATGCAGTTCGAGCAGCATGACGGTGGCTCCAGTTAGAACAATCTCTTTGATGGTCTGGTTGAGATTCTTCTCAAAAACATCAGGTGAGAAGCCATTTCTCAGCAAATCATTTCCTCCGACAATAACTGCGACAAGCTCTGGTTCGTGGATCAGAATCTTGGGCAGCTGGTCATGCAGAACCTCGTGGGATTGAGCTCCGGGCCGTGCAACATTGATATAAACGAGTGGTTCAGCGAAAGCTTGAGCGAGGTGATAACCCCACCCGAAATACTGCTTTGCACTATTTGAATCACCAACCCCTGAAGCCGCGCTATCGCCAATGATTGCGAAGGTGAGCGGCTTATCCACTTTAAGCCGCCTTGATTGGCAGAGGTTGATGGAGCGAATTGAGTTCAAAAATTGTCTTTGACCAAGGAAAATTCTCGGCTTGAGTGCGACAACGTTGCCGCATCTGAAGATCTTGGCTTAAGAGCGTGAGTAGCTTTTCAATGGAATCAGCAAAGGCTGCACCGTTGTTATCGGCCGTCAGCCCCACGCAATTTCCATCTTTGGACTTGAGGAATTCCCCAACGGCGCTGGTATTTGAAGCAACAACGGGAGTGCCGCTAGCTAGCGATTCAAGCGCTGCCAAGCAGAAAGTCTCAATAGGGCCGGGAGCAATTGAGATATCAGCGGATGCAATCATCTGCGCCAACAGATTTTTGTTAGCTACATATCCCCAAAAGGTGACGGGGATGTTTCTTGATGAGTCATAAAGTTTCTTATGAAGTGGCCCGCTTCCAATAAAGACAAGGCGCGCATTAACTCCGCGATTTAACAGCTCGCGCAGGGCCTGCAGCGAACGTTCTGGTTTCTTCTCGGGTGATAGGCGTCCGCAATGAACGAGCAGAACATCGCCACCCTTGAGCATCTTGGTACGTAGCTCTTCGTTATATCGATCAGGTGAAAAATTGGTCAGATCTACACCCAGCGGAATCTGCACCAGATTGCTCGTGCCAATCTCATTGAACTCGGATGAGGCAAAGTCTGTGGTGGTTACAACGTAATCAAATTTGGAGGCTAATTTGGTGTTATGCCATCTCACAAACTTGTTGAGTGAGAATCCTAGATAGCTCTTCACTAAGCCCTTAAGGGTTTCATGGCTAAAGACAATCGCTGGAATCTTGCGATGTGATGCCCATCGACCAAGACACGAAAGGGTGAAGCGATCTGAAACTTCCAATCGATCAGGCTTGAGCGCTTGCAGGATTGACTTCACCTGTCTCGTTGAACGAATAACTCGATATCCACCGCTAAATGGAATCACCCACGATGGGAGAGTGATGCAGCCGCCATATTCATTGGATTCGCGAGCAAACTTCTTGCCAGGGATGAGATAGATAAATTCATGACCTTCGCTGCGATAGCCAAGACCTAAGTTGTGGAGCGTAGTTTTGATTCCACCGGATTTAGGCCCGTAGAAGTTTGCTACATGGATAATCTTCATGCCACCAGCCCTCGCTCTTTGGAAAGTTGGTCAATCGCATCTTGATAATGAGATATCAGTTGTGCATTGATGTAATCCCAGGTGCGATGCTCTACCGATTTACGTGCAGCTAGCTGCATCAAATCGAAGGAGCTGTGGTTGCGCAGCGTTGCCACGGCCTCTAAAAGTTCATGTGCATCAGCGGTGTCAATCAGCAGCCCAGTGATGCCATGCTCAATGAGATCAACGGGACCGCCAGTATCAGGCCCAATTACAGGAACCCCACTTGCGAGCGCCTCTTGAATTCCTTGGCAGAAGGTCTCATGTTTTCCGGTATGAACAAAGATGTCGAAAGATGCGACATAGCGCGCCAGTTCAGTTCCAGATTGGTAGCCGACAAAACGTGCGCCTGGAAGTTCCTTCTTGATTCTAGGAGCTGCAGGTCCATCACCGACAATGACGAGTTGAATATCTTTTTGCTGATCAAGAATCTTTAGATCATCGATTCGTTTTTCATTGGCGATGCGTCCCACATATCCAACAATCAGTTTCTCTTTGCTCCCTGCAATATTTGAGCGGAGCGATTCATCTCGCCTTGCAGGGGTGAAATTGACCAGATCCACTCCGCGCTTCCAGAGACGAACATTCTTCACACCACTTTGTTCTAAATCTCGGCAAGCCCACTTAGATGGCGCCAAGGTAATGTCGGAGGCTTGATGAATTCGTGAGACCCATTTCTTGAGAGTGTTATGCGCAATCGTTAGCCCGTAGTGGCGAGCGAAACCGGCGATATCGGTCTGATAGACGGAGACAGTTGGTATCCCTGCTTTACGAGCGATACGCGCAACGTAATGTCCGAGAAAGATGGGAGAGGCGAGATGAATAACATCAGGTGCAAATCCTTCTAAGAGTGGTTCTAGATATTTCTTAGGAACTGCCATCGGGATGAGTTTCTTCATCGAAATACTTGGGACATGTTTGATTTTGTAGCCAAGGTATTCCGAAGGAGCCCCTTCGCTTTCAGGTGCGATGATCAAGACATCGTGCCCCTGCGCTTTACAGAATTCGAGCAGGCGCAGGACAGAGTTGGTTACTCCATTTACCTGGGGCAGGAAGGCCTCGGTCACAACTGCGATTCTCATACCCGTAGATTGGGCGGAGCCCACAACCGGGTAGGCAAGGCAAGGTGAAGTGTCACTGAATAGAAGGTGAAGTATTAGTTGAGAGTTTCGCGTTGTGAAAGCACCTACCCGTCAGTAACATAAGGGCCATGAAGATTGCTGTCTGCGTAAAACAAGTTCCTGATTCATGGGCTGAGAAGAAGATGGTTGATGGCGTTCTCGATCGCGAAAACGTTGATGCCGTTCTCAATGACCTCGATGAATATGCCGTTGAAGAGGCTCTGCGTATTGCAGAAGCGCACGGAGGTAATGAAGAAGGTGGCCCACATACAGTCACAGTGATTTCGATGGGACCAGAACGCGCAACTGAAGCCGTTCGCAAAGCGCTCTCTATGGGCGCAAATGGCGCAATCTTGGTTTCTGATGCAGCGCTTGCTGGTTCAGATGCGCTCGCCACATCTGCAGTTCTCGCCAAAGTAATTAGCGATGGTGGATACGACATTGTTATCTGCGGAACTGAATCAACAGATGCTCGTATGAGCGTTGTTCCAGCGATGCTGAGCGCTCGCCTTGGTTGGGCGCAGCTCACCTTCGCCTCAAAAGTTGTGGTCGATCCCGCCGGCAAAGTTTCAATTACACGCGTGACTGAAGCTGGCGTCGATGAAATTTCTGCAGCGTTTCCAGTTGTTGTCAGCGTTGTCGAAAAGATTAATGAACCGCGCTACCCATCCTTTAAGGGAATCATGGCAGCGAAGAAGAAGACAATTGAGCAGAAAGATTTAGCAGCAGTTGGCGTTGCAGCCCAAAGTGCTTGGTCGCAAGTTAAAGATGCAACCCCACGTCCACCAAGGGAAGCTGGCCTTAAGGTCAACGATGAAGGTAGCGGCGGCGAAGCGTTAGCCACATTCCTAGCAGAGAAGAAGTTGATATGAGCACAGTATTACTCCTTGCTGATTTCTCAGGCGATCACGTAACTAAGACAACTGCAGAGTTAGCTACTGCAGCAGCCCGTATTGGCTCAGTATCGGCCGTTGTTTTGGCACCTGCCGGAAAAGGTGCAGCACTTGCTGCAACTGTTAACCAAGGTCCAATTAGCAACATTATTGTTATTGAATCGAACGACTTTGCATCTCACGGAGTTGCAGCAGTAGCTGATGCTTTAGCTGGCGTTGTGAAAGATAAGTCGCCAGCAGCTCTTCTGATTGCTTCCCACGCCTTCGGCAAAGAGGTAGCAGCGCGTGTTGCAGTGCTCACCGAATCAGGAATTATCACCGATGCAGTTGATGTGGCAGCAGATGCGACTGCAACTCAACTTGTCTTTGGTGGCTCAACCACTGTTCATTCGCAGGTTTCACAAGGCACACCCATCATCACAGTGCGCCCAAATAGCATCGATGCAGATGTGAGCGCTGCCAGCCCAGCGATTGAAAACGCAACAGCTGCAATTAGCGATAGCGCTAAGAAGGCAACAATTGCTTCATCACAGCCACCAGTGAAGGGTGGACGTCCAGAGTTAACAGAGGCAAATATTGTTGTTTCAGGTGGCCGCGGTACTGATGGAAACTTCAGCGCAGTCGAAGCGTTTGCAGACCTACTTGGCGCAGCAGTTGGCGCATCACGAGCTGCAACGGATGCAGGTTGGTATCCACATTCACATCAGGTGGGACAGACCGGTAAGACCGTCAGCCCACAGCTCTATGTTGCCTGCGGAATCTCTGGCGCAATCCAACACCGCGCAGGTATGCAGACTTCAAAGACAATCGTCGTGGTCAATAAAGATCCAGAAGCGCCGCTCTTTGATATTGCAGATTTCGGCGTGATCGGCGACCTCTTCAACGTGCTGCCGCAGGCGACCGCTGCAGTTGCAGCCAAAAAAGGCTAATACCGAAGCACGAACTAGACTGCTCCTATGAGCGTCTATCTCGACCATGCGGCAACCACGCCGATGTTCGATGTTGCCATCGAGGCGATGAACGCATCTCTGCGCAAACTTGGTAATCCATCATCCCTTCATACTGAAGGTCGTTCTACTCGTAAAGATGTCGAAGATGCGCGCGAAAAGTTGGCAAAGGCTATTGACTGCTTGCCGAGTGAAGTAATTTTCACAGGCTCTGGCACTGAGGCAAATAACGCGGCAATTAAAGGTTTGTACTGGCACTCAGGCAAGAAGGTTGTCGTTGTCTCCGGTATTGAACATCACGCAGTTCTTGATCCGGCACATTGGCTTGTCGATCACGAAGGCGCTGAACTGATTGAACTTCCTGTCAGCAGCGCAGGCGTTACTGATTTAGATTTTCTGCAAAAACTTGTGGCAGAGCGCGGATCTGAGATTGCTTTGATCTCTGTCATGCATAGCAATAACGAGACTGGAGTTATTCAACCGGTCGGTGAAATTGTGAAGATTGCTGGCGATATTCCAGTTCACTGCGATGCGGTACAGAGTTTTTCGAAAGTTCCACTTTCCTATAAAGCCCTTGGCCTTTTTGCGATGACCATCAGTGCACATAAAGTTGGTGGACCCCTTGGAATCGGTGCGCTGATCTTGCGACGCGCAGTTGAAATCCCACCGCTGCTCCATGGCGGGGGACAAGAGCGCGATATTCGTAGCGGAACGCTCAATGCGCCATCTATCGTCGCCTTTGCTGCAGCTGTTGATGCTCACCTTTATGATTCTAAAAAAGTCGCACAACTACGTGATGACTTTGAAGCAGGCGTTATGAAGTCTCGCCCTGATGCTGTCATTAATGGAAAAACTTCACCGCGACTTCCAGGAATTTCAAATATCACCTTTCCTGGCACACAGAGTGATTCGCTCTTGTTGTTGATGGATTCTGAGAAAGTCTCTTGTTCAACAGGTGCTGCCTGCACCGCTGGAGTTCATCGCCCTAGCCACGTATTGATGGCGATGGGGCTGAGCGATGTTGTTGCACAATCTTCTCTTCGCTTCTCATTTGGATCGACATCAACGCAGGCCGATGTTGATTACACGCTCTCAGTGCTGCCACGCGTTATCGAGCGCGGCCTAGCTGCACATGCTGTGGGTCGCTCATGAGGATAATCGCCGCCATGAGCGGTGGCGTTGACTCGGCAGTTGCAGCAGCGCGCGCAGTTGAAGCAGGACATGAAGTTATTGGCGTGCACTTGGCTCTTTCATCCAATCCACAGAAGTACCGCAGCGGTGCACGCGGATGTTGCACCATCGAAGATTCACATGATGCCCGTCGCGCCGCCGATGTCATCGGTATTCCTTTCTATATCTGGGATATGGCAGATGAGTTTCATGAAGGTGTTGTAGAAAACTTTATGAGTGAATATGCAGCAGGTCGTACCCCTAATCCTTGCCTGCGTTGCAACGAGAAGATTAAGTTCGCAGCCGTCTTAGATCGCGCAAAGGCGATGGGATTTGATGGCGTTGTCACCGGCCACTACGCGCGCACCCGTGAAACCACCGAAGGTCGCACTCTTCATCGCGCAGTAGATCCGCTCAAAGATCAGTCATATGTTCTTGCAGTTCTCAATCGTGAACAGATTAACGGTGCAATTTTTCCATTGGGTGATACTGAAAAAGTTGATATCCGAAAAGAAGCTGAAGCCCGCGGGTTAGCTGTCGCGCAGAAACCTGATAGCCACGATATTTGTTTCGTTCCCTCTGGCGATAACGCCGGTTGGTTACGTGATCGCTTAGGGAGTGAAGTCGGGCCCATCGTTGATCAAGATGGCACCAAGATCGGCGAACATAAAGGCGCCTACACCTACACAATCGGGCAACGTAAAGGTTTAGGCCTGACTGTGCCGACCGCCGATGGTTCTCCGCGCTTTGTTCTCAAGATTGAGCCCGTCTCCAACACTGTTGTCGTAGGTCCGCGAGAAGATTTAGCTGTGACATTGATGCGCGGTGAAAAGCCAATCTTCTGCGGCCCAGAAGTCGCTGCTGTTCCTACTCGTGGATTTGTACAGGTGCGCGCACATGGCGCTGCACTCGATTGCACGTATTACATGGATAACGGTCAACTCGTAGCTGAACTTGATAAGCCGCTACTTGGTTTAGCAACAGGACAAGCGATGGTGATTTACGATGGCGATCGCGTAGTTGGTTCGGCAACAATCTGCGAGACTGCATGAGCGCTACAGATTCAAATAAGGCACGCCACCGCATCATCGAACTCACTCAAGAGATTCGCGACCATCAATTTAAATATTACGTTTTAGATGCGCCCTCCATTACCGATGCGCAATTTGATGCACTCCTCAAAGAGCTGCAGGTGCTAGAGGCTAAGCACCCCGAACTACTAGAACCAGATTCACCATCTCTTGGCGTTGGTGGGGGATTTGCAACAACTTTTGAGCAGCACGACCACATCGAGAAGATGATGAGCCTTGATAACGTTTTTGATGGCGATGAACTTGCCGCCTGGTTTGATCGCGTTGAGAAAGAGAGCCCACAGCCCGAATACCTCTGCGAACTCAAAGTTGATGGCCTAGCAATTAACCTGCTCTATCAAGATGGTCAGCTGGTGCGTGCACTTACACGTGGCAATGGTGTCACGGGTGAAGATGTCACGCTCAATGTGAAAACTATTAAGGGTCTGCCACACAATCTCACAGGCAAAAAGATCCCAACACTTATCGAAGTTCGCGGCGAAGTCTTCTTGCCAGTTGCCGCCTTTAACCAACTCAATGAAGAGTTAGAAGAAGCCGGCAAGCCACTCTTTGCCAATCCTCGAAATTGCGCCGCTGGTTCGCTTCGTCAGAAAGATCCGCGCGTTACTGCATCTCGCCCGCTAGATGTCGTTGTTCACGGAATCGGTGCCAGCGAAGGAATTTCACTATCTTCACAATCAGATGCGTATGCGCAGTTAAAGGCTTTGGGGCTGCCAACATCTGCGCGCTTTAAGGTCTGCCGTAGCCGTAAAGAAGTGTTGGCCTACATTGAAAATTACAACCTGCATCGCCACGATGTGGAACATGAAATTGATGGCGTAGTAATCAAGGTAGATCAGATCGCTGAGCAGAAGAAGTTAGGTTTTACTTCACGCGCACCTAAATGGGCAATTGCTTATAAATACCCACCTGAAGAGGTCACCACCAAGTTACTTGATATCAAAGTCAGCGTTGGTCGCACCGGACGTGTGACCCCCTTTGCCTTTATGGAGCCAGTCAAAGTCGCTGGATCAACTGTTACCAATGCGACGCTGCATAACCAAGAAGAGATCGAGCGCAAGGGTGTTCTGATTGGCGACACCGTCATCATTCGTAAAGCTGGCGATGTTATTCCTGAAGTACTGGGCCCAGTCCTTGATCGCCGCACCGGAAAAGAGAAGGCATTTGTGATGCCAACGCAATGTCCAGAATGTGGCAGCGATCTACGGGCAATCACAGAAGGCGATGTTGATATTCGCTGCCCAAATACCCGCAGTTGCCCTGCGCAGTTACGTGAGCGTATTTACTACATTGGTTCTCGCGCTGCCCTTGATATCGATGTTCTCGGTTACGAAGCCGCAGTTGCGCTCTTACAAGACAAGATCATTACCGATGAAGCAGATATCTTTTCATTAACTCAAGACCAGCTCATGAAGTCAGAGTTCTTCACCAAGAAAGATGGCAGCAAAGGTAAGAACCTCGAGAAGTTACTTGCCGCACTTGATGAGGCCAAGACCAGACCTTTATGGCGCACTATCGTGGCGCTTTCGATTCGCCATGTGGGACCAACTGCGGCACAAGCGTTAGCAACACATTTTGGAAGTATGCAGGCAATCTCTGAAGCTTCAGTTGCAGAACTTGCTGATATCGATGGCGTCGGCGATGTAATTGCGCAATCAATCGTTGAATGGTTTGAGATTGATTGGCATCGCAACATTATTTCTTCGTGGACCAAGGCTGGCGTTGCGATGGTCAATGTGAAGTCTGCAGATCTGCCGCAGACTCTTGCTGGGCTTACCTTCGTTGTTACCGGCGGACTCAACGGATTTACCCGCGATTCAATCGCGGAGACAATCACAGCACATGGCGGTAAGCCATCCTCATCTGTCTCCAAGAAAACAGATTATGTTTTAGTTGGCAGCGACCCGGGTTCAAAGCTGGGTAAGGCGCAAGAGTTGGGCGTCACAGTCATCGATGAAGCGCGCTTTTTAGAACTTCTAGCGGGAAAGTAGTAATCTAACGCCATGATTAATAAGGCATCTGAAGTAGTTCGTGAACTTCCTATCTCTCCTGAAGCATTTGGATTAATCGCCTTTGGAGTCTTTGCCTTTCTTCTCTACATCACACTTCGTTTAGACAAGTAAGCAAAAGTAGAGCCGCGCAATAGTGAAAGTTGGTCTATACGGCGGGACCTTTGATCCCATCCATGATGGCCATCTTCATGTGATTACTACTCTAATCTCTCAAAATCTCGTCGATACTCTCTTGGTCCTTCCTGCCGGCAATCCACGTCTGCGCGATGGGGCGCCACAGGCAACAGGTGCCCAACGCAGACAGATGTGCCAACTGGCAGTGAACTCACTTCCTGATGAGATCAAGAAGCGCGTTGAAGTAAATCCCATTGAAATTCTGCGTGAAGGACCTAGCTACACTATCGATACAGTTGAAGCTGTAGCGCAGACATATCATGATGCGAAGATAGTTCTGATTGTTGGCACAGATGCCTACGAAAAGATTGATCAATGGCATCGCGCTGATGAGTTAAAACAGATGGTCGAATTTCTAGTTATTGACCGTCCAGATTTTCCAGGTCAGGCAAACCTGCAGATTGACGCTCTCAAGGTGTCAGCTACCGAGATTCGTGAAGGCAAATCAAGTGCAGTACCGGCGGCAGTTGCAGCCTTTATCAAGGAGAATAACCTCTATGCCAGCTAGCCAACCATGCGTTGAAAGAACTCAGATTGCAGCTCGCGCTGCTGCTGAAAAATTCGGTACCGAACTCGTCGCCCTTGATCTATCGGATCAGACCGTACTCAGTGAAGTCTTCCTCATCATTACTGCGACCAACGCGAAAATGATTGACTCGATTGCTGACAACGTGGAAGAACAACTTCGCTTAGCCGGAGATAAGCCACTGCGCCGTGAAGGCACAGATGAGTGGGTTCTTCTGGATTACTCAGATTTAGTTGTTCATATCCAATCGAGCGAGCTACGTCGTTATTACATGTTAGATCGACTCTGGAATGACTGCCCAAAGATTGAACTTGAAATCGTTAATGAAGAGGCTGCAACGCGTGGCTAATCAAATTATCTTATGGCGCCATGGCCAGACCGATTGGAATGTGGCAAATAAGTTCCAGGGCCATACCGATATTCCGCTTAACGAAGTCGGTAAATTTCAAGCAGCACATGCAGCGCCCCTCATCGCGGCGATTAACCCAACAATGTTGATTGCCAGCGATCTCGACCGCGCACAGAAGACAGCGCACGAATTAGTGAAGTTAACTGGGCTTGAAGTACTTACTGATGAGCGTTTGCGCGAAACTAATTGCGGAAATTGGGAAGGCCTTACAGGAGATGAAATTCGTAAGGTAGATCTAGATAATTTACGTCAATGGTCACTCGGTGGCGATAACCCTGCTGGTGGAATTGGCGAACGTCGCAGCGAAGTTGGTGCGCGCGCGGTAGCAGCAATTACAGATGCACTTGTCGGAAAAGATAATCAACGCATCGTTGTGGCAACACATGGTGGAACTGCACGCACAATCATCGGCTCATATCTAGAGCTACCAATTCCATTTTGGTCTCGCATTGGTGGGCTTTCAAATGCACAATGGTCGATTCTTGATCATTCACCAAAGGGTTGGTTGCTGGTTGAACATAATGCCGGTTCTATCCCAGAGCCTGTATATGGCGAAGAATCTGGGGCAGTCATACCTGATTCAGTGCGGTAAAGTACCTTTTTGTTCGAGGGGATATGGCGCAATTGGTAGCGCGCTTCCATGGCATGGAAGAGGTTAGGGGTTCGATTCCCCTTATCTCCACAAAAGTTTTATTCAGCGCTCTGTAGATAGAATGGACTAATGGAAACTTCATCTGAACACCAGGCGTATGACTTCGCCTACGTTCAAGAGAAGTGGCTTCCTATCTGGGACAAGCTAGAGCCATTTAAATCAGGTCGCGCCGACGATCCGCGCCCTAAGAAGTATGTACTCGATATGTTTCCTTATCCATCGGGTGATCTTCATATGGGCCATGCCGAGGCATATGCGCTCGGCGATGTTATTGCTCGTTATTGGATTCAAAAAGGTTTTAACGTCATGCACCCAATTGGTTGGGATGCCTTTGGTCTACCTGCTGAAAATGCTGCGATTAAGCGCAATGAAGATCCACGTATTTGGACCTACGAAAATATTGCAACACAGAAATCTTCGATGCGTCGCTACGCCTGTTCATTTGATTGGGATCGCGTCTTTAACACCTGCGACCCTGAGTACTACAAGTGGAACCAGTGGCTCTTTACCAAACTGCATGACCGTGGCTTGGCCTATCGCAAAGACTCTGCAGTTAACTGGTGCCCAGGTTGCCAGACAGTATTGGCCAACGAGCAAGTAGTAGCGGGTCTATGCGAACGTTGCGATTCTGCCGTAACTAAGAAGAAGCTTAATCAGTGGTATTTCAAGATTACTGATTACGCAGATCGTCTTCTTGATGACATGGAAGAACTTGAAGGTAAGTGGCCAGAAAAAGTCTTGCTGATGCAGCGGAACTGGATTGGTCGCTCACAAGGTGCCAACGTTAACTTTGTTATTGAAGGCCGCACTGAACCAGTAACGATCTACACAACTCGTCCAGATACTTTGTATGGCGCAACATTTATGGTGGTTGCAGCAGATTCTGCTCTCGCTGCCGAACTTGCAGCAGGCACTCCTGTCGAAGCTGAATTTACTTCTTATCTCGAAAAGATTAAGGCGGCATCCGATATTGATCGCCTTGCAACAGACCGTCCTAAGTCAGGCGTTGATTTAAAGCGCTTTGCCATTAACCCTGTAAATGGTGAGAAGTTACCAATCTGGGCATCTGATTATGTACTTGCTGATTACGGAACTGGCGCCATCATGGCAGTCCCAGCTCACGATCAGCGCGATTTAGATTTTGCCCGCGCTATGAAACTCCCTGTTCGCGTCGTTGTTGAAACTGGCGAAGAAGATCCTAATGAAACCGGGATCGCCACAACTGGCGATGGAAAGCTTGTTAATTCAGCAGCACTTAATGGCTTAACCAAGAACGATGCAATTGCTGCAATCAACAAGCAGTTAGAAGCAGATGGTCTTGGAAAGTCGGCTCGTAACTATCGCCTGCGCGATTGGCTTGTCTCTCGCCAGCGTTATTGGGGCACACCTATTCCTATCGTTCACTGCGATAAGTGCGGTGAAGTCGCTGTTCCTGACTCTGAACTTCCACTTCTGCTTCCTGATGCAAAGGGCTTAGACCTGAAGCCAAAGGGGCAGTCACCACTTGCTGCTGCAACTGAATGGGTCAATACCAAGTGCCCTAAGTGCGCTGGCCCTGCGATGCGCGATACCGACACGATGGATACCTTCGTTGATTCATCTTGGTATTACTTGCGTTATCCATCATCTACAAACGCAACCGAACCATTTAACCGCGCAGAGATTGATACCTGGCTACCAGTTGATCAATATGTCGGCGGTGTAACCCACGCAATCTTGCACTTGCTCTATTCACGCTTCTTTACCAAAGTTTTATATGACATGAAGATGCTCGACTTCACCGAACCATTTACCCGTCTACTTAATCAGGGCATGGTTGTCATGGACGGCTCTGCCATGTCTAAATCACGTGGCAACCTCGTACGCCTTTCAGATGAACTTGAAAACCATGGCGTTGATGCAATTCGTTTATCAATGGTCTTCTCTGGTCCACCAGAAGATGATGTTGATTGGTCTGATGTTTCTCCATCTGGTTCAGTTAAATTCTTAAGCCGTGCGTGGCGTCTCTCAGGAGACGTTACATCTGCGCCTAACGCAGATTTCAGTAAGGGCGAGATTTCACTTCGTAAGGCAACTCATAAGGCGCTTCATGATGCCGGCTTTGCCGTTGAATCATTCCGCTTCAACGTGGCAGTTGCTCGCGTCATGGAACTTGTCAATGCAACTCGTAAGGCGATTGACAGTGGTTGTGGAGCAGCAGATCCAGCAGTCCGCGAAGCAACTGAGGCGATTGCCATCATGCTTTCACTCGTTGCACCATTTACTGCAGAAGAGATGTGGGAGCGCTTAGGACATAAGCCTGCGATTGCCTTGGCTGGTTGGCCAACAGTTGATCCAGCACTTCTGATTGATGATGAAGTTGAAGCGGTCATTCAGATTAACGGCAAGATTAAAGATCGCATGAACGTTTCACCGAATATCTCAGAGGCGGATTTCGAAGCAGCAGCGCTAGCGCTGCCTTCGATTGTCGCTGAATTGGCAGGGGCTGCGCCTAAGAAGGTAATCGCGCGTCCGCCAAAGCTTGTCAATATCGTTCTTTAGTTAGCACTTCGAATCTAAGAACTCATTCATTACTCGTTGATACTTTGCAGCCTCTTCAACATAGGAGAGATGGCTAGATTCTTCAAAGAGTTCCCAGCGCGAGCCCTTTATTCCTGAGTGGTAGGCGCCTGCAGTCGTGGCCGTACATTCATCGTATTTGCCAGACATAATCAGTGTTGGTACTTCAATGCGTTGAAGTCGGTCAGTAACTACATGTCCGGCAAGAGTGCCATTACACATCAACTCAGAAGGTCCCCACATCGCGTTGTATACATTTTGATCTGCCAGAGCTTCATCAAACATTTCTGCAACATCTGGAGGCATCGGTACGCGAATTACATGTTTGTCGTAAAACTTAAATGCAGCAGCCATGTATTCCTCAGTATCGGTGGTTCCTGCCTCTTCGCTCTCAATGATTACCGACGATATTTCAGGTGGCATCTCTGCAAGAAGCTTTTTCACATCAGCGACCCAGGTATCGGTATCTCCTAGAGGGCTGGAGAGAATGAGAGCCTTTAGCCCTTTGGGTTGAGTGATTGCGATTTCTGCCGCCAGTAACCCGCCCCAAGAGTGACCAATAAGTGCAAAGTTTTCTGCAATCCCTAATTGGTCGATTAATTCATTGAATTCCCGGATAAAGATCTCTACTTGCCAGAAATCAGGCGACTTCTCTTTATGAGCTGATGATTTACCGCAACCCAATTGGTCATAGGTAATCGCTGGTCTTCCGGCACTTTCTGCATAGCGCGCAACTGTGGTCATGCCTTTGCCTAAGAAACCTGGACCACCATGGAGAGTTACCAATGGAACTTTGACTGAATCAAGGTCTCCAATAATTGAATAAGCTGTTTGACCAAGTTCCCACTCGATAAATCCTGTGCTCATTTGAGGAAAGTATCAGCAAGTTATACACAGGGGAAGCGCTTTTCCAAGATTTTTCTCCTTGAACTCACCACCATCCGCAGATGGAAAATTCAAATATCGCAGGTAAATATCTCACTCAAGTAAATACGTGGTGGAGCCAACTCCACTACTCATCACTACAGAAGCGCGGGTTGGCAATTGTCGCAGCCCTTGTGGTCCTGATATCAGCGCTCTTTGTCGCACGCGGTTCTTCACAAGAAGTAGTGGCTGCTCCTATTCCTCTGGAAATTGAGAGCATTGTCGAACAAACGGTGATGATTGATGTCGCGGGAGCGGTAGTAAATCCCGGTGTGTATTCGCTTCCCCTGAATGCACGCGTCTTTGAAGCTATCAAGGCAGCAGGAGGACTGAAGAAGAGCGCCGATGCATCTGATGTAAATCAAGCACGCATCCTTAAAGACGGCGAGCAGATTTATATCTATCCCACATCTCAGTCGTTTACTTCGTCTAGCGGAACTAAGAAAACCGTTCGCAAGAACGGTCCTATCATGATTAATCGCGCCACCGTCAAAGAGTTTGAATCTCTCGATGGCATTGGCCCGGTTCTCGCAGGTCGCATTGTGGCCTTTCGTAAAACAAATGGGCCATTTGCTGCAGTTGAAGATCTCATGAAAGTTCCCGGAATTGGATCAAGCACATTCGCCAAATTCAAAGAGAAGCTGCGCGTGTAATCGATAGCCGCGCTCTCGCACTTGGGGGCGCGGTCTGGGTCGGCGCACTTGTACAGAGCTGGAGCGCACCGTGGGCAGTTACCGCGGTTGCGCTCCTTCTCTTTATCTTGCTTCGCAATAAGAAGAGCTCAATTGTTCTGTTGATCGCTCTGCTTATTGGATCGGGTGTGATGTCGCTTCGTTTAGCGGCGTTGGGCAATAGCAAAATACAGAGCTATCAGGGGAGTACTACTGAAGTTGTTCTACAACTTTCTACTGATCCAGCAAAGGTGAAGCCAAAGGTCTTTGGCGATAACTTTGCACCCACAAGCTTCTCTTTTATTGGTCAAGCGCTCCTTGTAGATCAAAAGCACCAGATGCGAATTCCTGTGCGAGTAATTGCAGCAACGAACTCTGTGAAGGGGCTGCTACCTGGTCAGAAGATTGTGGTGCAGGCCAAGGTAGTAAAGAGTAAAGAGCGACGCGTTGCAGCACTGCTTATCGTGGGTAAGAAAGTTACCGTAATCAGTGATGCATCACAGTGGGCACGCTTGCTGGCACATATTCGACAGGGGCTACGAGTTGCATCAGGTGGCGGAGATGCTGGTGCTCTTATTCCTGGAATGGTGATTGGCGATACCTCAAAGCAGAGCGAAGAGTTTAAGAATGAGATGCGGCGATCGGGATTGACTCACCTGGTTGCAGTCAGTGGCGCGAACTTTGCCATTGTCTCGGCCTTTGTTTTGTGGGGGATGCAGTTCATCTTCCGTCGCACCAACTATCGATTACTTGCAACTGCTCTGGCTCTTGCTGCATTTATCGCACTCGTTCGTCCATCGCCTTCAGTTCTGCGCGCAGCTGCGATGGCCGCTGT
This sequence comes from Candidatus Nanopelagicaceae bacterium, assembly GCA_965267875.1. Taxonomy (GTDB): domain Bacteria; phylum Actinomycetota; class Actinomycetes; order Nanopelagicales; family Nanopelagicaceae; genus Planktophila. Next base: position 1,027,308 of record OZ254157.1, on the reverse strand, counting down.
CTTATTGGCAGCTCATGCATCGCGTCGTGGTCGAGATTCGCTACCGGCATTGGGCTTTGCCATCGCAGCTGTTGTCCTACTGGATCCCTTTCAGGCGTGCGATCCAGGCTTTGCACTTTCAGTACTAGCAACAGCAGGGTTACTGCTCTTTGCTCCGCGCATCAAACCGACAATTCTGGCAGCGCCGATCGCCGCAATGGTTTTCTGTTCACCCATCATCATCGCTTTAAGCGGATACATCAGCCCCATGAGCGTTCTAGCCAATGTGTTGGCAGCGCCTGCTGTAACACCAATAACTATTGTGGGATTTATTGCAGCGCTGATTGCGCCGATTACTCCTTTCGGTGCGCAGCTGCTGGTGGCGCTGATCAAACCCTTTGCGTTCTGGATTACTGCGATCGCTGAGTGGACCGCCCGCTTTCCAGTTTTCACTCTGCGTACGGGGCTCTACGGCTTTGTTACAGCGCTCATTCTTATCGCTCTCTTGGTGTGGGGCAGACGCAAAGCAGCCGCCGCTCTCTTAGTACTGATTCTGGCCTTCACCTGGCTACAACGTTTTCCAGCGGGTGATTGGCAGATTGCCAATTGCGATATTGGCCAAGGCGATGCACTGGTTCTTAATCTGCACGACCAGCGCGCCATTGTGATTGATGTCGGTCCTGACCCTGAACTCATTGATCGCTGCTTACATCAGTTAGGCGTAAAGGAGATTCCGTTGCTAATTCTTACCCATTCGCATGCAGATCATGTCGGAGGTTTATCGGGCGCCAAGAAACGACGCACAATCGGTCAAACTTGGTATGGAAATATTTATGCAGGTACGACAGCGCAGATCGGTGAGTATCACATCACAGTGCATTGGCCCGATGGCGATGGATATAGCCCAAATAACTCGAGTATTGCAACGACGATTCGCAGTAAAGATTTCACTCTCTTTGCAGCCGGAGATTTAGAACCCTTGGCGCAAGAGCGGTTGGTTGGGAAAATTGGTGAAGTCGATATCTATAAAGTCTCACACCACGGATCGCGCTATCAAGATTTTCAACTATTGGCTGAGCTTTCACCGCAGCTAGCAATTATCAGCGTCGGTGCTGAAAATACCTTTGGCCATCCCGCGCCTGAGGTTCTCACCGCCCTCGAGCGCACAGGGGCTAGAGTTCTGCGTACCGATAGAGATGGGGCAGTGGCAGTTCACGCCACAGCACATCGCATCACCGTGCAACGTGCCAAACGCTGGGCTCGGTTATTTTCTTGGTACTGAAGTAATATCTAGCTGTACTTATACGCAACCGAAGGGGAGATATATGAATTCGTTCTATCTCTTGCTCGGCTCTGAAGGCGCTCTTGCCGATCGCGCCCTGGCCAAGTTAGTTGCGCAATGTAAAGAGGAAAACTCTGAAATCACCACTATCGCTGCCAGCGATGCGCTGCCTGGGGATATTGCAGATGCACTGGCGCCTTCGCTCTTTTCTGAACGCCGCACTCTAATTATCAAAGATTTGCAAGATCTGCCCGAAGATTCCAAAGATGAAGTAACGCGCTACTTAGATTCTCCTGATCCAACGATGACATTGGTTTTTCTCCATAAAGGCGGAGTCAAAGGTAAAGCGCTTCTCGATGCAATCAAGAAGGCGAAGCCCGAAATCATCGCCTGCGATGCGATTAAGAAGGAAGCGGATAAAGAGAGCTTTGTAAAAGATTTATTCCTGGATTCTGGTCGCAAGGCAACACCGGGCGCAGTGAAGGCTTTAGTTGGTGCACTCGGTAGCGACCTACGTGAATTACAACAGGCAGTTTCACAGATTTCACTTGATGCACCCGCCGGACCAATCGATGAACAAATCGTTGATAAGTTCCATCAAGGACGAATCGAAACAACTGGATTTGATGTTGCCGATGCAACTATTGAAGGTAATTTGCCAATTGCGCTAGTTACTTTGCGCAGCGCACTTGAAACGGGTACCGATCCAGTGATGGTGACATCTGCAATCGCGTCGTCGCTACGTTCGATGGCAAAAGTCTCTGGAACAAATCGCGGAACTAAATCATTTGAACTCGCTGGCCAATTAGGTATGGCTCCCTGGCAGATCGATAAAGCGCGCAGACAGTTGCAATCGTGGACTCCGCGTGGAATCGCAACGGCTGTCGAAGCTATCGCCAAGGCCGATGCCGATGTGAAGGGCGCCTCATCTGACCCGATTTATGCGCTGGAGAAAGCCGTTCGGACCATCACTTCAGCCCGTTCCGCACGCTAAATCTCGATTTTGGGGTCATAGGCCCACGCTGATAACCTACGCTCCTGCACAAATCACAAGGTTTGGCTAAAACAGATAAATCGGAGCAATACACGTGGCAAATATCAAGTCGCAGATTAAGCGTATTAAGACAAACGAGAAGGCATACCTTCGCAATAAGTCTGTCTCATCTTCTATCAAGACTGCTGTTCGCAAGTTCCGCGAAGCAGTTGCTAAGGGTGACGCTGCTGTAACTACCGCTGAACTCCGCGCGGCATCAAAGGCTCTCGATGTTGCAGTCTCAAAGGGCGTTATTCACAAGAACGCTGCTGCAAATAAGAAGTCTTCAATGGCTAAGGCTGCTGCTAAAGCCGGCGTTCGTTAATTTAACCTTCGCTTCTAAAGATAATTCGAAGGTAGAGGTCGCTTAAGTGCCTGCAATCTCGATTGCCAAGGCTCCGCAACCGGCATCAACTAATCCAGCCCAGATTCGCAATTTCTGCATCATCGCGCATATCGATCACGGCAAATCAACACTTGCTGATCGCATGCTCCAAATTACTGAAGTAGTCGAAGCTCGCAATATGCGCGCCCAATATCTCGACCGTATGGATATTGAACGCGAACGCGGTATCACCATTAAATCTCAGGCAGTACGTCTGCCATGGCGTAGCGGTCTTGATGGGCAGGAATATGTCCTCAATATGATTGATACACCCGGACACGTTGACTTTACCTACGAAGTTTCTCGATCTCTTGCCGCTTGTGAAGGCGCTGTCTTGCTTGTGGACTGCGCTCAGGGAATCGAAGCCCAAACTCTGGCCAATCTTTATCTAGCGATGGAGAACAACCTCACCATTATTCCGGTGCTCAACAAAATCGATCTTCCTAATGCACAACCTGAAAAGTTTGCGGCAGAACTCGCTGGGCTCATTGGTTGCAAAGTCGAAGATGTCTTACGCGTCTCCGGTAAAACTGGAGATGGCGTAGCAGATTTGCTTGATCAAATTATTGATCAGATTCCAGCACCTGTCGGAGACCCAGATGCACCAGCACGCGCACTCATCTTTGACTCTGTCTACGATGCATACCGCGGTGTTGTTACCTATGTGCGCGTTGTCGATGGTCGCATCAATCCACGCGAACAAATCCAAATGTTTTCAACAGGTGTGAAGCATGAAGCCCTTGAAGTTGGCGTTATCTCACCAGAACCGCTGCCATCAAAGGGCTTAGGCGTTGGCGAGGTAGGTTATTTAATTACTGGTGTTAAGGATGTACGCCAATCTCGCGTCGGTGACACCATTACCAACTTTGCACGTCCAACAAAGAACCCATTGGGCGGATATAAAGATCCCAAGCCAATGGTCTTCTCTGGTCTCTTCCCACTCGATGGCGCTGATTTTCCTGTCTTGCGCGATGCGCTAGAAAAGCTGCAGCTCAATGATGCAGCTCTTGTCTATGAACCAGAGAGCTCTGCAGCCCTTGGCTTTGGCTTCCGCTGCGGCTTCCTTGGGCTACTTCACATGGAGATTGTGCGCGAACGCCTTGAGCGCGAAGCAAAACTTAATTTGATTTCAACAGCCCCTAACGTGGTTTATCGCGTCACCATGGAAGATGGCAAAGAGCACATCGTTACCAACCCATCAGAGTTTCCCGATGGCAAGATCAACAATGTGAAAGAGCCAATTGTTAAATCAACAATCTTGGCGCCTGCAGAATTTATCGGAACCATCATGGAGCTCTGCCAAGATCGTCGTGGCGTAATGCTGGGCATGGATTACATCTCTGAAGATCGCGTAGAGATTCGCTACACCTTGCCTCTTGCTGAAATCGTCTTTGACTTCTTTGATCAGCTCAAGAGCCGCACCCGTGGCTATGCATCTCTCGATTATGAAGAGATGGGCGATGAAGAAGGTAACTTGGTCAAGGTCGATATCTTGTTGCAGGGCGAAGCGGTAGATGCCTTTAGCGCAATCGTTCACCGTGATAAGGCTTATTCATATGGCGTGATGATGACCGGCAAGCTGCGCGAACTCATTCCGCGCCAGCAATTTGAAGTTCCTATTCAAGCCGCTATTGGCTCTCGCATCATCGCCCGCGAATCAATCCGCGCTATCCGTAAAGATGTTCTTGCTAAGTGCTACGGCGGAGATATTTCACGTAAGCGCAAACTTCTAGAGAAGCAGAAGGAAGGTAAAAAGCGCATGAAGATGGTGGGACGTGTAGAAGTTCCACAAGAAGCCTTCGTTGCCGCCCTTGCTACCGATGCTGATATCGAGAAGATTAAAGCAGCGCGCAAGCTCGAATCTTAAGGATTGCCATGCTCTCGTATTACGTCCATATTCCTTACTGCGTAAGACGTTGCGGCTACTGCGACTTTAATACCTACACACCCGCTGAGCTTCAAGATGGTGCAACCCTTGAGATAGTTTCAGGCGATTACATCGATGCAGTTTTGCGCGAACTTGATACAACGCCCACAGATGTAGTTCCGACAATCTTCTTTGGGGGAGGAACTCCATCTCTTCTGCCGCCGAAGGATCTAGGCAGAGTTATTGCAGCGATTAAGGCTCGCAATGGGGTTACTGAAGGCTGCGAGATAACACTTGAGGCAAACCCAGACTCTGTAACGCAAGAAAAACTCAATGAGTTGATTGCTGTCGGATTTAATCGCATCTCATTCGGAATGCAATCGGCCAACCCTGAAGTATTGAAGGTTCTTGACCGCACTCACAACCCTGAGAATGTGAGAAAAGCTGTCGATATGGCACGCGCGGCAGGCTTTGGATCGGTAAGTGTTGACCTTATCTATGGAGCGCCCGGTGAATCCTTAAGTGATTGGGCTGCAACTGTAAAAGAGGCGCTCTCGCTCAATATCGATCACATCAGCGCTTATGCACTTATCGTTGAAGAAGGCACAAAGCTGGCAGCGCAGATTAAGCGCGGTGAATACACCATGCCTGATGATGATCTGATGGCAGATATGTATCTACTTGTAGATCAGCAATGTCTACAAAAAGGTTTGAATTGGTACGAACTTTCAAACTGGTCAAAGCCAGGACATGAATGTCGCCACAACGTTGCATACTGGAAATCAAATAATTGGTGGGGCCTAGGCCCTGGAGCGCATTCACATATCGATCAGAAGCGATTCTGGAATGTGAAGCATCCAAACGCTTATAAAGAGAAGGTCTTTGCAGGTAGCTCACCTATCAAAGACTCTGAAGTACTTGGCGAAGAAGAGAAGAAATCTGAATACATCATGCTGGCAATCCGTATGCCCCAGGGAGTAAAGAAGGCGGCTTTGACTGTGGCGCAGTATGAACGGAGCATGGAGTACATCAAGAGCGGCCATGTGATTGAACGTGAAGACTCTTTGGCGCTGACTGCGACAGGGCGGCTCATCGCCGACCGCATCACGCACGAAATGCTTCGCTAAATGGCACACGATAAGATTGCCAAACTATGACAACTGATCGCCGCCTCGAGATTCTGCGAGCAATCGTCGATGAATATGTCGAAACCCAAGAACCCGTTGGTTCGAAGGCGATTGCCGATAAGCGCGCACTTGGTATCAGCCCTGCAACTATTCGCAATGAGATGGCCGTTCTTGAAGAAGAAGGTTTGATTACTCAACCTCACACAAGCGCTGGCCGAATTCCAACCGACCGTGGCTATCGCCTCTTCGTAGATAAGTTGGCAACTGTAAAGCCGCTATCGACTGCTGAACGTCGCGCTATTGAAACTTTCTTAGAGGGCGCCATTGATCTCGATGATGTCGTTAAGCGCAGCGCCAAGTTACTTGCCGATATCACCAAGCAGGTTGCAGTTGTGAAATACCCCAATATTGGCGATTCACATGGGCGCGAAATGATGGCGATTTCAGGAACTGCCAACCTGGCTCGCTCTGGGGAAGATTTAGGTGCAACGCTCTCGCCGATTCTGGAAGCGTTAGAAGAACAAGTTGTTTTGCTCCGTCTTCTTGGTGACTCTCATTCCACAGTGCATGTCACCATCGGTAGCGAACAGGCAGATAGCAGCTTGCAGACAACTTCCCTTGTCACGGTGGGATATGGCTCCGATGCATCCCTTGGAATTTTGGGACCTACCCGTATGGATTACGCCAGCTCGATTGCGGCCGTTTCAACAGTTGCTCGTTATGTTGGCCGCTTCATTACAGAGGGCGCTAAGTAATGGCTGATTATTACGGTCTATTAGGTCTTGATCGTGGTGCATCTCAAGATGAGATTAAGAAGGCTTATCGCAAGATTGCACGCGAACTTCACCCTGATGTAAATCCAGATCCTGAAGTTCAGAATAAATTTAAAGAGGTAACTGCTGCCTACGATGTTTTGAGTGACCCACAGAAGCGTCAGCAATATGACATGGGTGGTCAGGGTTTTGGTGGGGGATTCGGTGGCGGTGGTTTTAGCGACATCATGGATGCCTTCTTTGGTGGCGGTGGAAATCGCGGACCACGTCCACGTATGCGACAAGGACAAGATGCACTTATTCGTATTGAGGTTGATCTCAATGAAGCGTGCTTTGGAACAGAGCGCGATATCACTCTCGAATCAGCAGTTGTCTGTACCAAGTGTGAAGGACAAGGAACAGCAAATAACTCGGCTCCATCTATGTGTCCTGTATGTAAGGGGCGCGGTGAAACACAGTTTGTCCAGAAATCATTCTTGGGCCAAGTAATGACTTCTAGACCGTGCAATAACTGTTCTGGTTATGGCAGCGTCATTACAGATCCATGTCGCGAATGTGCTGGCGATGGACGCGTGCGTGCGCGACAGACCATTAACGTCAAAGTTCCAGCAGGCGTTGAAACCGGAAATCGAATTCAGTTAGCCGGTCGTGGCGAAGTAGGCGCAGGTGGCGGTCCCGCCGGAGATCTCTATGTTGAAATTGTGGAGAGTGAACATGAGTTCTTACTTCGCGATGGCGATAACTTACATGTGGCCATTGAAGTCTCGATCGCAGCCGCCTCACTCGGCACAACCGTCAACGTGGAAACTCTTGATGGACCAGTAAAGGTTGATATTAAGGCTGGCACGCAGAGCGGCGCCATGCTCTCGGTTAAAGGTAAGGGAATGACCCGTCTGCGCAGCACCCACCGTGGAGATTTAATTGTGCACGTTGATGTAGCGACGCCACAGAAGTTAAGCCGCGAGCAAGAGAAGCTCTTAAAGGAATTTGCGCAATCACGCGGTGAACGCGATGGCGATGTAAAGATTAAGGGGCATCGTGAAGGCTTATTCTCCAAATTTAGAGATGCCTTCGGCCGCTAATGCTCAGCCTCTTCTTTGTCGATGATTTACCTACTGAAGTAGGCCAACTCTATGAATTCGATAATGAAGATGCTGCCCACGCTGTCCGTGTATTACGTATCGGAACTGGTGAAATCTTCAACCTCTCAGATGGAGCAGGACGCTGGTCACGGGTGCAAGTTGTTACAGCCGGCAAAAAGTCTGCGCAGGTAAAGGTTTTAGAAAGTGGTTTTGAAGAACCTCTTGCCGTTAGCTTCACCGTTATTCAGGCAATTCCCAAAGGCGATCGCATCAAAGAGACCATTGAGCTCTGCACTGAAGGCGGCGTAGATCAGATTGTGATATGGAAGGCCGCGCGTAGTATCGGAAAATCTGATGACAAGATTGAAAAGCTACAGGTCACAGCGCGCGAGGCAAGTAAGCAGTCACGACGCTTTCGTATTCCGCAGGTCATTGGAGTAGCTTCAACAAGTATCGTTGTTGATGAGATCGCTAAAGCTGATCTTGCGATTGTCTTTCATGAATCAGCGACACAGAAAGTCTCAGAACTAGTTCACCCAGGTGCTCAAAGAGTTCTCATCATTATTGGCCCTGAAGGTGGGCTGACAGATGAAGAAGTCGACCTCTTTGCAGCTAGTGGCGCCAAGGTGGCTCTGATGGGTCGTCCGGTACTTCGCTCGGCACATGCTGGCTTGGCAGCGCTTGCTGCGGTCAACACCGCCCTTTCCGTGTGGTGATTTCACACCAATACCGATAGATTTTCATCCATATGGAACGCCTTTTAATTACGGTCCCACCAGCCATTCCGATGGTCGCACTCGTCGGAGCGCAAGATGCAAATATGTTGGCAATCGAGGCGGCCTTCCCATCAGTGAATGTCACAGTACGTGGCAATGAAATTACTCTGCGCGGACCGCATATCGATTGCATCGCGATGGAGAAGCTCATCAACGAGATGATGGTTGTGATTCGCTCAGGACAAGTGCTGACAGTTGATGCCGTTAAACGTTCGATTGCGATGTTGGAGGCAGAGCCAACACAGAGCCCTGCCGAAGTTCTCTCACTCAATATCGTCTCTAATCGCGGTCGCACCATTAGACCGAAGACAGCAAATCAGAAGCTCTATGTCGATGCCATTGAAGAGAACACAATTACCTTTGGAATTGGACCTGCTGGAACTGGAAAGACTTATCTTGCGATGGCTAAGGCTGTGGCTGCACTTCAGGCGAAGAAGGTAAATCGCATTATCTTGTCTCGCCCTGCTGTTGAAGCGGGCGAAAAGTTGGGATTTTTGCCAGGCACATTGGGCGAGAAGATTGATCCATATCTACGCCCGTTATTTGATGCGCTGCACGACATGATTGATGTCGAGGCAATTCCACGCTTGATGCAGACCGGCGTTATTGAAGTTGCTCCGCTGGCATTTATGCGTGGTCGCACACTTAACGATGCATTCATTATCTTGGATGAGGCGCAGAACACCACACCTGAACAGATGAAGATGTTCCTTACTCGCCTTGGTTTTGGTTCCAAGATGGTCATCACTGGAGATGTCACACAGACAGATCTTCCAAATGGACAACGTTCTGGCCTTGCCATCATCCGCGATATTTTGGGTGGCGTTGCCGATATTTCATTTATGGATCTGACCACCGAAGATGTTGTTCGCCATCGCTTGATTGGTGACATTGTTAAGGCATACGACACATTTGAGGCGACTAAATCAGTCCCTCGCCCAATACGTAACAACTAATCCCATATGACCGTTGAACTAGTAAATCGCTCTGGCGCTTTGGTGCCTGAAACTCAGATGCATACTCTCCTTAATTTTGGCATTGACTATATGGAGCTCAATCCTGAGTGCGAAATTTCTTTGACCTTTGTAGATCCGCAAGAGATGGAAGAACTTCATATCAAGTGGATGGATGAACCAGGCACGACCGATGTGCTTTCATTTCCGATGGATATGCCTGAAAAGAGAGGCGATATCGTGACGCTCGGAGATATTGTGATTGCACCAGCAGTTGCAGCTAAGCAAGCGCTTGAAGCAGGTCATAGCACTGAACATGAAATCTATATATTGGCCACCCACGGTCTCTTACATATCCTCGGCTATGACCATGCCGATCCTGACGAGGAAAAAGTCATGTTCGCCCTACAAGAGAAGATAGTGAAGGAGTGGTCACAGCAGTGATCAATATTCGCAAGAAACTTACCTTGGCATTTAAAGGCTTTGCCGCAGGTCTATTTACCAATGAGAACGAACTCCGCGACCTGATGGATCACGCCCACAATCGCGGGCTCGTTGAATCCGATGAACACGAGATGATTCACAACGTCTTTGAACTCGGCGATACCTTGGTCCGCGAATTGATGGTGCCACGCACCGATATGGTCTGGATTGAAAGCGATAAGACCTTGCGCCAAGGGCTCTCACTCGCGCTACGTTCTGGCTATTCCCGAATTCCTGTAGTTGGTACTGGTATCGATAACATCATTGGTATTGCCTATGTAAAGGATTTAGCAAGGCGCGCTCTGGACCACCATGAAGCCGAAACAACTGAAAAGGTTGAGCAACATATCCGCCCAGCAGTATTTGTCCCTGAAAATAAGGAGGCGGCAGAGCTACTGAAAGAGATGCAGCGCGATCAGATTCACTTAGCAATTGTTGTCGATGAATATGGTGGAACTGCTGGAATCATTACTATCGAAGATATCATCGAAGAAATTGTTGGCGAGATTGCCGATGAATACGATGATGGGGTAGAAGCATTTACCTGGATTAGCGATAAGAAGGCTCGTGCTAAAGCCACTATGCATGTCGAAGATTTAGCTGATGCGCTCGGTATTGAAATCGATCGTGAAGAGTTTGAAGATGTCGACACTATCGGCGGATATATGGCAGAAAAACTTGGCCGCGTACCAATTGCCGGTTCAACCATTGATTTACAGGGTTGGTCGGTAACTTCAGAGCGCCCAATCGGACGTAGACGTCGTATCAGTTCAGTTATTATTGAGCGCGCAGAAAAGGAGGTTGATGAGCATGAATAATCCAGAAGATAACAAGCTCGTCACCCTTGCGACCGCCACCCTTGCTCGTAGCGGTGCAGCACAGGCGGCAGCGTTGCGCGATAACACCGGACGCACATATGTCGCTATCAATATCGCATCCCCATCACTCAACCTTGACGCCTTTGAAGCGGTGCTGACTGTGGCACTTGCATCAGGAATCACTGGAATTGAAAGTGTTGTTGCATGTGGGACGCAGCCTGCAAATAGCAAGGCGATTAAGGGCTTTGCACCAAGTGCAACTGTTTTCTATATCAATTCCAACGGCGAAGAAACCGCGCTTTAGGAATATCGCCTCACAAAAGATAAGATTGGCCAATGCGCGTCGTACGATTTTCTCCACAACCTGATGCAGGACTAGGTAGCGACCCGCTCTATGGAATTCTGGAAGAAGATAATCAGATCTCAATCATCTCCGGAGACCCGATTTATCATGGAATTCAAAAGACCGCCGCTAAGGTCGAACTGACCAAGGTTCGCCTTCTAGCGCCAGTGATACCTCGCTCCAAGATTGTCGCTGTTGGTAAGAACTACGCCGATCACGCCGCTGAAATGGGTGGGGTAGTACCCGATGAACCCATCATCTTTTTAAAGCCAAATACTTCAGTGATTGGCCCAGGTGACACAATTGTCTGGCCATCGATTGCTCCAACAATTGATTATGAAGCAGAGCTTGCGATTGTTATCGGTCGCGTCTGCAAAGAGGTTCCAAAAGAGCGCGTTAACGATGTGATCTTCGGTTACACCATGGCAAATGACGTCACCTGCCGCGAGATTCAGAAGAGAGATGGCCAGTGGATGCGCGCCAAGTCTTTCGATACATTCTGCCCCATTGGTCCATGGATTGAAACAGAGTTTGTTCCAGGTAATCAACGCATCACCACGACTCTGAATGGTGAAATTAAGCAAGATGCCAAGCTTTCAGACATGATCTTTAAAGTCGCTGATATCGTGCACTTTGTTACCCAGGTAATGACGTTGCTTCCAGGAGATGTCATCATCACTGGAACACCGGCAGGAATTGGCCCAATGCCTGAGAAATCAACTGTTGCAATCTCCATCGAAGGTCTTGGCCAACTAACTAATAAGGTGAGTGCACGAGTATGAGCGCGAAAAAGGTAAAGGTTCGTTTTGCACCATCACCAACGGGCGATCTACACGTTGGCAATATCCGCACTGCACTCTTTGATTGGGCTTACGCCCGCCATACAGGTGGCACATTTCTCTTCCGTATTGAAGATACCGATACCACCCGCGTTACTGATGAATACATTCAGGCAGCTATCGATACCTTGAAGTGGCTCGGTCTGCAGTGGGATGAAGGCCCAGAAGTTGGTGGACCAAACGGTCCTTATCTGCAATCACAACGGTTAGATATCTATGCGCAGTGGGCGCAGAAGTTCCTCGATCAAAAGGATGCTTACTACTGCTACTGCTCACCGGATGAACTTGAAGCAGTGCGCGAAGAACAGCGCAAAGCCAACGTTGCACCTGGCTATAACGGCCATTGCCGTGAACTGACTGCAGATCAAATCGCTACCTTCAAAGCGCAAGGCCGCGAAGGTGTAGTACGTATGCGCATGCCTGATGGCACAACAACATTTGTCGATGAAATCCGTGGCGAAGTTACCTTCGATCACAAGTTTGTACCTGACTTCGTCCTTGTTCGCGCCGATGGTTCTCCGCTCTACACCTTGGCTGTTGCAGTCGATGATATTTTGATGGGCGTTACCCACGTCCTACGCGGAGAAGATCTACTTTCATCCACCCCACGACAGATTCGCGTCTATCAGGCGATGGGCGTAGCTCTTGCAGATTACCCAGTATTTGCCCACCTGCCATTTGTGATGGGCCAAGATAATGCCAAGCTTTCTAAGCGCAATGGCGAAGTTTCGATCGCCTGGTATCGCGAACAGGGTTATTTACCTGAAGCAATCTGTAATTATCTAGCGCTTCTCGGTTGGTCACCTGGCGATGATGTAGAAAACATCTCGATGAAAGAGCTCACCGAACTCTTTACCGTTGAAAAGGTGCACTCATCACCAGCTCGTTTTGATATGAAGAAGTTAGAGGCAATTAACGGCGACAAGATTCGCGCTTTAAGCGTTGAAGACTTTGCCAAGTGGACAATTCCTTTCCTCAAAAAAGCAGCAATCATCGAGGGCACCGATGCCGAAATCGCGCTTGTGAAGCAGGCGCTTCCGCTGATCCAAGAGCGCATCGTGAAGTTAGATGAAGCCCCACAGCTTCTCAAGTTCCTCTTTGTCAAAGAGTTTGCCATCGATAGCGATGCTGTTTCTAAGGTAAACGATGAGAGCGCCAAATCAATTTTGAAGCGAGCTCAATCTGAGTTGGAGCAACTATCTACCTGGAACCATGAAGCCATTGAAGCTGCACTGCGCACATCGCTCATTGAAGAGATGGGGCTCAAACCACGCATTGCATTTACCGCACTGCGCATCGCAACGACCGGCAGCACGATCTCGCCACCGCTCTTTGAATCAATGGAGTTGCTTGGTAAGCAGGCCTGCCTCGCACGTATTTCACTGGCTTTATCGCTGTAATTTTCCCTATTTTCTTAAGGTAAACTTCTGTCTTGCGCCGCCAAGCGCTAAAAAGTTATTGGGGTATGGGGTAATTGGCAGCCCTGCTGATTCTGGTTCAGTAAGTCTAGGTTCGAGTCCTGGTACCCCAGCGCAGTACAAGCAGTATGTTTTAAATTGAACAAGATTTCAAAGGCCGAAGGTCTTGTGAAATTTAATATCTAGGGCCCCGTCGTCTAGCGGCCTAGGACTCTGGCTTCTCAAGCCAGCTACGCGGGTTCGAATCCCGTCGGGGCTACTGTGGCTTTCTCACATCAACTATTAAGGATTGAGTGAGCAATTGCAAGGGATAATTATTCCGTGAAGAGAATCGAAGACTTTGCTGCATACTTACTAGGCGCTCCTTCCGATTTACAAGAGATACTTCTCAATCTTCATAAGAACGCGGAGATGATTGACGAAGAGTAGCTAGTAAGTAGCTCGTCCACCTGATGCATCAAAGGTGAAGCCTGTTGTAAATGAGCAAGCGCTCGATCCCATAAAGGCCAAAATCTCTGCAACTTCTTCTGCTTCACCAACGCGACCCATCGGGATACGCGAAATCATGTACTTCAAAGTTTCATCGCTGGTATCAGCATTCATCGGTGTGCGGATCACAGCAGGAGCAAGTGAGTTGATAGAGATTCCATCTGGCGCAATCTCTTTGGCAACGCCCTTTACAAAGCCGATCATTCCTGACTTAGAAACGTTATAGGGGGTCATGCCCGGGTTGCCTTCTTTGCCGGCAATCGATGCCACATGCGCGATGCGCCCGTACTTAGCCTTCTTCATATATGGCACAACGGCTTGTGTAAGCCAGACAGTTCCAAAGAGATTGATGCGGACGGTGGATTCGAAATCTTCCCATTTCACATCTTCCACCTTCACATTGGTTGGACCAACGACGCCTGCTGTGTTGATCAAAGCATCAATACGGCCAGTGAGTTTGAAGATGGCATCAATATTTTCTTTTACCGATGTTTGGCTACCAAGATCGATGGTGGCTACTTGGTTATCAGGAAGCGATAACTCTTTTTGAAGCGCAGTTAGACCATCACGTGCAATATCAAGTGCAAAGACTTTTCCACCGCGCTCTGCGACCAAACGTGCAGTAGCGGCTCCGATGCCACGAGCTGCACCGGTGATGACGACAACTTGACCGGCATAGCTCACTTTATTCTCTGACACGTTTTGCTCCCTTAAAGATGTAGAGGAGAAGGATATTTAAGAAGTAAGCGCCTTGGCAATGCTTGCTGCAATTTTCTCGATAATTGGACCAGGTTGGGTAATACATTTATCGATATCTGACTCAAATGAATGTAGCGCTGAGATTGATTGAAATTTCTCAACTATTTCATCTGAACTGTTCAACGAGGCTTGTCCACAAATCAGTGCAACCGGAACTGTTTGTTGTGATGCTATTTCCAAAATACCAATAGGCGCCTTGCCGCTCAGGCTCTGCGAATCAAATTTACCTTCACCTGTAATCACTAAGTCAGCGCCAGCAAGGTGCTTCTCAAAGTGCACAAGATCAAGGACCATCTCGATACCGCTTCTGGCTTGCGCGTTGAGATATGTCAACGCCATAAAACCAAAGCCACCTGCTGCGCCCGCACCTGTTGTGTTGATATGCGCACTTCCGGCAATCTGCGAGAAGTGAGTAAGTGCGTTTTCGAGCGTCTGAACATCTGCAGCAGTTGCGCCTTTCTGCGGAGAATAGATATGAGCTGCGCCGTGAGCACCGAGAAGGGGATTAGTGACATCGCTAGCAAGAATAAATTCCACTCCAGCAATACGTGGATCAAGGAGCGAAAGATCTATTTCTTGGCACTCTTGAAGCGCCGCTCCACCGTGTGCAATCTCGCGCCCTTGGCCATCGAGTAACTTAGCGCCAAGTGCCTGCAGCGCACCTGCGCCAGCGTCGGTACATGCTGAACCACCAACGGCGAGAATTATCTTTTTTGCGCCATGATCGAGCGCAGCCTTAATGAGTTCGCCGGTTCCATATGAGGTTGCAATAAGCGGCTCTAACTTCTTTTCAGGAAGCTGGGATAGCCCCGAAGCCTGCGCCAGTTCTACAAGAGCAGTGGCATCGCGCATACCGAATTTTGATTGAACTGTTTTATTTGTTGGCCCTGCGACCTTTACTTCAATCGGGTTGAAGCCAGCGCCGATGACTGCATCTAACGTTCCCTCACCACCATCACCAATAGCAATCTTGATTGTTTCACAATCTGGGATGACAGAGAGAATTCCATTTTCAATCCACTGTGCAACCTCTTGTGAAGATGCGCTGCCCTTAAATGAATCGGGGACAATTACAATCTTCATATATGAATCTTATGAGCATTGCGCTAATCTATGGTTATGAAAATAGCGAGATTCGGTCACATAGGTTCAGAGCGTCCAGCAGTTATGGTCAACCAGACTCAAGCAGTCTATGTCGATCACCTGATTAAGGACTGGAATCGCGACGAGCTCGTTGCCGGAGCCCTTGATAAGGTCAAGAGCGTAGATCTCTCTAGCCTTGCTCCATTTGATATTGCTGGTCTTCGTATTGGCAGCCCTGTTGCTCGCCCAACTAAGTTGATCTGTATCGGCCTCAACTATGCGCGCCACGCCGCCGAATCAGGAATGACGCCACCACCTGAGCCAGTAGTTTTTATGAAAGCTCCAGATTGCCTCATTGGACCAAACGATGAGATTGCAGTTCCACCTAACTCAACTGCGACAGATTATGAAGTTGAACTCAGCATCGTTATCGGAAAGCGCGCGCTCTATCTAAAGTCAGAGTCAGAGGCGCGTTCTCATATCTTGGGCTACAGCATCAGCCAAGATGTCAGCGAACGTCACTGGCAGATTGAACGTGCCGGGCAATGGGTAAAGGGAAAGTCATTCCCAACTTTTAATCCCATGGGTCCAGTCATTGTCACAAGCGATGAATTTAACCCTGACGATGTTCGCCTCTATTGCAGCGTTGATGGCGAGAAGCGCCAAGATTCACGCACCAGCGACCTCATCTTCGGCATCGATCACATCGTTTGGTATGTCAGCCAATTTATGGAGCTATTCCCTGGCGACATCATCAACACCGGAACTCCAGAAGGTGTTGGAATGGGATTTAAACCAACTAAGTACCTACAACGCGGTCAGAAGGTTGTGACTGGTATTGAAGGTATTGGCGAGATGGTCTCTCAGACAATCTAGTTCTTGCTAGAGGTTAAGCGGCGCGATTAAGCCAGCTACTTCCAT
The DNA here is from genome assembly GCA_965267875.1 of Candidatus Nanopelagicaceae bacterium. Taxonomy (GTDB): domain Bacteria; phylum Actinomycetota; class Actinomycetes; order Nanopelagicales; family Nanopelagicaceae; genus Planktophila. Next base: position 1,010,898 of record OZ254157.1, on the reverse strand, counting down.
ATCGCTCCAAAGCTCTGCCGGCAGTTCGGTATCAAAGGATGCGATATTTGCACGCAGTTCACTGAGTGAACCTGCGCCAGTAAGAACGGAAGCTACAGCTGGATGACGCAATGGAAATTGCAACGCCGCAGCTGGAAGAGAAATGTCGTAACGCTCTAAATACTTTCCGATTGCGCGCGCCTTGGAAAGAATCTCTTGCGAAGCTGGTTCGTAGTCATAGTGAGCGCCATCGACCGGGTTAGCCAGAACTCCAGAGTTAAAAACGCCAGCTGCAATAATCGATACCTTCTTCTTCAAGGCAAGCGGGTAGAGCTCATCCTGGGCGCTCTGATCAAGTAGCGTGAAGCGACCTGCGATAAGAGCAATATTTAGATCGGTATCTTTCATAATTGATACAGAGGTCGGACACCAGTTCATTCCAATTCCAATTGCCTTAAGTAGGCCTTCTTCACGCATCTTGTGAAGTTCTGGATAGACCACGTTAATTGCATCCGATACCCAGTTGTCAGCATCGTGGATATAAACAATCTCTATCGAGTCGCGCCCTAAACGCTGCAGGCTCTGTTCCAATGAGCGACGGATACCTGCGGCGCTATGGTCAAAGTAGATTTCAATATTGGGATCTGAATCCGGAAATTTATCGTGTTCAGTATTTTTACCGGGGCGCAGCAAGCGCCCCACTTTGGTAGAGATAGCTGGTTGATTGGTATGCCTCTTAATTCCACGACCGACTCGAATCTCACCAACGCCATATCCATAGAGTGGGGCGGTATCGATATATGCGATTCCAGCATCCAGGGCTTCGCGAATAACTGAATCACTCTCAGATTCAGCAACCTTCTTAAAGAGCCCACCGAGCGGCGCTGTTCCAAGGCTAAGTTTTGAAACCTTTACATCGCAACCATGAATGGGGGTTAGTTGGGAGTGGCGCATGCTTTAGCTCCTGACGGTCTGTGGTTGAAAAGTTTTGCGATCACTAGATTCGGCAATCAGCGTGCGACCTGATTCAAGGCTATCAATCCAGCCAGCGCTCATCATCTGAATGATGAGATTACCTAGTACGGTTGCTTCAACTGGACCGGCAATAACTGTAAGACCAGTTGCATCTGCAGTGAGTTGATTGAGCAGTTCGTTAGAAGAGCCTCCGCCAACAATGTTAATTTCTCGAACCTTGACGTTGGCTGCATCCTCTAGTTCGCGCAGAGATTGCGCATATGCGTGTGCCAAGCTGTCGAAGATGCAGCGGGCAAATTCGGCAGGGGTAGCTGGAACTTCTTGCCCAGTTTCGCGGCAGTATTCAGCAATTCGTTCTGGCATCGCACCCGGCTTGGCAAAGCGGGGATCGTTGGTATCGATAATCTGCTTGCGGGTAAGCACGCTTGCGTCACGAGCTAAAACAGCTGCGGTAAGAACTAAGCCCTGTGATTTCCAGAAGCGCAGTGATTCTTCGAGTAACCACATCCCTGAAACGTTCTTGATAAAGCGAATTCGGTCAGCAACGCCTGCTTCATTGGTGATGTTGTATGAAAGCGCCTTTGCATCTGTCACCGGTGCATCGAGCTCTAATCCGACTAAGGACCAGGTGCCGCTTGAAATGTATGCTGAATCTTTTGTTGAACGCAGTGGAACGCCAGCGACTGCAGATGCTGTGTCATGTGAACCAACTGCAACAACTGCGATGCCATCAAGACTGCCATGGCCGTTGATGGTGCCAACTTTGGTGCCGGGCTTATGAAGTGCCGGGAAGATATGGCGAGGAATCTCTAGCTTGTCGATGAGCTCCCAATCCCACTCTTGTGTGTGTGCGTTGAGGAGCTGGGTAGAAGATGCATTGGTGATGTCATTGCTCTTTGCTCCCGACAATACATAGTTAAGAAGATCAGGGAGCATCAAGAAGGTCGCAGCGCCGTTGATAGCAGGGGTATTACGCGCTGCGCGAAGCTGATAGGCGGTATTGAAGAAGATAAATTGAATTCCGGTGCGGCTATAAATCCAGTCAGCTCCGAGTGAATCTGAAATAGATTCCATCAAGCCATCGGTACGCGAATCGCGGTAACAGTAAGGATCTTCAATCAACTCACCTTGTGCATCAAGTAGGCCGTAATCCACCGCCCAAGTATCGATGCCGATAGAGATGATTTCACCCAGCTCTTGCGCCTTCAGCAGCCCAATCTTTACCTCATCAACAATCTTGGCCCATTCCCAGCGCAGCCCACGATCTTCAAACTCTTTCGCTTCATGCTTAAAGCGATGGACTTCTTGAATCACTAACGACCCTGATTCAAGAGAGCCCACGGCTACGCGTCCGCTAGAAGCGCCAATATCGATTGCTGCACAGAACTTCATAGTGGTTTATCGCAAGAAGGCTGCTGATACTCCACCATCAACAGGGATATGTAGCCCGGTTGTCAGTGAAAGTTCTCCGCTAAGAAGTACAAAGACAGCGGCTGCAATATTTTCTGGCAGAACTTCCTTCTTTAGAATAGTTCGCTTGGCATAGAACTCACCGAGTTTAGATTCTTCAACGCCATAGACAGCTGCGCGATTAGCGCCCCATCCAGATGAGAAGATGCCTGAACCCTTAACAACGCCATCAGGATTGATGCCATTGACGCGGATGCCATGTTCACCAAGCTCTGCGGCAAGTAGACGCACTTGGTGTGCTTGATCTGCCTTGGTAGAGCCGTAAGCGATGTTGTTAGGCCCGGCAAAGACGGAGTTCTTGGAAGAGATATAGATGATGTCTCCGCCTAGCTTCTGGGCTAACATCGCTTTGGTTGCTTCACGCGATACCAAGAAAGATCCGCGCGCCATGATGTCATGCTGCAGATCCCAATCTTGCACCGTTGTCTCAACAAGTGATTTGCTGATTGAGATACCAGCGTTATTGACCACGATATCGATACCGCCAAAGGCTAAGTTGGCAGCAGCAATTGCAGCAGCGATAGCGTCTTCATCGGTGACATCCATAGCGATACCAATCGCCTTATCTGAGTTGCCGATCTCGGCAGCAACAGCAACTGCACCTTCTTTATCGCGATCTGCAACAACGACGCAGGCGCCCTCTGCAGCAAGTCGCAGCGCAGTGGCTTTTCCGAGGCCAGATGCTGCACCGGTAACGAGTGCGATGCGGCTAGCAAGTGGCTTTGGCTTAGGTGCGCGCTTAAGTTTTGCTTCCTCTAAATCCCAGTATTCAATGCGGAACTTTTCAGATTCTGCAATTGGGGCATAGGTAGAGAGCGCTTCCGCACCGCGCATGACATTGATGGCGTTGATATAGAACTCGCTGGCAACGCGCGCAGTCTGCTTATCTTTTCCGTAGGAGAACATGCCGACGCCTGGCACCAAGATGATTGCCGGGTCAGCTCCACGCATTGCGGGGGAGTCCTTAGCGGCATTGCGTGAGTAGTAAGCGGCATAAACGTCGCGATACTTTTCATGAAGCTCAGCTACTCGTGCCAAGACTTCTTCAAGAGGTGCATCTGGTGCGGTATCGAGCACCATCGGCGAAATCTTTGTACGTAAGAAGTGATCTGGGCATGATGTACCAAGGGAAGCCAACCTAAAGAGCTCAGCGCTTTCGGTGAAGTCGAGAACTACATCAGCGTCGGTAAAGTGGCCAACCATTCGTACATCGCGAGATGCCACACCACGTAAGTGAGGTGCAAGTTCTGCAGCGCGCGCTTTGCGAGCAGCTGGATCTAACGCCTTGTACTTAGCAACAGCTGCGCCGAATGGGTTCTTCTTGCCTTTAGCCTTGATAAATTCTTCAGCCTTTGTAATCGCAGCAACAGAGCGCTCTTCACACTCTTTACTTGTTGCACCCCATGTGGTGAGTCCATGCCCACCAAGAATGCAGCCCTTAGCCTTTGGATTTTCAGTAGCAATCTTTGCCATATCTAAACCAAGTTGGAATCCAGGGCGACGCCAATCGACCCAGAGAATTTCATCGCCGAAACATTCACGCGTTAACTTTTCACCATCGATAGAGGTGGCGAGTGCGATGATTGAATCTGGATGAAGGTGATCTACATGGTCAAAGGGAACAAGGCCATGCATCGCGGTATCGATACTTGGGGCAGCGCCCGTTGTACCAAAACGACAGTAATCAAAGAGCGCGACCATCTCATCTTCATATTCAACGCCACGATAAACATTCTTTAGCGCCTTAAACTTCTCTAACTCAAGAGCTGCTAAACCTGGTTCAGTCAGTGTGCCGAGATCGCCGCCAGAGCCTTTAACCCAGAGCACCGTTGTCTCTTGGCCAGTTGCAGGATTAGGAACAGAGCCCTTTGCCGAGGTGTTGCCACCGGCGTAGTTGGTAAATCTCGGCTCTGAACCTAAACGGTTACTGCGCTCTAGAAGTTCTTTTACAACCTTTGGTGCCGACATTATGCTCCCCATCCGGCTTGTGCGCCGCCGACTCGTTCTGCTGCAATCTTTTCGGCATAACCGCTACGTGCGTATGCGCTCTTTGGATCAGCTTCTACGCCGATTTCGCTGCGGAGTTCATCAAGAAGTACGCGCACATCTGTGTTGTATGCGTTCATCAGGATGTCATTGCCACCTAGAACGTCTCCTGCCTGCTGCGCCTTCTTGAGAGCTGCATGATCAACAAGGAGCGCCTTTGCAACTGCCTCTTGAACGTTTGTAATTGAGCGAATCTGTGCAGGAATTTTCGGTTCAATGTTGTGGCATTGATCAAGTACATATGAGACAGGTGTACCGACATCAAAGCCACCATTTTGATTTACCTCGTGCATGATGCGGAAGAGCTGGAATGGATCTGCAGCTCCCACAATCAAGTCATCATCGGCGTAGAAGCGTGAGTTAAAGTCGAATGCACCTAGGCGCTTCTTGCGAAGTAAGAATGCAACGATGTATTCGATATTTGTTCCTGGCGCATGGTGTCCAGTATCGACGCAGACAGATGCCTTCTCGCCGAGTTCAAGGCAGTGCACATAAGAAGTGCCCCAGTCAGGAACATCGGTTGAGTAGAAAGCAGGTTCGAAGAACTTGTATTCGAGCAGCATGCGCTGGTCAGGACCTAGTCGGTCATAACACTTGCGAAGTGAGTCAGCTAAGCGATCTTGGCGATCGGCCAAGTTATCTTGCCCTGGATAGTTAGTACCGTCGGCAAACCAGAGTTTGATGTCTTTAGCGCCAGTCTTATCCATGATGTCGATACATTCGTAGAGATGATCAACTGCCTTCTGGCGAATCTTGGCATCTGGATGACAGACAGAACCCAACTTGTAATCATCATCTTGGAAGGTATTTGAGTTGATGGTGCCAAGGCGCACACCGAGTTCGGCTGCGTAATCAGCGAGGTGCTTGTAATCATCGACCTTATCCCAAGGAATATGCAACGCTACTGATGGAGCAGCTCCGGTGAACTTATGTACCTGTGCTGCATCGGCGATCTTTTCGTAGGGATCGCGCGGCACGCCAGGTTGAGCAAATACCTTAAAACGAGTTCCGGAGTTGCCGTAAGCCCACGATGGAGTTTCAATCCAAAAGCGCTTGAGTACTTCCTTTGCTTCCTTTGGTGTTGCCATTATCTGTGCTCCTTTACCTCGTCGTTAGTGAATCTTGTTTATTCGTTACTGCAGATAGAAAACATCTTCTAGCTGTAAAAATCCTTCATCAGGGCGCTTGCCATCGAGGGCGATAAAGAAGGGCGCCATATCTGCCTGCCAACGCGCATTTACCTCACGCCCTGCCATTCCTGCCTTTGCCGCTGCCAGATCTGGAGTCTCAAAGTAGCCAAAGAGAGTTCCATCGCTGCGATCTAAGAAGAGGGTGTAGTTGGTCCAGCCGGTTTCGCGTAGCGCCTGCAACATATCGGGCCAGACTTCTGCATGGCGGCGCACATATTCATCCATCATCTCAGGACGAACCTGTAAGCGAAAACCTACCCGTTGCATTGTTAGATGCGCTCCTTCATAAATGCGAGTGCTGTACTTGCAAGATCATCAGAATCGCTCCAGAGATTTCGCCAGACACATAGTGTATTTGAGAGCGCTGGATCGACAACGGCCGATGAGAATGATTCAAAGGTAATGGGCCCTTGATAATTAATCTTCTTAAGGGCTGCAAAGAATGCGTCAAAATCTACATTTCCAGAGCCAAGGTAGCCACGGTGGCTCTCACCGATATGAACAAAACCTAATCTGTCACCAGCTGCTAGAACAGATTTCTCCATGCCATCTTCTTCAATATTCATGTGATAGGTATCAAGGTGCACGAAGGCGTTAGGACGATTTACCTCATCAAGGAAGGCAAGGCCTTCAATACCGGTATTAATAATGTTGGTCTCGTAGCGGTTAACAACCTCGAGATTGATATTGATGCCCTTATCGCCAGCGTAATCAGCTAAGCGCTGCATGGCAGCGACTGAGTTCGCACGATTCTCTTTCGAGGCGGGTCCTGGATATTTACCTAGTGAGCAGTAGAGAACGCCACAGAGCTCTGTTCCGCCAAGTTCATGCAGGACATCAGTTGCCTTACGTAGGAGCTCATCTCCCTTAGCGATGATTGATTGATCTGTACTTGTGACATCAGTTGTAGGGGATAGGCCTAAAGAGGCATGCGCGCGCACGCCATATTCGGCTAGTAAATCACGGGTCATTGCAGTATCAACCCTCCAAGGATCTAGCAGCGCAACTTCGACATAGTCATAGCCAGAACGTGCCGCTCCTGAGATTGCAGCGCGGGCGCCTTGCTCAGACCAATCTCCAGCCCACACAAGCGCGTGACCACCAAATTCAAGTCTCTTTGCTACCGACATTACGAACCTCGATTCTTAGAAGTAACTTTCTTTAACTGTTCAAATTGCCTAGAAAGAGATTCAGGCAGTTCCCCGAAGGGAACTGCCTGAATCCGTAGAACCTTGCTTCTAACTTATTAAATTAGAAGTTGTACTGATCTACGTTGTTCTTTGTGAAGACAGTTGCTGGTCCGAGGATGATTTCGTTTCCTACTGCACCCTTTGTCACCTTACGTGACTTCAAGCCCTTGTCGCCCTTACCGGACTTAACAGTTGCTCCAACATTTACCTTCTGCTTCATGTTGATGATTGAGTTTGCAACCTGGACAGCTACGTATCCGAAGTTCTCAACATCCCATAGTGATGCCTGTGCATCTGAACCATCCTTGATATATGTCTTCATATCGTTTGGAAGACCAAGGCCTGTTACGAATACCTTGCCCTTTGATGCAGATCCGCTGACGTACTTAGCAGCTGCAACGATACCTACTGATGTAGGAGCGACAATTACCTTGAGGTTTGGATACTTCTGGATAAGACCCTGTGTCTCAGTTGTTGACTCTTCTGGCTTATCAAGACCATAAGCAGTTGCAACTACCTTGAGCTTTGGATACTTAGCAGCGATTTCCTTGTTCATGAAATCGATCCATACGTTCTGGTTTGTAGCATCTGGTGTAGTTGAAAGAATTGCAACTTCGCCTTCGCCCTTAGCAAGGTCGTTAGCTGAAGCAGCAAGTGCCTGGCCAATACCTTGTGATGATGCCTGGTTGATAAATACTGAACGGCCCTTTTGAGCAACGTCAGAATCGTATGTAACAACTGTTACACCCTTCTTACGTGCTGCGCTTAGTGCAGGGACGAGAGCATCCTTATCGTTAGCAGCAAGAACGATTACGTTGTAACCAGACTGTACTGCTGCGTTGATTTCCTTAACCTGTGCAGCTGCAGTAATTTCTGTTGGGCCCTTGTATGCACATTCGGCCTTCAACTCTTTACATGCGCGCTGTACACCCTTGTCAGCAGCTTGGAAGTATCCAATTGTGCCGAGCTTAGGAATGTGTGCGACCTTCAATTTAGTTGCTGCAGAAGCAGGTGCAACTGATCCTGTTACAAGTGTTGTTGTAACGAGAGCAGCTGTTGCGATTGCTGCTAGTAGTTTCTTCAAGGTGTTTCCTTTCGTTGAAAACATTGTGAAGTTATTTTTTAACTCCACATCGTGCCTGGTTCAGGACAGTGATTGTCTGAGCCCGTGCGGAAACTCTATGGGGGCATACGCCAAACTACTAGTGCTGATTTATAACGATTTGGTGAATGTCTCGTTATTAAATAGAAAATCCCCGATGGCTGAACAGTTGAATTGTTCAATCATCGGGGATTTCTCCCAAGTGATTTAAGCCTTATTGGAGGCGGTTGCTCGAGCTCTCTTGTACTTATCGACCATAACCGGAGCGGCTACAGAAATCAGAAGCAAGATACCCGTGACGATGGTGCGCCACTGGGCGTTGATCTCTTGGAGGGTAAGCCAAGATTCGACGCTACTAGCAAGCAATACACCAGCAACAAGGCCCCACATAGTTCCAATACCACCGAAGATAGAAACTCCACCAAGTAAGCAGGCAGAGATAACGAGAAGTTCTAGACCGATTCCGTTATCTGCTTGCGCAGTTGAGAAGCGGAAGGTGTAGATAACGCCGGCAACACCTGACATAAAGCCTGTGAAGGTAAAGACGATGATCTTGTGGCGTACAACGTTGATACCGGCAAAGCGAGCAGCTTCTGGGCTCTGTCCGATTGCAAGCGTGCGACGACCGAATGCGGTGTTATGCAATAGCAAGGCAAAGAAGATTCCGAAGATGATGATTACTGGAAGAGTCTGCGGAATAAAAGTGGTACCAATAGTGTCAAAGCCCCATGTGGTCCAGAACTCTGGGAACTCATTTACAGTCTCGGTGCCAAGAATTCCATTTGCAATACCGCGATAGAGCGCAAGCGCTCCGATGGTTACTGCAAGAGAACCCAGCCCTAACTTGGTGACCAAGAATCCATTGACGAATCCACAGGCTGTACCTACTGCCATCGCAATAAGAATTGCTAGCCAGATTGGCGCACCAGCGGCATATGACCAACCAAGCATTGCGCTGCTGAGAGCCAAGATTGAGGCGATAGATAAATCAATCTCACCGGTGATGATGAGGAAGATCATCGCAAATCCCATGATGAGGATTTCACTTGAGTTAGAGAAGATCTGTGAGACGTTAATTGAACTCAAGAAGTTATCTGTAGTCATTGATGCCAAGACCCAGACTGAGAAGAGCAGGGCAAGGATTGCTGTGTCCCAGGACTTGCGAACTTTAAAGGTATTTTTCTCAGACACGGTTAAACCCTTTCCTTAATTCTTTGGGCCAGTAAGGCTTTCTCGGTTCTTCGTGCCAGGACACGATCTGCATAGATTGCGACAATAAGTAGGAAGCCGTTAATAGCTGCCTTCCAGAATGCATCAACGCCAAGGGCGGCAAGAGCGCCTTGGATTGTCTGCACGAGGAGCGCGCCAATGACAACACCGACTGCAGTACCTGCACCGCCAAGAAGACCGATTCCGCCGATAACAGCAGCTGCAACAACGGCAAGCTCTTGTCCATAGAAAGCGGTGGAGTCGACTTGTGCAAAGCGCATCAAGTAGAAGACGCCTGCGATTCCGGCGATAAAGCCACAGAAGATATAAGCCAAGAAAGTTCTACGGAATACCTTGAGACCAACCAGATCTGCAGCTGGTGGGTTGCTTCCAATTGCATAGCAATCACGTCCTGCCTTGGTGTACTTCATGTACCAAGCAACTACTACCATCAAGATAATTACCATCAAGAATGGGAATGGCAACAGGCCAGCGAATGTCTTCTGACCCAGTGAGAGCAAGCTAGGCGGCATCTCTTGCGCGTTGTAATCCACGGAGTTCGAGACTACGTAGACGCCACCGCGAACGATGTAGAGAGTTCCGAGAGTCACCACTAGAGAGGGAAGGCGCAGACCTGCAACGAGCAGACCATTGATTACACCAACTGCAATTCCAACTGCGCCACCGATGACAAAGCACTGCCACCATGTAAATGATGGGTTCTTGGCACAGAAATCTGCAACCAACCAGGCAGAGAATCCAACAGTTGATGCAATAGAGAGGTCGATATGGCGCATGATCATGACTGGCGCCATGCCGATTGCTAATAACGCAACAATTGCGGTTGCTGAAAGTAGGTCGCGGGTTCCATCCCCTGTCACAAAGCGAGGATTGATAAATCCAGTGCTAGCGATACAGAAAATCAGGATTATGCCAAGGCTGCCTTCGCGACCAAAGGTTCGCTTCTTCATTAAAGATGCCACTGTTAGATGCCCTTCTTTCCGGTGGTAGCTGCTGCGATGACATTTTCTTGGGTTGCTTCCTTGCGAGATAGCTCTGTGACTTGGCGACCTTCGCGCATCACAATGATGCGATCGGCCATTCCGAGTACTTCAGGAAGTTCGCTAGAAATCATCAAGATTGCCTTGCCTTCGCCGGCAGCCTTATCAATTAACTTATGAACTTCAGCCTTGGTGCCAACGTCGATTCCGCGAGTTGGTTCATCAACAATTAAAAGATCTGGGTTTGTGGCGAGCCACTTGGCAAGAACTGTCTTCTGCTGGTTTCCACCAGAGAGGCGATCGACAGGATCTGATTGATTGACATATTTGATACTCAAATTTTCGCGCCATTCATTGGTAAGTGCGCGCTCTTTCTTAAAGTTAAGGAAGATGCGACCTTTTAGGCGGTCAAAGGATTCCATGGAGATATTGCGATTTACGCCTGCGACCATAAAGAGACCTTGTTGGCGGCGATCTTCAGGCACAAGGGCAATTTTTTCAGCCATCGCAGTGATGGGCGAATTCTTCTTGAGCGGCTTGTTATTAATCTTTACTGAGCCTGTCTCATATGAATCAACGCCAAAGATGGAGCGGGCGATTTCAGAGCGGCCAGATCCGACCAATCCAGCGAGAGCAACAATTTCTCCTTTACGAACGGTAAATGAGACGTTGCGGAAATACGCTGGGTTGGTGAGGTCGTTAACCTCAAGAACTACATCGCCAATTGGGTGATCTGTCTTAGGAAAGAGCTCGGTAAGCTCGCGGCCCACCATCTCTTTAATGACAGTCTGTAGATCTGTATTTGAGATTGTCTTCTCAGAGACCGTTGCGCCATCGCGCATAACAGTGATGAAGTCAGAGATTGCAAAGACTTCATCGAGGCGGTGGCTTACGAAAATAACAGCCTTGTTGGCGGCACGCAGATTACGCATCACAGTCATGAGGCGTTCTACTTCAGAGGCAGAGAGCGCAGCCGTTGGTTCATCCATCAAGATAATGCTGGCATTCATTGAGAGCGCCTTGGCAATTTCAACGACTTGCTGATCTGCAATAGATAGACCACGCGCTTGTCGCTTTGGATCTAACTCAACGCCCAACTCTTTGAAGAGTTTGCGCGCTTGTGCTTCGGCCTCTTTCCAATCGATGGCAAGACCCTTTTTAGGTTGGCGACCAACGAAGACATTCTCGGCAAGAGAGAGATCGAGAAAGAGTGATGGCTCTTGATAGATAACTGCAATACCTTGATCGATTGAAGCTTGTGGTGATCCGGAGATAAATGGCGCTCCACCCAAGGTGATTGTTCCGGCATCGTGCTCGTGTACACCCGCGAGAATCTTGAGCATGGTTGATTTACCAGCTCCATTTTCTCCTAGGAGCGCGTGTATTTCGCCAGCACGGACTGAGAGATTTGTTCCGCGAAGTGCAATTGCACCTCCAAATCTTTTCTTCACATCCTTCATCTCAAGAAGAAGGTCGCCCTTGTTTGCCAATGCAGTCTCCTGTCTAGTTATTGCAAGTCTTGCCTCGATTGTTGTGGAATCTTATTCAGTAAAGTTCCACCGTACTAGAGATTTAACGGCTGGATTTCCCAAGAGTTGTTGCAGCATCGAAGCCATTGAACAATTCAAGGCGCTACCCCGCAGATAACTAGATAACAAAATGTTAGAAGCCGCCCTTGCTTTTTTCTGCCCTTCGCATAGCCCTATTCCAAAGATAAAACGGGGGATCGAGGTGGCGCCCACAGGTGGCGAAGTAAAGATGATTGAAGGTAGGCATCAAGAGGTGCTATCTCTCGTTGCACCTTTCGAAAGCCAAGAGATTCGATAAGGTAGCGCCCTGATGAGAAAAGTTCTGATTCTTGATCCGCGCGACAATATTGCAGTCTGCCTCGCTGACCTCGCTGAAGGCGATGTGATTACTCAAGATGACATCACCATCACTGTAAAGAACAGGATTCCTCGCGGCCATAAGATTGCAACGGCCGAAATCGCCAAGAACGATGGCATCATCAAATATGGCGAGCGTATGGGACATGCAATTGCCCCTATTGCCATCGGAGAACATGTTCATGTCCATAACATTCTGGGCGACCGACTATCGGCGGAGCAGGTATGACAATCTCAATTAAGGGCTTTGATCACGGCAATCGTGGCGCAGGTATTCGCAACCACCAGCTCATTCTTCCCACTGTCGTCTGCTCTACCCACGTATCGCGCCGCATCGCTACTGAAGTTGCCGCTGTCACCTTCGCTCACCAACATGGTTGCGGAATTATCGGTGATGACGTTGCCGGTATCGATAACTTCTTCGTCTCTCTCGCCGATCACCCCAATGTAAGTTCGGTACTTGCTGTTGGCTTAGGTTGCGAAACTATTCAGAGCCAAGAGCTCGCTGCAAAGTTACTGAGCCGCAACAAGTCAACGCAATATCGCATCATTCAAGAAAGTGGTGGCGTCGAAGGAACTGTGGCAGCTGGAGTAAAGGCAGCACACGAACTCTCAAATGCATTCCCATCCGCACCTGCAGCTGTTGCCAAGCTACGCGTTGGCCTCGATCTAGGCCGCGAAGTAGATAGCGCAGCCAACCTTGAGCAGTTACTCAAAGATGAGGGATGCGAAGTTGTAGTCGCGCACTCTGAGGCAAGTTCGGCTGAGACCTTCTCTAAGCTCTCGCAGGAGAATGTTCATGTCATTATCAGCTTCCCAAGTGAGAGCCAACCTGCTTCAGGATTTCCACTGATTCCAGTAATCAATGTGGCAAGTAGCGGAGTTCTGCACCTAGCAATCCGCGGGGATTTTGATATCGACGAAAGCACTCTTCTTGCAGGAATTGTCCAACTCTTAACAGATGTTGCTGCAGGAACCGAGACAGTTGCTGAAAAGAGTAAGAGCGGCGAAATTCGTGCGCCAAGAGTTGTGAGAAGCGCATAATGTCATCGCCACTTAAAGCCTATAAGCGCGCTAACGGCGCATGGGGTCTACGTAATCAAGTACTTATCTTGCCGATGCACTCAGCGCTTTCATCAACTGCCCGCGCTATCGCAGATAACTCAGATGGCGCAGTCGCCATTAGCCACGACTGGTCAGGCGAGAAAGATAACGATTTAGCGCGCATCCTCTTCACCTTAAGCGGATACGCATCTAATCCAAATATCTTTGCAACGGTCTTCTTATCTATCGGTAACCCAGAAGAAGAGCAGATTATTGAGGGCGCCCAGGCGCTGGGGTTAACTCGCTTTACCAATCTCTTACTTCCTGAAATTGGCTCGATGGAGAAGCTGCAACAGCAAGCGCTCACTATTGCCAATGGATATGTCAAGGAAGCTAGCGCCGAAGCGCGAGTAGATGCGCCATGGAGCGCCATCGTTCTCGGCCTTGAATGCGGTGGCTCTGATGCGCTCTCTGGAATTACAGCTAATCCAGCGCTCGGCGTTGCTAGCGATCGCCTCGTTGAGTTGGGTGCATCATCAGTTCTCGGTGAAACAACTGAAATTCTTGGAGCAGAGCACCTACTTGCCGCTCGCGCCATCGATCCAGCTGTTGGTAAGAAGATTGTTGAGATGGTTGCACGTTATGAGGATTCCATTAACTACGAAGGTATCGACATTCGTGGGGCGCAGCCTTCACGCGGAAATATCGAAGGTGGACTTTCGACTCTTGAAGAGAAGTCGTTAGGAGCAGCCAAGAAGGCTGGTAACGCACCCTTTACTGGCACCCTTGAATTTGGTGAGATTCCTAAAGTTGCTGGTCTCTACTTTATGGATACACCTGGCCATGACATTGAACAGTTGGCTGGCTTTGGCGCAGGACATATCAACGTCGTTGTCTTTACCTCTGGCCGCGGCACTCCAACCGGTTCAGCCATCATGCCGACGATTAAGGTTTCAACAAATACGCCTATGTATGAATCAATTCCAGACTTGATTGATCTAGATGCCGGCACTATCGCCGATGGCATCGAAACCCTGGCGCAGGTAGGCGATCGCATCTTTAACGAAATCGTTCAAGTTGCGAACGGGCAGTTGACCAAGGCTGAACGCGGTGGCCATCATGAGTTCGCTCTTTCAAGAATGTATAACACGGTGGTTAAGTAACTCTATTTGAACGCGATTCACCGCCGATTTACGCTTAACCATTGAACGCAATTGACTTTGCTCAATTGAACAGTCCATCATTGCCGCTATGACCATCAGCCTGCGCGATATCGCAAAGAAGGCGGGGGTATCAGTCGGTACCGCATCCAATGTGCTCAACCGCCCTGGCATCGTCTCGCCTGAAACAGCCAAACGCGTTCATCAAGTCATCGAAGAGTTGGGCTACAACCCCAACGGTTATGTAAAGCAGATGACAGCTGGCCATAGCCGCACTTTGGGCTTAGTTGTCCCTAACGTTTCTAATCCATTCTTTGCCGAAGTCGCCCGTGGCGTTGAAGATGCTGCCGCTAAGAAGAATTACGCAGTCTTCATCTGTAATACCGGCGAGAGCCATCAGCGGGAAGAGCGCTTTATGAGCGTTCTGATTGAACAGATGGTCAAAGGTGTATTGATCACGCCAACTAGTTTGAAGCCAGGACATATCAAGATGCTGAAAGAGCGCGGCATATCTGTGACTCTGATCGATGCAGCCGGCAAGACTTCCACTGAATGTTCAGTATCAGTCAACGACGTGCGCGGTGGCGAAATCGCGATTGAACATCTGGCATCCCTTCACCACACAAATATTGCTTGGGTCTGTGGCCCTGCCACTATTCCTCAAGCAGCTGATCGCTCTAAAGGAGTAGCAGCCGCCGCTAAATCACTGAAGCTTAAGATTTCTGCAATCACTACTGGAACCATGACCTTTGCTGCAGGAGAAGAAGCAGTTGAACAATTCCTTGCCCTCGACAGTAGGCCAACTGCAATCTTCTGCGCCAATGACTTGCTGGCACTTGGAATGATGCGTGGATTGTTGGCGCGTGGAATTCGTATTCCTGATGAAATTTCGATTATTGGATATGACGATATTGAATTCGCGCCATCTGCGGCCGTTCCGTTGACATCAATTGCTCAGCCTGCCTACCAACTTGGCACAGTTGCAGCGCAACTCTTGCTCTCAGAGTGCGAAGGAATTGATACGCACGCTCATCAAGAGGTGAATTTCCAGCCTGAACTAGTCGTTCGTGACTCTACCCGCGATGTAGCAAGCGCGCGTGCCGAGGCTGTAGTTCGTCGAGAGTACGCACACCTAGCAACTTCATATTTCGGATCATCTGCCCCTGCATAATCGTTAGTGCGCGTTCTACGCCATCTTGCCCGCCAGCCATGAGGCCATATAGATAAGCGCGACCAATGTAGGTGAAGTTAGCTCCGTGAGCGATTGCCGCTAGAACATCTGCGCCATGCATAATTCCGGTATCGATATGTAGTTCGAAATCTTTCTTAAACTCTTTCTTGATATCTGCAAGTAGGTGCAGTGGAATCGGCGCCTTATCAAGCTGACGTCCACCATGGTTTGAAAGAAGTACTGCATCAGCGCCTAACTTGGCTGCCATCTTGGCATCTTCTAAATTCTGAACGCCCTTAACGATGAGATTGCCATCCCATTCGCTACGAATCCACTTCAGATCTTCAAATGTCATTGTGGGATCGAACATGTAATCAAGGAGTTCACCAACAGTGCCGTTCCATGAGGACATCGATGCAAATTCAATGGCAGGAGTTGTTAAGAAGTTCATCCACCAAGCTGGTCGAGGAATGGCATTAAGTAGCGTCTTTACAGTCAGAGTTGGGGGAATGGTTAAACCGTTATAGGTATCGCGCAATCTGTGTCCTGCAGCTGGAACATCGACAGTTAAGTGCAGAGTCTTTACGCCGGCTCGACGTGCACGTTCAACCAGCGCCATTGAACCTTCGCGGTCTTTCCACATATAGAGCTGGAACCAGTTATCACCGCTAGGGGCAGCCTTCACAACATCCTCAATGGAAGTTGTTCCAAGAGTTGAAAGTGAGAAAGGAATTCCAAATTTTTGCGCAGCGCGCGCACCAGCGATTTCGCCTTCGGTCTGCATCAAACGAGTAAATCCTGTTGGTGCGATTCCCATCGGCATCTGATGAGTGACACCAAATACTTCGCGAGTCAGATCAACGTTTGAAACATCTCGCAAGATATTTGGAACGAGTTCAATATCGCGGAATGCCTGACGTGCACGATCGAGTGATGCCTCAGATTCTGCAGCTCCATCGGTGTAATCAAATGGTCCTTGTGGCGTGCGTTTCTTGGCGATATCGCGCAGATCCCAGATGGTGGCCGCGCGAGTTAAACGAGCCTTTTTGCGATTAAGAGAGGGTCCACGAAAGCGCATCAACTGCGCAAGCTTTATGGGGTTCGGTAGCTGGCGCTTAACGTTCTTAGACATGCGCCCATCTTAGAACTATCGCTGCGATTTTCGCCCAATAGGGCAGAATCACCTCATGCATGAATTTACTGAAGAGGTGGAAGAACTCGCCAAAGCTGTCATGGA
Organism: Candidatus Nanopelagicaceae bacterium; assembly: GCA_965267875.1. Classification (GTDB taxonomy): domain Bacteria; phylum Actinomycetota; class Actinomycetes; order Nanopelagicales; family Nanopelagicaceae; genus Planktophila. The sequence goes on along the minus strand of OZ254157.1, from coordinate 994,238 downwards.
GTACAGCCTCGAGCGATTGAAATCCAATCCGCCCCTTGATGGCCCGCGCAGCGAGCAAGATTTATACGCAGAACTTGGTAACACCATCACCCCGCAAGGTTTGGGCGGGAAGCAGACTCTTAAGGTATTTACTGAAACGTTAGCGCTGGCCTGTATCTCAACGGATCACCCACGTAACTTGGCCTTTATTCCATCTGCTCCCAGTGAATATGCAAACCTCTTTGATTTAGTTGTAGGCGCATCATCTTTGTATGGCGGTTCTTGGCAAGAAGGTGCGGGCGCAGTCTTCGCTGAAAACCAAGCGCTGAAATGGTTGATAGATATTGCAGGGCTTCCAAAGAGCGCGGGCGGTGTTTTTGTACAAGGCGGCACGATGGGAAATCTTTCTGCCCTCGTTGTTGCCCGTGATCAAGCGCGCAAAGCGCACCCCGATGTAAAGCGCTGGGTCATTGCTTGTAGCGCTGAATCTCATTCATCAATTACATCTGCAGCGCACGTCATGGATGTCGATGTTTTGAAAGTTGCAACGAATTCTGAGAATAGACTCGATGGCGTACACGTTGCAGCAGCTATCGATGAACTACATGCCAACTCTGATAGCCGCGTCTTTGCAATCGTCGGAACAGCGGGCACAACCAACCTTGGCATTGTCGATGATTTAGCAACGCTTGCTCAATGCGCACAGAAACGAAAGATTTGGTTCCATGTTGATGGCGCCTATGGACTTGCAGGATTGTGCGCACCTTCCGTGCGCCCACTCTTTAACGGAGTTGAGCACGCAGATTCATTTATTGTCGATCCGCATAAGTGGCTCTTTGCTCCATTTGACGCCTGCGCACTTGTCTATCGCAACCCTGAACTAGCGCGCGAAACCCATACTCAGCATGCGTCTTACCTTGAAACTCTGCATGATGATTCATGGTCTCCTTCCGACTATGCAATTCACTTAACTAGACGTGTACGAGGTCTTCCTTTCTGGTTTTCGCTGGCAGCCCACGGAACCAACGCATATTCAGAGGCAGTCGAGGAAGGTATTCGCCTTGCCAAAGAGTCAGCGAAGTTGATTAGCGCTCATCCCAACTTAGAGCTGGTCTATGAGCCAGAACTTTCTATTGTGGCATTTAAGCGAAAGGGTTGGAGCGCGGCTCAATATCAAGGATGGTCAGATGCCTTACTTGAAAAGCAGATTGGCTTTATTCCGCCATCAAAGAATCTAGGCGAACCTATTCTGCGCTTTGCCTTTGTAAACCCTTGGACTTCCCTTGATGATGTGCAGGTAATTCTCGATACGCTCTAGCGATCGAGCAAGTTCTGCTTTGGATCATAGGTTGAACCATTACGGCGCTTAGCAATCGCGCTCAGCGCCTCAAGTACAACGCGGTTAGCCAAAATTGCAGTGATATCTGCGCTATCAAAAGCGGGAGCAACTTCAACAACATCGATGCCCACAACTGGTAGTTCGAGGCAGATACGGCGCACAGCTTCCAGAAGTTCGCGTGATGTCATGCCACCAGGTTCTGGGGTTCCGGTGCCTGGTGCCATACCAGGATCAACCACATCGATATCGACAGATAAGAAGACGCCGTCGCAACCATCGGTAAGAGTTGCAAATGATTCATCGAGTACCGCTTTAAGTCCGCGGTGATGGATTTCAGTCATCTCATAGGAGCGCATTCCTTGATCGCGCATCCATGCCAAAGTCGTGTTATCTGGCCAGTATCCGCGCAAGCCAAGCTGCAAGAACTTATCTCCGCGAACATAACCTTCATCAATTAAGCGGCGCATAGGTGTGCCATGACCAACAAGTGCGCCCCATTGGTCTTCGCCGGTATCAGCGTGCGCATCGAAGTGAATCATCGAAACTTTGCCATGGCCTAAGTGATTGGCAATTCCAGCAACATCTGCGGATGCAATCGAGTGATCGCCGCCGAGAACAACTGCAATTGCACCTGCACGTGAAATCTTTTCGGTTGCTTCGCGCAACACTGAAAGGGCTGCCACTAAATCTCCACCTGGCATTAATAAGTCGCCTGCATCAAAGACCTTAAGATCCTTCAAACCATCTGTGCGTAGCGCAAGATGGGGACGTTCACCATCATGCGGCAGATAGTCACCACCACGAATTGCTTGTGGACCAAACTTCGCACCGGATCGATGTGATGTTCCGCTATCGATTGGCGCACCAACGATGATGACATCGGCGCCCTGATAGCTCTTGGGATCATCTAGATCGCAGGCAGGAATACCAAGAAAGGTAAATGCTGGTCCATACATATTGCCGTGGTTAACCATGGCTTAAGGATAGAGCCACATTGCTAAGAATTATCCGCGCGCTAGGGTTGGGATATGGCAAAGATTGCAATTACAGGTTCAAATGGCTTTGTCGGCGGAAATATCGCAAAGGTCTTACAGCTAGCCGGCCATGAAGTAATTGGTTTAGTGCGTAGCCCCCAGCAGAACCCGCTTCCTTGGGTAACAACCGTTGTTGATTTAGCCAATATCGATTCCATTGCAGCAGCGCTACACGGCTGCGACGCAGTTGTTCATAGCGCGATTGCCAACGACTTTAATCGCCTGCAAGAAGATCGCCCCTTTGCCTATGACTCATATGTTGCGCTGACACAACGAGTAACACACGCCGCCAATCGTGCTGGCGCACAAACTGTCTATGTCTCATCCGGCTGGGTTATGGATGGCACAACCCATATGACCCCCGAAACAGATTGCGGCAACCCCGTTAATTTCTACGGAGTTCTCAAAGCGTTAAGCGAACAAGTCATCCGCGACTTAGCACCTGATACCGGCGCTATTGCTCGTATTGAAGGAGTGATGGGAATTCACCAGACACAACCTGCAGGCCCGCGCACTCAAGATGTTGGCTTTGGTTACTTTGTCACATCTCTTGTTGCTGATCTTCGTGCAGGTAAGACCTTTACAGTCTTTGGGGGAGAGCGCGTCAATAAAGTGACCGCCCCTAGCAACGCCGCAGAATCTGGCGCACAGATCGAACGCATCATTGCGCGCAAAGCAGCTGGCACATTTCATTTAGTTCCCGATGATGCAGTTAACCGAATGCAATATGCGCGCCTTGTCTGTGATGTCTTCGACCTTGATGCATCTCTACTACGTGAAGCAGATCCAACCCCAGACCAACTCTTTCCAGGTGCGGTTCCAGTCGATACATCTTTATCTAACGTTGCCACCAAGAAGGTGCTCGGCTTAGGCGCTATCTCTACGCGGGATTTATTAGTCGCACTGCGAACTGAATTAGACACAGGTGCAATCTCATTCATCACCAAACCTGAATAGTTAAGGCAGCTGCACAACTTTCTTCACAATATCTTCAGCTGTAGCTGTTGCCCCAAGTTCGATACCGACATTGGTAGAGAACCCACGTAGCGTTGCTTCAGATAGGACCACCATCTGGGCTGCGATATCTGTCATCCAATACAACGCACCAGCACCTACTTGTTGATACAACTCTTCCGCCCTATTAAGCGCATCATCGCTAAATTTCTCAGCACCCATACGATCTTGCTCGAGCACCCACAGCAAGTAATCGCGGATATCAGATGCATCTTGGCGCACCCTTTGATGTCGATCGAGAATGTCGGTTAGCTCTCGCTCGATAGCCACGTTGCGAAACCACTTAAACATCGCCCCACCCTTCTGTCTCCTTAGCCATATCCCAAACGTAGAAGCCACCACTGACAAAGCCCCAAGTGGCCCTCGACGAGCGTGAATACGCGCCAAGTAATAACCTAAATCCATGCGCCGCACACTAATCGCCTCTATCGCACTGGCCCTTGCCACAACGATGGCAACTCCAGCATCTGCACATCAACCTGTCTTTCTACTTCCCACCGACACAACTCCTAACGCGGGGCCCTTGTTAGTAGATGGAACTGTCTCCTTTGCAATTCGCGCATCTTTTACCAAATCAGGTCAGAAGCAAGCATTTCGTGCTGCGCTCAAAGAGGGCGATGTCTTGGAAGTGCAATATCTAATTATCGATAAGAAACCAGAGAACTTACTCAAGAACACTTTGTTGCCGCAGCTTGTCATAACTTCTCCATTGGGCAAGAAAATTACGATGAAATTCACCGAACGCACCAAGTTCCTTGAAGAATACAGCCGGACAATGTATCTGTATCTTGGCCGCTATACCGCACCAGCTGAAGCTGGCATCTATCAATTTGTTGCAACTTCTCGCGCACGTGCTGCCATCACTATTGCTGTTGGCTACCAGGAAATTCCTGGTCAAGTTCTGCGTGGTCCAGCATCTACACCACCCATGGCACAACCAACTCCGTCTCCAGCAGCAGTAGCGCCATCCGCTAAGCCATCACCAACTCCTGAACCAGAGATGACTACGCAAACTGGTTACACAATGGCAAAGGTAAAAGAGAATAATTCGGCTAGCAGTTGCTGGTCTGTCATCAACGGCAACGTTTATAACCTGACTCAGTGGATCAACTCGCATCCTGGTGGACCATCTGTCATTCGCGGATTATGTGGAGTCGATGGCACATCATCATTTAATGGCAAGCACCGCGGCCAAGGTAACCCAACTTCAACTTTGGCTAGCTATCTACTTGGCCCACTCGCCAAATAAAGCACCTATCATCACACCATGTCACTAGCTCTGGTCACTGGCGCATCCCGCGGAATCGGCCGCGAAATAACTCTGGCGCTAGCCGCAGCTGGCCATCACGTCGTTGCGGTATCGCGCACGCCCACTGCTGAGATCAACCCCAACATCACAACAATGGCTTGCGATATCAGCGACATTAACGCAGTTACCAAGTTACAAGCAGATGTTGCATCCCAGCACGGACCAGTACATATCCTTGTTAATGCTGCGGGCGTCTTCGGCCCTATCGCACTGATTAAAGATTCTGATCCACACGATTGGTTGGAAACAATCATGATCGACACCATCGCCGCCTATTACACATCTCGCGCGTTCTTACCTGCCATGCTTGATAACAAATGGGGGCGCATCATCAATGTCAGCTCTGCAGCTGCTCTGCACCAACCAGGCAAACTCAATAGCGCTTATGCCACAGCTAAAGTTGCACTGAATCAATTCACGCGCCACTTAGCTGCAGAAATTAGCGGTTCAGGAGTAACTGCAAATGTGATTCACCCAGGTGATGTCCGCACGGAAATGTGGGCAGATATCAAAGCAAAGGCAGATGCACTTGGCGCCGATGGCGCAGATTACAAAGCATGGGTTGATTGGGTAGATGAAACTGGGGGAGATGCACCTACTAAGGCTGCAGACCTGATCATCAAATTAGTTAGCGATGAATCTTCAGATACCAATGGACTCTTCTGCTGGATTGATAACCCACTACAAGCGCCGATCCCAAGTTGGGATAAGCCAAAAGATTCTCGCCCCTGGCTGTAACTACTTCTTTAAGGTACGAGCGCGTTCCAAACTTGTCGGCCACTTGATAGTGACTCCCAACTTCTCTGCCGCATATAAAGCCCAACGCGGATTACGTAACATCGCCCGACCTAAGAAGATTGCATCTGCCTCTCCCGTAACCACGATGTGATCTGCCTGCTCAGGCTCAGTAATGAGGCCAACTGCTGCGGTAAGAATTCCAGTCTCTGTGCGAAGCGCCGTTGCAAAGGGAACCTGAAATCCTGGCTTCACATCAATCTTGGCGTTATGGATGGCTCCACCGCTGGAAGCATCAATCAGATCAACGCCGAGCGCCTTTAACTCTTTAGCAAGCTCAATGGAATCAATCAGATTCCAACCGCCATCTACCCAGTCGCTGGATGAAATGCGGACAAAGAGGGGAGTACCTTCAGGAATTACCTTACGGACCGCACGAACAACTTCAAGTAAGAAGCGGATACGGTTTTCGAAGCTGCCACCATATTCATCGGTGCGATCGTTAATGAGAGGTGAATAGAACTGATGTAATAAGTAGCCATGTGCTGCGTGGATTTCAATGACATCAAAGCCAGCTTTAACTGAGCGCGCTGCTGCATCTGCAAATGATTGAACTAACCCTGCAATATCTGCAACTGTTAACTCGCGAGGCACTGGATATCCCTCAAATGCCCGAGCAGTGGACGAGACCGCCTGCCATCCACCTTCTGCAGGACTAGCCATCAAATGGTCATCCCACGGCTTCATCGTTGATGCCTTATTACCTGCATGCGCTAATTGAATTCCCATCTTCACGCCAAAACGATGAGCGAACTCAATCATCGGAACAAAGGCTTGCGCATGTGCATCATCTTCAATCGATGGACAGCCAATAGAGATACGACCTTCAGGCACTACTCCGGTTGCTTCGACCATGATCAACCCTGGTCCACCGCTTGCAAATGCGCCCAAGTGCACTTGATGCCACTGCCCAACTACGCCATTAACAGCTTCATATTGGCACATCGGTGAAACCCAAGCGCGGTTAGAAAATTCAACATCTCGGATCTGCAACGGATCAAATAAGTGGGTCATATAGAAAGGCTACTCGCAGCAACCTCACGCACTTCACCACATCGCTATGAAGTGCATTACGCAAATAGTTGTCCACAGCGTCAAATGAATTTTCTCTAGCGAAGTTGCTAGATGTTTAGCCTTCCACCGCTGCGAATCACCATCGACACTCTCAAAATCCGGGGCACGAGATTTCTCGAGCAATCCCCGAGCTCGGGAAGAGTGAAAGGAGGTGATTGCCATGGTTCCAGAATTTGACTGGACAAAGGTCGTGGTGACTTTCATTAAGTCTTTCTTTGGATATTTGTCCAGAAAAAGCCGAAGTCGCCGCGATAACGGCGACTTCAGTTAGCTGAGGTTCGTAGCTGGGAACCCCTCGGGATTCACTCTCGAGGGGTTCTTTATATCATCATGAATCTCGAGTGAGCAATCAAAAGTGTGGAAAGCTTTCATCTTTCTTTAACGTCGTTACGCACAGTAACCTTCAACCTATGCAGGCGAAGGTTAAGAACGGTTTCCCACCGAAGACCTGCGAACGTTGTGGTCGCCCCTTTGAATGGCGCAAGAAATGGGCGCGCGATTGGGAGAACGTGAAGTACTGCTCAGAAAAATGTAAAGCTGGAAAGTAAGTAGCTACTAGCCAATCGTGACAACGCCGCGGCTGACCTTTACTGGCACTTTACGTAGCGCAGTAGTTGCAGGTCCTGCTTCTAGAGCTCCATTGTTTGCAAACTCAGATTCATGCGCTTCGCAGAACCATCCTGCGTCATTTCGCACAACAGTTACACCTTGATGAGGGCAGAGTAGAGAAAATGCTGAGAAGGTAGACGGACCTGATCGGAATAAACCAACTGGGCCACCTTTAGCCTGCCCAATAGCCACAGAATTTCCCACATCAACAATCTTCGCTGCATCACTTACCTTGAAAGACAGACGCCCCTTAGGAAGTTTCTTCACCAAGGTAGATGCTTCAGCTGAAATTGGCACCATCGATAGGGCAGCAATTCCGCACATGCCTGATAAAAGTGCGCGACGTGAGAGTTCTGTCATTTCCTTCTTCTTTCTAATTTTGAATTGCCCAAGGCTACATCTCTTCCCAGTTCTACGCCGTGCTAGATGGCAACTCCCCGAGTACTCTCAGAGTCATGCCCGAACTTCCTGAGGTGGAGACCGTAAGACGCGGCCTGCAGCACCTCATCACAGGATTTCGCATCAGCGCAGCCCACGATCTACACCCACGAGCACTCAAACCAGAATCCATCGCACCGCTTCACACATTGAACGGCGCAAAGATCACCGGCACCAATCGCCGTGGAAAATTTATGTGGATCACACTCAATCGCCCCTATGTATTAGTTGCCCACCTTGGCATGAGCGGACAATTTCTTATCCACCAGAAAGATCGCCCACAAGCCACACATATCCGCGCACAATTTCAATTGAAGAAACCACTTCGCAACTTAGAGCTTGTCTTTAACGATCAACGCACCTTTGGTTGGCTCTCCATTGAAGAGTTAACGGATAACGTTCCGACATCCGCCCAACACATCGCTCCAGATCCATTTGACCCACTCTTTGATAAACCAGCCACGGTCAAGAACTACTTACATCGCAATATCAAAATTAAGACAGCACTTCTCAACCAAGAGATCATGTCGGGCGTTGGCAATATCTACGCCGATGAAACCTTGTGGCGCGCAAAGGTGCATCCAGAAACCCTCACATCAGAGCTGTCCCCTAAGAAGATTGCCACCATCATCGATTACGCAACCGAAGTAATGAGTGAGGCCATCAAGCAAGGTGGCACATCCTTTGATGATCTCTATATCAACGTCAATGGCGAAAGCGGATTCTTCGAACAATCACTTGCCGCCTACGGCCAAGAAGATGAACCGTGCCCACGATGCGGAACTCCGATTAAGCGCATCACCTTCGGTGCACGTTCTTCACACTTCTGCCCTCGCTGTCAGAAGCGTTAATTCTCGCTGACCCACCTGTAATGGTCAGCACTTACAAGCGTGAGATTTCTACTCCCAGTAGTACTTACCTTCACACTTAATAATCTTGGCGCACATCGCATCTAGCGAAGGCCCAACGTTATATTGCACATCATCGAACCCAGCTGCGAGGGTTCCGATTACACGGCCTTCGTTATCAACAATAGGCCCACCGCTATTTCCGGGCGAAGCATTTGCAGTAATCAAAATTTGGCTGTCGTTGTAATTAAGCACTGAGCCAAAGGCTACAGATCCCTCGTAAGAATCTGCGCTACCGACCAACATCGCCCAATAACCTGGCTGTGGCTGATATGGCGATAGCTGCAACACTGGAATCTTGAGGTCGGCAACAATTACAGCTAGGTCATTCTCTTCATCTAACGTCACAATCTTGGCAGGCACCTCGTCGGCATAGAGCCGCGCAATCGTTAAATACTTTTCTTTGCCAATGCAATCGTCCACCACGTGATGATTTGTGATGAAGACATTGTCATACTTTTCATACTTTGGCTCATCGAGAGCAACCGCCCATGCTGAACCAATACTTTCTGCCTTAGGAGCATTGCAGAAAACGCTGACTGTAGAGCGCTGTGTGTTATCAACAGTTGCTGAAATACTCCGCGGAGGGACAAATCCATCTTCACGTGGATCAGTGATTGAGAACTGCTGCGCCGGCGCCCATGCCAGAAAGAAAGCTCCCATCGCAAAGGGAGCCGCAATAATGACAAGAAAGGCAACGAACTTATTGGCAGGTGATTCACTCATGTGACCACCATAGAACCCACCACCGACAATAACTGGCAAGACCTCGAATGCCGCTTCTTGGTGCTCAATATTGACTCTATGCAACTGCTATATGCCAGGAGTACCTTTGAAGGCATGAGAAAGCGATCCTTAGCAGCCCTCACTGTTGCAATCCTGCTTATCTCAACTGCGCCTATTTCACATGCAGCGCTCGATGCACCTATCAACCTAGACAATCCGCGAGTTGTACCAATTTGGGGCGCCCAGAGCGAAGCTCAAGGAGCTTCTAATCGCGGCTGGTGGAGCGGATATCTCTATTCATCACGAATAGTTCTCACAGCCGCCCATTCAACTCACACCTTTGACTCAAATAGAAACCGTCAAGTAAATGAACCCACATTCATCATGGTGGGAAAGCCAAACTCAAATATTAAAGATGCAACCGGCGCAGTGAAGGTGATAAAAACCTTTGTTGGTGAATACAAGTTAAGTACATATGGAGCGGGCATCAATGACTTTATTGTGTATGTCCTTGAAAAAGACCTTGTCCAAATGCCTCCCTCCAAGCTCATGACTATTGATATCGAGCGAGAGCTAGTCGCAGGCAAATCCGAAGTCACTTATCACGGTTACGGCGAGTATCGAGATCGTTGCGCTCCAGGTGAGAAAGCTCCGTGCAAAAAAGATTGGAACAATCCAAACCAGAGCGGTAGCGAGCTGCCAAGAGTAAACAAGATTAATCTGGCCTCAACAGCAGACTTCTCCTGGATGTATGCTGATGTAAAGGCAGATCTTCAATCTGAGGTAGTTATCTCCAACCACAAGGCGTGCTCTGGTGATTCTGGAGGTCCCATCACCACGATGTATCAGGGCGCTCTGCTCTATTTGGGTCAAGGTCTCAATGGTGCAAATGTTTATGCCTGTGGCGCTGGAAATTCGCAGTCAAAAGATAATGATCCACAGTCATATGGATACTTCTCACCGGTACACAAGCATCTAGATCTCATCAGTCAGGCAGAAGCGCTGGTAAAGCTTCAGCCTGCAACTCAGACAAAAGCCAAGGTGAGTATTACCTGCACCAAGGGAAAATTGGTGAAGAAAGTCAGCGGCGCTAACCCGAAGTGCCCTGCCGGATATAAGAAGAAGTAAGTTCGACTACAGATAGTCGAATAACTACATCAAATCAGCGCAGGCTTCAAGAGCTTTCTCATTGGCATAATCCAAGTTTGAACCTGTCTCATCCAACAACTTCGCAGCCTCTTCTTCCAGGCACTTGTTGTATGCCGCAGGATCTGCCTTCACTTCTTCCTTCTCGCCCATGCCACATCCAGAAAGCAGTAGAGCTGAAGCGATACCCATAACCATCAAAGTCTTTTTCATCCATGAAGCCTAACCACGCCTATGAGCGCGTCAATAGGTCCACCAAAGCAAAAACCCGCAGATTTCTCTGCGGGTTTCTCTGTAGCTAGCACTACCACGACGTATTTAAACTCTATCACCTTAACTTTATCCACAATGAAGATTTGCCCATCGAAGTCACATGTAATCAACAAAGTAACTTGCGCCCTGCATGCCTCTGTAGCTCAACGGATAGAGCGCTACTACGACGAAGTCAGAGGTTGCGGGTTCGAATCCCGCCAGGGGCGTGCACACAATTAAGCCCCAGGGTTCGTCGCCTGGGGCTTCTTTGTTTACTCTCTGTAACTGATCACGCCAAAACTCTCCACCCGCAGATACCCCTTAAAGGCCGCAACAGATCGAGAGGTCGCCTTCACCGTACCCAGTGCAAACTTCGCCTCCCACGTACTGCGCGCAACATACGGCTCGTTCTTCCACGACAAGACCGATTCAAAGAGCGCCCTGGCCTGCAACAACCCCCAATCTTCAATCGCTCCCGCAACTTCTAGAGAGCGCAACAGATCCTTCGTCGCCTGCTCCTGCACTTCATCTGATGCTCGCATCGGAATCCCAAAGCCATTCATCAGCGAATGCCTACCCAGCGGCAGCGCAATCTCATAATCTCTCGCTAACTTACGATTGAACATCACGCACACTTCACACGCGTTCCACGAATACCGTCCCGTCCCGCCTGCAACAACGGACGCACACATGTAACACAAGTGATACCCACTCGGACAATCAACTCCGGGATATGCCTTGTACTCCTCACACCGACACCGCTGCATCCCAGTACCTGCAGATGTCAGTCCAAAACACGTTGTACACACATAGAAATCAATAGGTGGCATAGCAATAAAGTCCTTACTGGACCTCATCAAGTGAGACCCGCTCTTCCAGCGGTGTCTTTCATCGCTGACAGGTCTTCCTTTAGAACCACCGTGCGCGAGTTATGCGCGGATTGGTACTAAGCAAGCTAAAGGGCTTAACGCTTAGTTCTTGACCTAGGAAAAGGGTAGCAGGCGGGAGTGACAGAGTTTATGAGTCAGCTCAGAGCATGTGGCTTTTAGTTATCTTGGCGACAATGGCAATCTCCGGGCCATGCATCGTCATCAGGAATCTCGATTTCACCTGCATTGATTGCCCTTCGAATTTCATCGAACTCCCGAATAGCGTCTCTGTTTCCATAGAGCGTTCGTCGTCTAACATCAAAAAACCGATCTTCACGCAGCTCTAGCTTTATCTTTTCAGGCGTGAATACATTTAAGGCAACTATGGTGCGCACAATCATGCAAGGATCAGCGCTCAGGATGGAGAGAATTTCAGGATTAGTTGTTGATGAAGCCACGGCAACTCTCACTCCCGGATTTTTATCGCTTAACCACTTGCTTCTGGGAGACACGTATTCAATATTCGCGATGATTGAAATCGCAGTTCCCATAGGAAGGAAAATTTCAGGGTGAAGCCAGTCTTCATCCTCAATTGATAACTCATTTACAAAGAGGGTTTGTAAATCATTTATTAACATTTCACTTTCTATACTGCCAAGTTCATTGAAAACCGCACCGAGAAACCAGACACTTACCTGCTCGTCTGCGTAGTCTTTCTCAACTTTGTCTGCAAACATCAATTCGCGACGTGTTTTGCCGGCACCATGAATCCATTCGATCGCCTCTATAGCCTCCTGTAGCTGTTCTAACGGATTCATAGCGAAATAGTACCGATTAGCCTCAACTTGTCGATTGTTATCTGGTTTGCCATTCAATAAAGTGAGTCCATGGCGACCATTCATACCGAGCTTCCTGAAGACCGTCAGGGTCATCATGGAGAATTCGTGGTCGGTCAGATTCTGAAGACTTTTTCAAATCCAGGTCTAGAACTTTGGTTTGATGTTAATTACATAGCAGGTGTGACTGATTTAGACCTGATACTTCTGGATAATCAGGTTGGGCTCTACCTCATTGAGATAAAGTCAATGAAACTTGATGCAATCCAAGAGTTTACGATGACTGAATTCATCTTGAAGAATGACCAGAAGAAGTTGCACCCAAAATCTCAGTTGCTTACGGGTTCATTGAAGCTTCGCGATCACCTTAAACGTTTTCCTAAACTGAAGGATAAGAAGAATCTTCCATTTCTACAATCAACAGTACTTTGGTCCGAAATCACCCGAAAAGAATGGAAACTTCGCTTCACTGACCCAGGAATCAGCGCATTTGAAGAGATGTGTATCTTTAAAGATGACCTCGACACCTACAACAAATTGATTAGCGGGCTGCAAAGATTGTGGGAAAAGCCAATTCTTGGGACTCATGTGCCACAACTCGCACGATGTGTTCATGGTGATGTGGATGCCTTTAGGGCCGCCATAGCGCCGGCCAAACACAAAGTTGAGATTTCCAAATCGATGTCTAGTGAGTTGGCTAGACCAGTAAAGGATTCAAAGAAGACCGCGGACAAGTATGAATTGGGTAAGCCTCACAAAGTTTCTCTGCAAGGAGCCCCTGGAACAGGAAAGACGACGATCCTGCGAGAAATTGGACTCAAGAATCTGGCAGCGGGAGCCCGCGTGCTTCATGTCTGCTTTAATAAAGTTTTAGCAGCAGATCAAAAGCGCGAGTATCAAATAATGCGTCAGAAGATAGAAGAGTATGGATTTATTGATGTCTTTGATATCTGGGAGCTCTACAAAGAACTTGGTCATTTAGCGGGCATAAAGGGCGAAGCCGAGGTGCTTGAAAATGTAAAGGCCTATTTGGAAAGCGAAGAAGGCAAGACCTTTGTGAAATATGACGTAATCCTGATTGATGAATCACAAGATCTGCGTGACGACTTCTTTCGTGTTGTTGAGTTAATCGCCCGCCCCAATGCAGCGTGGTTCATTGCCTATGGCAAAGGGCAAGAAACCAATAACTTCTTTAAGGATGAAACACATCCAAGTCCATGGTTGAAGCAGTTCCTTGAAAATGCAGATCCAAATCATCTAAAGCGCTCCTTTAGAAATTCAACAAAAGCTTTCCTGTTGGCTCAGGCATTTTGGGAAAAGTTTCCAGATTTAGGCAATGCTAAAGACTGGTTAAAGAGTAAGTTTCTTCAGCAGCCGAGCTCTGAAAATCAGTTTGAATTAGACCTTGAAATTCCTCAGACAAAAAATGACTTTAGAGTAGAAATTCTTCCGGCAGGAAATAAACGTCGTTCCTTTGTGAAGAACATCATTCTTGGAGCAATTGAGGATGCACGTCGTGCTAATCGAGGTGAAGACTTGCTTGTTGCAGTTTTGGCACCCTCCATGAAAAAAGCTGGTGAGAGCGAAGAGCCGGTGACCAGCGGATATGAACTAGTCAAGGAAGTACTTCAAGAAGTGGCGACTGATTTCAATCTAGATTTCCATGATTTAGTGCCTAGGGAAGCGCGAAGAGAGATTCCAAAAATTGGTGCTATCCGACTGGTGACGCTCCAAGGAATTCGAGGCCTTAGCGCCTCGCACGTAATTATCTTTGACCTTCTGCAGTTAGAAAAATGGGTAAAGCGCGATGGAGGAAGTATCAAGCCACCACTCGTTAACCTGACATATATAGCTCTAAGCCGATCAAAAGCATCAACAATTGTCGCTATTGATGATGCAGAAGATTCAGAAATCGAGCCATTTTTGATGGATTTACTCACGCATGCAACTGAATTAGCAATAAAGCAAGGGGACGCCAAGTGAAGGCAGCAGGCGAGATTTACTTCATTGGCGAGAAAGACCTTCGCTCCAAGGAAGTCACCCCATATTTCAAGGTCGGTATCGTCCGAGAGAACGCAGAAAATGCTGATCGCGACTCCACCCAGCGTCTTCTGGAGCACCAGACCGGTAACCCGCGCGAGCTCTATATTGAAAGCGTCGTAAAGACTGACCACGTTGAACTCGTTGAAACGCTACTCCATAAGAAGTTTGCACCCCTTGGCGTCCGAGGTGAATGGATGCTCCTTAGCGCCACAGAGCTAGAGCAGGTCCAGAAGGAAGCCAAGGCCCTAGCCAAAGAGGCAGCAGAGATCACAGCCGACCTTCAGAAGGCAGAGAAGTTAGCAAAAGAGATTTCAGATGAAGTACTCATCCCGGCCACTGATGAGCTAAAGGCCCTTAATGAAATCTACCTAGAATCAAATGCCAAGTTGAAGTCTTGCGATGAGATGTTCGATGTCATCAAAGAGATTCTGGCCGACGCCCTTGAGGATGAAGATGAGGAAGAAGAAGTGGAAGCCTTTGTCCAGGTGCAAGATCGCAAAGGTAAAGCCATCTTTGATGAGGACTCCTTCAAGAGTAAGTACGCTGCCATCTATTCAAAGTTTGTAGTCACTAAATCAACAGTGAAGGGGACTGCCACCTTTGCTGGCTCACGTGGCTTCAAACGAGAATTTAAGGAATTTGATCCTGGCTTTGCCACACTCATCGATGGTTTCTCACCTCTCGTTGAAAAGATTCAAGCAGGAAAAGCGAAGAAGGAACTCCTTCACGGTTTTAGCCTTGAGCTTCGCCGCGTTAATGCTGAAGCTATCTGGGCCAAGATGAAGGCAGAGAGCAAAATCAAAGTTGCATGCGGCACCCATGCTGGGATTGATGGAGTCTTTAAGTGGACCCGTACTGAGAAGGTCACGGAATCCCTAGATAAAAAATCCCTCAAGGAAGCCCACCCCGACCTGGTCGCTGAATTCACCACGGTAGGCGAGGCCACCAAGGCAGTCATCGTGGATCCCAAGAAGGGCTACTAGCTCCCTTTCCACGCTCATTCGTATGATTATCATACGAACACCTGTTCGAATTCTGTGTTACTCTCCGCTTCCCCCAAAAACTCCGCAACAAGCACAACCCCTGGCCGAAGCGAAGATGTCAGTGACGGTCTGTAACTTCTCCACCTGTCAGAAGCACCAGTGTCTCTAAGAAAGGAAACGGTGAGCGCCGAACCAAACAATGGAAAAGCCCAAGAGCAGGAACTCTGGGATCGCATCAGTACTACAGAAGGTGCAGAAAGAGCTGAAGTTCTCGATGAACTCAGCCATATTGCATACAAGAGAAGTAACTACATCGAGTGCCTACATCTCGTAGATACATCAATTGATATCTACTTTAAAAATGGTGGCTTAGATTGTTACCTCAAAGAGTTAATTCATCTCTATCACGGAAAAGCACACTGCTACGAGAACTTGAAAAGGTTCGCAGAAGCTGCTGAAACTCACGAAGAGTTAGCAAAGATGAAGTGCCTCGAAGATGATTTCGAAAGCCAAGCTGAAGAACTACGTGCGGCAGGACGTGCGTGGTATCGCATTGATGAGTGGCGCAAGTCCCTCGACAATCACTTAGCTGCAAAAGCAGTCCTTGATCCAAGTACGACCACGCTGACCATGGGAGTAGATCTACTCAACATTGGAATGGCGCTCGCGAAGCTAGGCAGTCATCAAGACGCACTTGATAACTACTTAAGCGCTCGCTCCCTCTGCAAAGAGGCAAAGAACCCCGAATTCGTTGGCTGGTGTGATAACTATCTAGCACTGTCCTACATGGCCCTAAACAACGGCCCAGAAGCACGATTCCATGCACTTCATTACTTCAACTACACCAAAGTGGCTGAAGACCTCGGAATGGAAGCCTACGCAAGATACCGACTCGGTAGAGCGCACCTTCTCTGTGATGAGTACGAAGATGCAGAGGAGCATCTACTCCGTTCACTAGAAATCCTTACCCTCGATGAGGATAAAGATTGGGAAGATATCGTCGCAGCAAACAAGGAGCTAGCTAAAGCACTAACAGCCCTTGGCCGCGAAGATGAAGCCCAAAAACGCCTTGATCGCATCAAGACCATCGAAGAGACCATCGCAGCCTGATGAAGTCTCGATACATATTCACTGCAAGTGCGGTATTCCTATCTGCCGCACTTGCAGTGAACTTCTTCTCAACCGATTCCAATATGCCCACCTCAAGAGCATCTGCTATTCCAACACCAGTGGCCATTCCAGCAACCCTCAAAGACTCTGAAGTGCTCACTTGGAACTGCGAAATCCCCGAATACAAACCAGAGTCGATCATGCTCACCTGCGCTGATGGGGGATGGATGGTGCACTCAATCACCTGGAGTAAATGGGCAACAGTTGGCGCCGAAGGCACTGGCATTTTCAGAGAGAAGCTATGCGAACCTAATTGTGCGGAAGGTGAGACCGCTGAAGAGAAGGTCAAGGTAAAGCTCTCAGATCTAGAGGAGCGCAAAGGAGAGTTTTACTTAAGAACTCTAGACATTAGTACCACATCAGGTAAGGATTTCATCTCTGGAAGAGCCAACGGGCTGCAGTGGGATGTCATGGAGTTTATTGAAGTGATGAGTTGGGATGAGTAATCAATGGATACAGTAACTAATCTCAGCTACTACCCCTTCGACAGACTTGCTCTAGTTGTAAGTGAACACAATCATGTAGTCCAGGAGCTGGTGCTTCTCTCGAGTCGATGGGGCGTTTACTCGTATAAAGATTCCAAATGGTCGATGATAGTTCCAAACCATTTTAGGTATAAGAAGAATTTGTATGCCCATTTAGATTCAAGTAAGTATCACGAAATTCTTGAAAAGTTTAATTCTCTTGGCCCCGATTCAATTCTCTCCGATATGGAAGAATTTCAGATTACTTATGATTTTGAGGACCACGTTTTTTATGATTGTCTTTTTCTGGATAACCTCCGCGATGCATACGAGATTGCTCGTTGGGTAAATGAATTCACCCTTCCATCTTTTGAAGAGTTAGAACCATCCAGCTATCATAGTAAAGACGAGTATCAACACTACGTTATGGAAGTTGTTGAATTTGAAGAAGCCAGACTTCATTATGAGGAGATAATTCTCTCCGTCAGAAGAAAGTCTGTTGACGAGAAAAAGAAGGAACATCTACTTTGGATTGAAGGACTTCCACCACTCAATCAAAACATTCAAGCTTTGTATCAAATTGCCTATGACAGAGATTTTATGCATGAAATTGGAAGTGGATATGAAAGCGACTGGGATATCGATGCACGCGTGGGGAGATATCACGGCTACGTATCCGGAACTCAGAGGCTCTCAATCGAGGAGCTTGAATCAATCTGCGACTTTCTCAAGAAAAGAATTTATCAAGGCATGACTCCTTTAAGCGCAGAGTCAATTTCCTATATCGCTGAGATTGAATAGAAAATCAGGAGCCATCTAGTGGAGATTGCCATTAACGTTTGTAAGTGCGGAGGGAATTACCTTCACCATGATTTCTCCATGTCAGAGTACCTATTCCCAGACGGCTCCTCGGAAATTCTTCCTGACCTATGCCCGCTAAATGACCATCTTTCTTCTGATCTTTTTCAGCAGTTCAAACCTCTTTTGAAGACTCTCGAGTCAAATGAAAACTGGACCATGTTCTCGTGCTACTCAGGAATGATCGCAGAGGTTTTCCCGGGTTTATATTTCTACTCATTTGGGGATGTCGATGAAGTTGGAGAATCCAATTTCTACATCAAGTCAGAGTTGAGTCTCATACTTGAAAAGCTGCTTTCTGAGTGGGGAGAGTTAGCCCCACCTTGGCGAAATTTTCTACGGTCAGTAGGAAATACAGGATATCCAGAAGGCTATGAGCCAGGTTCTATGGTTGACCACAAAGTTCTTTTTCCAAATGTTGATGAAGAAGGACTTTCAGTTGGCTTCTCATTTGATACAGAGAATCAGACTTTCATCAGTCACCTGAAGGGGCTATAAATTATGACCTGGCAAGATGAAGTTTCTGCTCGTGAATGGGATGAGTGGCAGAAACTTGCCCGCAAACTTTCCAAGTCCAAGAAACAGGCCACGAGCCTTGGAGCCGAAGATTACGCAGCTCAAGCGATTGAAAAACTCCTGCAACAGGAGACCCGGCCCGTAAATATCGAAGGGTGGCTTGCGTTAACAATAAATCGCCAATTCATCGATAGGTTTAGGAAGATTCAAGCTCGCGGCGGGGGATCGAATAGAAATCTCACCGATGAGCAATGGGAAAATGAGATGATCTGTCACGCGGTGCGTTCTCCTAGCATAATCATCCAGCGCAGGGATCAAGTTGAAGCGGTTTTATCCTTGCTCAATCAGAAAGAGAAAGAAATTCTGATTCTCTCTGCGGCCGGTTATGACAATCATGAGATTGCCATACATTTGGAATATGGAAGCAACAAGATTGTGGCCACACGTCTAGCGCAGATTAAAGTTAAAATCCAAAATGGGATAGGAAAAATGGATTCGAGTCAGTAAGTAAGTGGATATCGGCTAGATGCCCACCTTATCCAAATGCAATCTTCCTGAATCGCTCAAAATCTTCAGGCATTGCTGTGTCGTATGTTTTTTCAACTGCATTCAACAAAGTCTTCACGCTAACCTCAAAACCCTTTGACTTGAGAAAGTCCTTTTCTCCAGAATACTTTATCTCTCCACGCAGTCTTCGTTCTTTGCGCCAGGCGAGATGTTGAACGGAAACCTCATGCCAGCTGCTCCATGGAGACTTCTCGCCAAGCACGTGCTTTATCGGGAATGTATGACTGATATCGTCACCATTCAACATAAAGAATTCAAACCTTCGAACTAGGTCAAAATCCATACGTTTTATGATTACCTCAATAAAGTCAAGAATTTTTCTGCCTTCTACCTCACTCTTGATTTCCTTAAGAGAACTTTTCAAAGAATTTAATGATTTCTTAATCGAAACTAAATCAGCATTACGTAAATTTTCATTTAATTGATTCATATCGTTTGAGGTGAACTTGGATCTGACGCCGCCGTCTAGAGCGATTAGAAAATTTGCATCCGTATCTGAAAAGAGTAACTCCGCATTAGGTAGGGATAAAAGATTATTGGTACCGCCGAGAGTCACAATTCTGATAAGTCGAAAGTCCAATTCATCTTGGAACAAAGCAGAATAAACGGCATGATCCATTTCTCCTTCGACAATGACAATCTTCTTTATGGAAGCCAAGACGTCTGCACGGCTAAAACCTAATTCATGTGCGACATTCTTTTCAAGAAGACGCTTCTGGTTTGAATCTACTATATCAATCCATCCATGCTCAGTGCGTTCGGCGAATTTAATTGAATCAGCAGAGAGAGCAAGAGGCATCGAATGAGTTGCAAAGATTACTTTTATCTGACGGGATTCCACATCGGGAAGTATTTTCTGCACTATTCCATCAATCGCAGTTGGATGCATTCCTGACTCTGGTTCATCCCAGAGCGCAATCTTGTACTCCGATTCAACCTTCTCTAAGAGATGAACCTGTATGGCCCTATGTATCCAACGCCTTGCAGTGAGATTCACTGGTGCATAGTTAACAGAGAAATACCCTTCGGAAAGACTTAAGTTGTGTATGGTTCGATATACCTCAATGAGTCTCGAATGACTCTCATTGTTTACAACCCCCCATTTGTTTAAAATTTGGATAATTTCCGGGCTAATTTTGTCGAAATCTTTTTCGATTGAATGTAACCCTGATGGAACTAATAAATTCTGGTTTTTGATGATTTCCAAGTCAGTCAGGTGTTCAAGCCCCAGAATTGAACTATCAATCGCAGAAGCTAATTCATTAAAATAACTTGAAAAATGCTTCTGAGTTCGAGCATATTCGAAGCTGAAATCAAGATTCTTCTCTAATTGGGTTCCAATGTCCTCTCGGCAGTCATCTTTATGTCTAGAAGCCCAGATGAATAGACCACCCAGACTCCAGGCCCCAAATAGTGGATTGGAGGTTAAAGGCAACTGTGCATAATCGGTGTAATCTCTATTTGAGATGTTCTCAATGTTGGGATAGTTGTCAAAATCTTGAAATGCATCTTCAAACGAAAATGGTTCACTTTTCTGAGTGATTTGGGTCAGCCGTAGTCGAATATCTCCTCTAAGGGCATTAGCTTTTGGTGAGTCCTCAGAATGAAAGATGACGCGGTTAACTAACCATCCAATCTCTAGAATATCCTCATGTGCATTCATTGTGAAATTCTTGGTCCTGACGGGAGTTAACGCGATTTTCGAAAGAAGAGACATTTCCGATTCCAGAGTTTCATCTTTATGAACATCCCAGCTCGGTTTGTTGCGTTGGTACATGAGGTCAAAGGTGGAGCCCATTGGGAATTGATACTCGGACCTAATCGGGCGTGAGGAATCAGATACATCGAGTGAACTCTTTCTTGCACTTGTGTCCGGATGATCAACAATCAAACTTCCTGTCCAAAATCCACGTGGACTTGTGTGATTAGAAATGGTCAAATCAGGTCGCAATATGAGTGCAACATCCTTCAAGAGTGAAGTCTTCCCAGAACCGTTTTTCCCAATTATCGCGACAGAGTTTCCTCTCAATTCGACGAAGTGCTCATGTTGAGCTTTGTCATCACTGCGACATTCATATGACATTGATGAACTTCGGATAAGTCCAATTATTTTGGATTCCCAGGTCATGCAAAAAGCCTACTGTGGAATTGACCTGGTTCAAGAGTTGGTCACTCCCAGTAACTTGTCAGTGACCCGTGGTATAATTGCCTTATCAACAACACAAAGGGGGTAAAAATGTCGCACACACGCATTTCCCCACGCTCAACTAGCTCGATAACCGGCTAGCCCGCTACACGCAAGGCCGCCAAACCAGGCCTTACCTCCAGTTTTACCCCTCACCGTATGCAATCCGTGCGCAATTACCCCTCGCGGCAGAAGTTCCCGCCGCGCTTGCTCAGATTCTGAGCACCTCCGAAATAAGTCCATTGACTTTTGACCCCTTTTTTCGTTTACCAATATGTAGGGAGAAAAACTCCCTGAAGAACTGGAGATTCACATGCACGTTAAAGCTCTTCTCGATGTCGACATGGTTGCCATGGAGGCAACAGACAACCTCACGCTGATGCTTGATCTGACAGCGCCAGCTAACCCAAAGCACTCTTCCCGCCCTGGCCAAGCCGTACAAGTTGTGCTCGATCGTTCTGGCTCCATGGAGGGCCATCCACTTGAGGCCGCGAAGGGTTCACTCCTAAAGCTCATCGACCGCCTTGCACCACAAGATTCCTTTGGCCTTGTTGCATTCGATGACAGCGCACTGGTTGTAGTGCCTACACGCACCATGGCAGATCACCACATGCCATCGTTGCGCAAATCCATCCGCGAGATGCAGACTGGTGGTTCCACCGACATCTCTGCTGGATATCTCATGGGCCTTCGCGAGTTAAATCGCGTTCAGGCAACAGGTGGTTCAACACTTCTTCTCATTTCAGATGGCCATGCCAATGCTGGTGAGCAAGATCCAAAGTTCTTCACTGATGTTTCAACTAAGTCGGCTGGAGAAAAAGTTACAACTTCCACAATCGGTCTTGGCACAGGTTATGACGAGACGATTCTGGAAGCGCTCGCTCAAGGTGGCGGAGGAGCACATCGCTTCGCCGGAACCATCGATGAAGCTGTCGGTGCCATTGCCGCCGAAGTTGATGACTTGCTCGACAAAACAATCGTCAATGCAGTTCTTCGCCTCACCCCAACTACTGCCATGACTTCTGCGCCAGCTATCGAAGTCCTACAGCGACTTCCATATTGGAAAGATGGAGAAACCTACGTTGTTCAACTAGGTGATCTCTATAGCGGTGAAAACCGCCGCTTTGTTATCAACATTGAGATTCCAGGGATTGCCTCCCTTGGTCTTTGCAAGATTGCAGATATCACCATTGAATATCTTGATCTTGCTGCTCGTCAGGAAATCTCCGTCACTATGCCGGTCAACGTCAACGTTGTCCCTGGTGATGTCGCCGCAGGGCGTATTCCTGATCCAATCGTTCGTGCCGAGCGATTGATCCTCGAAGCTCAGACTACAAAGTCGTTGGCAGTTGAAGAGCTTCGCGATGGGAAAATCAAAGAAGCCTCAGGCCGCCTCAAAGGCACAGCGGCCAACCTTCGTCGTGAGGCTTCTTTGATTCCCGTTACTGATGAACGCAGCGCAGAATCACTTGCGATCATCCGCGCTGAAGCTGATGAAATCGAAACCTTGGCGCAGACCGCCGAGCAAGAAGATATTCATTACTCCTCGAAGCGCATGACTGAGTCCTACTCACGCAAAACGCGCTCCCGCAATGTCCGCAATCAACCAACAGATCCATCACTTAACAGTGATGACTACCTCAACTAAGGAGAACTTTATGTACCCGCAACTCTTTTCAATGATCGCCCCCAACTTGTTCCAGGGAGGTACCGATGACCTCGATGTCATCCACCTTCCTGTAACAAACAACCGCAAACGCACCGACCTTCCCTTCGATGCCATCGTCACCATGTATGCATGGGCACGTCCAGCTGATTGGAATGTGCAGGAGTTCCGTTATGGAGTCCCTGATGCCTCTATCCGCGATATCGATCTTGCTCGCTTACGTGAAGCAGTCGAGTTTGGATACGCCCGCTGGAAGTCCGGCGATCGCGTTCTAATCCGTTGCCAAGCAGGTCTTAATCGATCAGGGCTTGTAACTGCTCTCATTCTGATTAAAGAAGGATTCAGCCCAGAATCTGCTATCAACATAATTCGTGAAAGTCGCGGAGAAGATGCTCTCTTCAACAACGACTTCTGTAATTGGCTCTTATCTGAAGGCAGCGCCTTCTTCCAAACATCCCCTTCCCAACAAGCGGCTTAATGAAGGAGTGCACATGCAAGAGCTACCAGATTACTTCAATGACCTCGTCCAGGTCCTCACGACCTACATCGAGCACAAGGCCGATCACTTCACTCTACAAACGTACGGTGGTGATTACATCAACGGTCCATACGTGCAAGCTCTCCAAGAGCACGACAACATCCTCCTTGTTGAAGCCGTCAGCAATGAGTTTTTAACTCCTCCTCTGGATGAGAAGGGCCAGCAGACCATGCTCTTCATGGGCTGGCGCTTCTTTCCTGAGCACTACCTACCCAACTACGCTCAATTTATCGACCAGTCAAAGCTCTCACCTAGAGAGATTGCAGTATTGATGGCTCGAGCTCTTCACTTTGCTTATGGGGTAGATGACACTTACTCATTCGAGATAGCTCCGCACCTGGATGCCGCAAAGACACTTATCGAAAAGTTAGGAATCGCAAATGGCTAATCAAATATCTGAGATTGCGGAAGATGAGTTTCCGATTATTAGCAGGATACAAGCAAAGTTGCTTAAGTATCAAGATTCCACTTTGCGAAACGAGATAATTGCAGACACGACCCCCGTGCCGTTTTTCGGTGACTTCAGGAACGCCGAGATTGTTTCAATTGGCCTAAACCCTAGTAGTAATGAATTCCCCTCAAAAAAGTCGAACCGACGATTAATTCATTTATCTGATCTCGGCATCTCTCCAGAATATTTTCAACAAGGAATGGGAAATATGACTGAAATCCAAGCATCAAGGATTTTAGAGCAGTGCGTCAAGTATTTTGAGCACAACTCCTATAAGTGGTTTGATACAGCTTCTGTGGCCCTGAATATTGGTTTTGAAGCTTCTTACTATGGGAGAAGTAATGCCAAGATTCAAGCATGCCATACTGACATTTTTCCTTGGGCTACGCGAGCATTTTCAACTCTGGACTCAAAATTACAACAATTGTTCAAAGAAGAAAACTACGAATTTTTAAGTTGGTTTTTGCAAAGAGAAAAAATGAAATCACTTGTCATACTGGGTAAATCAACTTGGCATGAAATTCAGAGCATAATCAAGTTTGAGCCTATTCTCAGTAAGTCGGCGAATTTTGAGCAAGCCGCAAATTTTGAGTATGGAACTTTTGAAATTGACGGGATACGCAAGCCATATTTTTATAGTAGTAAGGGCCCGTCTGCTAGAGGAAGTGATGCAGAAAAGTTCAGAATTCATGAATTATTTGGTCAATTCATCAAGACATCACGAATTTCATAAACCATGACACGAGTAAAATAAGGAGAACACCGCAAAAACTACATACCTAATACATTCAGATCAGTACGCAAACTGGGTCTTTGACCCAACTCATCCCACTCAGGGACGAAGATTCATCAATGCACAACAGCAATTCCTGGAGCTGATGG
This sequence comes from Candidatus Nanopelagicaceae bacterium, assembly GCA_965267875.1. Lineage (GTDB taxonomy): Bacteria > Actinomycetota > Actinomycetes > Nanopelagicales > Nanopelagicaceae > Planktophila. Next base: position 969,587 of record OZ254157.1, on the reverse strand, counting down.
CCAATAGCCACCAGGAAGTAGTTCAGATTCAGCCCCGTGTGGCGACTAAAGCAGAACTAGCAAGAGTCCATTCACCCGAATACCTCAAAGAGGTCTTGGTTGAGCATTGCTCTGCGCAATGGCGCGGCCCGCGTCCGGATCTATCTGAGCTAGCAGCACTCTTTGCTGGAGGAACTCTCACAGCACTCGAGTTACTACTCAGAGGAATAACGAAGACGGCCATCCACTTTCCAGGGGCTAAGCATCATGCGCAGTATGACCACTCATCAGGTTTCTGTGTCTTCGCTGACTTCGCTCTTGCGGCTGAAATCGCGACTAAGGAACATGGCAAGAAAGTTGCCATTCTTGATATTGATGCTCATCACGGTGATGGCACAGAGAACTTAACGGCTGATAATCCGAAAGTACTCACCTTTTCAATTCACGAGAAAGGAATCTTCCCTGGCACAGGTAATGAAGATCAAGCGGATAAGAATGTCTACAACTATCCATTGGGTTCTTATGAATCCGAGCGGAAACTTGGAAAAGGTGACTCTGCACTTCACAATGGAGTTACAGAGTTCTTGCACCACCTCGAGGACTTCAGCCCTGATCTCATATTCATTGCATGCGGAGCAGATGGACACAAGGAGGATCCACTCTCGTCCCTTGAGTATTCAGTAGATGGATACGCCAAAGTTGCCAAGATGTTAAGGAGTAGTTATCCCAACTTACCCATGCTTATGGGTGGAGCTGGGGGGTACCTGCCAGATACACGAACCCCAGAAATCTGGGCTTCATTTGCACAATCAATTTCACAAACAGAAGGAGCGTAACTATGTGGCTATTTACTAATACTGGATTTGTCAGCGCAGTCAGCAACGGAAAGGACCTCATGGTTCGGGCTCGCGATAAGGAGTCACTTGTGCCAATTGCGGAATCCGCCAAAACGGAGATTATCTCAACCCCTCAGAATGATTACCCCTACCGCGTGATTGTCACTCATGAGTTCTTTGCCAAGTGGGTGGGCCATATGGCCAGCAACATCACCTACAAGAACTTCAAATCCGAGGTGGCGGCCACTCGAGGGTATGAATTCGCTCATCCGTTGATGAAGGTTTGGTCTGCCATGCACGAGGTGGAGGATTCCGATGCGCGCTAGTGTGCAAATCAGAAGAATCTGAAAGACTTATGTGTCTCGCCGAGAGGAAGAAATGAAACCACTAGTAGTTCTAGATTTTGAAGGGACTTCCAGGCTTCCTAGCGCTCGAGCAACAGAAATCGGATTAGTGAGCATCTCAGAGAGTTTTGAAATTCTCTCTGAGTTTGAAAGTGTAATTCAGGCTCCTATTGCACCAGACAAAAGTGCACTATCAGTCTCTAGGCTAAGTAGAGCTGAGATTTCCTCGGCCCCCACTTTTGCTCAACTCTGGCCATTACTCAGAGGTCAGCTGAATGAGAAAATACTTGTAGCACACAATAAGATTTATGAGATAAACGTTTTGCAAAATGAGCTGAGAGCGATTTCCCTCAGGCAAATTCCACCATTTATTTGCACATTGGAATGGTCACGCAAAATATTGGGGTTGAAAGTCAAGGATCACACCTTGCCTACTTTATGTAGTTTCTTTGATATAGAACTAGTTCAAGCGCACGAAGCACTGTCTGACGCTAAAGCAACTGCAGCATTGCTTCAAGAGCTCACAAAATTAAGCCCAGCCTTAATGGATGAGATAGATGTGTTGTATTCCCAAGTCGTTACATACCCCCAAGTTCCTCTCAACGGGACACAACCCAAAGTACGAGAAAGGTTCCACGCGCAAGAAAGAAACGAGGAATTACTGGCGTTGGCGTTCCAGAGGGTGACAAAATTGAGGAAAACGCTCGTAGTGGTGACCGGTACGCCAGATGAAGGAAAAGAAGAGTTCCGCGTGGTCATGGCCGGGGTTGGCTTGGAGTACAGAGAGACTCCTCCGACCATGGGAGCAGCATTTGTCGTTCAGGCAAACATCAGTCCTGGAATGTCAAAAATTCGACGTGCTATCGAATTAGGGGTTCCTGTTCTGTCAGAGAGTGATGCTTTACTACTTGTTGAGAAACTAAGGGGTAATTGATTGTGCCAGAGTTAAATGAGCTTGGTATTGAAGATAGCCGCAATACTCGTGGAAGATTTGAGCAGTGGGTTAAGAATCCTCAATGCGAAGCGAACTCACTCAGTGCAGTGCTAAATGTCAAAATGAGCGAAGTAGCGAAGTCGATTGGTTACAACCCAGAATTTGGACAGTCACCATTCGCTATCACGCGTGGATTTCAGTTTGAGGCTTGGCTCTTTAAGGAAGATGCCAAAGTTTTACATTCATCGTTGGTTAAGACAGGAATGCTCAAGGAAGAAGAGTCTGGTTTGGTGGACTATCGAATCACTATGAATGGCGGCCCTAAACTAAAGTCAATTGATCAGGCCATAGATAGCTCAAAAAATCTATTATTATCCTTAACCTCGAAACACACCGCTAAGCAACCAGCAATCGTTGCAGGATTGACGGTGAGAATCCCCAAAGGCGTAATGCTCCCTGAAGCAACATTGATTATTGATGCAGCATTGATTACGCGCGTAGTAGATGGTTTTCTCATTCGGGTTGGTGAGATAAAGGTGTTCCCTGACAGAGGTGGTCATACAGATCCAGCTGAAATCTCAACAGCACGCGCGCAAGCTGGCGTCTACCAACATGCCTTGTCACTTGCCGTAGAAGATCTACAATTACAGAAATCAGTGAAGGTCGATACGACAGGTTTTCTAGTGTTTACGTGGCCCGGATCAAATAGTCCAGTCATTCGTCCAAACGAAGACCTTACTTTCCAAGCACTACGTGCTGAGCAAGGATTTGAGAAGTTAGATCAAATTGCCTCTGGTATTGTCAAAAATCGCCCTGAAGATGTCTCGGACCATCTTGAATGGGTTGCGCACTCAAAAACTGAGTATCGAGAAGCTTGCTGGGGTTTTTGCGATCTTGCAGCCCGTTGCCAAGATCTCGCAATCGAGCAAGATAGAGCTATCGTGCTTGGTCGAGATGCTGCCAGAGCTCTGGGAACAGTAACTGTTTCGCGCGCGATTGCATTGATGGATGGCGCACAGTCAGAGACTGAATTTGAAAAGTCTTTGCAAATGCAGCTCCAAGATGCGAATTGGGAGGCCCTGAACAAATGACTATTCGGGAAATTGTTCGACAATTAAGCGCAGCCAAAGCATGCGCGCCAATACATCGCTACTCAACGATACACATGCGCCTGGAAGAGAACCCAATGATGATTGCATTTGTTCGTATGGCAGGTGAGTCACGACCTTGGGCAATGGCATATGGAAGATTCTTGGATGACGAGCCAAAGATTCTCTCGGTCCCGGATGGAAGAAACAAACTTGCTGTAGGAAAGATGTGTGAAGATCTAGCGGAAGATTTCCTCGAATACTTTAGAGTCACTGGTTACACATGGGATCCAATAACTAAAGAGAGCACAATCGAAGAGAGCATCCCTCAACTTTGGGTGCCGAGTGCACGCCATGTCGAAATGTTTCATCACCTGCAGTACGCATTCTGGCGTGTCCGCAAAGGAGATGACAGAACCCAACCACTCACGGTCTTTGCGCGATTAAGTGGCTGGCTCTTCAGAGAAAGTACGCGCCTAGGTCAACAGGCCGTAGTAGACGCCTCCAAGTTATTTCGTGACTCTTATGTATTCCCGACTGATAACTCAAGCCTTGGGCACCTGGGCGCCTGCCTCGAATGGTTTGGCGAGCATTCAGATCTGAAAGAAGCGCGCCTAGCAGTGCGCAAAGCAGCAGAGATTCGTGACTCGCCAACTCTGGATCCAGAGCTGGACAACAAGATTTTTGCACCGTTGATACAAAGAAGAATCGATCAAGCTGCCGAAGGCAAGGAGACAGATTCAATAGACCTACAGATTGCCAACAATCTTGCACCTGAAGTTCTTCGACGTTGGCAGTTGGTAAAGCGTGCCTATCAAGTTATCTCCAACGATACCCGAGAGGTCAATGCGGGGGTTGATGAGCTAACAAATTCCACACTGCAGAGTTTCTACTCACAATTCCAAAGAATTGAAGAAAACATGCAAGATCCGGATATGGGTCCTGCATACACACAGCATCCAGAGACTGACTTTCATGGATCAGCTGCAGCATCAAATTACTTCGTCATGACTGCAGCAGATACTGCCTACATCGCAAAACTTGTTCATTATGACGAGGAGCTTCAAGCAGAAGCGCTAGCCTCTGGAAAAGCTTTCATGGCCGAAGTTATCTCAGTACAAAACGCTGGCACTGGGCGCACAACTACGCCGATTTGGAAACTTCGGGTTCAAGTTGGTGAGAAACTCCGAATTCGAGAAGGAGAAAGATACTCACCTCTGGCTGAAGCACTTCACGGAATTCTGGTTCGATCCGTTGACATTATTGATGCAGCAAGTTTAGAGATTGTTGTCGAATGGACTGAGAGAAAAACTGTCCCACTCGAGCATCCTCTTGCCGCACGTCCGGTAGACCCTGAATGGGTAGGTCATGCCCTCATGTTTGTACCCAAGGATGGCAGCGAATTCGATAAGAGCAAGAGTAGAGCTGTTTGGAATGCTGCGGGCGGACCAGGCGCATGGCTCACTCACGGTTCGGCCCCTGCAAAAATTGAACCAACAATTGTTGATGACATCACTCAGCTAACGGGTGGCAAATTATGATTAATCTAGACGAGATGTATAAGTCTCTCGAGAAGAGTTTGGTAAGCGAATTACTATCGGATCGAAAACTCGCTCTAGTTCAAGCCCCGCCTGGTTCTGGCAAAACTCACATGCTCCTGACTGTAGTGGCGCAACTAGTTCAAGCCGGAAAATGTGTGGCTCTAGCGGCACAGACTAATCGACAGGCTGATGACATTGCTCATCGGTGGTCAAAAGACTATTCAAATCTGCCAGCAATTCGACTAGGAAGTAGAAGCAGTGTCGCTCCTGCAGATTTTCCGCCTACCATTTACTGGGAAACAGATGCCAATAGTCTAGGAAGAGAACCGGGACTCTATATCTCGACTACCGCTAAATGGACTACCGTGCGAGATCCTGAACCATTCGACTTACTGGCAGTGGATGAGGCTTGGCAGATGGCCTGGGCAGACTTGATGCAGTGCGCAAATCTAAGCGAAAAGTTCTATTTGATTGGCGATCCCGGCCAAATTCCTCCAGTCGTAACAATTGATGTTAGGAGGTGGCAAACCGCTCCAAGGCCGCCTCATAAACCAGCCCCAGAGGTTGTTATAGGTGATCCCGATTTGTTGAAAACGGCATTTGTTGGTGCACTTCCAGCGTGTAGACGTCTGCCATTTGAATCTGTCGAGTTTGTTAAACCCTTCTACTCATTTGATTTTCACGCGTATGCAAAACCTGGAGAGCGAAAGATAGTCTTCAATAATTTGCAAGCAAATCATCCAATGGCCAAGCTTTTTGCAAACCTTGAGAGCAGCCAACCAGCCATAGCAACACTGCCTACACCCGAAGATGGTCCGGCACTGGAAGTTGATAGTGAGTTGGCGATAAAAGTAACCAAGATAATTGATGCTCTCCTAGAATCCGAAACCGAAATTGACCTAGGTGATGGTAAATCCAGAAAACTTTTGCCAACTGATATTGGTGTTTGCGCAACTCATAGATCAATGAATGGTGAAATGTCCAGAAACCTCAGCCCGTTGAGTAGTGGGGTTTCAGTAGACACTCCTGAGAGATGGCAGGGTCTCCAACGTCCAATAATGATTGTTGTTCACCCGTTGTCGAGCGTTATTGATCCGAGTGACTTCGATTTAGAAACAGGTCGTCTCTGCGTGATGGCGTCTCGACATCAGGTATCCCTCATTGTTGTGACTCGCGACCATGTTGGGGAAACCCTGTCAGGATTCATCCCAGAAGCATCGCAAGCCCCAGGCCAACCTGATGTGGTCGGTAGAGGCCACGCAGCTCATTCTCATTTCTGGAATGCACTCCAGAAAGCGAATCGAATTTTCCAAATAGATTAGCTCTTAGGGGCAGCTTTACAGATAGCCCGCACATCGCATCTTCCACACTTGGGAACTGTTGGCTTCGCTTCGAAAACTCTATTTTTTATGCCCTCAGCTGCAGAAATTACAACATCAACTGCGTTATCGAGCGCTTTCTGAGATGTATCAACAGCCTCGCGATTAGCACTACCTAAATCATGAACAAATGCACCCTTTACATCGAGACCTTCTCGAATACCCGCGAGTGTATAAATCTGCAACTGTAGATCGAGTTCTTTGCCATCAGTGCTTGTTTTGTAATCAACGATTGCAAGACTGTCGGGTTTTCCGTCATGCTTATCAAGAATCACATCTGCTCGACCAATAACAACTACTCCTGGCAAGGCAAGCTCAAAGGGCCTTTCTACTTCCCAGACTCGATTCATATCATCCGAGTGGTCTTTCATGTACTTCAGAACTAGCTTTCTTGCGCTCTCTCTAAAACGGGTAGCGATTGCTTTATTGGCAAATGGAAGGAAGAAATCAGTTGCAAGAATTCTGTCGATATCGATTGGCTTGAGTGGTCTTCCTTTTGCTGAAGTTTCCTCAGCAATCGCACGCATAAGGTGATGGATTGCCTTTCCATAACCGATTTCTTCAATGATGGCTGGTGGGAATCCAATCAAATTTCTAAGCCAATAACTGTGGCCACATTCGAGATATGCAGCAATCTCACTGTAAGAAATCTGCAAATCTTCACTTTCGCCTTCTTTTTTTGCTTCAGTCCACTCTTTCGGATACCCAAGCTCCTCGTTGTACTTAGCTTCAACAAATTCAATGTATGGAGATGGCTTAGAGGCTCCAGTTTTTACCTTCAAATGAGCAGATAGAGATAGCCACTCTCTGGCACGAGTCATCGCCACATAAAACAGACGTCGCTCATCCCCATCCGATCCCTCGTATCTGAATCTGTCGAATAGATCAGTAGGGACTAACCAATCCTTCGATTGGCCTGATCTGCTGCTAGGGAATCTCTTTTTGGTAAGTGATGGTAAGAAAACGGCATCCCACTCGAGACCTTTGGATGCATGCACTGTCATCAATTCCACCGAGTTGGTCTTGACGTCATCTTCGCCCTCGAAATCAAGATAGTCATCAACTGCGATATTGACCATGAGTGAAGCCAGGTTCTTGAAGTAGTAGGCACCCTGATCTGCAGCCCCAATTTGTTGCTCTGGGTCCTCGGGGTTCTGGCGTGAGCGTTTTTGGACTGATTCAAAGTCTGCAACAAAACCTTGGAATCTAGCTATTGTCCCAAGTCGTGACGCAAGAACAGGGTCTTTAACATCCCAGTCTGCAATGCCCAGAAGTGCCGTAATCTCGTAAATATCAGTAATCAGAGAAAGTTTTCTCGAGTCTGTTCCTACAAGCTTCTTCAAATTAGTGAGATAACTTTCGACAGACTTCCATTTACTGTCGTTAAGCTTATAAATATTCTTTGCAAGAATCTCAAGATCTACAAGCGTGACTTTTTCTCTAGTGAATTCATATCGCTTCCGCCACTCAAAGTCGGCAATCCAGGCAAAGATTCTTCCCAAGAAATCAGCATCAGGCTGATCAAACAATCCTGTTCGCCCTCCAGGTTGTACGGGAATTGCATGAGCTTCAAACGCCTTCAGAATTGCTGGATATGAGGCCCGCCCGCGCACCAATACGGCTATTCGGTTGTATTCGAATCCCCTTTGAACGAGTTTCTTAATTGCTTCCGCCAAGTCGAGCGCTTCGCTTTCTTCATTTTCATGGTCAGAAATGATGTCTAAAGCGGGGCCGTTATGAGATCGAGCGGAGGACATTTCTTTATCAAGACGACCTGGAATTGTCTTTGCAAAACTGTCAGCTATTTCGACTATTGGTGGTCTAGAGCGACGATTGGCAAGCAACTTAAACTGAGTAACATCTTTGTACCTCTCAGAGAAGGTAGTTATGTTTTCAACCGTAGAACCGCGCCACTGGTAAATCGCCTGATCGTCATCACCAACCACAACTAGCTCCGCGGATCCTTTCGGTTTGGCTAAGAGTTGAATGAGGCGCTCTTGTGCGGGATTAACATCTTGATACTCATCCACAATTAAGTGCTTTATGTCGGCACTCACTTTTTGATGAATGTGCTCATCTTCAAGCGCCTGGACTGCGCGAGCAATCTGTTGTCCAAATGTGAGTAAACGATATTCATCAGTCATTTCATAAAAACGCTCAATGCTGAACTTGAGATTATCTGGCAGTGAATCAGTCGCAAGCATTTCATTCTCTACAACATCCAAATTTTCTCTAAATCGAGTAATTCCCTTGAAAAGTCGGCCATCAGGATCAAGCTCTTTAACTTTCAAGAAGTGAGACTGACGTTGAATAAAGGCTGCCAGTTGATTTTCATCCATAACGTCATAAGATTCATACTTTCCAACATATTTAGTAAGTAGCTGAAAACAAAAACCATGGATAGTACCTACGTACATATTTCCGAGTTTGTCAGCTGCCGCTTGACCGGCGAATACTTCGACCCTATCTCTGATTCTTGACTTAAGCTCGGCAGCAGCCTTCTCAGTAAATGTAAACGCGACAATTTCAGCCGGTTCCACTCCTTCAGCTACGAGCTTGGCGATTCGCTGGGATACAGTCTCCGTCTTGCCTGAGCCAGCACTCGCAATTATCTGGATATGCCCACCACGGTGACCTACAGCAGCAGCTGAATCGCCCTCGAGGACTGGGATATCAAAATTGGTCGGAGGAGTAGCCACTCGGTGATTCTGCCTTGGATTTCTTCAATCCGGTACCTATTGGAACCTTTTCGCTGGGGACTTGGTGGCAGATGTCAGATAGCTTGATTAGGCTTCGATCAATAAGCAAAGGGGAAAGGCTCCATGTCCGACGTTGAAAGAATGAACACAGAGACGGAAAGCCCTGAAAAGGCAAAGCTCGAGCAACTCAAATCGATTCTTCCCGGAGTATTTGCTGATGGCGTTATCGATGCAAGTCGATTGTCCGCAGAAGTCGGAATCCCCGTTGTAGGTGCCTCGGCCAACGAAGAGGGTTTCGGTCTAATTTGGGCGGGCAAAAAAGATGCAGTCGCCGCAAATCAGATGAAATCTATGGCCGCCTTGGCCCCTCGGCTCAAAGAATCCTTGAGTTGGGATAGTGCCGAGAATGTCTTGATTGAAGGAGATAATCTTGAAGTCTTGAAGTTGCTACAAAAAGCCTATAACGATCAAGTCAAATTGATTTACATTGATCCCCCATACAACACGGGAAGTGATTTTGTTTATAACGATGACTTCTCAGACCCAGTTAGACATTATCTAGAAGTAACTGGACAGCTAGACGGTGATGGCAATCGATTAAGGGCAAAAACCGATTCTTCTGGGAGAAAAAGTAGTAAATGGCTTAGCATGATGTATCCGCGAATGCTTTTGGCGCGAAATTTGTTGACCCAAGATGGATTAATTCTGATTCATATAGATGAGCACGAGCAGGCAAACTTGCAACTCTTGCTAGACGAAATCTTTGGCAAGGAAAATTCACTTGGCGTCCTTGTATGGGATAAAAGGAACCCGAAAGGTGACTCTAATGGGATTTCGTCTCAGCATGAATATTTACTTGCATATGCGCGAAGTATCGATGTTTTTCTCGAACAGCAGGGATTCTCGATTATCAAATCGTCTGCACAGATAATGCTCAATAAGGCGGCAGACCTATACAGTTCAATAGGTAAACCATCTCTTCCAGAAGTCGTGAAGACAGCCATTACACAATTCAACATAAAGATACAGAATTTAGAAGAAATTACCCGGATAAATACAATTGAGGATGTCCGAAGTGAATACCGCGAATGGCTATCTAAGCAACCCTTTAGTGGCGGTGAGTTGGCCTACAACCAAATTGATGAGAACGGAGACGTTTACCAACTAGTTTCTATGGCTTGGCCGAATAAGAAAACGCCTCCGTCGGACTATTTGATTCCCTTGATTCATCCCAAAACAAACAAACCATGTGCGATGCCTGAACGTGGTTGGAGAAATCCAAGTGAAACAATGAAAAAACTATTGGCAGCTGGCGAGATTGCCTTCGGCAAGGACGAGAGAACTCAGCCCCGGAGAATATATAAGTTGAAAGATTACATGTCGGCGGCACTTTCGTCGATTTTTCCATATGGTGGCAGTGATGATGCTCTTTTGACTAAAATGGGTGTTCCGTTTGATACGCCTAAACCAACAGAACTTGTCCGACAGTTGATTGCTAGTTGTACGTCTGAAGGAGATTTAGTCTTAGACTTTTTTGCAGGATCAGGAACGACGGGTCACGCAGTAGTTCTTCAAAATGAGCTAGATTCATTAAGCCGGAGATTCATTTTAGTGAATATAAATGAAGAAACTAATTCGAATTCCGAGGCTCGCAAAAAGGGCTTCAACACCGTATCCGAGATTACAAGATACAGAATAAGTAAGGTATTTGAAGAAAATGTATCAGCTAGGGATAGGGGATTGAGATGTTTTAAACTTGGAAGCTCCAACTTTATCCATCATAATCTCAAGCATGATGGAGACACAGACCAACTCTTTTCCAAAACACTTGTCTCGGATATTAATGTTGAAAACATAGCAAGTGAGATTCTTCTAAAGAATGGGGTAAAGCTGGATGCACCATGGAAACGTCAGACTCTTGGCGCACTTGAAGTAGTAATTGCAAACAATGTAACCGTTGTTGTGGGATTAGATTTAAGTAAAGAATCAGTCGAAGCAATATTAGAAATTGGCAACATCCACACATTGATTTTTCTCGAGGATGCTTTTGAGGGCAAAGATGCTCTCAAAGCCAATACCTACTTTGCCTGCAAAAAGGCAAATATCACGATGAAAACCGTTTAGATGTCTGTTGATATTAAGTTTGACTCGAATCAAGCATTTCAGGAGGAGGCTATTGCCTCGGTTGTTGATCTTTTTGTGGGGGCCAATGAGGGCACAGTTGCTGTTGTAGACGAGGGATCTGAGGCTGTTCTATTTGAGCAACTTCTATTCACCAATAGATTGGATATTGGCCGGGAGCTGCTGATTTCAAACCTGGACAAGGTTCAGCGTAGAAAGAGAGTCAAATCTACTGGGGAAATTAGCGATGTAATCCCTTCTGACTTAATAGCAAGAATTGAACCCGAAGAGTGGCCTATTGATTTTTCGATCGAGATGGAAACTGGAACGGGTAAAACATACGTTTACATCAGAACTGCAATAGAGCTCTATCTCAGGTATGGCATAAGCAAATATGTGATTGTTGTGCCAACTGTTGCGATCAGAGAGGGAGTGATCTCAACTTTAGATCTGACCAAGGAACATTTCAAGGAGATGTATTCTGGAATTCAGTACGACAGTTACGTTTATGATTCGAAAAATGTGAATCGACTTCGACAGTTTGCGAGCTCAGCTCACCTGCAAATTCTCATAATTAATATCGCTGCTTTTAACAAAGACGAAAATATTATACACAAAAAGGTGGATGCCTTAGGGGGAAGAGCGCCGATAGATTTTATCAAAGCGGTAAGACCGGTAGTGATTATGGATGAACCGCAAAAGTTGGCTTCGGATTTGGCTAAGGAATCAATTGCTGAGCTAAATCCTCTTTTACGATTAAGGTATTCGGCGACACATAAAGAGCTGCATCACCTGGTTTATCGATTGTCTCCGGTTGATGCTTACGAATTAGGCTTAGTGAAGCGAATTGATGTGCTTTCAATGAATGCAGACTTGAACCTGAACGTTCCTTATATTGAAGTGCGAAAGATTACCTCAACAGCAGGTTCAGTTACGGCCACTTTGGGTTTATCAAAAAATGGTTCACTCAAACAGTTTTCAGTTTCCAGAAATTCTGATTTACAGTTAGTCACCGGTTCCCAGATTTATGAGGATTGGGTTGTTGAAGATATATATGCTCAGACGGAATTTGAACCTGCGAAGATTCAATTTTCGAATGGAAGAATCCTAAGGGTTGGCTCCAACACGGGTGTCGACAAAGATCTCTGGCAAAGAGCACAAATTAGATCGACAGTCCAGGATCACTTTGACACTGAGTTACTCTTAAAGCAGAAGGCTGATTTAGGTGAGATTTACCCCACTAAACCTTTGACGCTTTTCTTCATTGATAGAGTCGTAAATTATGCGAATGAAGATTCTAAGTTTCGAGTTTGGTTTGAAGAAGAGTATGAAAGTGTTTCTAAAATTAGAAAATATCGCAATTTGGAGATGCCAAGTTCAAAAGATGCACACAATGGTTATTTTGCCTCCACTAAGCAAGGATTGAAGGATTCGAGAGAGGGAAAAGGTAATAAGGAGGATGAAGAAGCTTACGACTTGATTATGCGTAGTAAGCAGAAATTGTTGTCGTTTGATGTCCCCGTGCGTTTTGTCTTCTCTCACTCCGCACTTTCTGAAGGTTGGGACAATCCTAATGTCTTCACGATTTGCAACCTCCAGGAGTCTCAATCTGATGTTCGTCGCAGGCAGCAGATAGGGCGAGGATTGCGGCTTCCAGTTATGGCCAATGGTGAGCGCTGTAGAGTCGAAGAAGTCAACCATTTGACCATCGTCGCAACAGAAACTTTTGAGGCATTCGCTGCATCTCTTCAGAAAGAATTGAGAGAGGAAAATGGAATCGAGTTCGCCGATATGGTAAGAAACAAGCGCGAACGCGTGGATTTGGTTCCAAAAGATGAATTTTGGAAGATTCCAGGGTTTCAAGATCTCTGGAACCGAATTGCGCTGCGTACGCGATATAGTCTTGACTTTTCGACTGACGTGTATGTGAGCGAAGCTGTCCGCCGCTTGAAAAATTGCGAACCAATTTCTGAACTCAAATTTAATGTTTCAAAGCATGGAATAGGTGAGATATCTCCTGAGAAGGGAATTGTTGAGGGTGCAGTTAGCGTCAAGTCAGCCAAATCTCTGAATGTAGAAATTGGGTTTCCAGATATTTTGGGAGAGCTATCCTCAGTTACGCCTTTGTCACGATCAACTATCTTTCGTGTGATTTCAGAAAGTGGAAGATTGGAAGAAGCACGCAAAAATCCGGTGCAATTTCTCGATCAAGTTAAGTCTTCACTGTACGGAGCCCTCGCCGCTACCCTCAAAGATTATGACGGGATTCAATATCAACCTATTAAGGGCCAGTCGGATGAAGCTTTGTGGAATATGGGATTCTTTTCCACCAGAATCACTAAGGCTTATGAGAGTTCCCTTGAAAAGGTCACAAAGAGTATTTACGAATATATCTCCGTCGATTCAGGAATCGAACGAGAATTTGCCAAGGGCTTGGAAGCAAGAGAGGACGTAGACCTATTCATAAAGCTCCCAGGCTGGTTCAAGATTGATACGCCTGTTGGAGGCTATAACCCTGACTGGGCAATAGTGCGCAGAAATGAAGAGAATGAGAAGTCTGTATATCTGGTCCGAGAAACCAAAGGTACGACCAATCTGGACGAGCTCTTTAGAGAGGCTGAGGTGTGGAAGGTTGTTTTTGGCGGTGAGCACTTCAAAGCAATTGGCGTTGATTACAAGATGGTCAAGCAGGCAAGTGATTTAGATAAAGATGAGTATGTCGTTTTGCCAGGGCCTCAATGGCATGGGGAGCGATAAACTCGCATCTGTTTACATTTGAGCATGAGAATATTTACGTAAGGAATTTTAGGTTATTGTCCGCACTCGAAAGAAGGAGAAAAATGTCTTTTGTTTACATACTCATAAACGAAGCAATGCCAGGTTTGATAAAAATTGGGCGGACTACTACATCGGTCAAGCAGAGAATCTCCGAACTTAATGCACCAGCTGGAATCCCACTTCCTTTCACATGCTATTACGCTGCTCGAGTTGATGATTGTGTGCTAGTAGAGCGAAAACTGCATGATGCATTTGGGGACCATAGAGTGCGCGAACGAAGAGAGTTCTTCTGGTTAAGCCCACATCGTGCGCAGGCAGCCCTTGAACTTGCAGCTATCGAAGATGTAACTCCACGGGAGGAGATTATTGATGAGTTTCCAGAAGACGCAGAGCGCGGTTTGATTCGTGAGACCAATAGGCGAATTCTTCCCACCTTTGCTCAATATCAAATCCCGATAGGTTCAACCTTAAGACTCACCAAGGATTTCAACATCACTGCAACTGTCGATGGTCAGCGAACAGTTTTGTATCAGGGCGAATCTATGGCCCTTTCCGCCGCAGCACTCAGCGCACTCAAATCTCTTGGTTATAACTGGAAATCTGCCCATGGGGCTGCCTATTGGGAGTATGAAGGGGAGACAATTTGGGATCGTGGAGAACGTTTGAGGGATTCCCAGTAAAAAGCCGCCATGCAACTATTTAGACGACTTGCTCAGATAGTTCTGGGTCTTGCTCTTGGCTATGCCGGGGTGGGGCATCTGGGGGCTAATCGGGTGGAGTTTCAGGCGCAGGTTCCGAGTGTGCTGAAGGAGTATGCCGATTTTGTGGTGGTGACATCTGGGGTAGTTGAGATTGCGTTGGGGAGTGCGTTGTTGGTGCTGTGGAGATATCGAGTGGTGGTGGGTTGGATAGTTGCAGCCTTCTTTGTGGCGATCTTTCCGGGAAATATCTCGCAATATGTGAATGGGATTGATGCATTTGGTTTAGATAGCGATACAGCGCGCTTGGTGCGATTGTTCTTTCAACCGTTATTGGTGGTGTGGGCCTTGTGGTGCACGGGGGCGTGGAAGGCGCGTAAAGCTAAGCGTGTGGGTAAAGAGCGTTGGGATTTAGAGGAAGACTCAATCTACGGGTGATGTAGCGAGTATCGGACTTAGCAATTAATGGGCTGTGCCTCACACGCTACTTTTGAAACATTAACAACATAGGAGTCATCAGCCTGGTTGGTTTTATTCCAAGTGCCCCTCGTAAAACAGAATTACAGAATGGGTATCCAGCCCACTACCGGTGTTTCTCCCTGGTTGCTATCTTTAACCAATCAGAACATTTCAATAAAGGGGACAAGATGGCAACGCACTCAATCTCAATGAAGCAACCAGAGGAAGTAGTTCTTGGCAAGGATGTTAGATTCTTGATAAAACGAGACGGTCATAAACTTGGTGAACTGCATGTGAGTAAAGGAAATCTCGAGTGGGTTCCCGCTAGTAGTAAAGTCAAAACATATCGTCTTCGATGGACACAAGTAGCGGACCTATTTGAAGAGCGCGGTCGTTTGGTGTAAGAGATGTCAATCAAGTCATCTGGAAATCCTTCATTTAAATGCTCTTGCGGGAGCCCTGTAGGCACGTGCAAAAATTTGAATCATCCGCAAAAGATGGAAGCCTTAGTAGGACCGTTCATAGAAGGCTGGGCTTTGGGAAAATACTCTGGGAAGTTGGAAGAGAAGTCCACAAAGACTCACACTGAATACGGATACTTAAAGTACGGGAAATTGGTCCACGACTATAAATATGAGTCATTCAAGAGTAGTGAATCTTCAGGGAAGTCTTTGCGAAGCTCAATAATGCTTGAGATCAACACTTCTGTAGATTACTTTTTAAATGGCTATTTCCCCTCCACTAGACGAGATTTTGACACGGTGGTGGCAGTTCCAAGTTCCAGGGGTTCCGCATCTACGATTCAAAGCGAAATCTGCCGTCATCTGGTTCAAGGGGGCTTCCAGGAAGCAGTTGGTTCAGTTCACGTAAAGGAAAAGGGTCGAGCAGCCACAAAGAACATTCCCGGTTTGCAGGCGCGACTGAAGAGTGTTGGGGCTCGTTACGAGTTGGGCAGCTTGGGCAATCTACAAAATGCAAAAGGACTTTTACTGATTGATGATATTTACCAAACAGGTGCAACCTTACGTACAACCGTTGAGATATTAAATGCAGTTGTGCCTGCTATTCCAAAGTATTTTCTTACGGTTACGTATATCAATTGAGAAAAAGGGATAATCTAGTCGCATGAGGATCGTATTGGGAGGCTCACGACATCTGGAATTCATACCCAATGAGATCTCAGACAAGTTAGTGGAGTGGATGGAAAAATCATCAGATTTTTTAGTTGGTGATGCGCCAGGAACCGATAGAGCTTTTCAAAAGTTCTTAAGTTCAAAGAATTACCGTTCTGTGACTGTGTACACCAGTGCCGATGACATTAGAAATAATCTTGGAAATTGGCAGGTTGAGAAGGTCGAGTCAGGACTTAAGACAAAGAGCAGTGCCGTACACGCTTTCAAGGACCGGAAAATGAGCCTAATTGCTGATCTTGGCCTAATGATTTGGGATTGCAAGAGTGCCGGGACGTTGAGCAATATAATTGACTTGCTCAACCAAGGAAAAAATTGTCTTATTTGGGTCGCTCCTGATTCTGACCTCTATCAATTTGATAATCCAGTCTCGCTCGAAAAGTGGTTAGTGAACTATCCCGAAGTACGCGATGAAGCGTTGAAGCGATTGTCTACATTCCATAAACGGGCGGCCAAGAGAGAAAGCCTAGATTCCCAACCTGAACTGTTTGGATAAGCCAGGAAGACTCGATCTACGGGGGGTAGGTAAGCGTTACCTCTTGAGTAGTCCAATGAGATAGCTGATAGCAAAGCTAAAGCCGATTGCTGCATAGAGGTAGCTAAACCACGTTAACTCTGCTGGGTTCATCAGAGTGAGTACGCCAAGTGCTGTGGCGCTCAGGCACATCACCTTTGCAACGTGTGCGACCTTGGAGTCATCTGTCTGATTGGAGTTATTCCACATATTTCCGGCAAGTGCGAAGAGAGTTATTGCAATCATGCGCATGGACCAGATAAGCGGATCTGATTCGTCGAGGCCGAGTAGGTCGAGAAAGAGTGCGGGGAGTACTAGAAGGAAGAGTGCGGAGAAGCCAAAGACGATGGCGCCTGCCTTGAGGGTGTTGCGAAGGTGCGGGTAGTTCATATGAAGAGGCTACAACGCAGGTGATTAAATCTTCAGTTCAGACAGGGGAATATGCCCAAAGAAGTATCTGCTGCCTTTGCTTTTCATATACTCGAAAACACTGCGAAGTCCTTTTTGCTGCTTTTCAAAGTATGGGCCAAGTTGCCAGACTAGATCGACCTTAATCCCTAGTGGCTTAGCCAAGGTCGTGTAATACAGCATTTTGAAGTCACACGTTTGTAGTTTCTCGGCAACCGACCCAGTCGTATTCTGTTGCTTCTTTTCGATAATGGTGAGAGTTTTTGTCTTCTCGGAGAAAATTGCGGTGTCTGGCTCTAGGCGCGCTGAGAAAAAATCGGCGCTGAAAACCCCTCGCGGTTCGAAAAACAGTTTATGAACAGATGCCTTGAAGTAAATATCGAGATTTCCCTTCTCAGAATGCTTGTACTTAATGCACCGGATCGAGTTTCCATTTCTTTGAATGTCGATCTCCTTGAATCCATTGGCAATTAGGTCCTCAGCCAATTTTGCGAAAAGTACATCCTCAAAATCTGAACCAGATTTAGCTGTTAGAGCTCCACCTACGCCACCTTTTTTCATAAACTTAGACTAGGCGCTTACTTGCGTGCCCACAAGGTTCGCAAGAGTGTATGTGGGCTACTTTCGCAAAATGTCAGAGCGGGCAACTACTCTTCTCCCATGCGTAAGCAATCACCCTTTGCCAAGAATCCGAGATACAAACTCTTTCTTGGCGATTCAATCGCCGTCATGGATTCTATGGAGCCAGAATCAGTTGACATGATTTTTGCCGATCCTCCCTACAACCTTTCAAATGGAGGAACTAGCGTTCATTCAGGAAAGCGAGTGAGTGTAGATAAAGGTGCTTGGGACAAAAGCCGAGGTTCACGCGAAGACTTCGATTTTCACTACGCCTGGATTGAAGCATGTAGACGTGTGCTCAAGAAAGATGGAACTATTTGGATATCGGGTACGTATCACAGCATTTACGCTTGTGGATACGCCTTGCAACTTCTGGATTACAGAATTCTCAATGATATAGCTTGGTTTAAACCAAATGCTTCTCCAAATTTAGGATGCAGAATGTTTACAGCAAGTCATGAAACACTAATTTGGGCCTCGAAGTCGAAGAAATCGAAACATACCTTTAATTATAAAGAAATGCGAGAGGGAGATTTTCCTTCTGATTTTCTCAAGAAGCCAGGCAAACAGATGCGTTCGATATGGTCAATTACTACCCCGTCTAAAATCGAGAAGGTGTTTGGCAAACATCCGACCCAAAAACCAACGACGCTACTTGACCGAATAATCTTGGCGAGCACAAAAGAGGGAGATGTTGTGCTTGACCCCTTTGCAGGAAGTGCCACAACCGGTGTTTCCGCACTCAAATTTGGCCGCACATTTATTGGAATCGATACTAGCGAAGAGTATTTAACGAATATGGCAATTCCTAGATTGAAATCAGCGCTACCGGTTAACAAACAGAAATAAGCTTCATAGTATCTGGCAGTAACTCTTCGGGAATTATGTGCGTCAAACCGATGATTTCCTTGACGCTGCCACGCGAACTCGCTTTAGCGGCAATAGCACGTGAAGCATCAATTTGATAAAGATTCAGAACCCTCCCAAAAATTTCCCTGGAAAGCTCGGTATCTGAGTTTGATAGCACTATGTTGACGGACTTTGAATTCAGAACCTCGATCGTATTTGCCAATTCTGCCTGCTCTTTAACTCCGAAATCAGCCATCGCATATTGAGAGAAGCTTGCGGTGTTACTAAGAGGAATATATGGGGGATCGAAGTAGACCACATCGCCTGATTGCGTCTTGCTGACTGCATCAGAAAAATTCAAGTGAGTAATTGAAGCGCCTTTTAGTCTTTCCGACACTAAACGCAATTGGCTAGCATCAAAAATCGTGGGGTTCCTTAACTGACCCCAGGGAACGTTGTAGTGACCTTTCGCATTTACTCGCCAAAGACCATTGAATCCTGTCTTGTTTAGATAAATGAATCTTGCTGCGCGGGCAATTCCCTCTAGTTCGTGTTGTGCTCGTATTTCTAAGTACTTATCCTTTGATAAATCTGTTGATAATTCCTGCAACTGAAGAATCAAGTCTTCGACGCTATTCTGAATGGCTTCGTAGGTGCAAATCAAGTCAGGGTTCATATCATTAATTGAGAGTCGTGCACCTGGGATGTAATGTGCCTTGTCGCGCTCACCTAGGTTCAGCATTAAGGCCCCACCACCAACAAATGGCTCAAAAAACTTATTGTTTGAACTCCAAAAATCCTGGGGGAAACAATTAGTTATTAGGTCCGCGAGCTTCCTCTTGCCACCAGCCCAGCGCAGAAATGGCAGCAATCTTTGTAACCCGCTTTCGATAAATCCGTTGGTCGTAAGGTACTTGAAAATACCAATAGCCCCTGTCAGCCCCGCCCTCCAGGCTCTACCCATGATCTATCTACTGGTAGGGATTCCACTCTGGGTCATCAAGGATCACGCAGTGACCTCAACAACGATGTACTTCACGGTTCGCTAATTGCGCCGAGTGAGGTAGATCAAACCTGTTCGATACGCGCCTTTTTAGGTGGTTTCTGAGATGGGTCTTTGCGAGTGGCATAGCTAAAGAGGGCAAGGCCTGCGACAAGAGCGCCAGCGCCTACTCCGTAGGAGATGACATCTGAGGCGCGATCGGCATCTACATATACGCCAACGAAGATAACGGCGATGATGGCAACTACGACGCCGATGAGCTTGGACTTTAAATCATCGAGATCATGTACTTGTAGCCAGATTGGGACTTCGAGATCTTCATCGATAAAGAGTTCATAGAGGCCATAGCCGATAACAAGAAGGACGGTACCGAGCAAGATCGCATCTACGGCGGTGAGTACTTCAACGATGGTGAGCTTTAACTTGGTGCCTTCGTTGATGACATCGATGCCGACTTGCACCATGGCAACTGAGCCTTGCACCATGAGAAGGATGGCGCCCAAGATAGAGGCCATAGCGGGAACAAAGACGGCGTAGCGAGTAAAGGCCAGGATGCGATTCATAGAGTTAAGGGTAGGGGATGCGTTGGGTCTAGCTGTGGATGTGGGTGGAGCGAAGTAGGTACTTTGTCGGGGGCAGGACCTACTGTTATCTCATGTTTGATGTGCTGGTAGGGATTCCACTCTGGGTCGTCTTTGTGCCCATCACGATGGTGATTGCGTATTTCAAAGGTCGGCGCCTGGTGTTGTGGGGAGTCCTTGGGTATCTGGCAGGGCCGCTTGCGATAGTGATTGTCTTGGTGCTCTCGAAGTTACCTCGTAAAGAGTATGGATGGTTATTGGGGTTACAGAGTAAAGCGGCTTCTAAGTCGATAGAGAAGAAGTTTGAGGATTTAGGTTCTCCTGATGATTTCTTACGTGAAATTGATAAAGATCAAAAAGATGAGAAGTAGGTCAGCGCTATGAAAAATTGCTGTTCGATGAATTAACACCCCCAGTGATGATTTTTTCCTTTTCTCTAGCCAGGTCCTTCTTGAGGCTGTTGAGTTCATCGAGAACTGCTTCATAACCTTTTTCATTAACTATGATGGCGCACCCTAAGAAACGGTTGAATTCACGACCGATTTGAGGCTGAAATTTAACTCCCGATGTCTTCTGTCTATTTGAAACGCTGAGAAAGTAATCTGATTCATCATCTGTGCAAGATGCCATCAGGAGTTTGTCGAAATCCCATTGTTGAGTTTTGATGGGACCAGTAAAGATAAGGCGATCAGTGGTGAGCATGACAACACCTTGATCTTTATCTATCTGGAGTTCTTCGCCAGGAATTACTTGACCTCTCATAGCGCCCACCCGAAAGCGGATTCCACCGCCTACTGGAATGCTCACGCCCGAGGATCCACCAACATATTGAGAAGGTGTTCGACCTGCTTCATGAAAGATTCCAGAAGCAGACCAGAGCGTGTGCTCTCCAACTTTTTGAGTCAGAGTATTGGATATAGCATCCTCACCTTTTGATGCAGACGTAAAAACCGTGATGAGTTTGTCAAGGGTATTGGCATCTTCTTGCCATTTTGACATCTGCTGTTCGTGTAGTTTTTGAGTGGCTTTTGCTGCTCGCCTTAACTTGAAATCTGATATCCAGCCCATGGTGGTAAGGGTAGTGACTGGGAGTGACAAGCTGCAATTGTCTGGCTAAATTCTCACAAATAAGTTGAATTGAGAGCCACTATTGTAGCGAGGCATTCCTTTAGGATATTGGTAGTCAAAGGTTTGGACCTGATTATTTTATTTGGACTTATTTCCGAGACATATCAATGGCTTTAGAATAAGCAGGTATTGATGCCAAGGACTCTTCTGCACTGCAGCAAATAATCAGAGATTCAATTGCTGGGTTTATTGATTCAGGCCAAGGCGTGTAGCCGTCAGTAAGAACGATGACAACTTTTGGTGTGGGTTTTAATTGAGCGGCAGCTGCAATTCCAACGCCCATATCAGTCCCTCCACCACCAGTGAGTTTAATTTCCGCTATTCCTTGCAGTGACCGCAATTTTTGAATTTCACCAACTTCAACATCGCACGGAATAATTGATATTCCCGCAGCCAAACCATTGACACGAGCGATACCTTCAACTTCTGAGAGTAATTCAGTTATTTCTTCTTCCCCAACACTTCCACTTGTATCAACGACTATTGCAATGGTTGGTGGAGCTGGTTTGCGCATTGATGGAAGAATAAACTCAGGGTCATGGGCGGTCATTGCACTTTGCCGCCTAGCAGGCCGAGCAAATGTGTAGTCTTTTCGCCCAAGAACGCTTGCCAAAGATGTACGAACAGCACTTGCCAAAGCTCGCCTCCAATCGATTTGGGGTTCAAGCAAATCACGCGCCCACCTGAGAAGGGTTGCAGGAAGGGAAGAAACGCCTTTTTCACGTGCGTGCTTTATGACATCCTGTGCGACTCGATCTCTAACTACTTCCTGCTGGTCACTCTTGATAGCTGGAGTATCACTATTGGTCCTTGGAATTTCATAACTTCTTGACTGACCACCATTGACACTTCCACAATCTTGCCTCTTATTTGGGGTTTCAGGATTGTCTTCAAAATACTTGACCATTGCAAAAAAGGCGGTTTCCGTTGTCATGGATTCAGATACGCCATATTTTGCTAATTCCGAAAAACGAACGGGGGTAAATTCCCCCCAAGGCATCTTGGCTTCGTCTAAGACTGAATTAATATTGGCATCTCCGGCAATATTCCATGTAGTGTGCATTGAGTCTTCTTGGCCAAGTGTTTGAAATCTGCTCGAATGTTGGAATACACAATGCATCGCTTCATGCAGCACCATTGTTGCTAGAACTTCCGGAGTTTGTTTTAAAACAAACTGAGGGTTGTAATACATGCGCCATCCGGCATCGACGGCCAGAGTTTCAAGATTTTCTGTTTCGACAATACGAAGCGAGAAAATGAGTGTAGACAAATACGGCCATCTGCCCTGGGCAATAATCTTGGCGGCCATAATTCTCAGCCGGGCTTCTTCAGGCTGAATCGTTGTTGATGCTTCAGTGACCACCTAAATCATCTTTGCTTCAGTCAGTAATGGGATTAGCGCTCTCAATAATGCGGGGTCTGGAATTGCACCCTTAGGTCGTTCTTTCATCCAGTCCCGAGCAAATGTCACAGCTAAGTCTGGGTTTCCACCAGCAGCAATTCTTTCAAGGACTATTCCTACAGCTTCCCAGCGCTCATTAGTCATGTTATTTCTCAATACTGCCATCAGTGATGCGCCTATTACATAAATTTTGTCCACGCGATTAGGAATTATGAAATTCTTAGGCGATACGATGATTTCTTCAGGATTAGGTAGGTCAATATTTTCTCGATAAGTGATGTACTCCGCAGCCGCGCCAGCACCAACGCAACCCATAACTGCAATCCTTCGAACGCTTTGCTCTAAATCGCAAGCAGTGATCCATCCTGAGAGAATGGCAACCATCTCCCAAGAACGCGGTGTCGGGAATGCTCGACCTTGCTCTGCAGATGATTTAGGCAAAACAGTCGTGAGGTCAGGCCTTGATGAAAGAAAACCAGCTAACGCTGCTCGTTCTGCGATAAGTGCATCCTGCAATTTTTTTGGCTGGGGTGCTTTTACCGAGTAGCTGATCCAATTGCCAGCTAGTCCATCGCGGACTACTTCAGCTGGCAAGTCCCAGTTGATATGACAGAAACGATTTGCAAGCGGCGGAGCTAAGTCCCATCCGTCAGCGGCTTGCTCGGGAGGATTTGCTGCCGCAATCACACTTGTGTCATCGCCTAAGTGGCAATCACCCGCAACTTTATCGAGACACACTCGCAATAAGGCTGCTTGAACGCTTGGTGGAGCAGTATTTACTTCGTCGGTAAATAAAATGCCATCTTTAACATCAGCAAGACGCTTGGCCCAATCTGGTGGCATAAGAGTTGCAACGCCCTGAGAGAGCATTGGCAGCCCAGCAAAGTCCTGAGGTTCACGAATGCTGGCGAGGATTACTTCAAGATGTCGACCTTGGTCTTTTGCTATTTGCTTAATGACTGAGGTTTTACCCTGCCCCGGAGGCCCCCAAAGCACTACGGGAATGCGCGCGGCGACACATGTGATGAGAACCTTGTAAGAGGCTGCATATTCGTCAGTTGTACTCAAATGTCCTCCGATGTTGTAGGGAGATTATTGCCCAAAGTACTAATTTAGGGAACACTTTCAAGCATGGCACTTGAAAGAAACGATATTTCTGACCCCACATTCGAGACGGAAATATTGAATCATCTTCAAGAATTTGGTTATTCCCCGGAGCGAATAGGTGACATCATCGCGTTGTCGGGGGTGGGCGTGGGATCAGGGGATAGCTCTGTAAATCTCGCCCTAAATCTTGTAGAGATGGATGGCCATAGAATTCTTGAATTTTCCACTGAACTCAAGTCACCCGGGGTATCTTTTGATCAAGCAGTGATTGTTTCTGCACAAGGCAATCTTTCGTGCCTCACCACTAAATTCACCCCGATTGAACACCTTGAAATAGGACGACATGGGGTGAGAGCTGGACTAGTTCTTTATGCAGATCACCTATCAAAAAATGAATTAAAAGCCATGCTTTACCTCTTTCTAAAAGAGGTGGATGCAATAGATAATGTGCTCGAAGAGATGCTCCAGAGTTAATCCGTACAAATAGTCAGGAAATCCAATGTCATTTACTAGAAACATAGAGATAGATGATGACGTACGTGCTGAAGTTTCAAGTGCTGACTTAAATCTTAAAGAAATGGAATACTGTGTTTTGAGCCCACAGGTTGAATTGCGATTACTGGTTGCGAATAATCCCAGCCTCACCCCACAGTTCATTAAATGGATGTCATCAGATATCGAACATACCGTTCGCGCGACTATTGCAAGAAATTCAAATTTAGATCCATCTTCAGCACTTGCACTAGCCTCTGATTCACATATTGCAGTGGTGTCGGCTGCTGCGGAGAACCCAAATCTTGCAGCAAGTAAACTTGCTGAACTTTCTGGCCACCGTAGTTATATCGTCAGAACAGAAGTTGCGAAGAATCCTTCAACTCCGTTAAAGATTCTTGAAATACTAAGTAAAGACAGTGAATGGGGCGTCAGAGGTGGAGTCGGTTCCAATCCTGCAAGCTCCAAGGAGCTTCTTAAGATTCTATCTTCAGATCAGATCAACGAAGTTCAAGTTTCAGTTGCAGGGAATGCAAACACCGAAATGTCTGTGCTAGAAGAGTTGTGGAATAATGCACCTGCGACACGAAGTAGTATCATTAAGAACCCAACTTGCAGTGAGATTTTTCTCAAATCAATCTACCAAAATGCTCTGTTACCTGAAGATGACCAGGATGACACGTGGGATGACGATATTCGCGGAGACACAGATACGAGGTCTGCAATTGCCCAGCGGCCAGATCTCTCAATTGAGTTCTTGAAAATATTGGTAGTAGATCCAAGCCATTATGTAAGACGTGATCTTGCTGAAAATAAAATTCTAACGGATGAATTTCTTTCGCAGCTTGCTTTGGATATCAACGAGGCAGTTCGACAAGCTGTAGTTGAAAACCCAAATTCATCTGCAGAGAGCAAGGCGGCCGCCACTCTCTTAGGCCTCCCTGCCAAGGAGGATTTCGATGAATAAGTTAGCTCAGGGCCTCTTAGCCAGAGCCGGTCATTTTGAAAGACTTGGCGACTTCGAAAAATCAATTGAGGCGTATAAGCAGTGCACGGAATTGCCTAATGTTTGGCGAAGTCTTGCTCTTGCATACGCGGATATTGATGAATTGGAAAAGTCCCTGGAATCATTTGAAAAAGCCGTTGATAGCGGAGACATAAAGTCACTACCTTGGTTAGTTGAGTTGCTTGAAATGCATCGCCCAGATGATTCAAGGTTGCCAAGAATGAAGAAGCAGATAGAAGACGGTCTTTCAGCTGGGGATATAGATGTTGTTTTCAGCGTAGGCAACATTCAAATGGCTGCGGGTGAGTACTTGACTGCGTTTGAAATATGGTCTGATTACATTGTTCAGGAGCATTGGATTATCAATCGCAATATTGCCAATTTGTTGCTCACGCGGTATTTGCAATTTGGGGAATTAATGCCACCACCCTTGGGACCAATCACTACAGAGGATGCGGCAATAGATTTTTTAATTCACGTGAATGAAAAGCACTTCAAAGAAGGTAACACGTTGGGTTTAGTTGAAATTGGCATGGCCTTCCTAAGTTCACCGGAACTTGAGCAATTCAAGGATTTCACACCATTGGAATTCTTTGACTCATTTATTGAAGCGGCAAAAGCAGGTCATGGTGAGGCAATGCTTCTCGCTTTGTACTTCGCCACAACATTCCCTGATGACATCAAGGATGACCGCGAACTAATTAAATTGCTTGAAGAGTTCGGTATGTCCGACTTCACCGGGATAGTGGGTTACAAAGTTGCACCCGACAATCTAGCCGCACAATATGGTGCCACATATTCATCTAATAATGCGGGTACGAATGTAAATGATCCCATACAGGCAATCTTTGATCGTGCCAATCAAGCATCAAAAAACGGAGATTCTCTCGGTGAAGTGGCCGCTTGGATAGAAGGGGTAAACCTTGGAGATGAGAATTGCTTCCATAATTTGGGAGTCGCTCTCTGCAGGGAGTTGGGCATAGTTCAAAACTTCTGGGGTTCTCAAGGTGGAGAGGGGCATGCGTGGTCTCCCCTGGCAATGGGAATTGGCGCGGCCGAGAATAGACCTGGAAGAGGGCCACTCCAACAATTGTCGAGATTCTTATCTTCAACACAGATTGCGCATGTTCGCTCAACTTATGGTGGGCGTCCTTCCGAAGAACCAGAGTCGCTTAAGCCGGGTCAAGCTGAGTCACTGGTCAAAATCTGTGACCTCTTCGAGAAGTGTGGATACATATATACAGTTTTGGATCAAAATTTGATCGCAATCCCATACAGGTCTGAATTTGGGGGCTACATCATGCTCTGTGAATTAATCGACGACGATGGTAAAGATATGGCGTTGATTTATACTTGCTTGCTCACTTCAAAGTTTGACGAAGAGGGAAATCCAATCTCAAAGCAGTCAGGCCTGAACACAATTCAAGAAAAGGTTCTTGAAATTTTAATCAGAGAACAAGAGCTCGTCTTTCCAAGCATGATGTTAAACATAGGCGACATCTTCAATTCGTTGCCTCCTTCATCTGCACCTATGTCATTTGTCAATATCTCGAAGGCTAGGGAATATTGGTCAGTAATTGGCGCCACTGCGGCTTCTATGTTTTTTGAAGCGCTTCCAACCAAGCATGAGTTTGAGAAGTTCGAATTTGGTTATGGTATCGATGTTAGCCTTCAATCTGACCACTTTGAGGCTGGCATACGAGGAGTAGTAGGTTCGATAACAGGCATTTTGAACCGAGTATCTTCGATGCATGAAGAATCCGAAGAACTCTTTGAGTTGATCTTCGATTATCAGCCATCAACAAGTTTTAACTATGGAGCTAATCTTGTTCCATACAGCGAATTAGGACCTAAGGGCAGTCGTACGGCAAGGCTGGTCACTGTTTTTGAGGAAAAGAAACAAGAAATACGACTGGAAACATTGGTAGAGCTTGCAAACTCTGGAATGCATGTTGCAAGAAGAGCCATGCTTGATGCAGTTGAATTCACAAAGGATAACATCGACACCATTGCATACTGGATGATGAAAGAATCGGAATTGGACGAGAATCATCCTCAGATTAGGGATTATCTCAATAGTGTCGGATGGGCTTATATGGGCTTCGGTGATGCCAAGAAAGCAATGCCCTTCTTTGAGAAAGCTGCAAATTTGGGAAGCGGTAACGCTTTAGCAAATCTCAGCTGGCATCTTTTGAAAACCGGTGAACATGAGCGCGCACGAAAAGTTTTTGATGAGAGTTACTATCGAATTATGACAACTAGAGAGACCGAAAATGATTTTGAGCAGGGCTCAAATATTAGAAGCAATGATGCATTACATAGATTTGCTCTCGGTGCTTCACATGATGAATTAAGGTCAATTTGGTGCGATGCGCATTTCCAGGAAGATAACCTTGAATCCAAGTTTTATCCGATATTACTTGACCACTTAGAAGGCAAAACTAAAGTAGTTCAAGCGGATCTTGAAAAACTTACGGAGCAAAACAAGAAGGATTTAGTGGAAATATTTAAAGAGCTAGTATCTGAAGATAATTGGATTTCAGGAATTGCACAGACTTCATTAGAACTTTTGCCGGAAGAGCCCCAAAAGAAAAAGGGACTCTTCCGACGTTAAGTTTTACTCTTCCCAACCGAAGTAATCCTGGCAGCGCTGTCCACCAAATTGCTTCACAATTTCTTCATCTTGCTCGTTTGCGATAACTGCAGTTGACGCAATCGCAAACCCAAGTTCAGAGGCATCTAAATCGGCTAGCAAAAGACGGGCAACCAGGTAAATATCGACTTTTCCTTTAACTTCGCTTTGCTCTACTTCCCACTTATTAAAAAAGAGATTTCGCTCGGTCATGAGGTGCTTGTACAGCGCGATATCGTCATTCGCTCCGATAACTGTGACTGCAGCAATATTCACGAATGGCATGTCTGGGAAGTCTTCTGTGTTTACAAAAATCTTTACTAGGACTGACTCATTACGAGTTCCCCATAACCCTGGTGCTTCCTCGATGAAGTCGACATCGGGCATAGCTTCAGCCAGGAGTGCCTTAACTTTTGTATTTTGTGTATTGGAACTGTTCTTCTTATCAAAAAGACCCACTGTCTTCTTCTCCTTTATTCAGGGCCCAGAGGGGCAACTGTATGGAAGCATAAAGTGAGTCGCCGACATTGGGAAGCCCCCAAAGTCAGTTTAATAGGTTATTTTTTCACCATGACGGAGTCTGCATCAGGTACCCCATTGGATTGGCTTGCCGCCAACTCAATAGATTTCAGCAAAACCGAAATTGCCATAGCTCCTGTCCAAGTAACGGATCATGCTTGGTTCAATTGCGAAACTGCAGCTTTAGCCGTTTCGACAGAGATTTACCCACCATGCAAGAAGTGTGAACTACCAAGTGAGTGCTCACATTTTCCTCGTGAAAATGTGGTTTCATGCATGACTGGGGATGGCGATGGTGACTATTTGGTCTGGGCTCTCCACACAAATGTAGTTCCTCAAGACTCTTCATATTGTGCCGATGGAGCATTTATCGTTCTCGATAGCAAAATTCACTCGACCGTAAAACTCAAATACGGAAAACTCCTATTGGAAGTTCCAGGCCTTGCTCCCATATCAATCGGAACTATTGAAGTGAAAGAATATGTGGCAAGCTCGGGCCCAGCTGGTCATGGATTCATTTTTATTGCAGATCAGCAGGCAACTGCAAATTCAGAATTTTTCCATGTTGATTTGGCAGTCCGCCCTGGAAAATATCAAGTAGTAGCATTTATGGGAGAATCAACTTTTTATAACTTTACACCTCGAGCAATTGGAATTTATGGTGAATTTTTCACAGATCCACTCATCGAGACGCTCACAAATCTCGAACATGATGTCGCAGATAGATTTCAATCAGAAATCCACGGCAGTGACGATGGAACTGTCATGTCGCGCATGGGGAATGATTTAGACTATCTCTCTGAAAAAAACTCAGAAATTTTCTACAATCGAAGTGCCTTACTCAGTGATTCTTGGGCTTTTCAGCGTTACTTCGCGGGCAGCAAAAGAATAAAAGAAAAGATGGAAGAATTTTTGCCAAGTCAGAACTACACCCCACTTCAATGGCTGGTTATTGCAGATGGGCTTAGAATCCGGGGCCAGAAAGCCGAATCCACTAATCTAATTAACCAACTTCTAGGATCTTCTCTCAAATTTAGCGAAGAAGAACAGAAGTATCTTATTGCCATCATGCGTGCAATGCCAGGAGTGTGGCCGGCCTAATGACTAGTGCAATCTTAATCTGGACATTTTCCAGTTTATTCATCGCAATTCCCCTCTTTGCTTTTATTTCATTTCTATTCATAATAATGTCAACCCAAAAAGCAACAAGAGTGGCTAGGACAACGATTAAAAGAGATGAAGCTGCGCGGCAATTCGATGCATTGAACTTGTGGCAAATGCCACAAGTAGTTCGCCCCAGCCAGTCTCGATTACTTAAAAATTATTTGGCCCAATCAGACTTTCGGTATAGAGCACACTCTGATGAACTATTTTCATTTAACTCTGATGAATTAGAGATCTATCTCAAACTTTCCCCTACCTCAGATGGGTTTACTTTACTCACCCTACATACATCACTTGCCAAAAATGTTGGCTTAACATCACGAATCAAGAACCATGACTTCAAAGGACTCAACTCACATCAAACGATACAAATTGCCAATGAACGGTATAACTTTGGTGACCTACTATTATTGGATTCTCGCTATTTCGATAATTCAGATGCGGATGAATTCCAATTACGAATCGGGAGTTTCAAAACAACTGCTGAAACTTGCAGTAATCAGCTTGGCTTGCTTGAGGTTAATTTATTCGCCGCCCCATGGAAGTACAGGTAAGAATCTGTAGTCAGAAATGGTAGTGATGGTCTGGAGCTATTTAGCCGCTTTAATTATGAGATAAGAATGTCAGTGGCCATCTTTAGCATCTCTGGCATGCGAAAACTTCTAGTCCTTGTCATGGCTACAACTCTGCTCTCGCAACATGCTGAGGCGAGTGTTGAGCCACAATCTTCACTTGTTGTTATCGATACTGGCTTTGATACTTCGATTCCCGTCATTCGCGATGCGACGTCCCTAGAGGTTTGTATTCTTGATTGGTCGATGTGCCCCAATGGAAGTAACTTTCAAGAAGGTCCGGGTTCTGCCACTGTGAGCAGCACTTCCAGCACCTCAATTGGAATTGCCCATGGAACACAAATGGCAAGTATCGCCTTAGACTTAAACCCTCATCAGAAGTTAATCCTGATTCGTTTTGTGGCCTACAACGCGCGAGGGCAGCGAATGACGGTCTTTGATTCCACCGTAGTTCAAGCTTTTCGGTGGATATACAAGAATCGCGAGGATCTCAATATTCGTGCGGTTGCGATGGCGCAGGGGCATCACTCGCTGCTTTCGGTTAAAAATTACTGTCCACGTAACATTGAACTTGAAAGATTGATTACCGAGTTAAAGTTGATGGGCGTGCCCGTCTTTTTTCCAACAGGTAATGCGTCTGATAAGTCGCGCATCGATTGGCCTGCTTGCATACCAGCTTCAATCGCCGTTGGAGCAGTTGATACCGAGGGTATGATTGCAAAGTACTCAAATTACGACAGGAACCTCGTAGATTTCTATGCAACGGGCAACGCACAGGCCATGATGCCTGGCGGCACTCGCTCCTCAGCAAGTGGAACGTCAGTTTCCACCATCTTTGCAGCGGTCCAATGGCTGCTCCTTGCCGCCGAAAAGCCAAGTTTGAGTTACCGCCAGATTACTCAGCTACTGCGCGACTCAGGACCAATCATCTTTGACGATAAATATAGATATGGGCGCATGATTGACCTTCAGAGCGCTCTCAAACGCCTGAAAAGTTACGGGTGAGATATCAGCATTATTGCGCGTAAATCGTGAGGGGCTCGCGGACACCTAAAGCTAAATGTGCACCGTCAGCCAACTTGTCAGTGGGGGGATTTACCATTTTAGGCATTGGGGAAAGACCTAGCCGCCCAGGGAGTTCATATGCGTAAGTCCAGTCTCGTTAAGTTCCGCGTTGCCACATTAGTTGCCGCCATCATCTTCTCGATGGGAATGACGACAGTTCCGTCATCAGCCATTGATTTAGGCGCCAAGGCAAAATACATCATTTCGGTAACGCCGACTGCGCGAGCTGCGATTGAGGCTGCGGTTGTAAAGGCTGGTGGGAAGCTCACCAATAAGTACAACTATGTCTTTGATGGCTACACAGTAGAACTTCCTAAGTTAGTTGCAGGTTTGCTTGCCAAGATTCCTAACGTTTTATCTGTTGAAGAAGATATGCCGGTGATGGGTAATGCGATTCAAAATACTCAATCACCGACTCCTTCATGGGGCTTAGATCGTATTGATCAGAGAACTGCAGTGGGTTCAGTTGATTCAGTAACTGCCTACGGATATCGCAGCGCTGGCACGGGATCGACTATCTATATCGGCGATACCGGAATCTATCCGCATAGTGACTTCGGAGATCGTCTCTCAACTTCTGGATATACAGCTATTCCTGACGGAATTGGAATCAGCGACTGTAATGGCCATGGAACGCATGTGGCATCTACCGCTGCAGGAACTACCTACGGCGTGGCTAAGAACGCTAAGTTAGTTTCAGTTCGTATTCTCAACTGCGCTGGTTCCGGTTCATATTCAGGAGTTATTGCAGGTATGGACTGGATATTAAGTCCAGAGAATCCAAACCCAAAGACATCAGCGGTATTGAATTTATCTATCGGTGGAAATAAGTCGAACGCCGTTAACTCTGCAATTCAGCGCTTGACTAATGCAGGTGTTGTGGTCGTTGCAGCAGCTGGAAATGATTATGGTGATGCATGTACTAAGTCGCCTGCCAGTGCGCCGAGTGCGATCACTGTGGGATCGACGATGATTAACGATGCTAAATCAGGGTTTTCAAATTCGGGTGCCTGCGTTGATATCAGTGCTCCAGGTTCAGCGATTATGGGTGCATGGTTTGGTACGGCAACTGCCACCAACACCATTAGCGGAACATCTATGGCAACGCCTCACGTTGCAGGAGCTGCCGCTGTTTATCTAGGACTCAAGCCTGGTGCATCAGTACTTGACGTGACTTCATATTTGGATGCGCAATCAACGAAGGATGTCATTACCGGTCTTCCTGCGGGAACAGCCAATAAGTTGCTTTATGTATCTCCAACTGATGGCGGTGCACCTGTCGTTGCTCCTGTAGTGGGAATGAAGAGCGTTACCAACATTACCCATCAGACCGCAGATGTGAATATCGATGTTAATCCAGGTTTTGCGCCAACATCACTTAGTTTTGAGTATGCAACAGATGCAGCCTTTACTGTTCCGATATCTGCGCCTGTAGTTCCAGGAAGCGTTGATGGGGGAGCTGTAACCACTGCAGTTGTTTCACTTGCCGATCTGAAGCCATCGGTGACCTATTACTTCCGCATTATTGGCGTGAATGAATCAGGTAGAACAGTAAGCGCAGTAGGTTCATTTGAAACTAAGGGGCCGCCAGTTGTGGCACCAGTTGTGCGCATCGCTGATGCAACAGAAGTGACCGCATACAGCGCAAAGATCAATGCTGTAGTCAATCCGAAGAATGGCCAGACAAACTTGAGCTTTATTTATGGCACAGATCCAGAGTTTAAGGTCAACACCATTACAACAGTTGCTAGCCCTTCCAACTTCAGTGGCTCGGATAATTTCTTCAATGTCAGCGCGAACCTATCTTTCCTTGATGGTGGCAAGACCTATTACTTCAAGTTAGTCGCTATCAACTCTGCTGGAACAACATATTCACCAGCTGGCACATTCATCACGCCACCGGTCCTTGGTTTGGCGCCAACCGTGACAACAAACCAATCTCCATTTACGGCAACTGTCACAACAATCACTGGCTCAGTTAACCCACAAGGTCAGACCACAAAGGTGCGACTTTTGATGGGCAGAGAACAGTCACTGACCATTGCTCCGATTGCTATTGATGTGCCGAACACACCTCTGACTGGCACCAGCGTTGTCAACGTTTCTGCTCCATCGACAACTTTGATTCCAGGTGTTCGCTTTTACTACGCATTTGAGGCATCTAATGCATCAGGCATTACTCGTACACCAGTGCGCTCAAATGTCTTGGTCTTGATGCCTGTCATTAAGTCCAACAGCACAGCATCAATTATAACCACAGCAGCGCAGCTACGAGCTGTGATGAATGGTGGAGCGAGCAACACTCGTAACTCTTTTATCTGGGGCACAGATCCAACCCTTGCAACAGGGGCCAAGGAAGTCACTGGAACTCCATTTGCTGTGACCAACGGGATAGATAACACAATTACCTTTAACCTCTCGGGGCTCACAGCGGGAACCAAGTATTACTTCCGCTCAAAAATCATCGCATACACCGGTCCTCTGGCGGGAGAAGCACCGCTTCTTGGACCAATCCAGACATTTACAACTGCGGCTGTCGTAGTTGCTCCAACACCAACACCAACACCAACACCAACACCAACACCAACACCAACACCAACACCAACACCAACACCAACACCAACTCCGACACCAACTCCGACACCAACTCCGACACCAACACCAACACCAACTCCGACACCAACTCCGACACCAACTCCGACACCAACTCCGACACCAACACCAACACCAACTCCGACACCAACTCCGACACCAACTCCGACACCAACTCCGACACCAACTCCGACACCAACTCCGACACCAACTCCGACACCAACTCCGACACCAACTCCGACACCAACTCCGACACCAACTCCGACACCAGGAGTTGATACGCAGAAGCCTGTAATTGTCAGCGGTCTTGTTAATCCTCAGATTCTTGAGGTCTGCCAGACTGTGAAAGAGATGTCAGTAAAGGTCACAGACAATGTGGGCGTGACTCGTGTAGCTCTTAGAATTTATGATCTCGATAATCGCTTGGTATCAAACCAAACTGCTTATCGCACAGCTGGAACAAATCTTTCTGGCACATGGGCCAACGACTGGGCAATTCCATGTAATGCAAAGGTTGGTCAATATCGCGTTGAAGTACAGGTAGGCGATGCTGCAGGAAATCTCTCTGCATGGGGTGCGCTACCAAACTTCTGGGTCTGGCCTTCAACTATTGAAGATAAGGCTCTTCCTGTGGTTCTCTCAGGATCTGTAACTCCGGCAACTGTTCAGGTATGTAAGAACATCAATGACATCAGTGCGCGAGCTACCGATGACATTGGAGTTAAATCTGTTTCATACAAGGTTGTGGATTCAGCAGGAGTCACTCGTAAGACAGAGGCCGGCTACCGCAAGACGGGCACCAAGACTGATGGCATCTGGTCTAATGACGCAACCATCTCGTGTTCTATGCCTGCAGGTAGATATGTGGTCTATGCGCAAGCAACAGATGAGTGGCAGAAAGTCTCAACTTGGGTAAGTGTGGGAACTGTTGACATCGTTGCCGCACCAACAGCGACGCCAACGCCAACGCCAACGCCAACGCCTGCACCAACGCCAACGCCAACTCCAGTTCCAGCACCGGCACCTAGCGCTGCTGCGATGGTCATTACACCGTTTGTTGCTGCATCATCAGTACGTAATGCTCGCCGTAGTGCGATTGAATCTCGTACCTATTTCAGCAAGAGCACTTATTTCTTCCTTGGATCTATCCTGTATGCAAATGGTCAAAATTCTGGGTTATCCAGCTTTGGACATCTTCTATCAGCAGTAAGCAATACTCCTGCGGTCTGCACTGTCGGTTCTGTAGCAACTCAGGACAACACTGGCGGAATCTTTACGCAAGCTCGAGTAACAACTGTGAGCCCAGGAAGCTGTTCAATTGTCTGGGGATTCTCAGGAACGAAGGATCGCGCACCTACATCAAGGACGATGAACTTCACAGTTCGCTAAGCGTTCAAAGCAGAGAAGTGAAAACCCGCAGATTGCTCTGCGGGTTTTTCTCTGTAGCTCGCGATAAAGAGCAATCCTCTGACTAAGGTGTCAAAAAGGTAGCACACCAGCAATGCGTAACAATCAAAAGTTCGACTACTCTCAGTGAGCGCTTTTGCGCATTAGCCGCTACGCTATAAAAGTAAGTAACTAGTTAAGGGGAACGCCATGGGCGCATGCCAGTGTGGATATACGACAGATCCAGAGAAGAACTGCAACGGAACACATAACGTGGTCAAGGCTGTTAAAGCTGACATGATTGCAAAGCTTGAGGCGAGCGGCCATGCGGAGGCAGCGGAGATCCTAAAAGCCAAGTAAGTGTGTCGCGGGGTAATGGCTAGGCGCAGGCGTACCCTTTCATATGGCTAAAAAAGAGAATGAGTTGGCAGAGACTTCAATCCTGCCCCTTAAGTATGTCGACATGATGGAAGACATCTTCCATGCAATCCTGGCACTTGCACTTCTAGTCATTGGTATTGGTGCATTCTTCTTTAGCATCAAGAGGTTAATCGAGACTGCGCCCTTCTTTCCTAATGGAATGATTCAAGGCGTTAATGACATCTTATTTATCGTCATTATTCTAGAAATTTTGCGCACTGTAATTTCGCGCTTTACCGATGGCGTCTATCAGCTCGATAAGTTCTTGATTATTGGTGTGATTGCAGCTGTGCGACACATTCTGACTGTGGGCGCATCCCTTACTCTGCAAACAGGTAAGAGCGATGAGGCATTTGAGCGTGCAATCTATGAGATGGGGCTTAATGCCATCATCGTGGTTGCGCTGGTCTTTGCCATCTTCTTATCGAAGAGCGCACACCGGAATAAATAGCTTTACTCGAAGTCTCCACCGCGGCCTGTGAGGCGCTTTGGGTTCTTGCGTGGGCGATCTACGCGGGTCACCAGAAAAATCGTGGCGGCCGCGTAGATAGCGATTATTACTAAACCGATACGCATTGTTATCCGAGAACTGCCCACACTACGAGTGCGAAGATTCCGATTCCGAGTCCAACAATTGCAATTGCTGAGAGTGAGAGAAGTCCGCGAGATTCTGCGATCTTCTTTGAAAGAGCTGTTGGCTCTTCTGCGTTCTTCATATCGATAAGAAGCGCTTCTGCTTCGCGAACAGCTGCATATTGGCTGATGGTGGCAAGGATTCCTGTTGCTGCGGCAACGCCGATGGTGAGGTACTTGGCGCCATCTGATGCATTTTCAAATGCACCGAAGGCTGCGACTGCAAATACTCCGATGAGTACGAGCGCTGGTGTTACCTGAGCCTGAATAATCTGAACGCGTAGTTCGTTCCACGCTTTAACTGTTGCTTTTGCCTTCATGGTCAGACCTTTTCCTTGTGTTGTGTATCCAAAGTGGATAGGCAAGAGGGTAAGGGGTGCCGGCTTGGGGCGCTAGCCCAAATTCGTGAACTCCTACTTAATCACGAGGGATTTGTTGAGGATGAGGCGACCCTGTACTTGGACGGTGACAATCTTTGGCCCAGGGGTGACCTTGTTGGCGCCGACTCTTGCAGCCTTGCCATTGATCTTGACGATGACCTGCATACCCGTTGCATTGTTGACGTAGACATTAACGGCGCCCTTTGCAGCAAAGGCGCTTGCCTTAGGTGCAGGAGCTGCTGTGACAGTAACGGTGAAGGTGCGAGAGATTGCAGCAAAGGTTGGTGTTGCAGCTTGGGTTGCAGTAATTGTGGCAACTCCTGCAGCAACTGCTGTGATGGTGGCACCTGTGATGCGAGCAAAGGCAGGGTTACTTGATGTGTAGCTCCATGCACCAGTTGATTGGCTCGTTGGTGTTGCAATTGTTTGTGATGCGCCTGCAACCATTGCCTTATTAGTAAATGTTGAAATGACTGGTGCAGGTTTTACGGTGATGTTGGTCTGCACAGTCGGTGATTGGCCATATTTGCCAGCAGGTTCTTGGTAGGCAGAGATGACGGCAGTTCCGGCCTTGACGCCGGTGATGACGTTATCGACGATTGAAACAATTGTTGGATCAGATGATGCAAATATCCACTTGCCCGTTGAGTTTGATTGTGGGGTAACTGGTGTTGTCAGTTTTTCGCCAACGCCAACTGCAAGTGGGCTAAAGGCGCCGATTGTTGGGGGAGTGCCGATAACGAGAACTTCAAAGGTGATTGAAGTCGCGGTGTAGGTATCGGTCGCACGTTGAGACAGAGTAATAATTGCGCGCCCTGCATTATCAAATTGCATGTTGCCGTTGTTGATAGCAACGATTGTTGGCGCACTCGATGTTGCGGTCCATGCACCATTTGATAGTGAAGTTGGGTAGACAATCTTTAGCGCTGGGTCTCCGACTAACTTGGTGACGTTGGCTGGGGCTGTGAGAGTTTGCTTGCCGAGGATTCTTACCTTCACATCAATCGGTCCTGAGGCGCCGTAATTTCCGGAAGCTGCTTGTGTTGCAGTCAGAGTGATAGTGCCTGGCTTTGTGGCAATCAGGTTGAGGCCATTGACCGATGCAATTGTGGGATCCGATGAGGTAAAGACCCAAGCGGCAGGTGAGTTAGATGTAGGTGCTTTAAAGGGAATGAGTTTGGTTGCGCCTGGATCAAGTTCGGTGGTGATGTCTTGAAATTCTCCAACTGCAGTAGTGGGTGCAACGGCTTGAATGGTGACCTTCATCGATACAGATGCAGAGCGGAAACCACCTGCAGGTGCTTGGCGAGCTGTGATGGTGGCAGTTCCTGTCTTGAGTGCGACGATGGTGTAACCCTCGAGGCCGACAATTGATGGATCAGAACTTGTCAGAGTCCATGCGCCGGTTGAATTTGATTTCGGCATTGTGAGCTGCACTTTAGAGACAGAGTCGATAGATAAAGTGATATCGCTAAAGGATCCGATAGTCGGAGCTGGTGCGTTGATAGTTAAGGTCATTGTCTTTGTTGCAGTGGTCCACTTCTGAGTGATTGCTTGGTTGGCGCGAATCTGCACTGTGCCGCCATCTCGCAAGGAAACGGTATTTCCTGAAATAGTTGCGATTGCTGGGTTCAAAGATTCGTAGGTCCAGACGCCATCGGAAGTTGAAGTTGGTGGCGTGAGAGTGATGAAGTTCTGCGACAAGTTAACGCTTTGATCGCTAAATCCACCAATAGTTGGAATGCCTGGGTTCACAGTGAGGCGGCTGAAATCTGAGACATCGTTGTATTCGCCAGTTGCTGCCTGCACATAGCGAATGACGGTGGTACCAACTGAGAGCAGGGTAAGAGTCAACCCATTTGCGGTTGCGATGGCTGGGTTGGTGATCTCAACGGACCAAGTGCCCGGAGAGTTTGAGGTTGGGGGAGTCAAGGTAATGGTGCGCTTATCGATGGTGGTCACGGTGGCTTCAGGTCGGCTGGAGATGATGGTCAGCGCCGCGTTGGCAGATGGGGCTGCGACTAAAGTGAGGGCGCCGAGAAGGGCGAAAGAAAGAAGAAGTGCTGTTACCTTTGTTCTCATAGGGCCATTATCTTTTTTTACAACGAAAGCCC
This sequence comes from Candidatus Nanopelagicaceae bacterium, assembly GCA_965267875.1. Lineage (GTDB taxonomy): Bacteria > Actinomycetota > Actinomycetes > Nanopelagicales > Nanopelagicaceae > Planktophila. The sequence goes on along the minus strand of OZ254157.1, from coordinate 930,953 downwards.
ATCGTTGCGACACCCCTAAAGAGCTATGGGAATTTCTGTGAAATGAAAGGCAGGAGAGTAGAGATGAATACATTTAAGTGGGGTTTTGTCGGAGCGGGAATGATCGCCAAGAAGGCGCTCTATCCAGCTATTAGTAAGTCCAGCGTCGGTGAAATCTATGCAGTGGCATCTCGCGATGCCGACCGCGCTATGACGATTTCACCAAAGGGCTTGATCTATACCGATTACGACCAGATGTTTGCCGACCCAGCTGTCGATGGGGTCTATATCTCACTGCCTAACGCTTTTCACCTGCCGGTTGCTATCAAAGCGATGAAGGCGGGTAAGCATGTCTTGTGCGAGAAGCCTTTGGGTATGAATGCCGCCGAGGTACGTGAAGCAATTGAAGTTTCAGAGAAGATGGGCGTGCTCTTTGTTGAGGCATCATGGAATAGATGGCATCCGCGCACACAGCGAGTGCATGAAATTGTTCGCTCTGGAAAGTTAGGCGCCATTAAGCGCATCCGTACTGCCTTCACCTATTCAGGTTTGGATGGCGCCAATATCCGCCTAGATCCAACTATCGGTGGCGGCATCTTGTATGACTTGGGGCCATATTCAACGGTGGCACCGCTTTGGCTACTTGATTTTCCAAAGGTGGAAAACTTATCTGTGCAGACCGTCTTCCATGAAGGTGGAGTCGATGAGACAACCCGTGTGAATTACCGTTTGGGTAACACAGTCTGCGAGACGGTGGCATCGTGCAATATTCCAGATTCGAGTTGGTTTATCGTCGAAGGCGAAAAGGGCTCAGTACGTATGGGCGGGATGAACGCCTTTAACTCACATAACGCGCCAAGTGATCTAGAGATTGAGATCGATGGAGTCACAACCATTGAAAACTTTAGAGGGTGCGATCCATATCAGTTGATGGCAGATGCCTTTGCTGGACGTGCTCGTGGAGGCAGCGATTGGGTGATGCCGCTATCTGAGTCCCTTCGCTTTGCCGAACTCTTTGATGCCTCTTTTGCCTTGATGAAGAAGTAGTTACTTAAGCTCTGCAATTCTGGCTTTAACCATAGCCAGGATTAACTTCTCTTCGACCTTCCAATCGCTGGGAATCACGATGGTCTTCTTGTTCAGCTTTAGGTGCGGCATCTGATCGCGAAAAGCATCTAGAACATCGGTGCTCCACGGAGCAATGGTGATGTGGTTCTTAGATGCCGATGCGCCAAAGATGTAGTCATCGCCTAACTTGATCATGGGCTGGTTCCAGGCAACGACGAGTTCTGTCTTTGGATACTTGGCTTGAATTGTTTTAAAGATCTTGCGCATCGTGGTTGCTTGCTTTGGGTCAATCGTCTTGAAGAAGTCAGAAGGTGTGTCATGGCGCCTTGATGAAGTTGATCCACGTGAATACATGACGAGGGCATTGGCATGGGCCTGTGAAAAACCGTAATTCTCACGCAAGTGGGCAATCTGCTGCGGGTACCTCTCGTCCTTAACTTCCTTCATGACTTTGAACCAGAAGGACATCTTTTCGCCATAACGCTTCTCGATAGCCGGAAAGTGCGCTTCGCGACTCGGATCTTTAGGCGGCATAGCGATAAGAATAATCTAGGTAACGAGTAAGATTCGCAGGTGCTGGAATTTTCAGAGCGTCCGTGGGGTAGCTATCAAGTGCTGCACTCAACCCCGCTTGCTCAAGTAAAAGAGATTAAGGTCAAGGCAGGATCTCGCCTTTCCTATCAGACCCACCAAAAGCGCGCCGAGCACTGGTTTATCGTGCAGGGGCCAGCAGTTGTCACCATTGATGGCGTGACAAAGACTTTAGAGACAGGCGCATCGATTGATATCGGCATTGGCGTCGCTCACCGCATGGCAGCGCCCAGCACCAATGATGTGCTCTTTATTGAGATTCAGACAGGCACCTACTTTGGCGAAGATGACATCGTTCGCCTCGAGGATGATTTCGGCCGAAGCTAACGGGTATAGATGTCGCGTCGTGGACCGACATCAAGTACCAGGATTACTAGTCGACTTCCTTCGACTGAATAGATGATTCGAAACTTGCCAACTCGAATGCGAAATCCCTCTCGACCTTTGAGCTTGAGCGCTTTAGGTGGAACTGGGTTATCTCTCAGCAATTCGATTGCTGCGGTGATTCGAAGAAGATCCTTCTCCTCGAGCTCCTTCAACTTTCTTTGGACTCTGGGCAAGAATTCGACTGAATAGCGAATCAAAGTAAGCCAAGATCCTTCTTAACCTCATCCCAGGGGATAGGAGTTTCGTTACTTGCTACCGCCTCATCGAAGGCTTCAATATCTTCTAACTCTTCCATAGCTTCCAACATCTCTTCATAAAGGGTTGGAGAGATTAGTACCGCCACGGGTTCACCGTGTTTGAGGATGTGGACAGGCGATTTTTGAGACTTCTTGATGGCGGCAGGAAATTCTGCCCGGGCCTCGCTGACGCTGAATTCAGTCATATACAAACTGTACAGAAGTAATTAAAAAATGTACAGAACTTTAGTGTCAGTCATAACAGCTAGCTTGGCTATCAATAAAGCCACCAAAGTGGCAGACTGAATGAATCAGGAAGAAGGCTCATATGAATAAGTTCCGTACTGTCCTACTTGTAGCGATTATCGCTACCTCAAATCTTCACTCTGTCGCACACGCAGATACCGATCCTTTCCCTGGCGTTTCCTACGGCGCCGAAATCGGTCCACGTCAGAAGGTGTCTTCAAGCACTGGAAATCCAGTTGATGGTGCAGCGATCATCACCTGCCCGGCTGGCGCAGGTTTAGCTGGCGTTGCTGACGGAATTGTTGGCAATTACGTCGTGTGCACAAAGACATGGCGACCTTCCGCGGATGTAAATGCAGATGCCACCTTTCGATCTGCGCAAGAAGCTGCAGTTGCAGCTGCTACTGCCGAATCACAGGCTTGGAATGCCGCTAACCCTGGAAAACAAAAATGTATTCAGTGGGGGCCAATCGTTCATGCAAATGGAGTCTCCACCGCAAGTGGAGGAGTCTGTGCAAATCCAGTCGCACCCGGTGCTGGAGCAACGGTTCCAAGTCAATCATCCGATGCGGTTGTAGGGCCGACAACTGCTCCTTCGACAACATCTTCTTCAACGCCTGCAGTCATTCCTACAAATGAAACGTCAATAACCGGCAATGGTTCTCCGTATACAAAGATTCTTCCCGGCCAACTTTCAACCGCTCAATGTCCTGCAGGATTTCAAGCGGCAAATGGAATTATCGTTGCTATTGGAACTGGCACCTTTACCGAATGCTGGCCAGATTTGGCTTGGAAAGCCAATCGTCTAGGTGGAACCTATTGGGAACAATTCAAAGCATCAGGCGGCACTTACGATGTGACGGCTGTGATTGATGCGCTATCAGTAATTGCTGATTACAAAGTGCGCGCCAAGGCGGTCGCACAAGCGGCAGCTGATCTGACTCCCGGAACGCAGCGTTGTAGTACTTGGTCTGTCTATGGCCAGAGCGGTGAAGAGTGTGCCTACACATTCATTCAGCCCACAGGAACAGCGCCAGGCACTGATTCAAGGACAGCAACTACAGGTTCAGATACATCTACAGTCACTACAACTCCGTCTATCGACACTGCTACGGCGCAGTCAATTAACACCAGCAATCTCGATACCAGCACAGCAGTGATTGCCTTAGTTCCTGTTCCAGCAACTGCGGTCATCGAATCTCAAACTGCAACTGCAGCAGCTCAAATTGAAGCAGTCGCAAATCCTGATGAAGTTGTGACGGGTGATATTTCAGCCAGACAATTTAAGGGTAAGGTCGTAATTTCTGTTGACTCAAGCCTTGAGAAAAGTGAATTGACTATCACGGCAACGAAGAAAAATGGAAAGACCATTCAGATTGCTCTGACAACGAACTCCAACGGCGAACGCAATTTCTCGCAGTCGGTCAACTTAGCTGGCTATACCCTCACTCTTAAGAGCGGTGACCAAGTCCTAGATAAATTCGTTTTAAAGAAATAGCTAGATAGAGCGAAGGACTGCGGTAACGATTCCTAGTACTTCGCATTGGTCGCCATCGATAGGTGCAAAGTCATCGTTGGCAGGAAGCAACCAGATGTGGCCACTCTTGCGCGAGAAAGTCTTTACTGTTGCTTCACCATCGATCATGGCAGCGACGATGTCGCCGTTATTGGCATCTTTCTGTTGGCGAATAACAACGTAATCGCCATCGCAGATTGCTGCATCAATCATTGATTCGCCCTTGACCTTGAGCATAAAGAGATCGCCCTTGCCGACGAGAGATTCAGGAAGTGGGAAAGTTTCTTCAACTTGTTGATCTGCGGTGATAGGAACACCTGCTGCGATCGAACCAACGAGTGGGATAAAGCGAGTCTTATCTGTGTGGGCGCCAGCGCCGCTCATGTGATCAGGTAGGACGACCTCCATGGCGCGACCGCGATCTGCATCGCGGCGGATAAAGCCCTTCTCTTCGAGAATATCGAGCTGGTACTTGACTGAGGCGGGGGAGTTGAGGCCGGCCGCTTCGCCGATTTCGCGCATGGAGGGGGCATAGCCCTGGCTCTCGGTGGAGCTCTTGATGAATTCGAGGATCGATACCTGGCGGGTGGTCAGCTCAGGCTTGGTTACAGAGGACTTAGGGGTGGGGTTCTTGGCCATACACAGATTGTTCCACAGGTTGGGGATAAATTCAAACAAATGTTCGAATTATTCTTGCAGATGTCGGTGGGTGGGTATATGGTTTTCCTATCGAACAAGTGTTCGAAAACCTTCCCCAAGGTTTTAGCAGGTAGCAGGAGAAGAACCATGAGCGCTATAACCATTGACACATCTAAAGTCATTGATTTTCAAGGCTTTTCGGCCAATCCGTCTGGCATCTCACTCAATCGCCGCGGCCGTCTAGCTCGTACCGTCGTGGTTCTCTCCCTCGCTATCGTCCTCGGCTCAGTCGTCAGCGCTAAAGCCGGGGCTGGCACCGAAGCGGCTGCAACCAAGGCCTACTCCTTTATTACAGTCACTGTGGCTCCTGGCGAGACCGTCTGGTCTCTAGCCAATCGCGTGGCAGCAGGCGGGGATGTGCGCTCGCTCGTCTCTGAGATCATCACCGTTAACTCACTGGCATCAGTGGATCTGACTGCAGGACAGAAGCTGCGCATCCCACTCAGCTAAAGCTTTTTTCAAGACCCACCTGCGACACGCGGCACGACCGTAGTTACTCATCCGGCAAAGCCTCAAGAAATGCTTTATAGTTCCCACTATATGTAGGGGTCGAAGAGGCAAAAACTTCCATAAGTAGTGGTTTTAGGGTAGTTTTGCAGATTCGCCAATACATCTAAAAATTGGAATTTCTAGTATTTCGAAGGGAGACACGCCGAGATGATTTGCCCGTTCTGCAGACACGATGATTCCCGAGTCGTCGACTCCCGTCCGGTCCTTGATGGCACAGAAATCCGCCGCCGCCGCGAATGTCCAAAGTGCGGCCAGCGATTCTCAACTCAAGAGGTTGCCCTCCTCAACATCATTAAGCGATCAGGGGCTACCGAACCATTTAGCCGCGAGAAGGTCCTTGTGGGCGTACGTAAAGCCTGCCAAGGTCGCCCAGTAAATGAAGATGATTTGGTTTTACTAGCCCAGCGAGTAGAAGAGACCCTTCGCTCTACCGGCCAAGCTGAAATCGAAGCGCAAGAAGTTGGGTTGGCAATTCTTGCGCCACTACGCGAACTCGATGAGGTTGCTTACCTCCGATATGCGTCTGTGTACCGTAACTTTGCCTCCCTTGAAGATTTCGAAGGTGAGATTGCACTTCTCCGCGCCCTTCCTTCGAATACAACAGAAGAAACACCAGCTACAAAAGTAAGAACACCAGAAAATACAAACCAGAAGACGGGGAAATAACATATGTCAGACACGGTCATCAATCGACCATCTTCGAAAGTTAAGGGCGGAAAGTCTCTAACTGTCGAACGTATCTATACAACAGAAGGCGTTCATCCATATGACACAGTCACATGGGATCGTCGCGATGTTGTCCAACAGAATTGGAAGACAGGCGAAGTTGTTTTCGAACAACGCGGCGTTGAATTTCCTGACTTTTGGTCAGTAAATGCTTCAACGATCGTAACGACCAAGTACTTCCGCGGCGCTGTAGGTGCCGAAAACCGCGAATGGTCTCTTAAGCAGGTCATTGATCGCGTTGTACTTACCTACACAAAGGCAGGACGCGAGTTCGGTTACTTTGCAACTGAAAAAGATGCAACTATCTTCGAACACGAATTAACACACATGCTTATGCACCAAATCTTCTCATTCAACTCCCCAGTCTGGTTTAACGTAGGTACAGCTGCCCCACAGCAAGTATCAGCGTGTTTTATCTTGTCAGTAGATGACACAATGGAATCAATTCTTAATTGGTACCGCGAAGAAGGAATGATCTTTAAGGGCGGATCTGGTGCCGGCCTTAACTTGTCACGTATCCGTTCTTCAAAAGAACTTCTTAAATCAGGTGGAACAGCATCAGGCCCAGTCTCATTTATGCGCGGCGCCGATGCATCAGCCGGAACAATCAAGTCAGGTGGCGCAACCCGTCGCGCAGCAAAGATGGTTGTTCTCGATGTTGATCACCCAGATATCGAAGAATTCATCGAAACAAAGGTCTCTGAAGAGCAGAAGATTCGCGCACTTCGTGACGCTGGTTTCGATATGGACCTTGGTGGAAAAGACATCATCTCTGTTCAATACCAGAACGCAAATAACTCAGTTCGCGTCAGCGATGAATTTATGCGCGCATATGAAGCAGGTACAGAGTTTGGTTTGAAGGCTCGCGCAACTGGCGAAGTCATCGATACAACAGATGCACGCAAGCTCTTCCGCAAGATGGCAGAAGCTGCATGGGCATGTGCTGATCCTGGAATCCAGTACGACGACACCATCAACGATTGGCACACCAATCCTGAGACAGGTCGCATCAATGCATCAAACCCTTGCTCTGAATACATGTCACTAGATAACTCATCTTGTAACTTGGCATCTCTTAACTTGATGAAGTTCCTAAAGAGCGATGGATCATTCGATGCAAAGACATTCGGCAAGGCTGCTGAAATGATCATCACTGCAATGGATATCTCAATCTGCTTCGCAGACTTCCCAACAGAGGCGATTGGCGAGACAACTCGCGCATACCGTCAGCTCGGAATCGGTTATGCAAACCTTGGTGCGCTTCTTATGGCATCAGGACTTGCATACGATTCAGATGGTGGCCGCGCAGTAGCTGGTGCAATCACATCTCTTATGACAGGTATCACCTACAAGCGCTCAGCAGAACTCGCTGGCATTGTTGGTCCATACGATGGTTATGCACGTAACGCATCTGCTCACGCACGCGTTATGCGCAAGCATGCAGCAGCTTCATCTGCTGCAAAGCACGAGACCACACTCGATATCGATGTATGGGCTGAAGCAAATAAGGCTTGGGATGCATGTCTATCAACAGGAGATAAGAACGGATGGCGCAATGCGCAGATCTCAGTTCTTGCTCCAACCGGAACAATTGGTCTGATGATGGATTGCGATACAACAGGTATCGAACCTGACTTCTCATTGGTCAAGTTCAAGAAGCTTGTTGGTGGCGGTTCAATGCAGATCGTTAACCAGACAGTCCCACAGGCTCTTCGTAAGCTCGGATACACCGAAGAGACCATCGAAGCGATCGTTGAATTTATCGCAGCAAATGGACACGTCATCGATGCTCCAGGACTTAAGACAGAGCACTACGACGTCTTCGACTGCGCACTTGGTGCACGCTCCATCGCACCTATGGGCCACGTCCGCATGATGGCTGCCTGCCAGCCATTCCTATCGGGCGCAATCTCAAAGACAGTGAACCTCCCAGAGGACGCAACTGTTGAAGAGGTTGAAGAGGTCTACTACGAAGGTTGGAAGCTCGGACTCAAGGCTCTCGCTGTCTACCGCGATAACTGCAAGGTCGGTCAGCCACTTTCAGATGGCAAGGCTAAGAAGAAGGACGCTGTTGTTGAAGAAGTTGCAGCAGAGCCAGTACGTAAGCGCCTTCCAAAGTCACGTCCATCAACAACTACATCATTCTCAGTCGGAGGCGCAGAGGGTTACATGACCGCTGGTGCATACGCTGACGGTGCGCTCGGTGAAGTCTTCTTGAAACTCGGTAAGCAGGGTTCAACTCTTGCCGGTGTGATGGATGCATTCTCAATCGCAGTCTCAATCGGTCTCCAGTACGGAGTTCCGCTACAGACATTCGTAGAGAAGTTCACCAACCTTCGCTTCGAACCAGCAGGTATGACAGATGATCAAGATATCCGCATGGCACAGTCCATGATGGATTACATCTTCCGTCGCCTTGCACTCGATTACCTACCATTTGAAGAGCGTGCAGCACTCGGTCTCTACACAGCGACAGAGCGTGCAGCAGCGCTTGATAATGGCGGCGAATATCGCGAAATTGCAAAGGAAACCGATACCCCAAAAGCGGGTGCGGTTGCGGCGGCTCCTGCGGTTGTAAAAGCTGAAGCGCCAAAACCGGTTGCAGTAAAGATTGAGGCAGCACCTGCTGCTCCACTTGCTTCAACAATTGGTTCATCATCTGATCTCCTAGAGTCAATGGGAATCAAATCTGATGCGCCACTATGTATGACCTGCGGCGTGAAGATGCGTATGTCAGGTGCATGCTTTGTATGCGAAGGTTGTGGCAACACATCCGGTTGCAGTTAAGCAATAACTCTTAACCAACCCCGTTAAGAAAGCCCGCCGATTAAACCCGGCGGGCTTTCTGCTTTACTCAGAGTAACTTTTTTCGGGCTACTGATTACAAGACGGGGGATTTTTCTTTCTCTTGAATGTCGAAAGTGCCTTTGATCTCGTTCGAAGTCCCAGGTGAGTGCTACCTTTTACATGGAACACCGCCCTGAGAATTCTCAAGGCGGCGCCCAACTTCGTCTAGGAAGTATCCGAGTGCCCGTCGTTGTCGCGGCGGGCACTTTCAATTTCTAAAATTAGAAATATCAATCTGCTTACGCACGAAACAATTTCGAGCAATTCTGATGCTTTCATAGATCCTCCCTTCTCTCATCCACCACGGAAGTGGCGGAATATTGGGGGAAGTCAGTGACGGAACCCAATGAGATCTGGAAGCGAAGTGCGCGAAAATTAGGTGCTGTAGAGCCTTCAATTCGAAGAATTTTCGGCAGATGTGGATAAGTAGTAGACTGGCGACGTTGTTATCGGGGTCGATGTAATTTCGAACCGGCGGTTATAGTCCGCGACCCGCACATATCCAATGGGCGGTTGACTCAGTGAAACTCTGAGACCGACGGTTAAAGTCCGGATGAGAGATAACAGCGGAATCGGTGCACCATGTTTATCGATGACGCCTACGCGCATCTGTACTCGCTCTGCCTTCAAGGCATGGGTGTGAGTACCCCCAACCCAAATGTTTCAGCTGCCATCTATGGCGCAGATCAAAAGCTAATTGCTGATGGCTTTCATAATCGTACAAATTCTGTAGATCACGCCGAAGTTATAGCGCTGAAAAAAGCAGGCGCTGCTTCGCGCGGTGCAACTCTGGTTGTCTCTCTTGAACCATGTGCGCACCAAGGAACAACACCGCCATGTACTCAAGCAATCATTGATGCCGGAATCGCCAAAGTTATCTATGCAGTTGCTGATCCAAATCCGCTTGCAGCAGGCGGCGCCCAGAAACTCATTGATGCAGGAATCGTTGTGGAACATCACGAATCTGCAGAGCTGGAATTTGTGCAACGCGCCTGGTTACATAAAGAGCGCACCGGTCGGCCTTTAATGGTCTGGAAGGTAGCTACGACTCTTGATAGCAAAGTGGCGGCAAGTGATGGCACTTCCCAGTGGATTACAGGGCCTGAATCACGCGAAGATGTGCAGGCGCTCCGCGCCCAATCTGATGCGATTCTGATTGGCACCAACACTGCACTCGTTGATAACCCACATTTAATTCCGCGCGGGCATGCAGCACGTCCTGTGCGCATTGTCTGTGGCGAGCAAGTAGTTCCTCCCACTCATCGAGTCTTTGATAACGAGGCCCGCACAATTTCTGTGAAGACCAAATCAATCCCTGAACTCATCAAGGTGCTCACCGATGAAGGATTTAACCAAGTATTAGTTGAAGCAGGACCAACGCTTGGATCTGCGCTGATGGCTTCCGGAAAGATTGATGAACTCATTGTTTATCAAGCCCCAAAGATGCTGGGTGCAGGTAAAGAATTTGTCAGCCATTTGGGTATTTCCACGTTAGAAGATCACATCGAACTCGAGCTGTTATCAGTTGCTCAATTCGGTGGCGATATCAAATCTCATTACATAGTCAGGGGGCGCTAAGTGTTTACTGGACTCGTCTCTGAACTCGGCTCAATCACCACAATTACACGTGGTGAAAGCTCTGCCGTCTTTACTATCAAAGCACCTCAATCTGTTGCTGGTTTATCTGTGGGGGATTCGATAGCAGTTAACGGAGTTTGCCTGACTGCAACATCGCTTACCGCAGACTCATTTACTGCTGATGTCATGGTGCAGACTCTGAATCTGACTTCACTTTCGCAGGTGGAAGCAGGATCGCAGGTAAATCTAGAGCTTGCCGCCAAGATGGATATGCGCATGGGCGGCCATATCGTGCAAGGCCACGTTGATGGCGTTGCCACTGTTCTGCAGCTAGCACCTGGCGAAAAATGGGCGCAGTTCGATATCACTGTGCCAGCAGAATTAATGAAATATGTTGTTGCGCAAGGTTCAATAACTCTTGATGGCGTATCACTGACTGTTGGTTCTTTTGAAGATGGTTCAAACCTAGTCACTGTCTGGTTGATTCCAGAGACACTTGCCAAGACAAATCTTGGCGGGAAAAAGCCAGGGGACTTAGTCAATGTCGAAGTAGATATCTTGGCAAAGTATGTAGAGCGCTTGATGAGTAAAGGAGCGCAGAATGCAGAGTAATTTCCTAGCAGCCCTTGATCGCTTCCGCCGCGGAGATATGGTGATTGTCGTAGATGATCACGACCGCGAAAATGAAGGCGATCTCATCATGTTGGCAGAACATGCCACTACTGAAAAGACAGCATTTATCGTTCGCCACACCACCGGAATTTTATGTGTGGCAATTACGGCAGAACATGCCTATCGCTTACGTCTTCCTTATATGGTCGAACAGAATCAGGATGCGCGTAAGACAGCATTTACTGTCTCTGTTGATTTAGCAGAAGGTGTCACAACGGGTGTGAGCGCGCAAGAGCGCACAGCAACTATTCGCGCCCTCGGCAGCCCAACAAGTCGCGATACCGATTTCATTAGACCTGGCCACATATTTCCGCTCATTGCCCATAAGCGTGGGTTACAAGCGCGCGTGGGACATACTGAGGCAGGCGTTGCACTCGCTGAGCTGACAGGTGGATATCCAGCAGCGCTGCTTTCAGAGATTGTGGCAGCCGATGGTTCGATGGCGCGTGGTGTAACGCTGACCGCCTTTGCGCAAGAACATCAGATTCCAGTGATTTCAATCGCTGAAATCAAGGAGTATCAAGAGAAACTTGAGCCACTTCCTAAAGTTCTTACCTATCCACGATATGAATTTGAATGGGTAGATGTTCAACTCGAAAGCGGCTTATGGAGCCTTGCTACCTATCCATCTCTTAAGCACCGCGAACAAGTAGTTATGCGCTTTGGTTCAGGGGATAAGACGCCACTTGTGCGCCTGCACTCTGAATGCTTTACCGGCGATGTGGTGCATTCACAGCGCTGCGATTGCGGACAGCAGTTGAAAGAATCCATCACTGCCATTGAAGCCTACGGTTATGGATACGTCCTTTACCTGCGCGATCACGAAGGCCGTGGAATTGGCCTTACTGAAAAGCTCAAGGCCTACATCTTGCAAAATGAAGGCCTCGATACAGTCGATGCCAATCTGCAGTTAGGGCATTCCGTTGATTCACGCGACTGGTCAGAAGCAATTTCAATCTTGAAAAACTTAGGTCTCTCCTCCATTCAGCTGCTTACCAATAACCCTGAGAAGGTAAAGGCTGTTGCTGAAAGTGGTATCGCCTGCCAACAGATTTCGCTGCAGATTGAACCCAATGAATTTAATAAGAAGTACCTCGATACCAAGGCGCAACGTCTTGGCCATCTAGGCAATACATCTCAAGGAGGAAAGTAAATGGCCGGCCACGCACCAGAAGTCACAGTTCCCAAGGCGCCCAACGCACGAGTTGCGATCATCTCCTCCTCTTGGCATATGGATATCTGCAACGATCTCATCGTTGGCGCACAGCGCGCACTCTTAGCGGCTGAAGTAAAAGAGGCGAAGGTTTTCTTTGTCCCTGGATCATTTGAGATTCCATTAGCTGCACAGAAAGCCTTTGAAGAAGGCTTCGATGCTGTTGTGGCAGTTGGCTTAGTTCTTAAGGGTGAAACTCCACACTTTGACTATGTCTGCCAAGGAGTTACGCAAGGCGTGATTGATGTGCAATTAAAGTTCTCAAAACCTATTGGTTACGGTGTTTTGATGTGCGAGAATCTCGACCAGGCAATTGCTCGTAGCGGTCGCCCAGGTAGCAAAGAAGATAAAGGTTTCGATAGCGCTATCGCTGCCCTTTCGCTACTCAACCTCTAAGGAGTCATGATGAAAACTATCGTCTGGTCAGAAGGTTCATGGACACGTGAACCAGTGTCAATCTCCGAAATAAATGGCGCGATAGTTGTTGAGGCAGCTGAAGGAAGCGATTGGTGGCGCACCACCGCTTATGGATTTATCCACGATGATGGGCACGCTCTCGTTAAGGATTTTCCACAAGATAGCGCAATGGAAGTCTCATTTATTCTCGATTATAAAGAGCAGTTTGATCAATGCGGAATCTTTATCTCAAGTGATGATGAAAACTGGATTAAGGCAGCTGTTGAATTCTGCGATGGCTATCCGCAAGTGGGTGCAGTAGTTACCGCCACGATGTCAGATTGGTCCACAGGACGCGTATCTGAGTGGATGGGTAAAGAGGTCACTGTGCGAGTAAGTCGCACAGGTGATGCCGTCACTGTTCGCGCTGGTTGCGAAGGCGATATGCGCTTAGTTCGTGTTGCACCTCTTGATCCTGCTCGTTCTTGGAAGGCAGGGCCGCTGATCTGTGCTCCATCACATGCCGGGTTGGTCGGAACATTTACATCATGGAGTGAAGGTCCAGCAGATTCAGATCTGCATTAATTGGCCAGTAATCTAAAGGAGTCAGAGGCGATAGATAGAGTGCGCCCATGAGCGAACTTTCAGCACAGGTGCGTGCCGCCCTTGATGCAGCAGTTGCAGCAATTGGTGGTCAGCCGCGCGAAGGCCAGATTGAGATGGCTGAAGCTGTTGCAAATGCGCTCACCGATCGCCACCACCTGATGGTGCAGGCTGGTACAGGTACCGGAAAGTCCTTGGCATATCTAGTTCCAGCCCTCGTGCATGGCCGCAAAGTATTGGTAGCAACGGCAACGCTTGCGCTACAACGTCAGTTAGTTGAAAGAGATTTACCTGCTGTTGTGCCGGCTTTAGAAAAAGTACTTGGTAGATCGATTACCTACGGAATCTATAAGGGCGTTGGTAATTACATCTGTCTGCAGAAGATGAACGCTGATGAGCCAGATCCTGATGGCGAGCTATTGCTAGAAGCTTCTTATCTTGAAAAAGATGCCAAACGCCTCATTGCTTGGGCGAAGACTCCGGGAGTATCTGGTGATCGTGACGATGCTCCCGAAGTCGATCGCAGAGTCTGGGCGGCTAATTCGCTTTCAGGGCGTGAATGTGTGGGAGCAGATTCATGCGCGTGGGGCGCACAATGTTTTGCAGCGAATGCGAAAGCGCGTGCGCAAGAAGCCGATGTCGTGGTTACCAACCACACCTTGCTTGCGATTGAGATCGTTGATTCACATCCCATCTTGCCTGAGCGAGACGCAGTGATTTTGGATGAAGCCCACGAGTTTATGGATCGCACAACCCAGGCGGTCACTGAAGAGTTAACTGCAGGACGTGTGCAACGCGCAGCTGCGATGGCCCGTAAGTATCTGCCAGGTAAAGCATCTGATGCGTTGACTAATGCCGCCGACAGCTTCGATGATGCGATGTCAGATTACGGCGAACAGATTAAGGGCGATTTTTCGGCGCAAGGTCGGTTAGAAGAGATTCCATCAGCTCTTGAAGCACCTATCCGTAAATTAAAAGAGGCAGCAACTGCAGTCGTACAGTTGATTAGCGCAGATGACGAAATCATCGACCCAGATGAAAATGCTGAACGAGCACGTGTAAAGGGTGCAGTCAATGAGATTGCAACAACTGCGGGCAAGTTATTGAAGATGGGGGATGAGCATGTGCTCTGGTATGAGCCAACATTCTCAACTCTGCATTTAGCGCCGCTTTCGGTATCCCATGTCTTGCGCGCTAACTTGCTGACGCAGACCCCAGTTATTGCTACCTCTGCAACGTTGACTGTGGGAAATAACTTTGATGCCATGGCGCGCAGTATTGGTTTTGTAGTTGGCACAGAAGCAGATGAAGAGCTAGCAAGCGGGGATATCGACCCTGCCAATGTGCAGATGTTAGATGTGGGTTCACCCTTTGATTTTGCTAATCAAGGCGTTCTCTATATGCCAAAGCACCTACCTGAACCAGGACGCGATGGCCCGAGCCAAGAAGTTCTGGATGAACTCGGCGAACTCATTGATGCCGCCGGTGGCCGTACCTTGGCGCTCTTTAGCTCTTGGCGTGGTGTTGAAGCAGCTGATACGCATCTTCGTAAAGTTCTCGTTGATCTTCCCATCAGCATCATTACTCAAAAGCGCGGCGATGCGGTTGGTCCACTCGTTGAACGTTTTGCTAAAGATGAAACTTCAATTCTTTTGGGCACCATGTCGCTCTGGCAGGGCGTTGATGTGCCCGGTAATTCCTGCATCTTGGTTGCCATCGATCGCATTCCCTTTCCACGTCCTGATGAACCTGTCATGTCAGCGCGTTCATCGCTCGCCGATGCATCAGGTGGCAGTGGTTTTATGCAGGTCTCAGTTCCACGAGCTGCGCTTTTGTTGGCACAGGGCACAGGTCGCTTGATCAGAAGTATCGATGATCGAGGTGTGGTTGCAATCTTGGATTCCCGAATCGTCACAAAGAGATACGGAAGTGTCCTACTTAACTCGATGCCACCCTTGTGGCGCACCAGCGACGGGGCGATTGTTCGAGATTCACTCAAACGCTTACGCGATGGCCTCTAGCTCGTCGATAATATTTTTTACAAGCGGCCAGGTCTTAGCAAAACTTGGATGCAGCGGCAGTCGAGTAACGTCATCAAATTTGACCCAACGCACTTCATGAGATTCATCATTGAGTTCGTGGCCCTCTAACTCTGCATTAGCTAGCGCTATCACCGTTGAGTAACTCCAACCATCGTGATCATCTGTAAAGGTATGAACTGGTTGTAGATCAGCAGGATTAATCCCAGTCTCCTCTACCGCCTCGCGAAGAGCGCCTTCGATGACAGTCTCATGAGAATCGCGGGCACCACCAGGAATGCCCCAGGTATCGCCGTTGTGAACCCACGGTGCGCGATGCTGTAACAAGATGGCACCATCACGAATGATCAAGATTCCGGCTGCGCCAAATTTGCCCCAATGTTTAGAGCCACAGGTGCATTCAATCCACCCATCACCATCGCGCGCTGCCATACGGGCTAGCGTATCCACAGTTGGCAGATATTTTCTGATGAAGTGCGCGCTGCCCACCTAACCTCCCGCGCATGAAGAAATTACTCGTTATTTGTGCGCTATTAATTGCGCTACCGCAACCGTTATGGGCCGTCGATTGCAATGAAAAGGCTTGTATTGATGTCTATACCCAAGATGGAAAGATCGTCATCGAAGGTCGCAAGGGGACTGGGCCAAAATCCACAGAAGCTGTGACGCCAAAACCTGCAGTAACGCAGAAACCAACTCCGAAACCATCTCAAAAACCACAAGTTACTCCGACTCAGAAACCTAAGGTGCTGACAACTAAAAAGCCTGTTGTTGTAAAACCGCGCACCGTTAAGAAGCCAACTCCAGGTGCGACACGGGCTGCGACATCCCTGAGCGATAAATTAGTGGAGATGCTGCCAACGGCAGGAATCGCTTATTCACCTTCATTTCAACCGCTCATTAAAGTGCCGGTCTTCTTCTGGAGCGATGTGCCTGAAGTAATCAATAAGAAGATCTCCATTGTCGGTGAAGTTGTAGAAGTGCAGTTAAAGCCAACCTTTATCTGGCATTACGGCGATGGCGTTATCTATCCAACTCGCAAAGTGGGTGCTTCCTACCCTGATGGCGAGATTCAACATAGCTACTCAAATCCGGGCCACTACCTGATTGAACTCATCACTGTCTGGAGTGGTGAATTTACGGTGCAGGGCGTTAAGGCCCGCATTCCGGGCGATATCAAAACAGTTTCGGTTCTGCCCATCACCGTTGTTGCAGCTCCCAGTCGCTTTACCTCACCCGTCAACTACCTCCGCTAACGAAAGGCTTATATGACAACCCTGACTTCCCCTCACGATCTTCTTGCTGCTATTCCATTTCTAATCGGCTATCACCCAGAAAACTCTCTGGTATTGGTGGCTCTTAAAG
Source organism: Candidatus Nanopelagicaceae bacterium (assembly GCA_965267875.1). Taxonomy (GTDB): domain Bacteria; phylum Actinomycetota; class Actinomycetes; order Nanopelagicales; family Nanopelagicaceae; genus Planktophila. The sequence continues at coordinate 914,282 of OZ254157.1, read as the reverse complement.
ATGATGCTGTCGGAATGGCGATGCGCGTTGATATGCCGACCGATATTGCACCTGAAAGTTATGACTTACTTGCATCTCATTTTGTGCGCGAGGCAGCTGAAGCTGCGCTCCTTGTGGCATATGTTGATGCGCAGACTGATCCCGAACCCGTCCTGATCAATACCTCTGCAGCGTTATTGCGCGCCGGCATTTCAATTAAGGAATCACTCATCGTCTCAGATGGGCGCTATCGCTCGATGCTCTGCCACGATTCTGAATGCTGCCCACCGCTCGGTAGCCCCATTCCTGATATCGATTCATCTCGTATCGCCGCAGAACATGTCATTGCTGGTCATCCCATGCCTTATGCCAACGTTTCAGGTTTAGTGCAATCCATTGCAGCGCTGCCTTCAGCGATGGAAGAGAGTTGGCAGCGTGAAGTACAAGCATTCTGGGTAGAAGATGACTCAGAAAATCTGCTCGACCTACAACGTGATGGCGCAACTGCTCTCATTGATTTAGCTGGTGAATACACCCAGGGGCGAGGGGCTGAAGATCGCGAGCTAGCAGCACGCGTTATTGGAAGGCTGAGCGATATTCAGGTGCGCGACTTTGCACTAGGTAGCCATAACGATGAGACAGCAGATGCGTATTGGCAGATGTGGCGCGATCTCTTACTAATTGCACCCCGTGGGTTTGTGGCACCGATTGCATCAATCTTTGCCGCCCTCGCCTACGAGCGAGGCGAAGGAGCGTTGGCCCATAAGGCGCTCGATCGAGCGCTAGCCGATGATGAACGCTATTCGCTGGCGCTCTTGCTCCGTCGCGTCTTTACCGCTGGATGGCCACCACAATCCTTTAGCGCGATGCGGGCTGAGCTCCATCCAAAAGTTGTAGCGGGAATCTTCGGGTAATATTTGCGCCAGGTCACGAGTTCTCATCGATAGCCCCGGCTGATGAGACGGCAACCCTCCACCGCGGCGGGGTGCTCCGGGTGACGACCAGGCAGGTGCACTCACGGTGTAACTGCAAGTGCGTGAAGGATCTATAGGCGATGAGCAGAACACCCAACTACAACGTCACAGGTGCATGGCTAGAAGGCGATGACCCAGGTGAACGTCAGTTCATCAAGATCGGATTCCTTCTTCTTGAAAATGGCGAAACGCTTCCTGATATCACTATCGCTTACCAGAGCTGGGGAACGCTCAATAAAGATAAGACCAATGCAATTTTGATTAACCACGCAATGACCGGTTGGTCAGATGTCACTGGTTGGTGGCCGCAGATGGTGGGTCCGGGACTGCCCTTCGATACCGATAAATACTTTGTCGTCTGTCCCAACGTTATTGGTGGTTGTCAGGGATCTACTGGCCCAGCATCGATTGCACCAGATGGAAAGCGTTACGGCTCTCGCTTTCCTATCATCACCATCCGCGACATGGTCAACGCCGAAGTTGCCTTTAGCGATGCACTTGGAATTGAAAAGTACGCACTTGCTGTCGGGCCATCACTCGGTGGAATGCGCTCGCTGGAATGGGCGGTGCAGTTACCTGATCGCGTCGGCGCCATCTGCACCATCGGTTCATCTGCAGTTGCCACAGGAGATCAGATCGGAACTGCGGCAATTCAAATTCGCGCCATTAAATCTGATCCTCACTTCAATGGTGGCGATTATTACGAGCAAGAGCGCGGACCCGTTGAAGGCATGGGCATTGCTCGTCGCATCGCCCACCTGACCTATCGCACCGAATCTGAGATGGATGTGCGCTTTGGCCGCCAACTACAGGGCGATGACACAGGGCGCTACGCCGTTGAGTCATACCTTGACCACCAGGCGAGCAAGTTGGCCAAGAGATTCGATGCCAATACCTATATCGCGCTGACCGATGCCATGAACTCTCACGATATTGGCCGAGACCGCGGGGGAGTCGTCAAAGCCCTTGAGGGCATCACAGTTCCGACCATCGTGGTCTCCATTGATACCGATCGCCTCTTCCCACCTCGACTTCAGGTTGAGATATCCGAGCTTGTCCCGACCGCAGAGGCCCCAATAGTCATCAGTTCTGACTTTGGACACGATGGATTCTTGGTCGAAGCCGAGGCGATGGGCGATGCGATTCGGCGCGCGTTGCACGTTGCAGGTACAATATAGGTATTGCTTCGAGCGGTTCGAAGAACAGTTAAGTAAAACAAATCAAAGGACAATTGTGGCTGTATTTAGTGCGCTCAAAAATAAGGCTAAAGGCAAGAAAGCCGCTGCTAAGAAGGCGGCCCCTGCTAAAAAAGCTGTAGCGAAGAAGGCGGCTCCTGCAAAGAAGGCAGTTGCCAAGAAAGCGCCGGCTAAGAAAGCAGCTCCTGCTAAAAAAGTTGCGCCACTGAAGAAGCCCGTCAAGATTGAAGTAAAGAAGGACCTAACCGCTAAAGAGGTACAGCAGCTCGTTGATCTAAAGAACCTGGTTGCTCGCCATAATGAAATTGTCGCAACGCTCGCCGCAAGCGGAATCGATAACTATCGCAAGGCAGTCAAGAAAGAATTTATGGCGCTCGCCCTGGAAGCCCGCCAATTAGATGTAGAAATTCCGGAAGCTACTGAAAAGTCCCGCAAGGCTGGCCTTGGTTCACCAAGCCGCATCTTGTCGAAGGCGCAACTCGCACTTATTGCACCAAAGGAAGAGCCAAAGGCCGCTGCCAAGGGTGGCAAGGCAGCGATTGTTCTTGATGAAGATGGCAACGAAGTTGTTGTAGAAGAAGTTGAACTCGAAGATGTTGAAACTCTTATCGCTGAAGTAGCTGAAATCATTGATGCTGAGGCAGATGGAAAAGATCAGCCACGCGTTGTTACCTTGTCAGATGAATCAAAGAATGAAGAAGGCTCATTTACCCTCCTTGACTCTGATGCAGAAGAAGAGGAAGAAGATAAGAACGAGCGCGAAAAGCATAAGAAGGATCTCAAGAATGTTAACCTCGTTCTTGAAGCTATCAACGGCAAGATCCAGGGCGTCGAGCATGCCCCTAAGCACAATATTGATCAGGCTGAAGCAAAGGCGCTGACCTTCAAGCAGATTCAACAGCAATTTGCGATGAATACCTTCAATGAGAAATCAGCGAAGCTTATTTCAGAGGCAATTTCTCAAGGGCACCTCAAGAACCTGGAAGATCTCCAGTACTTCTTCAACGAACAAGCGCGCTTTATTCAGATTGAAATCAAGCGCCTGCCACCAGAGCAGACAGTTCTTACTGCAGGTGCAACTGCTGACCCAGTAAAGGATTACCTCAAGCAGATCGGTCGAGTTGCACTTCTTAATGCAGAGCTCGAAGTTGAACTTGCTACTCGCGTTGAAGCAGGTCTCTTTGCTGAAGAAGCGCTCAAGAACACCAAGAAGATTGAGAAGAAACTCAAGCGCGAACTTGAGTGGATTGTCGAAGATGGAAAGCGCGCTAAGAACCACTTGCTCGAAGCCAACCTTCGTCTCGTTGTTTCTCTTGCTAAGCGTTATACCGGTCGCGGCATGCTCTTCCTTGACTTGATTCAAGAAGGAAACCTCGGCCTTATCCGCGCCGTTGAAAAGTTCGACTACACAAAGGGTTACAAGTTCTCGACCTACGCAACGTGGTGGATCCGTCAGGCCATCACACGTGCGATGGCAGACCAGGCCCGCACTATCCGTATTCCAGTACACATGGTTGAAGTCATCAACAAGCTTGCTCGCGTACAGCGCCAGATGTTGCAAGACCTTGGTCGCGAACCGACTCCAGAAGAGCTCGCTAAAGAACTTGATATGACACCTGAAAAGGTTGTTGAAGTTCAGAAGTACGGCCGCGAACCAATCTCGCTCCACACACCACTCGGTGAAGAAGGCGACTCTGAATTCGGTGATTTGATTGAAGATTCTGAGGCTGTAAAGCCAGAAGAGTCAGTGACCTTCACAATCTTGCAGGAGCAGTTGATGCAGGTCCTAGGTGGCCTCACCAACCGCGAAGCAGATGTTATTAAGGCTCGCTATGGCCTCACAGATGGCCAACCAAAGACTCTCGATGAAATCGGCAAGGTTCATGGTGTTACCCGCGAACGTATTCGTCAGATTGAATCTAAGACGATGTCGAAGCTGCGCCATCCATCACGTTCGCAATCACTACGCGATTACCTCGATTAAAAGTGAGCGACGCTAAAGCCTTCGTCAATCCCAAGAGTGGATCTATCCGCATCACCGGGGTTGTAGATATGGTCGATGCCGACGGCAATGTGATTGAAACTATTGAGAACCCAAAGTTCTGTGGCTGCGGTCAATCAAAAGAAAAACCCTTATGCGATGGTTCGCATAAGGGCCTTCTCAAAGATTAAGTTACTTAACTTCAACCAGCTTCTCTGACTCGTCCTGGATCTTTGCAGCAACGGTCTTAAGCTTTTCAGCATATTCCTTGCCGTGATGGGCACAGAACATAAGCTCGCCACCAGTTACCAGAGTTGCACGCACGTAAGCTTGTGCACCACAACGATCGCAACGATCGAGGGCATTTAGAGGTGTGGATTCGAGGATTACTTGCTCGGTCATCGCGCTCTCCATTCACTTAGGTGGGAAGTTCTTGTACATCTATGGAACATCATGCCAGTTCTCTTTATTCCCCGCTCGGTAAAAAGATTCCAATTTTGTAAATTTTTATCCATCTGAGCGCATAAATATCGATAATTTAGGGTCAAATCACAGATGGATATCTATATATAGGGCTTCTCGGCGCGCTTACCCAGATGCAAACCATTTGCTGGCTAACCTTTGCCACCGTGGCCGACGAATTGAACTTTACCCCCGAGGCGAATTCTCAAGATAGCTATACCGCCAAAGACCTGGCCGTTCTTGAAGGTCTCGATGCCGTTCGTAAGCGCCCAGGAATGTATATCGGTTCTACCGATTCTCGCGGCTTGCAGCACTGTCTCTGGGAGATCATCGATAACTCTGTTGACGAAGCTTTAGCTGGTCACTGTAAGAAGATCGAGATTAATCTTGAATCTGATGGGTCGGTAGAAGTTCACGACGATGGCCGTGGAATTCCAGTTGATAAAGAGCCAAAGACCGGACTTACCGGCGTAGAAGTTGTTATGACAAAGTTGCACGCCGGTGGAAAATTCGGTGGCGGTTCATATGCAGCATCCGGCGGTCTACACGGTGTGGGCGCATCAGTTGTAAATGCCCTTGCTGAACGCCTCGATGTTGAAGTTGACCGTAACGGCAAGATTTACTGGATGTCCTTTAAGCGCGGAGTCGCCGGCGTCTTTGAAGGCGATGGTCCAAAGGCTGAGTTCACACCGCAATCAGGTCTTCGCACAATCGGAAAGATTTCTGCCAAGGTCACTGGCACACGTACTAAGTGGTGGTCAGATCGCCAGATCTTCCTCAAGGATGCTGAGCTTGATTTAGAAGATATCCATGCACGTGCACGCCAGACATCATTTTTGGTTCCAGGGCTTTCTATTACCGTTAACGATAACCGCAAGAAGGAGAAGAGCTCACAGGTCTTCTTCCATAAAGGCGGAATCTCTGAATACTGCGACTTCTTACAACCCGATGCTCCAGTCGGTGAAGTAATTCGTATCTACGGCAGCGGTCACTATCAAGAGACTGTTCCTGTTCTCGATGACAAGGGCCATATGGTTTCAACTGATGTTGAGCGCGATATGGATGTAGATATCGCCCTTAAGTGGGGGATGGGCTTTGATACAACGCTGCGTTCCTTTGTAAATATCATCGCAACTCCCAAGGGCGGCTCTCACGTCCTGGGCTTTGAGCGCGCAATCACCAAAGCATTTAACGAAGCGATGCGTAGCGCCGGAATTTTGAAGAAGAACGAGATAGATGTGATCAAAGACGATGTCATGGAAGGCCTCACCGCAGTTGTCACAGTCCGTATGTCAGAGCCACAGTTTGAGGGACAGACAAAGGAAGTTCTCGGAACTGCCGCTGCTACCAAGATTGTCTCGACAGTTGTTGCAGATAAGTTAAAAGAATTCTTTGCCACCACCCGCCGTACTGATAAGGCCAACGGCAAGTTGATTATGGAGAAAATTGCCGGCGCATCCCGCACACGTATCAGCGCCCGCGCTCATAAAGATCTACAGCGCCGCAAGAATGCTCTTGAATCTTCATCTCTTCCAACCAAACTCTCTGATTGCCGTTCTGAAGATGTCACTCGTACTGAACTCTTTATCGTGGAAGGTGACTCAGCGCTCGGCACAACGAAGGCTGCGCGTAACTCTGAATACCAGGCGATCCTTCCTATCCGCGGCAAGATCCTTAATGTGCAGAAGGCATCCCTTTCACAGATGCTTGACGATAAAGAGTGCGGCTCAATCATTCAGGTCATTGGCGCAGGCTCTGGTAAGTCATTTGAACTCGATGAAGCGCGCTATGGCCGCGTCATCTTGATGTCAGATGCTGATGTTGACGGCGCACATATTCGCTGCCTACTTCTGACTTTGATGTATCGCTATATGCGCCCGATGCTCGATGCCGGTCGCGTCTTTGCAGCGATTCCACCACTTCACCGCATTGAAACCATGGGTGGCGGCGGTAAAAAGGGGGAATACATCTACACCTACTCAGATGACGAGATGAAGAAGGTCACTGCAGATTTACGTAAGAACGGTAAGAAGTGGAAAGAGCCAATCCAGCGTTACAAGGGTCTCGGTGAGATGGATGCGGATCAGCTACGCGAAACCACGATGGATCCCGATGCTCGCACCCTTCGCCGCATTACAGTCCCAGATGGCGAAGCGGCTGAGCGTATGTTTGAGCTATTGATGGGCTCAGATGTTGCGCCACGTAAAGAATTTATCGCAACTGCTGAAATCGATCGCGAACAGATCGACGCTTAGTCGATTACGACTGAAACGTAGTCTCCTGGTGCTGTCGAGGAGAGAACTTTCACGGTAACGTTTTTATACTTGATGCTTTCACCAGGCTTTAACGTTCCGATTAGTCGATTTTGTAGAGTAGCCGTGAACTTAGCAAAGAGAATAGTTACAGCTCCTTCTCCAGGTTTAATAGTCCCATCTACAAGATAAGCCACCACACCTGCCTGGTTCTCCTCAATTGCATTAAGTGAAGATTTCCTTCTATTTTCCAAGACGAGCGCTTGTGTTTCAGAGATCTTCACAATAGTTGTTTTCACCCCAGGCGCGTTTTCTGTGAGCGGTGAAATAAAATGAGTTGAGTTTGAATTGTTCGTAGAATCGAGGCAATTAACCTGCTCTGCGTCTAGCCAGCCTAAAAGAAACTTATGCCATGCAAGAAACTCAGGATTCTCTGTCGGTGAATCACCCATCAAATCCCATGTAGGAATAACGTACCCAGGATTATTGTATGAATAAGGATGCAATAGACCTAGAAGGTGTCCTGATTCGTGCACGAGCCAGTTGTACTTCGGCGGTGAATCAACGTATTCACGGATTGGTCCGAAGGTGGCTCTTTGCATCAGCTTTCCATCATAAGTGTGCTGCAGACCGGTTGCACCCTCATAACCAATCATGGTCGTTGCAGGAGTTACCACGTTTACATAGTCATATTTTGAAAAATCAACATCGGAATCTGCAGCAGTCATAGCGTCCAAGACGAGTTCCCATGGCTTTGCATTTGGCTTTGCCGGTGCATCGTGGTGAGTGTCCAGGTTGTAAGTTAAAACGCTCTTATTTATGAAGTAAACCTTTTCAACTAGATCAACTTTGAAGTCTAATTTTCCGTAGCTAGCTGTCTTGTAATACTTCTCAGCAGTGGGTACTTGTTGCGTTCTCCACACTCGAAGTGGATTTCCGTCATCCTTAAGGTCAGGGAACTCAACAAAGAGAGTGACGCCCTTTACAGTCCCCAAGGATGGGATTGCAGTTGAACTTCTAGGGAATCCAACCCCTTCTGAACCTGTGAGGGTTGTCTTTATCTTGCAGGTTTCTAAGTTTGAATACGAGTCTCGAGCAGTGACTGGGTAAACAGCGACAGTCTCCTTGTTGCTTTCTGGGATAGGCCTAGGGCCCGGAGAGCTAGATCCCACTAAAGGCTTGGTAACAGTTACACCCTTGTTCCAAATGAGTTTCTTTCCTGACTTAATGCAAGTGAATCTCTTGTTTCCAAGATTCTCTGATTTTCCTGCCTTTGGACATGAGGCACCTGCTTTAGGAGCAGCAAACGAAGCAGTTGGCGTGATTAAGGAAAGTATTGTCAGGAATATTGTGAACAGTGCTTTTCGGCTCATAAACCAAAGGTACTTAGCCCTAATGCCTTTGTCTACGAATCACATCAACGTGGTGCTAGTCGATACTGACGAGATCGAAATACTCTTCTTTCCAGATATCTTCATCGCCATCAGGTAGCAAAATAACGCGCTCTGGCTTAAGGGCTTGAACGGCGCCTTCATCGTGAGAGACCATGATGACCGCTCCTTGATATTCGCCAAGAGCTCCAAGAATTTCAGCGCGCGATGCTGGATCTAAGTTATTTGTAGGCTCATCGAGCAAGAGCACATTTGCGGCAGAGACAACCAATGTTGCCAAAGCTAGACGGGTTCTTTCGCCACCAGAGAGAACCTTGACCGGCTTATGGACATCATCGCCGACAAAGAGGAATGAACCGAGAACATTGCGCGCTTCTGGTTCGCGAATATCATCTTTAGAAGACATCATATTTTCAAGAATGGTCCGCTCGAAGTCGAGCATTTCATGTTCCTGGGCGTAGTAGCCGAGCTTTAGGCCATGGCCATGTTCAACTTTTCCAGTATCTGATTCCAACTGGTTTGCCAGAATCTTCAATAGCGTGGTCTTACCAGCACCGTTAAGTCCCAAGATAACAACGCGAGATCCTTTATCGATCACACAAGAGACATCGGTAAAGATTTCAAGAGAGCCATAGTTCTTCGATAGCTCTTCACCAGATAGGGGAGTCTTGCCACAAGGAGCAGGGGTAGGAAAACGAAGTTTTGCCACCTTGTCGCTGACGCGGACATCTTCAAGAGATGAACGAAGTTTTTCAGCGCGACGTAACATGCCTTGGGCTGCAGTTGCCTTAGAAGCTTTGGCGCGCATCTTCTCGCCCTGCTTCTGCAAGATCTCAGCCTTCTTCTCGGCGTTGGCGCGCTCTTTCTTACGGCGATGTTCATCCTGTTCGCGCTGCAAGAGGTACTGCTTCCAGCCCATGTTGTAGACATCGATGACATTTCGGTTGCCATCTATGTAGAAGACTTTATTTACAACGGTTTCAATCAAGTTCACATCGTGGGAGATGATGACCAACCCACCGGAATAGTTGATGAGGTAGTTGCGTAACCAGACAATTGAGTCGGCATCGAGGTGGTTAGTAGGCTCATCGAGCAGCAAGGTTTCAGCGCCTGAGAAGAGGATGCGCGCCAATTCAATACGGCGACGTTGTCCGCCTGAGAGTGTGTCGAGCTGGTTATTAAAGACAGCTTCGGATACTCCAAGAGAACTAGCAATCGCCTCTGCCTCAGCTGTTGCGGCATATCCACCAGCTGCGCTGAACTCTGCATCGACGCGGGTGTAACGCTCGAGCGCTTTCTCAAGTTCGGCACCTTCAGTAGTTGCCATCTCTTGTTCTACCTGGGTCATGCGAGCTGCAATCTGATCGAGATCACGCGCAGATAAAATACGATCGAGGGCAGTTCCTTGATCTTCACCAGTGCGTGGATCTTGCGGTAGATAACCTATTTTGCCGGTGCGTTGAACGCCACCACCCGCAGGAAGATTTTCTCCAGCGAGTACTTTGGCAAGGGTTGATTTACCGGCGCCATTACGACCGACAAAGCCGACGCGGTCGCCATGGTTGATGCGCACATTAACGCCCGATACTAAAAGGCGCGCTCCAGCACGGAGTTCAAGAGCGGTAGTGGCAATCATTTGGCGAAGTCTCCCACAGTGTGCGTGGGATAAGAAATTAAGTTAGTCAATGACCGAAGGTCATCTGACTTTGACTATTCAGCGCCTATACGAGTGCGGCGAGGAACTGAGTAGGACTTTGCTACTGCAGTTAGTTCATCAGAGACTTGTACGCGAATTGCGTTCTCATCTTTTAAGAGCTTTGCAAGGGCTGCAATTATGGCTTTTAGCTCTTTTGATTCAGTTTCAAGTTCTAGCTTGCTCATCTTGGTAAGACGGCGAAGTGGCATATCGAGGATATATGTGGCCTGTTCATCATTGAGTTTAAAGTCTTTGATGAGTTTGTCTTTAGCAGCTGCTGCATCATCGCTGCCGCGAATAATCTTGATGACCTTATCGATATCGATAATCGCCTTAAGTAAGCCATCGACAAGAGAGAGGCGATCTTCAGCCTTTGCTTTGCGGAATTCAGAGCGGCGACGGACAACTTCGATGCGGTGGTCGATAAATACCTGCAGAAGTTCTTTCAGGCCGAGAGTTTGTGGCTTGCCCTTAACAAGTGCGACAGCGTTAATAGCGAAGGCATCTTCCATGGGGGTGAGCTTGAAGAGCTTTTCAAGTACATCTTCAGGCTCAAAACCATTCTTTAACTCAATAACAACGTTGGTACCGGTCTGGCCATCAGTGAGATCGATGATGTCTGAGATTCCTTGAATCTTCTTCGCCTTCACTAAATCTGCGATGCGCTCAACAACTTTCTCAGGGCCGACATTGAAAGGAAGTTCCTTGATGACGATTCCCATCTTGCGAGAAGTCACCTTGCTAATTTCTACGCTGGCGCGAACTTTGAATGAGCCCTTACCTGTGGCATAGGCCTCGCGCACGCCTTCGAGTCCAACGATTTCACCGCCCGTTGGGAAATCTGGCGCAGGCATATGTTTCATCAACTGATTTAAAGTTGCCTTTGGATTTTCAATAAGGAATTTAGTTGCAGCGATTACTTCGCCCAAGTTGTGTGGCGCCATATTGGTCGCCATTCCAACTGCAATTCCTGAACCGCCATTGACTAATAGGTTTGGAAAGGCTGCTGGCAGTACCAAAGGCTCAGAGAGTTGGCCGTCATAGTTGGGACCGAAATCAACGGTGTTCTCATCAGCTTCTGCCACCATCGACATGGCAGCTGCAGCAAGGCGCGCCTCTGTGTAACGCATGGCGGCAGGACCGGCATCGAGTGAACCAAAGTTTCCGTGGCCATCAATAAGTGGCAGCTGCATCGAGAAGTTTTGTGCCATACGGACAAGTGCGTCGTAGATTGCAGTGTCACCGTGTGGGTGCAACTTACCCATTACTTCACCGACTACACGTGCGCTCTTTACATGGCCGCGCTCTGGACGCAGACCCATATCGCTCATCTGATGGAGGATGCGGCGATGAACCGGCTTTAAACCATCGCGGGCATCTGGAAGTGCACGTGAGTAGATAACTGAATATGCGTACTCAAGGAAAGACTCTGACATTTCAGAGGAGACATCGATATCAACGATCTTGCCCGGAAATTCGCCAGGTTTAGGTCCAACGACCTTTGCTGATTTCTTTGGGGCCGCTGTCTTCTTCGTTGCCATGGCGCGTATTCTGCCAAGTGAATGCGTTAAATCTTGGTACCTACACGCGGTCTTGCCCCAACGATTGCAACACAATGGGCGGCAACCTCGGCTCCAGCCATTAAAGCGTGGGTTAAGTCCTTCTTTGTCGCAAAATATGAAATAAATCCAGCGGCAAATGAATCTCCAGCGCCGGTGGTATCGACAACTTCAGTGGAGAGCGCTGGAACTGCAACTGATTCACCACCACGGCTCTTGCCGATAGCGCCATGAGATCCGCGCTTGATGACAACTGTTGTTGATGTTTGCAAGAGTTGATCGAGAGCACCTTCAATATCGGTAAGCCCTGTCAGGTAGGTGGCTTCCTCTTCATTAAGAAGCAAGACATCCATCTGCGGCAACCAACTCTTTATCTCCTGTATATCCGCATTTTTCATTCCACCTACAGATGCGGGATCGAAGTAAATTGGTAGTCCCGCAGCTTTAATCTTGGTGATCATCGCTTTAATGCCATCTCGTGAAAGTGGATCAAGTGGTGAATATCCAGAGATATAGACAGCATCAAAGCCATCTAGTTCGGGAAGATCTTTAAGCGTCAAACCAGAATTGACTCCATTATCCGGAAACATGGTGCGTTCACCGGTCGGATCAACTAGTACAACAACAACTCCAGAATGGCCATTATCAACAACTAAGTTATGGTGGCAAACGCCCAAGGCATCGAATTCATTGACGAGGGCAGCACCAGCAGAATCATTTCCGACATGCCCCACAATGGTGGCGCGGGCATCGGTGCGGGTAAGCCAGGCTGCAACATTTCCAGCAGCTCCACCGCCATGCGTTGAAATCTGAGCGGGTGTATCGCTACCGTAGTTAATCTCGGATGGCATCACAGCAATCTTGGTGACGACATCGAGCATCACATCACCTATGCATAAGACTCTGGCGCTCATGCTTTGTGAACTGCCACCGCGATATCGGCGGCAAGGGCTGAGTTAGATTTAATGATTTCGATATTTACCTGAAGCGATTCACCATCGGATGCGGTATGGAAATGCTCTAGTAAGAAAGGAGTTACCGCCTTGCCGACGATTCCATTCTTGGCAGCTCCTGCCAGACCGCTCTTGAGAATTGCATCATGACGTGTTCTATCCATCTCTTTAGCGACAGGGTTGGCGACAATCAGCGCATGTGCATCTGTCTTAAGCCCAGCTCGCGCCTTGATGATGGCGGCGATGTCATCGGCTGAATTGACCTGATGTTCAATCGAATAGCCCGAATCGGTCAGATAGAAACCAGGGAAGTGGGTGGTCTTATAACCAACTACTCCGATAGCAAGAGTCTCTAAACGCTCTAGCGTTGCAGCGACATCGAGAATTGATTTAACGCCTGCGCAGACAATGGTGATATCTAAATTGGCAAGAGCCGTAAGGTCTGCAGATTCATCAAATGATTCATTGGCGCCACGGTGAACGCCACCCAACCCACCCGTTGCAAAGGTATGAATGCCAGCCAAGACAGCAAGGTGAGCAGTTGCTGCAACAGTGGTTGCGGCGCTCTTTCCGGTGGCGGCGATGATTGCTAAGTCGCGGCTCGAAGCTTTGGCAATGTCATCGCGATTAGCAATCTCAACGAGTTGATCATCGGTGAGGCCAATCAGAACTTTTCCATCAAGAATTGCAATCGTTGCAGGCGTTGCTCCATGTGCTCGCACAATCTCTTCGACTTCGCGCGCAACCTGAAGATTTGATGGACGGGGCAGACCATGGCTGATGATTGTTGATTCCAGGGCTACGACAGGTTTACCAGCAGCTAGCGCGCTAGCAACTTCAGGGGATGCAGTAAAAGCAAGCGAATTCATAGCGGCAACAATACTCGTGAGAGGATACCGCTGTGCACTTGTCGCAGATTCTGCCCTCGGTCTTCGCAAGTATTGGATTATCTTCGGCGCAGGATTTTCTGGGATGTGGCGAAAGTCCCAGCGGGCGTGAAGTCCTCTTTCTTATCGACGGTTTAGGTGCGGATGCAATTGCCAGCTACCGAGATCAGATTCCTGTTCTTGCTGCCGCAATTGATAAAGGCGCAGTCACAACATCATTTCCAACAACAACTGCAACTAGTTTGGCAACGCTCACAACTGGTGCGATGCCTGGAGCCCATGGAATGTTGGGTTACACAGTACGTGTGCCGCGAAGTGGGGGACGAGTTCTCAACACACTCAAGTGGGATGAGCGAGTAGACCCACAAGTCTGGCAGCCAATCCCAACTCTCTTTGAGCAAGCGATGGCTGCTGGAATCACGACTACGCATGTGGCGGCGAAGAGATATGAAGGTTCTGGATTTACTCGCGCTGTATTTCGTGGCGCCAATTACAAGGGCGCCAATATCGTTGCTGATTTAGTTGAAGAGACGGTGCGTGCGCTCAGCGCTAGCCCATCCTTTGTCTACCTCTACGTCAACGATTTAGATTCAGCAGGACACTCCGATGGAGTGGGTTCTGATAAATGGTTAGCTGCGCTGCGCGGGGTAGATCAATTGATGGCTGAGTTGGTACAGAAAGTGCCAGCTGGCACGCGTATCTGGATTACAGCAGATCACGGAATGATTAATGTGCAAGAAAAAGTTGTTCTCGGCCGCGATAACTCACTCTTAACAGATATTGCAACGATTGCGGGCGAGCCACGTATGCGCCATCTCTATCTCACAACAGAGTCAGAGAGCGCAGCGCTAGAAGTCATTGAGCGTTGGAAGAGCGAACTCGGACAACAGGTCTCGCTCTTTACCCGCCGGAGCGCAATTGCGGCAGGCTTATTTGGAAGTGAGGTAAGCCTCGATGCGGCAGATCGCATGGGTGATGTGATTGCAATTGCGCAAGGCAACTTAGTTTTACTTGATCCAGAGCACGCCGATAAAGAGGGCGAGATGGTGGGACATCACGGTGGAGATAGTGAGATTGAAAGTTCAGTACCGCTTCTTTTATTACAGCGATAAGTAATTAGTTAGGTTCTTCATCCTCGGCAGGCTCTTCAACTTTCTTACCAAACATAATTTCATCCCATGAAGGAACCTTGGCGCGCGCTGTGATTCCATCTTGCGAATCAGCTACTGAGGGAGTTTCGCGAATGACAGCAAGACGTGGAGTCTCTGGCCGTTCTTCTACCGGCTCAAAGAGATCTGCAATGCGTGGAATATCGCGTACTGGTTCTTCCATGCGAGATGGATGGGTTGGCTCAGAGTGAATCATCGCTGTGGCAGCTGAGCGCGCAGCAAGCTCTTCATCTAATAACCATGCGCCATTGTCATCACTTGCTTCGAGTGCGCGACGTGCCATATCAAAGTTCCAGGTTGCAACACCTGATCCATCGCGGTTAGGGAAGTGGAGTTCAATGTGCCAGATGCCATCTGGAAGTCGCCAGGTATTCCATGAAATCTGATCGGTATCTACTCCGCGTGGAGAGAGCTTGGCAAGAGCGACATCGCTAAAGGTGAGATCGCTGCGATAAGCATCCTTACGAATCACTAGTTCGCGGGCGCGATCCAAGATGTATTCGCGTTCTTGCATGATGGGTCCAGAGAATCGCTCTACCTTTTCAACGGTTATCTGTCCTTCACGGGCGACTTGTTCAAAACTTTCACCAGCGCGCAGACGTCGCTGAATCTCTTTTACTGACATCGTTTCAGTGGCATCACTTGCCGGCACTGAGGTAAGTCGTGGTTGATTTACTGTTGCGCGCAAAGTGTCGCTGATGCGCACGGAGTAGTTATTTCCTTCAGTATCAACGAGCGCAAGATGGTTGCCATCTTCGGTCTTACCGGTCAGACGGAGTTCGCTCATAGGGGTGAGAATAACTGATGAGGCGGTGATTTTTCGAGAGGAAGACCCTCTAGACTTCATATATGTACGCCGAACTGCTCGAATTAGCGCGAAAAGTTGGCCTCGATGCCGGCGCCCTCTTGATGGAACGCCCACCCGCATTTGAAATTGAATCAAAATCCACCGCCATCGATATTGCGACGCAGATGGATAAGAAAGCTGAAAAATTCATTGTCGAATCACTCCTAGCCGCACGACCTGATGATGGAATCATCGGCGAAGAAGGTTCGGCGGTAGAGAGCAAATCTGGAATTACCTGGGTGATTGATCCACTCGATGGCACCGTCAATTATTTTTATGGCCTACCTGGCTGGAATGTTTCGATTGCAGCGAAAGATAAAGATGGCTCCATTGTGGGCGTAGTCACCGCCCCCACCATCAATTCAACCTGGTGGGCAACGCGTGGTGGTGGCGCCTTCTATAACGGCCACCAGATTCACTGCAACGATCCAATTGCTTTAGATCGCTCGCTAATTGCGACAGGCTTTCAATACGATGTTTCTCATCGCATTTCTCAATTAGAAGATTTCTCAAAGCTCGTTCCGAAAGTTCGCGATCTTCGTCGCAATGGCGCAGCAGCTGTTGACTTGTGCCATGTCGCAATGGGCGCACTCGATGGCTATTACGAAGCAGGGCTGAAGGAATGGGATTGGGCAGCAGGGGCGTTGGTGGCAACTGAGGCGGGCGCCACCTTTAAGCACTATGGCCAAGGGGCGATGCGAATCTCTATGGCGGCAGGTCCTTCTCTCCATAGCCAACTAGAGGCTCACCTCGGATTTCTCGCGTAGCCCTGGGGGCGTAAAGGGCGATTTACGCTCAAGCCCCCTTTTGTGGCAAGATACGCAGTCTGCGCGGACATATCCGTGCTTGATAGATAAGTAATGAACAGGAATCACCATGAATATTCTCGACGTAGTAGACGCTGCCTCACTCCGCAAGGACATCCCACAGTTCCGCGCAGGCGATGAACTCAAGATCCATGTCCGCGTTATCGAAGGTAGCAAGTCACGTCTTCAGGTCTTCCAGGGAATCGTTATCGGTCGCCAAGGCGACGGAGTCCGCGAAACTTTCACAATCCGTAAGGTTTCTTACGGCGTTGGCGTAGAGCGCACATTCCCAGTTCACACACCAGTTATTGAGAAGATTGAACTCGTCACAAAGGGCGAAGTTCGTCGTGCCAAGCTCTACTACCTCCGCGATCTCCGCGGTAAGGCTGCAAAGATTCGCGAAAAGCGCGATGGCATTGTCGGTTACGGCGATGGAATCCTTTCGACTCCAGTTGCAGTTGTTGAAGAGGTTGTGGCCGAAGCGCCAGTTGTGTCCGAGCCAGCTGCGGTTGAAGTTGTGGCAGAGGTTGAAGCACCTGCGGTTACAGAACAAATCGCTGAAGTCACAAGCGAAGCTGGAACCTCGGACTCAGCAAGCTCTGTTGACACTTCGGACACCGAAGACAAGTAACCCAAACTCTTCTTATGTCACGTAAGGGCTCAGTCCTTCGTGAGTTCCCGATTCTTGTAATCGTTGCGCTCGCCGTTTCCCTTGTTATCAAATCTTTCCTTGTGCAGTTCTTCTATATCCCATCTGGGTCTATGGAGAACACGCTGCAGATCAATGACCGAGTTGCGGTCAATAAGATCCCATTTGTTTCTAACTCCATCAACCGTGGCGATGTTGTAGTTTTCCGAGATCCCTCAAACTGGTTGCCCGAGCCATACGTTGATAACCAGAATAAAGTGATTGCAAAGATTAAAGATGGCCTTGTGCTTGTTGGCGTTCTACCAAATCCAGCAAAGCAATACCTGGTTAAGCGCGTCATTGGAATAGCTGGCGATAACGTTGTCGGAAAAGATGGCGTAGTCACAATCAATGGCAAGAAGACCACAGAGCCCTATATCTTCGCTGGCAATAAGGCGAGCGAGTTAGATTTCAATGTCACAGTCCCTGAAGGAAAGATCTGGGTCATGGGCGATCATCGCGGAGCTTCTGCTGATTCTCGCTACCACCAGGATGATGTGAATAATGGTTTTGTACCAGAATCTAAAGTCACTGGACGAGTTTTGGGAATTATCTGGCCTGTTAAAAATCTCGGTACTGTTCCGTCGCAAGATCCCCTCAAGTAACTTCTCACTCTCATGAAGGCAATCGAAGAGCTTCTTCGTAACGCTGGTATCTCTCCCATTGCAGGAGTAGATGAAGCAGGTCGCGGACCATGTGCCGGGCCTCTGGTAATTGCTGCCGTCATTCTGAGAGATCCCTTCGCTCCAGAACTGGCAGCTGTGCGAGATTCAAAAGAAGTTCCAGAATCTAAACGAGAAGCGCTCTTTGATGTGATTATGGCAATCGCCGAAGGCGTTTCAGTAATCACTGTTCCAGCTGCTGAAGTTGATGAACGTGGAGTACATGTAGCAAACCTTGATGGCATGCGCCGCGCAGTCAAAGGGCTACAGATTGAACCTGCCTATGTCCTGACAGATGGTTACGCCATTGAAGGGCTGGCCATTCCAAACGTTGCTGTCTGGAAAGGGGACCAAGTAGTTACTGCGATCAGTGCGGCCTCCATCATTGCCAAGGTAACGCGTGATCGAATGATGGTTGAACTCGATGCCATCTATCCGCAGTATGGATTTGCCCAACATAAGGGCTATATCACTGCAGCTCATACTGCAGCCCTTCAAGCACATGGCCCATGTGCAGAACATCGCAAGTCATTCTCAAATATCGCATCTCTGCTTCGTTAGTTATACACAGCGCATAAATCGTTAGCCGCATGGTTTCTTGTGGCAATCTAACCTGCCGCCCATGTCTGAAATGTGCGAAGAAGAATCACATCAACGAATGGCGCTGTCATTCGCTCTCGAACCTGGCCATCAATACTGGAGTAGGCAGATTGCAGAGTTTGGAGTCAGAACGATTTATGAACATCTCTACCTTGGGGTCTATGACAGTGAGAAGTTTGCTCGTGTCATCAGCAAGGTGAAGGCGTTCGATTGCGATGAAGCGCTCCACGCCGCCCATGAGGCCAGCTCTCTATACATCACCCCATCGGATCCGCTCTGGCCGGTGCAGTTAAATGATTTAGATGCTCCACCTATTGGAATCTATGTAAAGGGAAATGTTGAAGCTCTCAAGAATAGATCTGTAGCCATCGTTGGTTCTCGTAATCCAACTCCATATGGAACCCGAATCGCTGGTGATTTTGCTGCAGGCTTTGTTGATCGCGAATGGAACATCGTCAGTGGTGGTGCTTACGGAATAGATTCTGCAGCGCATCGCGGTGCGTTGGTAGCTGAAGGTCGCACTATCGCTGTGATTGCATCCGGTATTGATACGCCATATCCATCTGGAAATTCACGCCTCTTCGATGAGATCTGCGAGAGCGGTGCGATTATCAGTGAGGTCGCACCTGGGGTTCCTGCGCTGCCACATCGATTCCTGACACGTAATCGCATCATTGCAGCGCTTTCGCAGAGCACGCTGGTGGTTGAAGCGGCATTTCGTAGTGGATCTCTACGTACTGCTCGTGATGCAGCTCAATTGCTGCGACCTGTTATGGCGATACCAGGTCCAATCAATTCACCTTCATCTGAAGGATGCCATCGCCTCATTGGCGAACGAGCAGCCGAACTTGTGACATCTGTTGCCGATGCGTGCGAATTGATATCGGCTCTTTAGGTACTTCTTCGATGTAATGAGAGAATAAGGCCATGAGTAACTTCCGTTCTGGGTTTGTCGCAATTGTCGGCCGCCCGAACACCGGAAAATCGACTCTTATCAATGCTCTGGTCGGTAGCAAGATTGCAATTACATCTCCGCACCCAAACACCACCCGCCATGCCATTCGTGGCATCGTCAATAACGAGGCCTACCAAGCTGTGCTCGTTGATACCCCAGGAATCCATAAGCCAAAGACGCTCCTTGGATTTCGCCTCAATGCGGTTGTCAATGAGAGTTTAGATTCTGTAGATATCGTGATGATGTGTTTGCCTGCTGATGAAGTATCAGGAGCTGGAGATATCTTTCTTGCAGCCGAAATCGCTAAGTACCCACGCGCCAAGAAGTTTGCTCTAGTAACCAAGACAGATTTAGTTTCTAAGAAGAATTTGGCTACACGGTTGCTGAGCGTGAATGAACTAGCGCAGGGATTTACCTGGAATGAAATCGTGCCAATCTCAGCAGCTATTCACGACCAGATTGGCCTCCTTGAAAAGTTGATTGGGGATGCGCTCCCTGAAGGCCCAGCGTTCTATCCAACAGATATGAAGAGCGATCAAAACATTCAGCAGCTTATCTGCGAACTCATTCGCGAGGCTGCGCTGCGTGATGCACGTGAAGAGTTGCCACATTCAATTATGGTCACCATCGATGAGATGTCAGAACGTGAAGAAAAAGGCAGCCGCCCGTTCTTCGATATCCATGCAACTATCCATGTGGAACGTGATTCACAGACCGGAATTCTGCTGGGCCATCAAGGTGAGCGTCTAAAAGATATTGGTACGCGTGCCCGTAAAGATATTGAACGCGAACTCGGAGCAAGAATCTTTCTTGGCCTGCATGTGAAGGTATCTAAAGAGTGGCAGCGCGATCCTAAGTTGCTCGAACGACTTGGATTTACTGAGCGCTAATTGCACCTGTTGCTAGGGCAATCAAAAGCACAGTGCCTAGCGCTACGCGATAGACAACAAAAGGCATGAAGCTCTTAGTAGCTATGTATTTCATCAACCAAGCAATGACTGCATAACCGACAAAGAATGCCGTGACAGTGGCCGCAAATATCTCTGGCAGCGAATAAACAGATGAAGCGTCATCGCTGACTGCAGCTTGCAATTGATAGAAACCGCTACCGAAGACAGCGGGAAGTGCCAATAAGAATGAGTAACGCAGCGCAGCTTCGCGTTTGTAACCGAGGATTCGACCGAAGGCGATTGTGGCGCCAGATCGTGAAACCCCAGGAATCAGGGCCAAGGCTTGCGCAAAGCCATATCCGATTCCATCGCGGGCGTTGAGTTGGGCAAGTACCTTCTCATTCTTGCCAACGTAATCAGCGAGTCCGAGGATGAGCCCAAAGACAATAAGCATTGAGGCGACAATCCATAGCGCTCTAAAGTTATTGGTGATGTACTCCTCGCCAAAGTAGCCGAGAACAACAATTGGAAGAGTTCCGATAATGATGAGATTTCCAAGGCGCGCTTCAGGTGAACCATCGCGCGTAAACCAAGCCTTGGCAATCGCCAGAATATCTCTGCGGAAGTAGAGCAGGACAGCAAGTTCAGTGCCGATCTGTGAGATGGCAGTAAAGGCAGCACCTGGATCTTTAGCGCTCGGTAGAAATTCCCCGGTGATACGAATGTGTGCGCTAGAAGAGATTGGTAGAAATTCAGTAAGTCCCTGAATCAAACCTAAGAAGATAGCTTCAAGCATGGCGAAAGTATCTCAAGATTTATTGCGCAGCTGGCTTACGGCTCGCAAGATATGAACCGATTAATACAAGTGGAAGGCCAACGAGAATGCCAACAGTCAGCGGTTCATTTAAAATGATGACGCCTAGAACAACTGCAAATGCGGTATTGAGATAGGTAACCAGCGATCCGCGCGCTACGCCGATAATGGCGGCAAGGGCGAAGAAGGCAACAAAGGCAGCGCCCGTTGAGAGAACTCCAAGGCCGATAATTGCACCGATTGCCTCATTAGAAATCTCATGTGTTGGCCACTGCACCACAGTGAAGGGAAGATAGAAGAGAGCGGTCATGGCCATGGCAACTGCATTGATGGCAATTCCTGAAACATGCGGAAGCGCGCTCTGCACCATCATCACGGCGTAGGAATATCCGATAGATGCGACCAAGACCATTGCGATAGAGAGTGGATCGGCGGATCCAGTAATACTTTCAATTCCGACAACAGCAATGAGCCCAATAAACCCAAGAACGATTCCAATCAGGCGAGTGTGATGCCAGACCGTTTTATCTCCACGCAGTGAGGCAAAGATGGTTGCCCAGATAGGAACGGATGCAACCAATAGTCCAGCAAGTCCCGATGAAATCTTCTGTTCAGCGGTACCGATTAGAATCCAAGGTCCGATCATTTCAAGAACGGCATAGAAACCGACATATTTGATTCCCTTAATAGATGGAATCAACTGCTTCTGTTTGATTGCAATTGGAAGCAAGATTGCGGCGCCAATCGCAGTGCGCAAAAAAACCACTGTGGCGGGTGAAAAACCATTCTCGGGATCAACGGCAACCTTAATAAAGAGGTAAGGAATGCCCCATAAGAAGCCAACGAGAATAAAGAGAAACCAGCCGCGACGGGACATTTAAGAGATAACGCTCCTGTACAAAGAGATGGTCTGCTGCGCCACTGCATCCCACCCAAAGTGAGTTTCTGCGCGAACTCGTCCTGCTTTTCCATACTTCTCTAAGCGAGCAGGATCTGCCATCAATTCAGAGATTGCTGCAGTGAGGTCAGCTTCAAAGCGAGAGTGATCTGGCGTGTAATCAACCAAGATTCCTGTCTCTTGATGTGAAACAACTTCTGGAATTCCGCCAACTCGTGATGCCAGAACTGCAGTTTCGCATCCCATCGCTTCTAAGTTAACAATTCCAAGTGGTTCATAGATAGAAGGACATAAGAAGAGATCTGCTTGAGTAAGGGCGGCAGTGAGTTTGTCGTGGGGGAGCATCTCTTTAATCCACCAGACATTGGAACGTGTTGCTTGTAACTCTGCAATCAGTGCGGCAACTTCGTTACCGACAGTCTCTTCATCGGGGCTACCGGCGGCAAGTACGAGCCCATATTCGGCTGGCACGCTCTTCCAGGCGCGCAGCAAATGTGCGAGCCCTTTCTGGCGCGTGATGCGACCTACAAACATGGCATATCGCCCAGTGATACCAAACTCTTCTAGGACTGCTGGGTTGTTATTCGGTGCAAATTTACTTGTATCAACGCCGTTGCGAATGGTGACAACCTTCTTCGGATCAACGTCGGGATATGCAGCAAGAACATCAGCGCGCATTCCATCGCTGACAGCGATGATGGCAGCGGCTGCTTCATAAGAAGTCTTTTCTGCCCATGAAGAAATTTGATAACCGCCACCTAGTTGTTCAGCTTTCCAAGGGCGAAGTGGCTCAAGAGAGTGTGCGCTGACGATATGTGGAGTGCCATAGAGAAGAGATGCTGTGTGGCCAGCCATGTTGGCATACCAAGTGTGGCTATGAATGACATCAACGCTGGCAAGATTGTTGGCAATGAGAAGATCTGTTGCAATCGCTTGCAGCGCTGGATTTGCGCTTGAAAATTCGCTAGGTGTGTCATAACCAAAGGCGCCATCTGTGCGCGGACCACCAAAGCAGTGCACATCAACTTCAATTCCAGAGACCTTGCGAAGAGCCTGCGTTAATTGGACAACGTGTACTCCGGCACCGCCATATACAGCTGGTGGCCACTCTTTAGTGACAATTCCAATACGAGTAGCGCTCACTTCCCAAGAGTATCGTCTTGCTCTAGATAGATTGAATCAACTTGGGTAGCCTTGAGCCATGGCTCGCTTTGAAACTCCACTAGGAATCGTTCTTGCGGGCGGTGAAGGCAAGCGATTGATGCCACTGACCGCAGATCGTGCAAAGCCAGCAGTTCCATTTGGTGGTTCATATCGCCTGATTGACTTCGTACTTTCAAATCTGGTTAACGCAGAAATGCGCAAGATTGCGGTGCTTACGCAATACAAATCACATTCACTCGATCGCCACATCACCACCACGTGGCGCATGTCGACCCTTCTCGGAAATTACATCACTCCCGTTCCTGCGCAGCAGCGCCTTGGTCCTCGTTGGTATACAGGTTCTGCTGATGCAATTTTGCAGAACTTCAATTTGATTCAAGATGAAAATCCAAATCACGTACTGGTCTTCGGCGCTGACCACGTCTATCGGATGGATCCCAGCCAGATGTTTGATCAACATCTTGAAACTGGTGCAGGAATTACTATCGCTGCAATTCGTATGCCGCGCGCTGAAGCGCATGAATTTGGTGTTATCGAATTAGCTGAAGATGGCATCACCATTAAGGCATTCCACGAAAAACCATCTAACCCACCTGCGATGCCAGGACATCCTGATCTCGCGCTAGTTTCGATGGGTAACTACATCTTCAAGCGCGATGTGATGGAAGAAGCTCTTATTCTTGATTCAGAAGATTTAGAGTCTCGCCACGATCTCGGTGCCAACATCATTCCGATGCTCACCAAGGCAGGGGTGGCAAAGGTCTACGACTTTGAAAACAATGTTGTTCCTGGCGCAACCGAGCGCGATAAGGGTTACTGGCGCGATGTGGGTTCTATCGATGCGTACTACGACGCGCATATGGATTTAGTTTCTATCCACCCAATCTTTAATCTCTATAACCGCGAATGGCCGTTGCTAACCAACCCGCCTTCGCTGCCACCTGCCAAGTTCAGTGCAAACGGAATCGCGCAGGATTCAATTGTGGGAGCCGGCTCAATTATTGCTGGTGGCCACGTCAATCACACCGTTACTTCCTACGATGTTCATGTTGGTACTGGCGCCTTTGTTGATGGCGCAGTCTTGATGCCTGGGGTAAAAATTGGTGATCGCGCAGTGATCCGTAAGGCGATTATTGATAAGAGCGCGGTTGTTGAAGCAGGTGCGCAGATTGGCGTAGATCTCGAACGAGACCGTCAGCGCTTTACAGTGACTGAAAGCGGAATTGTGGTTGTCGGTAAGGGAGCAATAGTTAAGGCGTAAGTCTTACTATCTCACTCGCTGAAAAATCAATTGCCTGGGCCGCCGCAGGCGTTACCGCCATATTGGTAAAGAAGCCGTGAATCATTCCTTCATAACACTTGTAAGTCGTGGCCACGCCATCGCGTGTTAGTAGCTCTACATACTTTTCACCATCGCTCAGTAGCGGGTCGTATTCGGCGGTAATGACAATTGCTGGAGCAAGGCTGCTGAAATCGCGCGCCTGCATCGGAACTGCATAAGGGTTTTCATTATGGGCGCCACCTTGTAAATACTGTTGCCAGAACCATTGCATCGCTTGCGTCGAGAGCCCATAACCGCTGGCGTTCTGAAGAAAAGATTCAGTCTTGAAATCTAGGCCATTGCAGGGATAGATCAATAGTTGGAAAGCTAAGGCGATGGCGTTATCGCGCGCCTTCAGCGCAACAGCAGATGCCAAATTAGCCCCGGCGCTATCTCCAGCCACACCTAACTTGCTGATATCTACACCAAGTTCAGTTGCGTTCTGCGCAACCCAGAGAAGCGTTGCATAGCAATCATCAAATGGAATCGGGAAAGGATGTTCAGGGGCTTTCTGATAGTTAACGCTAATGATGGTGGCGCCGCTCTGATTAGCTAAACGTGAAAGAGATGCATCGTAGATATCAAGGAAGTTAAGGACCCAACCGCCTCCATGGAAGTACACAATGGTGCGATCTGAAACTTTGCTTGGTCGGTAGATACGAATAGGCAGATCTGCAGTAGGTCCTGGAATAAATCGATTTGTTACCTCAAAGAGAGGCTCTGGCGTTCCTGCTAGCGCCGGTCTGCTCTGCGTATTGCGGCGAATGACATCGATGGGAGCTTCCCAGACTTGCGGAAGACCTGCGGCCGCTGCCGTTTCAAGAAAAGATTTAATCTCTGGCGCAAGTGGCATAGCGTTATTGAATCAGAGTTCACCGCGCGAGAGAAGGTCAAGCACTTCTTGGGCGCGCTCTTGTAGTTGTGGCATATCACTCAGGCGATTGATGCCAGCTAACTGTTGCGCCATTCGATGGTTCTTGGCGAAGCGATCGCGATGGCGCGCTAAGAAATCCCAATACAAAGTGGTAAATGGACAGGCATCTTCTCCTACCCGCTTCTTTGGATCAAAGGGGCAGCTCTTACAGTAATTACTCATCTTTGAGATATATGAACCACCGGAGGCATATGGCTTCGTTGCCAACTTTCCACCATCTGCATGCAAGCTCATGCCAATCACGTTTGGCACCATCACCCAATCGGCAGCATCGATAAAGGAACGTCTCATCCAATCGAGAAACTCTTGCGGAGAGGTGCCTGTAATCAGCGCCAGGTTGCTCAAGACCATGAGTCGTGGAATGTGATGCACCCAGGCGCGCGCTTCAATATCTCGGACATTTGTTGATACGCAGTTCATCTTTGTCTTCGTTGAGTCTTCAAAGAGAGGCAGCAGCGGTCGCGTTGCCGCCAATCCATTCTCGGCGCGATAGAGATCTCCGAAGAACCAGTAGAGCCCATTGATGTATTCGCGCCAGCCAATAATCTGGCGGATAAACCCTTCAGCTCCAGCAAGTGGAATATCGCCCTTCTTAAATCTCTTGAGAGCTGCTACCACAACTTCTTCTGCATGCAACAGACCCACATTGAGATAGGGGCTCAGGAGCGAGTGATTTACTGCCCAACTTTGAGTAGTCATCGCATCTTCGTAAGCACCAAACTCAGAGAAAGCTTTGTCGAAAAAATGATTGAGTTGCTTAAGGGCGGCTTCACGAGTTGTGCCCCAGGTTTTATCGGGAGCATCTCCATAGACCGGCAACTTTCGATCTGCAATCTCTTGCAGAACCTTCTTATCAATCTCATCGCGCGCATGTTCAAGATATGGCGGCCATTGATGTTCACCTTTTGGGGGAGGCAGGCGATTATCGGCATCGTAATTCCAGCGTCCACCAACAGGATCTGCGCCCTCCATCAAGATATTGAGGCGTTGTCGTTGTGCGCGATAGAAGTTCTCCATGACAAGGCTCTTCTGCGCACCAGCCCACTGTGCAAAGAGAGGGCGGGGAGTTAAGAAGAAATCATTGGGGATAAGCGTGATTCCTAGCTCTTGAAATTGTTGTAACTGCTGATGTGAAGAAGGCTCTGCTGCAATCAGTTCAGCGCTTGGGTTAGCGCTGCGATATTGCGCAATTCCTGATGCAGTATCAGCGCTACGAATCAGAGTTACCTGAAAACCTTCTTCTTTAAGCTCTTGCAGAAAGTGATCACGAGAAGAGATAAGAAAGAAGAGGCGCTGCACATGCCAGGTGCGCGTGGTGAGCATGCGATCGCTCTCCACAAAGAGGATCTGATGTGTAGCAGGAGTTGCGCCCTTAAGCGCCCCGTAATTGCGGTGCAGGTGATCGTTAAGAAGAAGAACTGTTGGCTTCGTTTTTACCAAGTTTGCGTTCTATCTCGCAGTGATCGATATTGCGCTACAACCTCAGGTGTCGCTGGCGCATGTGCAGAATGAACTTCACCTAAATTCCATTTCGGAGCAGTTGCTGTTCCTAACAGAGCCCACGCTGCTTGGCGCGCTGCGCCATCAGCAACATATTCACCAGGTTGAGGAACGAGTACTTCGCGACCAAAGAGCGCCGATGCAATAGTGGAGATTGCAGGGTTCTTAGCAGCGCCTCCGATAAGTAGAACGCGCTTTACATCGACGCCAAGATCAACGAGCGCATCCACGGCATCAACTAGCCCACACAACATTCCTTCAATCATGGCGCGCGCAATATCTTCTGGGTTTGAATTAGTCAGATTCATTCCGGCAAAGACGCCCTTTGCGTTGGGGCGATTAGGTGTGCGCTCTCCTTCAAAGTACGGCAGAAGGGTGAGGCCATGTGCGCCAGGTTTTGCAGCAAGGGCTAATTGACCAACTTCTTCATAGCTCTTGCCGAGAATTCGGGTAGCAGCATCCAAGATGCGCGCCGCATTTAAGGTGCAGACAAGTGGAAGATAGCGACCAGTTGCATCTGCAAATCCTGCTACTGCGCCGCTTGGATCATGCGTTGGCGTATCTGAAATTGCAAAGGCGGTGCCGCTCGTTCCCAGTGAGACAACAACATCTCCTGGCTCTGCCTGCACGCCGAGCGCCGCCGCTGCATTGTCGCCAGCGCCTGCTGCAATTGGAATTCCTGAAAGAGTCTTTCCGCCAAAGGCTGCAGGTTCAATAATGCGAGGCGCAATGATGGTGCGGTCGGTACGAAGGGCTGAACTTAAAATATCGTGGCGATATGTAGATGTCACAGGGTTGAAGTAACCAGTTCCTGATGCATCTGACCTATCTGTAAAGAGCAGATCAAAGTCTTTGCCACCCTGCATCTGCCATGACAGCCAATCATGTGGCAGCGCAACGGCAGCAACTTTTGCAGCGTTCTCTTTCTCATTATCTGCAACCCAACGCAACTTTGGCGCGGTAAAGGCGGCAACTAAAACCGAACCAACTTGTTCCGCTGTTTTTGCTGCTCCACCTAATTCAGTATTGAGATCATCTGCGCTTGTTGCTGAGCGAGTGTCATTCCATAAGAGCGCAGGTCTAATGACGTTACCTGAAGCATCAAGTGTGACCATGCCGTGTTGTTGTCCGCCGATAGAGATTGCGCTGACATCATCGATTCCGCCAGCAGCTGCAATCGCAGTATTGAGTGCGCTCAACCAATGTGCCGGATCAACCTCAGTGCCATCAGGGTGTGGCGCACGGCCTTGGCGAATTAACTCACCAGTATCTGCGTGACGAATCACAACTTTGACCGATTGCGTAGATGAATCCACGCCAGCCACTAATTTTCCCGCTAGGTGGTCACTATTAGCCATGGGCAAAGGCTAGACTGTGCCAGTCAGTGTTGACCACAGTGCGGCTTAATTACAGCCAAATCTCACTTTATTTTGGAGCGTTGCAATGCGTATTGGAATTCTTACTGGTGGCGGAGACTGCCCAGGGCTCAATGGAGTTATCCGTGGAGTAGTTACAAAGGGAATCAAAGAGTACGGATATGAATTCGTTGGATTCCGCGATGGTTGGAAGGGCCCACTTGAGGCGCTGACGATGCCCCTTGATCTTGCAACAGTAAAGCCAATTCTTGCTAAGGGTGGAACCATCCTTGGTTCATCTCGTACCAACCCATTTAAGATTGATAACGGCGTTGAGCGAATTAAGCAGAACCTGGCCGACCAAGGTATCGACGTTCTTATTGCAATCGGTGGCGAAGACACCCTTGGTGTTGCTACCAAGCTCGATGCGCTCGGCGTCAAGGTCATCGGCGTTCCAAAGACAATCGATAACGATCTTAACAATACAGATTTCACATTTGGCTTTGATACATCAGTCAATATCGCAATGGAAGCGATCGATCGCCTCCATACAACTGCTGAATCTCACCACCGTCCACTCATCGTTGAAGTCATGGGTCGCCACGCAGGTTGGATTGCGCTCCACTCAGGTATCGCAGGCGATGCCGCATGCATCTTGATTCCAGAAGTTAAATTCTCAGTCGATAAGGTCTGCGAATTCGTTAACTCTCGCTTTAAGACCGGAACTGCTCCAATCATCGTCATCGCTGAAGGTGCAATTCCACAAGATGGCGACATGATCACCAAGGATCAGCCACTTGATGCCTTTGGCCACGTACAACTTTCAGGTATCGGCGATTGGCTCGCGAAAGAGATTGAGACAAAGACAGGACACCAGACACGTTGCACTGTTCTCGGACATATTCAGCGCGGTGGAACTCCATCGGCGTTCGATCGCGTCTTGAGCTCACGCTTTGGCCTTGAGGCAATCACAGCAGTCCACGAAGGTGACTTCGGAAAGATGATGGCCTTGCATGGCACCAAGATTGCGCGCGTGCCTCTGGCATCGGCAACAGATGTCCTCAAGACCGTTCCTATCGAGCGCTACGAGGAGATCACTTCGTTCTTTGGCTAATCTCCGCGCGAGATTGCAACCGAATTGCCTACTCTTATGACTATGAATTCAACTTCCTCACAGCTGGATAACCTCTTTGACCCTGCCCTGGTTGCGGCTCAGCAACCAAACTGGCCAGGTGGAAAAGATGGAGCACCGCTAGCAAAAGCAGTCGCTGAACTTCGCGCACTTCCACCACTTGTCTTTGCTGGTGAGTGCGATGATTTAAAGGCGAAGATTGCTCAGGCTGCTGCAGGAAAAGCATTCTGGTTACAAGGTGGGGATTGCGCCGAAACTTTTGCTTCAGCAACTGCAGATTCAATTCGCAATCGCATTAAGACAATTCTGCAGATGGCAGCTGTTTTGCAGTACTACTCAAGCTTGCCTGTCATCAAGGTCGGCCGTATGGCGGGGCAGTTCGCGAAGCCTCGTTCCAATGATCTTGAGACTCGTGGCGATGTCACGCTTCCTGCCTACCGTGGAGATGCTGTCAACGACATCGAATTTACCGAATGTTCGCGCACGCCAGACCCACAACGTTTAGTACGCGTCTACAACACATCTGCTGCAACGCTTAACTTAGTTCGCGCCTTTACTCGTGGTGGTTTTGCAGATCTTCGCCAGGTCCACGAATGGAACAAGGGCTTTATCCGCGACTCCACCTTCGGTGAGAAGTACGAGCAGATGGCAAATGAGATTGGTCGCGCACTTTCATTTATGCAATCTGCCGGCGTTGATCCTGAACAATTTAAGGCAGTTGATTTCTATGCAAGCCACGAAGCGCTCATCATTGAGTACGAGAAGGCGCTGACCCGTATCGATTCACGCACCCAACTTCCATACGATGTTTCAGGACACTTCATCTGGATTGGCGAACGTACTCGCCAACTCGATGGAGCTCACGTTGATTTTGCTTCTAAGGTGCGCAACCCAATTGGTATCAAACTTGGACCTAAATCCACCGTTGAAGATGCACTTGCTCTCATTGCCAAGCTCAACCCAGATAACGAACCAGGGCGCATTACCTTTATTACCCGTATGGGCGCGGGCAAGATCCGCGAAGCACTTCCTGCGCTAGTAGATGGCGTCACCAAGTCAGGTGCACAGGTTCTCTGGGTCTGCGATCCGATGCACGGCAATACCTTTGAATCAAAGAATGGTTACAAGACTCGTAACTTTGAAGATGTTCTCGATGAAGTTCGCGGCTTCTTTGAAGTGCATAAGAAGCTCGGCACTCATCCAGGTGGAATCCATATCGAGCTCACCGGCGATGATGTGACTGAGTGCCTCGGTGGCGGCAATCAAGTCTCTGAAAAGGACCTTGAATCACGCTACGAGACAGCCTGCGACCCACGCCTTAACCATTCGCAATCACTTGAGCTCTCATTTTTGGTTGCTGAAATGTTGCGCGACCGCTAATTTTGAGAGCGTGACGCTGCTTCTCTCGACTCTCTCCACCCCAATCGGAAGCCTCAATCTGATTGCAGATGAGCATGTCCTACTTGCAGCTAATCTCTCAAATGTTAAAGCTCTAAAAGAGAGCCTGAGCCAGGAAGATTCTGAGAGAGATATTAAGAGCATCTCTCGCATCCCCATCATTAGTGATCTCATCAACGACTACTTTGATGGCGATATTGCAGCCCTTAATGCAATTAACGTTCGCCAACCGGGAGCTTCCTTTTCGCAAGCTGCTTGGAAGGCGATGAAGAAGGTAAAAGCAGGAAAAGTTATCTCCTATGGTGAATTAGCAGAGCGTGCGGGCAGCCCTGCTGCTGTTCGCGCCGCTGGAAGTGCCTGTGCCAAGAATGCAATTGTCTTAATCGTGCCATGCCATCGCATCGTAAAAACTGGGGGAGCGCTCGGTAACTATGCCTATGGTTTAGATAAGAAGGAGTGGCTACTTCGCCACGAGGGCGCCCTTTAATATTTCAATCGCTTGATCGCACTGGGCGTCATCAAAATCGAGATGAGTAACAAGGCGTGCGTAATGTGGGCCAAGTGCGCTAATCCAGAGCCCGGCTTCTTTACACCGTGATGCCAATTCACCTGCAGTGATTCCAACTTTGGAAAGTTCAAGCCCAACAATATTGGTTACAACTTTCTTAGGGTCTACAAGTGATGAATCGATTGCAGCAAGGGCAAGTGCGATTTTCTGGGCACGTAAGTGATCTTCTGCCAACCGGGCAATATTGTGATCGAGTGCATAATGGCCAGCAGCTGCCAAGATTCCAACCTGGCGCATGCCAGCGCCGTAGCGCTTACGCCAGATGCGCGCTTCTTGGATGCGCTCTTTCGTACTGATCATCAGCGATCCAACTGGAGCGCCTAACCCTTTTGAGAGACAGACGCTGATGGTGTCAAAGTGCTTGCCGTACTCTGCAAAGGAAACATGCGATGCAACATGTGCATTCCAGATACGCGCACCATCTAGGTGCATAGCGATTCCACGTGCGCGAGCTGCCACCGATAACTTCTCAATCTCAGCAATCGGTTGCACAGTTCCGCCGCCAAAATTATGAGTGTTCTCTACCGCAATTGCTTTGGTGGAAACTAGATAGGGACCTGCATTCTCATGTGCGATGGCAAGAGGATCTGCAGCGCGCAGAAGTCCATCTCCGGCAGGCCAGGTGCGGGTTGTGATTCCG
Organism: Candidatus Nanopelagicaceae bacterium; assembly: GCA_965267875.1. Taxonomy (GTDB): domain Bacteria; phylum Actinomycetota; class Actinomycetes; order Nanopelagicales; family Nanopelagicaceae; genus Planktophila. Next base: position 882,611 of record OZ254157.1, on the reverse strand, counting down.
CTAAAGGTTGCCGCAGCGCCTAACTCAGCACGGACAATGTGTGAACGAGTTTCAACGAGAAGTTCTTCACCCGGCTTTACGAGCGTGCGGATAGAGAGTTGGTTGGCTAGCGAGCCAGTTGGACAGAAGAGCGCAGCTTCATGTCCGAATAGAGCTGCAACACGTTCTTCGAGCGAGTTAACAGTTGGATCATCGCCGTAAACATCATCACCGACAGCGGCGCTAGCAATAGCTTCGCGCATTGCAGCCGTTGGCTGCGTCACCGTGTCAGAACGTAGATCAATTGCCATGTTAGGACTCCTTCAGCACAATCATAAACATAGCGGTCAAGACCAAGATGCCACCTAGGGTAGCTTGAAGCGTTAGGCGTTCACCACCAAAAATCATTGCAAAGATTGCCGCGAATACAACTTCCATCGTCAGAATGACAGCCACCTTGGTTGTAGTCATGTGTGCTTGGGACCAAGTTTGGACAACGAAAGCAACTGCAGTGCAGATAACAGCTGTGAAAACTACTACCGCCCACACTCCTGTATCCGGTGGAGCTGAATACCCTCCTGGAATTGAAGCAATACCCGAGAGCAATGCACACATCGCTAGTTGCACAACAGTCATGGCGTAGACATCTCTACCAGATGACCACTTTCCAAGAGCAATAATATGCGCTGCAAAGAAGAATGCGCTTGCGAGCACGAGCATCTCACCAATACCTACTGAAAAGCCTCGAATAGAGAGCAGGCCAAGACCAATCGTTGCCAGGAAAACGCAGGACCAGATCAACTTGTTGAGTTTTTCTTTCAAGAAGAAGTATGCAAGAAGTGGCGTCATGACAACATAAAGACCGGTGACAAAACCTGTAATTGCGGCTCCAGTACGAGCTAACCCAAGTGTTTGGAAGATGTACCCAAATCCAAGGAAAACCCCAGCTGAAGCGGCCCTCAGAAGAAGGTCTCTATCAATTCTCTTTACTACAGAAGGCCTGAGTGCCAGCATCACTAAAACTGCAAGTGAAAAGCGCGAAAATAAAAAGTTGTTAACGCTCTGACGTTCGATTGCATCCTTCATGACAACAAAGGCCATTCCCCAGGAAGCAGAGACTGCAAGAAGTGCCCATGGGGCGATCTTCATCTTCAGGGCTTGCTGTGAACTCATTTACGCAAACTTTTTAGGAGCGCTACTTCCTTGCCATGTTCAGGTTCCATGCCAGGAGTTTCCAGAATAAGGGGAGCGTTGACTACTGCCGGGTGCTTCAGCAACTCTGCAAAGGGATCTACTCCGATAAAGCCATCGCCAATATTCTGGTGGCGATCTTTGAGCGCACCACAAACATCCATCGAATCATTGGCATGGATAAGTTGGATTCGCTCAATACCGGCTACCTGAACTAAGAGATCAAGGGTCTCTTTCATTCCACCTTTTTTGGCGATGTCGTGGCCTGCCGCAAAGACGTGGCAGGTATCGAGACAGATACCAACCTTTGGGTGATACTCAAGCGCTTTGAGGTAGTTCTCTAAATCTTCAAGCCTTTTAACAAGTGATTGGCCTTGACCAGCAGTTGGTTCAAGCAACAACATCGGCGCATCATCATCGAGTGATTCAAGAATAGGCATAACACCTTTTTTAATCTGTTTCCATGCGTTATCAACATTATCTTCTTTGACAGCAGAACCTGTATGGACAACTACTCCGAGAGCGCCGATTTCTTGTCCGCGCTTGAGTGAATAGGCGGTCGAAGCGAGAGAGTTCTTGTAGGTATCTTCGGTAGGAGAGCCAAGGTTGATAAGAAATGGAGCATGCACATACGTTTCAATTTCGAGCGCAACTGCCTTTTCGCGAAAGAGCGCATCCGCTTCGTGGTTTGTCTCTGGCATCGCCCATCCACGAGGATTGGATGTAAATACTTGTATCGCTTCCGCACCAATCGTTTCAGCATATGCAATAGAGCGTTTGGCCATTCCACCAGATGTTGGAGTATGCGCGCCGATTCGAGGTTTCTTGGTTGCTGGCATCTGCCTAGCCTACTGTGATGGTCACAGTACTGCCACGCTTTACCTTGGATCCAACCTTCGGTGAAATATTTGTCACCTTCTTAACGGCCTTCTTACCAATCTTCTTTACAACCACCTTGAGGTCAAGATCCTTAAGCGCCTGCACAGCTTTGACTTCTTCAATGGAGAAGATATTTGGAATATATGCATATTGAGTGCCCTTAGAGATTACGAGAGAAACCTTGGAGCCCTTATCTGCTGTGGCTCCACCCGCTGGGGTCTGTGATACAACTTCACCAGGAAGAAGAGTTTCGCTAAATGCATAGGTTGAATCCACCACAAACCCTGCCTCTTGCAATTCATTGAGCGCTTGATCAGAGCCCTTTCCTACATAGGAAGTAAGTGCAATCTGTTCAATACCTTTTGAAATCCGCAGAACAATCAGCGCATTTCGCTTTACCTTCTCACCAGATGGCGGATTAGAGTCGATGACATATCCCTTAGGAATAGTTGTGCTGAACTCTTCGGAATTTGGCTGTAGCGAAAGTGGCAGAGCAACAAGTACGCGCCGCGCAACACCAGGAGTAAGGCCTCTGACTAGTGGAATAACAAAGCGTTCTGGCCCCTTGGATAAAATCAACTTCACCGTGCCACTTTGATCGATGCGTCCACCAGCTTCTGGGCTCGATTGGATCACGCGACCTTCAGGAATATCTTCACTAAATTGACGCTCGGTAACAATCGAGTTGAGGCCAATTGGCGCAAGGGCTGCCGTTACCTCAGCCTCTGTCGCACCCACGGTCGAAGGAACTACAACGCGTGATCCTGGACCGATGAGTACATACCAACCTGTAATTCCAACTGCGACAGCCATCAAGAGCGCTACCTTGCGATTGCGGCGTACCCGCTTGCTCGCTTTTTTACGTTTAACAACTTCTGCAGTAGTTTCACGAGGTGCTGGAATTGGAATCGCTTCAGTGATTTCACGTAACTTCTTACGAAGGGATTTAGGCGACTTCTTTGGTCGCATCGGTTCGATAGGGATGTCAAGTTCTAGGCTTAATTGATTCTCTTTCGGATTTAGACGCTGGCTAATCAGTGAGAGCTTCTCATTAAATACTGTGGCATCACGTGGGCGCTCATCTGGGTTGGCGCTCGTTGCCGCATAAATCAAATCATCAAGTTCTTCTGGGATACCGTTAACAAGGGTGCTTATCTTTGGTACTCGGTTATTGACATGCATATATGCAATTTGAATTGGCTCAGCACCTTCAAATGGCTTCTTACCGGTAAAGATTTCAAAAGCTGTGATTCCTATCGAATAGACATCACTTCGAGAATCAGCAACACCGCGCTGGACCTGCTCAGGGGATAGGTAAGAGACTGAACCAAGAATTACGCTTGATTCTGCAGTCATGGTGCCACCTAGCAGCGGGCCTTTAGCTAACCCAAAGTCTGCAATCTTGATACGACCCTCTTTAGAGATCAAGATATTTTCTGGCTTGATGTCGCGATGCACAATTCCGATTCTGTGCGCAGCAGAGAGCGCGCTGAGAACAGGCAGAAGAAATTTGATGCCATCTTGCACAGAAAGTCGGCCTTGCTCATTGAGGTATTCACGCAAGGTGTGGCCCTCAATCATCTCCATCACCAAGAAGATGGCAGGTGTTCCATTTTGATTCCAACCTTGGTCTTGCACAGCAACGATATTTGGGTGTGAGAGAGCCGCTGCAGCTTTTGCTTCGCGGATAAAGCGCTCAACAAATTGCTCATCTTGGGCAAGATGTGAGTGCATGATCTTTACTGCAACTTTTCTATCTAAGCGGGTGTCGAGAGCCTCATAGATACTGGCCATACCGCCGGTGGCCATCTGGCGAATGAGCTGATAGCGCCCATCAATGAGTTCGCCGGTGAGGTCAGACATATAGCTAATTCTAGGTAGTCAGTACGAAATCCGCCGCGTTATCTGTCTTTTCAATCGCAAAGTGTTGCTCCTGTGTCACGAGCCACTTTTGCATCTGATCTTTTATACCTTCACCATCTCGCTCTAAAACCCTTGATAACCCTTTACTTTCATCGATATCAATCCAGATAAGGGCTGATAGATATTCACGAAGTGCGCTCTGCCCACTTCCAACTCCCTCAAGAATTATCAATTGCGCATCGTCAATAGGTTCTGCCGGAGAAAATTCCGAAGTTGCCCAATTGAATTTAGAGAGAGAAATCGGCTGACCTTGGCGATGCGCCTTTGCGATATGGGTAAGGACTTCCGTTAACTCGCTAGAGAGCGCCTTATCCCATCCGTTATAGAGATCATCCATATGAATAATGGTTGAGGTGTAATTGGGATAGAGCGCCAAATGGATATTGGTAGCAAGCGTTGTCTTACCAGCGCCTGCAGGCCCATCAATTGCGATGATGGGCCGCTCACTTGTTTTACAGAGGTCTAAGAGCGCGCTTATGAGATCCATACCAAGCTCTCCATCCCACCGCTGCCATGACAGTCAACGCAACGTACAGCAACGTTGTGAAGAGCAAACCTTGGGTGGCAAATAGAACTACATAGCCAAGATCAACAACTAACCATAGCGGCCAGCTGTCGTACTTTTCATAGACCATCAAAATCTGCGCCGTTAAACTGCCGAAGAACAAGATGGCATCTACATAACTGGAAGCGGCTCCGATTGAATTCAAGACCGGTCCAAGAATCAAAGTCGCAACAACAATCGCTGCCAGCGTATAGAGGCGGTACTTGTTCTTGAGGGGACCTGGCTTTGCACCAGTTGGCTCCCACCCAAACCAACCAACGATCGCTGCTGCGATAAAGACGATTTGCAGCGCTGCACTTGCATAGAGTTCATATTGGAGAAAGAAGACGCCATAGAGAGCGCTACTGAGCGCCCACCACGGCCAAGTAATGCGCTTGCCGGTAATACCAAGGCCAACACCGATAAAGGATGCAATGGATGCTACAAATTCGAGATAAGAAACTTCATATCCCCACGCAGTAAAGAAAGTTGAAAACACTTTTAACCTCATTTCTAGATCCGCATTACCGGACCAGTCAGACGGTCGACTTCAGGGATGAAGTCCTCTCAGCCAATGTGGCTCCCGTTGCTGCGTACTTTAGCGAATACGCGCTGCTATTGCTTGCAAGTAGGCAACGCCTGCAACTCGCGCCCGACGCCCTGTCGAAGTCTTGGCGCGCTTATTGAAGATGTCATAACCGATTGCCTCGACTTCATCGACGATTCCGCAGTACAACTCACTGGCTGCGCGGATGCAGGGGCGAGAAACTTTATCGAGGTAGGCAATTCCAATCTCTGCCTCTGCTTGCAGTTGTCGCACCCGCGCGATTTGAAATTTGAGGGCGTTAACAATCTCTGGAGTTAAGGTACGGCGCTCAAGGGCTGCTCGATCTACTCCAAATTTGGCAAGTTCTTGTAGTGGCAAATACACGCGACCGCGATCAAGATCTTCGCCAACATCGCGAATGAAGTTTGCTAGCTGAAAGGCAATTCCAAGTTTCTTCGCCGCTTCATAGGCTCGTTGATCTGAATAACCCAAGATAGGAACCATTTCAAGCCCGATGACAGCTGCAGAGCCATAGACATATTCCAGAAGATCGTCGTACGTCTGATATTCAGTAACAGTTAAGTCCATCTCCATACTGTGTAAGAAATCTACAAAATGTTGGTGAGGAATATCAAACTTACGAGCGGTATCTACTAAGGCGCGACCAATGTGGTCACTGCTAGTGCCAGCCTTAAGGTCTGCTAACACTCCGCTACTCCACGAACGTAAAGCATCGGCCTTCTCTTGCGGCGATAAAGTTGATGCTAAATCATCAACAATCTCATCGGCATAGCGCGCAAAGCCATACAAGGCATGAACGTATGGACGTTTTTCAGCAGGCAGCAAGAGCGTTGCCAAGTAGTACGTCTTTCCATGAAGCGAGTTAAGCCGCTTACATTCTTCATAAGAAGCTTTGAGCGCTGCATCCATCTACTTAACCGGACCCACAATGCGTTCTGCCGCAAGGCGACCTGAAATCAGAACCATAGGAACTCCAACGCCAGGTTGTGTTCCACTGCCAGCGAAGACAACATTCTCAAAACCAGCTGCGATATTGCGTGGTCTAAATGGCCCTGTCTGGAAGAAGGTATGCGCGCTAGCAAATGGTGCACCACGCTCCATACCTTGCGCCTGCCAATCGAGGGGAGTGGTCAGTACTTCAGTCTCGATCGCATCTTCAAATCCTGTGTAACCGCGATCTTCGAGAGTTTTAATCATCTCATCACGATAAGGCTTAGCTTGCTTGGTCCAATCGATATCTGCATCCAAGTTAGGTGTTGGGTACAAAATGTAATAAGACTGCTTACCAGCAGGTGCCAGGCTAGCGTCATCATGTGTTGGGACTGTGACCAAGACAGATGGATCTGTCATCAAGACCTTCTTGTTGATGAGTTCATCAAAGACGCCATCCCATGATTCACCGAAGTGAATATTGTGGTGAGCGATGTGGTCATACTTCTTAGATGAGCCCACAAGGAGCGTTGCACATGATGGTGAGTAGTTAAGACGCTTGATATTAAGTGGGGTCTTACCCAAGAGATCGCGCCATACAACTGGCAAATCAGGATTCATCACAACAACATCGCAACTAATACGTTCTCCCGTATCGGTAAGAACCGCTTTGACGCGACCATTCTCTTTCTCGAGGCCAGTCACTGTGGTGTTGTACTTAAATTCAACGCCATGCTTTTGCGCCGCAGCTGCTAGTGCGCGTGGAACAGCATGCATTCCGCCCTTAGGGAAGAAGACGCCATTGACTGAATCCATATAGGCGATGACTGCATAAATTGCTAGGGCTTGCTGTGGGCTGACACCGGCATACATCGCCTGGAATGAGTAGACCTTCTGCAGACGTGGATCCTTAAGATACTGATTTACCTTTGGCTGCAAATGTCTAAACCCACCCAGTGCAATGAGTCGAGCCAAGTTAGGTGTGAGCAGGTTTAAAGGTGAGTCGATGTTCTTATCAATAAAGTCATTCATCTCGTACTTATAGAGCTTGGTGACGAAGTCAACGTATTTGCGATAGCCCAACGCTTCTTCAGCAGAGACCTGGGTGCGAATCTCTTCTTCCATCTGCGCGGTATTGGCATGGACATCAATCTGCGAACCATCGGCGTAGAAGGCTCGATAGAGAGGAGAAAGCGGCATCAATTCGAGCCAATCTTTCAGATCTTCACCTACGCAACTGAAAGCATCTTGAATGAGTGATGGCATCGTTAAAACTGATGGGCCAGTGTCAAAGGCGTAACCATCTTTATTTAAAAGCCCATTACGTCCACCTGGCACTGATTCACGTTCAACAACTGTGACCTTACGACCTGCACCCGCCAAGCGAAGTGCGGCGCTGAGTCCACCAAGACCTGCACCTACTACTACGACGTGATCTGTTAGACCTTTAACTCTTCTGACCATTAGTGACTCCTACGGATTGCTGTCTCAGCGAGAGCCAAGAGAAATGGACGTGCATCTGGGTGGATTGCCGAACTATTTGCCGCCGCGTGAGATTCTTCGCCGAGACGGTCAATGAGTTTTTCTACATCTGCCACGGCACCTGTTTCAGTAATGAGCGTGCGGAGAGAATCTATTTTTTCGCTAGATAGCGCAGGGTTGCCCAAGTTCTTCACCAACTCTTCACGAGCTGTGCCTTGCGCCTTCTCGAGGGTCATCGCCATCAGCACTGTGCGCTTTCCTTCGCGCAGATCATCACCGGCTGGCTTACCAGTAGTTTCCGGATCACCAAAAATTCCAAGTAGGTCATCGCGCAATTGAAAAGCTTCACCGAGTGGAAGGCCGTAACCAGAAAGTACGTTGAGAAGCTCTGAGTGTTCTGTTGCAGTTGGGCGAGCCATGACCGCACCCAAATGGAGCGGACGTTCAATGGTGTACTTGCCAGATTTATATCGCGCAATACGGAGCGAGCGTTCAACGCTATGTTCGCGCTCTCCGGCTTCGCGGACATCGAGATATTGACCGGCCATGAGTTCAATGCGCATCTCATCATGGATACGAAGAGCTGCAGTCAGTGCATCATGTGACAAACCGGAGTTGTGCAACATGTGATCAGACCAGACGAGTGCAAGATCGCCTAAGAGAACTGCAGCTGCTTCACCAAATTGTTCGGCAAGTCCTGCCATTGATCCTTGGCGATGTAAATTTTCAAAGTGGCGGTGGATTGCAGGTTTGCCACGTCGGGTATCTGAACCATCCATCAAGTCATCATGAATAAGTGCACATGCCTGCAGTAGTTCAAGGCTGGCCATTGCGCGGATCTCGGTCTTACTTGGCACAGATCCTGCTGCCATGAAACCGGCATAGGCAAAGAGTGGGCGAAGGCGTTTGCCGCCTTCAAGTAAGTAATCTTCAAGAGCATCACAGACAGGAGTCAATTCGGATGCGATGCTGGTGAGGTAGTCGCGTTGTTGCGCCAGATAAAGGGTCAGCTCCTCTTTCACTGCATCGCGCACAGCAGTTGCGCTGCTCAAGAGCTCTTTATCCACGGAGAAAAGGTACCCTGACGCAGTGATGATGCGCAGTCTGAAGAATCAATTGACCTACTCATTTGAGTTCTTCCCTCCTAAAGATATCGAGGGCGAAGAACGCTTATGGGCTGCGATGTCACAGCTTGAATCCATCGCCCCAGATTTCATCTCTGTGACCTATGGCGCAGGCGGCTCGACCCGTGATCGCACAATCCGAATTACCTCTGAAATTACCGCTCGCACTCATATTCCAACTGTCGCCCACCTGACATGTGTTGGATCTACTCGCGATGAGTTAATTGAGATTCTTGGAAAATATCGTGACGCCGGCATCAAAAGTATCTTGGCACTTCGAGGAGATCCAACCGGTGGCCCGCGCGCACCATGGACTCCAACGCCGAATGGGTTAAGCCACGCAGATGAACTCGTCACTCTTGCAGCTGAATTTGGTGGCTTTACTATCGGCGTCGCTGCATTTCCAGATGGCCATCCAGCCTCCGATGGGGATTTTTCTCACGATATCGAAGTACTGATTGAGAAAGAACGTCGTGGCGCTACCTTTGCAACAACACAATTCTTCTTTGAAGTTGATAAATGGAAATCTCTTGTAGATAAGTTAGAAGCGAAAGGTTCTTCACTTCCCATCATTCCCGGGATATTGCCGGTGACAAATGTGAAGCAACTTAATCGAATGGCTGAATTGAGCGGCACACCAATTCCAGCGAGCGTTTCTGAAGCCTTTGCGAAAGTTGAAGATAACCCTGAAGATGTTCGCAAGTTGGGCGTTGATATCGCCACCAAGCTCTGCCAAGAGTTACTTGAGGCGGGCGCTCCTGGGCTCCACTTCTACACAATGAATACATCAACTGCGACTCGTGAGATTTACTCTCAGATTATGGATTTGCGTTAAACAGATGGCGCTCACCGAATCAGAATTCAAAGATAGATGGAGCAAGCTCCACGGGGGAGCCGATGTTGAAGGTGTAGTTGGTGGTTGGCTCTCATTCTCGTATCAAGCAGCGCGCGTCTGCACCGCACTTCGCATCACACCTAATCTGCTGACACTTCTAGGTTTACTCACCGCCATCGCTATGGCGTTATCTACCTATGCAGCGATTGCCTTATTACTCCTTGTTGTTTCACTCTTCTTCGATGGCATCGATGGCAGCGTGGCGATTGTGCAGGAACGCGATAGCCAATGGGGCGCGCTCCTTGATTCACTGGCAGATCGAATCTCTGAGGCGTGCTGGTTGTATATGGGTTGGCGTTTGGGAATTCCAGCATGGTTAGCAATCACTATGTGGATAGTTGCTTCAATTCAAGAGTATGCACGCGCACGAATGGCATCTCTTGGCCACCACGAAGTTGGGGTTGTAACTGTTACTGAAAGACCTGTGCGTGCAATCTTTATGGCCTTTGCTCTGCTCTTCTATATCTTTGATATTCCTGGGTTACTAGTTATCTCGTACGTTTTTCTTGCGCTACTGGTATTTAGTTTCTTGCAGGTAATGCGCGTTATCTCTCTAAAATTGCGTTAGCCACAATCTCTGCGCTTAAGCCCACAAGCGGTAGCCCGCCACCTGGATGCGCAGACCCTCCTACGAGATAGAGCCCCTTGATAGGTGAACGATTCTTAGCGCGCGCAAATGCCGAACGGGCACCATTACTAGAAGTTCCATAGATTGAACCGCCTGGAGCGTGTACAGAATTTTGTAGATCAAGTGGTGTGCGAATCTCAAGAACTTCTAAGCGATCGCGGATAGATATTCCACGAGCTTCAATCTGATCAATAATGCTGTTGGCGTAGCGGCGCGCAAACTCGGCATCGCTCCAATCAAAGCCATCGCGGTCTTTGCTATGACGCGGAGCATTAACAAGCACAAACCACGCTTCATGTCCTTCGTCTTTGACCATCAAGGGGTCATTTGGCGCGCAGATATAAATGGTTGGCTTTTCAACTGGCGTCTTTGTCGTGAAGATGGATTCAAATTCAGCGTCGTAATCTTCTGGAAATAAAATTGTGTGATGTGAAAGCGCAGGCGCAGTACTTGGCTTAAGCCCTAAAAGGAGTGAGAAACCTGCAAGGGATGGCTCTGATTTGGAAAGTGACTTTGCTACCTTCTTGGCGGTACCGCTGCCAGGTAATAACTTTTCGTAGAGGAACTGCGCATCGGTGTTGGCAACGATGCGGTCGAAGGAGCGATGTTGACCATTGGCAATAAGGCCTGTGACCTTGTTTCCTTGGTGCGTAATTTCAGTAACAAAGGTATTGAGGTTGATTGTGACGCCTAGCTTTTCACAGCGCTGCGTAATCTTCTCGGACAAGGTTCCGATTCCACCTTTGATATGCCAGGCGCCAAAGGCCTCTTCTACAAATGCAATTGTTGATAGAACTGCAGGAGCCGAACGTGGATCAGATCCACTGTATGTGGCGTAGCGATCCATAATCTTTGAAAGGTAAGGACTTTCAATCTTCAAACCGCGTAACGATTTCCAGGGCGCAATGGTGGCTAAGTCGCGCAATACCTGGGGGCGCTTGAGTAGCGAGATAGGAGATTTCAGTTCAGATTCGACAAAGGGTTCGCGCGAGACATCCCACATCGCTTCAGCGCGCAGCATGACGCGCTCCCATTCGGTAGCGCTGACTTCACCCAGTGATTGGCTAATCGCTTCTAACGTCTTCTTTCGCGACAAGTTAGCGAACTGCACAGATTTGCCGTCATGAAATCGGTAATCAAAGGAAGGATTCACTTCTTCAAGCTCTACAACGCGCCCCATGACTTCGCCGGTTCGTTGAAAGAAATCACGATAAACAGCAGGAAGCGTTAGGAGCGAGGGACCGGTATCAAAGGCGTATCGCCCAATCCACTCAGTGCGACATTTTCCACCGGTGCGATCGGATGCTTCAAAGATTGTGACGCGGTGTCCTGCTTTGGCGAGACGAGCCGCGGTGCAGAGACCACCGATACCTGCACCAATAACTGCAATCTCTTCGGGTGCTGCAACTTTTCCTACGTGGCCGGTCATACGGTGCGGCCCTTCCACTGAACTTTTCCACGCTTGCTCCATGAATAGATGATGAGATAAATCAAGAGTCCAGATGAGAGTGGATGTAAGAAGGCGTAGATGGGATTACTGCGCGAACGCAGCGCGCTCAGTTCACGTGTTAACACTGAGAGGAGGAAGAGGATAAAGCCGATGAGGTAACCGTTGAGAAAGAGTATGAAGGGAAGGATTCCGACAGTAAAGATAAAGAAGATTGCCACAAATGATCCGATGCGACCACCAAAGGCTTTCCAGAGTGATTTTCCATAACCGCTGCGCAGCTCATCAAATGATGAGTACATGCGCGTCTTAGCGATGGCAGAGCCTTCGGTAACGATTCCCTTAAAGCCAGATGCAATGAGCGAACGAGCAATTTCAATATCATCAAGAATTTTGCTGGAAACAGTCGAGAAGCCTTCGATGATATCGAGCGCCTCTTTGTGCGCCACAAAGAATTGGCCATTAGCAATCGCAGTTGAGCGAATTGGATACTTCTCAGCAAGGCGAAGCACAACGGTGCTCATCCAAGACCAATGCAAGAGCGGCTGAATCAACTTCTCTGAAAAAGTAACGGCAACTTGCTGAGGATATGGAGAGACGAAATCTAGCTTTAGATCTTTGAGTTGATTGATAGCGCGGGCCAAGGCTTTTGGCTTCAAGCGCACATCGGCATCGATGGTGACAATGAATTCTGAGTTGGCAGCCTCATATCCCGCTTGGAGCGCAGATACCTTTCCCAGCCAGCCGGTGCGCAGTTCGGGTGAGTCAATCACTGTGAAGCGAGAGTCACCCGCGATTGCCTGCTTAATGAGCGCGAGGGTGTTGTCGGTGGATGAGTCGTTAACGAGGATGAACTTGAGATTAGCAACGCTACTTTGGCTAGATAGTGCAGAGATGCACTCTGCAACATTTTCAGCCTCATTGCGCATCGGCACGATAACTGTGACTGTTTCACTGACAAGGTCATCATTTTCAGGCTTGCGGATAGTGATGAAGTTAAAGACCGAAATAGAGAAGGTGAGAAAGACTAAAACCAGGGCAATGAATGACATTGACTATTCTTTGCTACCTAGCCAGCTTGAGAAAAAGTATGGAGTAAGTAAGCCGCCCATCACGGCAGTTGCGAAGAGCGCGAGCCCTGGGCGATCGAAGAAGAAGAGATTTCCAACAAATCCACCGAATAGCGTCCAGAGAAGATAGGCATCTACTGCGCGAAGGGAAGCACCTTCTTTACGTCGCTCGCGCGGAAGAACTTTGTTAAGTAGGCCGGTAATGAACATTCCTGCCAAGAGCCAACCAAATGGATTAGACATTGGAATATCTGGAGTAAATGGTGCGTGGGCACCCGGTACTTCCCAGGTCCAGCGACCTGCTCCGACCATGAGCGCATCAAGAAAGAGATCCCACGCGGCAAGAAGTGCGCCGCCATAGAGAAAGACCCAGTTACCTGCGATACGACGCGCAGCACATAGACATGGGTGAACCATCATGACCCATGCGCATGGCACGATAAGTGGAACACCGAATAGCTGCACGCCAAGGGATGCGTCATATTCATACACGCCAAATGGCCAGCCTGTGTGAACTCCTAGAACTTCAATTCCTAATCCAAAGGCATATGTAATTGGCAGATAACGTGATGAGTACTTAAAACCATATGAAAGGTGGCCATGTACCACCATGGCAATGGCTGCGACGAAGACAGTTGCAATCGTGACAATCCGCAGAGCTTCACCCTCAATGAGGGGATAAGAAATTTGCAAGAGAATAATTAGGGCGACAAGTGCACCTAAGAAATTTCTCGCTTTTGGGGAGATGCCACCACGACGCCTGCGGCGAGGGTTGTAATGGCGAATCGACATGGGCTAAGTCTGCCCTAATTGGCTAGATTCTTAACAATTGAGCCGCGCTGCTCGAGTACTTCAAAGCGTGCAAATAACTCTTCGCTATACCAACCGATAGATGCTGTTTGTTCTATCGCTACCTTGTGGGCCTGACCCTTATATGCAAAGTCGCGAAGTGCTGATGATGATTTCCAGAGCGAGAATGTGCCTTGCAGACCAATCGGTGCTTCACCAATACCGATTGCAGCAATCAACCCAGGGGATGAGTGGAGATCTGTAACAACAGGTGGCACTGCTCTCCAGAAACGAAGATTGTGGTTCCACTTGATGCGTGCACGAGTAATCGCGGCAATCTGCGCATCAGGGTTACTTAAAGTCTGTGTTGGCAGAAATGGTTCTGTCTTTGACCAGAGGCCATGGGAAGACAGTGGCGATAAGAGTGCGCGGAATTCTGATGTTGATCTCTTTCGCCATGATTTGATGATGGCCGATTCATCGAAGGCGGCAAGGCGCTCTTCATCGATGACTACGACCATGCCCCATTGCAGTAAGTCAGCATCACTTGGCGTAAAGGTCTTGCCTGTGCCCGTGCCGAGCAACTTGGAAAATGAAATCCCGGTGAACTTTCGGCTACGTATTCGGTCGATAGCCATGCTCCAGAAGGCAAATGGAATACTCTGCTTCTGGATTGAAAAGAAGTAGGCGACGGTGATCTTGGCGGCGCTTTCCATAGTTAAAGGATACCCATGCTGCGTAAGAAGTTATTCGCTGAGTTTCTCGGGACAGGGACTCTCGTAGCCACAGTTGTGGGCTCTGGAATTATGGCGACCGACATCAGCGCAGATGTCGGGATTCAACTTTTAATCAACACCATCGCCACCGTCTTCGTTCTCTACATTCTGATCACTCTCTTAGCGCCAATAAGTGGAGCTCACTTCAATCCACTCGTCACCGTGATCTCACTCTTTCGTAAAGATCTTTCGTTCGCTAACGCCATCTGGTACTTAGCTGCACAAATTCTCGGCGGCTCACTTGGCGCAATTTTGGCCAACATCATGTTTAAACACCCCGCTCTTGATCCTTCACAGAAAGTCAGAGATGGCGCTCATCTCTTCCTTGGAGAAGTCATTGCCTCGGCTGGCCTCATCTTGATCATCTTCCTCGCAATCAAACAGGGGATAGATAAGAAGATTCCTCGCTTGGTAGCTGCGTGGATCGGCGCCGCTTATTTCTTCACCTCATCTACATCTTTCGCCAATCCTGCAGTCACAATTGCGCGAAGCCTGACTGATTCATTCTCAGGCATTAACTTCTCATCAGTTCCAGTATTTATTGCAGCCCAGATAGTGGGAGCAGCCCTTGGATACTCAGCCTTTAAATTCCTCACCTCCAAAGCAAAGTCCGGAAAGTAAATGAGCAAACCAACGGTTCTCTTTGTCTGTGTCCACAATGCAGGTCGCTCACAGATGGCAGCAGGCTTTATGCGCGAACTCGGCCAAGGTCGCGTTGAAGTGCTTTCTGCTGGTTCTGCTCCGAAGGATTCAATTAACCCAATTGCCGTTGAAGCGATGGCTGAAGTCGGAATCGATATCGCCAATAACACCCCTAAGGTTTTGACTACGGAGGCAGTACAAGAATCTGATGCAGTGATCACTATGGGCTGCGGCGATGTCTGCCCGTTCTACCCAGGTAAGCGCTATGAAGATTGGGTGCTTGATGACCCTGCAGGACAAGGGATTGAATCCGTTCGTGTAATCCGCGACGAGATTAAAACTCGCGTAGAGAAGTTACTTGCAGAGCTACTTGCTTAGTCTTTGAACTCTGGAATTTTGGATTCAGTTAATTTACGAGCCTTAGCTTCCGATATGCCAACCATTCTGAGCGCAACTCTGATTGAAGCATCGGCATCTTCGACCTTGGCCTTTTTATTAGTCACCTGGTTAACCACAGTTGAGAGCAGAACCGCCTGAAGGTTTCGTGCAGCAACATCAGGCTCATCACACATCAAAAGCTTTGCTTTCGTGAGCTCTTGGATGTGTTCACTCAGTTCAGATTCCAGGATTGGAAGAAATTGTGTGGTGATTTCAAGGAAATTGACCATATTACGAGCATGATGGGGATGCGTTGTTTTAACTCGCACAAAGAGACGCATAGGCAAGACAAGCTTCTCTAAAGGATCCACCAAGTGATCTCCCAAAGATTGAACTTGTGTCATCCACTCGGCAAATCCCCACAACATCGTGGCCGAAATCAAGGCTTCCTTATCCGAGAAGTGCTTATAGATGGTGCTGACTGCCACCTGGGCATGGTCGGCGATATCTTCAATTGTGACCGCCTGCCCCTTGACCGCTAAAACTTCTTGAGTCGAACGCAGGAGAGCCTCGCGATTGCGCATGACATAGGCAGCTTTACGCCCCTTATCTGGGGCAACGACCTTCTTGGCTCCTGCGGGCATACCCGAATTCTAGGTCCGACCTGACCCCCATAGGAGGAAACCTGCGATAAAAAAGGCGCGAATCGATAAAAGAGTACGCTTCCTATAAAAGAAAGGTATTCTTATATTCATATACCACCCCTAAATCACGCCTGTGGAGAGAAAATGAAGAGTCGAATTACTCGATTGTTTAACCTCACGTTTCCAGTGAGATCTAATTCCTTGACCCAGGATAGAAAACCTAGCTCCCGAAAAGGATTCTTGAAGTCGAAAATTACGCTGTGCATCGTAGTTTGCGTTCAATTGGTGGCGCCAACACAATTAACAACCACTGCTTATGGTTCTTCGTTCGGAAGCGCTAGTTTCCGAGGAGATGCCATGCTAATTGGTAGCAATATGCCAGCACCAGGTTTGAACGATTTCACTTATGAGTTCTTCTTTGAAATGAATTCACTTCCTTCCTTGGCAGGTGTAGAAACGATTGGTGGCGGAATTTGGCTATTCACAACACGTCCAAACAGATATAACCCTGGTGGAATCACGCTGTATGTGAATACGAATGGATCACTCGGTCTTGATGCAAATGATAGTAATGCTAAAAATATCGTAACGATTACTTCAGCCGCTGGGACTGTCGCAATCAACAATTGGTATCACGCAGCAGTGACGCGAAATGGCAACACCTTAAAGGTATGGATAAATGGCGCAGAAGTAGCTTCTGGTTCAGCTTTGTCAACAGATGCTGCCAAAACTGGAAACTATAATTCAACACAACTCGGCATCGGAGAGTACCTACCTGGAAAACTCACTAACTTTAGATTTACGAATTCAACTGCGCTCTACACTTCAACATTCACGCCTCCCAGCGGCAAGTTAACAGCGAATGGCACGTCCCAAGTCCTAATCCCACTGGAGAGCGACTACACAACCATCAGTACATACGCAACTTTGCCTATACTTTCGCAACCTACGGGACGGGCTGCAGGAGATGCATTTTTTGGAGGCCTTGGCTACCAAGATGCGACTGGAAATGTAAATGCTGGCTCGTATTTAACAAATAATGGAATAACTTTCTCTGCATTAAACCCCTTTGCTAAATTAACCCCAACCTTAACTTGGTCAAATTTCTCTAAAAATACTGGAGCATCGAGTTTCACTCTAACTGCGCCAGAAACTTCAACACCGGGTACGTTCACATACTCTTCTGGCACGCCCTCTGTAATTTCCTTATCTGGCACTACTGCAACTGTCGGCGCGGCCGGTACTTCTGTAATTACAGCAACTTTCACGCCAACAGATACGAGCAACTATAGTTCTGCGTCAAAGACAATTACTGTGACAGTTGTCGGCCTTTCTCAGAATATAACGTTTCCATCCCTCTCGAAAATCAATCTTGGGGATGCGGCTCCCGCACTAACGGCATCTGCGTCTTCTGGCCTCACCATCAGTTATCTCTCTACAACTACTGGCGTGTGCACTGTTTCCGGTTCTACCATCACAATTCTGACCGCTGGTGAGTGTTCAATCACGGCGCAGCAGCTGGGTAATGCAACGTATGACGCTGCCGTAGACGTGACCCAATCTTTCAACATTTATTCGGGAACGCTTTCCGGTACCCCGACATTCGGGCAAGTATTGACTGCAAATTCTCCAGCGTTCACACCGACTAACTATCAGTGGAAACGTTCATCTTCAATCGCTGGAACCTACAGTGACATTGCTGGAGCAACCGCATCAACATATACATTGACAGGATCCGATGTTGGAAATTTCGTTAAAGTCGTTATCACATTCTCTGGCCCCCACATTATTACAACATCGCCAACCTCCTCTGTCGGTGCACTTTCGCAGACAATTACGTTTGGTGCGCTGACTGGAGCAAAGTTAACCGCTAGCCCAGTTACGCTTTCTGGTGCTGCGTTGGCCACGGCATCGTCTGGTCTAACTCCGACATATTCAAGTTCAACTATCGAAACTTGTACTGCTACATCAGCTGGTGTCATCACTCTCAAACTTGTTGGAACTTGCACCATCGTTGCAAGTCAGGCAGGCAGTAGTGGTTATGGGGCAGCGACCCCTGTTTCGCAGAATTTAATAATCAGTGCGGATGTTCCCGCTGCCCCATTCATTAACTCAGTATCAACAGGCGGTGGAGCCGGCGCTACTTCTGGAACCGCTTCGGTTAAATTCACACCTGGAGCTTCAAACGGTGCAGCTATCGATAGCTTTACTGTGACAGCAACGAATGGAGGAACAACACTCACACAAACAGTTCTGTCAGGCACTGGAGATAGTGCAACCGTAACTGGATTAACCCTTGGTAGTGATTACACGATTGCGGTGAAGGCATTTAACTCAGCGGGTGCTTCGTCTGCAAGAACTTTTGGCTCAACTGTAAGGCCAGTATCGGCCCCTTATTCGGTGACAAACTTACGAACGACTCAGAGCGCAGCAGGAAGCTTGAGGGTCAATTTCACTCCGCCCACTTCACTCAATGGTGGAACATTTTCTAGTTATAAGTACTACATAACGCCAAGCGGAACTAGTTTCCCAAGCACTACGACTGACAGTTCAACTGCAGGCAGCGGGGGTGCTTCAGCACCTGCAGATCCTCAATTTACCTTCACTGGTCTTACTGCGAGCACTGCATACGACATTAAAGTCGTAGTAGTCACTTCGGATGGTTCGGATGCTGCACTAACCGCCGCAACCGCAGTCGTAAATCAAGTCCCAGCCGCTGTACCTACCGCTCCTCGTCTAACGTTGACTCAAACAGATAGCCAGACTGTCTTAGTTGAATGGTTTGCAGAATCAGATAATGGAAGTGCGCTGATCTCTCCTTATTTCACAAAAACCGTGACCGTTGACGGAGCCTCAGCAACATGCACTGGTAGTTCTTCTACTGCCGCTGGTGGCTCTTGTAGCGTAACGGGCCTTGTTGGAGGACAGGTTGTTTCGGCATCTGTTTATGCAACAAACATCATTGGCAACTCTGCGACAACCACAGGAAACTCGTCTGGAGTCATTGGTACGGTTTCAGCACCGACATCTCTGGTTGCCACCGCAGGTAATGCACAAATCTCTATCGCCTTTAATCAGGTGACAAATGGGGACAGCGTTATCTACTACCGCTATTCAACAAATGGCGTCGATTACGTTGTGAACTCTGCAACCACATCACCCGTAGTGATTACTGGCCTCAGCAATGGAACCAGTTACACCATTTACTTACAGGCAGTGGGTGCCACAAATGGGGCAGGACCTGCTTCTGCTTCCGTTGTAGCAACGCCAATCGCTCCTGCAACAGGGCCTGCTCCTGTAGTTCTTGGGCCACCACCTTCAACATTCGTAGTGGTTGCCAATCCGAAGATTTCTCGATCAGGCCCATCACTAGTCTGTACTTCTGGAACTTACACGTTCAAGAAGCAGGGCGGAAAAGAAGAAGCTTCTTCGATAACTTCACAGCAGATCAGCTTGCTCTCTAATGGCGCAGTTGTTGATTCAGAGAAGACCTTGGAAGCACAATCGACTTTCGAATCCAAGTCTTCCTACAAGGGGACAACGCTCTCTTGTGAGGTTGGCATTAAGCAAGAGGAAGTCGTGAAGACCTTTACTTCATTAGATCGCGATGGGATAGCTTCATATGAAGCAGCAATGACCGCAGCGGTCTATGGAGCGAATACGACCTATTACTCAGAGCGCGATACAGCATATGCAAAGCGTGTTGAAGGTGACTCTGTAAGCACTGCTGCCTGGAAGAAAGCTTTAGATGTGGCGCTAGTAAAGCGTGAAGCTACAAAGGTTCAAGCAGGCGTGGATTTCTTGGCGAATCTAGAGAAGGCTGGAATATCGATTCTGGTAGCCACAGATAAACCTGCGCCAACTCCTACACCAACCCCAACTCCTACTCCCACACCGACCAAGTCACCTGAAGTTTCAATCACTGGAAATGTTCAACCTGCAGCAATGAAGAAGGTGGGAAGTATCTACTTTGCATCAGGGACTTACTTCCTCAATGATGAAGCGAAGAAGACGATTAAGGCACTCGCTAGCTCAATCTTTATGAAATCACCTTCAGTGGTCCTTAGTTACGGATTTACAGATAGCAAGGGTGGAACAGATAACACCTTGCTATCTCAGAACCGGGCTAAGGCTGTGGCTAAATTGTTACGTTCATTGCTGCCAGGTCAGAAGGTTGCAACCGGTTGGTATGCATCGAGTAAGCCTGTAGCAACAGGAACGAGTAAGGCAGCACTTGCCAAGAATCGACGGGTCGAGATCTACATTAAGTAGAGCTAGTCACCAACGACGATTGAGTGTCATCTCTTTACTGCAACGTAACTTTTAGGCGCATAGACAAAGTCATAGAGCGCTGTGATGTTCTTTCCATCTTGAGACTCCGGGTCAAATATTGAATCTTGAGGGCCCCACGCGCTCAGAATCATTCCGTTACTCTCAATGATCTTGGTGCCAAATGGTGGTGGCTCATTTGAAGGCGTTGCAGTTTCATAAGATTTAGTGGGGAAATAGAAGGCTCCCATGAAGTTCACTCGCTCACCATTTTCAGGGATGTAAAACACGATGGCTTGCGCTTTCGCACCCCATTTGGTGGCCTCATCGGAATACTCAGTTTGAGGTATCTCAACAACTAATTTTTCAGCCAGATCACTAGGAATATTCCATGTAAAGGGAATCTCGCCTAACGCAATGGCGCTAGTTTTTGAGGAGAAGGGCGAGCACGCGCTGAGAGTGAGGGTCAGGATCACGCCAAGTGCAAAAGTTTTGATTAACCCAGTTGGCATTCCTAACAGACGCTTGCGTTTGAGAAACCCAACCTCGATATATTGCATTGTGATCATTCACCCACGACCATTGGTGTTGCGCCAGTACAGGCTATAAGTTCTGTGAAACTTGTTGGATAGACAGCGTGGGGATGACCGGAAGCTGCCCAGACGATTTCGTAATCGTTGAGGGCTTGATCAATTAATGTGATTTCTGGCGTTGTAATCCATCCAATGGGGGATACACCACCTACTGAGTAGCCTGAGACCTCTTTGACGTAGTTGGCATCTGCGCGGCCTAGCTCTGGAATATCTAGGTTCTTCGCAACTAAATCTGTATCAACGCGATGGCGTCCGCTAGTGATAATCAAGAGCGGATTACCGGATGGAAGTTTGAAGATGAGCGAGGAAGCAATCTGACCTACCTCAATACCAAGGCCATTAGCAGCATCAATGGCTGTGCGAGCAGTTTCGGCCAAGATGTTGATTTCACCTTTGACTCCAAGTGAATCGGCTGCTTCTTTGAAACGTTTCACGGCCGCTTTTTCGAGAATTCCATCCATGTGAGAACTTTATGAGATAGCGTCGCGCCATGTCTTTGAGCGCGCTCAGCAATTATGAAAGAGGAATTCGGGCGCGTAATGCTGTCTGGGCAGGTTTCTTCCTACTGGGCATTACCGGCATGGCATGGATTCCACGTATTCCTGAGATTAAAACTTCTCTGGGGTTAAGCGATGGCCAATTTGGACTCTTACTTCTAGCAAGCACGCTGGGCGCAGTTCCAGGCGCACAGCTATCTGGACGTATTGTTCATATGTATTCATCAAAGATTGTCGTTCGTATCTCTGGAGTGACCTTGCCGCTCGGTGTTGGCATGATGGGAATCTCAGAGACAGTTGCGCTCTTAGGTGTTGGACTCTTTATCTGCGGATTTAGCGTTGCCTTTATGGATGTTGCACTTAATGGACAAGCAGTTGCGATCGAAGAACATACAAAGGGTCGCTGGATGTCGAGCTTTCATGGGCTCTGGAGCGTTGGTGCATTCTTTGCAGCGCTCTTAGGTGGCCTTGTTGCTAATTTTGTTTCACCGATGGTCAACCTTGTGGTGATTTCAACGCTCTCATTCTTTGCTTATTTCTGGGTCAACTACAACTTGTTACCGCCACACTTAGATGGACATTTGGGCGATGAAGGAGAAGAACTCGAATCAAAGGTTTCGCTTAAGGGCAAAGAGGCGATGATTCTGTGGGGCTTAGGTTTTGGGCTGATGTGTGCGCTGATTCCAGAAGGTGGTGCGTATGACTGGAGCGGAATTTTGCTGCAAGATCATATGGATATTGGAAAAGGATTAAATGCCGCAGCTGCCACCATCTTCTCGTTAGCGATGATTGCTAGCCGTCTACTTGGAGATAGATTCTTTGAGAAGTGGGGACACGTTAAGACTGTGCAGTATGGCGGATTCTTTGGCGGTGGAATCTGGGGCTTATCTCTGATGATTGGTATTCCACTTGCTGATTCACATCAGATGGCGAGTTTGATCATTGTCTGTATCGGTTTTGGAGCTGCAGGATTTGGAATGGGGCCATTCTTTCCCGCCTTCAACTTAGCGGCAGCTTCAATTCCTGGAGTTGCACCATCAGTTGGCCTAGCTCGTATTGGTCTGATTGCGATTGGCTCTTACTTTGCAGGACCAACGATCATTGGTGGAATCGCTGAAGTGACATCACTTCCTATCGCCTTTGCCTTCCCGGTGTTGCTGATGTTTGGTGCGGCCTATCAATCACGATTTATTACAGTGAAAAGGCTGAGCCACGAGAATTAAAGCCAGGTCTGCGCAATAGTAAATATAGAAATGGCTAGCAGCAGGTAAGCAAAGGCTTTCCGTAAGGTATCTGGCGTTGTCTTAGCTGAGTAGTGCGATGCAACTTGCGCAACAACGATGGCTGCGCCGCCAATAAAGATGGGGATATGCCACTCGACGGAATCCCAGAGTGCGTGGTGGCCCAGGAATGAAATAAATGAGTTAAGAGCGATAATTAATAGCGATGTACCAGCGGCGATTGCTTGTGGAGTGCCGAAGAAGAGAACAAGTACTGGGATAGCTAAGAAGCCGCCACCGATGCCAAAGAGCCCCGTGATGGATCCGATTACTAGCGAGATGACAATCAAGACGGATACGGGCATGCGAGTCTGTTCGCTAAATTTAGGGTTACGGAGCATCGAAAGACCGGCAAGAACTAATACGAGCGCAAAGCCTGTTGAAATAAATGAATCAGATAGATCATCGGCAATCGTTGCAAAACCAAAGTTGGTAGTAAGGCCGAGCCCGACAATGACTAGGGCATCGCGATAGAGAATCTGACCTTTGCGCGCCTTGGGGATAGCACCTGAGAGAGCTGCGAGAAAGACAATCGCTAAGGCGGCGGTAGTTGCGCTCTTGGCGTCAAAGCCAAATCCATACATCAGAATTGGTACTGAGAGCATCGCACCGCCTGCTCCAACAAAGCCGAGCACGGCACCGATTGCGCCACCTGCTATGAGTGCGCCGATAATCTCCATCTGGCAATTGTGACAGGACAAAAAGGAAAGCCCCCCGATTTCTCGAGGGGCTTTACCTACTATTAGTTAGAAGTTAAAGAAGGCGAGCGTTCCAACGGTTGGACCGAAGTCAGTGAGCGTTCCACTTGCAATGAGTGCAAAGAGGATAAGCGACGCACCAGCGAGTGAGAGGTCCTTGTTAAATGCGATCTGCTCATTCATCTTCGCTGTTGCATCTGTCTCTTTCCAGAAGTTATGGAAGATAAAGGCTGCCAGGATCAGCGTGATTGCAAGGAAGAGGGCTCCGAGATCAACCCAGTAGCCAGCGATGATGTAGATGCCGCCAAGGAGGAAGAGCAGGCCTGAGATGAGAACGCCGAACTTTGCAGCCGGGAGCTTCTTGTACTTTGCATAGCCGGTCATTGCTTCGAGCTTTGCAAAGTGACCGATGCCTGATGCGACGAAGAGCGCTCCAAAGAGGATGCGTCCGATGATGAGTATTGCGTCCAAGTGTTTCTCCTATGGGTAGGGGGTATGTACGCGCACGAGAATAGGTGAAAGTAGTTGAAATTTCAACTATCTACGCTCACAACACGCGGTTGCCCTTGTCAGCCCTCTGGCGTACTTTTCGAACATCTGTTCGAATATCCACAAGTACCCAGGGGAAGTAGAAAGAATGTCAGTCGAAAGAGCGTCAACAGCACCTCAAGTAATACCAGCGCACGAAGTTCTCGCCGATGGTGGTCTTACCCCCATCGAATTTACCTTCCGCGGCAAACGCTTTCGTATCCATGCAGTTCTCTCTCGTTGGTGCGAAGCAGGTGGTTGGTGGAACCGCATTAGCGATGGCAAGTTCCGTCCCGACGATCAAGCGCGCGCTCTCTGGAAAGTTGAGGCAGCTCCGATCGGAGCTCTTGCCACATTTGAACTCGAACGCGATGAAGCAACAGGGCAGTGGATTATTAGGTCGCTCTAAACCATGAGTTTTATCCATCTACGAGTAGCAAGTGCTTACTCTTTTAAATACGGAACTACACAACCACGCGATCTTGTAGCGCGCGCATCAGAACTTGAGATGCCGGCGCTCGCACTCACTGATCGCGATGGCTTAGCTGGCGCAATCCGTTTTACCAAAGCAGCAGTAACACATGGCATCGCACCCATCATCGGCGTTAATCTGGCAATTCGTATCGGTGATACATCTGGTGCGCTGCCGCGCGTGACCGTCTTGGCACATGGCGATGGTGGTTGGCGCTCTTTAGTGCGCCTCATGACGGGGCTACAGATGAATAGCCCAGATCGCACACCTGTTCTTACCCCCGAACTTCTTGAAAAATTCAGTAGCTACACCTCGCAGCTACATCTCCTGCATGGCCCTGAATCACCAGTGTCACAGGCGCTGACAGCCCATCGCTTCGATGCAGCACTTACTATCTTTAATCAGACCCGCGATCTCTTTGCCGACCATGCCATCGAATGTGTTTCACACTTAGCGCCAGGCAACGGCCCCCGCTCTACCGCCCATGCTGCCCGCTCTCTTATCTTTGCGCGCGATAACGATATCGATGCCGTTCTTACCAATGCAGTACGGATGTGTCATCGCGACGATGGTCCAGTTGCTGATGTTCTTGATTGCGCTCGTCAATTAGTGCCGTTACATCCACGCCATGTTGAACGACGTAACGCTGAAGGTTATTTAAAGAGCAGCGATGAGATGATCTCACTTGCTGCTGAAATTGCACGAGCTGCAGGCGAACGCACTCCGCGCGCACTTCTGACAACAACTAGACAATGGGCCGAACGCGCCGTCTTATCGCCGCAGCGCGATATTGGCTTAGGTGGCATTCATCTACCCGAACCACATATTGTCGGCGCTGATTCAGCTGCAGGTATGCGCACCTTGCTACGTGCGCGCTCTGAAGCGGGTATCAATTGGCGCTACAACGACAGCGCCACAATTGCCAAAGCGCGTGCGCGACTCGATGATGAACTCGCCACCGTTGCAACTCTGGGCTACGAGTCATACTTCTTAACGGTTGCAGATATCACCGATATGGCGCGAGCTGCTGATATCCGTGTGGCAGCGCGCGGTAGCGGTGCGGGTTCCCTGATCTGTCACTTGCTTGGCATCTCTGGCGTTGATCCGATGCAACATGGTCTATTGATGGAACGTTTCTGCTCACCGCTACGTCGCGCACTTCCTGATATTGATATCGACGTTGAATCTGCCAGAAGACTTGAAATCTATGAGATGGTCTTTAAGAGATATGGCGCAGCTGATTGGAGCCAAGCTGGGTTAATTTCTCGCTGCGCCACAGTTGCAATGGTCGATACCTATCGAGCGCGCCATGCCATTCGCGATGCTGGAGCAGCCCTGGGCATGCCGGCGATGGAGATAGATCTCTTAGCAAAATCAATGCCACATATTCGCGCCGGCAATATCGAGGCAGCGCTTAACTCACTTCCAGAGCTAAAGAACCTCAACACCTCTGCGCCGTTAACGCGCGCCACCATCGCACTTGCTGCGCGCCTTGATGGACTGCCGCGCCATTTAGCGATGCATCCCTGTGCGATGGTCTTATCTGATGCAGCTTTTCTCGATCGCGCACCTGTGCGGTTCAACGCAGGTGGTTTTCCCATGGTCGAATTCGATAAAGATGATGTTGAAGATATTGGTCTCCTTAAACTCGATATCTTGGGTGTGCGGATGCAATCCACCATCGCTCATGCCATCCACGAAATTCAACGAGTTGCTGGCGACGAGATTGATATCGATGCGCTGCCACTTGATGATGCAGCGACCTACTCACTAATCCAATCAACGCGCACCTTAGGTATCTTTCAAGTAGAAAGTCCGGGGCAGCGCGAACTAGTAGGCAAGTTAGAGCCGCACACCTTTAGCGATCTGATTATCGATATCTCACTCTTTCGTCCGGGGCCGGTCAAGAGCGACATGATTCGACCTTTTCTCAACGCTCGCCATGGCTGGAACCCAGCGCAGATCATTCATCCTGATTTGCTGCCGATCTTGTCTGAAACCGAAGGCGTTGTTGTCTTTCACGAACAAGTAATCTCGATTATCTCGGTGATGACTGGTATCTCACTTGCCGCTGCCGATGAAAAACGTAGAGCGCTGGGGGATAAGGCAGGCCAGCAAGAAGTTTGTGATTGGTTCTTTCCGGCCGCGACTGAACGTGGTTACGAGTTAAAAGTTATTACTGAAATCTGGGATGTGCTGCGCGCCTTTGCATCCTTTGGTTTCTGTAAAGCGCATGCCGCCGCCTTTGCTCTACCTACCTATCAATCAGCCTGGCTTAAGACCCATCACCCAGCAGCTTTTATGGCAGGGGTCCTCACACACGACCCGGGTATGTATCCCAAGCGGTTGATGCTCGATGAGGTACGACAGATGGGCGTTGGTATCGCACCTCTTGATATCAATAAATCATCAGCGCACTACCGAGTCGAACGCACTCTCGATGGAGATGCTGTGCGAATCGCGCTTTCGTGCGTTGCCGGTATCTCTGAAAAAGAGATTGCTTCAATTGTGCAGGGCCAGCCCTACATTGATCTCGCCGATTTTTATCGCAGGTCAGGGGCTGCTACGCCAGTAACTGAAAATCTGATTATGACTGGCGCCTTTGATTCGATTCATACCAACCAGCGCGACCTCTTACTGCACTTAACGGATCTACAGAAATCACCAGTGGCGCATCTTCCTGGTTCGCAACTCACCTTTGGTTTTGCACCCCCTGCCCTGGAAAGTAGTGGGCTGCAACCGCTTAACGCTGCTGAAAAAGTCTCTAGCGAAGTCGCGCGCTTAGGTATGGATGTCACACAACATATGCTCACTTTCTATGCGCCCTTTCTCAACGCTATCGGCGCCGTAAAATCTTCTGACTTACTTTCGCAGCGCTCTGACTCGACAGTGCTTGTCGCGGGTGTCAAGGTTGCGCTCCAAACACCACCGGTGCGTTCGGGGCGCCGCGTCATCTTTGTAACGCTCGATGATGGTTATGGTTGTAGCGATTCAACTTTCTTCCCTGATGCGCAAGTCGATCATGCATCAACGCTCTATTCGACATCGCTACTGCTAGTACGTGGGCAGACGCGACGCACTGGCGCCCGCGGTATCTCTATCCGTGCAACAGCGGTGTGGGATCTGCGCCTGGCCTACGAACAATGGCGTAACCGAGCAGATAGTGTGGCGATATGACGGTCATCCTCCATGTAGATATGGATGCCTTCTATGCATCGGTGGCAGAACTCGATCACCCCGAATATAAAGGCAAGGCTCTCGTCGTTGGCGCCGGAGCTCGCGGCGTTGTGCTCTCGGCCAATTACGAAGCGCGCAAATTTGGAATACGCGCTGCTATGCCGGTGGGACGTGCCAAGCGAATGGCGCCACATGCAATCTTTATTGCGCCCGAACATCAGCGCTACTCTGAAATCTCAGAACGCGTGATGGCAATCTTTCATTCCTACACGCCGCTGGTTGAACCAATCTCACTCGATGAAGCATTTCTCGATGTCACAGGGTCGCAGAAGTTATTTGGCACAGGCCGTGAAATCGCTGCAAAGATTCGTGAACAAGTTGAGAAAGAAGAGGGCATCACCTGTTCTGTGGGCCTTGCCCAATCTAAGTTCATTGCAAAGCTGGCATCCCAACACTGCAAGCCAAATGGGATGCTTGAGATAAAGTCCGATCGCATCCTCGAATTTCTCCATCCACTTCCAGTGCGCGCTATCTGGGGAGTCGGACCAAAGACCGCTGAATCGCTCGAGCGGTTAGGGCTACATACCGTTTCCGATATTGCACATACTCCGCGCGCAACGTTGATTCGAGCCCTGGGCGAATCCACCGGTGCATCTCTCTACGAACTTGCGTGGGGGCGCGACTATCGCGATGTTATTCCTGATGAACCTGAGAAAAGTATTGGCAATGAAGAGACCTTTAGCGAAGACCTTGATAACCCTGAAGAAATCTTGCGCGAGTTTCTCCGTATGACTGAGAAGGCAACTGCGCGTTTACGCGAACGCTCTCTCTTTGCTAAGACCATCAGCATCAAGATTAAATTTGCCGACTTCTCATCTCTGACACGTTCCAAGACTGTGCCGATTGCAATTGATAACACCCACGACACCTATGAAGTTGTAAAGGCTCTCTACCTCGCTCTTCGCAATGATGGTGCGCGCATCCGCCTTGTTGGAGTCTCCTTCTCTCAGCTACAGGAGGGCGCCCCAGTACAGCTCGAACTTGGCGCACGTGAACGTGGGTGGCGTGAGGCAGATACCGCTATCGATCGCGCACAAGCACGCTTTGGTCGAGGAAGCGTCCGCCCAGGCCGGCTTATTCGCCCTGAAGGCGGCAGCGACGAGGAATAACTCGCAATAAAGTGGCGCTGTAAGAAGTTCTGTTCTATTGTGTGAATATGTCGCTCTCAGACCGTGAACGTCGCCTCCTAGCGGAGATGGAGGCAGCTCTTGCCACCGATGACCCACGTCTAGAGTCACGTTTGGCTGGCAGCACCATGACCCCGGCTAAACCACGCCTTGCCCTTGGCGCTCTCTCAATCCTTGCAGGGGTAGCAATTCTCTTTGCTGGCCTTATCTCTCAGATAACCCCGCTTGGAGTAGCTGGCTTTCTCGTAGCTCTCGTTGGCGTGGTTCTCATCGCCCGCTCGCTCTCAGCTCTGACAACAAACCGTGCGCCTCGTGAAAAGGGCGCTCGCACCTCATTTTCTGAGCGCCTAGAAGAGCGCTGGAACCGTAGGGACTTCGACCAACAGTAGACGCCCAGTAGATCCCAAGCCCTGACCGATTCGGTTGGGGCTTTTTTGCGCCGAAAAATAGGTGGGTAGGGGTGGGGCGAGATAGGGAAAATAATGGGGAAAGGTGGTTGAAAAAGGAGGAAAGTGGTGTAAAGTGGGGAATTGAGCAGGAATTTCACGCTCACAGGGCCACTTGGGGAAGGGGGCGCGAAGAATGTTTCTAGGCACTCACGAACCGCGCCTTGATGAAAAAGGCCGTCTTATCCTGCCCGCCAAGTTCCGCGATGAGCTCTCAGCAGGCCTTGTGATTACTAAGGGCCAAGAGCGCTGCCTCTACGTATTTCCATCATCTGAATTTGCAACGATTACTGAAACTTTGCGACAGGCGCCGGTTACTGCCAAGAGCGCTCGCGATTACCAGCGCGTGATGTTTGCCGGCGCGCACGATGAAATTCCTGACCGTCAAGGTCGCGTCACCATCCCACAAGGACTTCGCACATATGCAGGCCTTGAAAAAGAGTGCGTTGTTATCGGCGCAAATACTCGCGTTGAAATTTGGGATAGCGCTGCGTGGAGCGAGTACCTCGCTGATCGCGAAAAAAGTTTTGCTGATGTCTCCGAGGAGGTTTTTCCGGGACTTTTTTAGAACATCAGCAAAAAACATTTAATACAACTAAATCGAGCGCTCATTTGTGGCCACCGCCGACCTTTCCTTGCTTGTTAGGCCGGCAGCGACGTCCCTTCCCCGGCGTCGCTTTCGAAATAGATCCGTCGGCCGGCGGTGACCAGAGATGAGCGCTCACCTAATCGGGTATCGATGAGATGAAGAAAGAAAGAGTTGAGAATGGGGGAGAAGATGCAGCACATATCAGTAATGCGCGATCGTTGCGTAGATCTTCTTGCTCCATCAATTACATCATCTGCTAATCCAGTTATCGTCGATGCAACTCTTGGCCTGGGCGGCCACACAGAAGCGCTCCTTACACGTTTTGAAAACCTCACCGTCATTGGTATTGATCGCGACAAGAGCGCGCTCGAAAAAGCAACTACCCGCCTTGCTCCATTTGGAGATCGCCTCAAGACAGCGCACTGCGTATTTGATGAGATCACAGAAGTAGTACAGAGCTTTGGATTTACTCATATCAATGGGGCCCTCTTTGATTTAGGTGTTTCATCAATGCAGCTCGATGAATCAGAGCGTGGTTTCTCCTATTCACAAGATGCCCCACTTGATATGCGGATGGATCGCAGCAAGGGAATCACCGCTTACGAAATCGTTAACTCTTATGAACCTGGAAAGCTGGTAAAGATTCTTCGCACTTATGGCGAAGAGAAGTTTGCAACTCGTATCGTTGAAAATATCGTCAAGGCCCGCGCTATTGCGCCACTTAACTCAACGACAGAGCTTGCGACGCTGGTTAAAGAGAGCATTCCTGCGGCTACTCGTCGCACTGGTGGCAATCCAGCAAAGCGCACCTTCCAAGCGCTACGAATTGAAGCCAATGATGAGCTAGGGGCAATTACCCGCGCACTTCCGCAAGCCCTGGATTTATTGATGGTGCAGGGACGACTCGTTGTGATGTCATTTCAGTCGCTAGAAGACCGCATTGTGAAAGAAGTTTTCCTAGAAGCATCTACATCTAAGAGCCCACGCAATCTTCCGATTGAACTTCCAGAGTACGCCGCAAAATTCTCACTGGTCTTCCGATCTGGTGAAACTCCATCTCAGAGCGAACTGGATGAGAACCCACGCTCTGCCTCAGTGCGCCTGCGCGCAATTGAAAGGGTGGCTGCGTAATGGCACAAGCAACCGCTCGTAAATCCCAATCAACGACAGCTCTTCCTAAAGCGCGCAAGGTAGTTGCAGAGCGCACTGCCGACATCATCTCTGGAATTTTCCCTGACTTGAATTCAGGTGCACGCGCAACTCATCGATATTTCGCCACATTTCTTACAGTGGTTAGCGCCGTGGGATTCCTAGTTCTGCTGGGCGTTAACACGCTCTTGGCCCAGGATGCCTTCACTCTTTCAAATCTCAAGGTTGAGGCAAAGCAAGTTGCAGATCAACGCGATGCCATCAATAGATCAATCGATTCCTTCGAAGCGCCCGAAAATCTCGCTGCAGCTGCTGCCGCTCTCGGTATGCGTCCATCTGAATCTCCAGTCTTCCTCAATTTAACTCCACCAACGGGTGTGACAAATGGGTGATCTACTACTTTCTAAGTCACGCATCAAGATTCTCATTATTGGCGTCTTTATGATCTTCGTCTTGCTGGCGCTTCAACTCGTTCGCGTTCAAGTTATTCAGGCAAGTGAATACCAAAGCAAAGCTGCCAACGAGATGGAATCGACTCGAAATACCCCAGCACCACGAGGAGAGATCACCGATATCAATGGAGTCGCCTTTGCGCGTAGCGTCTCTGCAATCACCATCGTGGTCGACCAGACACAAATTACCGACCCAGCACGAGTAGCAAACTTTGCAGCTCCCATCTTGGGTCTGCCAGTTGAAGAGGTGCAGGCAAACATCACGGGAACTCGTCGCTATTCCATAGTGCTCAAAAATGGCCGCCCCGCACAATGGGATCTCCTCACAAAAGAGATTTACGAATACAACAAAGCGCTCACCAACGAACAGCTAGATAAGCGCATAATTGGCTTCTTCCCAGAGCGCTCCTTTATCCGCGAATATCCTTCCGGCTCATTAATCTCATCCCTCGTTGGCTTTGTGCGCGCAGATGGAATTGGCGCAACTGGTTTGGAATCAAGTCTTAACTCAGTGATAACTGGAACAGATGGCCACTACTCATTTGCCAATGGGTATGGCGCTGAAATTCCTGGATCTCAACGCGAAATTGTTGCCGCAAAGGCTGGCACCACAGTTCGCCTGACAATTGATCGCGACGTTCAGTGGGTTGCAGCAAAGGCAATCGCTGAAGCGGTGAAGAGTTCAAGAGCTGCTAGCGGTTCAGTGATTGTGATGGATCCTCGCACCGGTGAAATCGTGGCTCACGCTACTGCGCCAACTTTTGATCCCAACAATACAAAGAACGTTGACCTTAATTTAATGCGAAACTCATCAGTGCAAGATGTCTATGAGCCAGGATCTACTGGCAAGGTAATGACGCTGGCAGCAGCGCTCGAAGAGAAGACTGTTGTTCCAACGACAGTCTTTGCAGTGCCTTACAAGCTAAAGCGCGGTGGATCAACATTTAAAGACCACGATAAGCATCCAGTGCAGCAACTCACAACCTCAGGAATCTTGGCAGTTTCTAGCAACACCGGCACAATCAAAATTGGCGAAACTCTCAGTAATGACAAGCTCTATTCATATCTCAATAAATTTGGCGTTGGAGTAAAGACTGGTTCTGGTCTACCTGGTGAATCAGCTGGGCTCATGCCTAAGGTGAAAGATTGGTCAGGAACTACAGCACCGACAGTTGCCTTCGGACAGGGTTATTCCGTGACGGCAATGCAAGCCACAAGCGTCTTTGCCACAATTGCAAATAATGGAGTTCGAGTCTCGCCAACTGTTATTGCTGGAACTCAAGATTCATCTGGCCACTTCACACCAGCTGCCAATAGAACTACAACCCGCGTTGTCAGCGAAGATACTGCTCGCGAGCTGCGTCTGATGATGGAGAGCGTTGTCTCTCCAACCGGAACAGCTCCATCTGCTGCGATTCCTGGCTATCGCGTTGCAGGTAAGACCGGAACAGCATGGCGCTATAACGATAAGACTGGCGGATATAGCGGTTACACAGCTTCATTTATCGGCTTCGCTCCAGCAGATGCGCCCCGTTACGTCATTAACGTCACCATTCAAGATCCACGTAATGGTTACTACGGAGGCCTCTTGGGTGGTCCAGTCTTCAAGAAGGTAATGACCTTCGTTCTGCAGACTAAGCACGTTGCACCAACTGGAACTAAAGTTATGCCAGTTGCGCTCAACCAGAAGGATTTAACTCGTATGAAAGCAACGCAGGTAAGTGCAGAAAAAAGCGGAGCAGTAAGACAGTGATCCGCCCACTTGCCGAGTTCTCAGCGCACTTAAGTGATACCGCAAGTCTCATTGGAGCAGTTCCGTTAGCTGAAGATCTAGTCTTTACTGGAGTTACTCATAACGATAAAGATGTTGAAGCAGGAGATCTCTTCTTAGCTATTCCTGGCGCGAAGGTGCATGGCGCAGATTTCATCAGAAAAGCTCGTGCCCAAGGCGCAGTTGCAGTAATTACAGATGCACAAGGGGCGCAGATTGATTCATCTCTTCCTACTCT
Organism: Candidatus Nanopelagicaceae bacterium; assembly: GCA_965267875.1. GTDB lineage: Bacteria > Actinomycetota > Actinomycetes > Nanopelagicales > Nanopelagicaceae > Planktophila. The sequence continues at coordinate 849,376 of OZ254157.1, read as the reverse complement.
TGTTGTCAAAGATGTGCGGGCAGCTGGCGCTCTGGTTGCCGCATCGCTCTACCAATATCCCACTCGCGATATTGCCAGCATCGGAATTACTGGCACCAATGGAAAGACAACTGTCTCTACCTTGCTCTACCAAATCTTTCAGGCAGTGGGACGTGAATCAGGGCTGATTGGAACTGTAGAAACGCGAATCGGTGCAGAGCGCCTCTCAAGTGTTCGTACAACCCCCGAAGCTCCAGAGCTACAAGCACTCGCTGCAACAATGCGAGAACGCCATGTTCGCAATCTAGTGATGGAAGTTTCTAGCCACGCACTCAGCATGGGTCGCATGAAGGGTTCACACTTTGCCATCGCTGCCTTTACAAATCTAAGCCAAGATCATCTCGATTTCCATAAAGATATGGGCTCATACTTCGAGGCCAAGGCGGCTCTCTTTACATCCGAATACGCAGATTCATCCTTTATCAATATTGATACTTCCTACGGTGCAACTCTGGCAGAGCGCTCATCCCTTACGCTGACAACTATTTCGAGAAGCAATCCAAAGGCGCACTGGCACTTTACAAACATCACTCCCACTCAACAAGGTGCAGAATTTTCTATCCGAGGCACCGGCGGAATCTTGATTGAATCTCGGACTTCTCTTCATGGTGGATATAACGCAGATAATCTCTTGCTAGCTGTAGCGCTTGCCCACGAAAGTGGCGTTGATCCCATCGAACTTGCTGCAGTGATCCCACAACTTACTGGAGCACCTGGTCGACTGGATGCGGTTGTCTTAGGCCAACCATTTAAGGCCTTTGTTGATTACGCACACTCACCTGATGCGGTAACAAATGTGCTCTCTGCAGCGCGAGAATTCACTACTGGAAAGATCATTGCAGTTCTAGGTTGTGGTGGCGATCGTGATGCCACAAAACGCCCTCTGATGGGTGCAGCGCTTTCGCAAGGTTGCGATATTGCAATCTTTACCAGCGATAACCCGCGCTCTGAAAGCCCGGCAGCAATTCTGCGCGAGATGGTTTCATCCCTTGATGTGAAAGCCCCATCTGCGATTATCGAAGATCGAGCAGCGGCAATCAGCCATGCTGTCTCAGTAGCAAAGGCTGGCGATACTGTTTTAGTACTTGGAAAAGGCCACGAGCAAGGCCAAGATATTGCAGGCGTTGTAACTGCCTTTGATGACCGACTCGTTCTTGCTACAGCAATCGAGGCGCGCGGATGATCTCTCTCAAAGCTTCCGAAATCGCAGCTCTTGTAGGCGGAACACTTCATGGTGAAGATGTCGAAGTTTGCGCAAATCCTGTGATTGATTCTCGAGCAGCAACTGCAGGCTCACTCTTTATTGCCATTAAGGGCGAGAACGTTGATGGCCACGATTTTGTTTCTGATGCGCAATCGCATGGCGCAGTTCTTGCACTTGCTGAACGCGCTGTAGCAGGTCCACACATCTTGGTTGGTAACACCATCGAAGCACTGGGCGTCTTGGCACATGAAGTTCGTAGCCGCCTTTCCGGCCTGACTGTTATTGGCATTACCGGTTCGCAAGGAAAGACCACAACGAAAGAACTTCTTGCATCGGTTCTATCGACCGTTGCTCCGACGATGGCGCCACACGGTAATTACAACAACGAAATTGGCGCACCTCTATCTCTGCTGCAATGCGATGAGAAGACTCGTTTCTGCATCGTTGAAATGGGAGCGCGCCATAAAGGCGATATCGCCCATCTTTGCCGAATTGCCGTTCCCGATGTTGGCGTTGTCTTGCGAGTGGGAACTGCTCACGTAGGAGAGTTTGGTTCGCAGGCTGCCATCGCGCAAACAAAATCAGAGCTCATCTCGACTCTGCAACCAACTGCTATTGCCGTACTGGGCCAGTACGACGAATTCACGCCAAAGATGTCGGCGCTTCACCAAGGTCGCGTTGTCACATTTGGAGAAAGCAGCGGTTGCGAAATTCGAGCGACCGATATCGAAATTCGTGAAGGCCGCGCCCACTTTGATCTCGTAACGCCAGAAGGTCGTACCGCAGTAGGACTACGAATTGTTGGGTTACATCAAGTAGCTAACGCTCTTGCAGTGGCTGCAGTTGCCTCCGTTTTAGGTCTAACCCTTGATCAGATTGCTGGTGGACTTTCGACTGCTGAATCCTCAGCTAAGTGGCGTATGGAAATTTCTGAACTGGGCTCACTTGTCCTCATCAATGATTCATATAACTCAAGCCCAGAGGCTGCATCGGCGGCGTTGCAGACACTTGTCCATTTTGCGCAAGAACGTGGTGGAGAAGCGTGGGCATTTCTCGGAAAAATGCATGAGCTCGGCGAGTCATCAGACCAAGACCACGCCGCTATTGGCACCCTTGCCTCAGAACTTGGAATAGATCACCTCGTTTGCGTCGCAGCTCCTGAATATGCGCAAGCTATTCCGACAGATAGCGCAACGACAGTGCATACATTTGCAAGTAAAGAAGAGGCCGCCTCGATGGTGGCAAGTATGAATAAAGGAGATGTCGTGCTGGTAAAGGCATCACGCTCTGAGAAGTTAGAAGAGTTGGCAGAGTTAATCACGCAGGCGTGGTCGAAACGTATTCAAGAGATGGCAGATACCGAATGAGACTCATCCTTATCGCCGGAGCGCTTGCTCTCCTCTTCTCGCTCCTCGGAACCCCAGCACTTATTAAAGTTCTTGCTCGTCGCGGTTATGGACAATTTATTCGTGATGATGGACCTTCAACGCATCACACAAAACGTGGTACCCCAACTATGGGTGGCATCATTATTATCTTTGCGACCATCTTCGCCTACTTCATTGCTCATCTTCTGACACAGACAGCTGTCACGGTATCGGCGCTACTCATTATTGGACTTGTCCTTGGACTTGGTTTCGTTGGATTCCTCGATGATTACCTCAAGGTCTCTCGGCAGAATTCCCGGGGGATTAGCGGCAAGCAGAAGATTTTTGGACAAGTCTTATTCGCTTCAACCTTTGGCTATCTAGGCCTGCAATTTCCAGATGCTGATGGCCTCACCCCAATCTCACAGAATCTTTCTACCGTGCGTGATACAGGAATTAACCTCGGAATTGTTCTTGTCATTATCTGGATCGCCTTTATGGTGACAGCAACAAGTAATGGCGTAAACCTCACTGATGGGCTTGATGGATTGGCAACTGGCGCATCGGTCATGACCTTCCTCGCCTTTGTCTTGATTGGCGTCTGGGAATTTGGTCAAAGCTGCGCAGTGAGCGTTTCACCAAATTGTTATAACGTTCGAGATCCGCTCGATTTGGCAGTGCTTGCCGCCGCCTTTGCTGGATCGTGTACAGGTTTTCTCTGGTGGAATGCATCTCCTGCAAAGATTTTTATGGGAGATACAGGTTCGCTTGCTCTCGGGGGCGCACTTGCTGGACTTGCGGCTTCATTACGCGTTGAGCTCCTCTTAATCCCACTGGGTGGCCTCTTCGTCATCATCACCCTTTCAGTAGCGTTGCAAGTCATCTACTTCCGCTTAACTGGTGGCAAGCGCCTCTTTAAGATGGCACCTCTTCAACATCACTTTGAACTCATGGGTTGGGGCGAGGTCACGATTGTTCTTCGCTTCTGGATCATCGCAGGACTTTGTGTAGCACTTGGTCTTGGCCTCTTTTACACAGACTGGGTTGCAAGTTAAACCCTCATGGCACAAGAACTTTATAAGAACCTCAATGGATTGCGGATCTGCGTAGCAGGAGCTGGAGTAACTGGGTTAGCGGTGGCGCGAAGCCTGACCAAACGTGGAGTTGAAGTAACGCTGATTGATGAGAATAAGATTTCTACAGATGAGTTTCCCGTTGTACATCCAGATGCAATCACGATCACCGACTTCGACCGTCTGCTGATTTCACCAGGCTGGAAAGAGAGCCACCCAGTTATTCAAGCCGCACGGGCTGCGCAAGTGCCTTTGATAAATGAAGTTGATTATGCCTGGAGCGTTAAAAAGCCCGCCCAGAAGTGGATAAGCCTTACCGGCACAAATGGAAAGACCTCAACTGTCGAACTCACCGCTGCGATGTTGCAAGCTGGGGGAGTCAGCGCAGTTGCTTGTGGCAACGTGGGAACAACTGTCATCGAATCTGTCGAATCCCTCGAGGATTATCAATTCTTAGTCATTGAACTCTCATCTTTCCAACTTCACTGGATGGAAGATGCTTCATTTATTGCAGCGGCAATTCTCAATATTGCGCAGGACCATATCGATTGGCATGGCAGCTTTGATGCATATGCAAGCGACAAGATTTCAATTCTTGATAGAGCTACCACTGCAATCCTTAATGGTGAAGATGGCGGGATTGTGACGCGCGTTGCTCATTGGCAAGGACAGAAAGTTTTCTTCTCACTTGATACGCCAGGACCAGGAGAAATCGGAATAGTCGAAGAGCTCTTAGTAGATCGCGCCTTTGTTTCTAACCCGCAAGAAGCGGCGATGATCGCCGAACTCAACGAGGTAAAGCCCACAGTTCCCCATAGCGTTTCAAATGCACTTGCAGCAGCAGGTTTAGCGCTCACCGCAGGGGTGGCTCATGAAGCGCTCCGTTCTGCAATCTCCACATTTACACCAGGGCGACATCGCATCGAGAAGGTGTATGAAAGCGATGGAGTTACCTGGATTGATGATTCCAAAGCTACAAATCCTCATGCTGCCAGCGCCTCCATCATGTCTGCACTCTCGGTCGTCTGGGTCGCAGGCGGGCTGGCAAAGGGCGCTGAAATGGGCGAGCTGATTGGGAGAATTAAGGCTCGCGTTCGAGTCGCCATCTTGATTGGCGAAGATCGCGTGCTGATTGCAGATGAACTCCGTCAGCGCGCTCCACACATTCAAGTAGAACTCATCGATTCACCTGCCGGATATTCCAAAGGTGGAGTAGATAATTCGTTAATGGAGAGCGTTATCCGCACGGCGAAAGCTAAAGCGGTTTCAGGCGATACCGTCTTGCTCGCTCCGGCGTGCGCTTCGATGGATCAATTTCTCTCTTACTCCGACCGCGGAGATAGGTTCAAGAGTGCAGTCGAGAAGGTAGTGCGAGATGGCAAGTAAAGTTCAGAAGAAGTTCTTAGCGCAACCGGTCAACCACTTCTACATGCTCTTGGCAAGCGCTACCGCACTGACTTTCCTCGGCGTGATTATGGTCTTCTCGGCTTCAACGATTCATGCCATCGATACAAAGGGAAGCGCAACCTCTATTGTCTTGCGCCAATTGCTCTTTGTGGTCGTCTCGCTACCTATCGCTGCATACTTAACTAAAATTACTGTCGCACAGTGGAATCTATTGGCTCGCTTCGCCTTCACTATCTCATTACTTTCATTAGCTGTACTCCTCATTCCAGGTGTAGGAAAGACCGTCAAAGGAAATACCAACTGGATCGATCTAAGAGTTATTGATATCCAACCCAGTGAATTTGCAAAGTTTCTGATGATTCTCTGGGCTAGCCGATTATTAGCAAGAAAAGAGAGCGCAGGCAGATTTAACGTCAACGTCTTTGCTCTGCTTGCCCCGGGCTTTCTTATTGTCATGGTGCTAGTAATGGCTGGACGAGATCTTGGAACGACATCTGTGATTGCAGCAATCTTGGCTGGCATGCTCTTTGTCTCTGGCATTCAACTTCGCATCCTTGGCTGGGCTACCGCTGCCGGCGCCCTCGCGTTGGCCTTCCTCATTGCAACATCTGATTACCGCGCTCAGCGATTCCTAGTCTTCCTCAATCCCTTTGCACCTGAAGATTACAAACTTGCAGGTTGGCAGCCAGCGCATAGCTTGTTGGGACTTGCAACCGGTGGGCTCTTTGGAGTCGGCCTCGGTGGAAGCAGACAGAAGTGGGGAAATCTCCCGGATGCTCACACTGACTTCATCTTCTCTGTCATTGGTGAAGAACTCGGTTTGGTTGGAACGCTCGCAGTTCTCGCACTTCTTGGAACTCTTATCTATTCCATGTTCCGAATCGCACTTCGCGCCCAAGAGCCAATGATTCGCTATGCCTGTGCAGGAATCGCATCTTGGTTTATGGCTCAATCATTTCTCAATATTGGATCTGCAACGAGCACCTTGCCGGTTGTTGGCGTAACGCTTCCACTTGTCTCATACGGTGGCTCTGCTCTCGTTGCATCGCTCTGCGCAATTGGTTTTGTCGCAGGAGCTGCTCTTCGCGATCCTGAAGTCCGTAAAGAGATTGTGAAGCGAAGAGGCGCATGAAGCGCATCATCGTCGCCGGTGGCGGTACAGCAGGACATATAGAACCTGCACTCGCTGTTGCGCGACGCTGGCAATTGGCCCATTCTGATTCGCAGATTACCTTTCTTGGTACAAAGGCAGGGCTAGAAACAACTCTTGTTCCGGCGGCCGGATTCGCACTCACTCTTATCCCTAAAGTGTCTGTGCCACGTCGCATCTCACCTGCGTTATTGCTTCTGCCTTTCTCACTGCTTCGAGCGATTTCTCAATCCATGCAGGCGATAAAGGGTGCAGACCTGGTTATCGGATTCGGGGGATATGTATCAGCGCCTGCTTACCTTGCTGCAGCTCTGACTCGAACACCCTTCGTGATCCATGAAGCAAATGCCAGACCGGGTCTTGCTAACCGTTTAGGTGCGCTCTTTACTCGATATACCGCTGTTGCTCATCCTGTGATGGGCGGATCTCTCAAGAAATCACTTCTTACTGGTCTACCGCTGAAAGAGAATATTGCTAGCGCACATGAGAGCTCTCAAAAAGATTGGCGCGGCGCGCGATTAGCAGCAAAGCGTGCGCTTGATTTTGATGAGCAAGCACCGTTGGTCTTTATCTTTGGAGGCTCACAGGGCTCAGTGGCAATAAATGAAGTCATCGCGCGCTCACAGCAAGCACTTGCTTCTCAGGGCGTAAATATCCTTCATGGTGTTGGTGCACGTAGCGCGCTGCCAGAGTCGCACGATAGTTACCGAGCCGTCAATTACATCTCCGATATGGCAACTGCATATTTAGCAGCAGATCTGATTATTGCGAGAAGTGGTGCGGTGACGTGCGCTGAGGTAAATACCTTAGGTAGATATGCGCTCTTTATTCCTCTTCCAATCGGTAACGGAGAACAAAATCTCAACGCCGCCTCGCTTATCTCACAAGGCCGAGCTGAAATTCTTCCACAGGCACAATTCACCGAAGAGTGGATCGCAGCGAATCTCAGCCGCCTACTTGCGCGCAGCAGCGCTGCTCCTATCTCGGGTTCAACTATCGATATTGAAGCAACAACTAAGATTGTGGCGTTGATGGATTACGCACTCTCTGGGGGTAAGTAAGTGCAGACGCTGCAAGGCAAGAAGATTCACTTCATCGGTATTGGTGGGTCCGGCATGAGCGGCCTCGCGCGTATTGCGCTCTCTGATGGAATTAGCGTGAGTGGTTCTGATGCAAAAGATTCTTCAGTGCTGACCGCCTTGACTGCACTTGGTGCCAAAGTGTCAGCAACGCACGAGGCGGCAAATGTAGAAGGTGCAGATGTCGTTATCTACTCAACTGCCATCGCCGCAACTAATCCTGAGATGGCATATGCAGTCGAACGCTCGATACCTATTCTCACTCGCGCACAGGCGCTAGCACTTCTCATGAAAGGCTCTCGCAGCATTGCTGTTGCCGGAACTCACGGCAAGACAACAACTTCTTCAATGATGACTGTGGCGCTGCAAGCGTGTGGGGCAGACCCTTCCTTTGCAATTGGTGGAACGCTGACTGCTTCAGGTTCCAACGCCCATCGCGGCACCGGAGATTTCTTTGTGGCAGAGGCAGATGAATCTGATGGTTCATTCGTTGAGTACCAACCACTCGCTGCAATCGTCACCAATATTGAGCATGATCACGTTGATTTCTTCCATACCCCTGAGGCAGTGACTGAAGTCTTTGACTCCTTTGCAGCAACAATCTCACCGGACGGTTTCTTGGTCTATTGCGCCGACGATGCTGGTTCAAAGCGACTCGGTGAATCACTCCTTGCCTGCACACCTATCTCGTACGGAACTTCTGAAGGCGTTGATCTCGCCCTCGATCAGATCGCACTTAAGGCGATGGGATCAACTGCGCGCGTGATGTGGAAGGGCAGAGCTGTTGGCACCCTTGAGCTCCAGGTACCCGGTCACCACAATCTGCTCAATGCAGCTGGATGTCTTGCGATGGGGATGGCGCTGCAGCTGCCTGCGAACCAACTATTAGATGGCCTCCATAACTTTCGCGGCGCTGGACGACGTTTTGAACTCAAGGCGACAGAACATGGAATTCGAATAATCGATGACTACGGTCATCATCCGACTGAGATTCGCGTGACCTTAGAAGCAGCTCGTCGTTATGCCGGCGATGGTCGCGTCTTAGTGATCTTCCAGCCTCATCGATATTCACGCACCCAAGCCTTCCTCGATGGATTCTCAACATCTTTAGATTTGGCCGATGATGTCACTCTCTTAGAAATCTATGCTGCAAGTGAGAAACCGATTCATGGCGTTACATCAGAACTCATTGCCGCCAAGATGGAACGCGGACACTATCTTCCTAATTTTGTTCAGGCCTCTGATCGAATTATCGAAATGGCGCAACCGGGAGATGTGATTATTACCCTCGGCGCAGGAGATGTAAATTCACTTGCTCCGATTATTGCTGAAGGGTTGCAACGTCGCTTTGCGTAAAGTCAGTAAGTTCCCCATTGTCATCGCTCTTGTAGTGGCGCTCTTCGCCGGCATTACCTATCTACTGGCATGGTCAAATATCTTTACAGTTTCATCTATCGCAATCGATGGCGCTCCAACTGCTGCAAGTAAAGAGACCATTTCGAAGGTGGCCGATCTACGTACTGGAGATAAGTTGGCTCGCGTTGAACCACGTGCCATCTCTCATCGAATTTCAGATATTGATTGGGTTGAAAGTGCAGAGATATCTCGCAATTGGATTACCGGTGAAGTATTGGTAGCCATCACGCCTCGTACACCAACGGCCTACTTCAATAACCAGGTCCTGGATGCATCTGGAAAGGTCTTCATACTGCCTGGCTTTAGTGGAGCCGAGCTACCTCGGGTCTCAGCCTCGACCCCAGAATTAGGGCTGGTTGCTATCAATCTCTTTCAAAACCTTCCAGAGTCAATCAGAGCAGATGTACTCAGCCTTGCTGCCTATAACGAATCAAACTTCTCATTGAAGGTTCTGCGCGAGCAGAAGCAGTTGCAGATCCTCTGGGGACCAAATGAAGAGAATGAATTGAAATCACAAGTAATTGATGCACTATTAGCGCTACCTGAAAATAAAAATATTCGACGCATTGATGTCAGCGCACCACATGCACCACTCGTTAAATAGCTCTCATTGCGATAAAAAATTAGTTCGTGGCGGTCTTTGATTACCGCCTCTAATACGCATACGTTGCCGCCATTAGAGAGAGTAGAAATGTAATTCTCAAGTTGAGGTTTACAGTTCTAAAGGGGGACTCACGTGGCTGCACCACAGAATTACTTAGCTGTCATCAAGGTTGTTGGAATCGGCGGCGGCGGAGTAAATGCAATCAATCGCATGATTGACGTCGGTCTTAAGGGCGTTGAGTTCATCGCTATCAATACAGATGCACAACATTTGTTAATGAGTGATGCAGATGTGAAGTTAGATATTGGTCGCGCATCTACAAAAGGTTTAGGTGCAGGCGCTGCTCCTGAAAAGGGAAGACAAGCTGCTATCGATCACACCGAAGAGATTGAAGAAATTCTGCGTGGCGCAGATATGGTCTTTGTAACTGCAGGAGAGGGTGGCGGCACTGGTACAGGTGGCGCTCCAATCGTTGCAAAGATTGCACGCGATCTCGGCGCGCTTACTATCGGCGTTGTCACAAAGCCATTCTCTTTCGAAGGCAAGATTCGCACTCGCCAAGCAGATGAAGGAATCGAACTTCTTCGCGAGCAGGTAGACACACTTATTGTTATTCCAAATGATCGACTTCTTGCAATCTCAGATCGCGCAATTACTGCAGTTGATGCATTTAAGAGTGCTGATCAAGTTCTCTTGTCGGGCGTTCAAGGAATTACCGAAATCATTACGCAACCAGGACTTATCAATCTCGACTTTGCCGATGTAAAGACTGTCATGACAGATGCAGGTTCCGCTCTGATGGGAATTGGTTCTGCACGAGGAGAAAATCGCGCAACACGAGCTGCAGAGCTAGCAATCTCTAGCCCACTTCTTGAAGCCTCTATCGATGGAGCTATGGGAGTTCTTCTCTCTGTCGCAGGAGGTTCAGATCTTGGACTCTTCGAAATTAATGAAGCATGCGAGCTAGTCCAGGCAGCAGCTCACCCTGATGCTCGCATCATCTTTGGTACAACTATTGATGATGCTCTTGGTGATGAAGTTCGTATCACCGTGATCGCAGCTGGCTTTGCAGGTGGAGAACCTAAGAAGGTTGATATGCCAGTTATTAATGCCAGCACGCTAGGTGGCATCGCTAATCCAATTCCAGCTAATGACCCACTCTCTGTAGCCCTTGATCTAGATTCAAGCGCTCCACGCAAGCGCGTGACCTTTGAAGATTTGGTGTCAGAAGATGAAATTGATGTTCCAGACTTTATGAAGTAAATGGGGTATCGATTTACCAATCGCACCGGTGGAGTTAGCACCGGTGCGTTTTCTTCTCTCAACCTGGCTCTGCATGTCGGAGATGAGCCGGCGCTAGTGCTTGAAAATAGAAGAGTTCTCGGCCAAGAAATTGGCGAACATCAATACATGGAACAAGTTCATGGAAATCGAGTTGTCATTATTGAGGCAGTTTCAGATGAGCCTCCTACAGCGGATGCGTTGGTGACCGGTATTCCCGGAGTCGCACTCGCTGTCATGGTCGCAGATTGCATCCCGCTCCTGCTTACCTCCAAAGTTGCCGTGGCTGCAGTACATGTAGGACGCAAAGGTTTGATGAACTCGGTGGCACTGGGCGCAATTGCGGCAATGCGCGAGATTGGTGCAACTCAAATTTCTGCCGTGATTGGGCCATCCATCTGTGGTCGCTGCTACGAAGTTTCACAAGAAATTTTTGATGAAGTAACGGCAGTTCATCCCGCAGCCGCCGCAACAACGCCATCGGGAATGCCTTCTCTCGACCTTCCGGCCGCCTTAGAGAAAGTTCTACTGGCGCAAGGCGTCTCCATCTCCTTTGATAGAGGGTGCACAGTTGAAGATCCTGCGCTCTTTTCTTATCGCCGAGATGGCGTTACCGGGCGACAAGCTGGGATTGTGTGGCTATGAACCGCCGCGAAGAACTTGCTGCCAACTTGGCCGCTGTGCAAGAGCGCATCGCAAGAGCCGATGTCACTCTCATCGTCGTAACGAAGACCTATCCAGTAAGTGATGTACAAGCCTTGAAAGAGTTGGGCGTTAAAAATTTCGGCGAGAATCGAACTGAAGAGGGTGAAGTCAAGGCTGCGGCAGTCCCAGCCACCTGGCATTTTCAAGGTGGAATTCAGAGTCGAAAGATAAAAGATATTGTGCAGTGGGCTGATGTGATTCACTCACTTGATAGCAGTGAGCATGCACTCAAAATAGGTCAGCGAGCGGTGCGACCAATCGACATATTTCTCCAACTCTCACTCGATGGCGATCCAGAGAGAGGGGGAGTAGTTGAGTCAGAGTTAGCTGCTCTGGCAGGGGTCGTAGTTGCTACACCCAATCTCACACTTGCGGGATTGATGTGCGTCCCACCTGTCAGCGCTGTTGCAGCTGATGCTTTTTCGCAGATTTATAGCGTCCATCAACGTTTCCTTAGAGATTTTCCCAATGCACAATCGCTCTCGACGGGAATGTCAGGAGACTTTGAAGTGGCTATCGACCATGGTGCGACACATATCCGGGTAGGTAGTTCAATCCTCGGCTCACGTACCTACCGCTAGTAACCTAGTCCTTATGTCAGCACTCAATAAAATGATGGGCTTCTTGGGCCTCGTCGATACCGATGAAGAGACCGCAACGGCGCAAGCGCCAGCACGTACTGCAGTCGCGCGCCCTACTCGTGATCGCACTGGAGTAACCGTTCTCGGTTCACATTCAACGCCGGTAACAGCTGCCTCAACACAACCTGCACTTATCGAAGATTCTTCTTCTTACAACATCATCACGTTGCAACCACGTTCTTACTCTGAAGCGCGCAAAGTTGGCGAGTACTACCGTGAAGGCAATCCAGTCATCATCAACCTTGATGATATGGAAGAAGGAGAGCGCAAGCGCCTCGTTGACTTTTCAAGTGGACTTGTATTTGGTCTACATGGACGTATCGAACGTATCAGCCTCAAGGTCTTCTTACTCTCACCAGCTAACGTAAATGTAAGCAATGAAGATAAGACCGCTGCTCAAGCAACATTCTTTAATCAGAGCTGATTATTTAGATGCTTGAATCAGTTCTCGTCCAACTTATTGGACTCTTCAAACTCGCGCTCTTCGCTCGCATCATCATCGACTATGTACGAATGTTCGCCCGCAACTGGCGCCCAAATTCATTCCTGCTCGCTATCTTTGAGATTGTCTACTCAATAACAGATCGACCAATGAGATATGTCCAGCGCTTTGTACCACCGCTACGTATCGGCGGCGTTGCGCTGGATCTCTCATTTATCGTTCTCTTGATTGCCGCAAATATTGCTCAAGCTGCAATCCGCATCGTTCTCTAACTTACTTTTTTAGAGATACACCCACACTAAATTCGTTATCTTCTTGTGCCACAGTGATGTCGTACTCGAAAGAGATGGCAAGAACTTCATCAGAGATGTGCGCAGCTGCGCTACGGATGGTCTCCTGCAACTCAGATGGTGCGTTCCAACGCACATGAATTCGATCTGAGATCTCAAAGCCATCGCTCTTACGTCGCTCTTGAATAAGGCGTATCACTTCGCGGATATTTCCTGCCGCGATAAGTTCTGGAGTCAGAGCTAAATCAAGGGCCACGCTCTCACCGTCGTGGCTAGCAACCATCCAACCTGACTTAGGAACTTCCGTGACGACGAGATCGTCTAGCTCGATTTCAAAGGCGCCCAAAGTGGCAGAGCCGCTAGCGCGCAACCCCTTCACAAGCGCTGTTGGTTCAGCTGCTGCAATCAGCTTTGCAACATCCTGAACAGCCTTTCCATATTTTGCGCCGAGTGATTTGAAGTTAGCCTTCACAGAGACATCAACAAGGTCACCATCTGCACTTGCAATATCTTGCAAATCAGCGACATTGAGCTCATCAGAAATCTGCGCCTTCATATCTTCGGGTAATTGTGACCAACCTTGAGCTGAGATCAAAGCGCGTTGTAGTGGCTGGCGAATCTTGATGGCAGATTCTGCGCGAGCAGCTCTTCCTAACTCAACAACGCGACGAGTCATTGCTACCTGCTTATTCAGCGTTGGATCAATCAACGTGCTATGGGCAACCGGGAAATCAGTCAGATGAACTGATGCTGCTGCCTTCTTATCTGCCGGACGTACCAAGACCTGCCAGGTATGTTCTGCAATAAAGGGAACCATCGGTGCAAGCAGCTGTGTCAGAGTGACGAGACATTCATGCAAAGTGGCCAAGGCTGCTGCATCTGCATCCCAGAAGCGGCGGCGAGATCTGCGTACATACCAGTTAGAGAGATCATCAATAAATTTAGCTAACTCTCTTCCTGCAGTCTGTGAATCAAAGTCCGCATAAGCCTTATCGACTGTAGTGATCAGAGAGTTAAGTTCGCTCAAAATCCAGCGATCCATAATTGTGCGATCGGCGATAGCCGGGCTCTGCGACAAGTCGAACTCTGAGGCCTCTGCATAGAGCGCATGGAAAGAGATGGTGTTCCAATAGGTAAGTAAAGTCTTTCGGACAACATCAGAGATTGCATCATGGCCAACGCGGCGGGCAGACCAAGGCGAGCCGGCAGCCAACATGTACCAACGGACTGCATCAGCGCCATGTTGATCCATCAGCGACATTGGCTCAAGAACATTGCCCAGGTGCTTACTCATTTTGCGACCATCTTTATCGAGGATATGTCCAAGACAGAGAACGCTCTTATAGGAACTCTTATCAAAGACGAGAGTTCCAATAGTCATCAGGGTGTAAAACCAGCCGCGGGTCTGATCGATAGCTTCGCAGATAAAGTCAGCAGGGTAGGCAGCTTTAAACTTTTCAACTGAACCTGGTTTATGCGGATAGCCCCATTGCGCAAAAGGCATCGCACCTGAGTCATACCAACAGTCAATCACTTCAGGAACGCGCACCATTGTTTGAGAGCACTCTGCGCATGCAAAGGTGATGTCATCAACAAATGGGCGGTGTGGATCAAGGTTGCTTAACTCTTGGCCAGCCAAGGCGCCTAGCTCTTTAAGTGAATCAACGCAGACTTCATGCTTATTCTCGCAACGCCAGATGGGTAACGGCGTTCCCCAGAATCTATTGCGCGAGAGCGCCCAGTCGATATTGTTATTGAGCCAATCGCCATATCGTCCTGTTTTGATTGTTTCAGGATGCCAATCAGTTGCTTGATTTTCGCGGATGAGTTCATCCTTGATTGATGTTGTTCGGATATACCAAGATGGTTGTGCGTAGTAGATCAGCGCTGTGTGGCATCTCCAGCAATGTGGATATGGGTGCTCGTAGGGAACATGCTTATAGAGCGCACCTGATGCCTTGAGCTCTTTCACAAGTGGTTTGTCGGCATCTTTAAAGAAGATTCCACCAACTACTGGTACATCAGCCAAGAATTTTCCATCGGGAGCGATTGGATTAACGACAGGTAAGCCATATGCGCGACAGACCTGTAAATCGTCGGCGCCGAATGCGGGGGATTGGTGGACCAAACCTGTTCCATCTTCAGTGGTCACATATGTTGCAAGTACAACAAAGTGCGAACCTGGAATCTCGATGTAATCAAATGGACGCTTGTAAGTGGTGCGTTCTAACTCGCTACCTTTGAGAGTCTTGAGAATTGTGTGTTCTCCTGCCACGGCAGAGAGCAGTGGCTCTGCAACGACAAGAACTTCAGAGCTATCTTCGACGACAGTCTTCACGACTACGTAATCAACATCAGGATGGGCGGCAATCGCTGTATTGGAAACTAGCGTCCAAGGAGTTGTTGTCCAAACGAGAAGGGATGCACCCATTTCGGCGAGCTCACCTGATGTAATGGGAAAGCGCACATAGACAGATGGATCAACGACAGTCTCGTACCCTTGCGCCAATTCGTGATCGGATAGCCCAGTTCCACAACGCGGGCAATATGGTGCAACGCGATGATCTTGAACCAGTAACCCTTTCTTCCAAATCTCTTTAAGGCTCCACCAGACGCTCTCAACATATTCAGGGGCCATCGTCCAGTAAGCCTGATCAAAATCAACCCAGAAACCCATTCGCTCAGTCATGGCGGTGAAGGCGCCTACATGTCGGGTAACTGATTCACGACATTTATCGTTAAAGGCTGCGATTCCATATTTTTCGATATCGCCCTTACCTGCAAATCCCAACTCTTTCTCAACTGCAATCTCAACTGGTAGACCGTGGCAATCCCAACCGGCTTTACGAGTGACGTACTTACCCTTCATCGTTTGATAGCGCGGAAAGACATCTTTAAATACACGCGCTTCAATATGGTGAGTACCTGGCATACCGTTTGCTGTTGGAGGGCCTTCGTAAAAAGTCCATGGAGTTCCAGCAGCACGTGATTGTGTGCTCTCTTCAAAGATTTGATTCTCACGCCAAAAATCTAGGATTGATCGCTCCATCGCGGGCAGGTCGATCTGTGCGCTAATGGCGCGAAATGGTGATGGCATAAAAAATCCCCCAAGCATCAAAAGAACTTGGAGGGACGAACTCGTATGTGAGTTCGCGGTACCACCCGCCTTGCACCTGGCACGAGATGTGCGTCGGAGCCACTTATATTCTCCAAGCTTTTGGCCAGTTCTACCCCGCGTCTGCGGATCTTCTGACGTGCTCCGAAGGTGATGGCCTCATCAACGCACTTTTCTTGCTCGGTCCTGCGTGGCCAAGTCTAAACCATGCGTGGCTAAGTTGGTTACGAGAGGAAAAACGCATAAGGTGCGCGGCGTGCCAGGAAAAAAGGTAGTCAAGAAAGCAGCGAAGAAAGCGGCTGCGAAGAAGGCTCCTGCCAAAAAGTCTGCAGCGAAGAAAGTTGCAAAGAAGGCTCCAGCTAAGAAGGTTGCTAAGAAGGTTGCTAAGAAGGTCGCCAAGAAAGCCCCTGCTAAAAAAGCAGCTGCTAAGAAAGTTGCCAAGAAGGCGCCGGCAAAGAGATCCATTCCAGTAAAGAAGGCTCCCGGACGACCTTTTCCTTCCAAGGTCGGCAAGACAACTCTTACCGTTGATGAAAAATCTCAGACAGTTTCAGTAGCAACTGTGGTTGCACCTACTGCAGCCCCCGTCGTTGAAGAACGTCGATTGGTAATGCCGCCTCCACCTCGCCCAGTAAAGAGCGGCAAGAAGGTTGCGCCCCTTAAGCCAATTAAGGCTGCTCCAACTCCAGTAACGGCGTCAAGCGATGAAGCGCCATGGTCTGCAGCCGAGTTGAAAGTGATTCGCGCAGAGATTGCAACTGATCTTGATCGTCTTCGCATCGAACTTGCCAACGTTGAAGCCGAGATGAATGATCTCATCGCAGATTCAGGCGAAGGTGCTGGCGATGATCAAGCCGACTCTGGAACAAAAACATTCGAGCGCGAACATGAGATGTCACTTGTGATTAATGCGCGAGATATGGTTCTACAAACTGAACGTGCACTCGCTCGCATTGATGCCAAGAGCTATGGCATGTGCGAAGAATGCGGTTCACCAATTGGCAAAGCTCGTCTGCAGGTATTTCCACGTGCAACGCTCTGCATGATTTGTAAGCAGAAGGAAGAGCGGCGCTAAGGTGCGCCCCCAGTTTAGCCCTGGCAAGACTCGCACTATCTGGCTGACTGCCTGGACAATCTGGCTCTTTGATTACGTAACTAAAACTTGGGCGCTCTCGAATTTCTCTTCTGACCCACAGCCGGTAATAGGTACTCTCTTGCAATTCACCTTGCTCAAGAATTCAGGAGCAGCATTTAGCGTCGCCAGTGGATTTACACTTATCTTTTCTCTCCTTGCAGTTGCTGTCATCGCAACAATCGTCAGATATGCAGCGCGCATTACATCTCGTGGTTGGTTGACCTGCGCAGGACTACTTCTTGGGGGAGTACTCGGAAATCTCACAGATCGCATCTTCCGTGAGCCTGGATTCTTTCTTGGACATGTGATTGATTGGATTCAAATACCGAATTGGCCAGTCTTTAATATCGCCGATATTGCAATATCTACCGCTGCGCTACTGGCTTTCATTCAAACGATGCGAAATGTCCCTCCCATTACACAGGTACAGTAGGCACTCATGACAAGAGAATTGCGCACACTCACCGTTCCAGAAGGCGTAGCTGGCGAACGTATTGATAGCGCGCTGACTCGAGTATTGGGTCTTTCTCGCACAGCCATCGTCAAACTCTTAGAAGATGGTGATATCACCACCAGTAATCAAGCGATGCAGAAATCTGATCGTGTCGCAGCAGGTCAATTGATTGAAGTATTGATGCCTGCGCAGAAGAACCAAGATCCAATTCCACTCACCCCACTAGAGGGCCTCACTGTCATCTTTAATGATGACGATATCGTCGTTATTGATAAGCCAGTTGGGTGCGCAGCTCACCCAAGTCCAGGATGGATGGGCCCAACAGTTGTTGGCGCGCTGATGGCAGCGGGTTACACAATCACAACGTCAGGTCCAGCAGAACGCGCGGGCATTGTCCACCGCCTCGATGTGGGTACCTCAGGTTTAATGGTGGTGGCCAAGACAGATAAGGCCTATTTGAAGTTAAAAGATATGTTTCGCAACCACGAGATAGATAAGACCTATCACGCACTTGTGCAAGGACATATGGATCCAGCGAGCGGAACAGTTGATGCTCCTATCGACCGACATCCAAAAGAGGACCATCGCTTCGCCGTTGTTGCTACCGGTAAAGAGAGCATCACTCATTATGAAGTCATTGAGTATTACCGCTCTGTATCTCTCGTCAAGGTAGAACTTGAAACTGGTCGCACTCATCAGATTCGTGTTCACTTCTCAGCGTTAGGGCATCCACTCGTCGGTGACACCACTTACGGCGCCGATCCCGTACTAGGAAAGAAAATGGGAATGTCTCGCCCTTGGCTACACGCCCTGGAACTGCGATTTAACCATCCAGTCAGCGCACTTCCATTAGTTCTCAGCGCTCCATATCCACCTGACCTTCAGGCTTCTCTGGCGTTGCTATCCGAGGCAGTTCTCCCTTAGGCGCTAATGTTGCGCCACCATGTCATCTGAAGATTTTTCAGCTTCACGGGCATCGACGAACGACTCGTTTGTACATTTACATGTGCATACCGAGTACTCGATGCTCGATGGTGCCGCGCGCGTCGGAGATCTAGTCAATGAAGTAGCTCGACTAGAAATGCCCGCGATTGCAATGACAGACCACGGCAATGTCTTCGGGGCGTTTGATTTCTATAAGCAAGCAACTAAAGCTGGCGTTAAACCAATCATCGGTATTGAAGCCTATGTCGCCCCTGAATCTCGCTTTGATAAGAAGCGCGTGCAGTGGGCCGATGGCGGCGAAGATGATGTTTCAGGTGGTGGCGCATATACCCACATGACAATTCTTGCCGAGAACAATCAAGGACTCGCTAACCTCTTTAGACTTTCTTCGCTCGCCTCTCTTGAAGGTTATTACTACAAGCCACGCATGGACCGTGAGTTAATTTCTCGCCATGCCGATGGGCTGATTGCAACGACCGGCTGCCCAGGTGGAGAAATCCAAACTCGACTCCGTATGGGAAATTATCGTGAGGCGCTCCGTGCTGCCAGTGATTACCGAGATATCTTCGGCGCCAATAACTTCTTCCTTGAAATCATGGACCACGACATCGATGTCGAAAATCGCGTAAAGGCAGATCTTCTTAAACTCGGTAAAGAGTTAAAGCTTCCACTCCTTGCCACCAATGATCTGCACTACACACGCCATGAAGATGCCGCAGCCCACGCCGCGCTGCTCTGCGTGCAATCAGGTACAACTCTTGCCGACCCAAAGAGATTTAAGTTTGATAACGATGAGTTCTATCTCAAGACTCCAGCGCAGATGCGCGAGCTCTTTAAGGAGATTCCTGAAAGTTGCGATAACACCCTTCTGATTGCAGAGCGCTGTAACGTCAAGCTCCGCGAAAATGAGAATTTGCTCCCTGCCTTCCCAGTGCCACAAGGTGAAACTGAAGATTCGTGGCTTCGTAAGGAATCTGTAAGAGGGCTCCTTGAAAAGATGGGCGATCGCGCTACCGAGGAATATCGCACACGCATTAATTACGAACTCGATGTCATGGCCAATATGGGATTTCCTGGTTACTTCCTCGTCGTTGCCGACTTGGTAGGACATGCGAAGAAAGTTGGAATTCGCGTGGGACCAGGACGCGGCTCTGCTGCAGGTTCACTCGTTGCATATTCACTAGGAATCACAGGGCTTGATCCCATCGAACACGGCCTCTTGTTTGAACGATTCTTAAATCCAGAACGTATCTCAATGCCCGATATCGATCTTGACTTTGATGAACGTCGTCGCTCCGAAATGATTCGTTACGCCACTGAAAAGTATGGTGAAGATCGAGTAGCGCAGATCATCACCTACGGAACAATTAAGTCAAAGCAGTCACTTAAAGATTCCACACGCGTTCTTGGTTACCCATATGCAATCGGTGAGAAACTCACCAAAGCGCTTCCACCTTCAGTAATGGGTAAAGACATCACCCTTTCAGGAATCTTTGATTCGAAAGATTCACGTTACGGCGAGGCCGGCGAATTTAGACAACTCTACGAGAGCGACCCTGATTCCATGCGGGTAGTTGATTTAGCAAAGGGTTTGGAAGGACTTAAACGTCAATGGGGAGTTCATGCTGCAGGTGTGATTCTTTCTCGTGAGCCGCTGCTGGATGTAATTCCTATCCACCGCCGTGAAGCAGATGGCGCAATCATTACTCAATTCGATATGGGCGCCTGCGAATCTACGGGCCTACTTAAGATGGACTTCCTGGGGCTACGGAACCTCTCTGTTCTCGATGATGCTCTGCTCAATATCAAAGCAAATCAAGGGATAGATGTAGTACTTGAAGATCTGCCACTGCACGATCAGAAAACATTCGAACTTCTATCGCGCGGTGACACTCTCGGCGTCTTCCAGCTCGATGGTGGACCAATGCGCGCACTTCTACGCAGCATGGCTCCAGATTCTTTTGCCGATATCTCTGCAGTGATTGCGCTCTATCGCCCTGGTCCTATGGGTGAGAATGCACATAACAACTACGCCGATCGTAAGAATGGGCGCAAGCCAGTTGAGCCAATCCACCCAGAGTTATCTGAACCGCTCAGTGAAATTCTCGGCGATACCTACGGCCTGATTGTTTATCAAGAGCAGGTAATGGCGATTGCGCAGAAGGTTGCTGGCTTTACCTTGGGACGCGCGGATCTACTCCGTAAAGCGATGGGAAAGAAGAATAAAGAGATTCTCGATAAGGAGTACATCCCATTCGAAGCTGGCATGAAGGAGAATGGTTTCTCTGTCGCTGCCATTAAGCGTCTCTGGGAAGTTCTTATTCCATTCTCTGATTACGCATTTAACCGAGCACATAGCGCGGGTTACGGCGTTGTTTCATTTTGGACCGCCTACCTCAAGGCAAATTACCCAACTGAATACATGGCCGCGCTCTTAACAAGTGTGCGCGATGATAAAGATAAATCTGCGCTCTACCTCTCTGAATGTCGTCGCATGGGAATCAAGGTCTTGCCACCTGATGTCAATGAATCTGATGCTGAGTACACACCTCGCGGAGTTGATATTCGCTTTGGTTTAGCTGCTATTCGAAACGTTGGAGAAGGAGTAGTTGCATCTATCAAGGCAGCGCGAGCGAGCAAGGGAACATTTGCCTCATTTGGAGATTTCTTAGCTAAGGTCGATGCCAATGTCTGCAATAAGAAGACAATCGAATCGTTGGTAAAGGCGGGAGCATTTGATTCGCTCTCTCATCCACGCAAGGGCTTGATGGCAATCCACCTCGAGGCGATTGACTCTGTCATTGAGACCAAGCGCGCCGAAGCAATTGGCCAATTTGATCTCTTCGGTGGCGACACTATTTCGCAAGTTGCCGGACTCGATATCGAGATTCCAAATACCGAATGGGATAAATCAACTCTTCTTACCTTTGAACGCGAGATGCTCGGGCTCTACGTCTCAGATCACCCACTCTTAGGTGTTGAGCATGTGTTGCGCTCACATACAGATATGTCTATCTCAGAGCTCCTGGAAGATGGTCCACAAGATGGCGTTGTCACTATCGGCGGACTCATTACTGGTATCCAAAGAAAAGTTTCTCGCCAAGGTGCTTCGTGGGCGGTCGTCAATGTAGAAGACCTCGAAGGTGCGATTGAAGTTCTCTTCTTCTCCAATACTTACAATCAATATGCGCTCTCACTCACCGAAGATCGCGTGGTAGTTGTACGAGGACGTTTCTCGCGAACTGATGAACAAGTTCGATTTACCGCCCTTGAGATGAAGATGCCAGATATCAGCGCAACTCCAACTGGACCTCTTCTCATCTCACTTCCTGCGAATCAAGTGACTCCACCGGTTGTCGAGCGAATGAAAGAGATTCTCCGTTCTCATCCGGGCAAGCGCGAAGTGCATCTTCAAGTCATTGATCAGCAGAAATCAACGACGCTAAAGATTGATGCACTTGTGACATCATCACCGAGTTTGAGCGCAGATCTCAAGGCAATTTTGGGCCCTGACTGCCTTATACGTATCTAACTCAGCGGTAACTCAAAAAAATCAGGTCTCACGGCAATCCCTGCCCAAAGTAGAATGCGCTTGTGATTCGTACCGTTGATCTGCGAGGCAAATTCCTTGATAAAGCTGGTTATCAAGAGCTGCTTCCGCGCGCCACCCTTGATGTGGCGTCTGCGATGGTGGCGATCGCTCCAATTTTGCAACGAGTTAAAGCAGGTACTGAGGCAGATTTAATCAAGTTGGCCGAAGAGTTTGATGGCACAACTCCAGCATCGATTCGTGTTCCGCAGAGCGCACTTGATGAGGCGCTACGAAACCTTGATCCAAAGATCAGAGCAGCGCTTGAAAAGTCAGCGCTAAGAATTCGTAAGGTCCATGAAGATCAGCGCCGCAGCGAAACCACCACAAAAGTTGTTGACGGCGGAACTGTCACTGAACGTTGGGTGCCGGTAGATCGCGTGGGTCTCTATGTTCCTGGAGGACGCGCGGTTTATCCAAGTAGCGTCATGATGAATGTGATACCTGCACAGATTGCACAGGTAAGTAGCATCGCAGTTGCTTCTCCTCCTCAGAAAGAGTTTGCAGGTCTGCCACACCCAACTATTTTGGCGACCTGTGCTCTTTTAGGAATCACAGAGGTATATGCCGTTGGGGGAGCGCAAGCAATCGCGCTCTTTGCTTATGGCATGAAAGATCTCTGCGCCAAGTGCGATTTGGTAACTGGCCCTGGCAATATCTATGTGGCCGCTGCTAAGCGAGCTCTACGCGGAATTATTGGAATCGACTCTGAGGCTGGACCGACAGAGATTGCCATTCTCGCCGATGACACAGCGATAGCCGCCGATGTTGCTACCGATTTAATCAGCCAAGCAGAGCACGATGTCATTGCCGCTGCTGTGCTCGTCACAACAT
Source organism: Candidatus Nanopelagicaceae bacterium (assembly GCA_965267875.1). Lineage (GTDB taxonomy): Bacteria > Actinomycetota > Actinomycetes > Nanopelagicales > Nanopelagicaceae > Planktophila. Next base: position 826,606 of record OZ254157.1, on the reverse strand, counting down.
CAACGAGGCTGGCCAGCGAGGTCGAAGCTGAACTTGAGAAGCGCGTTGCTGCTACGAAGCACTCCGAGAGAATTCACACCGCCCTCTCTGGTATTCAATCTGCGATTGCACTTGTTGACTCCATTGAGCAGGGTCTTGATGTTGTCAACGCATATGCTGCCGAACACCTTGAGATTCAGACTTCACAATCTGCGCTGGATGCAAAGAAGATTCGCAATGCCGGCGCAGTATTTATTGGGCGCTTCTCTCCAGTATCGCTGGGTGATTACTCAGCTGGCTCTAATCACGTTCTACCAACGGGTGGTTGTGCATGCCATAGCAGCGGACTTTCTGTGCAGACTTTCTTACGAGGTCTGCATTTCATCGAGTACAACCAAGCTGCATTTACTGAGATTCTCGAGACCGTTGTTACCTTGGCCAACTCTGAAGATCTTCCCGCTCACGGTGAAGCAATGACTGCGCGATTGGAAAATCTATGAACCAGTGGCCAACCTGGTTGCCCCTTCGCCAAGACCTACGCGAGCTATCTGCTTATGGTGCACCACAAGTTCCAGCTGATGCTGTGATGAATACAAATGAGAATCCCTATCCGCTTTCACAAGAACTCTCTGCAGCGATAGCTGCCAGAGTGCTGGATGTAGCGAAGAACCTCAATCGTTACCCCGATCGCGACGCCACAGTTCTGCGAAGTAAGTTGGCGCAATTTATCAACTCGCTCTCTGCGACGAAGTTGGCCGAAGAGAACATCTGGGCTGCAAATGGCAGCAATGAGATCATTCAATCTCTCTTTATGGCATTCGGTAGCAGTAGCGCTCTTGGTTTCACACCTTCCTATTCGATGCATCCCTTGATTGCCAAGGTGACAGGTGTTTCTTGGATCAATGGTTCTCGCCGCGAAGATTTCACCTTGGATTACGACTCTGCCTTGGCACAGATTCAACGCGAAAAACCAGCCCTAACCTTTATCACTACTCCCAATAATCCAACCGGTTCATCGCTTTCGATTACTGAGATTGAGAAGTTAGCTAAGGCCACGCCAGGGTTATTGGTCATCGATGAGGCATATGCCGAATTCTCTGAGGAAATTTCAGCGGTAACTCTGATTGAGAAGTATCCACATGTGGTTGTCATTCGAACAATGAGCAAGGCCTTTGCTTTCGCTGGAGTTCGTTTAGGTTATTTGGTTGCAGATAAGGCTGTCATCGATGCGATGTATTTGGTCCGCCTTCCGTACCACCTCAGCGCACTGACTCAAGCTGCCGGAGAAGTAGCGCTGGATTATCAAGAAGAGCTGCTAGCCAACGTTGCACGTCTGCGCGCAGACCGCGAAAAGTTAGCGCAAGAGATCGTGGCGCTCGGACTCACCGTTGTGCCGAGTGATGCCAACTTCCTCCTCTTCGGTGGATTTACTAAGCCAGCAGCGCAACTCTGGAAAGAGATGCTCGAAAGAGGAGTTCTCATCAGAGATGTGGGATTATTGGGCTACTTGCGAGTGACCATTGGCAACGAAGCCGAGAACAAGAAATTTATCGACTCACTATCGGCTTGCCTGGGAGAAAAATGAGCAGAACAGCACGCGTTGAACGCACAACGAAAGAATCTAGCGTTCTTGTAGAACTGAACTTAGATGGCACCGGTGAAATCTCGGTCGAGACTGGAGTTCCCTTCTTCGATCACATGATGAGCCAGTTAGGAAAGCACTCTGGCTTTAACCTCACCATTAAGACAACTGGTGATGTTGATGTTGATTCACACCATACTGTTGAAGATACCTCGCTCGCCTTTGGACAAGCTCTCCGCGAAGCTCTAGGCGATAAATCTGGTATTCGCCGCTTCGGTGATGCGATGGTTCCACTTGATGAAGTTCTAGTACAGGCAGCTGTTGATTTATCAGGGCGACCATATTTAGTCCATCGTCAACCAGAGATTGTCGAACTGATCGGTACCTTCGATACAACTCTTGGAAAACATATCTGGGAATCTATTGTCGCTGAAGCCCGTATCGCTCTCCATGTGCGCGTACTTGAAGGTCGCAATGCCCACCACGTCTTTGAAGCGCAATTTAAAGCAGTCGCACGTGCGCTACGCGATGCCGTTGCGCTAGATAGCCGCGTTACAGGAATTCCTTCCACCAAGGGCTCTCTCTAACGTTCGTGATTGCAATTCTTGATTACGGTTCTGGAAATCTAAGGTCGGCCCAACGCGCCTTTGAAACTTCGGGGCGCGAAGTTGTCATCACATCCGATTATCAAATTGCGCTCAATGCTGATGGCTTAGTAGTCCCAGGTGTTGGTGCATTTGCCGCTTGCATGGAAGGGCTGATCACAGTGCGCGGAGATCAGATTGTGCGCGAAAGAATCGCCGCCGCTCGTCCCACGCTTGGAATATGTGTTGGAATGCAGATTCTCTTTTCGCAAGGAGTTGAACATGGATTTCATCCGGGAGTCGGCATCTGGAACGCCACAGTTGAAAAGTTAGAGGCACCGATATTGCCGCATATGGGCTGGAACACTGTGAAGGCCGGAGCGGGCTCACAACTTTTCAACGGCGTTGAAGAAGAATCTTTCTACTTTGTGCACTCATACGCTGTAAAGAATTCTGTTGGCGCTATCTCAACGCTTTCGAACTATGGCGAGGATTTCTTAGCTGCAGTCGAAGATGGTGCAATTGCTGCGACGCAATTTCATCCTGAAAAATCTGGAGATGCCGGCCTACACTTGATTAAGAATTGGGTACAAACGCTATGAGTTACTTAGAACTACTTCCCGCCGTCGATGTGAAAGATGGTCGCGCTGTACGCCTGGTGCAAGGCGAACTCTCTGCTGAAACTGCATATGGCAATCCGCTAGAAGTTGCCCTCGAGTTTCAAGCAGCAGGGGCTGAGTGGTTACACCTTGTGGATCTTGATGCCGCCTTTGGTCGCGGTGAAAATAGCGCGCTCTTAGCTGAAGTTGTAGGAAAGCTTGATATTAAAGTTGAACTCTCTGGCGGAATCCGTGATGATGAATCACTGCGTCGCGCTCTGGCAACTGGCTGCACTCGCGTCAATCTAGGAACAGCCGCGCTAGAAAATCCCGAGTGGACTGCGAAGATTATTCAAGAGTATAGCGATCGCATCGCTGTTGGTCTTGATGTTCGTGGACATGTTTTGGCTGCCCGAGGTTGGACGAAAGAGGGCGGAGATCTCTTTGAAACTATCGAACGCCTAGAACGCGATGGATGCGCGCGTTATGTTGTTACAGATGTAACGAAAGATGGAACTCTGCAAGGACCTAATGTGCAACTTCTGCAAGAGGTATGTGCCGTTACCAAGAAGCCAGTTGTGGCATCGGGCGGAATTTCATCTCTTGCCGATATCGAATCCCTCATGGCTCTTAACGCCATCGGAGTTGAAGGTGCAATCGTTGGTAAGGCTCTCTATGCCGGAGCATTCACCGTGCAAGAGGCGCTGGAGTTAACGAAGCGATGAGCCTATCCGTTCGCATCATTCCCTGTCTTGATGTCACAGATGGTCGCGTTGTTAAGGGAGTAAATTTCACAGATCTCCGTGATGCCGGAGATCCCGTTGAGATGGCTGCCCTCTATGGACGCGAAGGCGCAGATGAACTTACCTTTCTCGATATCTCTGCAAGTGCTGCCGGGAGAGAGACAACACTTGATGTAGTTCGAAAAACTGCAGAGCAAGTCTTTATTCCTCTGACTGTGGGCGGTGGAATTCGTACTGTTGAAGATGTCAATCAATTACTGCGTGCAGGTGCAGATAAAGTCTCCATTAATACTGCAGCGCTGGCACGACCTGAGCTAATCGCTGAAATCGCCGATCGTTTTGGTTCACAAGTTCTCGTGCTCTCAGTGGATGCGCGCCGCGCACGCACTGAATCAGGATTTGAAGTAACAACACATGGTGGACGACAAAGCGCAGGTGTAGATGCGCTTGCCTGGGTTGAGAAAGCGTGTGCACTGGGCGTTGGCGAGATTCTCTTAAATTCAATGGATGCCGATGGAACTCGCGCTGGCTATGACATTGGAATGATCACCGCTGTACGCGCCATTTCGCGAGTTCCACTCATTGCAAGTGGTGGGGCAGGAACGCTAGAAGATTTCTCTGCTGCCCTCGATGCTGGCGCAGATGCGCTCTTGGCTGCGAGCGTCTTTCACTTTGGGATTCACCGTATTCCTGATGTGAAGAAGTACTTGCAAGGCCAGGGTTATTCAGTTCGCAACGCGCAGGCTTCGTAAGGCAGAATAGGGTCTATGAGCGGCCAACTTCCCGAAGCAATTCTTGCGCTGCTCAAAGATCCAACAGCTCTGATTCCAGCGATTGCCCAAGATGCCACAAGCGGTGAAGTTTTGATGTTGGCATATATGAATACGCAATCTTTAGCGTTGACCATCCAGACAGGACGCGCCACCTATTGGTCACGTAGTCGTAGCGAACTCTGGGAGAAGGGCGCCACTTCGGGAAATACGCAGATGGTTCACTCCATCTCTTTAGATTGCGATGGCGATGCCTTGTTACTGAAAGTTGAACAGAGCGGTGCTGCCTGCCATACCGGTGATCGCACCTGCTTCCATACAAATATTGGGTTGGCGCGATGAAGCTCGAAGAATTTCGTGAGTTTGCTAAAAACCATAACGTCATCCCGGTCTACCGAAAGCTCCTCGCCGATGGCGAAACTCCGCTTAATGTCTATAAGAAGTTAGCGAAGAACCTTCCTGGAACTTTCTTACTGGAATCGGCAGAACATGGGGGAGTCTGGTCACGCTATTCATTTATCGGCGCTTATAGCCAGACAACTTTGACCGAGAAAGATGGAGCAGCCTTCTGGTTAGGCACGCCTCCAGCGGGCGTACCCGTGGATATGAGTCCACTCGATGCGCTCCGTAAATCTGTTTCACATTTGAAATCTCCAAAGATTGCCGGCCTTCCTACTCTGACAGGTGGCTTAGTTGGATATATGGGCTACGACTGCGTCCGCAGTTTGGAGCGGATTCCAGAGCTTGCCCAGAAAGATATTGCTCTTCCTGAAATCGCCTTTATGTTAACTAGTGATTTAGCGGTGATGGATCACGCTGAAGGAACAATCACTCTGATTGCCAATGCGATCAATTGGGACGGTTCCGATGAACGCATCGATGAATCTTATGCCGATGCAGTCTCTCGCCTTGATCGCATGCAAGCAGAACTTCTTGCACCTCTTGCTGGAGATGTCACAACTATTCCTTCGAAGAAGGCGCCCCAATTTTCTCGGAATATGACCGCTGATGAATTTATGGCAAAGGTTGAGATAGCGAAAGAGGAAATCCGAGCAGGAGAAGCTTTTCAGATTGTTTTATCGCAGAGATTTGCGATGCCATGTACCGCTGATGCCCTCGATGTCTATCGCATGTTGCGACTCAATAATCCAAGTCCATATATGTACTTATTCCGCTTTGAAGATGGCGTTGAGATTGTCGGTTCCAGTCCAGAAGCACTTGTTAAAGTCACTGGCGATGAAGTCATGGTGCACCCAATTGCTGGCACTCGTAAACGTTCTGCCTCAGTAGAAGAAGATATTCGCCTAGGTGAAGAGCTCCTGGCAGATCCCAAGGAGCGCGCTGAGCATTTGATGTTAGTTGATTTAGGTCGCAATGATTTAGGACGCGTCTGCGCACCTGGTTCGGTGGAAGTAATCGACTTTATGCATATCGAGCGTTACTCACATGTGATGCATATTGTTTCGACTGTCATCGGAAAGTTAGATCCTTCCTCAACTCCTATTGATGCGCTCTTCTCAGTCTTTCCAGCAGGAACGCTTTCAGGAGCGCCCAAGCCACGCGCTATGGAGATCATTGAATCGCTCGAACCAACAAGACGTGGGTTGTATGGTGGTGCGATCGGATACTTTGATTTCACCGGCAACATAGATGCGTGTATTGCAATTCGAACTGCGCTCCTTCATGGCGGCACTGCATATGTACAAGCAGGGGCTGGACTTGTAGCTGATTCAGATCCAGCATCAGAAAATGAAGAGACTCTCAATAAGGCAGCTGCTGTTCTCGGCGCCATCAGCGCAGCACACGAATTGCAGCGGCCATGAAGCTAGCGATCTCACTCTTCTTTATAGCAGTGATCGCTATTTCAATTAGTCGACGTCTGCGACTTTCTGCTCGCTACGAGAGAGCTCCACGCGAACTTAATACTTGGACGGCGCTCGATAAAGGTATTGATCCAACTGAGGAGACCAAGTGAGCGTCCTCGACTCGATTATTGAAGGCGTCCGTGAAGATTTAGCAGCGCGCCGTGGCTCCATGGGAGCTTTACATGAGCGCATTGATGCGCAAGCGCCCGCACTTGATGCTCACTCATTTCTATCGCGCAATGAGATGAATGTAATCGCAGAGGTAAAGCGCTCATCTCCTTCCAAGGGAAACCTGGCACCCATTACAGACCCGGCAGCCCTTGCAGAGAAGTATCAAGAAGCAGGCGCTGCAGCTGTCAGCGTTCTGACTGAACAACGTAGATTTGGTGGCTCATTGGCAGATCTTAATGCGGTGCGCTCTCGCATTGAAATACCGGTGCTGCGTAAAGATTTTATGGTTGATGAATATCAATTTCTAGAAGCGCGTGCACATGGCGCAGATATCGTCTTATTGATTGTGGCCGCGCTCTCCAAGAGCCAATTGAAAGATTTCTATGATCTTGCTACCGAACTTGGTATGGCCTCTCTCATTGAAGTACATACGCAATCTGAGTTAGAGAGCGCTATGGATATCTCACCTCGCATTGTCGGAGTTAACTCGCGAAACCTTAAAACGCTTGAAGTTAGCGCATCAGTATTTGAAGAGCTCATCCCAGCAATTCCATCCACTGTGATTCGAGTTGCCGAGTCAGGGATCTCAACCCGCGCAGATGTCGCTCAGGCGCAAAAGGCGGGGGCAACTGCAATTCTTGTCGGTGAATCCCTCGTGAAATCAGGGGACCCTATTTCTGCAATGCGTGAACTACTAGGTCACGGGTAGGCTTTCAGCTATGACAACTCTCGATGAGATTGCAGGCCACTTTGGCCAATATGGCGGGCGCTTTGTTCCAGAAGCGTTGATTGGAGCCCTTGAAGAGCTCGATGCCGCGCGCATCAAGGCGCAGACGGATCCCACATTTATCGAAGAGTTGGCAGAGCTGCATCGCACCTACACGGGTCGTCCAAGCATTCTGACTGAAGCGAAACGTTTTGCAGAACATGCAGGTGGTGCACGCATTCTCTTGAAGCGCGAAGATCTCAACCACACTGGTAGCCATAAGATAAATAACGTTCTTGGTCAAGCGCTCCTGACAAAACGTATGGGCAAGAAGCGCATCATCGCCGAAACTGGCGCTGGCCAACATGGCGTTGCATCAGCGACTGCTGCAGCGTTGATGGGACTTGAATGCGTTGTCTACATGGGCGAAGAAGATACAAAGCGTCAGGCGCTTAACGTAGCTCGCATGAAGTTACTTGGCGCAGAAGTAATTCCTGTAACTTCAGGTTCACGCACTCTGAAGGATGCGATTAATGAGGCGATGCGCGATTGGGTGACCAATGTTGAAACCACTCATTACATGCTCGGCACAGTTGCCGGACCGCACCCATTTCCTTCCATGGTGCGCGACTTCCATAAAATTATCGGTGAAGAATCTCGCGAACAGGTATTGGCGCTCACTGGAAAACTTCCAACAGCAGTTCTCGCCTGTGTCGGGGGAGGATCTAATGCCATCGGAATCTTCCATCGCTTTATCTCTGATCCTGAAGTTCGTTTAATCGGACTTGAAGCAGCAGGAGATGGCGTTGAAACTGGACGACATGCGGCAACCATTACTGGTGGAAGCCCGGGCGTGCTTCACGGAAATCGCACCTATGTTCTTCAAGATGAGAATGGTCAGACAATTGAATCTCATTCAATTTCGGCTGGACTTGATTACCCAGGTGTAGGTCCAGAACATGCTTACCTTCATGACATTGGTCGCGCTGAATATCGTGCGATTACCGATGCGCAGGCGATGCATGCATTTGCACTTCTTTGCAAGACTGAAGGAATCATTCCTGCCATCGAAACTGCTCATGCTCTCGCTGGCGCACTTCAGATTGGTAACGAGCTCGGTCCTGATGCAATATTGCTCATTAATCTATCGGGCCGTGGCGATAAAGATGTTCAGACTGCGGCGCAGTATTTTGGAATCCCACTGTAAATGTCCACACCGCTTGATGATCTCTTTGTAAAGGTCCGTGCTGAAAATAGAGCGGCGCTCATCGCATATATCCCTGCCGGATTTCCAACTATTGAAGGTTGCAAGAAAGTAATCCAAGCCTTTATCGAAGGTGGCGTTGATGCCATTGAAATCGGCTTTCCTTATAGCGATCCAGTGATGGATGGACCAACAATCCAAGCTGCTGCAGACCAATCACTTTCACAGGGAACGAATGCGGCCGATGTATTTGATGCACTTAAAGTTGCGACCGATTCAGGTGTTCCTGCAGTAGTTATGACTTACTGGAATCCAATCGAAAAATACGGAGTCGAGAAGTTCGCCCAATCAATTGCAGCAAACGGTGGCTCAGGAGTGATTACTCCAGATCTGACTATCGAAGAATCGGCTGGCTGGAAGTCAGCTGTTGAAAAGAGCGAGATCAATCCAATTTACGTTGTTGCGCCAAGTACATCTGCACAACGTCTGCCGCAAGTAACATCGCGATGTGGCGGATTTGTTTATGCAGCAAGTCTCATGGGGGTAACCGGTACACGCACCGCTGTCTCATCAGGAGCACCAGACCTCGTTGCGCGTATTAGAGAGACAACAGATCTTCCGATTGCAGTTGGCCTTGGCGTTTCAACTCGCGAGCAGGCCAAGGGCGTTGCAGGATATGCAGACGGAGTCATTGTGGGATCGGCATTTATTAAGGCGATGCAGGATGCACCAAATGAGGCAGAAGGATTGAAATCTGTGAAAGAGTTAGCGCAACAACTTTCTTTGGGAGTGCGAGAAGGACGATGAAGAAAATTCAGCCATGGCTAGGGCTTGCTGCTCGACTCATCCTTGGCGGAACTCTGATAGTTGCTGGCTACCTCAAATTTGATGAGCTCGATAAATCGCAGATGGCAGTTCGAGCCTACGAGATGCTGCCGATTTCACTTGCGAACTTTCTCGGCATCGTCGTGCCTTTCTTTGAATTAGCGGTAGGAATTCTCCTGGTTATCGGAGCAGCTGTCCGTATTAGCGGTGCGCTGAGCGCGCTCTTAATGATCGGTTTCATGATTGCAATCTCCCAAGCCTGGGCGCGCGGACTCTCTATCGACTGCGGATGCTTTGGTGGCGGGGGACAAGTTCCTGAAGGTGAAGCCAATTATCTGACTCCACTTCTGCGCGACACAGGCTTAGCGCTCTTAGGAATTTACTTAACCCTCTTCCCACACACTAAATTTGGCCTGGATAAATCACCAGCGCCTGCGACACAACTAGGAGAAAGCAACAATGGCTAAACAACCAGGAAAAGATAACTTCACTCGCAATCTTGTTATTGCAGTCGTCGTAGGCGTTCTCCTCATCATGTTGGTACCGACACTTCTATCACGACAGACCGATTCTTCAGCCAGCATCCCAGCGAACGTTTCAGCCGATCGCGGGTATGGAGTTGTATTTAATGGCGAACTCACTGGAGTCCCTGTTGTCGATATCTATGAAGACTTTCAATGTCCGGTCTGTGCTCAATTCACACAACTCAACGGCCCATACATTGAATCGCTGATTGCCGAAAAGAAGGCAACCGTTGTCTATCACACGCTCTCATTCTTGGGACCTGAATCTGTCAACGCTGCAAATGCAGCTGCATGTTCTGCAGATGAGGGCAAATTCCTTGATTACCACCGCTTGCTCATGATGAATCAGAAGCAGGAAAATTCAGGTGCTTGGGATAACACTTTCCTTGCAAGCCTCGGACAGACAGCTGGAATCACCAGCCAGAAATTTAGTAGCTGCGTCAACAAGGGTGAATATGTCGGTTGGGTCAGCAATGTTGCCGCAGCCGGTGCAAAGGCAAATGTAAATTCAACGCCTACTGTCTTCGTCAACGGTAAAGAGATTGACCGCAACGCAAGCGAATACTTTGACGCCGCTAAGTTCAAAGCTGCAGTAGAGCGCGGATAAGTACTTTGCAAGCCTTTCCAACTCCGAGTACATCGGCAGTTGCGCTAGGCCCTTTCACCATTCACTTCTATGCGCTCTGCATCATTGCAGGGGTAGCGGTAGCGATCTGGGTTGGTAATAGACGATTTGTTGCAGCCTTTCCCGGTGCTCAAACAGTTCTATCGGATGTAGCAATTGTTGCTGTACCTAGCGGTGTTATTGGTGGACGTCTTTATCATGTACTCACTTCACCGGAACTTTACTTTGGTGCGGGTGCAAACTTCACTGATATTTTCAAGATCTGGAAAGGCGGTCTTGGAATTTGGGGCGCCATTGGCTTGGGTGCGTTAGGTGCATATATCGCTTATCGCAGAATCGCCCGTCACATCGAACTACCGAGCTTTGCCCACTTTGCAGATGCGTTGGCTCCAGGTTTACTACTTGCACAAGCGATTGGTCGATTTGGTAATTGGTTTAATGGAGAACTCTTTGGTAGACCACTAGATTCTTGGTGGGCGCTAGAAATCCCAGCAAACCTTCGCCCCAGTGGATATGAAAACTTTGCGACCTTTCATCCCACCTTTGCATATGAAGCACTCGCAACCACATGCCTTGCTGTTTTTTTGATTGCGCTTGGTTCTCGATATCCAGCTGGCTCAATCTTTGCGCTCTATGTCGCGGGCTACTCGCTCGCTCGATTCTTTATCGAAGGAATTCGTATTGATCAGGCACATGTTTGGGGTGGGCTACGTCTCAATCAATATGTTGCGATGACTCTTTTCGCACTGGCATGCGCCGCCTTCATCAAATTCAGACGCTCAGACAGGTAGGCTTGCAAGATGGGTCTAGAAGATGTCTATCACCGCAATCTCAGCCATCGCACTCATCGCGCTGGTTGGTTGCGCGCTGCCGTCCTTGGCGCAAATGACGGTTTAGTCTCGACTGCAAGTTTGATGATTGGCGTTGCTGCAGCGCGCGCAGGAGAACAGAGTTTCCTCATCACAGCAGGTGCCGCTGGAATTGCAGCGGGTGCCATGTCTATGGCTGTTGGTGAATATGTCTCAGTTCGCTCACAAAATGATATTGAACATTCTGATCGATTATTAGAGATTGAACACCTTGCTATCGATCCCGCAGGTGAACTAGAAGAGCTAGTTCAAATTTATATGCAGCGCGGTCTTTCACGAGAGTTAGCGGTACAAGTTGCTGTTGAAATGCATAAAAAAGATCCACTCGAAGCGCATCTTCGCGATGAGTTAGGTCAACACCCACACACCAAGGCGCGTCCAGTGCAAGCGGCGATTGCATCGGCGCTTAGCTTTACTGCAGGTGGCCTCATTCCATTTGTTGGAGCATTTGCGCCTACGGTTGGCACGGCGGCCTGGAGCATCGTCGCCTTCACCATCATCGGCCTCACCTTTACTGGGATTCTGAGCGCAAGAATTGCAGGATCTAAGTTGCTTACTCCCACCGTGCGAGTCATCGCCGGTGGCTGCCTCGGTATGGCTATCACCGCAGGCATTGGGCAGGCGCTACACATAAGTGGCATCTAAACCACCTAGGTTGCTACTCTTTCGCTACTGATTTCGGTAGGCGCACCAGTACTTACCGCTCACGGGCCAAAGTTGTCCCTTTTGTTTTTTTAAAAAAAGGACAACGGGTTATGGCACTCTCTTCAAACTATCCCGCACGCCAGGGTCTCTACGATCCTGCAAACGAGCATGATGCATGCGGCGTTGCGATGGTTGCCACCCTTAATAAAGTTGCAACACATGACATTGTTGAGAAGGCGCTGACTGCACTTCGCAATCTTGAACACCGCGGCGCATCGGGCGCTGAACCAGATAGCGGAGATGGCGCAGGAATTCTTATCCGCGTCCCTGACGCTTTCTATAAGGCAGTTACAAAATTCTCTCTTCCAGCAGAAGGTTCATATGCAACGGGTATTGCATTTGTCGCACAGGGCGCAGATGTTCAGAGCGAGATTGCCAAGATTGCAGCAGAAGAAGGTCTCACAGTTCTAGGTTGGCGCGAACTTCCAATCAACTCATCATCTCTTGGCAAGACAGCGCTCTCAGTCATGCCAAAGTTTGAACAACTCTTCGTTTCAGGAAAAAAGAACGAATCAGGGCTCGCACTTGATCGTTTAGCTTTCGCACTTCGCAAGAGAGCAGAACACACTCTAGATCTCTACTTCGCTTCCCTCTCTTCTCAGACAATTGTCTATAAGGGCATGCTCACAACCGGGCAGCTAGAAGAGTTCTTCCCTGACCTCAGCGATGAAAGAGTGGTCTCACCACTTGCCCTCGTTCACTCACGTTTTTCAACAAATACCTTCCCGTCATGGCCACTGGCGCACCCATATCGCTTTATCGCTCACAACGGTGAAATCAATACCGTTAAGGGAAACCGTAACTGGATGCGCGCACGCGAATCTCTCCTTGCCAGTAATCTCATCGGGGGAGACCTCAAGCGCCTCTTTCCAATCGTTGAAATGTCAGGCTCTGACTCTGCCTCTTTTGATGAAGTCCTTGAACTTCTCTACTTAGGTGGACGTTCACTTCCACATTCAGTTTTGATGATGATTCCTGAAGCATGGGAGAACCATGCGACGATGCCACAGAAGCGTCGCGATTTCTATGCATTCCATGCATCCCTTATGGAACCTTGGGATGGACCAGCGTGTGTGACATTTACCGACGGCCATCAAGTAGGTGCAGTGCTCGATCGCAACGGTCTTCGCCCATCACGTTTCTGGGTTACCGATGACGGTCTCGTTGTACTTGCCTCTGAAGTTGGCGTATTAGATTTCCCAGCAGAGAAGATTGTGCGCAAGGGTCGCCTGCAACCAGGCAAGATGTTCCTTGTTGATATTGAAGCCGGTCGCATCATTGAAGATGATGAGATTAAAGATTCACTCGCAGATGCAGCCCCTTATGGGCAGTGGCTCAAAGATGGAATGATCAAACTCTCTGATCTTCCTTCACGCGAACACATTATCTATCCTCATAAATCGGTTATTCGCCGCCAGAAGGCCTTTGGATATACCGAGGAAGAAATCAAAATCATTATTACTCCGATGGCAAAAAGTGGTGGCGAAGCCCTTGGTTCGATGGGAACAGATACTCCAATTGCGGCGCTTTCACAGAAGCCAAGACTTCTCTTTGATTACTTCACACAGCTCTTTGCTCAAGTTACCAACCCGCCACTAGATGCTATCCGCGAAGAGTTAGTAACAAGCTTAGGTGGCTCTCTCGGCCCAGAACATAACTTGCTCGATCCGGGCCCAGAATCATGTAAGCAAATCTCATTGGCATTTCCTGTCATCGATAACGATGAACTTGCCAAGATTATTCACGTCAACGCCGATGATGATTACCCAGGTCTTGAGGCCTACGTTGTCCGCGGTCTCTTTCCTGTAACAGGAGATGGAAATACTCTTCGCATTCGCTTAGAAGAGATTAAGCGTGAAGTCTCAGATGCAATCGCAAAGGGTGCTCGCATCATTGTTCTCTCTGATCGTGATGGTGATGCCGAAGATTGCCCAATTCCATCGCTCTTACTCACAGCAGCTGTTCACCACCACTTAATCCGCGAAAAGACTCGTACCAAGGTGGGTCTAGTTGTCGAAGCTGGCGATGTTCGTGAAGTGCACCATGTTGCGCTCTTGATCGGTTACGGAGCAGCAGCGGTAAATCCATATTTGGTGATGGAGACAGCTGAAGATTTGGTTAATCAAGGCGTCATCACCGGCATTACTCCTGAAAAAGCGCTTCGCAATGTCATCAAGGGCCTTGGTAAAGGCGTTCTTAAGGTGATGTCAAAGATGGGTATTTCAACTATCGCCTCCTATACCGGTGCGCAGGTATTTGAAGCGATTGGTTTAGCGCAAGATGTTGTCGATGAATTCTTCGTTGGAACAACTTCACGCCTTGGGGGAGTCAACCTTGATGTCATCGCCGAAGAAACCATTAAACGCCATCATTTTGCCTACCCAGTAGGTGGAGAAATTCCTGGGGCAAAGCGTCTAGCTGTTGGTGGCGAATACCAATGGCGTCGCGACGGCGAACCACATCTATTTAACCCTGAGACTGTCTTCGCTTTGCAGCACTCAACGCGCAATAAGCGTTATGACATCTTTAAGCGATACACATCCAAGGTCAATGATCAGAGCAAGTCTTTGATGACCCTGCGTGGACTCTTCCAGTTTAAGGAGGGCGAACGCGCTCCAATCTCCATTGATGAAGTCGAGCCAATCTCTGAAATTGTGAAGCGCTTCTCAACGGGTGCGATGTCATACGGTTCTGTTTCACAAGAAGTCCATGAAACGCTGGCGATCGCCATGAACCGATTGGGCGGCAAATCAAATACCGGCGAAGGTGGCGAAGATGAAGTTCGCTACACCCTTATGCCTAATGGAGATTCCAAGAAATCTTCCATCAAGCAGGTCGCCTCAGGTCGCTTTGGCGTAACAAGTAATTACCTCATCAACGCAACTGATATTCAGATCAAGATTGCACAAGGCGCAAAGCCGGGTGAAGGCGGACAGCTTCCTGGAAATAAGGTCTATCCGTGGATTGCTAAGGCGCGTTTCTCAACTCCAGGCGTTGGACTTATTTCACCGCCGCCTCATCACGATATTTACTCCATCGAAGATTTAGCTCAGTTGATTCATGATTTGAAGAATGCCAATAAGAACGCTCGCGTGCATGTGAAGTTGGTAGCTGAAGTTGGCGTTGGAACAGTTGCTGCCGGTGTTTCTAAGGCACATGCCGATGTTGTTCTGATTTCAGGACACGATGGCGGAACAGGTGCATCACCGCTGACTTCACTAAAGCATGCAGGAGCGCCTTGGGAGCTTGGTCTTGCTGAAACTCAGCAAACACTTCTGCTCAATGGGCTACGAGATCGCATCGTTGTTCAAGCCGATGGTCAGTTAAAGACTGGTCGCGATGTTGTTATCGCAGCTCTGCTTGGCGCCGAAGAGTATGGATTTGCAACCGCTCCACTTGTGGTCTCTGGCTGCATCATGATGCGCGTCTGCCACTTGGATACGTGTCCAGTGGGAGTTGCTACACAGAACCCAGAGCTTCGTAAGAAGTTCACCGGAAAGCCAGAGTTTGTTGAGACCTTCTTCGAATATATCGCTGAAGAAGTTCGCGAAATCTTGGCCTCCCTCGGCTTCCGCACCTTGCTAGAAGCAGTTGGTCATGTCGAATACCTCGATACCAAAGATGCAGTTGATCATTGGAAAGCTAGCGGCCTGGATCTTTCTCCACTGCTTGTTCGTCCTGATGTGGAATCACCACTTCACCAGACCACGATTCAAGACCATGGCTTAGCTGCAGCACTTGATAACACCTTGATTGATTTAGCGAAGGTGGCACTTGAGAAGAAGGAGCCTGTTCGCATTGATCTTCCTGTACGCAACGTTAATCGCACAGTCGGAACGATGTTAGGCGCTGAAATTACTCGTCGCTATGGCGCAGAAGGTTTACCTGTCGGCACTATCGATGTGACTCTGCATGGTTCTGCCGGACAATCTCTCGGCGCCTTTATCCCGCAAGGTTTAACGCTACGTCTCTACGGTGACTCCAACGATTACGTTGGTAAGGGAATATCTGGTGGTCGAGTCATTGTTCGCCCAGATGAGAAGGCAAACTTCCCATCAGCGAAGAATGTCATCGCCGGAAACGTCATCGGTTATGGTGCAACTTCAGGAGAAATCTTTATTCGCGGTTTAGTTGGAGAACGTTTCTGCGTTCGCAACTCTGGTGCAACTGCAGTCGTCGAAGGTGTGGGTGATCATGCGCTCGAATACATGACTGGCGGAACTGCGGTCATTCTTGGCGCAACAGGTCGCAATATTGCAGCAGGAATGTCTGGTGGTCGCGCCTTCGTTCTCGATCTCGACACAGCAATCGTTAATACTGAAATGGTTGATGTTCTCGCTGTACCGGCAGATCAGCGCGAAGTCCTTCGCACAATAGTCTCAAGCTTCCATGTTGAAACTGGCTCAGAAGTTGCGTCGAACCTATTGAAGAACTGGGATACCGAGGTAGCTCGCTTCTCACTCATCATGCCGCGTGACTATGCCCGTGTTCTTGCAGCAATTGAAAAGGCAAACCGTGAAGGTCTGCCGGTAGATGAATATGTAATGGAGGTTGTAGCAAATGGCTGATCCAAAGGGATTTATGACCACTCCGCGCGAGACTCCAAAGCGCAGACCTGTTGATGTGCGCATTCAGGATTGGAAAGAAGTCTACGAGCCACAATCTTTTGAGCACCTGCAAAAACAGGCTAGTCGCTGTATGGATTGCGGTATTCCGTTCTGTCACTCAGGGTGCCCGCTCGGCAATCTCATTCCAGAGTGGAACGACCTGATCTATCGCGGCGATAAGGCCGAAGCTATCGACCGTCTTCATGCAACCAATAACTTCCCAGAGTTCACAGGTCGCCTCTGTCCTGCGCCATGCGAAACTGCATGTGTTGTTGGAATCAATCGTGATGCTGTCACTATTAAGCAGGTTGAACTTCGCACTATTGAAGAAGCTTTCGATGCCAACAATGTAAAGCCGCTAGCGCCAGATCGTCTCTCTGGAAAGACTGTTGCTGTCATTGGTTCAGGTCCTGCAGGACTTGCTGCAGCGCAACAACTGACTCGCGCCGGACACACTGTCGCTGTCTATGACCGCGCCGAGAAAATCGGCGGGCTTCTGCGTTATGGAATTCCTGAATTTAAGATGGAGAAGCACATCCTTGACCGCCGTCTTACTCAGATGGAGCAAGAAGGAACTCGTTTCCGTCCCGGCGTAAACGTTGGCGTTGAGCTCACTGGTTCAGATCTACGCGCTAAGTACGATGCGGTTGTATTGGCCGTTGGCGCTACCCAGTGGCGCGATCTTCCTATTGCTGGACGTGAAAATAAGGGCATCTATCAAGCGATGGAGTTCTTGCCGTGGGGAAATAAGCAAGCGCTCGGTGAGATTGAAGAATCGCCAATCAATGTAGCTGGTAAGCACGTCATCATCTTGGGTGGCGGCGATACTGGCGCAGATTGCTTGGGTACATCTGTTCGCCAAGGCGCTGCCAGCGTGACACAACTTGAAATTATGCCTCGCCCAACGGAAGAGCGACCATCGTCACAGCCATGGCCTACTTATCCGATGATTTATCGCGTCTCGAGCGCACACGAAGAACTTGATAATCGCGTCTTCTCTGTCAGCACTCAAGAGTTCGTGGGGGATGGCAAAGGAAATCTCAAGGCTCTCAAGATTGTCGAAACAAAGTTTGAGAACGGAAAGTTTGAACCAGTTCCAGGAACTGAGAAAGAACTTCCCGCTGACTTTGTATTTCTTGCTATGGGCTTTACTGGTCCTGAAAAGTCTGCACTTATTGACCAGTTAGAGGTAAAGCTCGATGATCGCGGAAATATTGCGCGCGATGAAAATTTCCAGAGCAGCGAAGAAGGCATCTTTGTTGCAGGCGATGCTGGCCGTGGGCAGTCACTGATTGTCTGGGCTATCGCTGAAGGGCGCTCAGCAGCGGCTGCTGTGGATCGCTATCTGACCGGAGAGACTCAACTCCATTCACCAATCGAACCAACTACTCGACCGCTGATGGTTTAGAACTCGTTAGTACTCACTCTCTATAGATAAGGTAGGCATATGCGCCGCGCGAAAATAGTTTGCACACTTGGACCTGCCGTTGAATCACCCGAAAAGGTGCGTGAACTGATCGCCGCCGGCATGAATATGGCGCGCCTGAACCTTTCACATGGCTCCTATGAAGAGCATCAAGGTCGCCTGGATCGAGTTCGCGCGGCTGCGAAAGAGGCAGGGAAAGCGGTCGCTGTATTGGTTGACCTACAAGGCCCAAAGATTCGCTTGGCGCGATTTGAAAATGGTCCACATGAATTAGCTCGTGGCGATATCTTCACAATTACCACCGATGATGTTCCCGGAACTAAAGAGCGCGTTGGAACTACCTACAAAGGTCTACCGGGGGATTGCAAAGCTGGAGATCGCATTCTTATAGATGATGGCAAGGTCACCGTTGAAGTCGTAGAAGTTAAGGGCAACGATGTTGTCACTAAGTGCATCCAGCCAGGATTTGTGAGCAACAACAAGGGCATTAATCTTCCAGGTGTTGCTGTATCAGTTCCTGCGATGTCTGAAAAAGATGAAGATGATCTTCGTTGGGGACTTCGCGCCGGTGCAGATTTTATTGCGCTCTCATTTGTTCGTAACGCTGCTGATATCAAAGATGTGCATGCAATCATGGATGAAGTTGGTATCCGCGTTCCTGTTATTGCCAAGATTGAGAAGCCACAAGCCGTTGCCAATCTTGTCGAGATCGTTGAAGCATTTGATGGCATCATGGTTGCGCGTGGCGACCTTGGTGTAGAACTGCCAATTGAAGATGTGCCAATGGTGCAGAAGCGTTGCGTAGAGCTAGCTCGTGATGCGGCAAAGCCGGTCATCGTGGCAACTCAGATGCTCGATTCCATGATTACCAACTCCAGTCCTACTCGTGCTGAAGCCACAGACTGTGCCAATGCTGTGCTCGATGGCGCAGATGCCTTGATGCTCTCTGGTGAAACTTCTGTTGGTGAATTTGCTATTGAATCTGTAAAAACAATGGCGCGCATCATCGAACGCACCGAAGAGCTAGGACTTGATCGCATCCGCCCACTGATGACAGCGCCACGTACTAAGGGTGGAGCAATCACAAAAGCTGCTGCAGAGGTAGGCGCCACAGTAGGTGCAAAGTTCCTCGTTACCTTCACGCAATCAGGTGATTCAGCGCGACGCATTAGCCGCCTGCGGTCACCGATTCCAATTCTTGCAATCACTCCAGAAGACGGTACTTTCAATCGTTTGGCTCTTTCTTGGGGAGTGGAATCTTTGGTAACTCCCATGGTCAAGCACACCGATGAGATGGTTCTGCAGGCAGATAAAATGCTCCTCGAAGGTAAGCGCGCTGCTGAGGGTGAACTTGTGATGATCGTTGCCGGATCTCCTCCTGGGATTCCTGGATCTACCAATGCGATGCGTGTTCACAAAGTAGGCGATGCTGTAAACGGTGTAGCCGCCGCATATCGCTAAAGGCAAGCACCTCTTTTCTTACATTCTCCTTTTTCTTATTTGGGGGCGGTGCCTTAGGATTGGTGTACGCCTCGGTACTCCAACGGTAGAGAGGGCAGTCTCAAACACTGCATAGTGTCGGTTCGAATCCGACTCGAGGCACATGGGCATCGACACATCCGCGCAGACAGGTGCTACACCTGTGCGGATCTTGGTCGCTGAAGATGAAGCGCTTATCCGTATGGATTTAGTAGAGATGTTGCAAGAGGCTGGTTACACAGTCGTTGCGCAAGCTGCCAATGGCGAAGAAGCAATCGCACTTGCTACCGAGCATCGACCAGATTTAGCAATCTTGGATGTAAAGATGCCAATCCTTGATGGAATATCTGCAGCTGAAAAAATCATTTCAATTGCGCCAGTTCTGATGTTGACTGCATTTAGCCAACGTGAATTGGTTGAACGCGCCCGTGATGCGGGCGTTATGGCATATGTGGTGAAGCCATTTACTATCGGCGACCTCGTACCCGCTATTGAGATTGCCATCAGTCGACATACCCAGATGAGATCTTTGGCTGAAGAAGTCGCCGATTTACATGAGCGCCTTGAGACTCGAAAAATTATCGATAGGGCTAAGGGAATCTTGATGAAGGCGCTCAACCTCTCTGAGCCAGAGGCATTTTCCTGGATTCAGCGAGCTGCAATGGATAGAAGGTTGACTATGAAAGAGGTCGCCCATGCCGTTATCTCCCCTGAAGCCGCCCTCGA
Source organism: Candidatus Nanopelagicaceae bacterium (assembly GCA_965267875.1). Lineage (GTDB taxonomy): Bacteria > Actinomycetota > Actinomycetes > Nanopelagicales > Nanopelagicaceae > Planktophila. Next base: position 806,617 of record OZ254157.1, on the reverse strand, counting down.
TAAATAACCCCTTTTAGCGCCCCATCTGAACAGTTCAGCCCCAGCTTTTCGTAACCAAAAAGTAATCTCCCGCGCCCAGAAAAAGCGGCTTTGACCTTGTCTCAAGCGTAGGTTGAGCATTACGCTTCATGCCTCCCTGTCCCGGGACACAAGCATGAAAAAACAGGAAGGCAATACATGAATAAGAAGATCGTAAGCGGTCTCGCTATTGCTGCTGCTACAACTCTCGCCCTTGGCGTAGTTGTTGCATCACCGGCAAACGCTGCTGCTAAGAAATCTGTAACTCTCGCATTTCAGGGCCCACTAACTGGTCCAGATGCACAACTTGGTCAGGATCAGTTCCCTGGCGCAGAATGGGCGATTGCGCTTTACAACGCAAAGAACCCAGCTGTAAAGATCAACCTTATTAAGGCTGACTCACAGTGCGACGGAACAGTTGCTGCAAACATCGCACCAGGTGTTGCTGCTAACAAGGCAGTTATCGGCGTTATCGGAACATCATGTTCAGGTGAAGCTCGTAACTCATTCCCTGCATACAAGGCTGCTGGTCTAACAATGGTTGCACCATCAGCATCAGCTGTATCACTCACAGATCCAAAGGCTCCAGACCGTGGATTCCCAATCTTCCACCGCGTCGTAGCTCACGATGGATTCCAGGCACCTGCACTAGTTCGCTATGCAACTAAGGGTGTTTCATCACCAAAGATCTACCTCGTTGACGACCAGACCACATACGGCGCAGGTCTCATCAAGTACGCAATGGCACCAGCTAAGAAGATCGGTGTTGCAGGTACAGATTCAGTTCCACGCGGAACTGCTGACTGGACTTCAGTTGCATCAAAGGTGAAGGCTTCAGGCGCTAACGTTGTTATCTACGGTGGGTACACCTCAGAAGCAGCAAAGTTCTTCAAGGCACTTCGCGATGGTGGATACACAGGCATCCTTGCAGCTGGAGATGGTGTTAACACATCAGACTTCCCAGACCTCGCAGGTAAGGCAGCTGAAGGCGTTCGCCTCACAGCAGCTGATGTTCCTTTCGACTCACTTCTTACTGCAGCAGAACTTGCTTCATTCCAGAAGATCACAGGCGTTAAGGTTCCTGGTCTCTACTCAGCAACTGCATACAACGCAGCACAGGTATTCATTACCTGTATCGAAGCTGGCAAGCTAACACGCCCAGCCATCCAGGTATGTGTCAACAACACAACCTTCAAGGGTGCAGGCGGCTCATCAATCAAGTTCAACCGTTATGGAGACATTATCGGTGGAGCTGACGTCGGTGGTTACCTTGTAAAGAATGGAAAGATCATCTACGACGCAATTGCTTAATAAGCTCTGCTTGTAGAAATACTTTCAAAATGTAGTAAGGCGTGGCCACTTTTGCAGCAATGCGGAAGTGGCCACGCTTCATAACACTCACTCAGCTTGCATAGATCGGTTGCTATGAATTTTTCAGTTATTACGACCCAGTTCTGGTCACTTGTATTACAAGGACTAGCGCTCGGCCTCATTTATTCTCTAGTAGCCCTCGGCTACACCATGGTTTACGGAGTCCTTAGACTCATTAACTTTGCAAACTCTGAAGTTTTTATGCTGGGAACTTTTGCAGTTCTTTGGGTTGAAATCGAGCTTCTCGACCATCCAGTTACTGCAAAGCCACTCGCTGGTTTTGAATTGGCGTACACACTAGTTATCGCACTAGTTGGTTCGATGATTGCCTGTGCACTCCTCGCCGTTCTCGTTGAGTTGGTCGCTTATAGACGACTCCGAGCGCGAGGTGCGGCACCGCTATCTTCACTTATCTCCGCAATTGGTGTCTCCATCTTCCTTATGGAGACCATGCGTATGTTTACAGAGTCACGCCCACAGACAGCCCCACGTTTGCTTGATAAGTGGAGCTTCGGTGAGATTGCAGGAGCAAACTTCCGCATCGATACGATGCTGGCAATTGTTTCCCCGATTGTAATCTTCGTAATCCTCGACCAATTCGTAAACCGATCACGACTTGGCAAGGCAATCCGTGCGGTGTCACTCTCAGAAGAAAATGCCAAATTGATGGGTATCAATATCAACCGCGTTATCTCGTTGACATTCCTTATTGGTGGCCTCACAACAGGCGCTGCGGCATTCCTTTACACAACGGTCTATGAAAACACTGTGTTTAACGTCGGATTCAATATGGGAATTGCTGCCTTTACCGCTGCGGTTCTCGGTGGAATTGGAAATATTCGAGGCGCTTTCTATGGCGGACTAGCCCTTGGAATGATGGAGCAATTTGCTTCAGCGATCCTTGGTTCGCAGTGGAAGGCAGTTACCGTCTTCGTAATTCTAGTTCTTATCCTTCTATTCAAACCGAACGGCCTCTTTGGTGAGGCAGTACAGAAGACGAGGACATGATGAGCGCACTGAGAGACTTCAATCTTCGCGATAAAGGCGCAGAGATCTGGGCAGGCTGGAACCGCCCAGTACGCACTATCTTTGTCATTACCGTTGTAGTGCTCGTTGGGTTACTTCCATTCGCTCCATCATGGGGACCAACTAGTTTCCTCAACACACCAATTACCTCATTTGAGAACGTGCTCGTTTATCCAGTGGGTATGTTCGTATTGATGGCCCTTGGTCTCAATATCGTTGTTGGTAAGTCAGGTCTTCTCGATTTGGGTTACATCGCCTTCTTCGCAATCGGCGCCTACAGCCAAGCAATTCTTTCAACACTTTATGGATGGAACACTTGGCAAGCTCTACCAGTTGGAATGGGTATGGCAATGATCTCGGGAGTAATCCTTGGCCTACCAGCCCTGCGTGTTCGTGGAGATTACTTGGCGATCATCACCCTTGGTTTTGGTGAAATTATTCGTATCGTTGCGCTCAACCTTTCGGTCACAGGTGGACCTAATGGAATTGCTGGTATTCCAAATCCTCCAACATTCTTTGGATTTGAATTTAACCTGATGTTCCCAGAACACTTCTTCTGGTTAGTACTTGCAATGATTCTCCTTACTATCTGGATGATTCGCCGCTTTACCGTGCGCCGCCCAGGCCGTGCGTGGGAAGCGATTCGCCAAGATGAAGATGTGGCAGCCCTTATGGGAGTCAACACCCTGGTCTACAAGCTCTGGTCATTTGTGATTGGTGCTGCAATTGGTGGAGCAGCGGGCGTTATCTTCGCATCGAAGGTTATGGTGATCTCACCAGATATGTTCAAGTTTGAAGTCTCAATCTTGATCCTGGCCTGCGTCGTCTTCGGCGGTATGGGAAATATCTGGGGCGTCGCGCTCGGTGCTTCAATTCTTGCCTACCTACCGGAAAGAATTCGTTTCATCTCCGATGAACGTCAGATCATCTTCGGATTAGTTCTTATCATCATGATGAACATCAGACCTGATGGATTGCTCCCGCGTAAGAAACGCGAAAAGATTGAAGAGAAGAGGACCTTGTAATGTCAGAGAAACTTCTTGAACTCAAGAACGTCACAATTAAGTTCGGTGGAATCACCGCACTTAATGAGGTCAACTTCCATGTCAATAAGGGCGAAATCTGCGCACTCATCGGCCCTAACGGTGCCGGTAAGACCACAGTGTTCAACGTTGTTACAGGTGTATATCCGGTAACTTCCGGTGAGATGCTTTTGAATGGTCAAAGCCTTTCAGGTAAGAAACGACATGAAGTAACGAAGATGGGCCTTGCTCGTACCTTCCAGAATGTGCGTCTCTTCGGAGATATGACAGCGTTAGAGAATGTACTCACAGCAACTGATGTTCATAAGAAGACCGGCCTCATACGTGCGCTCTTTGGAACTCCGCTCAATCGTCGTGAAGAGAGAGAGAGCCGTCAACGTGCTCTCGAACTCTTGCAATTCATGGGAATCGATCACAGAGCGGATCAGCTAGCGAAGAATCTTCCATACGGAGATCAACGTCGCCTTGAAATCGCGCGTGCGCTCGGAACTGAACCGGAATTGATTCTCCTTGATGAACCAGCAGCGGGCTTCAACCCAGCTGAAAAGGTCGCACTCGCTGAAACAATCAAGAAGATTCGCGATAAGGGATACACCGTGCTTCTGATTGAGCACGATATGTCTCTCATTATGGGAATCTCTGACCGCGTTGCAGTTCTCGACTTCGGACAGAAGATTGCAGATGATCTTCCTTCAGTTGTACAAAACGACCCTCGTGTTATCGAGGCTTACCTAGGAGTGCCAGCAGATGCGTCTTGAAATTAAGGATCTTCGCGTTCACTACGGCAAGATTGAAGCAATCAAGGGCGTTTCAGTTGTCGTAAATGAAGGTGAAATCGTCACACTCATTGGCGCTAACGGTGCTGGTAAGACAACAATCTTGAAGACCGTCTCTGGACTTCGCCCAGTAACTAGCGGATCTATCAACTTCGATGGCCAGGATCTCAACAAGATTCCTGCTCACGAGCGCGTTGATCTCGGAATCTCTCAGGTGCCTGAAGGCCGCGGTATCTTCGCTGGAATGACAGTTCTGGAAAACCTTGAGATGGGTAAGTACAACCGTAAGAATCGTAAGAACGAGATGGATGAAGATCTTGATCGTATCTACACGCTCTTCCCACGTTTGAAAGAACGTACTTCGCAAGCAGGTGGAACGCTCTCAGGTGGAGAACAGCAGATGTTGGCGATGGGACGCGCTCTGATGGCTCGTCCAAAGGTTCTTCTACTCGATGAACCATCAATGGGACTTGCACCTCAAATGATTGCAAATATCTTCCGCATCATCACTGAGATTAATAAGCAGGGCGTCACAATCTTGCTGGTAGAACAGAATGCACAGCAGGCGCTACAACGCGCACACCGTGCCTACATTCTTGAGACCGGAAATGTAACAAAGGAAGCTAAGGCTTCTGACTTGCTCAATGATCCAGCAGTACGTGAGGCATACCTTGGAACAGGTGCTCACTAAGTTAATTAAGGGTTGAGAATGAGGCAGGTTATGCGAGCGGTACAAGTTCGCTGACCTGCCTCGTTTGTTATTACGATCTCGTAGACGCAGAGCGTGCGCCCGAGTGAGATCGGAGTTGCAACTGCTGTGACATATCCACTGGTTGCAGATTTATGATGAGTTGCATTGATATCAACTCCAACAATCTTGCGGTCAGGACCCGCGTGCAGTTGAGTTCCGATAGAACCGAGCGATTCAGCGAGGACGACATTTGCGCCACCATGCAGTAGACCGATGGGTTGAGTATTTCCTTCAACAGGCATGCGAGCGACTAAACGTTGCGGCGATACCTCTAGCATCTCGATGCCCATCTTGAGATCGAGAGCTCCTTGGCCGCGTTCCTTAATGATTGCTAGGTAATCAGGTTCAGTCATAGCAACGGAGTTTATACCTATGATGTCCCACATGAGCGTTAAAGCGAATGAGAAGAAGAGGCTTCTGCTCATTGATGGCCATTCGATGGCCTACCGCGCCTTCTTCGCGCTACCTGCTGAAAACTTTACGACTGCGCAAGGTCAGCACACCAATGCTATTTATGGTTTTGCCACCATGCTCATCTCTTTGCTCAAGGAAGAGAAGCCAACGCATGTCGCAGTGGCTTTTGATGTTTCGCGCAAGACTTTCCGTACTGAGATATTTCCTGAATATAAAGCTAATCGCGCTAAAACCCCCGATGAATTCCGTTCTCAGATGTCCTATCTGCACGACTTGGTGACTGGATTTGGAATTACCCAATTTGAAGTTGAGGGTTTTGAAGCAGATGACATCATCGCAACCATCACCAAGCAAGCCGAGAAAGAGGGCGCAGAAGTCTTGATCTGTACAGGTGACCGAGATAGCTTCCAACTCGTTACCGATCAGACAACGGTGTTGTACCCAAAGCGCGGCGTTTCAGAGCTAGCGCGTATGACGCCTGCTGCAGTCATTGAAAAGTATGGAATGACACCCGAGCAGTATCCAGACTTTGCAGCCCTTCGTGGAGATCCCAGCGATAACCTGCCATCGATTCCAGGCGTTGGTGAAAAGACCGCTGCCAAATGGATCGTTGAATATGGATCGTTGCTTGACCTCTTGGAGCAGGCCGATAAAGTCTCTGGAAAGGTAGGGGATGCGCTGCGCGCTCATCTTGATAGCGTGCGCCGCAATCGCGAACTCACTCAACTTATCCACGATGCTCCAATTGAACTTTCCATAGATGCACTCGCGTGGAGCGGCGTTGCCGCAAGTGACCTCACCGCGCTCTTTGAAAAACTTGAGTTTAGAACTCTGAAAGATCGGCTCAAGGCGATTGCGGTAACTCCTGAAGAAAGCGCAACAAAAAACTCTGAGCCAGAACTCTCGCTCTTTGCCGCAGATATCGATTCCTCTGTACTGACCCCTGCGCAGCTTTCAGAGAAGATTGCTGCCCGTCAAGGACCGATTGCACTGGCTTTTGAGATTCACGATAACGCGCTACATCGTTATGCAGTTGCACTTTCGGCACAACAAGCGCATCTGGTCCATTCAGCCGAGATGGGAAGCTGGGCCGTGGATAGTGCGGTCGAGAAGATCGCCCACGGTGCAAAATCTCTGGCACGAATCAATGGGCTGCAAGGTGTGGTCTTCGATACTGAGTTAGCTGCCTACTTAGTTAATCCAGGAACACGTGCACAAGAGCTTCAAGATCTCCTTGATCGATGGGGGAGCGGTGCAGCAATTGATACCTCATCTGCCGAACAAACACTTCTATCATCAGCCTGCGCACTCTTTGCTTTACAGGGTTCACTGACGCAAGAGCTTGAATCCCGCGGTGTTGGAAAGCTCTTCTACCAACTAGAACTCCCTATCGCGCAGTTATTGGCCACTATGGAGAACCGCGGAATTGCAGTTGATAAGAAGGCGCTAGAAAAGCTACTTACCTTCTTCGAAGCAGAAGTCACGCGCGAAACCAAGGTTGCCCACACAGCGGCAGGGCACGAATTTAATGTGGCTTCTCCTAAGCAGTTACAAGTAGTCCTCTTCGATGAACTTGGTCTTCCCAAGACAAAGAAGATTAAAACTGGATTTACAACAGATGCCGATGCACTTACCTGGCTCTTTGAGAAGACTGAGCACCCTGTTCTAGCTGCGCTCTTACGTATCCGCGAGACAAAGAAGCTGGCCACAACTATTGAGGGACTTCTAGTTGAGATCGCTGCAGATAAGAGAATTCATACCCACTTTGCTCAGACAGTTGCCGCAACCGGACGGCTTTCATCGGTAGGGCCGAATCTGCAGAATATTCCTGTGCGTACCGAAGAGGGAAGAAAGATTCGCGACTGTTTTATCGCAGGCGAAGGTTATGACGCTTTGCTTACTGCCGATTACAGCCAGATTGAGATGCGCATCATGGCGCACCTATCTAACGATGAAGGTCTTCTCAAAGCCTTTGAATCTGGCGAAGACCTGCATGCAACAGTTGCCGCTCTTGTTTTCGGAGTGAAGCAGGCAGATGTTGATCCTGAGATGCGCCGCCAGATAAAGGCGATGTCATATGGGCTGGCATATGGGCTTAGCTCCTACGGGTTAGCTGCGCAGTTAGATCTCACTCCACCTGCTGCGCAAGATTTGATGGATCGATATTTCCAGCGCTTCGGCGGTATCCGGGATTATCTCAAGACCGTTGTAGAAGATGCACGCAAGGTGGGCTATACCGAAACAGTGATGGGACGCAGACGCTATCTTCCAGATCTCATGCACGATAATCGCCAACGTCGAGAAGTCGCTGAGCGCATGGCCCTTAACGCCCCAATTCAAGGATCGGCCGCAGACATCATCAAGCAAGCGATGATCAATGTGCAAAGCGCGCTGGTTGCCGGAAAGTACAAGTCACGCTTATTGCTACAAGTTCACGATGAGCTCATCCTCGAAGTTGTCACCAGTGAAGTTGATGCAGTCTCAGAATTGGTCCGCACTCAGATGGGTAGCGCTTATCCGCTACGTGCGCCTCTGGATGTATCGGTGGGAATCGGAAAGAGTTGGAACGAAGCAGCTCACTAAAAGGCGCTATTGATTGGTGTTGGCGTTATCTTTCATCGCTGCTAAATCTTCATCATCTGTCGGGATGCGATCGGCGGCAATTAAGCGCGACTTACCAAGCGCCAGAATTAAATATCCAGCGCCTATGCAGAGCGCTGTAATGCTCAAGGCGATAGTGGGGGATGAATGTTCTGAGATAAATCCACCTGCCATGGAACCAACTGCCATCAGCGTGCCTTCTACAGACCAGAGCCAACCCATCATCGCAGTCGGTGAACCTTGTGGGCGGATTGCTTCCATAACTTCCCAATAGAAGACTTGAATTGCTCCACCTACTAAACCTAAAAACGCACCAGCAATGATCATCGTCCAATTTGGATAGGAAAGCGCCATCGGGATAGATACAAAGAACCAGACACCGTAGGTACGACGCATCGCCTTCAGAGAAGAAGTCTTCTTTGAGACGAGCCCTGCTAAGAGACCTCCAACTACATTGGACACTCCCATGGCAGCGAAGATCCAGGCAGTCATATGAGGGACCTTCTCTATCGTTGTGAATGCGGGAACTGCGACATCAAAGAGACCCCAACCAAATCCGATAAAGCACCCTTCAATCATGAGCAGTTGCAGAGGTTTATGCTTCCAAAGCGGCTGATAATCAGCGCCCTTTGTTTCGGGGATCCAATTACGCGAGACCTTTGTCATGCCAAGTGAGATTCCACCGAGGAGCATCAGCCCTGCGCAGATAAATAGGGGTGAGGAAGAAAATCTTGAGAGTGCAAGGGATGTGGCAATGACAGGACCTACAACAAAAGCAAAATTCATAATGGAAGAGTCGACTGCATATGCAGTGCGCAGGTCTTTTTCAGGAACAACAATTTTCCATAACGGGCGAACCGAGAGATTAATCGGGGGAGCGCTCAACCCCATCACAAATGCAAGAGTCAGCATCGTTGCCTTTGCATCTGCAAGATTGAGGGCAATCGTCAACGTTGCATAAGTGGGAACCATGATGCGCAGCGGCCACTTCTGTCCGTACTTATCCATGACCGATCCACGAATTCCAGCAGTCAACGCGCCAGATGCTGCATTAAGTCCGAGCGCGAGGCCCGCACTAGAAATAGAACCTGTCGACTGCTCGACTTTGAAGAAGATTGAGAGACTGACCATTCCGTAGGCAACGCGCGCCGGAAAGCAGGTGAGTACGAGAACCCAAACATTTGGAATCCGGAATAGCGCAACATAACGATTCATTGTTCGAGCATCCTACTGTGATGGAGGCGATATCTAAGCGGGGATTTGCCGGTACTTAGCCCCCACCCGTACTCTTAGCCCGTCCTATCCCTACTACTTTCTATCCCTACGGAGCATCTTGACTACACAAATTGCAATAAATGACATTGGATCAGCAGAAGATTTTCTAGCCGCAATCGAAGGCACAATCAGAAATTTCAGCGACGGAGACTTAGTCGTTGGCACAGTCGTTCAAATTGATCGCGAAGAAGTACTCCTTGACGTCGGCTACAAGACAGAAGGCGTTATTCCCTCACGCGAACTCTCAATCCGCCATGATGCAGATCCAAATGACATCGTCAAGGTTGGCGATAAGGTCGAAGCTCTTGTTCTTCAGAAGGAAGATAAAGAAGGTCGCCTCATTCTCTCCAAGAAGCGTGCACAGTACGAGCGCGCATGGGGCGAAATCGAAGGCAAGAAGGAACGCGACGAAGTTGTCGTCGGAACAGTTATTGAAGTTGTTAAGGGTGGACTCATCGTCGACATCGGACTCCGCGGCTTCTTGCCAGCATCCCTTGTTGAAATGCGTCGCGTCCGCGATCTCACCCCTTACATCGGTAAGCAGGTTGAAGCTCGCATTATCGAACTCGATAAGAATCGCAACAACGTAGTTCTTTCACGTCGCGCATTCCTTGAGCAGACTCAGTCACAGTCACGCACCGAATTCTTGAACCAGCTCCAAAAGGGCCAGGTTCGTACCGGTGTTGTTTCATCAATCGTTAACTTCGGTGCATTCGTTGACCTTGGTGGCGTAGATGGACTCGTTCACGTCTCTGAGCTTTCATGGAAGCACATCGATCACCCAGGTGAAGTTGTTGAAGTTGGCGACGAAGTAACCGTTGAGGTTCTTGAAGTTGATTTCGAGCGCGAGCGTGTCTCACTCTCACTTAAGGCAACACAGGAAGATCCATGGCAGGCATTTGCTCGCACCCACACAATTAATACTGTGGTTCCAGGTGTGGTCACCAAGCTTGTTCCATTCGGAGCATTCATCCGTGTCCACGAAGGCATCGAAGGACTTGTTCACATTTCAGAGTTGGCTGAACGCCACGTTGAAATTCCAGAGCAGGTTGTCTCTGTCGGAGATGAACTATTCGTGAAGATTATCGATATCGACCTAGAGCGTCGTCGTATCTCACTCTCATTGAAGCAGGCTAATGAAGGACATGAAGTTGAAATCGAAGCATTCGATCCAACTCAGTACGGAATGTCTGCTCGCTACGATGCAGAAGGAAACTTCATCTATCCAGAAGGTTTCGATCCTGATACTCAGGAATGGAAGCCAGGATATGACACACAGCGCGAAGAGTGGGAGCGTCAATACGCTGTTGCTCAAGAGCGCTTCCTTGCTCATAAGAAGCAGAAGTCAGAGGCAAAGGCAGCTGAAGAAGCTGCTGTTGTAGCTGAATAGTTTTAACAAAAAGAGACTCATCCGGGTCGCGAGCTGCTCCTTAACCTCGCTTTCCCCGAATGAGTCTCTTTTTTATTCATCTAGGACGCGGGCAAACGCTGATTCTTCAGCTACCTGAAGTGGCGAGATAGGGTTAGAACATGTTGGTAGTCGCACTTACTGGTGGAATCGGTGCAGGAAAGTCGACGGTAGCCCAATTCTTCGCAGAGCTCGGCGCTCTTGTGATCGATGCTGATCAGTTGGCGCGCATGGCAATCGAACGCGGATCAGATGGCTTTGCAGATGTCATGCTCCGCTTTGGGGATGAGGTCATCGTGAACGGTGATATCGATCGAAAGAAACTCGCTGAGATTGTCTTCTCAGACCCAGAAGCCCGCAAAGATTTAGAGGCAATCATCCACCCGCGCGTGCAGGCCCTCTTTGCAGAAGCTGTTGCAGATCTCGATATTGACGACATCTTGATTTATGAAATTCCACTCTTGGTAGAAGCAGGTGCGGCAGCCAAGTTTGATTACATCATTACCGTTGAATCAGATATCGAACTGCGCAAGGCGCGCCTCCTCAAAAAGGGTCTCTACATCTCGCAGATTGAAAAGCGGATGGCATCACAGGCAACTCCTGAGGCGCGTGAGGCAATCGCCGATAAAGTCATTCGAAATGATGGGGATGAGGATTCACTCCTGCGCCAGGTCGAGAATCTTTGGGAGGGCGTTCTCCAGCCTCTCTCTTTAGGATAAGCAGGTGCGCCCCGTAACTGACCTGCAGCGAAAAGTTGCTCCCTTTGAGGTTATTAGCGACTACGTACCTGCTGGAGATCAGCCCGCTGCAATTGAAGAGATTGCCCGTCGAATTAACGCTGGAGAACAAGATGTTGTTCTTCTGGGTGCTACCGGAACTGGAAAGTCAGCGACGACTGCCTGGCTGATCGAAAGATTGCAACGTCCAACGCTCGTTCTAGCTCCCAATAAGACTTTGGCTGCGCAGTTGGCAAATGAGTTTCGCGAGTTGTTGCCAAATAACGCCGTTGAATACTTCGTCTCTTACTACGACTACTACCAACCTGAAGCATATGTTCCGCAGACGGATACCTTTATCGAGAAGGATTCCAGCGTCAATGATGAGGTAGAAAGGTTGCGCCACTCAGCGACAAACTCGTTGCTGACCAGACGTGATGTCATCGTCGTCGCCACAGTCTCTTGTATCTATGGCCTTGGAACACCTCAAGAATATATCGACCGGATGATTCGTCTTAAAGTGGGCGATGAGATAGAACGTAATGCGCTGCTACGAAAGTTTGTGGATGTGCAGTACAAGAGAAACGATATGGCCTTCGAGCGCGGCACCTTTAGGGTGCGCGGGGATACCGTTGAAATCATTCCCATGTACGAAGAACTCGCGGTCCGCATTGAGATGTTTGGCGATGAGATTGAGAAGATTATGACTCTCAACCCGCTGACGGGTGAGATTGTCAACGATGAGACCGAGATCTATATATTTCCAGCTACTCACTATGCAGCAGGTCCCGAGACGATGAAGCGCGCCATGAGCGATATTCAAGATGAGCTTCAGGTGCAGCTCAACCTATTTACAAAACAGGGCAAGTTGCTTGAAGAACAGCGCCTGCGCATGCGTACAACCTTTGATCTGGAGATGATGGAGCAGCTTGGATTCTGTTCTGGAATTGAGAACTACTCACGACACCTCGATGGACGCGAAACAGGTTCTCCTCCTAACTGTCTCTTAGATTATTTCCCTGAAGATTTCTTAGTGGTTATCGACGAAAGCCACGTGACGGTTCCGCAGATAGGTGCGATGTATGAAGGCGATGCCGCACGTAAGCGCACACTTGTTGAACATGGATTCCGTCTACCGAGCGCCCTCGATAACAGACCGCTGAAATGGCCCGAGTTTCTTGAGCGCACCGGGCAGAAGGTCTATCTCTCTGCAACTCCCGGAAAGTATGAGATGGCCAAGGTCGATGGTGATGTGGTTGAGCAGGTTATCCGCCCAACTGGTTTGGTTGATCCGCAGATTATCGTTAAGCCAATCAAAGGTCAGATTGATGATCTACTCCATGAGATAAATATCAGAGCAGAGAAGAACGAAAGAGTTCTGGTTACTACTCTGACCAAGAAGATGTCTGAAGATCTCACAGATTATTTGCAAGAGAAGGGTGTGCGGGTTCGCTACCTCCACTCTGAGGTCGACACCTTGCGCCGCGTTGAGCTCTTACGTGAATTGCGAAGCGGTGAATACGACGTACTTATTGGAATCAATCTCTTGCGTGAAGGGCTCGATCTTCCGGAAGTTTCTCTGGTTGCCATCCTGGATGCCGATAAAGAGGGCTTCCTCCGCTCTGCCACATCTCTCATTCAAACAATTGGTCGCGCAGCTCGTAACGTTTCTGGTGAAGTGCATATGTATGCCGACAACATCACAGCATCTATGGCTAAGGCAATCGATGAGACAAACCGTAGACGTGCAAAGCAGGTCGCCTATAACTTAGAACGTGGGGTAGACCCACAGCCGCTGCGTAAGAAGATCTCTGATATCACCGATCTCATCGCGCAAGAGAGCGACGATACTGACGACATCATGGCCTCAGCCAAGGGAAAGAAATCCTCGGCGATATTGCCTTTCTCCTCGAAGCCAACCGATTCCATGCCGCGCCAAGAGTTGATTGCGTTGATAGGCTCGCTCACCGAGCAGATGCGCAGCGCTGCAGATGAACTCGCCTTTGAATTGGCAGCTCGCCTGCGCGATGAACTCCGCGAACTCAAACGCGAACTTCGAGGAATGGATGAGGCAGGTACATGAGCATCGATAAGTTAGTTGTTCGTGGTGCGCGTGAACATAACCTCAAGGATGTCTCCATTGAACTTCCCCGCGAAGCTCTGATTGTCTTTACAGGGCTATCGGGTTCAGGAAAATCTAGTTTGGCCTTCGACACCATCTTCGCTGAAGGACAGCGTCGTTATGTTGAATCTTTATCGGCCTACGCCCGCCAATTCTTGGGTCAGATGGATAAGCCGGATGTGGATTTTATTGAAGGCCTTTCACCAGCAGTCTCTATTGATCAGAAATCTACCAATCGCAATCCTCGCTCAACGGTCGGAACGATCACCGAGGTCTATGACTATTTTCGCCTTCTCTTTGCTCGTGCGGGGCGGCCGCACTGTCCGCAATGTGGCAAAGCAGTCTCTCGCCAGAGTCCACAACAGATTGTTGATCAGATTCTCACAATGCCGGCGACGACGAAGTTTCAGGTATTAGCTCCAGTAATTCGTGAACGTAAGGGCGAATTCGTCGATCTCTTTGCAGAGCTCGTCACGCAGGGTTATTCACGTGCACGAGTCGATGGCGAGACGATTCAACTGACCGAACCGCCAAAGCTGAAGAAGCAAGAGAAGCACACCATTGAAGTCGTGATCGATCGCTTGACCGCAAAGGCTGAGAGTAAATCTCGTTTAACTGACTCGATTGAGACAGCGCTCAAGTTAGGAAATGGTCTGGTACTTCTTGATTTTGTAGATGCCAAAGCTGGAGAAAAAGAACATACCTATAGCGAGCACATGGCCTGCCATGACTGCAATCTCTCTTTTGAAGAGCTAGAGCCGCGTTCGTTCTCATTTAACTCACCCTTTGGCGCATGCCCTGAATGCACTGGTATTGGAACGCGTCTAGAAGTTGATGAAGAACTCATCATTCCTGATGACGCCATCTCCATTAATGAAGGTGCAATTGCACCCTGGACGGGAAGTCATTCCTCTGAGTACTTCTTACGTCTTCTAGAAGCTCTCGCTAAAGAGTTGAAGTTTTCACTCGATAATCCTTGGAAGAAACTTTCGGTAAAGGCTAAAGAGGCAATCCTGAATGGTTTCGACTACGAAGTACACGTTAAGTACAAGAATCGCTATGGTCGTGTACGCAATTACTCCACAGGATTCGAAGGTGTTATCCCTTTCATTCATCGCCGACATAGCGAAACAGATAGCGATTACAGCCGCGATAAGTACGAGGCGTATATGCGCCAGACTCCATGCCCTGCCTGTAAAGGTGCGCGTCTAAAGCCAGAAGTTCTCTCTGTAACGCTTGGTGGAAAGAGCATCGCTGAAGTCTGCGCGCTCTCTATCGATGATTGCGCAGCTTTTCTGAAAGAGGTCAAGCTCAATAAGCGTGAGGCGCAGATTGCTGAACGAGTAATGAAAGAGGTGCATGCGCGCCTTGGCTTCTTACTTGATGTTGGTCTTGATTACCTTTCACTCGATCGTCCAGCTGCAACGCTCTCTGGCGGAGAAGCACAGCGCATTCGCTTAGCAACTCAGATTGGCTCTGGCCTTGTTGGAGTTCTCTACGTTTTGGATGAACCATCGATCGGACTTCACCAACGCGATAACCGACGTCTGATCGATACCCTCACTCGTCTGCGCGATCTAGGTAACACTTTGATTGTGGTTGAACATGATGAAGAGACCATTCGGACTGCCGATTGGATAGTCGATATCGGACCGGGGGCTGGCGAACATGGTGGACGAGTCGTCGTATCAGGTTCTTATGAAGAGTTAATAGCATCAGAAGAATCCATTACCGGCGCATATCTCTCGGGACGTAAGTCGATTGAGATTCCAAAGGAACGACGCCCCGTTGATCCGAAGCGTCAATTAGTTATTAAGGGCGCTAAAGAGAATAACTTGAAGGATATTGAGGTCTCCATCCCGTTAGGACTCTTTGTATCTGTTACTGGCGTATCAGGTTCAGGTAAGTCAACGCTGGTAAATGACATTCTCTATACAACTCTTGCCAACAAACTCAATGGGGCTCGTCTTGTGCCGGGACGCCATCGCACTGTCACTGGTATCGATCAGCTCGATAAAGTTGTACACGTTGATCAATCACCAATCGGTCGCACACCGCGTTCTAATCCTGCGACATATACCGGGGTATTCGATAAGGTCCGCGCGCTCTTTGCTGAAACTACCGAAGCTAAGGTGCGCGGCTATCAACAAGGTCGTTTCTCCTTTAACGTTAAAGGCGGTCGCTGCGAGAACTGTTCAGGCGATGGAACTATCACCATCGAGATGAACTTCCTTCCCGATGTTTATGTTCCCTGCGAGGTCTGCCATGGAGCTCGCTACAACCGCGAGACTCTGGAAGTGCATTACAAGGGCAAGACCATCGCTGAAGTCCTTGATATGCCTATCGAGATAGCTCACACATTCTTTGAATCAGTGCCAACAATCGCCCGATATCTCAAGACGCTCTGCGATGTAGGGCTGGGATATGTGCGTCTTGGACAGTCAGCGCCCACACTTTCAGGTGGAGAAGCGCAACGCGTAAAGCTGGCAACTGAACTTCAACGCCGATCAACTGGTCGCACCATCTACGTTCTCGATGAACCAACAACTGGACTCCACTTTGAAGATGTCAGTAAGTTGCTAGGGGTCTTAAAACGTCTGGTTGAATCAGGAAATACTGTCATCGTCATCGAGCATAATCTTGATGTCATTAAATCTTCTGATTGGGTTATCGATATGGGCCCTGAAGGTGGATTCCGCGGTGGCACAGTGGTTGCTGAGGGAACGCCTGAGGAAGTGGCAAAGGTGAAGGGAAGCTACACCGGAGAATTTCTCGCCGAGATGCTTGCCAATAATCGACAGGTTCCTGTCCGAAAGACCGCAAAGCAGAAGTAGCGATGGCGCAACCTGCGAGTTATCGCCCCAAGGAGATTCCTGAAGAGCCAGGTGTTTATCGCTTCTTTAACGCTGACGACAAGGTTATCTATGTCGGCAAAGCGAAGAACCTTAAGAACCGTCTCACAACATATTTCGGATCTAATCTGGCGCAGAAGACCTACCGCATGGTCCACGAGGCAGTGCGAGTGGATTGGACGATTGTTGCCACAGAGCTCGAGGCTCTGGCCCTTGAATTTAGTTGGATTAAGCAATTTCATCCAACGTATAACGTGCAATTTAAGGATGACAAGTCTTATCCATATTTGGCAATCTCGCTGAACGATGAATTTCCGCGCATCTTTATTACCCGTAAAGAGAAGCGCCCTGGACTTAAATACTTTGGTCCCTATACAAATGCTTGGGCGCTTCGCAACACCTATGAAGTTCTTCTCAAGGTCTATCCGGTTCGTTCATGTAGCGCTGGTAATTTTCAGAGAGCGCAACGCACTAAGCGTCAATGTCTCTTGGGGGATATCGGTAAGTGTGCTGCTCCTTGTGTCGGTTGGGTCAGCCCGGAAGAGCATAAGGAGATTGCGCATAAGTTAGATGCCTTTATGGAGAAGGGGATGGAGAATCTGCTTCCAACTCTACGGAGCGAGATGGATCAAGCATCTGAACGTGAAGAGTTTGAACGAGCAGCTCGCCTGCGTGATCAGATTGAATCCTTTGAAAAGGCGCAACGCTCTACCCAAGGCAATCTCTCTGATGATTTAGATGGGGATTTCATCTCCATCCACGAAGAAGGGCTGCACGCTGCCGGTTCCATTTTTGTTGTAAGGCGCGGATCAATCAAAGGTTCACGTTCTTGGATTGTCGATCAAGAGCGGGCGCTAGAAGGCGATGATCAGATGGCCTCACTCTTCTTCTCCATTTATAGTCAGAGCGCACCCACAGATATTCCAGCCGAGATTTATCTCAATCAAGCACCACTTGATCAGAGCGCCCTGGAAGAGTGGCTCACCCAATTACGGGGAGCCAAAGTTTCAATCAAAGTTCCGCAGCGTGGCGAGAAGGTTGAACTTCTGCAAACTGTCGAGCGCAACGCCCACTATGCCCTCGTTCAATACTTAAGTAAGCGGGCTACCGATGCTGCCGTATCAGGAAAAGCTCTGTTAGAGCTGGAAGAAGAGCTACAACTGGCTCGCACTCCTTTACGTATTGAGTGCTATGACATCTCCAATATTTCAGGCACATCTGTTGTCGCATCGATGGTGGTCTTTGAGGATGGGTTAGCGAAGAAGAGTGAGTACCGCAGATTTATCATCGAAACAGATACCGCTCAAGATGATACCCGTGCAATGCACCAAGTAATTACACGGCGAATGAAACGTTTATTGGCCGATCGTCAGGTCAATCCTGCCGAGATTGCAGAGACTGGCGGCAAGGTCAGTAAGTTTGCCTACCCACCACAATTGATTGTTGTAGACGGTGGAGCGCCACAAGTTGCTGCAGCGCAGAGAGCGCTCGATGAACTCGGTATCACCGATGTTGCGCTCTGCGGGTTAGCCAAGCGTCTGGAAGAAGTTTGGATGCCGGGGGATAAGGACCCATTGATCCTTCCGCGCACAAGTGAGGGAATGTATCTCCTTCAACGAATTCGCGACGAAGCGCATCGCTTTGCAATTACCTTCCACCGCTCCCGTAGATCGAAGGTAATGCTTGAATCACTTCTCGATGACATCCCACAACTTGGAGAATCACGCAGAGGTGCGCTCTTAGCTCGCTTTGGCTCTGTGACGGCGATGCGCAAGGCTTCCCGTGAAGAACTCGCTGCCACTCCCGGAATCGGCGCAACCATCGCAGGAATTATCTTTGAATATCTCCAATCACTCTCAACCACTGCGGATGTGAAGGTAGATATGGCCACCGGCGAGATACTTGACACCTAAGGCAGAATGAGAGCCATGGCCACTAAAGAGCTTCTAATCCTTACCGGGATGTCTGGCGCTGGTCGATCAACCGTTGCGCACGCGCTAGAAGATCTTGGCTGGTATGTGGTCGATAACCTGCCACCTGCGCTACTTCCATCTCTTGCTGAACAGACTCTCGAAACTCACGCGGCGCTAGCTGTGGTTGTAGATGTTCGTGGTGGAAAGTTCTTCGATGAACTCAATAACTCACTCGCAAAGTTAAAGTCAGCTTCGGTTCCATATCGCCTGCTCTTCCTAGATGCATCTGATCAAGCCTTAGTTCAGCGCTTTGAATCAACTCGCCGACCACATCCGCTGCAAGCAAAGGATCGCATCGTCGACGGCATAGCGCGTGAGCGAGCCAAGTTAGAAGAGATACGCGCCCAGGCAGATGTTGTTATCGACTCTTCCAATCTCAATGTCCATCAATTAGAAAAGCGCACCTCCGAAATCTTTGCAGCTGGCATGCTGGCATCCCTTCGTATCAACGTTCTCTCATTCGGATACAAGTACGGAATCCCAGTGGACTCTGATTTAGTTCTGGATTGCCGCTTCATTCCCAACCCTCACTGGATCCCCGAACTACGACCGCTCAATGGTTTAGATGCTCCAGTGTCTGCCAAGGTGTTGGGAAGCGAAGGTGTGGGTGACTTTGTAAAGAGTTATGTCGGCGTTGTGAAGCAGATGATTCCTGGATATTTTCGCGAAGGAAAGAAGTACGTCACGATTGCAATTGGTTGCACGGGCGGCAAGCATCGCTCCGTCGCCATAGCTGAAGAAATTGCTAAGCAATTGTCATCCACATCTGCTGACCTAGAAATTTCGGCACACGCAACGCATCGAGATGTAGGACGCGAATAAGTTGAGTAAGCAAGTTGTCGCACTCGGTGGGGGACATGGGTTAGCTGCAACCTTGACTGCACTTCGTAGCCTTACTTCAGATATCACAGCAATTGTGACCGTCGCTGATAACGGTGGTTCTAGTGGTCGGCTACGAGAAGAGTTTCCGATACTTCCGCCAGGTGATTTACGTATGGCTCTTGCAGCTTTATGCAGCGATGATGAATGGGGCCGTAGCTGGGCGCAGATAATGCAATATCGCTTTACGAGCGAAGGCCCACTCAATGGACATGCAGTTGGCAATCTTTTGCTGGCAGCTCTTTGGGATCGCGATGAAGATACCGTGGCAGGCCTTGACCGAGTAGGCGCTCTTCTGAAAGTTGTTGGCAGAGTCTTGCCGATGGCTGCTGAGCCTCTTGATATTGAAGCGGTATTTGAGAACTCAATCGGTACTCAGATTGTGCGAGGACAGGCAGAAGTTGCCACGACTAAAGGAAAGTTAAAGAAGTTACGAATAATTCCAGAAGTTCCGGCAGCGCAACCAGAAGCGCTTGCTGCAATTAGAGATGCTGAGTGGATCACTATGGGGCCAGGTTCTTGGTTTTCAAGTGTGATTCCGCATCTCTTGGTGCCATCGCTGAGAGATGCTTTGATTGAGACGGATGCGAAGAAGATTCTGCTTTTAAATCTAGATTCCGCCGATAAATCAGCAGGAGAGTACGCCGGATATTCACCACTTGAACATCTACAGATTCTGCAGCGCTATGCACCAGGGCTGCGCTTTGATTTGGTAATTCTTGATAGCTCTGCAGAGGGCGCAACTGAGCTACATTCATATCTTTCAACCATAGGTTCAGAGTTA
The DNA here is from genome assembly GCA_965267875.1 of Candidatus Nanopelagicaceae bacterium. GTDB lineage: Bacteria > Actinomycetota > Actinomycetes > Nanopelagicales > Nanopelagicaceae > Planktophila. The sequence continues at coordinate 786,608 of OZ254157.1, read as the reverse complement.
TTGGTGGCCGATCTACGTAGTTCTGGCGCTCCTCTGCATCATGATGTGAAGAAATTGGGTCAACTTTTTGCACACATTGCTACTGAAAAACTGGTTGGATAACCCCCATGGCGATGACAGCAGCAGTGAAGGATGAGCTCAGTCGTCTTGCAGTGACCAAGCCTTGTTGCCGTAAGGCTGAAGTCTCTTCCTTGCTTCGCTTTGCAGGTGGGCTCCATATCGCAGCCGGCAAGGTCCTTATCGAAGTTGAGCTAGATACTTCACAGAGCGCGCGCCGCCTTAAGAAAGATATCGCTGATATCTATGGCCATGACTCTGATTTGGCGGTTCTCTCATCAAGTGGGCTCCGTAAAGGTTCACGGTACGTTGTTCGCGTAGTTGAAGCAGGAGATGCTTTAGCTCGCCAGACAGGTTTAATTGATGCCAATGGTCGACCAGTTCGAGGACTTCCACCGCAGGTAGTTGCAGCTAATGTCTGCGATGCCGAAGCAGCGTGGCGTGGCGCATTTATCGCTCACGGTTCACTAACCGAACCAGGCAGATCTTCATCTCTTGAAATTACATGTCCTGGCCCTGAGGCAGCACTTGCTCTCGTTGGAGCTGCGCGTCGCCTTAACATTGTTGCTAAAGCGCGTGAAGTACGAGGCGTAGATCGCGTTGTTATTCGCGACGGAGATGCAATCGGAGTTCTGCTTACTCGCTTAGGTGCACATGAAAGTGTCCTTGCTTGGGAAGAACGACGGATGCGCCGCGAAGTTCGCGCCACTGCAAATCGTCTTGCAAACTTTGATGATGCTAATTTGCGCAGATCAGCCCGAGCTGCGGTAGCTGCAGCTGCGCGAGTACAGCGCGCCATGGAGATTCTTGGCCCCGAAATTCCCGATCATCTCAAAGAGGCGGGCGAGCTTCGTATTGCACATGGTCAGGCAAGTTTGGAAGAACTTGGATCTCTTGCAACTCCACCGATGACCAAGGATGCAATCGCGGGTCGAATTCGCAGATTGCTCGCGATGGCCGATAAGCGCGCGGGAGAACTTGGGATTCCTGATACTGAGGCGGGGCTCTCGCCAGATTTACTCGGGGATTCCTAACCGGTCGGTAGCCTGCGCGTAACTGATAGACTTCCCGCCAGGCCCCCAATGTTGTGGTGTAACTCTTAGCCACCTTTTATCGGGGCAATTCACTTTCTAGAAGAGGTTTTAACAATGATTAATGTCGGAATTAATGGTTTTGGACGTATTGGCCGCAACTTCTTTCGCGCAGCGCTCACCAACCCAAATATCAATATCGTAGGTATCAACGACCTTACAGATAACGCAACTCTTGCCCACCTTTTGAAGTACGACTCAATCTTGGGTCGCCTCGGCCTGGAAGTCTCACATACAGAAGACACCATCACAGTCGGTGGCAAGACCATCAAGGTCTTTGCAGATCGCGATCCAGCAAACCTTCCTTGGGCTTCAGTCAAAGCTGACATTGTTATTGAATCAACTGGCCACTTCACCAAGGCATCTGATGCCAAGAAGCACATTACAGCCGGTGCCAAGAAGGTCATCATCTCAGCGCCAGCAACTGATGAAGACATCACAATCGTTATGGGCGTCAACCACGAAAAGTACGACGCGGCAAACCACCATGTCATCTCAAATGCTTCATGTACAACTAACTGCCTAGCGCCAATGGCCAAGGTCTTGGATGAAAAGTTTGGAATCGTTCGCGGCTTGATGACAACCATCCACGCGTATACCAACGACCAGGTAATCCTTGACTTCCCACATAAGGATCTTCGCCGCGCACGCGCTGCTGCAACAAATATCATTCCAAGCTCAACTGGCGCTGCCAAGGCAATCTCTTTGGTATTGCCACAGCTCAAGGGCAAGCTTGATGGCTTTGCGATGCGCGTTCCAGTCCCAACTGGATCAGCGACTGACCTCACTGTAGAACTTGCTAAGGAAGCAACAGCTGCAGAGATCAACGCAGCCATGAAGGAAGCGGCAAATGGCTCACTCAAGGGATTCCTTACCTACACAGAAGACCCAATCGTTTCTTCAGATATCGTGACTGATCCTTCTTCTTGCATCTTTGATGCAGGTCTTACCAAGGCAATCGGAACAACTGTCAAGGTTGTTGGTTGGTATGACAACGAATGGGGTTACTCAAACCGCCTCGTTGATCTCGTTGGCTATGTAGGTAAATCTCTGTAATGACTTCATTGGCTGACCTAGATGTAGCAGGAAAGCGCGTATTTCTTCGTTGCGATCTCAACGTTCCCATTAAGGATGGAAAGATCACAGATGATGGACGTATTCGCGCCTCACTTCCAACAATTAACGCGCTCCTTGCAAAGGGTGCGAGCATTGTTATCGCTGCACATCTAGGTCGACCAAAAGGTGAAGCAAGGCCTGAGCTCTCGCTAGCTCCTGTCTCTATTCGCTTGGCAGAACTTCTTGGAAAGCCTGTCACTTTCGCTGGAGCAATTACTGGCGCAGATGTAACTGCCAAAGCAGATGCGCTGTCTGCTGGTGAGGTACTTCTCCTTGAGAACATTCGATTTAGCGCAGCTGAAACCTCCAAAGATGAATCTGAGCGCGCATCCCTTGCTGCCGAACTAGCCAAACTCGCAGATCTCTATGTCGGCGATGGATTCGGTGCGGTACATCGCAAGCATGCATCAGTCTTTGATCTGCCTAAGTTGCTTCCACATGCCGCCGGAACTCTCGTTGCTGCTGAAGTTGAAGTACTAAAGAAGTTGACCATTGACCCAGCCCTTCCATATGGGGTTGTGCTTGGCGGTTCAAAAGTTTCCGACAAGATTGGCGTGATTTCAAATCTGCTTGGCAAAGTTGATGTCATGGCTATCGGTGGCGGCATGCTCTTCACCTTCTTAGCTGCCCAAGGAAAAGAAATTGGTTCATCACTCGTCGAACGCGATTTGATTGATACCGTAAAAGAGTTAATTCACCAGGCTGAGACTTCTGGGGTAAAGCTTCTTCTTCCGACCGATATCGTCGTTGCTCCTACCTTTGCAGCTGATGCCACACCAACTTTGGTGAGCGCGGATAACATCCCAGCAGATCAAATGGGACTAGATATTGGCCCTGAAAGTGCGCGCGCCTTTGCAGATGCAATCAAGGGTTGCAAAACTGTCTTCTGGAATGGACCGATGGGCGTCTTTGAGTTCCCTAACTTTGCAGCCGGTACAAAGGTTGTTGCTCAAGCCCTGACTGAAGTTTCAGGAATATCTGTTGTTGGTGGAGGAGACTCAGCTGCAGCAGTACGTGCACTTGGCTTTGCAGATTCAGCCTTTGGCTACATCTCAACAGGCGGGGGAGCATCTCTTGAATATCTGGAAGGTAAAGAACTACCTGGTTTGAAAGCGCTCGATCTTTAATCTATTTCATCGTTTATAAGGAGCACGTAATGCGTAAACCGTTAATGGCTGGTAACTGGAAGATGAACCTCAATCACCTTGAGGCTATTGCAGTTGCACAGAAGCTTGTCTACTCACTTGAGGATAAGGATTACGACGCCGTTGATGTTGCAATCATCCCGCCCTTTACAGATATTCGCTCTATCCAGACCATGGTCGATGGTGATCGCCTCCGCTTGCAATACGGAGCTCAAGATCTTTCGCCTGAAAGTTCGGGAGCATTTACTGGCGATATCTCAGGTTCGATGTTGGCAAAGCTTGGCTGCACCTTTGTAGTTATCGGCCACTCTGAGCGACGCGCTATTCATAAGGAAGATGATGCGCTTATTAATCGCAAGATCAAGGCAGCGCTGGCAAATGAACTGACACCGATCTTCTGCGTCGGCGAAGAGCTTGCTATCCGCGAATCCGGAACACATGTATCTCATGTCATCCGTCAGGTGCGCGCAGGGCTAGAGGGTTTCCACAAGCCAGAGTTGAAGAAGATTGTCATCGCCTATGAACCTGTATGGGCTATCGGAACTGGAAAGACTGCAACCCCTGAAGATGCACAAGAAGTCTGCGCTGCTATCCGCGAAGAGGTTGAACAGATTGGATCGGCAGAGATTGCAGCAAATATGCGCATCCTCTATGGCGGTTCAGTGAAATCTGCCAATATCGCTGAAATCATGAAGCAGGCTGATGTCGATGGCGCTCTCATCGGTGGAGCCAGCCTCGACCCAGAAGAGCTTGCGAAGATTGCCAAGTTCTACGCTCAGGTCTAAGTCAGAGTAAGAGCGTCCGCTCAGGTATCCTTTACCCCTATCTCTAGAGGAGTTTTACAGTGGCTTTAGCGTTATCAATCTTTCTCATTATCTCGAGCATCGTGATGATCCTCCTGGTTCTGCTCCACAAGGGCAAGGGCTCTGGCCTCTCTGATCTCTTTGGTGGTGGAGTCTCTTCCAACTACGGCGGTTCTTCAGTTGTAGAACGTAACCTTGATCGACTCACAATCGTGGTCGGTGGACTCTGGTTCGCCGGTGTCGTCGGCCTCTCTCTCGTTTTGAAGGGTTAATTGATGGCAAGTGCAATTCGTGGAAGTCGCGTCGGCGCAGGCCCAATGGGCGAAGCCGAGCGCGGAGATCAGATCGAACGTGCCACAGTTTCATATTGGTGTGCCAATGGCCACGAAGTACGTCCATCATTTGCAGTAGAAGAGACAGTTGTTATTCCAGCTGAATGGGATTGCCCTAAGTGTGGTCTTCCAGCAGGTCGCGATCGCAACAATCCACCAAGTGCAGTGGTAAATATTCCTTACAAGACTCACTTGGCCTATGTAAAGGAACGACGTACCGACACTGAGGGTGCAAAGATTCTTGAAGATGCACTTCGCAAACTACGCGGAGACGACCTCGACTAAATTAAAGTTTCTTCGCCGCAGCAATTATTTCGTCAATACCCGCACTTCTACTCTGCAGATGCAGACGAAGGAGCGGGTATTTTCGCATTGCAAGGGCGCGGTTATCGCCGATCGCTTGCGCCATCAAGAGCGTACGGAGAGAAAATGGCTTTCCTTCAATCTGATAGTCGATGCTAGTTTCGCCGGTAATCTGTAAGAAAGAACCGTTCTTCTGCCCACCCTTATGAAATTGGCCTGTGGAGTGCAAGAAGCGCGGACCCCAACCAAAGGAAGTTGGTTTTCCTGATTTCTCTGAAAGAATCGCTCGTAGCTCTGAAATCTTGGCATCATTTCGTCTATCTAGATAGGCCATGATTGCGATGTATCCGCCATCTTTAACATCTTCGATAAATGTAGCTAGCGCATCCTGAAGCGACTGCCCATCTCCAAAGATTTCAACAGATTTATCAGAGCAAGTAGGTGCAAGAACGGGAAGTTTGTTATCCCATTCAGCTAAACAAGCAGAAGTCTGTTCTTTCGCTTCCGTAACATTTGGTTGATTGAAGGGATCGATTTTAAGAGCTGCTCCCATGAGAGCGGTCACCCATTCCCAGAAAATGAAGTGAGCGCCAAGTGGGCCTTCAACAATGAGATCGGTACCGGTACCACCGTAACTCACGGTGAAGGCGCCTCCGATAGCGGCAACTTTTGCGCTCTCGGTCGCAATGGGAAGACGACCTGTTCCATCTTTACCAGTGGATTCAGCGATCAACTGTTCAATCCAATCCGAAAGACCAGGAACTGCAGAACCGGCATCAGTAAAGGCAATGTACTGAGATGCACGTGCGACTAAGAGATAAGCGGTATCAAGAATTGTCTGCGGATGAGTGAGAAACTCTGACTTCTCGCTCTGCGCATCTTGCAACAACTGCTCAATTGGAGCTCCCGCAAGAGCTGTGGGTGTTAACCCAAAGGCGCTTAAGACGCTAAAGCGACCACCAACGTTTGGGTCGGCATTAATGACGCTAAATCCCGCATCGCGCACTTCACTATCGAGTGGAGATCCCGGGTCAGTGACAAAGAGAATGTGTTCTATTGGGTTGAGGCCAGCAGCAGTAAAGGCGGCTTGAAAGAGAGATCTCTGTGCAGAAGTTTCAATGGTCGAGCCAGATTTAGAGCTGACGACAACTACTGTCTTCTTGAGATCTCCAGTAATTGCGTGCTGTGCATAATTTGGATCGGTTGAGTCAAAGATGAAAATATCTTTCTTATAAGTCAGCGCGATAACTTCTGGGCCCAGGGAAGAACCTCCCATGCCACAGAGAACTACTCGACTCTGTTCCTGAAAGCGTGTGACAACTTCGGCGATGTGGGGGAGAAGCGCTGGAGATGCCTCGGGTAGGTCGACCCAGTTGAGTCGGATAGCAGCTTCAGGTGCGGCTTTGCTTCCCCACGTTGTTGCATCTTTATCCGCGATACGACCATGCGCTTGCTCCAGTACGCGGTACAAATCCGATGAGCGATCTACCTGCGCCAGGCTAGGACCAGAGATCTTCATTGGTTAGAGCGCTTTCTTGATATCGCTAACGATTCTTTCAGCGCTAAATCCAAACTCTGCGAAGAGTTTGCCGGCGCCAGCGGATGCCCCGAAGTGATCGAGTGAGATAACAATTCCCTTATCTCCTACATACTCGCGCCAACCTTGTGCGATACCAGCTTCAACGCTTACTCGTAGCGCTGTAGTTGGAATAACGGAGGTGCGGAAGCTCTCGGTCTCTTCGTTAAACCATTCCAGGCAAGGGGCGCTCACAACGCGAGTTGCGATGCCATCTGCTTCAAGAGCTATCTGCGCATCGAGTGCGATTCCAACTTCAGAACCTGTTGCAATGATGACGACTCGAGGAGCAGCTGAACCATCTTTCAAGATATATGCGCCCTTATCAACACCACTTGCTGCGCCATGGGTCGAGCGATCAACTGTGCGCAGGTTCTGCCTTGAGAGCAAGAGACCTGCTGGCTTCTGGCGCTGCATAATTGAACGCCAAGCCTGTGCCACTTCATTGGCATCTGCTGGTCGAATAACAGCAAAGTTAGGGATTGCGCGTAGAGCTGCAAAGTGTTCGATCGGTTGGTGCGTTGGACCATCTTCACCGAGACCAATGGAATCGTGGGTCCAAATAAATGTTGATGGAATATCCATCAGCGCTGCCAGGCGAACTGCCGGACGCATGTAATCGCTAAAGACAGCAAATGTTCCGCCAAATGTTCGCGTTAATCCATGCAGCGTAATTCCGTTGAGAATCGATCCCATTGCGTGTTCTCGAATACCGAAGTGAATAATGCGACCGTAAGGATCTGCATCCTTCATCTGACTGCTCGCCGGAAGGAAAGATTTACCGCCTTCAATTGTCGTGTTATTGCTCTCGGCCAAATCTGCCGATCCACCCCAGAATTCAGGTAACGCCTTTGCAATGGCGTTGATGACATGGCCAGAGGCTGCGCGAGTAGCTAAATCTTTTCCAGCTTCAAAGACGGGAAGAGATGAATCCCAACCCGTTGGAAGTTCGCGCTTCTGCAAACGAGTGAGCATCTGCGCATTTTCAGGATTAGCTGCGCTCCATGCATCAAATTTCTTATTCCATGCCGCATGTGCTGCTGCGCCACGGTCTTTGACTGCACGCACATGCGCAAAAACTTCAACTGGCATTGCAAACTTTTCGTCAGGGTTAAGACCTAACTCCTTCTTTGTGGCTGCAATCTCTTCATCACCGAGCGCTGACCCATGTGATTTTGCTGTGCCGCGCAACTTTGGAGCAGGCCATGCAATCACTGAATGCATACGAATCAACGATGGCTTTGTCGTCTCTGCCTTTGCGGCCAACATCGCAGCATCCAGTGATGCAAGATCGATATTTCCATCAGCGAGAGCTGCAACCTCTTGAACATGCCAGCCATAAGCGCGATAGCGCGCAGCGACATCTTCGGTAAATGAAACGTGGGTATCGCCCTCGATAGAGATGCGGTTATCGTCGTAGATAAGATTTAGATTGCCGAGCTCTTGTGTTCCGGCAAGGGAAGAAGCTTCTCCGGATACACCTTCTTGTAAATCGCCATCAGAGCAGAGCACCCAGATTGAGTGATCAAAGAGTGAAGAACCTGCAGGTGCTTGCGGATCAAGCAACCCACGTTCATAGCGAGCTGCCATGGCAAAGCCAACTGCTGTTGCAACGCCTGCACCTAGTGGGCCCGTCGTCATCTCAACGCCTGCGGTATGGCCAAACTCAGGATGGCCTGGAGTCAGTGATCCCCAAGTACGGAATGACTGCATATCTTCCATCTCGAGTCCGTAACCGCTGAAGAAGAGTTGTGTGTAGAGAGTCAGCGATGAGTGGCCACAGGAGAGAATGAAACGGTCACGACCGAGCCAATGTGGATCTGCTGGATCGTGAACGAGGTGACGCTGAAAGAGGTTGTAGGCAACCGGAGCAAGCGACATTGCAGTTCCGGGATGGCCATTGCCAACCTTCTGTACGGCATCCATAGCGAGTGCACGGGCGATTGCTACCGCCTTATCGTCTAGCTCACTCCAACCGGCGATCTTTGTCATCTCTTCTCCTTAAGCGTGTTTTCTTACAACTGATAGACGGATTCGCCACGCTGCGATCCATACCAAGACTGAACCTAAAAGATGGAAACCAACTAGGAGTTCGGGTACTGCTAACCAATATTGAATATAGCCAAGAGCGCCTTGTGCGATTGTCAGCAAAATAAAGATATTGAGCCATTTCTTCGTTTCAAAACGGAGATCTTTAGAACGATAAAAGATAAAGGTAAGAATCAACAAGAGCCAGACAGATGAGCTATGCAATCGTGTAATCGTGGAGATATCAAAGTCGAGTCGGGGAGCATCAACATCACCGGCGTGTGGACCGCTACCCGTTACCAAAGTTCCGATAGCAATTGCTATAAAGGCAACAACAATATGAGCAAGAGATAGTCGCGAGATTCTCACTTGAGTAGATGAGGTTCGTACCTGCGGATGATGGCGGCGTGAATGTAACGATGTCGCGGCAGCAATCAAGATAATCGAGAGAAGTAGGTGTGATGCGACCGAGAGTGGATTCAGATGTGTAAGAACAGTGATTCCGCCGAGGACTCCCTGCGCCAAAATTCCAAGGATCTGAGTTGCGGCAAGAAAACGGAGATCGCGACGACCGCTTCGCACAACTGCAATTAAGGTGGCAACTGCTGCGAAGAAGAGCGCGAAGGTAAGAAGTCGATTTCCAAATTCAATCCACGCATGCAAGGCGCCCTCTGCTTGACCCTCAACAGGGAGATAGGAACCAGGAACGCACTCTGGCCATGTTGGGCAGCCCATTCCAGATCCGGTGAGGCGAACAGCGCCACCGGTCAGAACGAGAGCTGCTTGAAGGAAGAGAAGTAGGCCCGTAAGGGGGCCGAGTACTCGGCGTGCAATTGTGCGCGTTTGACTCACGCTCGTAGCCTAGGACCTTTGCCTCTCGCCGCGCCTCTCTTCAACTGGCAGGGGCTAGGGAATTACGACACAATAGTGTTGTGAAAATCGACGACCTGAGCACCCGCGAGGCTATCGCTCGCTCTGTCCTGGAAAATGGTCCGTCGACCGCTGTCACCCTAGGCGAGCGTCTTGGCCTCACACCGGCAGGTATTCGCCGCCACCTCGATCTTCTCGTTCTTGATGGAATTCTCGAAGCGCGCGAGCCGCATCAGGCGCTCAGCCGTGGTCGTGGCCGCCCTTCAAAAGTTTTTGTGATGACCGATGGTGGGCGAGAAAAGTTTGAGCACTCTTACGATGACTTAGCAGTCGCTGCCCTGAAATTTATGTCGGCGCAATCAAATGGCCAACTCGTTCAAGCTTTCGCGCAATCTCGCGCAGATGATATCGAGCGCAAGGCAGTTACATTCATGGCAAAGAAGTCTCAGAAGAATCAGGCGCTTGCCACTTTCCTTACTGAGCAGGGATATGCCGCCAGCATTGAGAGCAAGCCAACAGGTGATCAACTCTGTCAACATCATTGCCCGATTGCACACGTTGCAGCTGAGTTTCCACAGCTCTGCGAGGCAGAGACCGAGGCCTTCTCAAAGATTCTTGGAACCCATGTGCAGCGTCTTGCCACAATTGCACACGGTGATGGCGTCTGCACAACGTACATTCCAAATCTTTCCCGAGTAACAACAAAGACAAAGATCACTCAATCTACAAGAACGATAACCGCTGGAAAGGCGACCAAATGACAACAGCACATCCTGAACTCGATGGCCTCGGCAATTATGAATACGGCTGGTCAGATAGTAATGATGCGGGCTCTAATGCCAAGCGTGGCTTAAGCGAAGAAGTTGTTCGCGATATCTCTTCTAAGAAGAGTGAACCGCAGTGGATGCTCGACCTGCGCCTTAAAGGGTTAGACCTCTTCTACAAGAAGCCAATGCCATCGTGGGGATCTGATCTTTCAGGAATCTTCTTCGACACCATCAAGTACTTTGTTCGCTCTACCGAGAAGCAGGCGACAACATGGGAAGACCTTCCAGATGACATCAAGAATACCTACGATCGACTAGGCATCCCAGAAGCTGAAAAGCAGCGTCTGGTATCGGGCGTTGCAGCCCAATACGAATCAGAGGTTGTCTATCACTCAATCCGTGAAGACCTCGAGAAGCAGGGCGTCATCTTCCTTGATACCGATAGCGCTCTCAAGCAGCACCCGGAGCTCTTCAAAGAGTATTTCGCAACTGTTATTCCAGTGGGCGATAACAAGTTTGCAGCGCTCAATACCTCTGTCTGGTCTGGTGGTTCATTTATCTATGTTCCTAAGGGCGTTCACGTAGATATCCCATTGCAGGCTTACTTCCGTATCAATACCGAAAATATGGGTCAGTTCGAACGTACCTTGATCATCGCTGATGAAGATTCATACATTCACTATGTCGAAGGTTGTACTGCGCCTATTTACAAGTCTGACTCACTGCACTCAGCGGTAGTTGAAATTATTGTTAAGAAGGGTGCGCGCGTTCGTTATACGACTATTCAAAACTGGTCTAACAACGTCTACAACTTGGTAACTAAGCGCGCAACATGCGCCGAGGGTGCAACTATGGAATGGGTTGATGGAAATATCGGCTCAAAGGTCACCATGAAGTACCCAGCTGTCATGTTGATGGGCCCACACGCAAAGGGTGAAACTCTCTCACTCGCATTTGCTGGCCCTGGCCAACATCAGGATTCTGGCGCAAAGATGGTGCACGCAGCTCCTTACACATCATCGTCAGTTATCTCTAAATCTGTAGCTCGTGGTGGAGGTCGTACCTCATACCGCGGACTTGTGCAGGTTCAAGAAGGTGCCCACCATTCAGCAAGTACTGTGAAGTGCGATGCTCTTCTCGTTGACACAATCTCGCGTTCAGATACATATCCGTATGTTGATATCCGTGAAGATGATGTATCTATGGGTCACGAAGCGACCGTCTCTAAGATCTCTGATGATCAGCTCTTCTATCTGATGTCCCGTGGACTCAATGAAGATGAAGCGATGGCGATGATTGTTCGTGGATTTATTGAACCAATTGCACGCGAACTTCCTATGGAGTACGCGCTAGAGCTCAACCGCCTGATTGAACTCCAAATGGAAGGCGCAGTTGGATAATGTCTTCATTGCAATCGAACGTTCTTGAAAACCACACCCCTACGGGGCGTGAGGAAGCATGGCGCTTTACGCCACTCAAACGCTTGGGTGGAATGCATGATGGTTCTGCCACCGCGGTAGAGCGCAATTCACTTGCGGTAAAGGGCACACTTCCAACTGGTGTGACTTTTTCTCACCAAGAGATTGAAGCCGTAACGCAGACTGATGATGTAATCGTCAATCGTGTTCGTCAGTTCACGACCAAGGGTGCGGTGCTATCAATTGCACCTAACGCAGAGATCGCAGAGCCAATTATGCTCAATCGATCCTCTTTTGGTACTGACGCAGCTGAGTTCTCACGAGTTCTCATCAAGGCAGGCAACCATTCCAAATCAGTCGTAGTCATTGAGAACACGGGTGACACTCATCTTGCGGAAGATTTAGAGATCGTTGTTGAACCGGGTGCTCATCTGACTCTTATCGCCCTGCAAGAGTGGGGAGGCAAGACAATTCATGCTGCGCGCCATCACGCGATTGTCGATCGCGATGCAACATTTAAGTCAATTGTTGTCACCGTCGGGGGAGATGTAGTTCGCCTACTTCCAACTGTTGATTTCATCGCACCTGGCGCATCATGCGATCTATCTGGCGTTTACTTTGCAACTGCCGGCCAGTTCTTCGAACACCGCATGTTTGTCGATCACAAAGTTCCAAATGCAAAGTCCCGCGTAAACTACAAAGGAGCACTTGCTGGAGATAAGGCCCATACAGTTTGGATTGGTGATGTCTTTATTCGCGCTGCCGCAGAGGGCACAGATACCTACGAACTCAACCGTAACTTATTGCTCTCAGATGGGGCGCGAGCTGATTCAGTTCCAAACCTTGAGATCGAAACCGGTGAAATCGTAGGGGCAGGACATGCATCTACGACAGGCCGCTTTGATGATGAGCAGCTCTTCTACTTAATGTCGCGTGGAATCAATATGGATGATGCGCGCCGCCTGGTAGTGCGCGGATTCTTTAATGAAATTGTCTCTGAAATTGGCATTGAAGAGATTCAGGAACGCATCATGGCTCGTATTGATGGCGAACTTGCAAAGGCTGGTAAGTAAATGTCTGATCTTGCATTTTCATCACTTCAAGCAGGTAAGCCTGTTCGCATTGAGAAGAACGGCGAATCCATCTGCGTCACTCGTGTGGGCGACCAGGTCTTCGCAGTCAATGATGTCTGCAGCCACTCAGATGCATCTCTTTCAGAAGGTGATGTCACAGATTTCAAGATCGAATGCTGGCTCCATGGAGCTGAGTTTGATCTTCGCACTGGAGAGGCGTTAACGCCTCCAGCAGTAGCACCCATTAAGACCTATTCAGTAACTGTCGACGGAGACTCCGTCACGGTAGAGATGTAACGGAGATAGATATGAGCACTCTAGAAATTCGCGGATTGAAAGTATCTGTCGAGACCGAGCAAGGCGCAGTAGAAATTCTTAAGGGAGTAGATCTGACCATTAAGTCAGGCGAAACTCACGCAATCATGGGCCCAAATGGTTCAGGTAAATCAACTCTGGCGTATTCAATTGCAGGCCATCCTAAGTACACCATCACCGAAGGCACAGTCACGCTCGATGGCGAAGATGTCCTTGAAATGTCTGTCGATGAGCGCGCTAAGGCAGGACTATTCCTAGCGATGCAGTACCCGGTAGAAGTACCCGGAGTATCTGTCTCTAACTTCTTACGTACTGCAGCTACCGCTCTTCGTGGCGAAGCTCCAAAGTTGCGTGAATGGGTAGGCGAAGTAAAGAGCGCGATGGAGTCACTGAAGATGGATCCATCATTTGCTCAGAGAAATGTCAATGAAGGATTCTCTGGTGGCGAGAAGAAGCGCCATGAAATCATGCAACTTGAACTTCTCAAGCCAAAGTTCGCCATTCTTGATGAGACAGATTCTGGTCTTGATGTTGATGCGCTCCGCATCGTTTCTGAAGGAGTAGTGCGCGCTAAGGAAGCCAATAACCATGGCATCCTCTTGATTACTCACTACACAAGAATCTTGAAGTACATCAAGCCTGACTTCGTACATGTCTTTGCAAATGGACGCATTGTTGAAGAAGGCGGACCAGAGCTTGCTGACAAGCTTGAAGCGCAGGGTTACGCGGAGTACGTCACCGCTTAATATGTCATTTAACGCAGGCGCGGTCATCGCGGATTTTCCGATACTTTCTCGGACAGTTCGCGATGGCAAACGCCTTGTCTATTTAGATTCTGGAGCAACTAGCCAGAAGCCAACTGAAGTTATCGACGCTGAGAGCAATTTCTATCGTATGCATAACGCTGCCGTTCATCGCGGTGCGCATCAATTGGCGGAAGAGGCTACCGATGCCTATGAGGGAGCTCGATCAGTCGTTGCGCAATTTCTTGGCGCATCAGTCAACGAAATTATCTTCACCAAGAGCGCGACTGAATCACTCAACCTTGTGGCTTACGCAATGGGTAACGCTCTAGCTGGTAATCGCTTCCACCTTAAGTCCGGGGATGAGATTGTTATTACCGAGATGGAGCACCACGCAAATCTCATACCGTGGCAGCAACTTGCGGCACGCACCGGAGCGACTCTTAAGTGGTTTGAAGTTACTCCCGACGGGCGTCTAGACCTGAGCAATATTGATTCGGTCATCACCTCCAAGACCAAGGTTGTCGCCCTAACGCACCAATCAAATGTCCTGGGAACAATCAACCCACTTCCTGAAATTGTTAAACATGCGCATGCAGCAGGTGCAGTTGTCGTACTCGATGCCTGTCAATCAGTTCCACATATGCCGATGAACGTAAAAGAGCTAGATGTAGATTTTCTGACTTTCTCTGGACATAAAGCTGTAGGCCCAACGGGTATTGGCATCTTGTGGGGGAGAGAAGATCTTCTCAATGAACTTCCTCCCTTTCTCACTGGCGGTTCGATGATTGAGAATGTCACGATGACATCTGCTACCTGGGCGAAGGCGCCGAAGAAGTTTGAAGCTGGTGTGCCAAATATGGCCCAAGCAGTTGGTTTAGGTGCAGCGCTTACTTACCTACAGAGAATTGGAATGGATCAGATCTTCTCTCACGAGAAAGAGCTAACGAAGTACGGAATGTCGGCGCTCTTAGAAATTCCTGATCTTTCGATCGTTGGACCGACTGATTTAGAGATGCGTGGTGGAACCCTCTCTTTCACTGTCGGAGATATCCATCCTCATGATTTAGGGCAGTTCTTAGATAGCCAAGGAGTGGCAGTTCGCACGGGGCACCATTGCGCATGGCCATTGACACGCAAGCTAGGCGTACCAGCAACCACGCGCGCTTCGTTCTATCTGTACAACACCACCGCTGATATCGATCTACTTGTCGACGGCATCAGAAGCGCACAGAAATACTTCGGATAATGCAGCTCGATAACCTTTATCAAGAGGTGATTCTTGATCACTACAAGAACCCACAACATAAGAAGTTAAGCCCTACCTTCGATGCGCAGGTTCATCACATCAATCCAAGCTGCGGCGATGAAATCACTCTCAACGTCACGCTCTCAGGCGACACTGTGGCTAACGTTTCATGGGATGGAGTCGGCTGTTCAATTTCGCAGGCGAGCGTCTCGATTCTCTCTGACCTAGTCCTTGGTAAGACTCTGGCGCAGGCGCAAGAAATCTCAGATTCATTTATGGCGCTTATGCAGAGCAAAGGAACGCAGACGGGAGATGAGAACCTTCTCGAAGATGCGGTCGCTCTTGCAGGAGTCTCTCAATATCCAGCTCGCATTAAATGCGCTCTTCTAGGGTGGATGGCTTTCAAAGACGCGAGCGTGCAAGCGCTGGCGAAGAATCAGTGAATAAGAAAGTAGGATAAGCAGATGGTCGCAAAAATCGAAGATATCAATGAGGCAATGAAGGATGTTGTCGATCCGGAACTTGGTATTAACGTCGTTGATTTAGGTCTTATCTACGACATGATGGTCGATGACAACAACATCGCCGTTCTTAATATGACCCTGACCTCTGCCGCCTGCCCATTGCAGGATGTTATTGAGGACCAAACTCGACAGGCGCTTGCACCCTTTACTGATGATGTGAAGATTAATTGGGTCTGGATGCCACCTTGGGGGCCAGACAAGATTAGCGACGATGGACGAGAACAATTGCGCGCTCTCGGCTTCACTGTCTAATTAACCTGATTCACCTTTAGACTCTTTCTATGTCGCAATATGCAGTGTGGATGACCTTTCGGTCTATGACTGCAGACCCATCTGTTAAATCACAGAAGTTAAAGCCGGGCACCGTCAAACGAATCTTCTCTTACGGAAAGCCATACCAAAGACAGATTTCGATTTTTCTTGTCACTGTCGTCATTGAAGCGCTCCTCATAATCTCAACGCCGTTATTGTTGCGAGAGCTGATCGATAAAGGTGTAATTCCTCAAAACGGAAAGCTTGTTACCCAACTTGCTCTCCTTGTGGGGTTGCTTGCGGTCGTTGACGCTGGCTTTAACATCTTCGGTCGTTGGTACTCAGCGCGCATCGGTGAGGGACTTATCTATGATCTTCGCTCTCAAGTATTTGCGCATATTCAACGCCAATCAATCGCCTTCTTTACCCGCACTCAAACTGGTGCGCTGATTTCGCGCATCAATTCAGATGTGATGGGTGCACAGCAGGCATTCACCGGAACGCTCTCAGGGGTCGTCAGCAACGTTGTATCTCTGATTTTAGTTGTAACGACGATGCTCATTCTCTCTTGGCAGATCACTGTCGTATCGCTCTTGCTACTGCCGGTCTTTCTCCTTCCTACTAAGTGGGTAGGCAAGCGAATCCAAGCTTTGACGCGTGATTCCTTTAATCTCAACGCAACCATGTCGAGCACAATGACTGAGCGCTTCAATGTATCTGGAGCCCTCTTGGTGGCACTTTATGGAAAACCAAAGAAGGAGGAAACCTTCTTTAGAACTCGCGCCCGCAAAGTTGCAGATATCGGTATTCATACAGCGATGCTCAATCGCGTCTTCTTTGTTGGGATAACCAGCGTGGCTGCCATTGCTACCGCCTTCGCCTATGGAATCGGTGGGCATTTAGCAATCTCAGGAACTTTGACCGTCGGCACTCTCTTAGCAATCACAGCCTTGTTGGCACGTCTCTATGGTCCGCTCACGGCACTTTCAAATGTGCGCATTGATGTAATGACAGCGCTCGTATCCTTTGAGCGAGTCTTTGAAGTGCTCGATCTACAACCAATGATTACCGATAAACCAGATGCAATAGAGTTCAAAGATAAGCGCGCAACTGTTGAGTTCAAAAACGTAAGGTTTGCTTATCCAAGAGCCGAAGAGATATCACTCGCATCACTCGAATCTGCTGCAAAACCAGAGACCGTTGATAGCGGTGAAGTGCTTAAAGCAATTTCATTCATAGCCGAGACCGGAACTATGACAGCCATCGTTGGGCCATCGGGTGCGGGCAAGACGACAATGAGCGCTCTTCTTCCCAGGCTCTATGACGTTACTCAAGGCGCAATCGAGATCAATGGAGTTGATATCAGAGATTTCACCGCCCAATCTCTGCGCGACTCAATCGGTGTAGTGATGCAAGATGCTCATCTCTTCCACGAAACTATCGCTGAGAATCTTCGCTATGCAAAGGAAGATGCAACCGAGCCAGAGATGATTGAGGCATGTAAAGCAGCTCAAATCTGGAACTTGATCGAGTCACTTCCCAATGGTTTCGACACTATGGTGGGGGAACGTGGCCACCGACTCTCAGGAGGTGAGAAGCAGCGCCTTGCTATCGCGCGACTTCTACTCAAAGCCCCGGCGATTGTTATTCTCGATGAAGCGACAGCGCACCTAGATTCCGAGAATGAATCTCTCGTTCATGAAGCGCTCAAAGTCGCTCTGCGTGGTCGTACCTCAATTGTGATCGCCCACCGCTTGAGTACGGTGATGGAAGCTGATCAGATACTTGTCTTAGAGAAGGGCGAAATTAAAGAGCGAGGAAGACATGAAGAGCTAATCGCTCGTGGTGGACTTTACTCAGAGCTCTTTATCCGACAGGACATCACGACGAATTAGAATTCGTCCGTAGACCACTAATCCACCGAAGAAGACCCACTGCAAGGCATATGCCATGTGCGGCCCATCAGATAACTCAGGAAGTTCTGCCGCAACAGCAGGTGTGAGCGCTGGATCGTTGCCCCGCAGTAAATCGATGTAGAAATTCTCTGAAACCTGAGATTGTGATTGCGCATTTGCTTGTGAGATCAGACCGCTAGATCCATCGCTGGGAAGAGCAAAGAAGGCACCTCGTGGAAGTGAAGAATCCAACCGCAGGCGTCCTTCGATAGTGACTTGGTTTGCAGGTAGCTCAGGGATAACTGGGGGAGTCAGAGCGTTAGGGCCAGCCTTTATCCATCCGCAATCCACCCAGAAACTCTTGCCATCTTGAGTTTCAAAACGTGTGAGTAGTTGAAAACCGTAGACTCCTTCGAAGTAACGGTTGCGAAGAAGAATCTGTTGAGTTGTATCAAATAAGCCGGTGATAGTTGTGGTTTGCCATTCATGTGCGGCTACATCACTTACTAGGGCAGCTAGTGGCGCAGCAGGCCTTGCCGTGTTCTCTTCGATGGCGTCATTACGCGCTTGCCGATCTAATCCACGATTAAATTGCCATTGCGCTGCCCATAAACATAAGACAATCAGTAGCAGTGCAACGAAACTCTTCAGTAGAGAAAGTTCTTCCTTCTTCTTACTCAATTCCTCGCGGCCTCTTCTTCAAAATCGCAGCGCCTGGAATCACTGTCTCGCGACCCGCATTGGCAACGACGACCGCTATATACGGGAGAGTAACCGCGCCAAGGAGAGCAAACCAACGATAAGGGCTAGGAAGAATGACGGTGAGGATAAAGCAGGCGGTACGAATCATCATGGAGATGAAATAGCGACGCTGGCGAGCTGACTGATCAGTAGATAAACCTGTAGGCGCACTAGTGATGTCGAAAACGTCATCTTCTTTAGCCATGGAGCAACAGTAGGGTAGTTTTCTCTCATGAGCGACTCGACTTCCATCGCGCTAGTAACAGGTGGAAACCGTGGCATCGGTTTAGCGATTGCTCGCTCCTTACAATCAGAGGGCCATCGGGTCGTCATTACCTATCGCAGTGGCACACCACCTGAAGGTTTTGATGCCGTTCAGATGGATGTCACAGATGGGCAGAGCGTTGAATCTGCTTTCTCCAAAATCGAAAGCGAGATTGGTCAGCCAGAGATCATCGTGGCAAATGCAGGAATTACCAAGGACACACTTGTGATGCGAATGTCCGATGAAGATTTTGAGAGCGTGATTGATGCCAATCTCACCGGTGCATTCCGAGTTGCAAAGCGCGCGACGAAGGGGCTGCTCAAACTAAAGCGTGGCCGTCTGATATTTGTCGGTTCCGTTGTCGGCTCTGTCGGCGCAGCCGGACAAGTCAATTACTCCGCATCTAAATCTGGCTTGGTCGGAATGGCGCGCTCCTTTGCTCGCGAACTCGGCAGCCGTGGAATTACCGCCAATGTGATCGCACCAGGATTTGTTGAGACAGATATGACTTCATCCCTTGATGAGAAACGTCGTAGTGATATCGCAGCTCAGGTTCCACTTGGACGATTCTGTTCTGCCGAAGAGATCGCAGAAGTGGTCTCGTTCATTGCATCGAGCAAGGCCAGCTACATCACCGGAGCGATCATTCCGGTCGATGGTGGATTAGGAATGGGGCATTAAATATGGGGATCTTGCAAGGAAAGAATATTCTCGTCACAGGTGTACTGACCGATGGTTCCATCGCCTTCCATATTGCCAAGATTGCACAAGAAGAAGGTGCAACAGTTCTTCTGACCGGTTTTGGTCGCGCACTTAGTCTGACAACTCGTATCGCCGGTCGACTTCCACAATCGGCTCCCATTATCGAACTCGATGTCACCAACCAAGAGCATCTCGATGGGTTGGCGAGCGAAGTTACAAAGCACGTGCCTCATCTTGATGGAGTGGTTCATTCAATTGGCTTTGCACCTGAAGCTGCTTTGGGCGGCAACTTTCTCAATACTTCTTGGGTAGATGTTGCTACAGCCGTGCATGTATCTGCATACTCTCTAAAATCACTTGCAATGGCTTGTCGACCAACCTTTAAGGGTGGAGCATCTATTGTCGGGCTAGATTTTGATGCACAAGTTGCCTGGCCTAAGTACGACTGGATGGGTGTTGCAAAGGCCGCTCTTGAGTCTACATCGCGATATCTCGCACGTGATTTGGGGAGTGAGAATGTACGAATCAACTTAGTTGCAGCAGGTCCCATTAGAACGATGGCCGCTAAATCGATTCCTGGCTTTGATGAATTCGAAAAGGTCTGGAATGACCGTAGCCCTCTTGAATGGGATGTGACCGATCCAGTTCCTGCAGCAAAGGCTGCGGTAGCGCTTCTAAGCGATTGGTTCCCAAAGACCACAGCTGAGATCATCCATGTAGATGGTGGGCTGCACGGAATGGGCGCTTAGATATCTTGGATTTTTGATTTAACCCCCGCTCAGGTAGCCTTGCCCCAGACCAGTAGCCCCGGCTGCTGCAAGAGGAGCTCACCGCTCCCACCTCTTTCGCTTAGGCGGATTGGTTAGTCGGCAGTAAAACTGATTTGAGTTTTACTCTCTCTATGCGGTGCGCATTTTTTGTAGCGACTTGGATACTCAAGAACCGAACATAGGAGCAGAAATCACAACAGAACCGCGCATTAACGACCGTATCCGCACACCCCAGATTCGTCTCATCAATTACACCGGTGAACAAGTTGGAGTTGTAGATATCGAAGCAGCGCTAGCAATGGCAGATGAAATCGGACTCGATCTCGTTGAGATCGCACCCGAAGCTAATCCACCAGTGTGCAAGATCATGGACTTCGGCAAGTACAAGTACCAGGAAGCACAGAAAGCTCGCGAAGCGCGTCAGAACCAGACCCACATTGTGGTGAAGGAAGTGCGATTGACACCAAAGATCGAAAATCATGACTACGAAACTAAGCGTTCTGCAGTCGAGAAGTTCCTCAAAGGTGGAGACAAGGTGAAGATAACGATGAAGTTCCGCGGCCGTGAACAAACACGTCCAGAGCTCGGGTACAAACTCTTGCAACGTCTTGCAGAAGATGTAAAAGAGATTGCATTCGTGGAGTTCGCTCCTAAGCAAGAAGGTCGACAGATGACGATGGTCCTAGGGCCAACGAAGAAGAAGACCGAAGCGGTAGCAGAGCAGAAGGCAGCGCGAGCTGCCAAAGTGAAGGCTGCTGAAGAAGAAGCAGCCGCACAATAGTTTTAGAGATTTTCACAACGACGAAGTAACAGGAGAAGATAAATGCCAAAGATGAAAACCCACAGTGGTGCGAAGAAGACCTTCCGCGTCACAGGTACCGGAAAGATCATGCACGAGCGTGCAGGCAAGCGCCACCTTTTGGAGCACAAGTCATCACGCGTTACTCGTCGTTTGAGCCAAGAGTCATCAGCAAAATCAACCGTCACAATGACAGCCAAGCGCATGCTTGGTTTGAAGTAAGGGAGCGTGACTAAATGAGAGTCAAGCGCGGAGTACACGCAGCAAAGAAGCGTCGCACAACTTTAGAACGTGCCAGCGGATATCGCGGTCAACGTTCACGTCTTTTCACAAAGGCGAAGGAGCAAGTTACGCACTCAATGGTTTATGCCTTCAACGATCGTAAAGATAAGAAGGGCGATTTCCGTCAGCTCTGGATTCAGCGTATCAACGCTGCAGCGCGTGAAAATGGAATGACATACAACCGCTTCATCCAGGGCCTCAAGGCATCTGGTCTTGAAATCGATCGTCGCGTCCTTTCAGATATCGCAACCAACGATCCAGCTGCATTTAAGGTTCTCGTGGATGTTTCACGCAAGAATCTTCCAGCAGCATAAGTAATAGATATCAATGATTGAGAGCCTTCACTCGCCGCATATTGGGCGAGTGAAGGCTCTTATTGGTTCTAAAGGGGCAAAGGAGAGACGCGAACAAGGTCTCTTCGTCGCCGAAGGCGTCCAATGTGCTCGAGAAGCCCTTGCTTCCCACGAAGGCCCTGAGCTAAAAATTCTCTATGCAACCGAAAGCGGTCTCTCAAAGATCTCTGAACTCGATCTCAATTCAATCGAGATAGTCGAAGTCTCTGAAGCTGTCATGAAAGCTATGTCAGATACCGTCTCACCGCAGGGGCTCATCTCACTCTGCTACAAACCTGAGTTAGAGATTCCAGAACTAGAGACGACAGGCTCTTCACGATTCATCTATCTTCACGAGATTCAAGATCCCGGTAACGCTGGAACAATTCTTCGTACAGCTGACGCAATGGGAATCTCAGCTGTGATTACATCACCAGATTCTGTAGATATGTATTCTCCAAAAGTAGTTCGATCAACCGCAGGTTCGCTCTGGAACGTGCCCGTATACGAAGGCATCTCTTTCGACCGTGTTGCCTCGCAATTCCCTGCTGCTCAAAAGTTGCTCCTTTCATCTCATGCAAAAACCTCAATTCTCGATCTCTCAATTTCTGGTGATTGCATTGCAATCTTTGGCAATGAGGCTAGGGGAGTAGATGCCGCAGCACTTGGAGCCGCAGTTACCGAAGTAACAATTCCTATGGCAGGACGAGCCGAGAGTCTGAACTTATCGGCCGCCGCCTCTATCGTAATGTTCACGCTTTCTTCAAAGGTCGCAGGTTAGAATTAGCGCCATGAATCCGGCAGATATTGCATCGTGGATAGGCGATGCGCAGAAGGCTTTCTCTGCCGCAACTGATCTCGAAGCTCTCAAAGTTGCACGCCTTGCACACACCGGAGATAAAGCTCCCGTCTCTCTTGCTAGCCGCGCCCTTGGCTCACTTTCACCCGATGAGAAAGCATCCGCTGGAAAACTCATTGGGGATGCCAAGGCTGAGATTGCTAAGGCGCTAGCTGTTGCTACTGAGAAGTTAGAAGTAGCGCGAGATGCGAAGGTACTTCTCGAAGAGGTAGTCGACATTACCCTGCCAGTACTTCGACGCCACCGCGGGGGGCTACACCCAATAACAATTATTAAGAACGAGATCTCTGACTTCTTTATCGAACAGGGATATGCAGTTGAAGAAGGGCCAGAGCTTGAATCAGGTTGGCTCAACTTTGACGCTCTCAATATTCCAGCAGATCACCCAGCGCGAACAATGCAAGATACTTTCTTTATCGAACCTATTGAATCAGGTGTAGTTCTTCGCACACAAACCTCGCCGGTACAGATTCGTTCGATGCTGACGCAAGAGCCTCCTATTTACATGATCTGCCCAGGGCGCACCTTCCGCGCTGACGAACTGGATGCCACGCATAGCCCTGTCTTCCATCAAGTGGAAGGTCTCGTCATCGATAAGGGCATCACGATGGCGCATCTAAAAGGCACGCTCGATAACTTTGCACGCCACATGTTTGGGCCTGATGTTGTTACTCGACTTCGCCCATCATTCTTCCCATTTACTGAACCGAGCGCTGAAGTAGATATCTTCTTCAATGGCCGCTGGATCGAATGGGGCGGTTGCGGAATGGTCAATCCAAAGGTACTTACAACCTGCGGAATCGATACCGATATTTACACTGGCTTTGCATTTGGCATGGGCCTTGAACGCACCTTGATGGTTCGCCACGGAATTACGGATATGCACGACATTGTTGAAGGCGATCTTCGTTTCACACGCCAGTTTGGAGTGGGGCTCTAAATGCGCGCACCTTTATCGTGGATTCAAGAATTCGTTGAGATTCCTTCATCGATCACTGCAGAAGAGATTTCTGATGCGCTGATCCGTGTGGGTTTCGAAGTCGAAGAGATCATTAAGCAGGGCGCTGACCTGACTGGCCCTCTCGTATTCGCGAAGGTTCTGAGTATTGAAGAGCTGACTGAGTTTAAGAAACCTGTGCGTTACGTTGGGCTCGACTGCGGCGAGAAAGAGACAAGGTATGTCATTTGCGGCGCCACCAACTTTGTTGTCGGCGACCTGATTGTGGCAGCACTTCCAGGTGCTGTGTTGCCAGGGGATTTCGCTATCGGTGCGCGCGAAACTTACGGCAAGACTTCTAACGGCATGATCTGCTCTGCCCGCGAGCTCGGGTTAGGCGATGATCACTCAGGAATTATGACCTTCGCCGAAGGCACAGTAAAAATTGGTGACGATGCAATCATTGGATTGATGATTAACGATGTCATCTTCGATATCGCAGTAAACCCTGATCGTGGTTACGCCCTCAGTATTCGCGGTATCGCACGTGAGGTTGCGGGTTCACTCAATCTGCCCTTTAAAGATCCAGTTGATGCGCTGCGCGGTCTCACATTTGCCGATACCGGTAAGGGTGTTCCTGCAAAGATAGCTGACCCAACAACGGCATCAGTCTTTTACCTTCGTACCCTCTCAAATTTTGATCCATCTGCAACGACTCCGCTCTGGATGCGCCGCCGCATTGAGAAGATGGGGATGCGCTCAATCTCTCTCGTCGTTGATGTCACTAACTACGTCATGCTCGAACTTGGCCAACCACTGCACGCTTTTGATAAGTCAAAGATCAAAGGTGGGCTCACCATTAAGCGCGCAGGTAAGGCGCAACCGTTTACAACTCTTGATGGTCAGATACGCCAACTTGATCCAGATGACCTTATGGTCTGTGATGACGCACAACCTCTTGCGCTAGCCGGAACGATGGGTGGCGCTTCATCTGAAATCTCAGAGACGACAACTGATATCGCACTTGAGGCTGTGCGCTTTGACCCAGTGTGCGTTGCTAAGAATTCACGTCGCCATAAATTGTCATCTGAAGCTTCTCGCCGCCTAGAGCGCAGCGTTGACCCATCTCTTGCCGAATTCGCATCTGCGCGTTTTGTGCAGCTACTGACTGAGAATAGTTCAGCCCAACATGTAGCAACTGTCGTTGATGGGCAACCGCGATTTTCTCCAGTTGTAAAAGTTGATCCCGCCTATATTTCTCGCATCCTCGGCGTTGAGATTTCGCCAGCAAAGATTGCAGAAGTTCTGCGAACTATCGGCTGTGACGTGAATGAGAAGTCTTTTGAGGTTGATCCTCCTGCTTGGCGATCAGATCTTCTAAGTCAGGCAGATTTCACTGAAGAAGTTGCCCGCATGATTGGCTATGACAAGATTCCATCGGTATTGCCTCCTCGTCCGAAGCATGCATCACTGACTCCAACCCAGAAGCGACGCCGCGCAGTGAGTGCCATGCTGGCATGCCGTGGCCTTGCCGAAGTTCAGACATTCCCATTCACTAACCAAGAGACTATTGATTTCATGGGTTTTGTTGGCGAACGCGCTGCGACCTACCGAATCGCGAATCCAATGTCCGAAGAGTTTCCATTGATGCGAGTTCATCTCGTTCCAGGGCTGATTGAAGTTGCGCAGCGCAACATCAGCCGTGGTGCGAAAGACTTCGCAATCTTCGAGATGGGTTCAATCTTCCGTAGCTCACAGAAGCTAGTTCCCTTCATCTCTCCTGATTTATCTAAACGACCTACTCAGAAGATTATTGATGAGATCTTTGCCAGCGTTCCACCTCAGGCCTATCACGTAGCAGGGCTCCTGGTCGGAAAAGTTGAGAACGAAGATTGGCAAGGCAAAGCTCGTGACTACAACTGGCAGGATGCAATCGCATTTGCGCAAGATATCTTGCAGCTCTGCAACCTTGATTGGACAGTCAAGCGCTCTGACTTCGCACCTTGGCATCCAGGGCGATGCGCTGAACTCATTGTTGATGGGAAAGCGGTTGCTCATGCCGGTGAGCTACATCCACGAATTGTGTCTAAGTACGGACTACCTGAACGCTCCGTCGCCTTTGCGGTGGGTTTGAGCGCTCTTCCAAATTCAGCCCTTGTCCGACCAACCACAGTGGGCACTATGCCTGCAGCTCTTCAAGATGTTGCGCTCATCGTTAACTCTGATGTGAGCGCTGCTCAGGTCGAGAGCGCTCTGCGTGCAGGTGCGGGCGAACTCCTCGAGTCGATTACCCTCTTTGATCGCTACGACAAGTTAGGCGATGGCAAGATCTCACTCGCCTTCTCGCTAGTTTTCCGTGCTCCAGACCGAACTCTGACTGGCGCAGAAGTAAGCGAAATGCGCGAAGCGGCGGTGGCTGCGGCAGTCAAGGCCACAGGAGCTATTCTCCGCACTGCATAAATATGCAAGGCTATGCATAAATATGCTATCCTGGCGCCATGAAAATCGGTGTTATAGGAGCTAGCGGTTACGCAGGGGGCGAACTCCTGCGCCTTCTGGCATCCCATCCCCATTTCGAAGTAACCGCCATTACAGCTCACTCCAATGCGGGGGAGCAGATCACTTCTGTGCACCCACAGTTGCAGAGCTATGCGGGTAAGAAGTTCAGTGAATTCTCTGCAGCAGACTTCAAAAATTGCGACCTTATTTTCTTAGCTCTGCCTCATGGAGAATCGGCGAAGGTCATCGCTACCCTGCCAACGAGTGCAAAGATTGTTGATCTTGGGGCTGACTACAGATTAGAGAGCGCCGAGCAATGGAGTAAGTATTACGGCGGGGATTACGCCGGAGTGTGGACATATGGCCTTGCCGATATCGAACCCTTCAAATCATTGATTGCAAAATCTACAAAGGTAGCTAATCCAGGTTGTTATGCAACGTCGATCGCATTGGGTGCAGCACCGGCAGCTTCAATCGCTGATCTCTCTGATGTTGTTGTTGTTGCCGCTTCTGGAACAACAGGAGCGGGAAGAAGTGCAAAAATCAGCATCATCGCCAGCGAGGTAGCTGGATCACTTACCTCATATAAGTTTGGGGGAGTTCATCAACATACCCCCGAGATTGAGCAAGCGCTGACCAAGCTTTCGGGATCTGTCGCGAAAATTTCCTTTACGCCAATCCTCGCCCCGATGCCGCGTGGAATCCTTTCAACAATCACTGCAAAGTTAACTAAGAAGATATCTACCGAAGAGGTACATGCTCTCTACACAAAATACTTCAAAGATTCGCAATTCGTGACAGTTCTTCCCATCGGAAGTATGCCTAAGACTGCATCCCTTACTGGATCAAATCATGTTCAGATTCAGGTAGCCGTCGATGAACACTCTTCTCGTCTAGTCGTCTCTGTGGCACTGGATAACCTTGGAAAAGGCGCTGCCGCGCAAGCAATACAGAGCGCAAACATTATGTGTGGTTTCGATGAGGCTACAGGACTTGCCTTTGATGGGTTGGGAGTATGAAATCTCTACCAAAGGGCTTTCGCGGCGCAGCTATTGCAGCAGGGCTTAAATCAACAGGTGCACTCGATCTCACCATCATTGAGAATTTAGGGCCACGCTTTGATGCAGCTGCGGTCTACACATCCAATAAAGTTGTAGCTGCTCCTGTTATCTGGTCTCGTGAAGTTACTAGGGGAAAGCTAGTTCGAGCAGCTGTTCTTAACTCAGGTGGGGCAAATGCCTGCACCGGTCCCCAAGGATTTGCCGATACCCATGAGACTGCAGAGAAGGTCGGAGCGCTTCTAGGAGTTTCATCAGGCGAAGTAGTCGTCTGCTCAACTGGTCTCATCGGAGAGCTTCTGCCTATGCAAAAGATTCTCGCTGGGCTTGAATTAATTGCAGCAAAACTAAAAACCGATTCACTTGATGATGTATCGCGCGCGATCATGACGACAGATAGCGTTCCGAAGGTGGCGACTGTTTCAATCCAAGGCGTTGAGTTTGCAGGTATCGCTAAGGGAGCTGGAATGTTGGCGCCAGCTCTAGCCACGATGCTCTCGGTTGTCATGACCGATGCTGTTTTGCCTGATAGTGCACAAGAGATTTTCACACGTGTGGCCGATCGCACCTATAACCGCATCGATTCTGATGGGTGCACTTCAACCAATGACACTGTGCTGCTGATGGGCAGTGGAGCTTCGGGAGTAGCCCTCTCAGAGAGCGAACTCGAGAGCGCTCTTATGGATATTTGTGGTTCGCTTGCATCGCAGCTCATTGCAGATGCAGAGGGATCGACAAAAACTGTGGTGATCACGATTAAGGGCGCAGATACTGAAGAGGATGCGGTTGAAGTCGCGCGTGCGTGTGCTCGAAACAATCTCCTTAAATGCGCAATCTTTGGAGCAGATCCAAACTGGGGTCGAGTATTGGCGGCAGTCGGAACTGCTGATGCCCAGATGGATGCCCTCAATATCGATGTCATTCTCAATGGTGTTCATGTTGCTAAAAACTCAGCACCATTTGAAGATAAGAACCTAGTTTCATTTTCAGATCGCCTGGTAAACCTTGAAGTGAATCTCAATGTGGGAAGTGCAACGGCTACAGTCATGACCAACGATCTTTCTCATGACTATGTCCACGAGAACTCGGCGTACTCAACATGATCGTTATCAAATTCGGTGGCCACGCTATGACAGATGAACACGGCGCCTTTGCGAGGGCTATCTCCGATGCGATCGCTACCGGAGTTACACCAGTCGTAGTCCATGGTGGCGGTCCTCAGATCGGTGAAGCGCTAAAAGCCGCCGCTATCGAGACATCCTTTATAGGCGGATTTAGAGTCACGACCCCTGAAACCTTTGAAGTTGTTGAGCGAGTGTTAGCTCATGAAGTGGGGCCATCGGTTGCGCGTTCCCTCGCCGATCATGGCGTAAACGCCGTTGCAATCTCTGGAAGATCTTCAGGAACTCTTGTAGCGAAAGCTCTCACCACCTTGGTCGATGGAACTCCCGCTGATCTCGGCCTCGTTGGAGTCATTTCATCAGTGAATCCGAAGGCGGTAAATGAACTTGTTGCAGCAGGCAAGGTTCCGGTGATATCTCCAATAGCGACAAGTGAAGATGGCGCACATGGCTATAACGTCAATGCAGATTTGGCAGCAGCAGCGATTGCGGGAGCCCTCGATGCACAGTGGCTCATCATCATGACTGATGTCGCAGGAATCTATAAGAATTGGCCTGACAAAGGCTCGCTTATTGAATCAATCTCCGCTCAGGAATTGGAGCCACTGAAAGCGAGCTTTGCCGAAGGAATGGCTCCTAAAGTTCAAGCCTGTCTCGATGCAATCGCAGCAGGGGCAAAGTCGGTACGAATTATCGATGGAACAAATCCATCGGCTCTTAGAGATGCTCTCTTAGGTGTGGGCGGAACGTTGGTGGTTGCATGAAGCGTTGGCAGAGAGCTATTCAAGATAATTACGGGACTCCGACTATCGAACTTGTCTCAGGCAAAGGATCGGTTGTTACGGACGTCAATGGCAATACCTATCTTGATTTCTTGGCTGGAATCGCCACCAATGTGTTGGGACATGCACATCCTGCGATCGTTAAGGCGGTCAGCAAGCAGATTTCAACGCTCGGCCATGTCAGCAATTTCTATGCCCACCCAAATGTTTTAGAGCTGGCCGAAAAACTTCAGAAGATGACTGGCGATAAGAGTGCCCGTGTCTTCTTCTGTAATTCAGGTGCTGAAGCTAATGAAGCAGCGCTCAAACTCTCTCGTAAGACTGGCAAATATAAAGTTGTAGCAACGCAAGAGGCATTCCACGGCCGCACGATGGGCGCGCTCTCGCTCACGGGTCAACCTTCCAAACGAAATCCTTTTAAGCCACTTATCAAGGGAATCAAACACGTTCCATTCGGTGATTCATCAGCGATAAAGCGCGCTATCACCAAGAAGACTGCGATGGTAATTGTTGAACCAATCATGGGAGAAGCCGGTGTCATAGTTCCACCTGTGGATTACCTTAAAAATCTACGACAGTATTGTGATGACAACGGGGCGCTCTTAGTTTTCGATTGCGTTCAAACAGGAATGGGTCGCACGGGAGATTGGTTCGGCTATGAGTATTCGGGAATCAAACCTGATGTGATCACGCTGGCTAAGGGGCTCGGTGGGGGACTTCCACTCGGCGCAATGATTGCCCTCGGTTCTGCATCGAAGTTATTTGAAGCAGGCGATCACGGTTCCACCTTTGGTGGCAATCCTGTTGCAACTGCAGCAGCTCTGGCGGTTATCTCTTCAATTGAGAAAGAGAAGATTCTCGCGCATGTGGATGAGGTAGGAGCGTTTCTGCTCGCCGAACTCGCGCTCATTGAGGGTGTCACAGAAGTTCGTGGTGCTGGACTTCTTATTGGTGTGACGTTAGATAAACCAGTTGCCAAGTCAGTTGTAAAGAAGTGTCAAGAACTTGGGGCGCTTATCAACGCACCAGGAGATAGAACTATTCGTTTAGCGCCAGCGCTCAACGTTTCGATGAAGCAAGCTGAGAAATTTGTAGCGATATTCACCAAGGCTCTCAAGGAGGTTACTCATGTCTAGCGTGAGCGCACGTAGAGCAAAGGCGATAGCTCTTATCAAGGCAGGGCTCATCCATTCACAATCTGATCTGGTGAAGCAATTGAAGAAGGCCGGGTTTGTTGTCACGCAAGCAACAGCCAGTCGCGACCTTGAAGAGATTGGCGCTGTCCGGGGGCGCGCTGCAAGTGGTGAATCAATCTATAAAATCTCAGAGAGCGATGATGAATCTATTTCTCGCACAATGCCGGTTCCATCTGACCTCATCCTCTCTGTTGAGGCGAGCGGCAATCTCGCAGTAGTGCGCACCCCACCTGGGGGAGCGCAATTATTGGCTAGCTCTCTCGATCACTCTGGAATTACCGAGATTATCGGCACTATTGCAGGTGATGACACGGTCCTCGTTGTATCCAGAAAAGCCAGCGGTGGAGCCCAACTCGCGAGAGAATTACTCGCTTACGGTGGGATCAAGAGAAGAGGAAGCAAATAATGGCGCTCTGGGGTGGACGTTTCTCGCAAACACCAGCTGACGCAGTCTTTGCACTCTCTCGTAGCGTGCACTTCGACTGGCGTTTGGCGCCCTATGACCTTCGCTCATCTTTGGCTCATCTAGCTGTGCTGCAGTCGAGTGGACTCCTAGAAGATTCAGTTGCCAGCCCCATTCGCAGCGCGCTCAATGAGCTGATTACTGAGGTCGCCTCAGGCGCCTTCGTTGCTATCGATACAGATGAAGATGTTCATAGCGCGCTCGAACGAGGTTTAACTGAGAAACTCGGCGCTATCGGAGGCTCTCTTCGCGCAGGCCGTTCCCGCAATGACCAAGTTGCTACAGATCTTCGCCTCTACGCAATTGATCACATGATTGAGGTTGCTCAGCAGGTGTTGGCGCTACAGAGCGCGCTCATTGCGAAGGCAAGCGAATATGGCGATGCGCCAGCGCCAGGCTTTACTCATCTGCAGCACGCGCAACCAGTTCTCTTTGGCCATGAGATCGCTAAGCATGTACAGGGTTTCTCACGCGATCTCGATCGTATTCACGATTGGCTCGACCGTGCTCTCGTAAGCCCATTGGGTTCAGGCGCCTTGGCAGGATCATCTCTGCCGCTCTCACCTGAAGTAACAGCTGCCAACCTCGGATTTACATCGAGCGCTGCCAACTCAATCGATGGCGTATCAGATCGCGACTTTGTTGCCGAGGCGCTCTTTATTCTCTCCATGGTTGGCATTCATCTATCTCGTATCGGTGAAGAGTGGTGCATCTGGGCAACTACTGAATTTGGTTGGGCAAAGGTCGCTGACGCATATTCAACCGGATCATCAATCATGCCGCAGAAGAAGAATCCGGATATGGCAGAACTTGCTCGCGGTAAAGCAGGACGATTGGTTGGAAATCTCACTGGGGTTCTCACAATGCTGAAAGGTTTACCTTTCGCATATAACCGTGATCTGCAAGAGGATAAAGAACCGCTCTTTGATTCTATCGATACAGTTCTTCTCGTTCTTCCTGCAGTAACAGGTATGGTTGCAACAACTGATTTTGATCGCGAGAAGATGGCGCTGGCTGCGCCACTTGGCTTCTCACTTGCTACCGAAATTGCCGATTACTTGGTACGAGCTAAGGTTCCATTTGCCCATGCACATGAGGCCGCAGGTAAGTGCGTAGCTCTCTGCGAATCAACGGGTCGTCAGCTCCATCAATTGATGGATGACGAGTTCGTATCCATTCATCCTTCTCTCAAGAGTGATGTGCGAGAAGTGCTCACAGTTCAGGGCGCTCTGGAATCGCGTACAACAGTGGGTGGAACTTCTCCTTCATCCTTTAAAGCTCAAATTAAGGAGGCGAGAGCAATCACCGCAGCGTACTCAAAGGAATTTACCGACAAGGCGAAGGCTTTTTCAGAGATGATGGGTGCGTGAAGAACGAGATGACAGATCTAATCGATGACCTTAAATGGCGCGGCCTTATTTCTCAGACCACCGATGAGAAAGAGCTCCGTGAGGCGCTCAAAAAGCCGATCACGCTCTATCTCGGCACCGACCCAACTGCACCGAGCATCCATGTGGGAAACCTCGTAGTTCTCCTTGTTCTCCGTCGTTTTCAGCTGGCAGGACATCACACGCTTCCTTTAATTGGGGGAGCAACAGGCCTTGTGGGAGACCCCAGTGGCAAGAATGAAGAACGAACACTTAATACAACTGACGTCGTTGAGCAGTGGGTAAAGCGAATGACTGCCCAGCTCTCGAAGTTTATGGATTTCGAAACAAAGCAGAACCCGGCAAAGATGGTTAACAACCTGGATTGGACAGCTCCGATGTCTGCCATCGAATTCTTGCGCGATATCGGAAAGCATTTTAGCGTTAATCAGATGCTCAATAAGGACGCAGTCTCTGCACGTCTTGAGAAAGATGGGATTTCATACACCGAATTTTCATACCAAGTTTTGCAATCTATGGATTATCTCGAGCTCTACCGCAAATACAACTGCACACTTCAAATAGGTGGTTCAGATCAGTGGGGGAATATCACTGCAGGCCTAGATCTTATTCGTCGCGCAGAAGGTGGATCAGCACATGCACTGACAGTTCCATTGTTAACGAAGGCAGATGGTTCGAAGTTCGGTAAGACTGCGGGTGGTGCGGTCTGGATTGATCCTGAAATGACATCGCCCTATGCCTTCTTCCAATACTGGCTTAACTCAGATGATAAAGATGTCATCAAGTTCCTTAAGGTCTTCTCATTTAAGTCACGTGAAGAGATTGAGGCGCTAGAAAAAACTCATAACGAGAATCCTGGTGCTCGTGAAGCACATCGCGAACTCGCTCGTGAATTAACATCACTCGTTCATAGTCCTGAAATTTGTCAACGAGTCGAAGCTGCAGCTCGCGCGCTCTTTGGCCAAGGTGACATCACTGAATTAGATGAAGCAACGCTCTCTGCAGCTCTTGCAGAACTTCCACGTACTCAAGTAAAGAGTGGAGAAGAGATTCCGACATGGGTCGATCTTTTGGCAGCGACTGGGCTTGTCGACTCAAAATCTGCCGCCCGACGCATCGTTAAAGAAGGTGGCGCATATCTCAATAATGAGAAGATTTCGGGCGAAGACTTCCGTCTCGAAAAAAGCCACTTTTTATGCGGTAAATATGCGGTTTTGCGAAAGGGTAAGCGCGACCTAGCTGCGGTAGAGCTAATTTAAGGTCTTAGATATTCGCCAAAATCCTCACTTTGTACGCATAAAAGTGAGGATTTTTGCTATTTCCTCCATAAAGAGGTCAATTGGCCCAGGGGGAGCGGACCCGATTTGACCCCCCTTGGCCCAACCCCCTATAGTTGCGCTCCTTGCTGTGGAACGGACTTTTACGAGGCCGTACAGCACAACTTCCCGATCTAGGCCGAAACAAGGCGGTTTGACCGTGCTTGTTGCCATGGACTAGATTTGGCGGTCTGCCCTGAAAAAAGGAAGAAATTCCTGCTTGCAGTGCGCATCCGTACCTTGAGAACTCAACAGCGTGCCATAAGTCAATGCCGAGAAGGCTTACTTTATTGTGCAAACAATTAAGCGCCTTCTCAAATAAATACTTCAATGAAGTATGTACCAGACGCTATTTATAGCGCCTGGAAATACTCGTTGATTTCCTTTGGTAAAGACAAAATAAACGACAGTTTGTTTGTCTCGTAAGCCATGAAAAAAACTTTCTATGGAGAGTTTGATCCTGGCTCAGGACGAACGCTGGCGGCGTGCTTAACACATGCAAGTCGAGCGATGAAGCACCTTCGGGTGTGAATTAGCGGCGAACGGGTGAGGAACACGTGAAGAATCTGCCTTCAACTCTGGGATAACTCCGGGAAACCGGGGCTAATACCGGATATGAGCCTTGATCGCATGATCGGGGCTGGAAAGTTTTTCGGTTGAAGATGACTTCGCGGCCTATCAGCTTGTTGGTGAGGTAATGGCTCACCAAGGCGAC
This sequence comes from Candidatus Nanopelagicaceae bacterium, assembly GCA_965267875.1. Taxonomy (GTDB): domain Bacteria; phylum Actinomycetota; class Actinomycetes; order Nanopelagicales; family Nanopelagicaceae; genus Planktophila. The sequence continues at coordinate 752,826 of OZ254157.1, read as the reverse complement.
GACGGGTAGCCGGCCTGAGAGGGCGACCGGCCACACTGGGACTGAGACACGGCCCAGACTCCTACGGGAGGCAGCAGTGGGGAATATTGGGCAATGGAGGAAACTCTGACCCAGCGACGCCGCGTGAGGGATGAAGGCCTTCGGGTTGTAAACCTCTTTCAGTAGGGAAGAAGCGAAAGTGACGGTACCTACAGAAGAAGCACCGGCTAACTATGTGCCAGCAGCCGCGGTAATACATAGGGTGCAAGCGTTGTCCGGAATTATTGGGCGTAAAGAGCTCGTAGGTGGTTCGATACGTCGGATGTGAAAATCAGGGGCTCAACCCCTGACCTGCATCCGATACGGTCGAGCTAGAGTTTGGTAGGGGAGACTGGAATTCCTGGTGTAGCGGTGGAATGCGCAGATATCAGGAGGAACACCGATGGCGAAGGCAGGTCTCTGGGCCAATACTGACACTGAGGAGCGAAAGCGTGGGGAGCGAACAGGATTAGATACCCTGGTAGTCCACGCCGTAAACGGTGGGCGCTAGTTGTGCGAACCTTCCACGGTTTGTGCGACGCAGCTAACGCATTAAGCGCCCCGCCTGGGGAGTACGATCGCAAGATTAAAACTCAAAGGAATTGACGGGGCCCCGCACAAGCAGCGGAGCATGCGGCTTAATTCGACGCAACGCGAAGAACCTTACCAAGGCTTGACATATACAGGAATATGGCAGAGATGTCATAGCCGCAAGGTCTGTATACAGGTGGTGCATGGTTGTCGTCAGCTCGTGTCGTGAGATGTTGGGTTAAGTCCCGCAACGAGCGCAACCCTCGTTCTGTGTTGCCAGCATTTAGTTGGGGACTCACAGGAGACTGCCGGGGTTAACTCGGAGGAAGGTGGGGATGACGTCAAATCATCATGCCCCTTATGTCTTGGGCTGCACGCATGCTACAATGGCTGGTACAAACGGCTGCGATACCGCAAGGTGGAGCGAATCCGAGAAAGCCAGTCTCAGTTCGGATTGGGGTCTGCAACTCGACCCCATGAAGTCGGAGTTGCTAGTAATCGTAGATCAGCAACGCTACGGTGAATACGTTCCCGGGGCTTGTACACACCGCCCGTCACATCACGAAAGTCGGTAACACCCAAAGTCAGTGGCCCAACCGCAAGGAGGGAGCTGCCAAAGGTGGGATCGGTGATTGGGATGAAGTCGTAACAAGGTAGCCGTACCGGAAGGTGCGGCTGGATCACCTCCTTTCTAAGGAGCATCGAGTAGAGATGCTAATAGTTAGCTTCATTCAACTACTCGGCTCATAAGTGGAGCATTGACTTAGGTTTATTTAAGATTTCGCAATTAGTACAGCCCCTAACTTTTATTAGTTGGTGGGAGTGGAAAATTAGCGTCTATCGAATTTCAACTAGGCACGTTGTTGGGTCCTGAGGGGACGGCTAGCGCCAAACCTCTAGGACTTAATAAGAAGAGATACTGCACATCATTGATCGTGTAAGTCTCAACTCTTATTGAGTACCGCCCGTATTTTGAGAACTACACAGTGGACGCGAGCATCTTTGTGGTCAAATTATTAAGCGCACATGGCGGATGCCTTGGCATCAGAAGCCGATGAAGGACGTAGTAGGCTGCGATAAGCCTCGGGGAGCTGTCAAACGAGCTTTGATCCGAGGATTTCCGAATGGGGAAACCCAGCTGGAGTAATGTCCAGTTATTGCCATCTGAATATATAGGGTGGATAAAGGGAACGTGGGGAAGTGAAACATCTCAGTACCCACAGGAAGAGAAAACAACCGTGATTCCGTTAGTAGTGGCGAGCGAAAACGGAAGAGGCCAAACCGATACTGTGCCAAGCCGGCAGGCGTTGCAGTATGGGTGTTGTGGGACCAATTAGATCAGACTGCCGTTTGATCAAAGAGTCAAAAACTAGCTAAGTAGATGAATGGCGTGGGAAAGCCAGTCATAGAGGGTGAGAACCCCGTAGTCGAAACTTAGTTAACTCTTTATTGGTATCCCAAGTAATACCGAACTCGAGGAATTCGGTATGAATCTGGCGGGACCACCCGCTAAGCCTAAATACTCTCTGATGACCGATAGCGGACTAGTACCGTGAGGGAAAGGTGAAAAGAACCCCGAAAGGGGAGTGAAATAGAATCTGAAACCGTGTGCGTACAAGCCGTTGGAGCGACGTAAGTTGTGACAGCGTGCCTTTTGAAGAATGAGTCTACGAGTTAGTGTCGTGTTGCAAGGTTAACCCGTCGAGGGGAAGCCGTAGCGAAAGCGAGTCTGAATAGGGCGTTTGAGTAGCACGATCTAGACCCGAAGCGAGGTGATCTACGCATGGCCAGGTTGAAGCGCGGGTAAGACCGCGTGGAGGACCGAACCCACTAATGTTGAAAAATTAGGGGATGAGCTGTGTGTAGGGGTGAAAGGCCAATCAAACTTCGTGATAGCTGGTTCTCTCCGAAATGCATTTAGGTGCAGCGTTGCGTGTTTCTTACCGGAGGTAGAGCTACTGGATGGTCGAGGGGTCCTACAAGATTACCAACATCAGCCAAACTCCGAATGCCGGTAAGTGAGAGCGCAGCAGTGAGACTGTGGGGGATAAGCTTCATGGTCGAGAGGGAAACAACCCAGAATAGCAACTAAGGTCCCAAAGCCTGTGCTAAGTGGAAAAGGATGTGAAGTCGCATAGACAACCAGGAGGTTGGCTTAGAAGCAGCCACCCTTAAAAGAGTGCGTAATAGCTCACTGGTCAAGTGATTTCGCGCCGACAATGTAACGGGGCTCAAGCACAGCACCGAAGTTCTATCATTCAAGCACTATCCCGGTCGCAAGATCCAGGAGCTTGGATGGGTAGGAGAGCGTCGTGTGACTGGTGAAGCGGCAGAGGAATCTAGCCGTGGAAGTCACACGAGTGAGAATGTAGACATGAGTAGCGAGAGAGGGGTGAGAAACCCCTCCGCCGAAAGACCAAGGGTTCCTGGGCCAGGCTAATCCGCCCAGGGTAAGTCGGGACCTAAGGCGAGGCCGTCAGGCGTAGTCGATGGACAACTGGTTGATATTCCAGTACTCGCTTATTTTCGCCCAGAACGAGCCGAATAGCGCTAAGGCCGTGAAGTTGATCTGGCTTTTGTCAGGTTGATGGAACCGCTGACCCCACGTTCGTAGTAGTTCAGCAATGGTGTGACACAGGAAGGCAGTCCAACCCGGGCGATGGTTGTCCCGGGGTAAGGTCGTAGGGCGTTACGTAGGCAAATCCGCGTAACACATGCCTGAGAGCTGATGCCGAGCCGTAAGGCGAAGTGGATGATCCTATGCTGTCAAGAAAAGCATCTAGCGAGAAAATAAGTGACCCGTACCCGAAACCGACACAGGTGGTCAGGTAGAGAATACCAAGGCGATCGAGATAATTATGGATAAGGAACTCGGCAAAATGCCCCCGTAACTTCGGGAGAAGGGGGGCCCTTTGACGTGTAGGAGTTTTCCTCCGAAGCGTCGGAAGGCCGCAGAGACCAGGCTCAAGCGACTGTTTACCAAAAACACAGGTCCGTGCGAAGTAGCAATACGATGTATACGGACTGACGCCTGCCCGGTGCTGGAAGGTTAAGGGGACTGGTTAGCCGCAAGGCGAAGCTGAGAACTTAAGCCCCAGTAAACGGCGGTGGTAACTATAACCATCCTAAGGTAGCGAAATTCCTTGTCGGGTAAGTTCCGACCTGCACGAATGGCGTAACGACTTGAGCGCTGTCTCATCCGTAAACTCGGCGAAATTGCATTACGAGTAAAGATGCTCGTTACGCGCAGAAAGACGGAAAGACCCCGGGACCTTTACTATATCTTGATATTGGTGTTCGGAACGGTTTGTGTAGCATAGGTGGGAGACTTTGAAGCGGGCACGCCAGTGTTTGTGGAGTCATCGTTGAAATACCACTCTGATCGTTTTGAACTTCTAACCTCGGTCCGTAATCCGGATCAGGGACAGTGTCTGGTGGGTAGTTTGACTGGGGCGGTCGCCTCCTAAAAAGTAACGGAGGCGCTCAAAGGTTCCCTCAACCTGGTTGGTAATCAGGTGTCGAGTGTAAGTGCACAAGGGAGCTTAACTGTGAGACAGACATGTCGAGCAGGTGCGAAAGCAGGAACTAGTGATCCGGCGGTGGCTTGTGGAAGCGCCGTCGCTCAACGGATAAAAGGTACCCCGGGGATAACAGGCTGATCTTGCCCAAGAGTCCATATCGACGGCAAGGTTTGGCACCTCGATGTCGGCTCGTCTCATCCTGGGGCTGGAGTAGGTCCCAAGGGTTGGGCTGTTCGCCCATTAAAGAGGCACGCGAGCTGGGTTCAGAACGTCGTGAGACAGTTCGGTCCCTATCTTCTGTGCGCGTAAGAAACTTGAGAAGGGCTGACCCTAGTACGAGAGGACCGGGTCGGACGAACCTCTGGTGTGTCGGTTGTTCCGCCAGGAGCACCGCCGATTAGCTACGTTCGGAAGGGATAACCGCTGAAAGCATCTAAGCGGGAAGCTCGCTTCAAGATTAGGTTTCTCATTGGTTTACCAAGTAAGGCCCCCAGGAGACTACTGGGTTGATAGGGTGGAAGTGGAAGAGTCGCAAGACTTGGAGCTGACCACTACTAATAGGCCGAGGATTTAACTACAAAGTTGCTACGCGTCCACTGTGTGGTTCTCGAGATACGGTCGAGAACCACGAATAAGTAGATCAAATTAATTTTTGATCAGACTTACTTTTCGTAGGTTCATGCCAAAAACTCAATAGCGTTTCGGCGACCATAGCGAGAGGGAAACACCCGGTCCCATTCCGAACCCGGAAGTTAAGCCTCTCAGCGTCGATGGTACTGCACGGGTGACCTTGTGGGAGAGTAGAACGTCGCCGGACTTCTTTTATAAAAAGGGGCGCTTATTTTTAAGCGCCCCTTTTTTATTTCCTCATCAATTTTTTGATTCAAGGAAGTTAAACTTAAGAAGCTTTTTAGATCTATCTGTCGGGAGTGGTACATGGAAGAGCGTCCAAGAAATAGCGATCGGCCAGCGCGACCATCTAACGGTCGCCCTTCCGCACGTCCTGCATCTGGTCGTCCTGCATCTGGTCGTCCATCTTCAAGTCGTCCCCAATCGCGAGAAGAACGTCCGGCTCGCGGAGGCCGCTCCGATAGAGCAGGCGCTACACGCCAAGTCTCTCAAGGCCGTGAAGTCAGCGATCCACGCGGGTTTCGGCCTGCACCTCAAGAGCGCGATCAATCTCGAATTAGACCGCGCATCTTTGAGCCGGATATTCCTGAAGACGTTACTGGTGAAGAGCTCGAGAAGAGCGTTCGCGCTGAACTTTTAAGTTTGTCGGCAGAAAATGCCAAAGTTGTCGCTCGACATATGGTCTGCGTCAATCTCTATATGGATGTTGATCCTGAGTTATCTCATAAACATGCAGTTGCAGCAGCGCACCATGCAGGACGCCTTGCAGTTGTTCGCGAAACTGCAGGTTATGCCGCCTACCGCGCAGGCCATTATGAAATTGCCCTTAAAGAGCTACGTGCCGCAAACCGAATTTCAGGCGATGTATCTATGTGGCCAGTTATGGCGGATTGCGAACGAGGGCTTGGAAACCCTCTAAAAGCCTTGAATTTGGCTGGTTCTGCAGAGGTCAAGCGCTTAGGTAAGTCAGAAGAGATTGAGATGCGCATCGTTGCATCTGGCGCACGACGTGACTTAGGCGAATTCGATGCAGCTGTTGTCACCTTGCAATGTAAAGAGCTAAAGAACGAGACGGATGAGTGGGCGCTACGACTTCGCTATGCCTACGCTGATGCCTTATCGGCGGCAGGTCGAAGCGAAGAGGCCCGTGAATGGTTTGCAAAGTGCGCAGAGCTAGATACAGAAGGCGAAACAGATGCAGCTGATCGGGCCTCCGCGTAACGTTTATCCACATCTAATCTCTCTCGCTCCATAATTCGTCAGACCCTTACTCCACTATCTGCCAACTCGCGCCTTTAAGTGCGCGCTTAGTTGGAGGTAGATATGGCAGCCGCGGTAAAGAGCAGTACTAAGAAGAAGGTTTCTGAGAAGGTAAAGAGCGAGATCGAAGAAGTTGATTACTCACTCAACGATGTACTACTTCGTGGTCGAGTATCGGCCGGTGCTACAAGTAAAGAACTTCCTAGTGGGGATAAGGTTGTTGAATTTCGCCTCATCATTACGCGAGAAGAACGTCAGGGAGTAGACACTCTCGATATCGCGGCATGGAGCGCCAAATCTCGCAAGATTGCGCTGGCGCTACAGTCTGATGAATGGGTCGAGATCTCGGGTTCAGTTCATCGCAGGTTCTGGCAGAGCCCAGCAGGGGTAGCGAGCCGTTGGCAGGTGGTTGCCAGTGAGATAGTGCGCCTCTAATAGCTATTCTCGATACTCTTGCACCATGGCTAAAGCACCGGTGAACGAGGTTTTTTCAACCCTGAAGAGCTATGCCCGCAAACTCTCTGATGGAGAGCGCACACCTGCTGAGATTGCATCTGCGCTCAATGATTGGGCGCACGAGAGCGGACAGACCTTGAAGGCGAAGATCAGCGAAGAGGTTGAGGCGGCAGTTTTAAAGATGGGCTTTGTAAAGCGCGAAGAGTTTGATGCCCTAGTGCGTGAAGTCAACGCCCTCAAAAAGGGGAAGAAGAGCCCTGCGAAGAAGAGCGCGACCAAGAAGGCTCCAGTGAAGAAGTCAGCAGCCAAGAAGGCAGCTAAACCAGTTAAGAAGAGTACGAAGAGAGGCCTCTGATGGCGAATGAAGAAGAGAGCAACCTAGTTTCAGAGGTACGCGCTGAACTCGAAGAGATCGATGCGAGCGATCTGAGCGAACATAGCGCACGCTTTGAAGCGCTCCACCAGAAGCTGCAAGAATCTCTCAAGTCAATCGATAACCTTTAGTAAAAGATGAAGACTCGACTCGATGCGGAATTAGTTCGACGCGAACTCGCTCGTTCGCGCGAGCATGCCGCCGATCTCATTGAGTCACGGTCGGTACTTGTCGCTGGAATTCCTGCTACAAAACCGGCGACGCAGGTAGATGCTGAAACTTCCATCACTCTTCAAGGCAATCGCGATGATTTCGTCTCGCGAGGCGGACACAAACTAGCCGGAGCCCTCGATGCCTTTACTGGTGTTGTCGTCGAAGGAAAGAAGTGTCTCGATGCAGGTGCATCCACCGGTGGTTTTACCGATGTTCTCTTACGTCGGGGTGCCTCTTTAGTTGTCGCGGTCGACGTTGGCTATGGACAACTGGCATGGGAGTTGCGCCAAGATGCGCGAGTAAAAATTCTCGATCGCACCAATATTCGCCACCTGACTGGCGAACAAGTTGGTGAAGATATTGATTTGGTAGTTGCCGACCTCTCCTTCATCTCGCTCTCACTAGTTCTTCCTGCTCTCGCTGCAGTATCAAAGCCAGAGGCTGATTTTGTACTGATGGTAAAACCACAATTTGAGGTAGGGCGCGAAAAATTAGGCGCTGGGGGAGTCGTGCGCGATCCAGCTCTTCGACGTTCCGCCGTACTCGATGTTGCAGAGTCGGCCTACGATGTTGGGCTCGGCACGATGGGAATTGCAGCAAGTCCACTTCCAGGACCTGCCGGAAATGTTGAATACTTCCTATGGTTGCGACGCGGAGCACCCGCTATAGATGAGCAATCACTCGATCAAGCGATAGAGATGGGACCGGCGTAATGGCAGATAGATCCGTTGCTCTGATCATTAGCCCTTCTCGTGAAGAAGCTATCTCTGCCGCGCATGAACTTGCGCCACTTCTAATCAATGCAGGTTTCTCACTCTTCACAATCTCTGATGTGGCTATTCCTGGCATTGCAAAGGTCTCACATGAAGCGTTACCAGAGATCGAGGCTGCCATTGTTCTTGGTGGAGATGGCACCATCTTGCGCGCTGCAGAAGTTACGCTCTCGCGCAACATCCCTCTTCTTGGAATAAATATGGGCCATGTCGGCTTTATGGCGGAGGTAAACCGTCCAACGATCGCTGCGATCGCTGAGTGCATTATTGGTTCCAACTATGTCACCGAAAATCGCATGGTCTTACGGTTTGCAGTAGAGCGAGATGGCAAAGAGATTGGTACCGGCTGGGCGCTCAATGAAGTTACTGTTGAACGAGATGGGACCACGATGGTTGAACTCTTTGTAGAGATTGATTCCAGACCTCTCTCTCATTGGGGCTGCGATGGACTTATCTGTTCAACTCCAACGGGGTCTACCGCCTACGCCTTTAGCGCAGGTGGTCCCGTGCTCTGGCCAGAAGTTGATGCGCTGGTACTTCTTCCGATTTCCGCGCACGCGCTCTTCTCTCGTCCGATGGTGGTTTCACCAAAATCAGAAATCCTTGTCACTATTGAATCCACTGATGCGCTTCTCTCCGCTGATGCGCTTCGTAAACTTCCGCTGAAAAAGGGCGATAAAGTCCTTATTACACGCGGGTCACAGACCATCAAGCTTTCTCACGTCTCCAAGACTCTCTTCACAGATAGATTGGTAGCAAAGTTCAAACTTCCCGTTGAAGGTTGGCGCGGTGAGTGAACGTTCCTATCTAGAAGAAATCTCTATCCGCAACTTAGGAGCGATTGAACAATCCCACCTTGAGTTAGGGCGCGGCTTAAATGTTCTCACTGGTGAAACTGGTGCCGGTAAGACAATGATTTTAACCGCGCTCAATCTGGTACTTGGTGGCAAGAGCGATAGCGCGCTCGTCAGACATGGCGCTGATCGTTTGATGGCTACTGCGCACTTCTCACTACCGAAATCTGAACAAGGCTCTTTTGAAGAGATTGGTGCAGAAGTTGAGGATGGTTCAATCATCATCTCTCGCACAGTCGGTGCAGATGGAAAATCAAAGGCTCTCTGCGGAGGCAACGCAGTTCCGGCAGGCACTTTGGCAGAGCTGACAAGCTCTTTGATTGAGATTCATGGCCAATCTGCAAACTCGCAGATTGTGAAGACAGCGAGACAGCGAGAGCTACTAGATCGCTTCGGTGGAGCCGAGATAGCAAAGTCACTCAGCCTCTATCAAGAGAACTTCCAAATTTACGGTGCGCTCAAAGAACGGCTGAGCGCGCTCAAGGCAAGTGCCAGTAAACGAGATGGCGAGATCGCCGAGCTACAAGAGTTCGTTGCTGCGTGGAATAAATTGAAGGCTACCCGTGGTGAATGCGGAGCAACTGCAGATGAGATCAACCGCCTCTCTAGCGTTGAAGATTTGCGCATCGCATCCTCCGGAGCTCTGGCCAACTTAGATAACGAAGAGAGCGGCGCTCTGACATCGCTCCATTCGGCGCGACGATTTTTAGAGGAAGCCAAAGGTAAAGACTCTAAGCTGGAAGAGATAGCCGACCGCATCGCCGAGAGCCTCTACATACTCGACGATGCATCCACCGATCTTGCCTCCTATGCAACAGGGCTTGAGGCAGATCCTGATCGACTCAATCTTCTGCAAGAACGTAAAGCAGAGCTCAATTCATTTCTGAAGCGTTGGGCCGGCGCAGGTGAAGCCGATGAAGAGCTGGTTCTACTGGCGGCTAAGGCGAAGAGCGCCAAGGAAGCGATTGCAGATTTACAAGGAGGAGATGAACGTACCGCCGAGATTGAGGCAGAGCTACTTGCCGCCAAAAAGAATTTGCTAGATGCAGCAAAGAAGTTATCAAGTGCACGCAGCAAAGCTGCCTCGACCTTATCCGCAGAAGTGACTAACGAAATTAAGGCGCTAGCAATGCCTCATACACAATTCTTTGCTGAGGTAGTGACTCCAGATTATGCAGGTGCTTTGAAAGAGAGTGACTTCACGGCTCTTGGTTGCGATGAAATCTCAATGCAGATTCAAGGTCAAGTAGATGGTCCAAAGATTGCACTAGGTAAAGGCGCAAGCGGCGGTGAGATGTCGCGCATTATGTTGGCACTAGAAGTTGTCATAGCGAAATCACATCCTGTCGGCACTTATATCTTCGATGAAGTCGATGCTGGAGTGGGTGGAAAAGCTGCGATTGAAGTAGGCAAACGCCTGCATGCACTTTCGAAGAGTGCACAAGTCATTGTTGTGACACACCTGCCACAGGTGGCTGCCTGGGCAGATACTCACTTCCTCGTCAGCAAAAGTAGCGATGGCACAATCGTCGCATCGGGTGTGACGCGGCTATCTGATAACGCGCGTATCGAAGAGATTGCACGCATGCTCGCTGGCCTTGAAGGTTCGAGTAGCGCCCAGGAACACGCAGCTGAACTTCTAGCCCTGCGCGGGTAGCCTCACTTTCGATGATAGGTTGGTCTTCCATGAGCCAAGCGCATGTGACCAAACATATTTTTGTAACTGGCGGAGTCGCCTCAAGTCTTGGAAAAGGTCTCACCGCCTCATCCCTAGGTCGCCTCTTAGTTGCTCGCGGTATCCGCGTCACGATGCAGAAGCTCGATCCGTATCTCAATGTGGATCCTGGCACCATGAATCCCTTCCAGCACGGTGAAGTCTTTGTCACTGATGATGGCGCTGAGACTGATTTAGATATCGGCCACTACGAAAGATTCCTTGATCGCAACCTTTCAGGCTCCGCCAATGTGACTACGGGGCAGGTTTATTCACGAGTGATAGCCCGCGAACGTCGTGGTGAGTATCTCGGTGAGACCGTTCAAGTGATTCCACATATCACCAATGAAATTAAAGAGAGAATGTTGGGCAATGACGGCCCTGATGTTGATGTCGTTATCACTGAAATTGGTGGAACAGTTGGAGATATTGAATCTCAACCTTTTCTTGAAGCAGCGCGTCAATTACGGCAAGAGGTCGGGCGAGATAACGTCTTCTATCTCCATATCTCGTTGGTTCCATACATTGGCCCTTCTGGTGAGTTAAAGACCAAACCAACCCAACACAGCATCGCAGCGCTCCGCAGTATTGGTATAGCACCAGATGCAGTTGTACTTCGTTGTGATCGTCCAATTCCTGATGGAATTAAGAAGAAGATTTCCTTGATGTGCGATGTCGATGTTGAAGCAGTTGTCGCGGCAGTTGATGCACCATCAATCTATGACATTCCCAAAGTTCTCTTCTCAGAAGGACTTGATGCCTACATCGTGCGCCGCTTATCTCTTGGTGGCCATGAAGTGCAATGGGGAGAATGGGATAACTTGCTCGAGCGAGTTCATTCTCCAAAGCACCATGTGAAAGTTGCCCTTGTTGGTAAGTACATAGATTTACCAGATGCCTATCTCTCTGTCTGTGAAGCGCTTCGTGCTGGCGGCTTCGCCAATGAAGCTAAGGTAGAGATCATTTGGGTACCGAGTGATGAGTGCGAAACTCCAGATGGTGCGGCCAAAGCGCTTGGGGGAGTAGATGCAATCTGCGTTCCAGGTGGCTTTGGAATTCGTGGCATTGAAGGAAAACTCGGAGCGTTGACCTTTGCGCGCACGCAGAAGGTTCCAACCCTTGGTCTATGTCTAGGTTTACAGTGCATGGTGATCGAAGCAGCGCGGAATTTAGCTGGCATCAAGGATGCAAACTCGGCAGAGTTTAAATCAGATAGCGGAACACATGTGATCGCAACGATGGATGATCAAAAGGAGATCGTTGCTGGTGGGGGAGATATGGGCGGTTCTATGCGACTTGGTCTCTATAAGGCAACGCTTTCTCCAGGCTCGATTGTCGCTGAAGTTTATGGGGCGACTGAAATCTCTGAGCGCCACCGCCATCGCTATGAAGTAAACAATCAATACCGCGATCAGATCGCGAAAGCTGGCCTTAACTTCTCGGGAATTTTCACAGATCGTGATCTTGTTGAATTCGTGGAGCTTCCGAGAGAAGTTCATCCTTATTACGTTGGCACACAAGCCCATCCTGAACTTCGCTCAAGGCCGACGCGCCCACACCCACTCTTTGTTGGTTTGATTAAAGCAGCCATCTCTCAACAGAAGTAGTCGTCTGTGAATTTCGAGAGCGCTAAGAGCAGTTATCTCGATCAACTGCGGATTGAGCGGGGACTATCCTCTAACTCAATCGCGTCTTACTCGCGTGATCTTGCCAAGTTGGAACGCTTTCTCGTGCAGAGTCAGCGTGACTATACAAAGCTCTCGACAGGTGACATCACTGAGTTCTCAGTTTTTCTAAAAGGAGAAGGCCTCTCATTATCAAGCGTTAATCGGAGTATTTCTGGAATAAAAGGTTTCTATAAATATCTTGCCCTAGAAAGTGGTCTTACAGATCCAACTACTGATATATCTTCCGCAAAGTTGCCGCGTAAGTTACCCAAGGCGCTGACGATAGATGAGGTGACTCGCCTGATCGAAAGCGCAGAGCGTGAAGGAGATCCGATATCTCTCAGAGATAAGGCGATCCTTGAACTGCTCTACTCAACAGGTGCACGAGTCAGCGAAATTATTGGTTTGAATGTAGTTGATTTCTCTTTGAGTTCTACCAGTGATGGCGACGTTCATATCGTAAAGGTAAAGGGCAAAGGCTCTAAGGAGAGGATGGTGCCACTCGGAAAGTTCGCAGTGGTAGCGGTAGAGAACTACCTCACGAGAGTTCGACCAGCCCTGAGTGAGAAGAACTCAAAGAATGAGGGTGCGCTCTTCCTTAATTCGCGAGGCAAGCGGCTATCGAGGCAGAGTGCGTGGCAGGTAGTACTGGATGCTGCGCAATCAACTGGGCTGTCAGGAAAGGTTTCGCCCCATGTATTTAGACACTCATTTGCAACGCATCTACTAGATGGAGGCGCAGATATTCGCGTGGTTCAGGAGTTGCTAGGGCATTCATCAGTGACAACGACTCAAATTTACACCTTGGTTACGATAGATAAAGTGCGCGAGGCTTACAGCACCGCACACCCGCGGGCTTAATTTAGATTCCGCGGAGCCTACGAGCCAAGATACTTTGATCGCCCTTGGCCTCAAGGTCGGCAATGATTACCGCAATTGATTCACGAACGATACGACCGCGATCAACTGCAAGTCCTAAATCACCACGTAACATAAGTCTGGCTTGATCTAGATCGAAGAGTTCATCTGTTGAAAGATAGACAGTGATCTTCTCTTCATGAAGTTCACGACCAGATGGTGATTTTTCTGCCGCAGTAACGCGACGACGTGAGATTGTGCGAACACCCTTCTTCGCCTTTGGGGCTGCAGCTGGTGCGCTCTGTACTGGAGTTGTCGCAACTGGTTCTGCAACTTGGCGCACGGCGCTTAGCGCTGGGGTATTGGCGCGGAAGAGTTCATCCGCACCTGGCAAGCTAGCTCTACGTGTCATTGTGCGCCTCCTCGGGCAATTAATTCACGGGCGAGTCTTCGGTAAGACTGCGCTCCTCCAGATGATGATGCATAAGCAGTGATGGGCTCTCCTGCAACAGTTGTTTCGGCGAAACGAATTGTCTTCGCGATAATCGTTTCAAAGACATCTTCAGGATACTTCTCGAGAATCGCAGTAAGGACTTCGCGGTTATGTAAAGTCTTACGATCGTACATAGTCGCAAGAATGCCGAGCAGCTTTAACTCTGGGTTAAGGAAGCTCTTGACCTTATCGATATTGCCTTTAAGTTCAATAAATCCATGGAGAGCGAAGTATTCGCACTGCAGCGGAACAATCACTTCATCAGATGCTACGAGAGCATTGATGGTGAGCTGACCCATGGTTGGCTGGCAATCAATCAAGATGACGTCATATTCAGGGCGCAGACGAGCGAGCGCGCGCTTGAGATATTGCTGTCCACCAATTTCAGCGCCCAACGTTGTCTCAGCGGTACCGAGATCGCGGTTTGCAGGTAGAAAATCAAGGCCTGCTACAGATGATTTAAGAACTATCTCATCGATATTTGCATCCAGTGACATGAGCGCGTAGTAAACAGTATTTTCTAGCGGCAGGGTGTGAGCGTTGACGCCCAAACCAAGTGAGAGGCCACCCTGAGGATCGAAGTCAACAAGAAGCACTCGTCGACCAAGTTCAGCCAGAGCCGCACCTAAATTGATAGTTGAAGTTGTCTTACCAACTCCACCCTTCTGATTAAAGATTGAGATGACCTTTGCGTTGCCATGATCTGTGATGGCCGCCGGGATTGGGAAATTCTGAGGCTCTCGCCCAATGAGAGTGGCGGTAGTGGCCACATCATCATCAAATGTCGATTTAGCGTTCAAGCGAGAAACCTCTTTTCAGTTACCACGACTCTACGCGTATGGAGCGGCGAACTGCAAGTAAGGAAGTAGTGTTCCACCGTGGAAAATATCGTAGAACCGCTTGCGAGTACCGAGGAGATCACCTCGGAGCAGGCGAGCGATATCGCTCCCGAGAGCGGTTTTAGCGTCCATCTCGATAATTTCGATGGCCCCTTCGACCTGCTGCTGCAGCTGATTTCTCGCCATAAGCTCGATATCACCGAAGTCTCACTCAGCATGGTGACCGATGAATTTATCTCCTTTATCCGCGCGCTCGAGGCGAGCGGAGAAGGCTGGCGCTTAGACCAGGCCACTGAATTTCTAGTAATCGCGGCGACGCTGCTCGATCTCAAGGCTGCTCGCCTTCTTCCTAGCGGTGAGATTGAGGATGAAGAAGATCTCGCCCTCCTTGAAGCTCGAGATATCCTCTTCGCCCGCCTGCTCCAGTACCGCGCCTTCAAGGAGATTGCCGCCTCCTTCCAAGATGCCATCGCAGCCGCCGATAAATCATTCCCACGTGTTGTAGCCCTTGACCCGGCTCTGGCATCGCTACTTCCCGAGGTCCTTATCGGAGTCGGTCCTGAGCGCTTTGCAGCCATTGCAGAGCGCGTCTTGACCCCTAAAGCACCCCCTGTAGTTGCCGTCGAGCACCTTCATAGCGCGCTCGTGAGCGTAGCCGAAGAGTCTAAACTTGTGGTTGAGGCTTTACGGAAATCCCGGACGCTCTCCTTTAGATCTCTCATCCAGGGAGCAGATTCCACCTTGGTTGTTGTCGCTCGCTTCCTCGCACTCCTTGATCTCTACCGTCAGGGCGCCCTTCGATTTGAACAGGTCATCGCCCTAGGCGAGCTTCAGATTAGCTGGGTTGGCTCCGATGAAGGAGAAGTCGCTATCACCGATGAATTTGATATCCCACCGCAATTTGAATCTGAGAATCTAGAAGGTGAGCCGGAAAATGATTGAGAACGAGATATCTACACCTGAGGTTGAGACTTTACCGGCTGAGGTAGCGCCAGCCAGCTTCGACCTTGCCGCGATAGGCCGCCAGATTGAGGCGATCCTCATGGTGGTGGATGAGCCTGTCACTGAAATTACCCTCGCCTCGGTCCTTCAGGTTCCGGTCGACCAGATTGTCGACGGGCTCGAAGCGCTGGCTCCCACCTACGAAGACCGGGGCTTCACCCTCAAGGCCATCAATGGGGGATGGCGCTTCTATAGCCACCCTGAATGTAGCGATGTAGTCGAGAAGTTCGTCTTGGATGGCCAGCAGAACCGCCTGACCCAGGCTGCCCTCGAAACCCTGGCGGTCATCGCCTACCGTCAACCTATCTCTCGCGCTCGAGTATCAGCTATCCGAGGCGTCAACGTCGAAGCGGTCATGAAGACCCTGGTCACACGTGGCCTAGTTGAGGAGTATGGCCTCGAGAACGAGACTGGGGCGATCCTCTATAAGACCACCAGCTACTTCCTCGAGCGTCTAGGTCTCAACGCGCTCACCGATCTGCCGCCTCTTGCTCCTCATCTGCCTGATATCGATGGCCTCGATGAGATCCTCGATTCGCTTACCGACTAACCATCCCCGTACACTTCACCTAGCCCAAGAAATATGGGCATAGCCCGCACGCTGTGCGGGGGAGTTGACTGTCGAGAATGGATAGCCCTCATGGCCGAGATGCGCCTGAATAAGATTATTGCCGACGCTGGAATCACAAGCCGTCGCGGCGCCGATGAACTCATCATGGATGGCCGGGTTACGGTCGATGGAAGACAGATCCGAGAGCTCGGAGCAAGGTTTGACCCCGAAAAGCATAAAGTCGAGGTTGATGGCGAGACAATTCAACGTTCTTTGTCTAAGACTTATTTAGCACTTCATAAACCTAGAGGCGTTCTGTCGACGATGTTTGACCCAGAGGGTCGCCCCTCTCTCGCCGACTTTATCGACCTTCGAACCGAGCGCTTATTTCACGTAGGGCGGCTAGATAAGGATTCAGAAGGGTTGATTCTGCTCACCAACGATGGAGATCTGACATTTAGGGCGACCCACCCTTCATACGGGCTAGAGAAGACTTACATCATCGAATTCGATGGAAAGCTCCCGACAGGGGTCGACAAGGCCTTACTCAAGGGTGTCGAGCTAGAAGATGGGATGGGGAGAGTTCTCGCCTTCAAACACCTATCTCCTCAATGGCTTGAGGTAACGATCCACGAGGGTCGCTATCACATCATCCGCCGCCTGATGGAGGCTGTCGGTGTCGATGTCTTGCGTTTGATCCGAACCAGGTTTGGTCCAATCTCTCTGGGGGAGACTCTCGAAGGAAGGTGGCGCGATCTCAATAGCGCTGAATTGATAAGCCTGCAAAAGGCTTTGAATATAAATTAACAAATCGGTATCGTGCCTATTTAATGTTTTATCTATATATCTATAATTTGTTTTGGTCCACTTAGGAAAGCAGTTTTATCGACAATACAACGCTCAATTAGTACCTCAAAATATCGATAAATATATTTTCTAGAAGTCGGGTCGGCACGAGACTATTGAGCTGCTGGATCTATGGGAGAGTCAAGAGGGTGTGAAGAGATTCCTCTATATATCGGCAAAACCATTTATATATAACCGCTGATTGTGGCGACTACGGGTACCATTGCCCCATGTCAGTGCGTGCAATTAGGGGAGCGACTCAGGTGAGCGCCAATTCCGCCGACTCCATAGCGGCAGGCACTCAGGAGCTTATCTCCGAGATCTTGCGCAGCAATGGGATTAGCGCTCAAGAGGTCATCTCTATCCTCTTTACAGCTAGCCCAGATCTGAACGCCTCATTCCCAGCTGCTGCAGTCCGTAACCTCGGTTTTGAAGGTACCCCGCTCATCTGCGCCGTGGAAATCGATGTACCAGGCGCCCTAGAACGGACAATTAGAGTGATGGCGCATGTCGAAATTGAGCGAAGTAAGGAAGAAATTAACCATATCTACCTTCATGGCGCTAAGGCACTTCGCGCAGATATAGCCCAGTAGGCGGGCTCAGCTATGTCGCTCTCGCACGTTCGAATCGTGGGCTCTGGCCTCATTGGTTCCTCGATCGGTCTAGCTCTCGTTCAAGAAGGGGTCGCCGTCACGATGGTCGACTCAGATCCACGAGCCCAAGCCCTTGCTCGGGATCTAGTAAAGAGCGCACCATCAGGAGATCCTGACCTAGTCATCTTGGCTTCTCCAATCAGTACCATCTCGGAGGCCCTTAAGAGCGAGCTAACCTCACCTGTGAAGTTAGGGTTTATGGATATCAGCTCAGTTAAAACTAAAGTTAAAGCTGAGGTATCAACTTCGCCACTTGAGGCGGGTCGTTTCCTTCCCAGCCATCCAATGGCCGGGCGCGAGGTCGGGGGAGCAGAGTCAGCGCGAGCAGATCTATTTCGCGCAAGGCCCTGGATTATCGATAGCGCCGGGGTCGATCCAGACCTTCGACTCGCAGGGCTAGAGGTCATCTCACTTTTGGGAGCGGTTGCCATTGAGATGGATAGCAGATCGCACGATGAGGCTGTAGCCCTTGTTTCTCATCTTCCACAACTGGTCGCATCTCTTCTGGCAGGCCAACTTGAGGGTGCAGATGAAGCCTGGCTCGATCTGGCAGGAGCTGGACTCAGAGACACCATCAGAATTGCTGGTTCAAGCCCTGAACTCTGGAAAGAGATCGTTGCGGCAAATAGCGCGGCGATAGCGCCGTTACTTACCCGCTTGATTGAAGATGCGCAGCGCCTACTTAGGGGGTTAAGTGACGAGAAAGTGGTTGCTGAGGTAATTGCAGCTGGGCAACGCGGAAGAGATTTGATTCCAGGTAAGCATGGTGGACAACAACGCAGCTATACCTATCTGCCAATTGTTATTGAAGATAGGCCCGGACAACTTGCTGCGCTCTTTGATGAGTGCGCCAAAGCAGAAGTTAACGTGGAAGATCTAACAATCGAACATAGCCCAGGCCAATTCACAGGTCTTATCACGCTCGCTCTCTCTGAAGAAGGAGCTGCGAAATTATCTTCTCATCTACAAGAAAAGGGATGGAGCGTTCACGTTCCACGTTAGGTAACCGCTGCTGTAAACGAATAGAATTAGCTAACTTAAAGATGGGCTCATTGAAATGATTGTTGTAGCGCTAGATGGCCCAAGTGGTTCTGGCAAATCAAGCACATCTAAAGAGATTGCTATTCGCGCTGGCTGGAATTATTTAGATACTGGCGCGTTGTATCGCGCCGTTACATTCATTGCTTTATCGATAAATAGTGAAAAAGCAGAAGATATTCTCAACAAGCTTGCACTCCAACCAATTACCTTTAATTCAGATCCACGCGACCCGAAGATCTTTATCGGTGATTTGGATATCACTGAAGAGATTCGTTCTCATGACGTTACAGAGAAAGTTTCCATTATTAGCGCGCTACCTGAAGTTCGCGCTGAACTTTTGCAATTGCAGCGCAAGATCATTTCCAAAGCCGATAGAGGAATAGTTGTTGAAGGGCGCGATATAGGAACAGTTGTCTGTCCAGATGCAGCTCTAAAAGTCTTCCTGACTGCAGATATTGCAGCTCGCGCTCAACGCCGAGATGCAGAGTTAGCAGCAGAATCTAAGGGTCTTGACTCTGTAGGAGCATCACTTTCAGCGCGAGATGAGATTGATTCAACGAGAAAAGTTTCACCTCTTGCTCCCGCATTTGACGCAGTCCATATCGATTCAACCGAGCTCAATCTCACTGAAACTGTCGATCGCATTTGGGAGTTACTTTCTGAGCGTTCACTTCTGGGTCTGCCGATTGTCGCCATCTTAGGAAGACCAAACGTTGGAAAATCAACTCTGATCAACCGATTCATTGGTCGCCGTGAAGCAATTGTTGAAGATACCCCGGGTGTTACACGAGATCGCGTTCAGTACGAGTGCGAGTGGGGCGGACGCCGCTTCATCATCATGGATACGGGTGGCTGGGAATCTAAACCAGATGGTATTTCAGTACAGGTAAGTGCCAGCGCTGAATTGGCGATGCAAGAAGCAGATGTTCTCTGCTTCGTAGTTGATGCTCAAGTGGGCGCACTCGATGAAGATGATATTTTGGTACAAGAACTTCGTAAAGCAAAGAAGCCAACTCTCCTTGTTGCAAATAAAGTTGATGGCGATAACGATGAATCAGATGCGCATGCGCTTTGGAATATCGGCTTAGGCGAACCACATTTTGTTTCAGCGCTTCATGGACGTGGCAGTGGAGACCTACTTGATGCAATAGTGACTTTGATTCCTGAAGTTGGCGCGGCTCAAGTGCAGGATGGTTATCGCCGTATCGCACTGATTGGTCGCCCAAATGTTGGTAAGTCCAGTCTGCTCAACGCTTTAGCTGGCGAGAATCGTTCAATTGTTGATGATGTAGCAGGTACTACTCGCGACCCAGTTGATGAACTAATCGAATTTGGTGGAAGCATCTGGCGCTTTGTTGATACTGCAGGTCTGAAGAAGCGGGCAAATCAGGCGAGCGGCACTGACTACTACGCGACGCTTCGCACACAGACAGCGCTGGAAAGATGTGAATGCGCCGTTGTTGTACTAGATGCCTCAGTGCCTATCTCGGAGCAAGATCTAAGAATTATCACGATGGTGGAAGAGGCCGGCAAAGCGATGGTCATCGTGATGAATAAGTGGGATCTGGTCGATGTAGATCGCCGCGATCAGTTGGATAAAGAGATTGACCGCCACCTGGATCAGGTGGAATGGGCGCAGCGGGTAAATGTTGCAGCAAAGACTGGTTGGCATAGAGATCGTTTAGCTCCAGCCCTGCGAACTGCTATCGATTCATGGGAGCGACGCGTTCCAACCTCAAAGCTCAACTCATTCTTGGGAGCGCTTATCGGAGCAACGCCACCTCCAGTACGCGGTGGCAAGCAGCCAAAGGTTTACTACGCGACCCAAGCCGGAATTGCGCCCCCAAAGTTTGTTATCTTCTCCAGTGGCTGGATCGAAGCCTCATATCGTCGCTTCATCGAAAGGCGTCTGCGCGAGGAGTTTAAATTCCCTGGCACGCCCGTTCAGGTAGCGATCCGCGTGAAGGAAAGGGATAAGGAGTAGCGATGTTGACGGTTCCCAATGCTCTGACCTTCGCTCGCTTTCTGGGAATTCCACTCTTTATCTATCTCGCGCTCGACCTTGAAGCAGATGGTTGGGCAATTCTCGTTCTCGCTATCGGGGGAGCCACCGATTACTTCGATGGAAAGCTCGCTCGCGCTTGGGGACAAGAATCTAAGTTCGGTGAGATCGCAGATCCAACTATCGATCGTCTCTATATTGCCGCAACTCTCGTGGTTCTCTATCTTCGGGATGCGGTTCCGATCTGGCTCATTGCAGTTCTCGTTATCCGAGATATTTTCATGGCGCTAGTTGCAGCAGTTCTTGCGCTAAAAGGTTTTGCGCCACTTAAAGTTACTTATCTTGGAAAGGCTGCGACCTTTAACTTGCTCTACGCCTTTCCATTTCTTCTCCTCGCTCTCAATCAGAGCTGGTACGGGACGCTTGCATTTATCTTTGGCTGGGCCTTTGCAATCTGGGGGGTCTGCCTCTACCTCGGCACAGCCGTGGGTTATTTCCGTACTGCGCTCTTGACCATTACAGTTCGACCACACATCATCGAAGGGTAATTCCATGTCGCAGATTCCAGCTGATCTTCAGTACACCAAGGAACATGAATGGGTTGCGCCAACTTCAACGCCCCTTCGAATCCGTATGGGAATTACCGACTACGCCCAAGGTGCGCTCGGAGATATCGTCTATGTGCAGATGCCTAAGGTGGGAGAGGCAGTAACTGCAGATAAGGTCTGTGGTGAAGTTGAATCTACTAAGAGCGTCTCTGAAATTTTTGCTCCAGTCTCTGGAACGGTAGTAGCGATCAATAGTGACTTGGATAACGCCCCAGAGTTGATTAACTCAGACCCATATGGAGCTGGCTGGCTCGTTGAGATTGAAGTTCCACAAGAGCCACAAGGGCTGCTCAGCGCCGCCCAATATGGCGAAATTACCGCTTAAACCTCCACTTGATTTATCAAAAGTAACTCTCTAGTGTCACCCTTAAGTTGATGTCCAAGGTCGAGAGTTCTTCGACCCAGAGCTGAAGCTTTTTGGCGCAGGATACGAGAGTAAAGGGGTGGGCCATGGCTGCAGCAGATGCAGATCGCGAACTCACCAGCACTCTCCACCTGGGACTTCGTTCGGTAGTCGGAACTTCCCCGTCCACTCTGATTGAAGATTTCTACAACCAAGCCTCAGATGAAGAGAGGTCAGTCATTGATAGCGCTCTCTCTTCCATCGGCGAAAATGCGATGATTTTCATCCATCGCGGAGCTCAGAAAGGTTCACGTTTTCTCGTTACACCTGAAGGTGTCACCATTGGACGCGCTCCTGAAAGCTCGATCTTTCTCAACGATGTCACGGTATCCCGTAAGCATGCATCTATCGAGAGAACAGGAACTGGCTTCACCTTTAGAGATTCTGGAAGTCTTAACGGTTCCTATGTAAATAACGAATCTGTCGCCGAAAAGAAGTTAGTTACTGGCGACGAAATCCAAATTGGAAAATTTCATCTGCTCTTTATCGGCAGCATCAATCATGGGGGAGAAGTAAGTTGAGCGTTCCAGCACGTGCCTACTTAAGTATCGGCGAAGTTTTAACAAAGTTGCGCGGCGATTTCGCTGACATCACAATCTCGAAGATCCGCTTCCTTGAATCTGAAGGGCTGATCGAACCTCAGCGCACCCCATCTGGATATCGTAAATTCACAACGACAGATTTAGATCGTCTTCGCTATGTTCTCCTGGCGCAGCGCGATCAATATCTACCACTTAAGGTTATTAAAGAGAACCTCGATGCGCTCGATCGCGGCCTTCAGCCAGCTCCAGCTGGTGGAATGGCGTCTCCACGTCCAACCCTTGCGACAATCGATGGTGAATTCGCTCCTTCTACCTTTGCTGAACAATCTGAGATGCGCCTTAGCCGAGATGAACTTCTCAAGGCTTCAGGGCTTGACGATGCGCAGCTGGTAGAGCTTGAATCATTTGGTCTTATCGCAATCCGTGGCCGTCATTACGATGGAGATGCCCTCTCAGTTGCCAAGGCAGTTGCCGAGATGGCTGGCTTTGGAATTGAACCGCGCCACCTTCGATCATTTAAGTCAGCGGCGGACCGTGAGATCGGTTTAATCGAACAGGTCATCACGCCATTTACTCGACAGAAGAGCACTGAAGCGAAGGCTCGCGCAGAGGAAGTTCAGAAAGAGATTGCATCCCTTTCAGTTCGCCTCCATGCAGCTTTGGTTCGCGGTGGACTTAATCGCCCCCGTTAAAATCCTTACGTTAATCGAAGCACTTCAGCCGCTATGTTGATCCCAGTCGAAGTGGTTGGGGTTCGCATTGAGATGCCCTCCAATCAACCCATCGTCTTACTGAAGGAGATCGAGGGAACTCGCTTTCTTCCTATCTGGGTTGGTGCGGTTGAGGCGACAGCGATTGCATTTGCCCAGCAAGGGCTAGAGGCGAGTAGGCCGTTGACCCATGACCTGCTGCGAGACTTACTTGATCGGGTAGACATAACGTTGACCTCTGTCCACATTACCTCGATTAAAGATGGCGTCTTCTTCGCCGAGATGAATCTGCGTGGCAAGGATGGAGCGCTAGAACCGCTCTCTGCTCGCCCTTCTGATGCGATCGCCATCGCTCTTCGGACCAAGAGCAACATCATGGTGAACAACGATCTTCTGGATGAGGTCGGAATCGATATCCCTGAGCAGGTTGCTGGCAACGCGAGCGCTGCGGGGGACCAGGAGCTTGAGGCCTTCCGCGAGTTTCTTGAGGGGATTAACCCGGAAGACTTTGCGGGATAACGCTCAAAAGTCTCAACCTCAACCTGAGGTTTTATCCGTGTCGCTCATCGATTTAGCGAGGCTGCGGGCGTAGCCTTAGCGCATCCCCACTACCTGAAGGCGAGCCCCCTCTCGTGACAGAACAAGAATTCGAAATCGGTTATCGCGGCGCAACCGCATGTTCGGCTGCGGGAATTTCTTACCGTCAACTCGATTATTGGGCGCGCACAGGTTTAGTAGAACCTTCGATTCGTACTGCAACAGGATCAGGTAGCGCACGACTCTATGGTTTCCGCGATATTTTAGTTCTCAAAATTGTTAAGCGCCTTCTTGATGCGGGCGTATCGCTTCAAAATATTCGCACCGCCGTCAATTACCTTCGTAACCGTGGTGTTACTGAGCTTGAGAGCATCACACTCATGAGCGATGGGGCATCTATCTACGAGTGCGCCAGCCCAGATGAGATTGTCGACTTACTAGCCGGTGGGCAAGGCGTCTTTGGAATTGCTGTCGGCAAGGTTTGGCATGAGGTTGAGGGTTCGCTGGCATCGCTGCAAGGCGAGGTAAATGGCGAAGTCGTTGGTGGCGAAAATAGCGATGAACTCTCGCTTCGTCGAAAGGCGAAAGGCGCGTAACAGACATATATTTCCTTCCCTAAGTAA
Organism: Candidatus Nanopelagicaceae bacterium; assembly: GCA_965267875.1. GTDB lineage: Bacteria > Actinomycetota > Actinomycetes > Nanopelagicales > Nanopelagicaceae > Planktophila. The sequence continues at coordinate 729,109 of OZ254157.1, read as the reverse complement.
CTAGGGGAGTGGTGTCGTGGCAGATTATCAAGGCTTTGAAGATCGCCATATCGGGCCTTCGGCTTCTCAAGAAGAAGAGATGTTACATGTTCTCGGTTATGACAACCTCAAGACCTTTATCTCAGATGTAGTTCCTTCAAATATCGCAATCGAAAAATCTCTTGCTAAGACGCTAGATGCGGCAAAGAGCGAAGTTGAAGTCATTTCCGAACTGCGCGAGTTGGCTGAACAGAATCAGGTATTTACCTCACTCATCGGTTCTGGATACTACGGAACGATCACTCCACCTGTAATCAAACGAAATGTTCTTGAAAATCCCGCTTGGTATACCGCCTACACGCCATATCAACCAGAGATTTCCCAAGGTCGCCTAGAAGCGCTCTTTGCTTTTCAGACTGTTATCTGTGACATGACAGCGCTTGCTCTCTCTAACGCATCAATGCTCGATGAAGGAACAGCAGCAGCTGAAGCGATGACGCTTGCGCGACGTAGTTCCAAGGCTGCCGATTCAGCGGTCTTTGTTATCGATTCACATCTGCATACACAGACAAAAGCAGTGGTTGCCACACGCGCTAAGCCGCTTGGAATTGAAATTCTCGAATGCGATGCGCTCAATATTCCAAGCGGTACCGAATACTTTGGAGTACTGGTCCAGTATCCAGATACCACCGGTGCAATAACTGATTACTCATCCCTTTCTGAGAGCGCACATGGAATCGGCGCGCTCGTCATTGCAGCGACAGATTTACTGGCACTGACTTTGATCACTCCTCCCGGAGAATGGGGTGCGGATATCGCAGTAGGTAGCGCGCAACGCTTTGGTGTACCGATGGGCTTCGGTGGACCGCATGCCGGCTTTATGGCGGTTCGCACAGGGCTTGAGAGATCTCTTCCGGGTCGTTTAGTTGGTCAGAGCGTTGATGCACATGGCAACCCAGCATTTCGCTTGGCGTTACAGACTCGTGAGCAACATATTCGCCGCGATAAGGCGACCTCAAATATTTGTACCGCTCAAGTTCTGCTCGCCAATATGAGCGCCTTCTATGCGATGTGGCATGGTCCGAAGGGGCTGAAGAAGATTGCAGAACGAGTTCATAATTACGCAGCTCAATTAGCTGCGGTTGTTGAAACCGAGAATAGGAGTTACTTCGATACCTTGACTGTCAAGGTTGCGGATGCTGATGCAATTCATCAAGCAGCACGTACCCTACGAATCAATCTAGGTGTAGTTGATTCACACCACGTAAGAATCTCCTTTGATGAGACTGTTACCGATTCGCTCTTTACAACGATCTCATCTCTCTTCGGTGTGCAGGTAAAGCCGGCACAGGGGAGTGGTATCGCAACTAAGTTGGCTCGTACTTCTGCGTATCTACAACACCCGGTATTTAACACTTACTTCTCAGAGACTTCGATGCTGCGCTATCTGCGCACCTTGGCCGACCGTGATTTAGCGTTAGACCGCACCATGATTCCGCTCGGTTCATGCACGATGAAGCTCAATGCAACTACCGAGATGGAAGCGGTGACCTGGCCAGAGTTTGCATCCCTTCACCCATTTGCACCAGCAGATCAGAGCAAGGGAACGCGCATTCTCATTGAACAACTGTCTAAATGGCTTGTGGAAATTACTGGCTATGACGCAGTCTCGCTGCAACCAAATGCAGGTAGCCAAGGTGAATTCGCTGGACTGCTGGCAATCCGCAACTATCACGATTCACGCGGGGACCAGAACCGGAATATCTGCCTCATTCCTTCCAGCGCGCATGGAACAAATGCTGCCAGCGCTGTGATGGCAGGCATGAAGGTTGTCGTTATCGAGTGCGATGAACATGGGAATGTCAGCGTAGCCGATCTCAAAGCCAAGATTGCAGAACATGGTTCAGCGCTCGCGGCCTTGATGGTTACCTATCCTTCAACTCACGGCGTCTTTGAATCTGCCATCTCTGAGATTTGCGCGGCGGTTCACGAAGCAGGTGGTCAGGTCTATGTTGATGGCGCAAATCTCAACGCACTTGTTGGAACATCACAACCAGGAAAATTTGGTGCAGATGTTTCGCACCTAAATCTCCATAAAACTTTCTGTATCCCGCACGGTGGTGGGGGACCAGGTGTTGGACCCGTGATTGCGAAATCGCATCTGGCTCCGTTTTTACCTAACCACCCACTCGATGCCAGCGCAGGTCCTGCAACTGGTCCTGGACCAATCTCTGCAGCTCCCTTTGGCTCTGCCAGCATCTTGCCGATTTCGTGGGCATATATCCGTCTCATGGGGGGAGCAGGGCTCACTCATGCAACAGAGGTTGCGATTCTCAATGCAAATTATATGGCGGTTAGGCTGCGCGACTCTTTCCCTATTCTCTATACAGGGGATAAGGGTTTGATTGCTCATGAATGCATTCTTGATGTCCGTGAGATCACCAAAGTTTCAGGTGTGACGGTTGATGACATTGCTAAGCGTTTGATGGACTTTGGCTTCCATGCGCCAACGATGTCCTTCCCGGTCGCTGGAACCTTAATGATTGAACCCACAGAGTCCGAGGACATCATTGAGATGAACCGCTTTATCGATGCGATGGTTGCGATTCGCTACGAAATCCAAGAGATCATGGATGGCAAGGTAACGGTCGAAGAATCAGCTCTTCGCAATGCACCTCATACAATCGGGGCTATTGCGGCTACTGAATGGAACCGTAGTTATTCACGTGAACGCGGCGCATTCCCAGCGACGCTAACAGGTTTGATTCCAGGTGAGCTCATCGGCATGAAGGGCAAGTATTGGCCCACCAGCGGCCGTATAGACGGGGCATATGGGGATAGGAACCTTGTCTGTTCCTGCCCACCCATCGAAGCCTTCGCCTGATTCCTTTTACTTTACATAATGTAACTTATCGGCGTTAGGCCGTAAGCGTCGAGATAGCCCCCAGAGCGTCGTCTGCCAGAGAGCTTCAATAACGATCGCCCTACTCATCTTTGAGACTCCGTTAATGCGCTCTACAAAGGTAATGGGAACTTCAACGAGTTTTGCACCAGCAAGCGTTGCTGCCATCGCCATCTCAATTTGAAAACAATATCCAGTGGCGGTCATCTCGGTTAACTTCAACCTATTCAATAAGTCGGCGCTGTAGACGCGAAAGCCTCCGGTGAGATCGTTAAGTGGAATGCCAAGTGCGGTACGAGCATATTTCGTTCCAGATTTAGATAACAATTGTCGACTCTTAGGCCAATTAACGACCGAACCACCAGGCATCCATCTCGTGCCTAAGGTGATGGAAAGTTTATCGTCTGTGGCATCTAACATCGCTGGAAGATCTGCAACGCGGTGCGAACCATCAGCATCCATCGTCACAATCTTCGAATACTTACCAAGGGGTAGAACATGAGCAAATCCTGCTCGATAGGCCGCACCTAAACCTGCTTTGCCGGGACGGCGGAGAATTTCGACCCATGGAAGTTTGAGCGATTGCACGATATCTGCAGTCTTATCCGGTGAATTATCGTCAATTATCACAACATCAAAATCTCGTTTTTGGTGAAGCTCTTCAAGAGAGCGGAGCAGTTCGACGATAGAAGTTGATTCGTCATACGTTGGAATCAGAATTACTGGCTTCATCGCTCTCTCTCCACTACCAATTCAGAGCCGATATTAATCTATCGACGCTCGCTCCCAGACCGAACTCCTCTTTCATAGAGTAGATTTTTGAGAGATCCTTCGGAGCTTTCGGTATAGAAATATCCAATTGAGGAAGGGCTACATCTTTGGCACAGTGAACGAGCGTTGGAGCAATCTTCAAATAATCCGCACCTTCGCTAATTTTCTTAGCAAGATTTGCAGTCAGGGCGGTATGACCCGTACGAGCACCTTCCAGGGCCTCATCAACAGTGGCGAAATGGTTAGCGATAATTGCAGCCCCCTTCTCGCCTATCCCCTTAACTCCCGGCAACCCATCCGACGGATCTCCTCGGAACATCGCAAAAAGTGCGTAACGATCACCGGGGATTGAATACTTATCCGCGACCCATTTGGTATCCACCAAATCATGTTGCGAGACACCTCGCGCAAGGTAGACAACCTTTACATCACGTCGGTCATCTACCAGCTGAAAGAGATCCCTATCCCCCGTGACAATGCGGATTGGCCCCTTCTCTTGCACTGCAAAAGTTGCCATCACATCATCTGCCTCGTAATCATCTACTCCGACCATTGGGATGCCGAATTCATCAAGGAGATCGAGTAGAACTGGAATCTGCGGCGTAAGCGTTTCTGGCTCTTCTTCCTCATCGCCTTCTTCTTCCAACCGGTTAGCTTTGTAATCTGGAAAGAGATCGACTCTCCAAGAAGGGCGCCAATCTCCCTCGATACAAGCGACAATTCGATTGGGTGAATACATACCAATCAAACGCGCAGTCATATCGAGATAACCACGAATTGCATTTACTGGCATACCGGATGGAGAGAGAAGAGTGTCAGGCATTCCGTAGTAGGCGCGATACCAGAGAGAGGCGCTATCTAAGAGCATCAGTGTCATACATCCGCCAACATATCTGAAATAACTCCGCGATCCAATCGCCTAATTCCTTCTCGACAAACCGGCCTTAACTCCTCAGATGCGCCGCCAATCTGAGTAAGTAAATCAATGAGTTGACGAATACTGCGCACGAAATCACCTACGGTCATATCCGTACCCTTCAATACGTTACTGAGCGAGTGTCCATTTGCCCAGCGATATGCGGGATAGCAGAATCCAAAATCTGGTTCTCTCTGAGTCTTTACATCAAACTCATTCTCTATATCTTCGAGTTCAACCCAAATCTTTGCAACCGCAGCAAGTGAATTAGCCACATTTTGATTTGGCATCTTAGGTGCATAATTTTCAGCGCTGCGACTTTCGTAAATCATCGCCGAGGCAACAGAGAGAAGTTCTGGAGCGTTGAGATCTCGGAGCACTCCCCTACGGATTGATTCTGTGAGAAGAAGGTCTGACTCGGCATAAATCTTCGCCAGAATCTTTCCTTGTTCGAGCGGTTTCCCTCCTTCGATATAGCCAAGATGTGTCAGCACATTACAGATGCGATCAAATGTCTTAGCAATCACGTGGGTGCGATTCTCTACTCGCGCTCGTAAGCCGTCGGACTCACGATTGAGGCGATCTGCACGTTCTGCGATGCGGGCGTGAGTTTCGCGATCACTACAGGGGTGGCAGGCATGCTGACGTAACCCACGTCGCATTCCATCAAGCTCATTCTCCATATGCAATCTCTGGCGTTGATCAAAGGTGCGCCGGCCATCTCGCTTGCTCAGTAACTTCTCTAGCTCTTTAATCTCAATTCGAATACGTGAGTACTCATTGAAGTCACCGAGGTGGCATTGCGCAGAATCTGTAAGTTCTGCGGCAAGTGATTCATTCTTCCTGATCTGTCGGACCAACCCCACTACCGCTCGGTCTGCTTGGAATTGAGCGAAAGATGATTCCAATGAACCTCGAGCGCGTTCACGGCCAAAACGAGCAATGAGATTGATAGACATGTTGTAACTGGGTGTAAAAGAAGAACGCAAGGGATAGGTACGAGTGGATGCAAGTCCTGCAGCAGTTGCTGAATCAACCGTTGGAGACCATTGCACGACCGCGTTACCTTCAATATCGATACCACGACGACCAGCGCGACCAGTTAACTGGGTGTACTCACCTGGAGTAATTGAGACATGAGCCTCACCATTCCACTTGGTTAACTTTTCGAGGACAACAGTTCTAGCTGGCATATTAATTCCCAGAGCAAGCGTCTCGGTGGCGAAGACCGCCTTGACCAAACCGCGCTTGAAGAGATCTTCGACTGCTCCCTTGAAACTTGGAAGTAGGCCGGCATGGTGTGCTGCAATTCCGCGTTCTAATGCAAGTAACCAGTCGCGATAACCGAGTACTTCTAGATCTTCTTCCGCTAAGTTCTGGGTATATCTCTGCGCTGTAGTGATTATCTCCAGGCGCTCTTCAGCGCTCGTTAACTTAATACCTGCTTGCAAACACTGTTTAACAGCCGCATCACAACCAGCTCTCGAGAAGATAAAGGTAATTGCGGGAAGCAGATTCTCGCGCTGCAACTTATCGATGATATCTGCGCGGGTCAGGCGATTTTCGGTATCGCCATATCTGTCGCGACGACCACGGGGTGACTTCACTCGGCGCAGAGCTTCGCGTTCGAGACCAAGAATTTCGGGGTTAACTCGCCCAGGTTCAACAAAGAGATCAATCAAGCGATTGCCAATCAAAACGTGCTGATAGAGCGGAATAGGGCGTATTTCAGAGACTATGACTTCGGTACTCCCCCGAACCTCACCGAGCCATTCACCGAACTCTTCTGCGTTAGATACCGTTGCAGAGAGTGAAATAACCTGAACGCTCTCCATGAGATGGATGAGAACTTCTTCCCAGACCGCTCCTCGGAACTTATCTGCCAGATAGTGAACCTCATCCATCACTACTGAGCCGAGATTGGTGAGGGTAGACGAGTTGGCATAGAGCATGTTGCGAAGCACCTCTGTCGTCATCACCAGTACATCGGCATCGGAGTTGATGTTGGTATCTCCGGTGAGTAGCCCAACTCGATCTTCGCCAAAGCGTTCAACAAATTCAAAGTACTTCTGATTTGAAAGCGCCTTTATGGGGGTTGTGTAGAAGCATTTCTTCCCGCGTGAGAGCGAAGAGAATGCGGCAAACTCGCCTACAACAGTCTTTCCTGCACCAGTGGGTGCTGCGACAAGAACAGCCTTGCCATCTTCAACAGCTTGGCAGGCTTGAATCTGAAACTCATCAAAACCAAATTCAAATTGGCCGATGAACTCAGTTGTAAGAGGGTGGGTCCCTCTCTTCTTCGCCGCCGCGAATCTCTCGGCGGGGGTAGCTACAGACTCCACGTTAACCCAGCCCCGCGAATGCATTCGGCCGAGATCGGCGCAGGCCCTATTCTCTCGCCATCTGCGTAAGCGATCGCCTTCGCCGTGAGTTTCACCTTGGAGCTGCGCATCATCTTTACCTTGGGATGAGAAATATGTGAACCTGAGTAGACCTTGGGAAAGACTTTAAGGAACTCGACCTTGCTGACAGGCTCAAGGATCATGACATCGAAGAGGCCATCGTTGAGTTGAGCCTGTGGGCATACATACATGCCGCCGCCATAGGAGCGACCATTGCCTATGGCGATCAACATCGCCTCTGTCGAAATCTTCTCTGTATCTAGCTCGATCTCATAACGTAGCGGTTGAAATCTCGGTAACTCCATTGCGATAGCCACGTTGTAACGTTGTGGACCCTTAGGCCAAGAGAGCGAGTTTGCTCGTTCGTTAACGACTGAATCAAAGCCTGTACTTAAGATGGCTGCGAACCACTCTGAATCAACATTTCCAAGATCAATGGGTTGCGGAGCCTCTTGGGTAACCCGATCGAGGTAAGAGGTGATGTCATCGAGAGACCATCCCAGTGTTCTGACTATGTCATTTCCGGTGCCTGCTGGCATCGGTGCAAAGGGGATTTTTCTAGGGACTACCAATTGGAGAACTAGATGGACTAATCCATCTCCCCCGACACTGATAACTCCCCGGCACTCATTGGCGTTTAGGAAGCTCTCGAGATCTCTCCTGAGTTCATCGGCGGTCGCACCTGAGAAAGTGCGATATTGAATCTGGCGCTTAGCAAAGTACTCAACAACTTCCTGTCCGACGACCGAACCCTTACCCCGTCCAGATTGAGGATTGATTGCGATCGCCCACATGGGACGACCCTATCGGCTATTCACTAATTGAGGTTGGTGCGGCAATCTCAGTGCTGCCAGTTTCTATCGCATCTGCTTTCTTATCGCGCTTCCTATCTACAAGTAGCGCTATTCCACCAGCCATAAAGTAGAAGAGAATCAAAGGCGCAGAGAGTAGGACCATACTGAGCGGATCAGCTGTTGGTGAGAAAGCTGCCACAACAAGACAGATAGAGAAAATCCAAGCACGCCAAGGTTTAAGGATTGTGCTTCCTCTTAAGAAACCGATGAGATTAAAGGTGAGGAGAAAAATCGGAAGTTCAAAGGCAAGGCCAACAAGCAATATGAGTCGCAAAACAAAATCTAGGTAATCATCGAAGCGGACCAAGTTACTGACTGAATCTGGAGTGAATCCAAAGAGCGCCGTGATCGCAACTGGCAAAATCAAATAGCCAAGAGCTGCTCCCATAACGAAGAAAGGCGTCGCAGCTGTTACAAAGAGAACGCTATTTCTCTTCTCTTTTCTATGGAGCGCAGGAGCGATGAATGCCCAAAGCTGATACAACCAGAATGGAGCAGAGACGATAACTGCAGTCATGAGAGCTACCTTGATCTGAAGATCGAGTGGCCCTAGGACGCCACTTATATATAGCGCGCCACAGCTTTCCGCACCTGATGCTTGAGCAGCGCGAAGGTCACAGACAGGTTTCGCTAAGGTGACGATGATTGAATTGTAAAAATACCATCCCCCACCAAAAGCCACGACGATTGCGATTGCAGAACTAAGAACTCGTTTTCTGAGTTCTCGTAAGTGGTCGATGAGCGGCATCTGTCCTTGTGGTGAAGATGCCATCAGATTACTTCTCTTTTTTGCCGTCTTCTTCAATTACAGAATCGTCGGCCTTCATCTCTTTCATCTCACTCTTGAAGATTCGCATGGAACGGCCGAGAGAACGGGCAGAATCAGGAAGACGCTTTGCGCCGAAAAGAACCAGCACAACAACAAGCAGGATGACGATTTCTCTTGGACCTAAATTCATCTTGTGAACCCCTTAACATCAGATTTTACCCAAGATTACACCAGGACCCTTTGAAAGGGTAGGCGGAGAAGTTACCCCTGATAACGATTGAGTATCGATTGCGCCCTGTTTGCGAGTTCACCTCGGATTTCTGCGGGTGAGAGCAGCTCCACTGCCCCACCGGCTGCCGAGACAGAACGCGCAATCCAATGTTGTGAAAAGGATGAACCTTTAAAGATATCTCCCGTTTGTAAATCACCTTGCTCGAAACGTTCAGCAACATCTCTTGTGGGTCTGACCACCTTCAATTGGTAGTCAATCTTCTCTGGAGTTTGCGCTGGCGCACTCGATGGTCGCTCAACTTCAGCGCTTTCGGCTGACTGAATTCTATCTACTCGGAAATGTCTAAAATCAAGTGCCGCATAGCAGTAGGCATGTAAATACAGATATCCCTGGCCCTCGATCATTTCAAGCGGAAGGATTACTCTCGAAGAAATCTCATCTTTGTAGAGCGAGTGATATGAGATCTTGAGTCCACCTCGCTGAGCGATTGCGTCAGCAATCAGAGTTGTTACGTGTGGGCTGAAATTACTGGTTGCCGATAGCGCTAAAGGAAGATTAATAAGGTCGGCAATTCGATGTGAGAGTGAGCTAATTGCCTCGATCAGATCCGCTCTCTCAGTAGCTATTGTCGAACGCAGCACATCTAGTCCAAGTACTAGCGCAACGCCCTCTTCATGTGTGATGGAGCGCGGCCTTGCAAGTGTGGGCGCATTTCTAATCGTGACATAACCAGATTCAAAATCCAGATCCATGAGTTCTAGCGGTGTGTAGCCGGGAAGCCCACACATCCATAGCGTTGTTAAATCACTCGCCATCTGGTCCGCGGAGACTTCGAAAACTTCAGCCAGATCCACAAGCGAGATTCCCTGGTGTGTATTGATGTAGGGAACAAGATCAAGCAGTCGAGCAGTGTGTTCTAAAGGGTTGGTCGCCTTTCTTGCATCCTTCTTAACCATGTGCCCGGGCCAAATCTTTGAGGCTTTCGATAATGATTTCGCGAAGCTCGGGCGGTGATTGAACGTAGACATCGTCTCCGTGCCAGAGAACTAAAGCGGCAAGGCTCTTCATATCCAGGATCGGTACTTGAATCTGATCCCATTCCCCTAAAGGTTTCGTCGATGATGCCAGCGCACGTAACGAGGCGCCCTTGCCTCGACGGACATCAATAACGGCGCCTGTGTTACTAAGCGTTTCAAAGATTCGCTTGGAGTCAAAGTTCTCCGGAGTCTCAAAGCCCTTCGGTCCTCGTTTGGTAAGAAAGTTTCCAATCACGCGATCAAAGCGGAAGGTACGAATCTCTTCAATACTTTGATCGACCCCAGTGAAATACCAGAGACCAGAACGAGTCGATAGCCCAATGGGCACAATGCGTCTTTCATCCTCTGACAAATCAAAGTTCCGGTATGTGAACTCAAGTATTTGATGTTCAGCGATAGCCCGCGTAATCATTGGCAGGTCTAAGCCTGCATCAGAGAAGGCGGGGACGGAGTCAAGCAAATTTGCATCGTCAACTGCAATTCCCAGTGAATGCAACTTTACGAGCGCCCGTTGCGCAGCATCATCTAATGAGGCGCCTTGCCAGGCTGTTGCCGCTAGAGATAAGAGTGAGATTTCAAGAGCAGTTACTTCGCCAAGGTCGAGTTGGTACTTCTCTTGCTTGATGCGATAACCGGCTTCATCGTTAAAGAGTGGGTCAAAGGATCCGACTTCAATCTCTATTCCAAGTGAGCGCAGATCATCCTTATCTCGCTCGAACATTCTCTCTTTGGATTCAGCGCTACCTTCATAGCCCTCTACGGTCTTAAATAACTCTGATTTGGTGATGAATCTCTTCGTTGCTAAGAGCGCAATGGTGAGATTGATGAGCCTCTCACTCTTCCGGGACACCGTATGCGCCCTTTGCTGGTCGACGTCTTCGTGCCAGTACATCTACTCCGGGCGCCATTCGCCTGCTCTGAATCAGAAATCCAGTATGGCCAATCATTCGCTGTTGCGGGCGCACCGCTAAACCTTCGTGGTGCCAGCCTCGAACTATTGTTTCGGAACTTTCTGGCTCTGTGAAGTGGCCATCTTCCTTAAGCGCCTCCGCTGTCGCAGATAGTTGAGTCGTAGTTGCTACATAGGCGAGGAAAACTCCACCAGGTCTCAGAACTTCGGCAGCCTTTGCCACGCACTCCCAAGGAGCGAGCATGTCGAGAATAACTCGGTCGTACTGTGTTGATAGCACTTGATCTTGCAATGAGCCAACATCGAGGCGCCAATTCTCTGGCTTTTCTCCAAAGTAGTTGACGACATTTGCTGTTGCATTCTCGGCAAAATCATCGCGTCTTTCGACAGAGTGAACACTGCCTTCAGCTCCCACGGCTCGAAGAAGGGAGAGAGTAAGTGCGCCACTTCCAACCCCAGCTTCAAGAACTCGAGATCCCGGATAGATATCAGCAACTCCGACAATCATTGCCGCATCCTTGGGATAGACAATCGTTGCACCGCGAGGCATCGAGAGAACGTAATCAGCAAGAAGTGGGATGAAGGCTGTGAACTTCAACCCTGCGGTAGTTGAGACCACTGAACCCTCGGGCAGGCCAACCAAATCATCATGGTTAATCCATCCTTTATGAGTGTGCCACTCCTTACCGGGCGTAATTGTGAAGCTATATAACTTTCCCTTTGGATCGGTAAGTTGAACGCGATCGCCAATTTGGAAGAAACCTGGAGTAGACACAGGTGGCATCTTAGGTGAAAGGCGCCACCTTTGTTCAGGGCTGCGCTGTATCGTGCGCACAATGGAGATGTTGCGGTTATCCCCCAGTCGAATCAACGATTTCACCAACTGTCCGCAGCTCTATAAATATCGTGCGATTGATCAACTACCCGAACCGCCTAGCGTCGATGCCGAACGAGGAAAACTCGTGCATGCCGTCTTGGAAGACCTCTTTGAGCTCCCTGCAGCAGAGCGAACGATAGATTCAGCCCGCGCAGCACTTCCTATTCGCTGGCAAGAAGCCCTTGCAGAAAAGCCAGAACTTTCTACCTTGGTTCTTGATGAGAAAGAGTGGATGGATCGTGCAACCTCACTCTTGCAGAATTACTTTGGCTTAGAACAGCCGCATACCTTTGAGTCGACCTACCGCGAATTGCATCTAGAGCGAAATTTAAGTGATGAGATGTATCTACATGGGTATGTCGACCGCATCGATGTTGCGCCAACCGGACAGGTGCGCATCGTTGATTACAAGACAGGTAAATCACCCAAGCCTGGCTGGGAAGAGAAGGCGCTCTTTCAACTGCGCGTCTATGCCCTCCTCTACTGGCAGAACGAAGGAGTACTCCCTTCTTTGCTGCAGTTGATTTATCTAGGAGATTCACAGTTGGTGAAGAGTTCGCCGACTGAAGCTCAACTGCTTTCTACCGAAAAGATTTTAAAGAATATCGGTGCTGAAATTCTCACCGCGATTGAGACCAATCACTTTCCAACTAAAAAATCACGGCTCTGTGATTGGTGCTTCTTTAAGGCAATCTGCCCTGCGCATGTAAAGCCTTAACGGCTAATTTGCGTTAAAGTACTTCGCTTCTGGGTGATGAACAATAATCGCAGAGGTGGATTGCTCTGGGTGAAGTTGGAACTCTTCAGATAGCTCAACGCCGATACGACCTGGTTCGAGCAGTTCGTATAACTGAGTCTGCTGTTCAATATCGGGGCAGGCCGGATATCCAAATGAGTAACGAGATCCTCTGTAACCTTGATCGAGAATTCCCTGAATATCTGGCGCATCATCGCCACGAACAGACATCTCTTCGCGAATGCGAGCGTGCCAATGTTCTGCCAAAGCTTCTGTGAGCTGTACCGATAAACCGTGAAGTTCGAGATATTCGCGATAAGCGTTAGCAGCAAAGAGTTCGTTCGCCGCCTTACTGACTGTATTTCCCATAGTGACAACATGGAAGGCAACGACATCTACCTTTCCTGATTCACGAGAGGCGAAGAAGTCTGAGAGACAGAGTCTGCGATCTCGTCTCTGTCGTGGGAATGAGAAGCGCACGCGCTCCTTTCCTTTCTCAGGACCTTCGTGATGCAGAATGACTAAATCATTTCCTTCGGAGACGCATGGGAAATATCCATAAACCACGGCGGCTTCCAGCCAACCCTTAGATTGAACTTCATTGAGAAGTGCGCGTAGACGAGGACGACCTTCGGTCTCAGCCATCGCTTCGTACTCACCGCGTGCGCCCTTAAGCCCCCATTGACCCATAAAGAGTGCGCGTTCATCGAGCATGCCCACATAGTCAGCGAGCGGAATACCTTTCACAATACGTGAGCCTAAGAATGGAGCCTTTGGAATATCTATGTCCACCGCTACATCGCTGCGAACGGTATCTATCTCTGTTGGTTCATCAAGACGTGATACTGCCTTTACTCTTCTTTCGCGTAGCGCAGGAAGTGCAGCGCCTTCATCGCCTCGCTTCACCGCCATGATTGCATCCATAAGGCGTAGGCCCTCAAAGGCATCACGTGCGTAGCGAACTTCACCTGGGAATACACCTGCTAGATCTTGTTCTACGAAAGCGCGCGTCAGCGCTGCTCCCCCAAGAACAATTGGCCACTTCTGATCAAGCCCTCGAGAAGTTAACTCTTCCAAGTTCTCCTTCATGATGACTGTAGATTTCACAAGTAGCCCAGACATTCCAATGGCGTCTACTTCATTTTCTTGCGCAGCATCAATAATCTGATTAATGGTCTGCTTAATTCCGATGTTGACGACTTGATAGCCGTTATTTGAAAGAATGATGTCAACCAGGTTCTTTCCAATATCGTGGACATCTCCCTTAACAGTTGCAAGCAGCATTCTGCCGCGCCCCGCATCACTGGTCTTCTCCATATGAGGTTCAAGATAGGCAACCGCTGATTTCATTACCTCAGCGCTCTGTAGGACGAATGGCAACTGCATCTCGCCCTTACCAAAGAGCTCTCCTACCTCTTTCATGCCTTCAAGCAAATGATCATTGATGATTGCTAGCGGCTTAATCCCCTCAGCCATCGCTGTATCTAAATCATCGGTCAGACCCACTTTTTCACCATCAATGATGCGACGTTCAAGGCGTTGCTTCAGCGGCAAGGCAGCTAGTTCAGAGGCGCGAATATTTCTAGAGGCAGCTAGTTCAACACCTTCAAAGAGTTGGAGGAATTCACTGAGAGGGTCATATGTGCAATTTTCGCCGTCAAAGGTGCGGCGATCGTAGATCAGGTCGAGGGCAACCTCTTTCTGACGGGCATCGATGCGAGCCATGGGAGTAATTTTTGAAGGATGAACGATTGCTGAATCAAGGCCTGCTTCTACGCATTCGTGCAGGAAGACAGAGTTGAGCACAACGCGCGCTGCAGGATTTAGCCCGAAAGAAACGTTGCTGACTCCAAGAGTGGTCTGCACTTCAGGGAACTCTTCCTTCAGCGCTTTGATTGCAGAAATTGTCTCGAGTCCATCACGACGAGTCTCTTCTTGCCCCGTTGCGATTGGGAAGGTAAGGGTGTCGATCAAAATATCCCCGACGTGCATTCCCCAGTTCTCGGTCAAGTCGTTAATCAGTCGACGCGCTACACGTAGCTTCCATTCAGCAGTACGAGCTTGACCCTCTTCATCAATGGTGAGGGCAACAACAGATGCGCCATGTTCCTGAACCAGCGGCATAATGCGTGCGAATCGAGAAGTTGGTCCATCACCATCTTCATAATTGACCGAGTTAATAATGCATCGTCCGCCAAGTGATTCCAGTCCTGCCTTTAGAACAGCTGGCTCAGTCGAATCGAGAACAATTGGCAAGGTAGATGATGTTGCAAAACGCGATGCAATCTCAGTCATATCTCTGACGCCATCGCGACCGACGTAATCAACAGAGAGATCGAGCATGTGTGCACCATCTCGAATTTGATCGCGGGCAATCTCTACACAGGTAGACCAGTCTTCTGCGACGAGAGCATCTCTAAAGGCGCGAGAGCCGTTGGCATTGGTGCGCTCACCGATTGCTAGATAAGTCTTATCTTGCCTAAAGGGCACATATTGATAGAGCGATGAAGCACCTGGCTCAATCTCTATGGCGCGCTTCTTCACACCGCGTCCCGCAAGTCGATTGACGACAGCTGCAAGGTGGGCCGGAGTGGTTCCGCAGCAGCCACCGATTAAGGTGATGCCATAGTCATTAACAAATGTCTCTAGCGCTGTTGCTAACTCTTCAGGTCCCAGTGGATATTCGGCGCCTTTAGGTCCAAGCAGCGGCAAGCCCGCATTTGGCATCACTGAGATAGCAGTGTGTGAATTCTTCGAGAGGTATCGCAAATGTTCCGACATCTCTGCAGGTCCTGTCGCGCAGTTCAATCCAATCAAGTCGATATTAAGTGGCTCAAGCGCGTTAAGCGCCGCCCCAATTTCAGAACCCAACAACATGGTTCCAGTAGTTTCAACAGTTACCTGCGCGATAACAATTACATCGCGACCTGATTCAGTCACTGCTAGCCGAGCACCATTTACCGCGGCTTTTGCTTGTAATAGATCCTGCGTTGTTTCAATCAAGAGCGCATCGCTTCCTGAATCCACTAAACCCTTTGAGGCTGTGTAATAAGCATCTTTCAACTTTTGATATGAGGTGTGGCCAAGGCTGGGAAGTTTTGTTCCGGGACCTAAGGATCCAAGTACGAAGCGTGGTTTGTCGGGTGTACTAAAGGCATCAGCAGCCTCGCGCGCAATCTTTCCGCCTGCAAAAGCTAGTTCGTAGATGCGATCTTCAATTCCGTATTCAGCAAGATTGGCCCAGTTGGCGCCAAAGGTATTTGTCTCAATCGCATCAACGCCAACTTCGAGGTAGGCATCATGAACAGAACGAACGAGATCAGGTCGGGTGACATTGAGAATCTCGTTACAGCCTTCGTGGTTTTGAAAATCTTCTAAAGATGGATCGGCAGCTTGCAACATCGTTCCCATGGCACCATCGGCGATAACGGTCCTTTGGGCTAAAGCCTGACGAAGAGGGCCAGGGTTGCTATGGCTCTTATCTCTCGTCACAGAGCGCAGGTTACCCTAAGGTATCGATATGGAGATTCTGAAAATTCCAGTTCTGCGCTCACCCGTGATGGTTATCGCCTTCTCAGGTTGGAATGATGCAGGAGAAGCAGCATCTGGTGCGGCGTCTCACTTACTTGGCTGTTGGACTGACCCTGCATTTGATGTTGTTCCCGAACTCATCGCTGAAGTTGATCCGGAAGAGTTCTATGACTTTCAGGTTAATCGCCCGATGGTCTATGTCGATGACTCAAGTATTCGAAACCTCACCTGGCCTGGAACTCAAGTCTTTGCTCTGGCAACTCCATCACTTGACCACGATTTCATCGTTGTTCGCGGCGTTGAACCATCTATGAAATGGAAAACTTTCGCCTCTGACTTATTGGATTTAGCCGAGGATTGCGAAGTTGATCTAGTCATCACTCTCGGCTCAATGTTGGCAGATACTCCACACACCAGACCCATCACCGTCAGTGGCAGCGGAGCGCATCCCGATATCGCAAAGCGTTTAGGTGTCGAGATCAGCAAATACGAGGGACCAACGGGAATTCTTGGAGTTATTCAGGATGCCTGCATCCGTCGCGGAATCGACGCCATATCTCTATGGGCAGCAATCCCCCATTACGCATCAAACTCACCTTCACCGAAAGCTTCTCTCGCCCTTGTCAACGCGCTAGAAGATTTCCTCGAAGTTTCTATCCCGCAAGGTGAACTCCCTGATGACGCACTCGAATGGGAGACAGAGGTAACTGAGCTAGCGAAGGAAGATACCGATGTCGCCGAGTATGTGAAGGCGCTAGAAGAGAGTAAAGATGCTGTCGATTTACCTGAAGCAACAGGTGAGTCAATTGCGCGAGAGCTAGAGAGATTCTTAAGAAGGCAGACTGACAAGTAGTCCTTAGAGCGCGATTCCTAAGAGTGTATCTAGCGCTCTCGAAAGTTCTCCGGCGTTTCCACCGCTCGCACCCGCCTCTGTTTCATCCATCCAACTCGAGAGAACACGAAGCGCGCGTTCGGTATCCAGATCTTCAGAGAGTGCTCGAATCATCTGGGTGATGACAACATCAGTGGGAGCTACCTCCATCTTTGCCAAATTCAATTGCAATCTATCGATAGCCAAAACGGATTCATTCAATAGCGTATCGCTCCACATCGCATCTTGGCGATAGCTTCGATTGAGAAGTGCCCAGCGAATGGCCATCGGGTTGACACCTTGAGAAATTAACTTTGAAACAAATACAAGATTGCCAAGAGACTTGCTCATCTTCTCGCCATCGAGGCCAATCATTCCGGCATGGACGTAATGACGTGCGAATGGTTTACCAGTCATCACGGCGCTCTGCGCCGCAGACATTTCGTGGTGAGGGAATATGAGATCTGATCCTCCCCCTTGGATATCGAGTGAGAACTCTGTACCAGGGTCAGGCTGCAAATAGTGAAGAGCGATTGCGCTGCATTCGATATGCCAACCAGGTCTTCCGCTACCAAAGCTACTTGCCCAGGTTGGTTGCTGCGGCTTAGAAGTGAGCCAGACCAAAGCATCTAGCGGATGCTCTTTTCCATCTCTTTGAGGATCTCCGCCACGTTCGGCAAAAATCTTCAACGAATCGTTCTCATTAAGATGAGAACGCTCACCAAAATGGGGATCTGCGTGAACTCGAAAGTACTTATCGCCTTGGACCGAGTACGTGCTCTTCTTCTCATCCAATTTCGCGACTGCATCGATAACAAGTGGCATAGCTTCAACGACGCCGATGTAGTGATCAGGCGGTATCACGTGTAAGTCGCTCATATCGCCACGGAAGAGATTAATCTGAGAATCACCCAGCGCTTTCCAATCAACTCCATCACGATCGGCTCGTTCAAAAAGTGGATCATCAATATCGGTAACGTTCTGAACGAATTTAACATCTGCGCCAGCTGCCTTGAGATAACGGATGATGAGATCGAAGGTGAGGTAGGTGGCGGCGTGCCCGAGATGTGTAGCGTCATAGGGCGTGATGCCGCATACGTAGATTCGATAGGTATCTTGCTGTGGAACAACCTTGAGCGCTGCATCGCTTGAGTCAAAGAGCGAAAGCGGTGGAAGTCTAAAGCGCTCAGAGAGATCAGGGATATATACCGTTGGCCACGAGCGCATGAACAAACCTTACTTTAGAAGGGCGGCCAAGGCACTGCCGGCCAATCTTCACTGGGTGAAGGAAATTCAGAAGCGCCAAGCAGTTGCGCTATCCGCGCCAAGAGCGCCTGGAATTCAATCTCTGTAATCAGTTGCGCAATCTCTATCTCTTCATTCTCTAACGTGCTTAAGAGCTTTCGAAGATCAGACTTTTCACTTTCATCAAGGGGCAAACCCGCCCATTGCCACAAGACAGTTCGTAATTTATCTTCCTCGTGGAATGTAACTCCGTGATCACAGCCAAGGAGTCGCCCATCTTGCGTTGGCAGCAGATGGCCAATCTTTCTATCGGTGTTGTTAACTACCGCATCAAAGAGCGCCATGCGTCGCAGACGTGGGTCATCAGTTCGATAGAAGAGCGCTAGATCAATACTCTCGTCGATATCTATCCATTGTTGAACCATGCCCTCGCCGAAGGGTCCATCGCGCAAAATTGTGACAGGTATTAGGTTCCAACCAAGAAGTTCTGAGATTAGGTAACTGGCATATTCGCGAGAAGCGAGATTACCCTCTGCAAAATCCCACAACGGGCGCTCCCCTGCTATCGGTTTGTAGATGATTGAGATAGCGCTCTCTTGATACGTGCAACTTCCGAAAAGAGTCGCGTTTGATGCATCAACGAGCCTTCCAGAAATCTTTATCTCACCCAGCAAAAGATGGTTGCGAACTTCCTCCATATTCTGCATTAGCGTCGATAACCATTTGCGCGTGGGCAGAGATGTCCTCGTGGATCTATAGGACCACCACAGAATGGACATGGTTGACGACCGGCGCCAACAACTGAGTTGCAACGTTTGCTAAAGCGATCAGCTTCAGATGGTGAGATGAGAACACGCAAAATATCTTGATCGCCGGTGAGATCATCCACATCGATGAACTCAGGATTATCACTCTCGTTCTCCGAAACAGCCTGAAGATCTACTTGGATCAGCTGCTGGTCAGCATCGAAGGCAAGGCCTATGACTCCAACCCGGAACTCTTCCTCGATCGGTGTATCAAGCGGCGCATCATCGCGCTGAAGCTTTGTGATTACTACCGTCGGATCGCTCTGCTTGATTTCACGAACCATGTAAAGCAGACGCTCTGAGAGTGCCTGCACTTGAGCTTTCTCTAATGAGATTGATATCAAACGCGTTCTATCGCGGGCTTGAATGAAGAAGGTGCGCTCTCCCGGTTGCCCCACGGTACCCACGGTGAATCGCTCTGGCTCTTCAAAGAGGAGAACTCTTGATGTCATCGCTTTCGCCCCTTAAGGACTCCACTACCTCCACCGATAAGAGACTTTCCAACTTTCTTAGCCGTTAAAAGTGGCGCTATGCAGGAGTGGGTATCGTTATAAGAAAGCAACCGTCCGGAGTTTCCGTCGAAATCAATAACTGTTAAGGATGCGGGATTGACGATCAAATTTTGAAATGAATCTAGCGGCAGCCCTATAAGGGCCGCGATGGTTGATTTAATGATGTCGCCGTGGCTTACAAAGAGGTAAGACCCTGACTTCTTCTTAGCATGCGCTTCGTGGATAGAGGTGAGCGCTCTCTTCTGCGCTGCCTTGATTCTCTCTCCTTCAGGAAACTGCACCTTACTTGGCGTACTTTGGATGACTTTCCAGAGTGGATCTTTAGAGAGTTTTGAGAGCTTGCGTCCGCTCCATAGACCGTAATCGACCTCGTTGAGATTGTCCTCGAGTCGATATTCACCGACGCCGTTGGAGTACTTTGATTGCAACCATGGTGAGATTGTTTGAGAACAACGTTCCATGGGACTTACGAGTATTTCATCGAATGAGCTCGCACCTAAGCGCTCAATCAATGATTCCGCCTGCGTGAAACCACTCTTGCTCAAAGAAATTCCGGGTAGTCGACCAGATAGAACCCCTTGATCATTCGCCATCGAATGCGCATGACGTAGAAACACTAATCGACTCATAGAGACAAGATTAGCGGTGATTATTGCTAAGGTCCCTCTCATGGAAATGCGCAGAGCAGGCAAGAGCGGTCTTACTCTCTCTCGCCTGGGCCTTGGCACAATGACATGGGGTCGCGATACCGATACTCATGAGGCGGCAGATCAATGCCGCGCCTACATAGAAGCTGGTGGAAATTTCTTCGATACCTCCTCTACCTACGGAGATGGAGATAGTGAACGCGTTCTAGGCGGTCTCATCGGAACTCTCTTTAAGCGTGAAGATGTTGCGATTGCTACCAAGGCCGGGGCAACCTTTCCTGATGGTGTGCGCACAATCAATAATTCGCGCCACTCACTTATTGCGGAGCTTGATAAATCACTCGCTCGCTTGGAAACCGATTACATCGATCTCTGGCAGGTTCATTCTTGGGATTCAGCCACTCCCCTTGAAGATACGCTCTCAGCTCTTGATTACGCATATTCATCTGGTAAAGCTCGTTACGTTGGAATCTGCAATTTCTCAGGATGGCAGAGTGCGCGAGCAACAACCATTCAAGAGAGCAACACGGCAAAAGCGCCGATCGCTTCAGTCCAAGTTGAGTATTCACTACTCAACAGAAGTGCCGAAGATGAAGTACTTCCCTGTGCCGATGCAACTGGCTTAGGATTTCTAGCGTGGGCTCCAATGGGTCGCGGCGTTCTCACTGGCAAATACCGAAAAGGAATTCCCATCGACTCTCGCGCTGCTGCGCCTCACTTTGTAAAGCATGTTGAGCCATATCTGACAGAGGGCTCTTCCAGAATCGTTGAAGCCGTTGTCGCCGCCGCCGAAGGTCTTGGCTTTTCGCCTCTTGAAGTAGCCCTTGCTTGGGTGCGAGATACACCTGGCGTTACATCTGCGATTGTTGGCGCTCGAACCGGTGCTCAACTTCGGGGTGTGCTAAAAAGCGAAGAGATCACACTTCCCGCCGTTGTGAGACAAGCGCTAGATGAGATCTCTCGCTAGCAATTCTCTAAGAAGTTCTCGAGTACCTTCACACCAAATTCAAGTCCGCTGATCGGAACTCTCTCGTCAACGCCGTGAAAGAGCGCCATAAAATCTAGATCTGCAGGCAGTTGTAGCGGACTAAACCCATATCCAATAATTCCGAGCTCTGATAAAGCCTTGTTATCTGTGCCGCCACTCATGAGATATGGAACCGGTATGCCTTCGGGATCAAAGGTTGTAATCGCCTTGCACATCGCCTCAACTAAATCCCCTTCAAACTCAATTTCAAGGGCGATATCTCGAGAGATTGTTTCGATTGAAATATCTGGTCCAATAATCTCTCTAATCGTCTTATTTAACTCATCTTCATACCCCGGCAAGAAACGTCCATCAATCACCGCGCTAGCACTTCCAGGAATGACATTCGCTTTGTAACCAGCCTCCAACATCGTTGGATTAGCTGTGTTCTGCAGAGTTGCCCCAATCATTCTTGCAGTTGGCCCAATCTCCGAAAGAAGCGGCCTTAAATCTGATTCATCATATTTCTTGCCCGTTACCTGCGCGATCTTTGAGAAAAGCGCCTTTACTGTTTTTGTATATCTCTGCGGCCATTCATAGCGACCAATCTTTGCAACCGCTTCTGCGATAGACGTCAGCGCATTCTCATCATTCATCATCGATCCATGCCCAGCGCGACCATGGGCAGTTAACTTCATCCAATGGATCCCCTTTTGGGCAGCCTCTACAAAATAGAGTCGCTTGCCGTCAGCGACAGTGACGGAGAATCCCCCGACTTCAGATATCGCCTCAGAACATCCCGCAAATACTTCAGGGTGTTCAGCAGCCATCCAGCGTGAACCGAAAGTCATACCTGCCTCTTCATCTGCAAAGAAGGCTAGGACAATATCCCGCGGTGGTTTGTATCCGGTACGCGCCCACTTTCGTACAATGGCAAGAATCATCGCATCCATATTCTTCATATCAACAGCGCCGCGACCCCAGATCATGCCCTCACGAATCTCTGCTGCAAATGGATCTACAGACCAGTCATCAGCGTTTGCCGGAACAACGTCAATATGTCCATGCACAACTAATCCGGGACGGGTTGCATCTCTTCCAGGTAGTCGCGCGATCACATTGCAACGGTTCGGTGCTGATTCAAATATTTCAGATGCAATACCGACTTCTGCAAGTGAGGAAACGATGTACTCGGCAACAGCTTTCTCGTCGCCTCTACCCTCACCAAAGTTGACCGAAGGGATACGGATTAAATCTTGGCAAATCTTTACAACTTCGGCTTCGAGGTTCATGGGGCAATTCTGCCTTTAATTGCTTGTAAAAAACGCTCTTTTGCGTGAGAGCCTTCGCATTGCTATCGTTACCCAGTTATTTCGACCCAAACGCGTAAGATATTACTTATAGCGAGCGGGTACTCGTCCGGGTGGCGGAATTGGCAGACGCGCTAGCTTGAGGTGCTAGTGCCCGCAAGGGCTTCGGGGTTCAAGTCCCCGTTCGGACACAGTTACGGTGGTAATTAGATATGGCGAGATACAAGTCGTGAAGCTAGATAACGCCTTGTCACTCATTCGTGAGATACCCGATTATCCCCAACCAGGAATCCTCTTTCGCGACATCACTCCTCTGTTAGCCAATCAAGAAGCTTTTGCAGTTGTCACTGAGTCACTTCTTTCATGTGACAACTCCGCTTCTCATATCGCAGGGATTGAGGCGCGCGGATTTATCTTCGCTAGCGCCATGGCTATAAAAGCTGGTGCCGGCTTTGTGCCGATTAGAAAAGCAGGCAAGCTGCCTCATGCTGTTTTCGCAGAGAGTTACTCGCTTGAATATGGAGACGCGACGCTGGAGATTCACCAAGATGCCCTTTCGGATTCAGAGCGGGTTCTTCTCGTCGATGACGTTCTGGCAACTGGCGGCACAATTCTTGCGGCTCTTAGACTTATCCAAAAAGCGGGAGGAAAAATCTCTCACCTCTGTGTGCTCCTTGAGATCGCAGCCCTCGATGGACGAGCCCGCATATTGAGTGAATTCCCTGATGTTCAGATAAGCGCATTGGATCAAGTGTGAACCGTATTCCACAAATTCAAGCGCTGCGCGCCCTTGCTGCAGTTCTGGTTGTCGTTTATCACGCCAAGGTTACATCGGGTGGTTACATTGGTGTAGATATCTTCTATGTCATCTCTGGTTTTTTGATCACCGGTCTTCTACTACGAGAGCTCGACGGTAGCGGTTCGCTCAACCTCAAGGCCTTCTATCTCAGAAGAATCAAGCGCCTACTTCCCACCTCATTTTTCGTTCTCTTTGTCACCGCAATAATCGCCTGGATTGTCTATCCATCCACACTACGTCACGATTTAGGAAAGGATGTTGCTGCAGCGGGGGCATACGTCTCCAACTATCTCTTTGCACTCTGGCAGATGGATTACCAGAATCTCAATGCCACCCCTTCGGTTGTGATCCATTACTGGTCTCTCGCTGTTGAAGAACAGTTTTATCTTTTTTGGCCCTTTATTATTTTGGCTCTCTACAGATTTGGCGCACGGAGAGCGGTTCTCTTCGGCGTAGTCGGAATTACCACCGCTTCGTTTTTGCTGAGTCTCTACCTCACCTCTCGCGAACCTATCTGGTCCTTTTACTCACTTCCAACGAGAGCATGGGAACTTGGCGTAGGCGCCTTACTTCTCTTCATTCCTAAACGGATTAGATTCTCATCAAATTACGGATGGATAGCCTTAGCTCTGATTCTCTACGGAACTTTTGCATTCACTGACAAGACACCATTTCCAGGGACGGCAGCGCTCGTTCCTGTGCTCGGTACAGCCTTCGCGATTGCATCTTTCAGTAACTGGCCGAAAGCCATGAATCGCATTGGCAATCTGAAGGTTGTGCAATGGCTAGGAGAGATTTCTTACCCGCTCTATCTCTGGCATTGGCCCGTATTGGTCATCCCTTCCGTTGCTTGGGGACGCTCGCTGCAGGCATATGAACTTCTCTTCTGCGTACTTCTCACAGCGTTGCTAGCAGACCTCACTCACCGATTTATTGAGGATCCCATCAGATACTCGAAGCCACAACCTCGCCTTATTGTTAAGTCAGGAGCCGCAGCTACCGCGGTTTCATTAGCTTTAGGTGCCTCCATCTACTTCTCATTCGATGATCGAATTACTCTTGATAATGGGCGTTCGTACTCTGTCAGCGAAATGATCAAGCGACCTGTGATTTATGACGATAGCTGCCATGTGAATAATGGTGAAACACTTTCGCCAGAGTGCTCATATGGTGAACGTGGAGCGAAGAGGAAGATTGTGCTCTTTGGTGACTCGCACGCCGCTCAATGGTTTCCGGCCATGGAACGCCTCGCTAATGAGTATAAATTTGAACTGATATCTCTCACCAAGTCTGCTTGTCCGGGGCCTGCTGTACAGAAAGTCGATTCAGGCGAGTACAAGAACGCCGATTGCTTCGCCTGGCGCGACAACTCCTTTGATCGAATTGCAGAGCTCAAGCCATATGCGGTGATCTTCTCAGGTTTCCAGCACTTCGAAGTTCCGGATGGTTACTCAACGAGGCGAGAGTGGTGGCAGGCAGGGCAGCGCCGTACCCTAGATGCACTTAGTGGAAATGCAACTCATATTGTCTACATCACCGATACGCCACATCCACAACAAGATATCCCTGCCTGCTTAGCTGGTGGAGTTATCTCTGATTGTGACGACACCGAACGTTCAGAACCAATTTCGATTCCTGGGCTGAAGGCGATTAATCCCACACCTTGGTTATGTACGAGCAAGTGTTCAAGTGTCATTAACGAACTAGTCGCATATCGTGATGGTTCTCATCTCTCAATCGCGATGAGTGAGTCACTTACGCAGCCACTGAGCGCAGCTCTTAAACGTCTAGGTGTACTTTAAGAAATTTCCCGAGCCGCCGGGAGCGAAAAAACTAGAACCATGGCAGGATTCGTCCGTGGCTGAATTGGTGTATTACTGCGGAACTATGGATAGCGGTAAATCCACTCTCGCCTTACAAACTGCACATAACCATAAGAGCCGCGGGCGCTCTGGTCTGATCTTCACCAACAAGGATCGTGCAGGAACTGGCGTCATAAGTTCGCGTTTAGGTCTGCAGTCAGAAGCACTTGAAGTTGAACTTGATATGGATATCCATCGCCTTGTGGTGGAACGTTTATCTATGGGTGAGCGAATCGATTACATCATCTGTGATGAAGCTCAGTTCTACCAGCCCATCCAAATCGATCAGTTGGCCAAGATTGTTGACGGCCTAGGAATAGATGTTTATGCCTTCGGCATTCTGGCGGATTTTCGTACCAAGCTCTTCCCCGGATCAGCCCGACTCGTTGAGCTTGCTGACCGAGTAAACACTCTCCAAGTTGAAGCTCTCTGTTGGTGTGGTTCACGTGCTACTCATAATGCACGTACCGTCAACGGAGTTATGGTTACTGAAGGCGAACAAGTTGTCGTGGGCGATGTTGGAAAGAGCGATGAGATTGCCTACGAAGTTCTCTGTCGCCGCCACCATATGCGCCAAGTAACCGCTCGAGCCTCACGGGCCGGACATATCTCATCGGATCCACTCCCCTTTATCGAACCAACGAGTAAATAGAGAAATATGGAGCACTAAGAAAATGACAAAGAACACCAAGGGTTATGCAGCGATGGGTGCCAAAGAGAAGCTTCTGCCCTATGAGTTTGATCGTCGCGAATTAGGTGCACACGATGTTGCTCTTGATGTTCTCTATGCAGGAATTTGCCACTCAGATATCCATCAAGTTCGCGAGGAATGGGGCCCTGCTCTCTTCCCTATGGTGCCAGGGCATGAGATCGCTGGAATCGTTTCGAAAGTTGGAACGGGAGTAACAAAGTTTAAAGTGGGAGACAAGATTGGAATTGGAGTCTTTATCGATTCCTGTCGTAAGTGTTCTTCCTGTCAACGCGGTTTACAGCAATACTGTCTCGAAGGAATGACCGGAACCTATAACGGACTCGAGCGAGATGGAGTAACTCCCGCTATGGGTGGTTACTGTGACTATTTTGTCATTAATGAAGATTACGCAGTTCACATCCCAGAAAATCTACCGCTTGAGGGAGTTGCTCCTTT
Source organism: Candidatus Nanopelagicaceae bacterium (assembly GCA_965267875.1). Taxonomy (GTDB): domain Bacteria; phylum Actinomycetota; class Actinomycetes; order Nanopelagicales; family Nanopelagicaceae; genus Planktophila. The sequence goes on along the minus strand of OZ254157.1, from coordinate 703,027 downwards.
GATGTGTGCGGGAATAACTCTCTATTCACCAATTAAACATTGGGGCGTTGGACCTGGAAAGAAAGTTGCGGTCATGGGCCTCGGCGGTTTGGGCCACATGGGCGTTAAATTCGCAGCAGCTCTTGGCGCTGACGTCGCTGTTCTATCCCACTCCCCAGGTAAGAAAGGTGATGCACTCGCGATGGGCGCACATCACTTCGTCGACACAAGCTCAGAAGCAGCTTTTGCAGAATGTGCCGGCACTTTTGATGTCATTCTCAATACTGTCAGTGCAGAGCTCGACATCAACAAGTATCTGAACCTGCTTAAGTTAGATGGCACCCTCGTTGTTATAGGTCTACCTGGCAAGCCATATGCGGTTCATGTTGGTTCACTCTTGAGCGGACGTCGCTCTATTGGTGGATCCATGATCGGCGGAATCCCCGAACTGCAAGAGATGCTTAACCTCTGCGGAGAGAAATCGATCGTCAGCGATGTCGAAGTTATTAAGGCCGATTACATCAATGAAGCTTACGAGCGCACCGTGGCGAGTGATGTGAAGTATCGCTTCGTTATCGATGCTAAAACCTTTTAGTTCTCCCCTAAGGAATTAGCCCAGTATCGCCACTATCAGTGGTGCTATGACAAGTGCTGGCAAGAGATTTGCCACTGAAATCTTTTTGATATCGAGCAGGCGAAGCGCTATGCCAACGAGCATCAACCCTCCGGTTATGGTCATCGCATCGATCTGAGTCTGCGTGAGTATCTGACCTAGAAAGAGGCCGATAAAGGTCCAGAAGAGTTGATAAATGGCCACCGGAATCGCTGAGGCGGCGACTCCCCAACCTAAGGTTGATGCAAAGGCCATAGCAGCAAAGAAGTCGAGCGCTGACTTCAGGATGAGTTGATCTAAACCTTGCGACATTCCATCGCTGACGCTTCCCAGAATTGCTAACGGGCCGATGACAAAGAGCAGAGAGGCTGAGACAAACCCTTCAACGAAGGGGCTTTCCGCTGATGCCTTAAATCTTTTACGAAGATTTTCTCCGAATGAATCCAATCGAGATTCTAGAGATAGCAGCGAACCAATGAGCCCACCAATAAGCATCGCTGCCAAAATTACTAAGAGAGATGAGCTATCAGGAAGAGCGTTATTGAAGTCGCTCGACCATAAAGGTCTCAGAGCGGTGGCCGCACCAAGGAGGGTAATTAGCCCAAGAATATCTGTGATGAGAGATTGCGATTTAGTGGAGAGTTTTGATCCTGCTGCAATTCCCAGAGATGCGCCAGCGAGAATGGCTAGAACATTGATTAGCGTTCCTGCTCCTACAAACTCAAGGCTCGACATTGTTCAACTATATCGTGCAAAAATATGTAGACTCTTCAAGTGAGATTTAGTTCATTAATAAAGGCCTTTAAGCCTCATAAAACTGTCCCCATCACGCCTTGGCGGGCGAATTCACGTTGGGATCTCTCACCCTTGAGGGTGCTTATCCTCTTCTTCGGTTTAGCGATATTTGGATTAGGTGACTCACTCTTTATTCAGGCGGGAATCGGTAATGCACCTTGGACCGTATTTGCCGAAGGACTTACCTATAAGACGGGTATGAGTATCGGCTTTGCAACTTTCGTCATAAGTGTCTTTGTACTTCTCTTATGGATTCCTTTAAAAGAGCGTCCAGGGTTTGGAACACTCTCCAATATTGTTTTGATCGCAACCTTTATCGAACTAGGAACACATATATTTCCTGAAGCGAACTCCTTCTCAATCGGCATAATTTATAACTTCATCGGAATCTCACTCGTCGGCATTGGCTCTGCTCTCTACATAACATGTGGCTTAGGACCTGGCCCGCGCGATGGTGCGATGACGGGGCTGCACTACCGAACTGGCGTCCGCGTCGGCCGAGTCAGAATGGCTATTGAGGTGACTGTCCTCGCCATTGGCTTCCTTATGGGTGGCACCGTTGGGGTGGGAACTGCCCTCTTCGCCCTCTTTATCGGCCAATCTGTAGCAATTTCTCTCGGAATTCTCGCGCGTCTGACCCATCAGTAATCCAGGTCTCCTCTAGATTTCATTTATCTTCCCTCGGTCTGTGAGCCGTCATTTCACACGGGGTCGCAACCACCCCCGTCAACAAAATTAGGAAGGTCGTCATGCTCGATACGTACTTCAAAATATCTGAACGCGGCTCAACTATAGGTCGTGAAGTCAGAGGTGGCCTCGTCACCTTCTTCACCATGGCTTATATCGTCGCTCTTAATCCACTGATCATCGGCTTAGCAAAAGATGCTGATGGAAAATACATTGGCGGAGGAGATGCGCCTAATCTCGCACTCGTAGCCGCAATGACAGCTCTCATGGCTGGTGTTCTCACCATCCTTATGGGACTCATTGGTAATTATCCACTTGCACTTGCTACAGGCCTTGGGCTCAATACCTTCGTAGCAGTCGGTATTGCATCCCAAATGACATGGGCAGATGCGATGGGTCTTGTCGTACTTGAAGGCATAATCATTACCATCTTGGTTCTCACAGGCTTTCGAACTGCAGTCTTTAGAGCCGTCCCCGCTCAGTTAAAGATTGCAATTTCAGTCGGTATTGGCCTCTTTATTGCACTCATTGGTCTTGTGGATGCTGGTTTCGTGCGTCGCACAGGCACCGGTCCAGTTCCAGTCACCCTTGGCGATGGCGGAACTCTTGTTGGTTGGCCAGTTATCGTCTTCGCCTTTGGTCTCTTTCTCACTATCGCACTGATGGTTAAGAAGACTAAGGGAGCTATTTTGATCGGTATCGTGCTCTCTACAGTTCTCGCGGTAGTTATCGAAACAACGCTCAAGATTGGTCCGCTCTTCAATGGAGCAACTGGCGATGTAAATCCAAAGGGCTGGAACCTCAACGTTCCAGCTGTGCCAGAGAAGATCGTTGCCACCCCTGACTTCAGCCTCTTTGGCGATTTCAATCTCTTCGGTTCACTCGATCGAATTCCACTGATCACTGTCATCCTTCTTGTCTTCACACTCCTTCTCTCTGACTTCTTCGACACAGTCGGAACAGTCACTGCAATCGGACACGAAGCTGGATTGATCGATAAAGATGGAAACATTCCTAACAACGATCGCATCTTGCTCGTTGACTCACTGGCAGCTGTAGCAGGCGGTGCTGGAAGCATCTCCTCGAATACCAGCTACATCGAGTCTGCGTCAGGTGTAGGCGAAGGCGCACGTACTGGCCTTGCCTCGATCGTTACAGGGCTCTGCTTCTTGTTAACAACGTTCCTGGCTCCGCTCGTCGCTGTAATTCCTTACGAGGCAGCAACTCCTGCGCTCATCATCGTTGGTTTCTTGATGATGACACAGATCAAGGCAATTGATTGGGAAGATTATGGAATTGCTATTCCTGCCTTCCTCACAATCATCTTGATGCCATTTACTTACAACATCTCTGTAGGTATCGGCGCAGGGTTCGTCACTCACGTAGTAATCAGATATATCCAGGGTCGTCGCAAGGAAGTACATCCTTTGCTTCTTCTTGTTGCTGGATTGTTCATGGTCTACTTCTTATCATCACCAATTAACACTTGGGTTGGTTAAACTGCCAAGACTGAAGTAGAAGTAAGCCCGCATCGAAAGGTGCGGGCTTACTTTTTTATAGGCTCCAATCAATCGGCTCTCTACCTTGGGCTACCAGCAATTCATTGGTTCGTGAAAATGGTTTAGAACCGAAGAAACCTCGATACGCGCTCAGTGGACTTGGGTGGGCCGAGCTAATCTGATACTGAAAGTACTGAGATAACTCTTGGGCGCTCTTTCCCCACAAAACTGCAACTACGCCACGAGAACCTAGCTCTTTTGCGATGAAGTCAGTTATGCGTTGCCAGCCAAGATTTGCATGCGCGGCGCTCTCGCCAATTCGCGTTGTCAGCACACGATTAAGAAGTAGTACGCCAGAACTTTCCCAGGCTGAGAGATCCCCGCTTACAGGTTTCCTTACTCCAAGATCGCTCTCTAGCTCTTGGAATAAATTGCGAAGAGATGCCGGTACTCGAACTATCTCAGGTGGGATTGAGAAAGCCAACCCCATCGCATTACCTGGGGTCGGATATGGATCTTGACCAAAGATCACAACCCTTACTTTCTCAAGATCTAGCTCCAACGCTCTGAAAATTGATTCGCGAGATGGCGCTGTGATCTCGTCTTCAAGCTGCGCGAGAATCCGATCAATCTCAGGCGCCAAAGGTTCAAGAAGGCGTTGCCAACTAACGTGCACGAGCGAAGAAGCGCGAACCATCGAAGTTGACATCCATCGCCAACTCGAAGACTGCAGACATATGTTCGGAGGTAATCACATCACCAATCGGTCCAGATACCGCGACCTGACCATCTTTGAGTATGAGTGCGTGCGTGGTCCCAGTAGGTATCTCTTCAATGTGATGAGTGACCAGAATTGATGCAGGGGCTGCTGGATCGGATGCAAATATTGAGAATCGCTTCAACAAATCTTCTCGCCCACCTAAATCCAACCCTGCGGCTGGTTCATCTAGGAGCAAGAGTTCCGGATCTGCCATCAGAGCTCGAGAAATCTGTACGCGCTTTCGTTCACCTTCACTCAGTGTTCCATATTCGCGATCGGCGAGATCACGAACATCGAAGGTAGTTAAGAGCGCAACCGCTCGCGACTCATCCCAGAGGTCATAAGCCTCATTCCAACGTCCTAAAACTGCATATGCTGCAGTCAGCACGACATCGCGAACCTTCTCTTCATAGGGAATATCTTCGGCTACGAGAGCGCCACAAATACCGATTCGAGTACGAAGTTCAAAGAGATCCACTCTGCCCATGGTCTTATCAAGAATTGAAACGGTGCCAGTCGTCGGAAAGGTGCGTGTGGCTAAAATCTGAATGAGAGTGGATTTACCAGCGCCGTTGGGTCCGAGAACGACCCAGCGCTCCCCTGCCGTTATCGAAAAATTGATTGGGCCGAGAATCGTCCGCTGACCTCTGCGCACTGAAACATCGCGCAACTCCAAGACAATCTGGCCACTCATAGGGTCACAAGATATATCTTTCACAATCAAATCGAGGGAAATTATCGCCTCGCCTCTAGTGATTCGCGATAACCTCGCTCAGTGAGCACAGATACGAGGCGTTATACGGGGCTCATACTGGTCTCAGGAATAGATAGCCCCGGAATCACACAAGCGCTCTTCGAGACCCTAGCTCCCTTCGCCATCACCGTTCTAGATATTGAACAGGTAGTCATTCGCGAACGTCTGATACTTACAATCTTGATAGACCTCAACCCAGATCACGCCCAAGCTATTGAAGAAGATCTCACTTCCTGCGCCGAACGATTGGGCGTTGATATCGCCACCTCTTTCCAGACGCAAGAGATGGCTTCCATTGCAGCCAAATCTGGTTTGCTCCATGTTGTAGCCCTTGGGTCGCCTCTTGCTCCGCAAGCAATCGCAGAAATTGCCAGCACAATCGCATCACTTTCTGGCAATATCGAACGGATACATCGCACCGCGAGTTATCCCGTCACAGCTATTGAATTCATCGTCTCAGGTGCTGACCAGAGCGTGCTTCGCCAAAACCTTGCAGTTGTATCAGCTGATCAGAACGTAGATATCGCTGTCTCCCCCGGCGGTCTCATGCGCTGGGCAAAGAAGTTGGTTGTCATGGATGTTGATTCAACTCTCATCCAACAAGAAGTCATTGAGCTACTTGCTGCGAAGGCGGGTGCTCTCAAAGAAGTTCAGGAGATAACGAGCGCTGCCATGCGTGGAGATCTGGATTTCTCCCAAAGCCTTGTTGCGCGAGTTGCCCTACTTAAAGGCCTGCCTGAATCAGCACTTGATGAAGTTAGGGGCGAGATAACGCTTACTCCAGGAGCTAGAACGCTGGTGCAGACGCTTAAAAAATTGGGTCATAGCGTCGCCGTTGTCTCAGGTGGTTTCACCTCTGTGATTGAACCTCTCATTAAAGAACTCGGAATAACGCACTATCGAGCAAATACTCTTGAAGTCAAAGATGGCGCCTTGACTGGAAAGGTTCTGGGAACGATTATCGACCGAGCTGGCAAAGCAACTGCGCTCCGTGACTTTGCAGAGATTGAAGGCGTTGAACTTGAGCAAACTATCGCCATCGGAGATGGAGCCAACGATCTCGACATGATTGCTATTGCAGGACTTGGAATCGCATTTAACGCAAAGCCTGCCGTGAAAGCGGCAGCAGACAGTTCAGTGAGTGCGCCCTATCTTGATTCAGTTCTCTATCTGCTGGGTATTACTCGCGAAGAGATTGAAGAAGCTGGAGCTCTTCGTAAGTAGGTAAAGTTCTAAAGGCGACAAGCGTGGATATCAGTGACCAAAATTCCACGCGCACCTAGCGCCCAGAGCTCATCCATAAGGCGATTGGTATCTTTCCGTAAAACCATCGCGCGAACTGCAACCCAATCCTTCTTTTGAAGTGGTGAAATTGTCGGTGACTCTAGGCCAGGAGTAATGGCACATGCTTTATCTACGCTGACCACTGGAATGTCATAATCCAAGAGAACATATTGTCGAGCTGTGACAACACCTTGCAGGCGCCTGATGAGAATTTCAAGTTCGGGGTTGAGTGCGCTTCCTGCGCGCTTGATCAGAACTGCCTCAGAGATCAAAATTGCATCGCCAAATATTTCAAGGCCTGCCTGCTTGAGAGTATTGCCAGTGCTCACTACATCGGCGATGAGATCAGCAACCCCTAACCTAACGCTGCTCTCTACTGCGCCATCTAACCTGACCACGGATGCAGTCAACATATTCTTTCTTAAGAAATCTTCCACTAAACCGGGATAGGCGGTGGCAACTCTCTTACCTGAAATATCTGCCAACTTCATATTCTTGCCGACGGGAGCTGCAAATCTAAAGGTAGAGCGGCCAAAGTCAAGTGAGAGGATTTCCTCCGATGTGGCGCCTGAATCAATCAAGAGATCGCGACCAGTAATGCCCGCCTCTAACTCTCCTGTGCCAACATAGATTGCAATATCGCGTGGTCGCAGGTAATAAAACTCAACGCTATTTTCTGGATCGATCAGAACTAAGTCGCGTGAATCGCTTCTCTGTCGGTAGCCAGCTTCCTTAAGAATCGAGATCGATGAGTCAGCTAGCGAACCTTTGTTAGGAACGGCTATACGTAACATTTTTCAACTCCTAAGATAGAAAGGTAATTAGAGGTAACGGTAGATATCTTCGGGCTTAAGTCCACGAGCGAGCATCAAGGTCTGTAGATGGTAGATAAGTTGACTGATTTCTTCAGCTAACGCCTCATCTGATTCATGCTCCGCGGCGAGCCACACTTCACCAGCCTCTTCCAAAATCTTCTTTCCAATCTGGTGAACTCCGCCATCTAGAGCTGCAACGGTCGAGGAGCCAGCCGGGCGGGATATAGCTTTCTCAGCTAGCTCGGTCCACAGTTCATCAAAGCTCTTCACGGGATAAGTTTACTGTCCGATGGCACGAGCGCGCAGAGCATTTACCATCTGCGCGGGATCACTCGATGAGAAGACGGCGCTTCCTGCTACAAAGGTATCTGCGCCAGCGCTTCGGGCTATCTCGATTGTTTCGAGCGAAACTCCCCCATCGACTTGAAGCCAAATATCCCGTGAACCTATCAACTTCTTCGTCTCGGCAACTTTGTCCATCATCTCAACCATAAACTTCTGCCCACCGAATCCTGGTTCGACAGTCATAATCAAGACCATATCTACCTCATCGAAGAACTCTGCATAATCCGAGATTGGAGTTCCTGGCTTGAGGGCTAGAGAGGCTCTTGAACCATGGGCTTTGATATTGCGTAAGGTCTGGCGAATATTGGCGCACGCTTCCGCATGCACAGTAACGCTAGCCGAGCCCACCTCTGCATAGGCGACCGCTATCTGATCCACGTCGGCAACCATGAGATGCGAATCCACAGGTAGAGGACTTCCCTTAATTATCGCGTGAGCGGCGTCAAAATCCCAAGTCAGATTCGGAACAAATTGATTATCCATAATATCTAGATGCAATAGATCACTCACTGCAGCGATCTTTGCAATCTCTTCCTGCAGATGTGACTTGTCGGCATTAAGAATGCTTGGAGTAATTCGAACCTCGCCCAACATGGTTAAACCCTAATCCATTTTCTTACGAAAGAGAGCGAGATACATTGAATCTGTATTATGAACGCTCGCCCAGAGCGAGAGAGCGCCATCTCGCGTGGCTCCCTCAAGGTTTTCTGGCAGGTATGAAGTGATATCTATTTGCTCCAGCTCAGGATGCTTCTTAAGTACCGCCTTCACCTGTGCACTTGTCTCAGCGTAATGGGGGCTACAAGTCGCATAGCCAAAGATGCCGCCTGAGTGCAGGACTGAAAGAGCACCTTCGACTAGCTCTGATTGCAACTCTGTAAGCTCTCTCAAATCTTGCAAGGTGCGACGCCATCTCACTTCAGGTCTACGTCGCAGCGCACCTAACCCGGTGCACGGAACATCTGCGAGAACGGCATCAAAACTTTCTCCGTGTTCCTTTACTTGACGCCCATCACCAACCCAAACCTCGGCACCTTTCACAACCTTCTTTACCAGCGCAGCCCTCGCCTCCGAAACTTCATTGGCTATAAAGGTATGGCCAGCCTGCCTTGCAATACTGGAGAGCAGCGCCGCTTTTCCGCCAGGGCCTGCGCACAGATCCAAAATTCGTTCCGAATCGGTTGCAGCCAACGAGAAGATATGAGCCACTAATTGCGAGCCCTCATCTTGGACACCCGCTAGGCGATGGCGAATCAACTCAATTGATGCCGGTGGTGAATCGACTTTGGCTCCGTATGGGGAGTATGTTGTTGCAACGCCACCTAGTTCAATCAAATCTTCTTGTGTAGATAACCCAGGCCATGAAACTAGCGTCGGTTGTGCCGGCGTGTTATTCGCAATTAACTCAGCTTCAACCTTATGAAGATCTTTAAGTAGATCAAAGTAGGCGGAGACTATCCACTCCGGATGCGAGTGAATAATCGCAAGTCGTGATATATCGTCGGTGATCTCCTGTGCTGGCGCTAACCAATGAGAGAGCTCCTCGGCGCTCACCTTGCGCAGAATTGCATTGACGTACGAGGCTTTGGATTCTCCAATCGCCTTTCGCGCCAATTCAACTGTCGCTGAGACTGCAGCATGTGTTGCGACCCGCATCTCAAAGAGCTGATGAACGCCGAGGCGACAAATATCGACGATTCCGGGATCGACTTCATCAATGGGGCGATCAAAGACCTGACTCAGAATGTAATCATGTCGCCCCTGCATACGGATCGTTCCATAGAGTAATTCCGTTGCAAATCCTCTATCACGAAGATCAAGAGTCGATGCCGCTAGAGCGCTTGGAAGAAGAAGGTTTGAATAACCCTCCCTTCGATTAACTTCTGTCAGAACATCAAAGACAAGTACGCGCACCGCATCCGGCTTTGGCGATTTAAAGGTATCTCGTCTTGCCTTAACCAAAGCGCTCACCAGAGTCCAATCTGACTCCATTTACCCAGGAGCTAGCTGGCATCAACGCTTTGCCGGAAGGTTGAACTTCGCCTATTTCAAGAGCAAAGGTTGATGTTCCAATATAGAGCTTCTTCTCTTTAAGGAGCAGCTCACCCGGTGGCAGCGGAAAATCGGTGACGGTTGGAGTGAAAACTTTTAGCGTTGATTCGCGAAAGTTGGTCCAAGCGCCTGGGTTAGATGTGAAGGCTCGAATCTTCTGTGAAATAGCTTCTGCTGACTGGTTCCAATCAATTTGTGCATCGCCCTTAGATATCTTCATCGCCCGGGTGGCACCCTCCATGCTCTGTGCATGCGGGCGAACCCCTTGTTCAATAAGTGTCAGCGTTTGTGCAACAGCCTCAACTCCAAGGTCTGCAAGTTCGTTTAATAACTCATCACTCGTAATATCTGCGTCTAACGCAAATCGCTTCTCTAGGTAAATCGGTCCTGTATCCATTCCCTCATCAAGGGCAAAGACTGTTACTCCTGAGACAGAATCCCCTGCTTCGATCGCTCGTTGAACAGGTGCCGCTCCTCGCCAGCGAGGTAGCAGTGAGAAATGAAGATTGATTGAGCCATGAGTTGGTAGAGAGATTACCGAGGTAGGAAGAATTACTCCATAGCCAATAGTGAGAAGTAGATCAGCGTCGATTAAAGCCGCAAGCGTTTCTTGCTCACCTTGCGGTTTATGGCAGGTGACATTGTTCTGTGCAGCCCACTGCGAAACTTCTGACTCGCGGCTCTTCTGTCCTCTACCCGAAGGCCTATCTGGTTGAGTGATTACCGAGATAAGTTCATGGTTGCTTAAGAGAAGATAATCCAGCGTCGGTATCGCTACCTTGGGAGTAGCCGCGACACATAGACGCATCTATAACCCTTTGCCAAAAGGACCATGAGGTGAAACCTTAATTGTCGGAGCCGCGCCATTACTTGCGGCCAATCCAAACCATTCAGAGTCGCGAATCTCCTTCATGGCCAATTTGCGATCGGCATCGCTTAAGCGATCAATAAAGAGAATTCCATTGAGATGATCGGTCTCGTGCTGCAGAGCCCGCGCCAAGAGTTCAGTACCTTCGACTGTGATGGGTTCACCGTGCATATTAAATCCTTTGGCGACAGCTCTGAATGCGCGAGGTGTTGGGTAGACCAGGTCAGGAAAACTTAAGCATCCTTCATCGCCCTCTTGGATCTCTTCACTTAAATCAAGGGTTGGGTTAATCAGATGTCCTAGGGCTTCATCAACATCCCACACGAAAACACGGAGTGGAACTCCGATTTGAGGTGCGGCAAGTCCAGCTCCTGGGGCATCGAGCATCGTCTCAGTTAAATCTTGAACTAGCTTTCGCAACTCCTTATCAAAGTCAACAACTTCAGAGGCAGGAGTTACTAGAACTGGATCTCCAAAGTGGCGAATGGGTTGCACTGACATGGGACAAGTCTACCCAATCTCCATGCGAGAAAGAGCTATTACGAAAGCGAGTAAGGGTCTATCCGCAATGAGGCTAAGGTCTTTTTGGAGATACTTCTCTTTCTTTGAAATTCATGGATAAGTGAGACGAGTTCTTCGCCCTCATCGATAGGAACGAGAAGTAATAGTCGTGACTTTCCTGATGCAGTTTGCGAGGGCCCCAGTATTCGTGTTGATGCAGGTAACCTTCCTGAACTCTGCGCACTCTTGAGCCCGCGAATAAGAGCAGGTGCTTCTCCGGACTCGATCTCTAGAGAGAGTGAACGAGTAAATGGTGGAAAGCCAACCTCCTCGCGATCTCGTAGCTCCCTCGAAGTGATGAGGGAAGGTTTCCATGCGGATAGCGCACTTATTACTGGGTGGCTGTGAGAAATAACTAGAAGAAGTTCTGCGCCTATTGCCAAAGTACCGGCCGAACTAAAGAGTATCCCCCGAGCCCGCTCCTGTGAGCGAACATCTGACTGCGAGAACAATCGCTCGCACTCCAAGAGGATTACTGCGCTAAAACCTTTTGAAGATTTCGGAATCGCGCCGGGTGTAGCGATGACTATTCCTTCGTCTAGCAAGAAGCTATCTAAAATCTTCTCACCACTGGATTCAGTTACTGTAAAACCCGGAAAAGCCCGGCCAATCTCCTGCGCGAATCGCTCTGAGCCACGGCCCATGAGAAAGAACTTTTGAGATTGGCACCAGGCACAGCGCCAATCGATCTGCTTCTTCTGGCAGAGCGAACATTCGATCGCTCGCCCGACTCCACGTTGTAGAACTTTTCCTCCACATTCACAGAGCGAAACGTTTCTGCATTGTGTACAGAGAATCGATTGAGAGTAGCCCTTTCGTGGGGCGACAAAGAGAACAGGTCCCTTCTTGAGCGCACTTCGGATTGGAGAAAATATGCCCGACGGGAGAAGTTCGCCCGATGCAGCTTGGAAACTCTTGACTGTCAGCGACGCCTTTACCGGTTGATACTTTATCCAACCAATTTCAATGAGCCTGGCAACCTCAGCGCTCGGCGAATAGCCCATCAGCGTTAGCGAGATTGAGCCCAGCTCACTTCGTAGTGCTGCGACATCGCGTGCATTCCAACCAGGAGATCTCTGTTCATAGTAACTCTCAGAGCCATCATCGACGAGAATGATTTCAGCCAAATCGGGAAGTGGAGCGAAAACGCTACTTCGAGTGCCGAGCACTACCAGTTCGCGCTCACGCATAGTCTTGAGATAGTTTCGATAACGTTCTGACTTTTCTAGGTTGGAATCCAACACCGTGGCGCCTGAGATAAATTCTCGTAGACGTCCGATTGACCTGGAGTCAGGAAGTAGTACTAGAACAGAACCAGCGGTACCTCTTGCTGCTACATACTCGGCAATCAGACGATATGTATCCTGAGCCGGTGGAAACTGCAGGTATTTACGTACAAGTTTCCTCGAGGGAGCTGGCCCTTTCTCGCTGACAAGAGCCTCTTTATCAACTGCTGCAGACCGTGGAGGTATCGCAGATCTAAGAACGTCATACGGGTGCGCTGCCCATCTCTTTGAGACCTCAGCAATCAAGCGCAGAGATTCGGTTGTAGCTACAGGAAAAGCGGAGACAACCTTGATTATCTGCTTGAGTCCGGGCTGATTTTCAATGACAGCGCGCGAGAGAACAATCGCTTCGCACTCACGATTGCCAAAGGGAACGACTATTCGAACACCGATATCGATAACAGAATCAAGGCTTGTGGGAATCGCATAATCAAACTCGCTATCGAGATGATAAACACCAGAGTCCACCCAGACTCGCGCTATGCCGGTGTTCTCTGAAGACAGAGAACGGTTACGGAATACCTCGGCCTTGAGTTTTAGTGGCCGCGCTACCGCCACAGTTACTTTCTCGTTCCTATTTAACAGCTGCTTGTAGCTCAGCTACGCGATTGGTAACTTCCCATGTGAAGTTAGGAAGCTCGCGTCCAAAGTGTCCATAGGCAGCTGTCTGTGAGTAAATAGGTCGCTTGAGATTCAAATCTCGAATGATTGCAGCAGGTCGAAGATCGAATACCGTAGTAACAGCGCTCTGAATCTTCTGAACTGGAACAGTCTCTGTGCCAAATGTTTCGACAAATACTCCAACTGGCTGCGCCTTACCTATGGCGTAGGCAACCTGCACCTCGCAGCGGCGAGCGAGTCCGGCGGCAACTACATTCTTTGCAACCCAACGCATCGCATAGGCAGCAGAACGGTCAACCTTAGAAGGATCTTTACCTGAGAAGGCACCTCCGCCGTGTCGAGCCATTCCACCATAGGTGTCAACGATAATTTTTCTCCCTGTAAGACCGGCATCTCCCATTGGACCACCGATCACAAAGCGTCCCGTCGGATTAATCAAGGTTCGCAAATCTTTTCGCGGCAGATCAATCTTGGCGAGAATTGGGTCAATGACATGTTCAATAATTTCAGGGGTTAACTGCTTTGCAACATCCACATCTTCTGAGTGCTGACTTGAAATAACGACTGTATCAAGAGCAACAGCCTTATCTCCGTCATATTCAATCGTCACCTGAGTCTTACCATCGGGGCGAAGATAGGCAAGCGCGCCAGATTTACGCACCTTAGAGAGTTGCTGCGCTAACTCGTGGGCCAACCAGATAGGAAGTGGCATCAGCTCTTTTGTGTCATCGCAGGCGTAACCGAACATCAAACCTTGGTCGCCAGCTCCTTGTAGATCGAGAGGATCTACCGCAGCGGAGACTCGATGCTCGAAAGCATCATCTACGCCTTGAGCAATGTCAGGAGATTGTTGTCCGATTGAGATTGATACGCCACAGCTATTTCCATCAAAGCCCTTTACAGATGAGTCATATCCAATTCCGATAACGGTGTCACGGACAATTCCCATGACATCTGCGTAACCGTTGGTCGTTACTTCACCAGCAACGTGGACTTGGCCAGTTGTAATGAGGGTCTCAACAGCAACTCGGCTGGTGGGATCCTGCGAAAGTAACGAGTCAAGAATTGCATCAGAGATTTGATCTGCAATCTTATCTGGGTGTCCTTCTGTGACGGACTCGGATGTGAAGAGGCGCTTTGACATTGGCCTAACCTAACTTATGTAGTGCTTCTGAGAGTAACTGATGAGCAAGCGTGTCTTTGGTGGTCTCTGCCACTTCTATGACTTTTCCGTCGCGGGTAATGATTTGACCATGGGTTGTCTCGCTATTGAAGATATCTCCTCCAGAAACATCGTTGAGATAGAGAATATCCGCGCTCTTTCGGACCATCTTCTCTTTTGCGCCTTCTGTATCGAGCTTAGTTTCTGCGGCGAAGGCGATAATTACCTGGGTCGTCTTCGCAGCGGCGATGGATGCCAGCAAATCAGGGTTCTCGATCAATTCAATAGCTGTGAAGTCCTTCTTCTTAATCTTTCCATCAGCGTTATGCAAAGGACGTGCATCTGCAACAGCTGCCGACATTACCAATACGTTCGTTGCAGCAAAGTTTTCGTTGAGCGCTTGGTGCATCTGCGCCGCAGTTTCAACCTTGATTGTTTCAACGCCTGGGATATCTGAGAGATGAACATTGGCCGAGATGAGGGTTACATCAGCTCCTCGCGACAGAGCTGCGCGAGCTACTGCATATCCTTGTTTGCCTGAGGAACGGTTTCCAATAAATCGCACGGGATCGATCGGTTCGCGGGTTCCACCTGCGGTAATCAGAATCTTGCGACCCTTCAAATCTTCGCTCTCTCCAATTACTGACTTAAAGGCGCTGATGATAATGGGAGTGCTCGGGAATCTTCCTTGTCCGATGTCACCTGATGTGAGCGCGCCTATCTCTGGATCGAGAACGGTATAACCGCGCGCCCGTAGCGAGGCAACGTTCTCCAGCGTTGCCGGGTTGCTCCACATCTGAGGGTGCATTGCTGGAACTATCAGAGTCGGAACGCTTGCTGCGAGGACGACGTTGGTAAGGAGATCATCTGCTCTACCCGCTGCGATGCGCGCCATCAAATCTGCTGTTGCAGGCGCGATGATGAGAAAGTCGGCCTTCTTGGCTAGGGATACGTGGCGAACTTCCTCGACTGATTGAAAAACTTCAGTTGTTACGCGCCGCCCAGAGAGCGCCTCCCATGTTGCAGCGCCCACAAAATTTAAACTTGAAGGGGTTGGAACGACAGTTACTTTGAAATCAAGATCCAGTAACCGACGCAGAAGGTCACAGGATTTATAGGCTGCAATTCCCCCACCGACTCCGAGAACAATCTCGCGTCCCAAGCCTTGCATGGCTGAATTTAAGTGAGTGAGTTACGCGGTTGGTTCGAGATTTTCGATGGTCAGCAAGCCCTCGTTGATTTCGCGTAGAGCGATAGAGAGCGGCTTCTCGTGAACATGTGTATCCACTAGTGGACCTACGTATTCAAGGAGACCTTCGCCAAGCTGTGAGTAATACGCATTGATCTGACGAGCGCGCTTTGCAGCATAGAGAACGAGGCTGTACTTAGATCCAGCCTTATCGAGAAGTTCATCGATTGGTGGATTTGTGATTCCGTCCATATGTACGCTCATCTAAAGACTCCATCAAATAATTGGGTCTAAACCCAGGCTAATTAGCAGATGCCCATTCTATCAGGGTTGCAGCAACCTGCTCGACCTGCTGATTTATTAGAACTTTATCGAAGAATGGAGCCTGCGCCATCTCCTCCTGGGCTAGCGCCAATCGCGCCGCTCTGCGTTCGGGGCTATCTGTGCCACGGCCTTCAAGGCGTGAGACCAACTCTTCCCAAGTAGGAGGCTCTAAAAAGACGAGCAAGGCATCTGGAACCTTAGCTTTGACTTGCTTTGCACCAGAGATCTCAATCTCTAGAAGAACGCTCTTTCCAGAACGCAACGCATCCTCCACTGCCTTTCGCGGAGTACCGTAACGATTGCCAGCGAAGGCTGCCCACTCTAAGAATTCGTCCTCTTTAATGCAGCGATCAAATTCTTCATCTGAAAGAAAATGATAATCAACGCCTTCGCGTTCATTAAAGCGCGGTGAACGGGTAGTTGCCGAAACAGATACGTGGAAGGGAGATGATCGGCGAAGTTCGTGAGCAACCGTGCTCTTTCCGACTCCCCCAGGGCCTGAAAGTACAACCAATTTCCCACGTGTGAGTGGAGATGGAGAAATAAATTCCTGCGCAAGAGCTTTTGCTTGTCGAGATCCCAAACCTTGTAATCGCCGCGTCAAAGAGATCTCTAACTTCTCTAGCAGCACCTTTGCTCGAATCTTCCCTACACCTGCTATCGATTCCACCAACTCCAGAACTCGCATCTTTGCAACTGCCTCATCGCTCTTAGCTAATTCAAGGACATCGGTGATAGATAGCTCGCCACTTTTCACTCGAGATTTAACACCCGCACGAATTAAGCGAGATTGTTTAGCTTTGGCCAGAGCGCGCGCCCGCTCTTCTGGAGTTAATTGAGGAGGTGCGCCCATGAGGTAAATCTAGTTGAGAATTTCATCTGCGATGGAACGTGCCTTAGCTGACATCTCATCCGCACCCTTGAGCCATGCCTGCGTAATCGGACGGCCAATGACCACCAGTGATGCGCCCGCTGCGATGGCATCTCGTGGCGTCATGGTTCGCTTCTGATCATCTGTGCCGACCTCGGATAGCGGTCTGACTCCTGGTGTGATGATTAATAGTTCTTGGCCCACGGCAGAGCGAATAGCTGAGATTTCAAGTGGAGAACAGACGATTGCCTTAGCCCCAGAATCCACAGACATCTTTGCCAGCGCGACTGCGCTTTCAAGGGCTGCATTCGCAAAACCAATCTGAAAGAGATCCTCTTCCGATAGCGAGGTCAGAATTGTTACAGCGGTTACCTTCGAATTCGGCAGCGCCTCAACAGCAGCCTTTACCATCGACGCTCCACCTGAAGCATGGACGGTGAGAAAGGTAGGTGCTAAATCTGCAATAGCTCGCGCAGCGCCCGCCACGGTGTGTGGGATGTCGTGGAGTTTGAGATCGAGAAAAATATCCGCATCAGTCTCGTTCTTAATGGCGCGAACACCCTCGTGGCCAAAGGTGAGAAAGAATTCAAGGCCCAATTTATAGACGCTTACCGAACTCTGAGTTGCACTTACCCAACGCTTTGCAATCTCAAGATCGGGCGTATCAACGGCTAAAACTATGGGAGCTTTCATGCGCCTTCCTCTCGATGGGCGTAACCAACTGCTTGTGAAAGGGTTGCAAATCCGCGAGCAGCAAGCAAGGTCTGCAACTCATCTCGGATCTGGATAAGAGCTGTTGGATTTCCAAAACTTGCAGTCCCCACTGAGACACCTGATGCGCCAGCAAGAATGAGTTCGAGAGCGTCGCGTCCGGTAGAAACTCCGCCCATACCTAGTATCGGAACCTGCGGAAGCGCTGCATGTACCTGATAGATCGCACGGACTGCTACCGGCTTAATGGCAGGACCTGAGAGTCCACCAGTTTTTCCACCAAGGTGTGGTTTCATCGAGTCAAGGTTGATGACCATTCCAAGAACAGTATTGATCAGCGCTAACGCATCAGCTCCCGCATCAACTACCCCACGAGCGATTGCCGGCAAATCTGTGACGTCAGGAGAAAGTTTTGCGATGATCGGCAGTTCGCCACCAATAGTCTTTCGTACGCCGTCAATGACGCGACGAGATGCATCCGGATCGCAGGCGAAGACCAGACCGCGATTTTCAACATTGGGACAGCTAATGTTCACTTCAACTGCACTAATTCCAGAGATTGATCGCAACTTGCGAGCCAGAGTTGAATACTCTTCAATTGTTTCACCAGCAATCGAAACAATCACGCGTGCTTTCTGTTCTAGTAACCAAGGAACATCATTGGCTAGAAAGGCATCTATTCCAGGGCCTTGTAGCCCGATTGAGTTGAGCATTCCTGAAGGAGTCTCGGCCATACGAGGTGTCGGACGACCGTGACGTGGCTTCGTCATCACCGATTTAGTGACAACTGCGCCGATATCTTTCAGAGGAAAGAATTGAGCGAGCTCTTTACCGCTACTTGCGCAACCACTTGCTGTAAAAATGGGAGATGGAAACCAAGCATTTCCAAGGGTTGTAGACATATCTACTGGCATCGTCATAGTGAATCTGGAACCTTTCCAACCAAGTCCCAACGAACACTTGATCCATCCATCACGGGCCCATCAATGCACGAGCGCAGCATCGACGTTGTTCCATCAGCGTTTGTCACAGGCAGAACACACGTCATGCAGATACCAATCCCGCAGGCCATCGATTCCTCAACCGCACATTGATGAATGACCTCTGTTGCTGAAACCAACTCCGTGATTGCCTGCAACATACCCATCGGACCGCACGAGTAGATAACATCAATGTTTCGGTTTTCGATAATTTCGAGAAGGCTCTGAGTCACTCGCCCGGTCTCCCCCATTGAGCCATCCTCGGTATAGATCTTTAAGGAGTTAACCGATCTCTTGCCTTCCATGGGCGCATAAATCTTTGAGCCAACGCTTGCACCCAACAACATATCAACCTTGCATCCGCGAGATTTCAATAAATCAGCAAGCCCAAAGAGTGGCGCTGATCCATAACCTCCACCAATCAGAAGCGCATTTATCGGTTCTGTCGGAATCCCAAAGGCGGTTCCAAGAGGTGCGACGATATCCAATTCGCTACCCTCACTTTGGGCGCAGAGCCACCTACTTCCAGCTCCATGAGGAGCGACGATGAGCTCCATCGTTCCGCCATACTGCGAGCTATCTGAAGTTCGAGAAATTGCGAATGCGCGACGCAGAATCATCTTTGAGGTATCACCGCCTAAAGAGATAGCGACAAAGTTGCCCGGGCGACAGCTCTTTACGATATCTCCAACGTTGAGCAATATCTGGTGGTATGCCCCAACCCGTTTGTTAGACAGAACTGTGACGATCTGTTGAACCGCACTCTTATTGATTGTTGCCATCACTGTGCGAGCCACTCTTGTATAGGCGCAACAGAGAGCTCATTGGCTTGTAGCGATTTTATTCCCTCTACTGCAGCGCTAAAGCCTGCTGTAGTTGTAATAATCGGAATAGATCTCTGTACTGCAGCAGTTCGAATCGCCCAACCATCAGCGCGAGTACCACGACCCACTGGAGTATTAATCACCAGGTCAATATCCCCCGCATTGAGCATTTCGACAATGGTTTTCTCGCCCATCGGGCCAGTTCCTTGCGAGTTCTTACGTACTGGAACTGTCTCAATGCCATGTTCACGTAAGAAGCTCGACGTTCCATCCGTTGCAATCAGATGAAAGCCCAATTGAGCTAAGCCCTTTGCTGGAGCAATACCTGAGCTCTTATCTTTATCGGCTAGTGAAATAAAGACCGTTCCTGTCTTAGGCAAGGGACCAAATGAACTTATCTGCGACTTTGCATAAGCTGCGCCGAAAGAGGATGCGATACCCATTACCTCGCCGGTAGATCTCATCTCGGGGCCAAGAACTGCATCTACTCCGCGGCCATCGGCGCGACGGAAACGATTCCATGGAAGAACCGCCTCTTTCACACTAATGCCCTTTGCGATGGCATCACCTTGCGCGGGTAATAGACCTTCTTCGCGAAGTGATGCGATAGAACTTCCAAGCGCTATCCGCGCTGCCGCCTTCGCTAAAGGAACCCCAGTTGCCTTACTGACAAAAGGAACGGTTCGCGAGGCGCGTGGATTTGCTTCTAGTACGTAGAGAACAGAGTCAGCCATTGCAAATTGAATATTGATAAGCCCTGAAACTCCGACGCCTTGGGCAATTTTGAGAGTAGCTTCACGAATCTTGCTTCGCTGATCATCGCTGATTGTCATAGCCGGCAAGACGCAAGCACTATCACCAGAGTGAATACCCGCTTCTTCAATATGCTCCATGATTCCACCGAGGAAGAGTTCTACGCCATCGTAGAGCGCATCAACATCTAACTCGATAGCGCTATCTAAGAATCTATCGACGAGCACTGGGTGATCGGGAGTGATATCGGTTGCGCGAGAGATGAAGCCAGATAACGCTGCATCATCATAGACAATCTCCATTCCACGTCCACCCAGAACAAAACTCGGACGAACCAATACTGGATATCCAATACGTGCTGCGATTTCTAACGCTTCCAATTGCGAAGCGGCCATTCCAAATTCTGGCGCTGTAAGACCTTGCTCTGCTAGAACTCGCCCAAAGGCACCGCGCTCTTCGGCGAGATTGATCGCATCAGGGCTTGTTCCAAGAATTGTCACACCTGCGGCCTTTAATCCGGCCGCTAAACCAAGTGGCGTCTGACCACCTAGTTGAGTGATAACTCCAAGCACTGGTCCTGCCTGTGATTCGGCATAGACAACTTCGAGGACATCTTCCAAGGTGAGTGGTTCAAAGTACAAGCGATCGCTTGTGTCGTAGTCAGTGGAGACAGTCTCAGGATTGCAGTTGACCATAATTGTTTCAAACCCTGCAGCCCTGAGGGTGAAGGAGGCATGCACACACGAATAATCGAATTCAATCCCCTGGCCAATTCGATTTGGGCCACTTCCAAGAATAATCACAGCCGGTTTTGTACGACTGCGAACTTCACTCTCCTCCTCATAACTCGAGTAGTGATAGGGAGTAAAAGCTTCAAATTCAGCAGCGCAAGTATCTACAGTTTTATAGATGGGTCTAATCGCTAAATGATGACGTAATTTACGGACATCATCCTCTGTTGATGCGCGTAAGATTGCGATCTGCTGATCAGAGAAACCATGTTCCTTCGCTATCTTGAGGGTAGATGCATCTAGCTCAACAGCATCGCGAATATCGCGGGCTTGATCGTTAATCATCTCTAGTTGCTTTAAGAACCAGCGATCGATTTTTGTTGATGAATAGACATCCTCGATAGATGCGCCCGCCCACATAGCCTTCTGTACCTGTTGCAAGCGGTACTCAGTCGGCATCTTCATCGACTCCAAGAGCAGTTCTCGCTCTTGAACAGTAACTTCTGATGGGAAGGTAAATATCGCTTCCTTGCGCTCGAGTGATCGCAGCGCCTTCATGAGAGCTTCTCCGAAGGAGCGACCAATAGCCATCGCTTCACCGACAGATTTCATCGTTGTCGTAAGTCGCGGGTCGGCATCCTGGAACTTCTCAAAGGCAAAACGAGGAACCTTGACGACTATGTAATCCAGGGTTGGCTCAAAAGATGCTGGGGTTACCTGTGTAACGTCGTTCTTGATCTCATCAAGTGTGTAACCGATAGCGAGCTTTGTCGCAATCTTTGCAATAGGAAATCCGGTCGCCTTTGATGCCAGCGCAGAAGAGCGCGAAACGCGAGGATTCATCTCAATGACGATAATGCGACCATTGTCAGGGTTGACTGCAAATTGAATATTGCAGCCACCGGTATCAACACCTACTTCGCGAATAATGGAAATTGATAGGTCTCGAAGCTTTTGATACTCAACATCTGTCAGCGTAAGGGCTGGTGCGACAGTAATTGAATCCCCCGTATGCACACCCATGGGATCGATATTCTCAATGCTGCAGACAATCACCACGTTATCTGACTTATCTCGCATTACCTCAAGTTCGTACTCTTTCCAGCCAATAATTGATTCTTCAATCAGCACCTCGGACGTTGGGCTATGGCGCAGACCAGCCCCTGCTATCTGTCTGAGGGTCTCTTCATCGAAGGCGATTCCAGAACCTAGCCCACCCATAGTGAAAGATGGACGAATCACAACTGGATAACTCAACTCCGCGGCAGCGCCGAGGACGTCTTCCATGGTGTGGCAGATGATTGAGCGAGCTGATTCGCCGCCTATTTTTTCAACGATATTTCGGAAGAGCTCTCGATTCTCTCCGCGCTCAATGGCATCAACATCAGCACCAATCAGTTTTACGTTGTAGCGATCAAGGGTGCCCGCCTTAAAAAGACCAATCGCCGCATTGAGCGCAGTCTGACCACCGAGGGTTGCAAGAACCGCATCTGGACGTTCCTTGGCAATAATCTTCTCGATAAATTCTGGAGTAATCGGTTCGATGTAAGTCGCATCTGCAAACTCTGGGTCCGTCATGATCGTCGCTGGATTGGAGTTGACCAGGATTACTCGAATCCCTTCAGCGCGAAGCACCCGACAAGCTTGTGTGCCCGAATAATCAAATTCGCAAGCCTGTCCAATGACTATTGGACCAGAACCAATAACTAGAACGCTCTTTATCGACGCATCGCGTGCCATTAGTGAGTGGCCACCTTTCTAGGGTATTTCTCCATCACTTGCACGAAGCGATCAAATAGATATGCGGCATCATGTGGACCTGCAGCAGCTTCCGGGTGATACTGAACGCTAAATGCACCACGTTCTGAAAGTTCCAAGCCTTCAACCACATCGTCGTTAAGGCAAACGTGAGTCACTTGACCTGGGCCAAAGACTGTTGTGAAGACGCCTTCTGTTGGAGCCTTCAACGCAAACCCGTGATTGTGCGCTGTTATCTCTACTTTTCCTGTTCGCTTATCCATAACAGGTTGATTGATGCCGCGGTGACCAAATTGCAATTTGTAGGTTTCAAAACCGAGCGCTCGTCCGAGTATCTGATGTCCGAAGCAGATTCCAAAAACCGGTACTTCAGCTATCAGAATCTCGCGCACCAAATCAATCGTTGCTGTCATCGTTGCCGGATCTCCCGGTCCATTGGAGAGAAAGACCCCATCTGGAGAGATCGCTTGGATATCTTCAAAGGTTGAATCAAAGGGCATCACGTGAACTTCGATTCCCCGCTCTGCCATCGCTCGTGGGGTAGCCCCCTTGATTCCAAGATCTAGCGCCGCAACGGTAAATCGTTTCTGGCCAATCGCTGGAACAACGTAGGTTGATGGGGTTGAGACATCGGCGCAGAGATAGGCGCCCGCCATTGCAGGTTGCTTGCGAACCTCAATGACCATCTCTTCTCTAGTTAAGTTTTCTCCAGAGAAGATTCCAACTCTCATCGCGCCACGATCACGTAAATGGCGTGTAATCGCACGAGTATCTACACCCTGGATTCCCACAATTCCTTGCTCAATTAACTCTGCTTCAAGATCATTTTCGCTACGCCAATTACTAGTAAGGGTCGATGGGTTTCGAACAACGAAGCCTGCGACCCAGTACTTCTTTGATTCATTATCGAAGTCATTGACACCGGTATTACCGATGTGAGGTGCAGTCATTACGACAACCTGTTTGTGATACGAAGGGTCTGTCAAAGTTTCTTGGTAGCCCGTCATGCCAGTTTGAAAAACGGCTTCACCAAAGGTCTTACCCACGGCAGCCCACGATCTACCTTCAAAGATCCGGCCATCATCGAGAACAAAGAATGCTTTAGCCATTAGGCACCAGCCTTATGAGTGAGGCGTCCATTGAAGAAGGTTGCTTGCACCACCCCAGGAATCTCCATGCCATGGAAGGGAGTATTGCGGCTTCGCGATGCTAGACGGTCGCGATCCACGCGCCAGAGTTGGGTCGGGTTCATCACAGTGATGTGCGCGCGAGCTCCTACTGTCAGATCAGAACCGTGGCTCTCGTAGCGACCAATTCGAGCGGGAGCAGAACTCATTCGATCAGCGACCTGGCTCCAAGTTAACAGACCTGTCTGCACCATAGTCATATTGATAATAGGAAGCGCAGTTTCAAGTCCCAACATTCCAAAGGATGCCTCTTGCCACTCACACTCCTTAGTTTCAGCTGCATGAGGGGCGTGATCGGTAGCAACGATATCTATGATTCCCTCGGCAAGAGCCTCACGAAGCGCCATCACATCGCTCTCGGTTCGAAGCGGAGGATTCACTTTATAAATTGGATCGTAGCTACGTGCAAGCTCATCGGTCAGCAGTAAGTGATGTGGCGTCACTTCTGCGGTGACGTTGATTCCACGAGATTTAGCCCATCGAATAATCTCAACGCCGCCTCGCGTTGTGACGTGACAGATATGCAGACGAGCCTGAACATGATCTGCCAACAAGACATCGCGAGCGATGATCGATTCTTCCGCGATAGCTGGCCAACCTTTAAGACCAAGTTGCGACGAAACAAACCCCTCATTCATCTGACTCGCTTGAGTAAGACGCGGTTCCTGCGCATGCTGGGCGATAACTCCATCGAACTTCTTTATATATTCAAGTGCTCGTCGCATGACCAATGGGTCAAAGACGCAATTGCCATCATCGCTAAATACGCGAACGCGCGCGGCTGAATCAGCCATCGCTCCAATTTCAGCAAGGTGTTCGCCTTGAATTCCTTGTGTAACAGCTCCTATCGGAAAGACATCAACAAGGCCTGCGCTCTGTCCCAGTCTGTAAACCTGTTCCACAACACCTGCGGTATCTGCCACCGGTGATGTGTTTGCCATAGCGCTGATTGCGGTGAATCCACCACGAGCTGCAGCTTGTGACCCCGAGAGAACTGTTTCAGCATCCTCTTTACCTGGCTCACGTAGATGTGTGTGCAGATCGACGAGTCCGGGAAGAGCGAGCGAACCTGTGAAATCAAACTCCGTCGCTCCATCGCTCTTAAGGCTCTTGCCGATCGCTGTGATCGTTTCGTTCTCAATAGCGATATCTGAAACTACGCCAGAGACCTCGACGTTCTTAATGAGATATTTCGTGGTCATGCAATCACGCCTTCACCTTCTGGAACGCCAGCTAAGAGCAGATAGAGAATCGCCATGCGCACGCTGACGCCATTGGTCACCTGTTCAACAATCACTGAACGAGCGCTATCGGCGCTATCAGCAGTTATCTCCAGTCCTCGATTCATAGGACCTGGGTGCATCACAATCGCTGTTGGCTTCATTCGTCGCAATCGATCTGAGTTGAGCCCAAAGTAACGCGAGTATTCGCGAGCATTGGGAAAGAACATTTCTGACATTCGCTCTAGTTGAATGCGTAACATCATCACCGCATCAACGCTCTCAATTACCGAATCGAAATCATATGAAACAGTCACTGGCCACGATTCAATACCTACTGGAAGCAAGGTTGGTGGTGCGACCAAAGTAACCTTTGCCCCCAATTTAGTAAGCAGCAAGACATTTGAGCGAGCAACGCGTGAGTGCAGAACATCTCCAACAATTGCGATATGAAGTCCAGCTAAATCCTCTCCCCCATGAGCTAAATGACGTCGGATCGTAAAGGCATCAAGAAGCGCTTGGCTCGGATGTTCGTGAGTGCCATCGCCTGCATTAATTACTGCACCCGACATCCATTGGCTTTCGGCAAGGCGCGCTGCGGCACCAGATGCGCTATGGCGAATGATGACTGCATCAGCTCCCATCGCTTGAAGGGTCTGAGCTGTATCTTTGAGAGATTCGCCTTTGCTGACACTTGAACCCTTGGCAGAGAAGTTGATGACATCTGCAGATAAACGCTTGGCTGCGGCTTCAAATGAAATTCTTGTACGCGTTGAATCTTCAGCGAAGAGATTGACAATGGTTCGACCGCGTAGCGTTGGAAGCTTCTTCATCGGACCATCAGAGGCTCGCGCTAGCTCTTCTGCAGTGTTGAGAATGGTGATGGCCTGAGATTTCGATAGATCAGCTATCGATAAGAGGTGCTTCATTGAGTGGCACCGTCCTCAATCGAGACCAGATCAATTCCATCTAGCTCTGTAAACTGCACCCGGACTACCTGGCTCTGCGAGGTGGGAAGATTCTTTCCGACGTAATCGGCGCGAATAGGAAGCTCGCGATGGCCACGATCTACCAGAACCGCCAATTGCACCGTTTGTGGGCGGCCTATTTCTCCGAGCGCATCGAGCGCTGCTCTAATGGTTCGTCCCGAGAAAAGCACATCGTCAACTAATACAACGTTGCGACCTTCAACGCCTAGCGATGGGATAACCGTTGGCATCAATGCGCGAGGTGGTCGCATTCGCAGGTCATCTCGATGCAGGGTGATATCCAGCGTTCCATGTTGAACCGCACGACCTTCTATCGCTTCGATATTGGCAGCGATTCGAGCAGCCAAGTGGGCGCCTCGTGTTGGAATACCTAAGAGTGTGATTGATTCCGAACCAGAGTTACGTTCGAGAATCTCGTGGGAAATACGAGTTATGGCACGGGCCATATCTGGCGCAGGCAAGGCAAGGCTCATCTGTAAATCTCCTTCCCCGCCTCGCAGGACGGGTCGTTAAAGGATGCGAGCGAATTATACCACTTGAGTTCTACGCCCTGTGGATTGAAGAACGGGTCTGCCTAGATGTAAACCTAGAGTCGCGTCATGGCTACTGAAATCACCACCACCTTCGTCTCTGAGCGCCTGCGCTCAATCCGTCACGCACAATCACTCTCTTTGAGCGATGTAGAGGTTGCTAGCAGCGGCGCAATTAAGGCGGTGGTTCTGGGGTCGTACGAGCGAGGCTCCCGATCACTCAGCGTTAAGCGCGCCATTCAAATTGCCGATTTCTATGGAGTTCCCGTATCGACGCTCTTCGGGAGTGCGCCCACAAAGGGCGCCGGTATTGGTAGACGAGTAATCATTGATACGCGGCGGTTAAGAAACCTCTCAGAATCCGGCGCAACACCTGACTGGACAGCACTTCAGATGATTTCTAGATATATCTCGTATATACAAAGCTCCCGCGAAGATTGGAATGGCGAAGTAATCTCGCTGCGCGAGCGAGATATCGAATATGTAGCAATCTGTCTTGGGTACACATCAAAATCTCTGATGGATTGGTTAGAGAGTCAGAAATTGCTTCTAGCGGTGCGAAGTTAGAGCGCGATACTCTCTTTAATCTGTGAAATCTTTCCTAGAACTCCATGGATATATCCAGCCGACTCTTCGGTTGAAAGCTCTTTAGCTAAATTGAGAGCTTCATCAATCGCAATTCCTTCAGCTAATTCGGGCGTCCAGACAATCTCATAGATTCCAAGGCGCAGAATATTTCGGTCAACTGCAGGCAGACGATCCATATCCCAACCTTGGGCGTACGTCGTAATCAATTCATCTATCTTGCGCTTATTAGTGGTTATTCCCGCAATCAGTTCTCGGGTGAACTCACGGATAGGCCTGGCGTCTGGACCTTCTTCGACGATATCTCGCGTTAAGAGTAAATCAGCAGCAGAGGCGCCTCGAATATCTGCTTCGTAGAGTAGATCGAGGGTCTGTTTACGCGCTTTGCTGCGAGCTGACACTAGTTGGCGCGGCCTTGGTAAGAGCCATCGCGAGTATCAACAAGAACAATTTCATCCTGTTTGATAAAGAGAGGCACTTGAATCTGAATTCCAGTTTCGACTGTTGCAGGCTTTGTTCCACCAGAGGAGCGATCTCCTTGAAGACCTGGCTCTGTGTAAGTAATTTTGAGTGCAACTGATGCTGGAAGTTCAATGTAGAGAGGATTGCCTTCGTGAATTGCAACAATCGCCCCAGTATTTTCGAGCATATAGTTGATTGCATCTCCCACAGTATCTGCTGAGATATTCATCTGATCAAAGTTTACGTTATCCATAAACACAAAGTCTTCGCCTTCCTTGTACAGGAAGTTCATTTCGCGCTTTTCAAGGATTGCTACTTCAACCTTGACGCCTGCGTTAAAGGTCTTATCGACAACTTTTCCAGTCATGACCTGCTTCAACTTGGTGCGAACGAATGCTGGCCCCTTGCCTGGCTTTACATGCTGGAACTCAACGACAGTCCAGAGCTGGCCATCAATATCGAGGGTCATACCATTCTTGAGATCATTAGTTGTTGCCACGATAGCTCCAGTCCTGCGTTCTAAAAGTTAGTTAAGGTGCGCGAGTTTAGCGCATAACAATTGCACAATAAAAATCAGGAGAGGAGCGCTTTCAGCGCAATAAGGGCCAACACATAAGAATTTGGCCCGAAACCTCCAATAGTCCCATTTGCTACCCCTGAAATCACTGATGTATGTCTGAACTCTTCGCGCGCCATGGGATTAGAGAGATGGACTTCAATCAATGGAGCTTTGACCAACTCTGCTGCATCACGTATCGCATATGAGTAATGTGTAAAAGCTGCAGGATTAATGATCACCGGAAGTTTTGCATCTGCAGCCTCGTGTAGCCAAGAGATGATCTCCGCTTCATCATTACTCTGTCTCACATCAGCGATAAAGCCATGGGTCTTTGCAGCCGATTCAATATGGGAGACCAGCTCTGCATAATTCATATCTCCATAGATGGATGAATCGCGTATATCAAGGCGACCTAAATTTGGGCCATTGAGGACAAGTACCTTCATTGGCTAACCTTCTCATACGCTGATATCAAGGCGGCTTCATCTGGATTTTCAAGCCTCTGTGTCTTCCCAATTTCGGTAATCACGACAAAGCGCAAGTTATTCCCACGTGACTTCTTATCGAGTTTCATCGCCGAGAAAAGTTCGGGCCATTCACCCTGTGTGTATTGAACTGGTAGCTCTAGACCTCGCAGAACTGAGAGGTGTCTTTCCAGTAACTCCTGCGAGATGAGCTCCGATTCGAAGGAGAGATGAGCGATAAAGGCCATACCTATCGAGACGCACTCACCATGTCGGAGCGAGTACTGAGAGTGAATTTCAACTGCATGGCCAAAGGTGTGGCCATAATTGAGAATCTCGCGATTGAAACTCTCCTTAAAATCTCCAGAAACAACATCAGCCTTAACCTGAACCGCTCTCTCAATAAGTTCCTGCGTCAACTCTTTCGAGCTACGAATCTGATCTAAAGTCAGACCTTCAACCATCGTCAGAATCTGAGCGTCTGCAATAAATCCACACTTCACAACTTCCGCTAGCCCCGCTGCAAAATCGCGATCTGACAAAGTCTTAAGCCAAGCCGTATCGGCGATCACTTTGATGGGTGAGTGAAAGGCCCCAATCAAATTCTTGCCATAATCGCTATTGATGCCTGTCTTTCCACCCACTGCTGCATCCACCATTCCAGCAACAGTTGTAGGAATCGCAACCCAATCCAGGCCACGTAACCAAGAGGCAGCGGCATAGCCAGCAAGATCCGTTACTGCGCCTCCCCCTATGCCAATAATCAAATCACTTCTAGTGAAACCCGCAGCGCCCAACCAATTCCAGATTGATTCAAGCGTGCGCGCTGACTTGCCAGCTTCTCCATCTGGAATTCCAAAGTAGAAAGCTTCTGCGCCACCGAAATCAAAGGTTGGAATCTGCTCCTTCATTGCCTCGCTATAGATGACAGCAATACGTTCGCGACCTTGTGCCATCTCAATTAAAGCCTCTAGATAGCTCCGGCCAATTTCAACTTCATAACTTCGCTCAGAGGTAATAGCAATCTTCTTCATCGCGCCTCCTCTAAACTTGAAAGAGCAATGGTAACAATCTCTTCTTCGCTTTTGTCGTCAACGTTAATTGTTACATCCGCGAGAGCTTCATAAATTGGGCGTCTGGCCTCCATCAACGACTGCCACTGCCCACGGGGGTTGTTGAGTAACAGTGGTCTATCGCGATTGAAGCCAATCCGCGGGACGACTGTTGACAGTGAGATGTCGAGAAAGATTATGTAAGAGGAGATAGCGCGAAGGGCCGATTGCGCATCTATCGAGATCGGGGCGCCGCCTCCGAGAGATAGAACCGTTGCATCTGTGAGTAGCTCATCCCTCAGAACTCTCTTCTCAATTGCCCTAAAGACATCTTCTCCTTGATCAAGAAAGATCTGCGAGACCGGCTTCTCTTCGCGCTCTTCAATCAGATGGTCGGTATCTCTGAAAGCTAACCCCAGTTTTTCGGCAAGAAGCGAGCCAATAGTTGTCTTTCCTGAACCCATAGGTCCAATCAGAATTACTCTTGGAGCCATTACTTAAAACGTAGATTCTTCATATACGACTCATAGTTGCGCCGTACCTCTTGAACGGAATCTCCACCAAACTTTTCCAGGACAGCTTCTGCCAGGACAAGAGCTGCCATCGCCTCGGCAACCACACCTGCAGCAGGAACGGCACAGACATCTGAGCGTTGGTTGATTGCCTTAGCAGCCTCGCCCGTCTTTACATCAATGGTGTCTAGGGCTTTAGGGACGGTAGAGATAGGTTTCATTGCGATTGAGACGCGTAAAATTTCTCCGTTGGACATTCCGCCCTCAGTGCCGCCAGCTCGATCTGTTCGACGTTGTATCGCACCATCTTTCCCGCGCTCTATCTCGTCGTGGGCAATTGAGCCTCTGCGAGTTGAAGTTCTAAATCCATCTCCGATTTCAACGCCTTTGATTGCCTGAATTCCCATCATTGCTGCAGCTATTCGTGCATCCAATCTGCGATCCCAGTGAACATGTGAACCAAGACCTGGTGGCAAGTTGTAAGCCAGAACTTCGCAGACGCCACCTAAGGTATCTCCATCTGAATGTGCTGATTCAATCTCGGCGATCATCGCCGCACTTGTCTTCTCATCGGCACATCTGACTGGATCGGAATCGATGCGCGCCATATCGCCTGCCTGTGGAAGCGCGTAACCATCAGGAATTCGCGCGCTTCCAATGGATACAACGTGGCTCAAAATCGTTATTCCCACTGCTTGTTCTAGAAAATTACGAGCAATAGCACCGAGTGCAACTCTTGCAGCTGTCTCGCGGGCGCTAGCTCTCTCTAAGATTGGTCGCGCATCATCAAAATCGTACTTCTGCATCCCGACTAAATCAGCATGGCCAGGTCTTGGTCGAGTCAGTGGTGCATTACGCGCCAAATTCACAATCTCATCTTCAGGGACGGGATCGGCGGACATCACCTTCTCCCACTTGGGCCATTCGCTATTTCCAACTTGAATAGAGATCGGACCACCCTGTGAAACTCCCAAACGAACTCCACCCAGGATTGTGACCTTATCTGCTTCAAAATTCTGTCTCGCTCCGCGCCCAACTCCAAGGCGACGGCGAGAGAGATGGAAATCGATATCTTTCGTTGAAATTTCAATATGAGCTGGTAGCCCTTCGACTATTGCCGATAGGGCTTGGCCATGAGATTCGCCTGCTGTTATCCAACGCATGTGCCTATTGTGGCAGATGCCATTTAACAAAGCAGACCTATTTACGCCCCTGCAGAGAAATTAACTCAAAATCGATAGGAGATATCCCCCACTGATCGCAGGCGCCAGTGGAATTGCGATTTTTAGAGTGCCGCTACGAATAATGTAGATGACCGCCAAAATGGTGGTGCATATAAGTACGTTAAAGATGTTCTCATAAAGCGACTCACGTGGAATGAGAAAAATCAGGATTGCACCCAGTAGCTTGATATCTCCCCCGCCAATATAGAGATATCTCCAAGCCAAGATACTTGTTGGCAGAAGAATTGGAAGGAGATCGAAGTTGGCTGGATTTGAACCAATGAGTAGATCGAGAGCCACTACAAGAGCAACTGCAATATTGGGTATGCGATGAAACTTAACGTCAAAGAGCGCTATTGCAATAAGAAGAGCAACCATTCCAAGAAGGTACCTCTACTAGAAGTGAGGCCCAGATAGACCTGTGGATATCTAGCGCGCGTTACTTAACTTCTCTCTGAGAGTTAATGCGAGATTTTCAGTATCAAACTCTTTCGCCGAAACTAGCCGCAGCTGATCAATCCCCTGGTAGAGAAGTAATTCAAGCCCTGAGATAACTGGCGCGCCCACATTGCTCCACTTCTTCGCAAGTACTGTCGGCCACGGCTTATAGATCACATCAAAGAGAAGTGAGGTGAAGCCACCGTCGATACCTTCAGCGAGAAGATCGGCAGCCCCCGCTGGGGTTGTATTTACAACCAAGGAGAATGGTTCAAGTGAAAAGGCGTTGCTCCACATTACATATGAAAATTGAGACTCTGTAACGATCTCATTGAAAGATTCTTCGCGCGTGCTTGTGCGTCCCAGCACCGTGATTGAATCCGCTACACCATCTAGCGCCGCCGCGATTGCTCGAGCAGTTCCACCGGCACCCAGGATCAAGACGGATGAGAAATCCGAGAAGCCACGATGGGCGAGAGCTTGTAAGAAACCTGTGCCATCAGTTGATGTTGCACTCCACAATCCACCGCTCTTGATGAGCGTATTCGCGGATTGAGATTTGAGCGCTAAGTCGCTCGTTGCAAATCCTAATTGCAGAACCTCTTCCTTCAGGGGCATCGTGAGCGAGAGATACTCAAACTCGGAACCTCGCTCACTTAAAAAGTTTTTCAGCTCTCCTGCACCAACCTCGATACGGTCGTAGCTTCCCTCTATCTGAAGATCTGCGAAGGCCGCGCGGTGCAAGACAGGCGAGAGCGAATGTTCGATCGGCGAACCGAGAACTGCCCCACGAATCATTCTTTACTCCTAAATAGCCCATTTCTTAAGTTCTTCTTATACTCAAGCTTCCAGATATTGAACTGCTCTAGATTATCTGTAAAGCGCGTATCAGAGGGCGCAACTGTTATGAAATAGAGCCAATTTCCTGGCTCTGGATTGAGAGCTGCATTCATAGCCTGGCGACCAGGGTTATTTATCGGTCCTGGCGGTAGGCCGTACTTTCGATAAGTGTTGTATGGCGAGTTAATCAACGTTCCTTGAGTACTCAGAAAGATATTTCCTCGTGACTTTTTAACGTAATGGATTGTCGAATCAAATTGCAGCGGCATCCCTTTGACCAAGCGATTTCTAATGACCTGAGATATCTTGGTGAAATCTTGGAGCTTGCCCTCTGCTTGAATGAGAGAGGCGATAGTTAAGAACTGCGCGGGCGTGAACTTCTCGCGACTTTCATAGAAGCCAGCAGAAACCATCTCCTGATTAGCTCGCGAAACCATTGAGGAAAGGGCGGCGAGTGCGGATGTGCCTTTATCAAAACTGTACTGTGCCGGGAAGAAGAGCCCTTCGAGCGAAGTAAACCCGCTCGGTTTCTTAAGGTTATTCAGAGCAGATCTGACATCGCTCGCGCTAAAGCCAGATTTATACATTTGCGGAAGAATCTCAGAGAGCCACATTCCCTCTTGAACGCTGATTAATCCACTCAGACGCTTTACATCCAGCAGTTGCTCCAGCGCTTGCTTTGCACAGTTTTGAACTGTGAGTCGATGATCTCCCGGTGCTACTTGAGTAGATCGTGGATCTCCCACTGCAACACGAAAATATGACTCGGATGATTTCACTACGCCCGCCTCTACGAGCACCTTGCCAATCTCAGAGCCTGATGAACCGGCATCAATATGGACAATTACTTCTCTGCCATTTTCACGACATGAAAAATCTGGAGCAGTTGATGTATTTGAACGTAACTCACGAACTCCGCCAGTGAAAAGTAGAACAACTAAGAAAGCTGAGAAAACTCGAAGAACGGGTGAGTTAGGAAGATCGCGCACTCTGCAGACCTAACTCAAGAATTTCTACCGCTGCCATCGCATCTATAAGCTCCTTAGACTCCTTGGCAGATTTGCCGGCCCCTCTTAGCTTCAATTGTGCGCTGACGGTAGAAAGTCGCTCATCTATATAGATGATTTCAACATCCGTAAACTCGGCTAGGAGAGCGCCAAAACTTCTCGCCTTCTCGGCGCTGACGCTTTCAACTCCAGAAAGTTGCTTGGGAAGACCGATAAAGATCTGCACTGGTTCGTACTCTGCAAAGATGGTTTGGATCTCACTTGCAAGGTTCTTCTCCGTTGCCAAAACCGCCAAAGGTGAGGAGATGATTCCATCGGGATCGCACACGGCAACACCTATGCGAATATCGCCATAGTCGAAGGCGATCCGTCGACCCCGCTGCATCAATTACTTTCCAGAGATAGCGTCAGTGATTGCTGAAAGCGCCACCGAAATCTGGTCAAGATTGGTTCCGCCACCTTGCGCAAAATCATCCTTACCGCCGCCACCACCGCCCAAAATCGTGGAGCCAATCTTTACGAGGGCGCCAGCTTTAACGCCTGCAGATTTTGCACCATCGCTGACCGCCGCAACAAGAACTGCCTTGCCTTCAACAACGCTGACGAGAGCTACTACGGAGTTCGCAGATCTACTCTTAAGGTCGGTAGCAATCTTTCTTAAATCATCAGCTGCAATTCCATCGCCCAACGCTGTTGCAATCACTGAAATACCATTCACAACTACCGCTTTTTCGGCCAACGAGCCCACCTGTGACATCGCTTGCGCTGAACGAACAGTTGCCAACTCTTTCTCAATCTCTTTAATCTTATTGAGCAAATCCGAAATTCTCTCTGGCAGCTCTTCTGGGCGCGCGCCTTTAACAATTTCAGTGAGCGAATTTAAGAGCAGATGTTCGCGAGCTAAATATTTATAGGCATCCACACCGACGAGAGCCTCTACACGCCTAACGCCTGCGCCAACGGATGATTCTGAGAGCAACTTTATGAGACCGAGCTGACCTGAGGCAGAGACGTGTGTGCCTCCGCAGAGCTCGCGCGCCCAGTCACCAACGCTGACAACTCGAACTTGATCTCCATACTTTTCACCGAAGAGAGCCATCGCGCCAATCTTCTTGGCAGCATCCTGCGACATAGTCTCTGCAGTTACCTCGAGATTATCGAGAAGAAGTGTGTTTACACGCGCTTCAACTTCATTTAAAACTGAATCTGGCACAGCGCCAGTTGAAGGAAAATCGAAGCGGAAACGCCCAGGCGAGTTCTCAGAGCCTGCCTGAGTTGCTGTCTCACCAAGAATTTCGCGGAAGGCTTTATGAACCATATGCGTTGCAGTATGCGCTCGAGAGATTGCGTTTCTACGCTCTAAATCAATTGCAGCCAGCGCCTGTGAACCAAGAGCCACCTCCCCGCTGATAACGCGACCACGATGAACAGAGAGACCATTTACTGGAGTCTGAACATCATCAATTTCAACCACAGCGCCATTGGCAAGGGTTATGCGCCCACCATCTGCTAACTGTCCGCCACCCTCTGCATAGAAAGGAGTTCGATCAAGAACGATTTCAACTTCGCTACCTGAAATAGCTGATTGAACGCTTATTCCATCAACGAGGATTCCATTAACAACTGCCTCAGACTCAATCTGCGCATAACCAACGAATGTGGATGCGCCCTTAGAATCTGCAATCTTCTTGTACTCACTCAGATCAGTGTGGCCACTCTTCTTCGCCTTTGCATCAGCTTTAGCGCGATCGCGCTGTTCATTCATCAAACGTCTAAAGCCATCCTCATCAACTTCTAGGCCCTCTTCGCGCGCCATCTCAAGAGTTAAATCAAATGGGAAACCATAAGTGTCATGGAGCTTAAAGACTTCATCGCCCGGCAAGACCGACTTCTTCTGCGCCTTCAACTGGGTAGAAGCGAGATCGAAGATCTGCGTTCCACTCTTTAGCGTCTGCAAGAAAGATTCTTCTTCCGCGATTGAGACTGCCAAGATGCGCTTCTGATCTGAAATCAGCTCTGGATATTGAGGACCCATAGCGCCAATAGCAGCTTGGGTGAGCTCAGACATTATTGGATCGTTGACGCCCAAAAGGCGCATATTGCGAATAGTGCGACGCATCATGCGACGCAGAACATAACCACGTCCCTCATTTCCTGGCGTCACTCCATCGCCGATCAACATCGCCGATGTGCGAGCATGGTCGGCTACAACGCGCAGTGAAACATCTGAATTTTGTGACTTTCCGTAAGTCACGCCAGCAAGTGATGAGGCCTTAGTCAGAATCTGCATCGTGGTATCAATTTCATAGATGTTCTCAACGCCTTGCAATAACGCAGCAGTTCGTTCGAGACCTAAACCGGTATCAATGCTTTTGGCTGGAAGCTCTCCAAGAATTGGATAGCTATCCTTTCCGCCTCCTGCACCGCGTTCGTTCTGCATAAAGACGAGATTCCATACTTCCAGGTATCTATTCTCATCAGCGATTGGTCCGCCTTCAGCTCCGTAAGCAGGACCGCGATCGTAGTAAATCTCAGAGCAAGGTCCGCATGGTCCGGGAACACCCATAGACCAGAAATTATCTGCCATATCGCGTCGTTGGATTCGCTCTCGTGGAATACCAATCTTCTTATGCCAAATATCTGCAGCTTCATCATCATCGAGATAGACAGTTACCCAGAGACGATCCTCGGGGAAGCCATATCCCCCATCGTTGATTGGTCGGGTCAATAACTCCCAAGCAAGAGAGATGGCGCCCTCTTTGAAGTAATCTCCAAATGAGAAATTGCCGCACATCTGGAAGAAGGAGGCGTGACGCGTTGTCTTTCCAACTTCATCAATATCGAGAGTACGTACACATTTTTGAACAGAGGTCGCACGCTTATACGGTGGAGTCACTTCACCAAGAAAGAAAGGCTTAAAGGGAACCATTCCTGCATTTACTAAGAGGAGGTTTGGATCATCTGCAATCAGAGATGCTGATGGGACAACGGTATGGGTAAGGCCTTGTCGGTTTTCAGACTCAAAGAAGCGCAGCCAGCGCGAACGGATCTCGGCGGATTCCACTAGTTACATTCACCCACTTGATCTATTCAGTCTTCTTCTTTTTACGACCCTTGCTCATCTGAGCTGCGCTCAGTAGCGCACCTGCAACTTTCACAGCCGGACCATTCTTATCCATAAAATCTGAGGTAGCGCCTGTCACCTTTGAGGTGACCTCTTCGACGCTCTTGGTGATCTTGGCAAAGCTCTCGAGTGGGCTGTTAATGAGTTCAAGTGTGCGAGTAGATTCGTTAATAAGGGGCGTTGTATCGTCAGTGAAAGCTTTGAGAGAGACCTTCGCCTCATCGACCAATTTGCTGACACGGAAGACGGCATATGCCACAGATACTGCGATCACAAAGAGCGATGCTGCTGCGATAATTGTTGCAATTCCACCTGGACCCATAACAGTAAGCCTACCTGACTACTCCTTTGGAGGAGTCCAATCGATGGCCGCTTCCTTACGTTGCGCAGGTGTAATTGGTGTTGGTGCTCCAGTCAATGGATCTCCACCGCTGGCGGTCTTTGGAAATGCTATAACTTCTCGAATTGAATCAGAGCCAGTCAGAAGTGCGCAGACTCTGTCGAGACCAAGCGCGATACCTCCGTGAGGTGGTGGGCCGTAGTTAAATGCTTCCAAGAGGAATCCAAATTTGCTCTGAGCTTCCTCATCGCTCAATCCGATGACAGTAAAGACATCCTTCTGAATATTGCGATCGTGGATACGTATTGACCCTCCACCGAGTTCTGTGCCGTTGAGGACGATGTCATATGCATACGCAAGTGCCGTTGCTGGATCGCTCTTAAATGTCTTTGCAAATTCAGGTTTAGGTCCTGTAAATGGATGGTGAACAGCAGTCCAACCACCGTTATCAGTTGGTTCAAACATCGGCGCATCGACAACCCAGAGAAATTCCCATGCCCCTTGGTTTATAAGATTGCAACGGCGTCCGATTTCTAACCGCGCTGCCCCAAGAAGTTGTTGAGATGCAGAACGCTCACCTGCTGCAAAGAAGATCGCATCCCCTGGCTTTGCACCAACGAAAGCTGCAATTCCCGACTTTTCAGTCTCAGAGATGTTCTTCGCTACCGGTCCGCCAAGAGTTCCATCGGCGTTGACGAGAATGTAGGCGATGCCTTTTGCTCCTCTTGCCTTAGCCCAATCCTGCCAAGCTTCGAGTTCACGACGAGGTGAATCAGCGCCTCCTGGCATGACAACTGCTCCAACATATGGTGCTTGAAAGACTCGAAACTCTGTCTTTGAAAAATACTCTGTGACTTCTACAAGTTCATGGCCAAAGCGAAGATCAGGTTTATCTGAACCGTACTTATCCATTGCATCTGCATACGTCATATGGCGAATCGGCGTTGGAATTTCATAGCCGACCGCTTCTTTCCACACCTTGACCAGGATCTTTTCGGCAACAGCGAGGATGTCGGCTTGATCAACGAACGACATTTCGATATCTAGCTGAGTGAACTCTGGTTGGCGATCAGCTCGGAAATCTTCATCACGGAAACAACGAGCAATCTGGTAGTAGCGCTCCATGCCAGCAACCATCAAGAGCTGTTTAAAGAGTTGTGGAGATTGAGGAAGGGCATACCAACTTCCTGGTTGAAGTCTTACAGGAACTAAGAAGTCGCGCGCGCCTTCAGGCGTTGATCGAGTGAGATAAGGAGTTTCGATTTCAAGAAAATCTAGATCTTGCATGGCGCCTCTAATGGCCGCCGTTACCTTGGAGCGAAGTCTCAAGTTTGCTGCAGGGCCTTCCCGCCGTAAATCTAGGTAGCGGTAACGAAGACGCACTTCCTCTGAAATCTCTGCCTCAGAGCCAGAGTCGACTGGGAATGGAAGTGGCGCAGATTCGCTGAGAACAACGACTGAGTCCCCCATGACCTCGATTTCGCCAGTTGGAATATTTGAATTTTCATTTCCTGCAGGACGCAGGGCAACTTCACCGGTGATTTGTAAACACCATTCAGCGCGTAATTGGCCAGCCATCTTCTCGTCGCGAATTACGACTTGGACAGAGCCCGTTGCATCACGTAGATCGATAAAGGCAACTCCACCATGATCGCGACGGCGGGCAACCCAGCCTGCCAAAGTGACGGTCTTGCCTGCGTGAGAAGCGCGCAGCGCACCTGCATCATGGTTTCTTAACATGAAAGTGAGCCACCCTTATTTTCGTTGTGCCAATAATTGAGAGCGAAGCTCTCCTTCTAATTCCTCAATCTTAACGGAATTTACCGCTCCATCATCCATGCGCTTGAGTTCGACTGTTCCTGCTTGCAACTCTGACTCACCGAGAACGATGACAAATCTCGCACCAGATTTATCAGCAGCCTTCATGGCGCCCTTGAGGGCACGGTCTCCAAAGGCGATCTCAGTTGTAATCCCTGAGTTTCGCAACTGTGAGGCAATCGTCAGGGCAGAGCTCTTTGCTGACTCCCCCAAAGGAATAATGAATAAATCAGAGGTGAATGAGTCGCTTGGCAATACTCCTTCTGCAACTGCAGCTAAAAGTGCGCGATCTACTCCTAGCCCAAAACCAATACCGGAAAGCGGTTGACCTCCAAGAATTTCCATCAAGCC
The DNA here is from genome assembly GCA_965267875.1 of Candidatus Nanopelagicaceae bacterium. Lineage (GTDB taxonomy): Bacteria > Actinomycetota > Actinomycetes > Nanopelagicales > Nanopelagicaceae > Planktophila. The sequence goes on along the minus strand of OZ254157.1, from coordinate 664,104 downwards.
GTCGTATTGACCACCGCCACCAATTCCACTCTGCGCACCAAGATCTGAATGAACGAATTCGAAGGTAGTTCCGGTGTAGTAGTCGAGACCTCGGACCATGCGCGGATTAATTGTGAATGCAATATTCATAGCCTTGAGGTAGCCCTGAACTTTCTCAAAGTTATCTTTAGCTTCCGGAGAGAGATAATCGAGTAAGAGCGGCGCTTTGGCTATCGCCGCAACCATCTCAGGGCGCTTATCGTCGAAGAGGCGCAGTGGGTTGAGTTGTGCTCGCGCGGAAGTCGCCTCATCAAGGTTGAGTGTTTGATAGAACTTCATAAGATCTTCGCGATGAGCGGCCCGCGATGGAGCATCGCCTAATGATGTTATTTGTAGTGTGAAATTCTTAAGACCAATATTCTTAAAGCCCTGATATGCAATGGCAATTACCTCTGCATCTATCGCAGGATCATCGACTCCTATAGCCTCAATTCCCACTTGGTAAAATTGACGATACCGGCCTGCCTGCGGTCTCTCGGCACGGAAGTACTGACCCGAGTACCAGACCTTTACAGGAAGTTGGCCACGATCAAGGTTCTGCTCAATGACAGCGCGCATGACACCAGCAGTTCCTTCTGGACGCAGAGTAATTGATCTTCCACCGCGATCTTCAAAGGTGTACATCTCTTTTGAGACAACATCGGTGGATTCACCAACGCCGCGAGAGAAGAGATTGGTATCTTCAAATACAGGAAGTTCCATCAGTTGATACCCGGCAAGACGAGCAGGCGAAATCAACTGCTCCCTGACCCATTCGAACGCTGTGGATTCAGGAGGCAGATATTCGCGGACGCCCTTGGGCGCTTGGATTTTCTCGTACTTCACGAGGTTAATTCTTTCAGATATGGATTGTTTTTTCGCTCGTATTTAATGGTTGTCTCGGGTCCATGGCCGGGAAGTACGCGTAATTCATCAGAGAGAGTGAGAACTCTATTCTTCAGCGTTGACTTCATATCGCTTGCGCTACCTGTAGGAAGGTCAGTTCTTCCAATCGAGCCGGCAAAGAGCACATCTCCGCTCATCAAGATTTCTTGATTGAGCACAAACATCACAGAACCCTTGGTGTGGCCAGGGGCATGGATCACCTCAATCTGCATGCCCAATAAATCTAGCGTCGCTCCATTCTTCACTTCATTGACTTTGAGAGGCTCTTTAAAGACAATTCCTTTGAGTTGATCAATGAATTCCGGGCCATGAATTCCACTTGGGTCTGCGATAAAGCGACGATCTTCGGAGTGAATGTAGGTAGGAATGTCGTAGCCATCTGCGAGAGGCTTGATGGAGAAGGTATGGTCTAAGTGGCCATGTGTGATGAAGGCAGCGACCGGCTTTAACTTGTTCTCTTCGATAATCATCTCGATATCTGCCGAAATATCAGGCATACCTGGGTCGACGATTATGCACTCGCCACCAGCTACTGGCGCAATGACCCAGCAATTGGTGGCAAACATTGGGGCTGGAAATGACCGAATGAGCATCCAGGTCACCCCTATTTCTCGCGTGGATTTACTGCTTGTGGATGCACAGGGTACCTTTGACCTCTACCAAAACTACGCACATATCAACGAAGGCAAGAAATCCGACAGAAGGTCGAATTACTTACCAACGCGCCAAAGGGGATCAAAATGACCGATGTAAATCCAACCGCACTTGCACAGACACATTCACTTCCAACAAGCGCAGCATCTGCACTCATTGGAGATCCTTCAAAATTTGGTCGCGTTGCCGAAGATGGCACAGTTTTTGTCAGTACACCTGAAGGCGAAAAGCCTGTTGGTTCTTACCCTGGAAAATCAGCTGAAGAGGCGCTTGCTTACTTCGTTCGTAAATTTGAAGCGCTTGCATCTGAAGTCGCTCTCACCGCGGCACGCATCACCAGTGGAGCGATGGTTCCTCAAGATGCTTATGAGGCTGTAAAGAAACTTCGTCAGCAAGTTCGCGAACTCAATGGCGTTGGCGATTTAGCTGCGCTCGCTCTCTCAGTAGAACAGATTGAGCCGCTCATTGAAGGACATCGCGAGGCATATGAAGCAAAGAAAGCAGCAGAAACCGCTGCCAAGGCTGCTCGTCGCGAGCAAATCCTTGTTGAGAAAGAGAAGATTGTTGCTGAAGCGGAATCCCTCGCTCTATCTGAGAATTGGAAGGTTACGGGCGATCGCCTCAAGGCTCTCCTTGATGAATGGAAGGCTGCACCTCGCTTAGATAAGAAGAGCGATGCTGATTTCTGGAAGAGATTCTCTGCATCAAGAAATAAGTTCGATAAGCGCCGTCGCACCCACTTTGCCCAGCTAGAGGCAACTGCAGGAAAAGTTGCAGAAGTGAAGGTCGCAATTGTTTCCGAGGCTGAAAAGCTAGCTACTTCGACAGAGTGGCTTCCTACCGCTCGCCGCTTTAAGGATCTTATGGATCAATGGAAGGCAGCTGGACGAGGTAAGAAGAGCGAAGATACCAAGCTCTGGAATCGCTTTAAGGCAGCTCAAGATCAGTTCTTTGCAGCCAAGAATGCAGATCTAGAAAAGCGTGAAGTTTCAATGGTTGCCAATCTTGCAAAGCGTGAAGAGCTCATTGTTCAGATTGAGGCCCTTGTGCCATTTACCGATCTCAAAGCGACAAAGAACGCTTTCCGCGAATTAATGCGCACATGGGACAAAATTGGAATTACACACCGAGATAAGCGCGCTGCATTTGATGCACGTATTGCAAAGGTTGAAGAGGAGATCAAATCAGCTGATGCAGATCAGGCTCGCAAGACCGATCCAGGCGCCAAGGCTCGCGCTGCCGAAGTTGTTACACAGTTGACTGAGTCAATTGAGAGTTATAACAAGGCAGCCGCTAAGGCAGAAGCTGCAGGAAACGCGAAGAAGGCGCAAGAGGCGCGCGATTCAGCGGTAGCTCGTCAGGCCTGGCTTGTAGAAGCCCAGAAGCACTTAGCTGAATTTAGCTAAGTCGCCACAGATTTAAGTTCGATAGACGTCGTAGACGCCTTCGATTCCACGCACTGCCGCAAGTACTGAATCTAAGTGCTTTGCATCTGCCATTTCGAAGGTGAATCGCGAGATAGCAACCCGGTCCTTTGATGTACTCACTGCAGCGCTCAAAATATTTACATGTTGCTCTGAGAGCGTTCGAGTTACATCGGCAAGTAATCGGGCTCTATCCAGCGCTTCCACCTGAATATTAACGAGGAAGATACTGGCAGCCCCTGGCAACCACTTAACTCCAACGACTCTCTCGCTCTGATTCTTCTGAAGATCTGAGGCATTGATGCAATCTTCGCGATGCACTGAGATTCCGGAACCCTTGGTAATGAATCCCATAATTGAATCTCCCGGCACAGGCGTACAACAGCGTGCCAGCTTTACCAATACGTCATCTACGCCCTCAACCTCAATGGCGCTAGAAGTTCGCCGAGTAGTTTGAACGCCTGTTGGAATGTTCTCAATCGTTACCTCAGGATGCGAATCCTCTGCACCCAAGCTAGCGACCAGCTTTTCAATGATGGAGGCGGCTGAAACATGGCCATCCCCCACTGCGCTATAGAGCGCATCAATATCTGCATAGTGCATCTCATGCGCGAGTTCTAAAAGTGAGTGACCGGCGAAAATCTTCTGTAAAGGTAGGCCAGCTTTACGCATCTGACGGGCGATGGATTCGCGACCTGCATCAATGGCCTCTTCGCGACGTTCCTTGCTAAACCAAGCTTTGATCTTTGATCGCGCACGTGGACTCTTGACGAAGTTCAACCAATCACGACTAGGTCCTGCGTTCTCGCCCTTATTGGTAACAATCTCAACTACATCACCATTAATAAGTTTGGATTCAAGCGGTACTAAGCGCCCATTTACCTTTGCGCCAGCACAACGGAGACCCACATCTGTGTGGACAGAGAAGGCAAAATCCACTGGCGTTGAACCACCAGGAAGTGCCACGACCGAACCTTTTGGAGTGAAGACGAAGACTTCAGGGCTACCTAGATCAAAGCGAAGCGCTTCCAAGAATTCAGAAGGATCCTCAGTCTCTTTCTGCCATTCGTGCAGCTGGCGTAGCCAGAGCATCTCAGGTGAATTTCCTTCAGGGTCTCCCCCTTGTTTGTACTTCCAGTGCGCTGCAATACCGAACTCAGCGCGAGAGTGCATCTCATAGGTTCTAATTTGAATCTCAATCGCTTTACCGTTTGGACCGATTACCGTTGTATGCAGAGATTGATAGAGATTGAACTTTGGCATCGCGATGTAATCTTTAAATCTTCCTGGAACCGGGCTCCAGCGCGCGTGAATTGAACCCAATACCGCGTAGCAATCGCGAACATCGTTGACCAAGACTCGAATTCCCACCAAGTCATAGATTTCATTGAACTCTCGGCCGCGAACAACCATCTTCTGATAAACGCTAAAGAAGTGCTTCTTTCGCCCAGTAACTGTCGCCATAATCGAATCACGAGCCAGGTCGCCTTGCACAGCTTCAATGACTTCTGAGGTAAGAGCATCACGTGAAGGCGATCTCTCAGCGACCAATCGTGAAATCTCTTCAAACTTCTTAGGCTCAAGTACGGCAAAAGAGAGATCTTCTAGCTCCCACTTAATGGCGTTCATTCCGAGGCGATGAGCCAGAGGTGCATAGATATCTAAAGTTTCGCGCGCCTTTCGCTGGGCAGATTCCGATGAAACATAACTCCAAGTTCGTGCATTATGGAGACGGTCTGCCAGTTTGATAACAAGTACCCGAATATCTCGCGACATCGCAATAACCATCTTGCGGACAGTCTCGGCTTCAGCCGTTGGACCGTAGGTCAATTTATCTAGCTTAGTTACGCCATCAACTAGGTTGGCAATCTCATCTCCAAACTCAGCGCGCATCTGCGTCAATGAGTAAGGAGTATCTTCAACAGTGTCGTGGAGAAGAGATGCAATCAGTGTGGTCTCGTTAAGACCTAACTCGGCGAGAATCTGAGTCACAGCAACTGGGTGAGTGATGTAATCCTCGCCAGATTTTCGCGTCTGCCCGGTGTGAGCAGTGCGCGCTACCTCAAAGGCGCGGCTGATATCTGATGTATCCGCATTGGGATGATGCTCCCTGAGTGCGTCGATTACCGGCGCAATCAAGGGCTGAGTCTCCATAAAGCTAAAAGGTTATTTGCGACCTTTGCGCTTTGCTTGAGTGCGACGACTGATCTTTGTTGCAGCGCCTGTATTTGTCTCTGCTGTATTTCCACGAGCCGCAACACGCTTAGCCAGCGCCTGCATAGCAGGTTCTCTTTCGCGAAGCTGAGCCAAGAATGGAGGAGCGATAAAGAGTGATGAGTAAGTACCTACTGCTAGACCGATAAAGAGAGCAAGAGACAAGTCCTTAAGGGTTCCTGCGCCAAGTAGTCCGGCACCTACAAAGAGAATCGATCCCACAGGAATCAACGCAATAATCGATGTATTGAGCGAGCGAACAATCGTCTGATTCACAGCCAGGTTTGCTGCTTGTGAATAAGTAACCTTTGAATTCGCCACAACTGATTTTGTGTTTTCGCGGACCTTGTCGAAGACAACTACCGTGTCATAGAGCGAATAGCCCAGAATGGTTAAGAAACCGATAATCGTCGCCGGTGTGACATCGAAACCAACGAGAGCGTAAATACCCACGGTAATGAAAACGTCGTGGACCACTGCGAGAATTGCAGCTGCCGCCATCTTCGGTTCAAAGACCATGGCAAGAAAGAGCATGATTACAAGAAGGAACGCAATCAGACCATAGATGGCCTTCTTAGTGATCTCTTTACCCCATGATGGACCAACGAGTTGAGTATCAATCGACTCTTCAGTCACGTTGAACTTCTGTGTCAAAGCTGTCTCAATCGCACGAGACTGGGCAGCATCAACTGCTCCGGTCTGAACGCGAACCTTTGAGTCACCAATCTTCTGCACGATGATTTCACCAGGTAGACCGACTGCCTCAACAGCTTCACGGGCTTGCTGAACTGTCGCAGTTGGCTTATTGACGGTGAATGATGCACCACCTTTAAATTCGATTCCAAGATGTAAGCCTTGAACAAAGAGAGCGAAAAAGGAGACGATGATGAAGATCGCTGAGACGCTATACCAGCGCTTGCGGTTTTCAACGATGTTGAAAGAAGTTTCTCCTGAATAGAGACGGCCGCCTAGACCAGATAGTTTCGCCATGTGCTTATGCCTCCAAAGGTGATTCAGTTTGAGAAATCTTTGCGTTCTTCTCTTTCATTCCAACGCTCTTAGGCGATAGACCAGATAGCGGATGGCCTGATGCGAAGAACTTCCAACGCGCAAGGACAGTAACTATCGGCTTGGTAAAGAGGAAGACGATCAAGAGGTCGATCAAAGTTGTTAGACCAAGTGTGAATGCAAAACCTCGAACGCCACCGACGGCGAAGAAGTAGAGCAAGAAAGCGGCGATAAGAGAGACGATGTCGGCGACGATAATCGTGCGACGCGCTCTGCTCCAGCCCGTTTCAACGGCGGTGCGGAGAGTTTTGCCTTCACGGAGTTCATCTCGGATACGTTCGAAGTAGACGATAAATGAGTCTGCAGTAACACCAATGGCCACAATCGCACCGGCGATTCCCGCCAAGGTGAGAGTGAAGCCAATTGATTTACCGAGAACTAGGAAGAGTAGATAGAGCATCGCAGCTGCGATTCCGAGGGAACCAACAATCGCGATTCCAAGACCTCTGTAATAGGCGACAGAGAAGATTAAGACCAAGCCCATACCGAGGGCACCAGCAAGAAGTCCTGCTCGTAGTTGATCTTCACCAAGAGTTGGAGAAACTTGTTGAACTTCACCGCGATCAAATGCGAGAGGTAGCGATCCATACTTCAAAACATTTGCTAGATCCTGAGCTTCAACTTGTGAGAAGGAGCCGGTGATCTGAGCTTCACCTGATGGAATCGCTTCACGGATAGATGGCGCAGATACAACGAGTCCATCAAGAACAATCGCTACCTGATTCTGAGGTGAAGGAAGAGATGTCACTCGAGCAGTTTGAGCTCCGAATGCTCTTGTTCCGTCGCCATCAAATGTCAGAGAAACAAACCAAGCGCTTGCACCCTGCTGATCAATACCAGCAGATGCCTTAGAAACTTGCTGACCTAAAACTTCAGCCGGTCCCAAAATGTATTTCGTTGTACCTGTGCGCGCACAAGCAACGATGGTCTCACTTGGAGAATCAGCGCCTGTTCCCTGAAGGTTTGCGGGATTGGTGCAATCAAGGGCTGCAAAGCGAGCGTTGATATCACCAGAGACTCCACCGGCTGGGGTTGCTTCTCCTCCACCGATTCCTGCAAGAGCAGAAGACTCAGCAAGGACCTGACGGAAACGAAGCTCAGCGGTCTGACCGACTAAATCAACAACGCGTCGACCTGATTCACCAGGAACAGAGATAACAATCTGACGGTTTGTGCCACTTCCTTGTGCAGTCACCTCTGATTCTGCAACGCCGAGTGAGTCAACGCGCTGACGAATGATTGATACTGCCTGGTCGATCGCCTCTGATGTCACTTTATTGGCATCATTGGAAGCGCGGGGTTGTAGCGTGACGCTGGTGCCTCCGCGCAGATCTAGGCCAAGTCGAACAGAGTCTGCTCCTTGAATAAGCGCTGTTCCGAGAAGTCCCACGAGGATTACCGCCAACATAGTCAGCGCGCGTAGTGGTCTTCCGGAAGTCTTCACAGGAGTCTTCACAGGTGTTTGAGGTGTGGACATAAGGCGAGAGTCTAGGCGTTACGTAGTGGGTGTGTCGAAAAGAGTGGCCAGCCCAGGAGGTGGTGTGCGTCCCACATGAGAGAAACCAGCGGCTGTAGCTACTCTCCCCCGCGGAGTACGAGCCATAAATCCATTTCTGACTAAGAAAGGTTCAGCGACAGATTCAACGGTCTCAACCTCTTCACCCACTGCGATAGCCAAGGTCGATAGTCCCACTGGACCACCATTAAAGCGTTCGATCAGAGCAAGGAGAACGGAGCGATCGAGGCGATCTAACCCCTGCTCATCAACTTCATACATTTCAAGAGCAGCTTTCGCATCGTTATGGCTGAGCGAATTAGAACCATTGACCTGCGCATAATCGCGCACACGTCGCAAGAGTCGGTTGGCGATACGAGGGGTTCCGCGAGAGCGACTTGCAATCTCTGCAATTGCTTTCTTATCAATAGTCAGGCCTAACAAAACTGCGCTACGCGAGAGAACTTCTTCCAGCTCGCTCTCCTCGTAAAAATCTAAATGCGCTGTAAAGCCAAAACGATCTCGCAGCGGTGAAGGCAACAACCCTGCACGAGTGGTCGCCCCGACGAGTGTAAAGCGAGGAAGTTGCAATGGAATTGCCGTGGCACCTGGACCTTTGCCAACCACTACATCAACTCGAAAATCTTCCATCGCTAAATAGAGAAGTTCTTCGGCAGGTCTTGGCAGGCGATGGATTTCATCAAGAAAAAAGATTTCGCCTTCAACGAGTGAAGATAAAATTGCTGCAAGATCGCCCGCATGAGTGATTGCTGGCCCACTAGTAATTCGAATCGGTGCGTTCATCTCTGATGCAAGAATCATCGCAAGCGTTGTCTTTCCAAGCCCTGGTGGTCCTGATAGCAAGATGTGGTCGGCAGCTGAGTTGCGCTTACGAGCGGCGCTCAGGAGGACATCTATCTGCTGACGAACGCGATGTTGCCCAATAAAATCATCGAGAGTTTTTGGTCGCAGCGCATGCTCTGCAGATAACTCATCTGGCTGTTCGCTCGGATCCACCATGCGATCTGTACTCACTTAGCCACGCCTTCCACTTTGCAGCGCCTTTTTAAGGAGTTCAGATAGTTCAATCTCAGTTGGTTCGACACCATTTTCAGCGTACTCAGCAACAACAGAGTTGATTGCAGCATCCGAATCTTTGGCAGTAAAACCAAGAGAGACAAGGGCCGAAGTTAATTGTTCGCGCCATACCGGTTGATGGTGCGCGCTCTTATGCGCAGTACCAAAGTCAGAGGTCTTTCCCTTAAGTTCCAGAATGAGTCTTTGCGCACCCTTTCGACCGATACCCGGAACTTTCTCAATGGCAGAGATATCTTCCTGCGCAATTGCTGCAGCTAACGTCTGGGGTGAATGGCTACCCATGATTGCAAGTGCAACTTTTGGACCGATTCCCGTGACGGTCTGTACCAATTCAAAAGTAGAACGGCTCTCTTCATCAAGAAAACCAAAGAGGGTGAGAGCATCTTCACGAACGATAAGAGTGGTGAAGAGTTGAACCGGAACTCCAATATTGAGTTGAGATCCAGTCTGGGTCGTAACCGACACAGCGAGACCAACTCCCCCTACTTCGACAATTACTTTGTCGCTGCCAATAGAGCGCACCACACCGTTGATAAGTGAAATCATCTCTTCACCAACTTTGAAATACGCACCTTCTCTGCTTTAAGAGCCTCTTCAATCTTTGCATTGCCTCCACCACGCCACAGATGACAGATAGCGAGTGCGAGTGCATCAGTACTGTCAACAGGCTTTGGGATCACTTCGAGATTAAGCAGCCGCTTCACCATCTCAGCGACTTGCGCCTTATTGGCGCGACCGGATCCGGTGACCGCGGCCTTAACTTCAGATGGCGTATGCATCATGACTGGAATATTTCGACGAGCCGCAACTAAGAGAGCAACTCCTGCAGCTTGCGCAGTCCCCATAACAGTTCTGACATTGTGTTGCGAAAAAACTCGTTCGATAGCGATTACATCGGGGTGGTGAGCTGAGATCCACTCTTCTAGTTCAACCTCTAGTTGCAGTAAGCGACGCTCTAAGGGCAGATCGCTTGAGGTGAGAATAACTCCCACACCAATAAGTGTAATTGGCTTGCCGACGCTTCCTTCAATCACGCCAATTCCGCATCGTGTGAGCCCTGGGTCAACCCCAAGAACTCGCTTATGTGGATGGCTCATAATTTCCAAGCCTAGGACTAACGAGCCGTTCGGTTAGGAAAGGCTCGCCATAACTTCATCAGAGACATCAAAATTAGAGTAGACATTCTGCACATCGTCTAGCTCTTCAATGGCATCGATTAGTTCAAAGACCTTCTGCGCACCTTCGGCATCGAGAGGAATCTGCATCGATGGCAAGAAGGAAGAGTCCGCGGATTCGTAATCAATACCTGCAGCCTGTAGGGCAGTTCTTGCCGCCACAAGATCGCTGGCTTCACAGACAACTTCAAAAGATTCACCGAGATCATTTACTTCTTCAACACCAGCATCTAACGCCGCTTCTAGAATTGAATCTTCTGTGGTTCCTGCCGCCTTATTTACAATGATTACGCCCTTGCGGTTGAAGAGGTAAGAGACTGAACCAGGATCGGCCATAGAGCCACCGTTACGAGTGACAGCAACGCGAACTTCAGATGCTGCGCGATTACGGTTATCAGATAGACACTCAATCATGATTGCTACGCCGTTAGGTCCGTAGCCTTCATACATAATCGTCTGCCAATCAGCGCCACCAGATTCAAGTCCGGCGCCTCGCTTGACCGCTCTCTCAATATTGTCAGCTGGCATCGAGTTCTTCTTCGCCTTAGCGATGGCATCAAAGAGTGTCGGATTTCCTACGACATCAGGCCCGCCATTACGCGCTGCCACTTCAATTGCCTTGATTAGCTTTGCAAAGTTTTTGGCGCGACGGCTATCAATCACAGCCTTCTTATGCTTTGTCGTTGCCCATTTGGAATGGCCTGACATCAACCCACCTCGTTCATTAACTAGCGCCTTACGCGAACTTTATCTGCCTTTGCAGATCTCATCAAAAAAGTAGGTATGAACAGCCATGTCAGCAGTCAATTCGGGGTGGAAACTGGTCGCCAGTAGATTGCCTTGGCGTACTGCCACCGCATGTCCTGCCGCCTCTGATAAGACCTGCACCTCTTTGCCAACTTCCTCAACCCAAGGGGCGCGAATAAAGACGGCATGTAGCGACTGACCATTGAACTTTAGATCAGACTCGAATGAGTCAACTTGGCGACCAAAGGCGTTACGTCGCACTGTCATATCTATTCCGCCAAAGGTCTTCTGGCCAGCTTTGCCATCAACAATGCGATCTGCCAACAGAATCATTCCAGCGCAAGACCCGTAGACAGGAAGTCCCTCTGCGATTCTCGACTTAATCGGAGCGTAGAGATCGAATAGTTCAGCGAGATGAATGATGGTGGTTGATTCACCACCAGGAATGATTAATGCATCTACCTTCGCTAGATCTGCAGCGGTGCGAACTTCTATCGCGCTATGCCCACAGGAGATCGTTGCCGCTATATGTTCGCGGAAATCACCTTGTAGAGCTAGTACGCCAACAATCATTCTAAGAAGTTTTACCAGCCACGTTCAGCAAGGCGATGTGGAACTGGAATATCAGCAACGTTGATTCCCACCATTGCTTCGCCAAGTCCGCGTGATGCATCAGCCAAAACTTTGGCATCTTGATAGAAAGTAGTTGCCTTCACACACGCTGCTGCGCGCTCGGCTGGATTTCCTGATTTGAAGATTCCAGAACCGATAAAGACGCCATCAGCGCCCATCTGCATCATCAAAGCTGCATCTGCTGGAGTTGCTATTCCGCCTGCAGTAAAGAGAACGACTGGAAGCTTACCTGTTTCAGCAACCTCCTTCACAAGTGCGTAGGGTGCCTGAAGTTCTTTTGCCGCAACATAGAGTTCATCTTCGCGCATTGAAGTCAAGCGACGAATTTCGCCTCCGATAGTGCGCATATGAGTCATTGCATTAGAAACATCGCCCGTGCCGGCTTCACCCTTAGAGCGAATCATCGCAGCGCCCTCGTTGATGCGACGTAGCGCTTCACCAAGATTGGTAGCACCGCAGACAAATGGAATCTTGAAGTTCCACTTATCAATATGGTTGGTGTAGTCAGCAGGAGTGAGGACTTCGGATTCGTCGATGTAATCAACTCCGAGACTTTCAATGATCTGTGCTTCAACGAAGTGACCGATGCGAACCTTTGCCATCACTGGAATCGAGACAGCGGCTTGAATCTTTTGAATCATGTCCGGGTCTGACATACGCGCAACGCCACCTTGTGCGCGAATATCTGCAGGAACGCGTTCTAGAGCCATCACTGCACATGCGCCAGCATCTTCGGCAATCTTGGCTTGCTCAACGTTAACGACATCCATGATGACGCCGCCCTTGAGCATCTCAGCCATTCCGCGCTTTACGCGCGCTGTGCCTGTTGCTTCGCTTCCAGTGTTCTGTGACATCTAGTGAACTCCTTACAAAGACGTGAAATGGTCTATTCCACGTAGAGGGTCGAGTCTACTTTGTCTCTCTCGATGGTGCATCCGCTGGAATTAGCGTGAAACTAGGCGCTTTATCGGTCAGAGCAATCCATAGAGCGCCATGGGCGAATGGAATTTCATCCCCTGCATTGGTGGTCCAACGAGTACCGGCGGACTCAGTTGGGCGGCTCCAATTTCCTTCAATGTACTTTCCATCTCTCAAGATGAAACCCTTACCTGATCCGACAGTCGCTGAGAATGGAGTTACTCCCCCAACTTTATCTTTGTAAATCGAGTCCGTGATTGATACGAGTTGTATGACAAATGTGTCTGCCGTCAAACGAGCCCCTGTCGATGAAAGATTGGGGACGCCGCCATGTGAAAGTTCCCAAACTTCCTTTTCAGTTGACCAGAAAACTTCGTAGTTACTTGCCGGCCATGAAACCTTTGCCGAGCTAATGGCAGTTCCTAGTTCGGTCTCATCTGAAAAGCTCCAACCTGCGCTCTTCGACTGAGCAAATTCAAAACCTTTGCCTTGCGCATACTCCAAAAAGAGATCGGCACGTAGAACCATTGCATATGGCTGAATCCGCTGTGGATCAGTTGTGTAAATTGTTGAAGACATTCTCTGGGCGCCCAAATCAAAGAGATTGGCAGCTGAGATCTCGGCTCGTAACTTCTGCTGAGCACCACTGTAGGCAAAACCAACTTTGCCAAATTGTGAAAGCAATTCAATATCTGAAACTCTCGCTGACCGAACGGGGCCTATCTCTCTAGGAATCTCCGATGAGAACACAGCTGCTAAACGTGTAAGCCCGCCCTCAACTTGTTCGATATAAACGATATCGGCATATTCAATGCCAATCTGAGGATGTGCCATCTTTGTATCATCAATTTTCACAACCAAAATTGGTCCATCTACTCCAACTCTGCCACTTAGCGAGTTACGTACTTCCTCCTTAAAAACAGAGCTAAGCAGGCTCCCTGAATTTGGACCAACGAGCGCTGCTGCAACGATTGCCAGCGATGCTCCTGCAATAACCAGAGCTGCAGATCTCTTAAAGAACATCATCTTCAAACTCATAGACGACAGGTTCGGGAGCGTTACCAGCTAATCGAAAGAGGCGAATAATTGGTTTAGCGCGCACCATAGTCGTGCGGTTGACGGCATCAACATGAATCGCGATAGCCATCTTTATCTTTGCATTAAGTTCTTGCAGTTCCTGGACCAGCGCCTTTTCGTTCGCACCAGAGATTTCATCCGCGCCTTCCAAGAGAATTCCAAGCGCCCCGCTTAAACCTGACTCAGCTTGAGAACGATCCTTGACGCTCGCTTCACGAGCTTGGTGAGCCGCAAAGGTTAAGAGAAGGGAAGCTGCTGGATCTGATATTTCAGAGCGAGCAATCTCGATAGCAATGGCAGCACGACGCTGCAGCAAACTATCCAAATTCGCCCAACTGGTTTCTACGCGGTGATGCAATCGATCAAGTCGCGTTGCCGAATACGACAGGTACCAAGCAAAGAAGGCAATAATGAGAATAAGGATGAGGAGCGAACTCATATGAATCTATTCCCTTCCCAGAAACTTGTTCCAAGAGCGATTCTCGGATGCAAGTGTCACTTTACGTCCACCAGCCATCGCCATCTCGTAGACATCGAAGATTTTCTCGGCAACAACATCCCAATCAAAGCTCTGCGCGTATTCCTTGCCCAGTTTGGCTTTCTTAAGACGCTCATCTGGGTGAGAGAGCAGGTCGACAATCTTCGCAGACAAATCCTTGCTGTCCTCTGATGTAAAGGTTGTTCCATATTTGCCATGACCAAGAAGTGAATCAAATGCAGGAATGTCACTTGCGATAACGCTTGCCCCACTCGCTAGCGCTTCAGCAAGAATGATTCCGAAAGATTCTCCGCCCGTATTAGGAGCGATATAGAGCCCGACCGAAGTGAGGAAATTTGCCTTCTCTTTCTCGCTAATGCGACCTAAGAAATGAATGCGGTCTCGCAGGTTTGGTTCAATGACTTCCAACGCTTCATCAGGGTTACCTGGGCCAGCGACAAAGACTTGGATGTCAGGGAATGCGCTTACGACGCGAGGTAGCGCATCAAGGAGAATCGAAAGACCTTTACGAGGTTCTTGAAAGCGTCCGATGAATCCCAAAGTATTACACGACCAACGGGCTTCCAGTACGCCATCACGATATCGATCAGCATAAATTCCATTTGGAACAACGATCGCATCTGTCTCGAGATGCTCTTTCAGCGTTTCACGAGCCGCCTCACTTACTGCAATACGTGCAGTGAGCTTCTCAATGACTGGTTCTAGGAAAGGAACGACGGCGAAAGAAACTTTCTGTCTTTTCGCTGCAGCATGAAAAGTGCCGACCATCGGGCCTTCTGCGGCCCAGCAAGCTAGAAGTGAAATTGACGGAATGGCCGGCTCATGGAGATGAAGTACGTCGAAGTTGCCTTGTGATATCCACTGTCGCACACGCGCAAATGCAATTGGGCCAAAGAGAACTCGTGCTACGGCACCGTTATATGGAATTGCAATAGGACGACCTGCGCTGACAACGTAATCGGGCAAGTTTTCATCAGAGAGCGTAGGAGCAAGTACCGAAACGTTATGCCCTGCTGAAATGAGGTACTGCGCTAAATCCCCGACGTGGCTCTGCACTCCCCCAGGTGTATCCCAACCATATGGGCAGACAATTCCAATTCTCTTCTTCGAAATCGGCATCATGAAGCATCTCTTTCAGCAAAATCTCCATCAACCCAGATTCGCTGCAACATATGCCAATCCTCGGGGTGTTCAGTGATTCCTTTTGCAAATAGATCTGCACACCTCTGAACTGTCTTTTCAATTCTTTCATCATCGCTTCCAGCAGTTGGCACGGGCACATCATGGAAATCGATATGTATTCCATGTGGGGTGTAAGAAACATGGGCGACTATGAGTGGGATACCCGTTTTTACTGCAAGTAGCGCAGGTCCAGCTGGCATTCGAGCTGGTGCACCGAAGAAGGTGACATCGATTCCTCCGCGAGATAAATCCCTATCGGCAACGAGAGCTATGAGTCTCTTCTCGCGCGCCCGCTTCATGAGAGTTGCAAATGAACGGTTATCAAGAGCTAGGACTTCAAATCCCATTCGTGTTCTATGTTCCAGAAATCTTTGAAAGAGCGCCTCTGGTTTTAGGCGTTCGGCAACAGTCACAAGAGGTATGCCCAGCGCACAGAAATAGGCTCCTGCTAAATCCCAGTTTCCAGAGTGTGGCAGAGCAACAACTACCCCGTCACCACTTTCAATGCGGCCAATAAGCAAGTTGCCATTCGAGACCGTGACGGAGCTCAGAATGCGTTCTTTGCTCCAACTCTGAATTCTGAATGTGTCGCACCAGTAACGCATATAGGAACGCATCGCGGTCTGCGTGAGACTATCTAGCTCTGCTGGATTCAACTTTGGTTGCGTGCGAGCCAAGTTGCTACGTAAGCGCTTTACGTTCTTTCCGTTACGTCGGTAGACGAAATCTGCAATCAGATCAAAGAGCTTGTAAGCGCTCTTTTCCGGAAGCGTTCTCACTATCCACCATCCTGTGAAATAGGTGGCAGCAGTCATTCGATCCATCATCGCGCTGTAAGTCCTCGTCGTACAACCGCCATACGTTGAAAAACCGTGATCACTCCAAGAATTGCTAGGAGCCAGAGCCCAATCGCAAGAATGTAAGGAACTCCAAGCCCATGGAATCCCACTGCTGTAAGAATGATGATGAGTCTCTCGGTCCGCTCTGCAATTCCGACAGAACATTCGATTCCGAAGCTTTCAGCCTTCGCCCTTATATACGGTGTAAGAAAGCCCGTTACTAGCGTCGCTAAGCCAAGATATGAAAGAGGATCATCGGCAGCGATTAAGGGAACGATAACTGCAATGGTGATTGCTGAATCAGTTACGCGATCAATGGTCGAATCTAGGAAACCGCCCCAAAGACTTGCACCCTTCTGCGAAACTCGCGCCACCGCTCCATCAAAGAGATCACTGAGCGCGAAGATAACGATGAAGATTGTTCCCCAGAAGAATTCCTCTCTTGGGTAGAACCAGGCGGCAGAGCCAATAACTCCAATAGCTCCAAGAAGGGTGATGGCATTTGGCGTCACGCCTATAGATACAGCAACTCGAGCCACTGGATTGATTAATCGAGTGACTGCTGGTTTCAGTGAGCTACTAATCATCGGCACCATCGTAGGCTTACCCGCGTGCCAAGCCCCAATTCTGAGCCTGTGAATTCCCCGTCAAAGCGGATACATGTTTACGGGCATGTCAGCGCATCCCCTGCGGCCATCGCCTCGGCTTTTGATGGAACCGTTTCAGCCACCGCCGAGGCAGATTCTGATCTTGCAATCTTTGCCATCAACCCTGGTGCAGGTATTGATGCGGAGACGATTTCGCTCTGGCAAGAGCTAGATGATTTCCAGATTCCCCGCTTGGTCTTAGTCAACGGACTCGAAGGTCAAGAGCTGGATTTCGATGATGCTGCGATGTTGGCAAGCCGTGTATTTGATCAAGTAATCACTCCGTATTTAGTTCTCCATGGTGACGATGGTGAGCCAACAGCGCTTATTCGCTTACAAGATCTGGAAATTATTGATTACTCAACCAATCCGCCAACTACAAGACATTGCGATCCTGAACACGAAGAGCTTGTTCGTGAATTTCGTGAAGAGTACTTTGAACAGACTTCAGAGATGGATGAGGGCGCCTTTGCTGCTGGAATCATCTTTCCTGCAATCCCCATAAATCTCAATAAGGGAATCGGTGTTGATGTTGTGATGCGCTATATAAACCTGTTACCAAGCAGCAGCTAACTCATCCCGCGTCATCGTAAGAAGTTGCGGCATTACCTTTGTCTTGCCAATAATCGGCATAAAGTTTGCATCCCCTGACCAGCGAGGGACGATATGTTGGTGAATATGTTCTGCAACTCCAGCGCCTGAGATTGCTCCTTGATTCATGCCGAGGTTAAATCCATCAGCCTTCGAAACCTTTCGAATTACGCGCATTGCATGCGAAGTCATATCCGTGATCTCGTGACGCTCTTCATCAGATAAATCGGTGAGATCTGCAACATGGCGAAAAGCGCAGATAAGTAAATGGCCAGGGTTGTATGGGTAGAGATTCATCACCGCATAAGCGTGGGTTCCGCGCGCAACGATGAGCCCTTCTTCATCACTGAGCGTTGGTATGCGACAGAACGGGCAAGCGACATCGTTACCTTCAAGTGGACGATTCTCTCCGCGTAAATAATCTAAGCGGTGAGGCGCCCAAAGTCGCTGCCAACCATCGGGCATTCCCGCCCCAGAAATCTCACTCATCTTTAGACCTGCTCGCGCGCGGCAATCGTTGCTTTGATTTCAGCGATGGCTTCAGCGACTGGAATGCCATTCTTCTGTTCGCCATTGCGATATCTAAATGAGACCGCGCCGGCCTTCATATCTTCTTCTCCGGCAATGACCATGTAAGGAATTTTCTGCATCTGCGCATTGCGCACCTTCTTCTGCATACGATCATCTGAGTCATCGAGCTCAGCACGAATACCCGAAGCCTTCATCTCCTTGATAACGCCAGAGAGATAACCAGCAAAGGTGTCAGCTACAGGGATTCCAACGACTTGTACTGGAGCAAGCCATGGTGGGAAGGCTCCTGAATAGTGTTCAGTAAGTACTCCAAAGAAACGTTCGATAGATCCAAAGAGTGCGCGGTGAATCATCACAGGTCTCTGTCGACTTCCATCAGCTGCGGCAAACTCAAGTTCGAAGCGCTGCGGCAATTGGAAATCCACTTGAATCGTAGACATCTGCCAGGTGCGCCCGATTGCATCTTTTGCTTGAACAGAAATCTTTGGACCATAGAAGGCGGCGCCACCTTCATCAAGAACGAGCTCTAACTTCTGAGCGACCGCGGCCTTGCGCAGAGCTTCAGTTGCTTCTTCCCAATCATGGTCTTCGCCAACTGATTTCTCTGGATTGCGAGTGGAAAGCTCGAGATAGAAATCCTGCAGACCGTAATCACGCAAGAGATTCAGAACAAAGGTAAGTAGTGAATCGAGCTCACCAGGCATCTGTTCTTTGGTGCAGTAAATATGCGCATCATCTTGAGTAAATCCACGAGCACGAGTAATGCCGTGCAATACGCCAGACTTTTCGTAGCGGTAGACGGTTCCGAATTCAAAGAGGCGCAGCGGAAGTTCACGATAGGAACGTTGTCTAGACTGGAAAATAAGGTTGTGGAAGGGGCAGTTCATAGGCTTCATGTAGTACTGCTGGCCGGCGCGCTTAATGGTGCCATCGGCATGCAGCTCTTCATCCATGATCATCGGTGGATACATGCCCTCCGAATACCAATCAAGGTGGCCCGACTTCTGAAAGAGCGCTGCCTTTGTTAAGTGAGGCGAATAAACAAATTCGTAGCTCTCTTCCTCGTGGCGCTTACGAGAATAATCTTCCATTGCGCGACGAACAATTCCGCCCTTTGGATGAAATACCGCAAGACCAGAACCAATTTCTTCAGGAAAAGAGAAGAGATCCAACTCTTGTCCAAGGCGTCTATGGTCGCGCTTTTCTGCCTCTGCAAGTAGCTCGAGATATGCGTTGAGCTCATCTTGTGAGGGCCATGCTGTTCCATAGATGCGCTGCAGCATTGGATTCTTTTCAGAACCACGCCAATAAGCGCCGGCGCTTCGCATTAATTTAAATGCAGGAATGTGTTTCGTAGAAGGAAGATGTGGACCTCTGCAGAGATCTGACCAGACTGGCTGTCCATCGCGACCAAGATTGTCATAAATTGTTAGTTCGGCGCCGCCGACTTCGACGTTAGTTTCGTCGTTGCCACCACCCTTAATTCCAATAAGTTCGCACTTATAAGGCTCGTGGGCAAGTTCCTTGAGGGCATCGCCTTCGTTAGTAACGCGACGCTTAAATCGCTGACCTTCTTTAACAATCTTGCGCATCGTACTTTCGATTTTTTCAAGATCTTCAGGCGTGAATGGTTGCGGTGGGTCAAAGTCGTAATAGAAACCATCTGTAATCGGAGGACCAATACCAAGTCGAGTTTGAGCAAAGGTCTGCTGAACTGCCTGAGCCATCACATGTGCTGTTGAATGTCGCAATACTGCTAAACCTTCAGGTGAAGAGATTGATACACCCTCGACGATGTCTCCATCTTGCAGATCTGTCCAGAGGTCCTTGAGCTGGCCATTTACTTTGCAGACCACAATCTCTTTGCTATCAGCAAAAATCTGTGTCGGTTTTTGATCTGCCTCTACCGAGCGGACAGCGCCATCTACAGTTATCGAGATCGAGGACATGCGCTTAGCCTACCGAATGAGGTTGGGCGTGGCTTCGAATTCGCGCTTCCATGTCTTGAGATGCATCCCCTATTTTCAATTTCATCTCACCAATATGCGAGATCGGCTGTGCGATACGCAGGCTGGCAAGCGAGAAAGCTGATTCGACATCGCCAATCTCAGAGATATGAATTGGACGGACCTTTACTTCACATTCTTCAATGGCTATCGCACGAATGACTCCAGGTAATACGCCAGCGCTAATTGGTGGGGTTACCCACACTCCCTCGATCAAGAAGAGCAAGTTGGCAACAGCAGATTCGGTAACCTCGTTCTTCACATTGAAGAGAATGCAGTCGTCATATCCTTCATCCTGTGCAGATTTGAGAAGTTCAAAGCGATGATCATATGGAAATTGCTTATGCTCTTCTCCCGTCACTGTTTGAGAAAAGAAGGTAAAACGTAGCGGGCTGGTCGGCTCTATATATCCGTCGTGAGATAGATGGTAACCATCGGCATAAATACAGATACGTAACTTTCCGATTTCAAAGGGTTTCTCGTTGAGCAACTTCACCAATTGAATTCGTAGCTCTTCCTCTGGCGGCATTTTTATCCCCAGTGAGCGCGCAGAGTCGAGCGCTCGTCGCATATGACGCGCCAGAGCTATCGGTTGGCCATTTACCGTCTTGATAGTTTCGAAGATTCCTGAAGTTTTCGGAAAGCCATGGGCATCAAGTTCAAGAGTCACTGAGCGCTCCCCCTGCAATAGATATAAGTCTGCGCGCCTTCAACTGCGTCTCTTCCCACTCAAGTTCAGGGTCACTCCCCCAGGTAATGCCAGCACCGGTTCCAAATCGCAGCGTGTCATCACCACTCTTCCAGAAGGTTCTGATTGCGACGGAGAGCAACGCCTCTGATCCATTAATCCAACCTAGCGCTCCACAGTAAGGGCCCCGAGCACCTTCGATTTCGCCAATCATGGATAGCGCAGCGCTCTTTGGTGCACCGCTTACAGAACCAGGCGGAGTTGTGGCACTGAGTATCTGCTCCCATGTTGTGTTCTCGTTCAACTCGCCTGCAACATCCGAAACCAGATGAACCAAACCAGGATGCTTCTCATGGCGAAATAGTTCAGATACATCCACTGTTCCGGGCTTGCAGATTCGCCCCAAGTCGTTGCGCATCAGATCAACAATCATCAAATTTTCGGCTTTATCTTTCTCACCAAAGGCGGTCTCATTCTCGCGAATCGTGCCTTTAATGGGCGAGGTCTTAATGGCGCTTCCTGAACGAGAGAGAAAGAGCTCAGGTGAAGCTGAAGCGATTTCAATACCTGGAATATTCAAGTAACTGGCATAAGGAGCTGGATTTTCTTGTAACAGTTTTGAGAAGAGACCGTCCAGCGTCAACGAGCCATCTTCAACCTTATTGCTCAATTCGCGACAGGCATTGACCTGATAAACCCTGCCTTCTGAAATTGCTTCGCGAGTGCGAGAGACATAATTGATGTAACTGTTTCGATCTAGCGATGAACGCCATGAAGTCGCAATCGGTTCCCACTGACTCTGCGGAAACTCTCGCTCTTCAACCTTGCTAAATCGCGCAAAGGTACGCACGCCCTCAAAGGAAATTAGCGCCGCCCAGAAACCACCCTGATCAACTTTCTTCGGATCATCAGTTATCTCTTCTAACTGGGTGGCCAAGATGCCACCCATCCAGAATTGATAATCATTGGCCATGAGGGCAAGGCTACGCATAGGAAGCCTTTTATTTCAGAGAGAAAATCCTCGCTTTGTCATCAGCGCCTCTACTGCGCTAGATTTGCCCACTGTAAATGCGGACGTAGCGCAGCTGGTAGCGCGGAACCTTGCCAAGGTTCAGGTCGCGGGTTCGAACCCCGTCGTCCGCTCGGATTAACCGCCGCTTCGAATTTATTTTCAGGTGGCGGTTTGTCTATGGTCGGATGGCCGAGAGGCGAGGCAAGGGACTGCAAATCCCTCTACACGGGTTCAAATCCCGTTCCGACCTCCACAGCTGTTACGCGAAAGTGTGCAGAGGTGGGTGAAGTTATAGACTTCACGAAAGATGTACCGAGGACGATTGGCTCAGCGGTAGAGCACCACATTGACATTGTGGGGGTCACTGGTTCGATCCCAGTATCGTCCACGTAACGAAGTGGAGTGGCGGATAGATATCGTCCACGTAACGCATTGAAGTGTCGGATTGACATCGTCCGCAACTTTTGGGATTAATCCATTTATATTCTCCATGTGAGCACAAACAATCAGATGCCCTGCGATTTCTGCGGGAGGCCTTATGACCCAGTATCTACCCGCTGGCTCTGCCCACATTGCCATATGAAGACTAATTGCTGTGATGGCGCTCCGTGCGACATCCCGGCTGTGAAAATAGAAAAGCCCATCACTCCCATTTCGAAGTGATGGGCCGCTCCTAAAAGCTATTCGGTTTTACCCGCTGCCTTATTGAGTGCACGAAGCACCTGATATCCGATTACCGCAACGAGAGTTCCGTTGACGATTCCACCGAATGAGTAATCTCCGCGCTTCCATGTCATATCAGCGATGCCGATAATCATGGTTGTTCCTGCGATGAAGAGGTTGGTTGAATCTCCGAAGTTGACCTTATTCTCGATCCAAATCTTGGCACCAAGAACACCGATCATTCCGTAGAGTGCAACGCCAACGCCACCAAGAACACCCGCAGGTGTTGCGCTTAGTACAGCACCAAACTTAGGTGAGAGCGATAGGAGCACTGCTCCAATTCCTGCTACCCAGTACGCAGCTGTTGAATAGATGCGAGATGCGGCCATAACGCCGATGTTCTCTGCATACGTTGTTGTTCCTGAACCTCCACCTGCGCCTGCAAGTGTTGTAGCTACGCCATCTGCAAAGAGTGCATTACCCATAGAGCTATCAAGATCTTTTCCGGTCATCGTGGCAACCGCCTTTACGTGCCCAACATTCTCTGCAACGAGAACAAGCACTACAGGCAAGAAGATAAGAATCGCGTTGATATCAAATGATGGTGTTGTAAATGTAGGCAGAGCTACCCACTTTGCCGCCTTCACTCCATCAAAGTTGATATCTCCTTGGAGCGCTGCGAATGCGTAGCCAACGATGATGCCACCGAAGATGCTGATGCGGCCTAAGAATCCACGGGCTACTGCGCCGATGATTGCAACTGCAGCGAGGGTAACGATTGCGGTGACAGGCGCTGCCTTGAAGTTGTTATTGGCTGCTCCAGCAAGGTTAAAGCCGATAATCATCACGATAGAGCCGGTAACGATTGGTGGAAGTAACCAGTTGATCCAACCGATTCCCACTGCATTAACAATGAGACCGATCACTGCAAGAAGAACGCCAGTAACTACAACGCCACCGAGCGCTACCGCCATACTGCCACTCGCCTGTGCTGCTGCGATTGGCGCAAGAAATGCAAAGGAAGAACCGAGATAGCTTGGAACGCGATTCTTAGTAATAATCAGGAAGAGGATGGTTCCAATTCCTGAGAAGAAGAGAGTGGTGCTTGGCGGGAAGCCGGTGATGATTGGAACTAAGAATGTCGCACCGAACATTGCTGCGATGTGCTGAATTCCAACTCCGATAGTCAAGGGCCAAGCTAGGCGTTCATCTGGGTTTACGACTTCGCCTTCTTTAATTGATTTTCCATTTCCATGCAGTTTCCACGATAGAAGAGACATTGCTTTCCTTTCAGTATGTCTTGCACAAGACGCAGCGAGGACTGCGAATGGGGATACTCAAAGGTTAGGTGTCACATTGAGGTATGTTGCGGAAAAACACACCCCTTTCCCTTGTACTGTGCGCTCGTGCTCGCACTTATTCCTGGATTTCTGACCGGACTCTCGCTCATTATTGCGATCGGGGCTCAGAATGCCTTCGTCATCCGCCAAGGGCTCATGCGTCAACAAGTTCTACTCATTGTTGCTATCTGTGCGATTTCAGATGCTGCCCTCATCTTTCTCGGAACGGGTGGACTAGGAACTCTCATTCAGAGCAGGCCATCGCTGCTCGAGTTCATCCGCTGGTTTGGCGTTATCTACCTAACTTGGTTTGGAATCAGAAGCCTTCGCTCCGCATTCAAGAGCCAGAGTCTCAACGCTGGTGAAGGTTCTGCAATCAGCAAGAGCAAGATTGTTGCCACATGCCTTGCGCTGACATTTCTCAATCCACATGTCTATCTAGATACGGTGATTCTGCTCGGCAGTATTGCCAATCAATTTGAAGAAGATCGCTGGTTCTTCGCGATTGGTGGAGCCGTTGCTAGCGTGGTCTGGTTCTCAACGATTGGATTTGGCGCCCGTGCGGCTTCACGCTTTATGTCCAAGCCGATCTTTTGGAAGATTCTTGACTCTGTAATTGCCGCAGTGATGTTTACAATCGCTATTACTTTAGCTTTCTACAAGTTTTAAGGGGCAACCTTTACATACCGGTAGAGCCCTTTGTAGATATTGCATCTCTTTGAGACATCCGCCCAAGCAGCTTTATCGAGCCTTGCTTTAGTGCAGTCATCGCGAAGCTGTGTGACGCCTGTAAGAAGACCGTTGTACTCCTTAGATGTTAAGCAATTCTTATTTACAAAACCCATCTGATAGGCCTTAACAACGCGACGCGCATATTCCTGGGGTGCATCGGCTTCAGATCCTGAGTACTTCGCATCTAACATCTGCTGGATATCAGTCTTAAGCGCCGAGCATGGTCGCTTTGCAGCAACTGCTTCTGGCGTAATCACCAGAGTAGACATCAGTAAAGAGAGTGCGACTAGTACACGCTTCATCGAATAACCCCTCGTTAGGCAGTGTCTCTGTTAGACAGCGCCTTAACTGTAGAAGAAGTTCTTTCGACCCGCACTTTAAAATTTGGACGTTAGGCGCTGACCCGCTTGCGCTTGCTGATGTAGAGAATTCCCAGCGCAACAGTCGCGATTCCAAGGTAGCTCTGCCCAACCAGGGGCTCACCGATAACAACGGCGGCCAAGATGGTCGCTGTGGCAGGCTCTGCCAGAACTACCGTGGCAGCCAGACTGGAAGGAATTCGCTTCAAGCCATACATGAAGAGGATGTAGCCGACTGACGTTGTAAATATTCCAAGCCAGAGCGTTGTCAGTATCCCGTTGCGAGTCGTGAGCCAGACTGGACTTTCAGCGAAGAGGAACGGTGCACTAAATAGGGCTGCGACGCCAAATGTCTGGGCGGTAACCCAGATATCGCTCGCCCCCTTCTCCAGAGACTTGCGACAGATCACATTAAAGATTGCAAAGCCAAGGCCAGCAATAGATGCGAGCACAATGCCCAAGAAGTTAAAGCCTTCAACGCCATTAGCAGTTCCCACCAAGACTATTCCGATGATGGTGACAGATGTTCCAATGTACCAATTGAGTAGCGGCTTCTCTCGAAGAATCAAATATGCAACGATTGCTGAGAAGGTCGGAGCAGTTCCAAGAGCGGTAACAGTTGCTATCGCAATTCCTGTCGAATCAACGGCGCTAAAGAAAGTCAATTGGTAGATCGCGATCCCACATCCTGCGATAAACAGATCAGTACGTGGCATGCGATATCCACTATTCCTGCGCTCAAGCAGATTTGCGAAAATGAAGAGGAAGAGTGCGCCACAGAGTAAACGAGCAGATGCCACAGCTACGGGTGAGATGTCGGGGACGCCGAGTTGCTGCGTCGTTCCGGTGGTACCAAAGCAGAAAGCAGCCCCAAGGACTGCGAGTATTCCGGCACGTGAAGAGTTAACTCTTTCGCCAGTAGTACTCATCAGGCAAGGATACTCGTAAGATGCGCTCATGACCTTTCGCGCGATGAAGCCAATAGATGGAACTCCTTTCGGAGATGAGATTGCAGAGCACTCACAGAACGATGTAACTCAGATGATTCAGAAGGCGGCATCTGTCGCCAACGAATTAGCGAAGTTATCGCCAGCTGATCATGCAAAGCTACTAAGAACTATTGGCGTTCATATTGAGAGCGCCCGCGAACAATTGGTAGCAACAGCATGTGCTGAGACCGCTCTTGCTGAAGGCCGCATTGGTGGAGAAATCACTCGCACAACTGTTCAGTTCAATCGCTTCGCTGAATTGGTCGAAACAGGAGAACACCTCAAGGTCGCCATCGATAAGGCCAACCCTGATTACTCCCCCGCCCCACGCCCTGATATTCGAAAGCTCAATCAACCCCTCGGCGTTGTAGCGATCTTTGCAGCTAGCAACTTTCCACTTGCCTTCTCGGTAGCAGGCGGCGATGCAGCTTCCGCAATTGCTGCAGGTAACGCAGTTGTTGCTAAGGCTCATCCTTCTCATCCAAATACCTGCGCAATCATTGAAAAGTGCGTCAAGGGTGCGTTGAAAGAATGTGGGATTTCAGAGAACGCCTACTCAATCGTTCAAGGAGTGAGCCCACAAATCACACATTGGTTGGCGCTAGACCCACTTATTCAAGCGATTGGATTTACTGGGTCCGAAATTGTTGGACGAATCCTTGTCGATCTAGCTGCATCACGCGAAGTGCCAATCCCTGTCTTTGCTGAGATGGGAAGTCTCAATCCACTTTTCATCACCAACTCTGCAATAGCAGAGCGCTCTGAAGCACTCGCTAAAGGGTTGGTCGACTCTGCACTTATGGGCTCTGGTCAATTCTGCACAAAGCCAGGCCTTGTCTTTCTTCCAGATGATGCGCAATTTATGTCGACTATTAAGACCTACCTCGCCACTCTCGCTGTTGCTCCATTGCTGAGCAAATCAATTGCCGATCGCTATTCCAGCGCTATCGCAGAGCTTGCAAAGATTTCGGGCGTTGAGGTTTTATCTGGCACCGCTTCTTCTGAAGGTTTTGGTGTAACCCCCACATTCTTCATCACCGATTGGAAGACAGCGCAAGCAAATCCTCATCTTCTAGAAGAGCACTTCGGACCGACAACAGTAATCATCAAGTCCGCACAAGATAACTTTGGCGCGATAGCGCAATCACTTGGTGGGCAATTAACCTCGACGATTCAAGGAACAGATAGCGACAGCGTTGCAGAACTCATCGCCATTCTTTCTCAGAAGTCAGGGCGAGTAATCTGGAACGGCTTCCCTACAGGTGTCGCAGTAACAGCTGCAATGACTCATGGTGGGCCTTGGCCTTCATCATCCACACATACAACTTCAGTTGGCGTGGATGCGATCTATCGATTTATGCGCCCTGTTTCTTATCAAGGGTTGCCACAGAGCGCACTTCCTGTTGCGCTACAAGATGCCAATCCTTGGAAGGTGCCGCAGCAAATCAACTAAGCCTTGAATAGTGTTTAAACGATGAATCCATTTGGGAATGGATCATTGGGATCTAGGGTCCATGTTGCTTCACCCATCACCCAAGCGCGACCAGTAATCATCGGAACGATTGCATCGAAGCTGCCGACCTCGGTCCGCTCTTTGACGCGAGCTTCAAAGTGAGAACCGATCCACGATTCATTCTTCAAAACATCTGAATCGCTAAATTCCCCGCGCGCAACCATCTGCGCCAACCGCGCACTTGTGCCAGTTCCGCATGGCGATCTGTCGAACCATCCAGGATGAATAGCCATCGCATTCTTCCAATGCAGCGGCCCTTCACTTCCAGGCGAAATGAAATCAACGTGATGACAGATTGCGATATCTGGATTCTCAGGATGGATCGGACGATTCTGCTCATTGATTGCATCAGAAATCGCAAGACCCAAGTCAAGGAACTTCTGTCCGTTCTCGCGCTTGAATTCCAAACCGACTCGTTCAACTGGCACGATCGCGTAGAAGTTTCCTCCATATGCAATGTCATAGGTGAGTTCACCAAAACCAGGAACGTTCACCTTCTGATCGAGGGCGAGACAGAAGGATGGAACATTGGTCATGGTGACCGACTTGGCTCGACCATTTTCGACAGCAACATCAACAACTACAAGTCCGGCAGGTGTATCAAGACGAATCGTTGTTACAGGCTCGACAACGTTGACCAACTTCTTCTCAACCAGAGCGGTTGCTACTCCGATGGTTCCATGTCCACACATCGGCAAACATCCCGATACTTCGATATAGACGACTCCCCAATCGGCATCTGGTCTCGTTGGCTTCTGCAGAATTGCACCGCTCATAGCGCTATGGCCTCGAGGTTCAAACATCAACCATTGGCGCCAGAAATCCATATGCTCCATAAAGTGCAGGCGCTTATCAAACATCGTTGCACCAGGAATTTCACCAATACCTGAAGTAACTACACGAGTCGGCATTCCTTCGGTATGTGTTTCAACCGTTGTGACCGTACGTATGCTCTCCATGGCCTACAACCTACTTTGGATTAACGGTTCTTGAAATAAGCAAGGGCAACATCCATCTCACGATGAATCTGCGCCTGTTCGTGAGCCGGTAAAGGTAGGCGAGGAAGACGAGTAGGTCCGCCGTAGCGACCGACATGGTCCATTCCGAGCTTGATCGCTTGGATAAATTCCTTCTTTGAATCCCAGTGGAAGACATCATGGAGCGCGGCATACATAGGAGCTGCCTCTTTGAAGTTTCCAGCAGTTGCAAGGTTGTAGAGCTCCATAGATTCCTTTGGAAGCGCATTTGGAAACCCTGCGATCCATCCAGCAACTCCAGCAGTTGCTAGTTCAAGGAAAACATCATCTGCTCCAACGATTACTTCAATGCGTGGTGCAAGTCGCTTGATCTGCCAGATTCGGCGAACATCGCCTGAGAACTCCTTGATTGCGACAACTCCAGGAACCTCATCTGCGATTCGTGCAACGAGCTTTGGAGTCAGATCTACCTTGGTATCGAATGGATTGTTGTAAGCAATGATCGGAATACCGACGCGAGCAACTTCCTTGTAATGAGCTACTACTTCATCATCAGATGCCCGATATGCATTTGGAGGAAGCAACATCACAGCGCCCGCTCCTGCCTTCTGCGCGTGCTCCGCCCACTTGCGGGATTCGGCTGCACCATATGCGGCAACGCCTGGAACTACGCTAAAACCTTTAGGAGCGGCAGCGACAGCAACTTCAACCATCTTGGCGCGCTCTTCAGCGGTGAGAACTTGATACTCACCCAATGAACCATTGGGAATTACTCCATGTGTTCCGTTTGCGGCAAGCCACGCAACGTGCTCTGCGTACTTGTCGTAATCGATTGAGAGATCTGCTTTAAACGGTGTTGCAGTAGCAGTGAGGACGCCGTTCCAAGGATTAGTCATAACCCAAACTTTACCCTGCAATCCCATCTCCGAGTACACCTAAAGAGATAGGGGCGGCGATGGGTCTATTGCTGGCAGCCAATCGTTCATTACGTGAGACAGCGCACTTTGTTGTACCTGCGACGAGATCACTTACATTTCTAGAACATACGCGCCCCTGACAAAGTCCCATACCTGCGCGTGTGAAGAGCTTTGAAGTCCGCGCATCTTCAGCGCCTAACTCTTGAACAGATTCAATGATTTCTTGGCAGCTGACTTCTTCACAGCGACAAATGACGGTTTCATCGCGAAGCCACTCTTGCCACCCAGCGCCTACCGGGTAACTTCTTTGTAGCGCACGAGCAAATAACCTTTTGGTAAATCTCTTCCAGATTAGCGCCACCGGTATTTTCGAACCAGCTGCAGATAGACCTGCAACAGCGCCTTCGGCAAGAGCTAAATCTGCACCACCTATACCTGTGGCCTCTCCCGCAATCCAAATGTTCTGCACACTTGCACGTTGTTCTTGGTCAACTGCAAAGATCACGGTCTCGTCTCTATCGAGAGTCTGTGCACAACCCAGAATTCCACCAAGTGTGACATCAGGAAGAAAGCCCCATCCAGTTGCTACGACATCGGCCTTTGCGCTTCGTGCGTCCATCTTCCTAATACTCAAATCAGAGCGAACCTTGGAAATATGAACTACGCCATCGTGATAACCAGTTACTGCGCAACCAAAAGAAACCTTAATCTTGAGGCGAAGAATCGCACTTGCATAGTGAACCAATTCAGGGAATTTGCCAGGATTGAGCAGTAGCGCAAGTGGAGACAGCGCCCAACGCAGCGGACTCTGTGCCTCAATGATTTCAACACGCGCACCGCTCTTTGCGAGTGCAGTTGCAACAGGGAGAAGAAATGGTCCTGTTCCTGAAACAACAATGGTCTTTCCAGCGACAACTCCGTGACCTTTGAGAAGTGATTGCGCTCCGCCTGGAGTCATCACGCCTGAAGTAGTCCACCCAGGAAATGGCAGCGTGCGATCGTAGGCACCAGTTGTCAGAATGATCTTCTGACCAGAAATCTTCTTCTCTACTCCCCCTTGAAGGTAGTTAAGTTGATATCCATCACCTAACTTTTCAGCGCTCCATACTTGTGCGCCCGTAATATGAGTGATCAATTTATTCTGCTGCAACTCATTCAGGTAATCTGTTGAACGGTTGCTCTTGTAACCAGATACCTCAGTTTGATGTCTCCAGTACTGACCACCGCCACGAGCTTGTGAATCTATAACTGTCACGTGGCAACCTTTACTGGCCGCGCTCTTCGCCGCTGCCAGACCAGCCGGGCCTGCTCCAACAACAATAATCACAGGCTGCTCTCCACATTCATATCGCTGGAGATTTCAATCAAGCACGCTCTCTGATTTGCAACTCCATCAATAGTTACGACGCAATCAAAACAAATTCCGATACCACAGAAGATTGAGCGGGGTTCTTCTCCAAAACGAGTTCTCCGCAACTCTCTCTGCTCATTAGCAATCAAGGCAGCGGCAATGCTCTGGCCCTTAGCGCCAGTAAATTTCTCACCGTTAAAGAAGAATGAAATGTCGTTGCTCATACCTTCGCCATCGCAAATCTCGCTGGGCTAAATGCGCTTGCATCCATAAAGCTTGGTCGACCCAGTATTTCATCTGTAATCAACGCCGCAGAACCTGGGGCTAAACCGATTCCGGCGCCTTCATGTCCTGCTGAATGCCATAGACCCTTCACCTGCGCATCTTCACCCACTACAGGAAGATGATCTGGGGCGTACGGTCTAAAGCCGTGATAAGCCCGAAGCAGTTGTACATCACGCAATACCGGAAAGAGTGAAGTTGCTTGAGCCGCTAGCTTTCGTAAGATCTCAATATTCTTTGAACCATCGAAGCCCACTCGTTCGCGACTTGCACCAATCAAAATGGTTCCACTCCGAGTGCCTTCAACAACCGTGCTTGTCTGCAAATCCGCATCACTACTTGCCACATTTACAACGTAGTCAGAGTCATAGACTTTATGAAAAATGTATTGTGGTGCAGGCTCAGTTACCAAGATAAATCCCCGGCGCGGAGCAATAGGTAAATCAGAACCTGCCATGCGGGCGATCTCGCCAGCCCATGTTCCCGTCGCGTTTATAACGATGGGTGCAAGGAATTTTCCTTTCGATGTCTGGATTCCATATACCTGTGAATCCTTCACCAACACCTCAGTGACTTTTGCCTGCGAGATAAATTGGCCACCTCTAGAAATGACAGTGCGAATCACATGGGCTGCCGCCAACATGGGCTGACATTGCGCATCTTGCGGATAGAAGACACCGCTATGAAACTCCGGGTGCAGATAAGGCTCGAGGTTATGAAGTTCAGCTTGGCCCACAACCTGCGCATCGACTCCATGCTCTCGTTGATGAGATGCCAATTTCATCAACGCAGAATCATCGTGACGTGCGACTACTACCCCACCCTTGGCTTCAAGTTCAAAGTAATCACCCACATCCTCCTGCATCTCAAACCAGAGATCGCGAGAGCGCAGCGCCAGGGTGAGTTCAGGACCTGGGTCTTTATCTGAGACAAGAATGTTTCCTTCGCCTGCACCTGTAGTCCCGCTAGAGACAGAACCGCGATCAATGACGAGGACGCTAAGACCTGCGTTAGTTAGTGAGAGCGCACATGATGCGCCAACGATTCCAGCGCCAATAACTATGGCGTCAGGG
The DNA here is from genome assembly GCA_965267875.1 of Candidatus Nanopelagicaceae bacterium. GTDB lineage: Bacteria > Actinomycetota > Actinomycetes > Nanopelagicales > Nanopelagicaceae > Planktophila. The sequence continues at coordinate 632,486 of OZ254157.1, read as the reverse complement.
CTTTTCATGGAGGAAGTCTGCTCTATTTCTGGATTTGTTGCAGAACATCGTTGAGAGAGTCTTCACTTGCAGGCGCTATATCCCACGGCTTATGAAGTCCGTCTTTCGACCATCGTGGAATCACATGCATATGAAGATGGAAGACAGTCTGCCAGCCGGCTTCGCGGCTCATCTGAAAAACAGATGTTCCTTCAGAGGCAAGTTTTTCCTGCAAGAGATCTGCAACCTCTTTTGCCATGCTCGCAACTGCTGCATAGGTCGCGCTATCTGCCTGATGAATATCATCTACGTGCTTCTTTGGAATTACTAGCGTGTGGCCTTTATTGGCTGGAAAGATATCGAGAAATGCTAGGCACTCGTCGTTCTCCATGACCTTCTTTGCAGGAATAGTTCCTGCGACTATTCCACAGAAGATGCAATCAGACATAGGTTCACTGTAGGGCTTGGATTCTTGCCCGCGCAATCTTCTGACTAGGTGATTCGTGTCCAAGCATGTACGACAAGAAATCCAAGAGTTTACTGCTTACTCGCAACCAAATTTTTGACCGCTTCTTTAAGCCCAGCACTGTAAGGAAAGGCTCGTCGATAGTAGCGATAGCCGCATTAGCCAGGATTCGGTAGAAGAAGAGACCGCCTTTACTAAATGGCGGTTTTAAGATGAACTTAACTATCGGAGGCGTCATCGCAATTGACTCTACCTCGTTCACAACAAATCCTGCGATAGTTTCTTTCAGTTCGGAAGCCGATTGCGGTGCGTTGTTAAGCCCCAATGGAACTGCGCTCTTTGCCCACTCCTGCACATATCTATCTGCGCCCAGCGCGATCGGATAACCCAATTCGATTTGAGCGCGAAGGAAAGAGTCAGTAAATGCACAGTGCACCCAGAGAAGATGGCGCGCATCTCGAGCGCTATATGGCGCAGTCTTACCGTCTTTACCTGGATACTCCCCCTTCACATGTGAGTGAAGTTCGTTAACGCGGCGAGCTTCTCGCTCAATTGCTTCAGTAGAACCGAAAGTTGTAATCGTGAGCCAGCGAGTTGTTCTTTCAAGTCGACCTAATGGATCAGTGTCATATTGAGAATGCTCTGCAACGCCAGTAAGCGCTGCGGGATGCGCAGCCTGCATCAGTAGCGCGCGAATGCCGCCCACCAATGTAGAAATAGAGCCGTGTACTTCCCAGACCGCACTTTCTGGGCCGAAAAGGCCAACATCGTTTCCTATAGCCATCTGTTGCGCCCATGCAGGTGCGCCTGTTGGATCGCCAGAAACTGTTTTGCGAAATGCATCTGCGGCTCGTTTACCACCGAGGAGCGCAACAACTTTATTCACATCGCGCAGTTTAGGTGCAGATATCTAAACTGCAATTTAGATTCGCGTGGATAACCCAGCTGTGACTTCAAGAACCACCAATGCCGCTAATCGCATGGTTCGCTCATCGCTGGAGTCCTTGGCGGCATCTATCTCGGTGATATCAACGGAGACCACTTCTTTACTTGCGCCGGCAAGGAAGGCGAACTGTCGAATTTCATCGGCAGAAATTCCACCAGGTGCTGCAGCAGGACATGCTGGCACCACAGATCGATCGCAGATATCCATATCAAAATCCACGTGAATACGAGAACCGGCAATCTTTACCGCACGTTTCCAAACCTGCTCGAGACTTGCGCCACGAAGTTCAGAGCGATGAATCACCGTTATGCCAAGCTCTCGGGCACGTTCTGCATATTGAGGTGAGTTTGAGAAATCCGCAATTCCGATTTGAACAACGTTCTTTCCAGCTAGCCCAGATTCGATAAGTCGACGTACCGGTGAACCGTTACTTACTCCATCGCGAAGATCGTAATGTGCGTCAAAGGTAATCAGGCCGGTTGCAGCAACACCCTTGGCCACGCTGTAGGTAATTGAATTATCGCCACCGAGGGCCACCAGAAAGCGATGCTTCTGTGCGATCGCGGCGAGCTCTGTAATTGTTTTCTGCTCATCTTTATCTGGGGAACTCGCATCGCCTGAATCAGATAACTTCAAACGAGAGAGGTCTACCTTCGAATGAGAGTGCGCCAACGAGTATCGCAGCAGCGCCTGCCTAATGGCAGCTGGCGTCAGATGCGCCGATGTCGGCGAAATACTGGTCTGATTGGCGGGTACTCCGACCAGAGTTAAATCACTGCCCTGTTCTGTTGGATGAGAAAAGATTGACGATGCCCTCGGCCATAACGGGTCATGGGGCAAGTTCACTCGACAAGGGTATCGCGCGTTGACGTGCGTTATATAGTGACGAGATGACGACGATAGATGCAGCCCTTGGCGCGCGCCCAGTCCGAGCCCCTCGTGGCACATCACGCACCGCACTTGGTTGGGGGCAAGAAGCCGCCCTTCGCATGTTGCAGAACAACTTAGATCCAGAGGTTGCAGAACATCCCGACAAGTTAGTTGTCTACGGTGGCACCGGAAAAGCTGCACGAAATTGGGAATCCTTTGATGCGTTGATTAAGACCCTTACCTTTCTTAAAGATGATGAAACGATGTTGGTGCAATCTGGAAAACCTGTTGGAGTCTTCCGTACACATGAATGGGCTCCTCGCGTTCTTCTTGCCAACTCAAACCTTGTTGGAGATTGGGCGACCTGGCCTGAATTTAGAAGGCTAGAAGATCTTGGTCTGACTATGTATGGCCAGATGACCGCTGGATCGTGGATCTACATCGGCACACAAGGAATCTTGCAGGGAACCTATGAAACTTTTGCAGCGGTAGCTGAAAAGCACTTCGGTGGAACCTTGGCTGGCACTCTCACAGTGACAGGCGGATGTGGCGGCATGGGTGGCGCACAACCACTAGCAGTGACCATGAATGAAGGAACATGTCTGATCATCGATGTCGATGGCTCTCGCTTACAGCGCCGAGTCAATAAGAGATACCTCGATGTGATCGCAGATAACCTGGAAGATGCCGTTGCCCAAGCCGTAAAGGCTCGTTCTGAGAAGCGCGCAATCTCAATTGGTCTAGTGGGAAATAGCGCTGTGGTTCTTCCTAAGCTCTTTGCTATGGGCGTTCCTATAGATATTGTCACCGACCAAACATCTGCCCATGACCCGCTCTTCTATATTCCTGAAGGTGTCGATGTAGATAGCGCGCGTGATTTAGCGATCCGCAACCCTGATGATTTCTCTAAGCGCGCCAAAGAATCTATGGCTAAACATGTTGAAGCGATGGTCAACTTCCAAGATAAGGGCGCTGTTGTCTTTGATTACGGAAATTCCATCCGTGATGAAGCGCGACAAGGTGGCTACCAACGTGCATTTGAGTTCCCAGGCTTTATCCCTGCCTATATTCGCCCACTCTTCTGCGAGGGCAAAGGTCCATTTAGATGGGTTGCGCTATCGGGAGATCCGAAAGATATTCACCGTACCGATCAAGCTGTCTTAGATCTATTCCCCGACAATAAGCATCTACACCGCTGGATTCGTATGGCGCAAGATCGCGTTGAATTTGAAGGGCTTCCTGCGCGTATCTGTTGGCTCGGTTATGGCGAACGTGACAAGGCTGGGTTGAAGTTTAATGACATGGTTGCCAGTGGCGAAGTAAGCGCTCCAATTGTTATCGGGCGCGATCACTTAGATTGCGGAAGCGTTGCATCTCCTTACCGCGAATCAGAGGCGATGTATGACGGCTCTGATGCAATTGCAGATTGGCCACTCCTCAATGCGATGATCAATATTTCATCTGGCGCATCTTGGGTTTCAATCCATCATGGTGGTGGCGTTGGTATTGGTCGCTCTATTCACGCCGGGCAAGTCAGCGTCGCTGATGGAACTCCCCTGGCGGCACAGAAATTAGAGCGCGTGCTCACCAACGATCCCGGTATGGGTGTCATTCGACATTGCGATGCTGGTTATGCGCATGCACAAGAAGTCGCGATTGAAAAAGGCGTTCATGTTCCTATGATGAATGGGGTTACCGGTCGGTGAGTTCTATTGCACTCACCAACATCGCAACGTTGGTCACTAACTCTCCAGAACTTGGGGAAGGTCTTCTCGGCTTAAGCCAGGGCAAAACCCTTATACTCGAGGATGGAAAGGTCGCAGCTTTATCCGATCGAACCCCTGACGGAGTCGATGAAGTAATCGACTGCGCCGGCAAAACAGTAATTCCAGGCTTTGTTGATTCGCATACTCATCTAGTTTTTGCCGGAGATCGCAGCGCCGAATTCGCAGCCCGTTCCCGTGGAGAGAAATACTCTGCAGGTGGTATCAAAACTACGGTCGCGGCAACAAGAGCTGCATCGAACTCAGAACTCAGCATTAATGCGCAAACGCTTCTTGATGAAGCTCTCTCGCAGGGAACTACAACTGTTGAGATTAAGACTGGCTACGGCCTTACGCTTCACGATGAGCTCCGCTCGTTAGATGTGGCAAGCTCGTTCACAGAAGAAACCACCTTGCTCGCCGCTCATGTAATCCCAGAAGAGTATGCAAACAACCCAGACGGCTACGTGGATTTAATCATTAACGAAATTATTCCAGCTTCTTCGGCTAAGTGGATCGATGTTTTCTGCGATGCAGGCGCATTCTCGCCTGAGCAGACTCGCGCAATCTTGCTTGCTGGCAAAGGTGCGGGAATGTTGCCTCGAATCCATGCAAATCAATTGAGTCGCACAACGGCTGTTGCCTTGGCGATTGAATTAGGTGCAGCATCAGCGGATCACTTAAGCGCCAGCAGCGATGCAGATATTGAGGCCCTTGCTGCCAGCACGACGGTAGCCACACTTCTCCCAGGTGCGGAATTCTCTACGCAACATGAAGGAAGGTTGGGCCGTAGATTTCTAGACGCACATGCACAAGTCGCAATTGCAACTGATTGCAATCCAGGATCTAGCTTTACGACCTCCATGCCATTCTGCATCGCAGCAGCTGTCAGCTTGTTGGGCTTCACTGTTGAAGAAGCTGTGCATGCAGCGACATCTGGAGGTGCGGCAGCTCTTCGTCGCAGCGATATCGGCAACCTCGCCATCGGTTCGCGCGCTGATGTTGCAATCTTGAAATCACCTTCATATATCCATCTGGCTTACCGCCCTGGTGCAGATTTAGTCGAAACAACTCTCAAAGCAGGAAGAAAAGTGAAGATATGGCAGAAGTAATAATCTCAACCCACGGAGCGAGCTTTGCTGATGTTGTTGCCATTGCACGAGATGGCGCAAAGGTGGTTATTTCCAAGGAATCACTCGCTGCGATGCAGAAATCGCGCGATCATGTTGAAGCTCTCGCTGCCAGCGATACACCTGTCTACGGAATCTCTACTGGTTTCGGAGCCCTTGCCAATCGCCATGTATCTACAGACCTTCGTACTCAACTCCAACGTTCTTTGATTCGTTCCCATGCCGCAGGCGTCGGTGCACCTGTCGAAGTTGAAGTTGTTCGCGCTTTGATGGCTCTGCGCCTGAAAACTTTAGCTTCAGGTAGAACTGGAGTTCGTCCAGTTGTTGCCCAAACTATGGCTGCAATTCTCAATGCCGGAATCACTCCCTTGGTCCGCGAATTTGGTTCACTCGGCTGCAGCGGTGATTTAGCACCACTTGCACATTGCGCTCTCGTTCTCATGGGTGAAGGCGAAGCGGTCAATCGAGATGGCATCGCTAAGCCAGTTGCTCAGTTGTTAAAGGAAGCTGGAATAGAACCAGTGCAACTAGCCGAGAAGGAGGGCCTTGCACTCATCAACGGCACTGATGGGATGCTCGGCATGCTTATTCTGGCTATTCACGATCTTCGTAATATAGTTGATAGCGCAGATGTGGTTGCAGCCATGAGCGTCGAAGGTTTGCTCGGTACAGATCGCGTCTTCATTCCTGAACTTCACGCTCCCCTTCGTTCACATCCAGGTCAAGCCACAAGTGCTGCTCGGATGTTGGCAACTCTTGCGGGTTCAGGAATCGTTGCTTCTCATCTACATAATGATGATCGCGTTCAAGATGCGTACTCTCTTCGCTGCGCTCCACAAGTAGCTGGCGCAGTCCGTGACACCATTGAATATGCAGCCACAGTTGCCGAACGCGAACTTTCTGCAGTCATTGATAATCCCGTTGTTCTTGAAGATGGCCGTATCTCTTCCAATGGTAATTTCCATGGCGCACCCGTTGCCTATGTGCTCGATTTCCTAGCTATTGCGGTTGCAGATCTAGGAAGCATTGCAGAGAGAAGAACAGATAGAGCGCTGGATAAGAATCGCAACGCTGGGTTGCCTCCATTTCTCGCCGATGACCCAGGTGTTGATTCTGGTCTGATGATTGCCCAATACACACAGGCAGCCCTCGTCAGCGAAAATAAGCGTTTAGCTTCACCTGCAAGTGTGGATTCCATACCTTCATCGGCGATGCAAGAAGACCATGTCTCGATGGGATGGTCTGCCGCTCGCAAATTACGCACTGCGATTTCAAATCTGACTCACATCATTGCCATTGAGTTAGTTACTGCATCTCGCGCCATCGAACTACGCGCACCACTGACGCCAAGCCCTGTCTCTGCAAAGATCATCTCAGCGCTACGACAGAGTGTTGCTGGCCCTGGACCCGATCGATACCTCTCACCAGAATTAATTGCTGCCAGTGAGTTTGTATCGGCAGGAAAAGTTATGAATGGGATTCGATAAAGAGTCGTGAATTCTCAAAGATGACCTCTTGGTCGTAATCGAGCGTTGCCACGTGATAACTATTTACCAGTTCGATCCGCTGCTTCTGGCGTGAACCCACGCCCTTCATAACAATCTCTGTATTTGTCACCGGCAAGGTGTGGTCATCAACGCTATGAAAGAGCAACATCGGCGCTGTGACATCGTGGAGTCGCTTACGTGTGTAGTGAAGCATTTTTAATAGCTCGTAAACACCTACTGCAGGCAGCGCGTCATATCCGTACTCGGTGATTCCGGGACGTTTAATGTCATCGCCTACCGAGTCGCGCATCTTCTGGAATCTAGAAATCGCCCAAGCTAATTGATGAGGAACAAACTTCACGTGAATCATTGGGTTGACCAGAATGATCCCGGCTAAATCCTTTGAATACCGAGTAGCAATATTGAGCGTTGTTCCGCCACCCATCGAAAGCCCGCAGATAAAGACTTTGTGACAGGTGCGCAGCAGTTCTTGTAAATCACTTTCAACTTTGGCCGGCCATTCCTGCCATTTCACTAAATTTAAATCGTGTGGTGTTGTTCCGTGGCCAGGAAGAAGAGGGACTTTCACGGTGTATCCGCGTTGATTGAGGTATTCGGCCCATGGGCGCATTGATGCCGGTGAACCGGTAAATCCATGAACGAGCAAGATGCCAACTTCTTTATTTACTCCGCTGCCCTGTGCAAGCCAATCTGCCAAGAGCCCTTCGGGTGCGCCTTCAACTGCCATGCAAGGAGAGTATTACGACTTAGATGTCAGAGCAATCATCTAGAGTTAAAGGTGTGGTGAATGAAGAGTTAAGTAAACCTTGGCAATCCACCCTGCAAGATTTCGGGCGCGCTCTTCAAGATACAACTTTTGTCGTTATTGATTTAGAAACAACAGGTGGTGCTCCCCATTTAGGTGCTGCAATAACCGAGATTGGCGCCATCAAAGCTCGTGGTGGTCAGTTGCTTGGAGAATTTAAGACCTTTGTCGATCCGGGCCATCTTGTCCCTGCCTACATAACTGAACTCACTGGAATCACCGATGAGATGCTCTTTCAATCACCCAAAATTGAGCTCTTACTGCCACAGCTCTTTGAATTCTTAGGTGCCCCCGAAGAGACCGTTCTGGTTGCACAGAATGCGCCCTTTGATCTCTCATTCCTAACGTTTGCCACTAGAGAATCAGGTTTGACGTGGCCTGCCTACCCAGTTCTAGATACTGCGATTATTGCCCGCAAAGTACTTACCCGCGATGAGGTTCCTAACTGCAAGCTCTCAACTTTGGCGGAATTTTTTGGGACGAAAACCACTCCCAACCATCGCGCCCTCGATGATGCCCGAGCCACTCTCGACGTGTTCCACGGACTTCTAGAAAGACTTGGCTCCTTAGATATTCATACTCTCGAAGAGCTACTTAACTTCAGTAAACGTACTAAGAGGCCGAAATCTCCTGAGTCAAAGCAGCCCATCGATTAAGTAAATCGGTGGCAGCTCCCGAATCAACAGCAGCGCTTGCACGAATCAACCCATCACTTAATCGCGTTCGAATATCTTGGTTAAAGTTACCTTCGAAAGCTGCAATCGCCGCTGCTGCATTAAGTAAGACAGCATCTCGCGGTGCTCCTCGTTCGCCCTTGAAAATTGCCCTGCTGATCTCAGCATTTTCAGCGGCATCTCCCCCAACAATTGCTTCTAGAGGTGCGTTTGCTATTCCAAAATCTTTGGCGTCAATTCGATCGCTCTTAATCTCGCCTTCACCAATAATCAATATAGAAGTTGTTGTAGCTAGGGTTATCTCATCCAGCCCATCATCGCCGCGGAAGACAAAGCCATCGCAACCTTTGGCAGCGAGCACCTGCGCCATCACTAGATGCATCCGCTCATTGGCAACGCCTATCGCTGCCGCTTTTGGTTGGGCAGGGTTTGCTAGCGGCCCCAAAATATTAAAGACTGTTGGTACGCCTAACTCTTTACGAGCAGGGGCGGCAAAGCGCATCGCTGGGTGAAAAATTGGAGCAAAGCAGAATCCAATGCCTAGTTCACGGACCGTGCGCTCTACGCCCTTTCCATCAAGACCTGGAACAACGCCGAGCGCTTCCAGAAAATCAGATGCACCTGAACGCGATGAAACAGCGCGGTTACCGTGTTTAACGACTCGGGCGCCTGCAGCGGCTGCGATGATCGCCGCAGTTGTGGAGATATTGATGGTGTGTGCTCCATCGCCGCCAGTACCAACGGTGTCTACCGCCCTCTCGGTAATGGAGATAGGAGCCGAGTGTCGGTACATCTCGGCAACGAGCCCGCTGACTTCTTCAGCAGTTTCACCCTTTGCCTTAAGAGCCAACAGGAAGCTCTTGATATTTTCAATCTCTGCATCTCCTTGAAGAATCTGACGCATCACAGATTGAATCTCATCTATTTCCAGATCAAGACCAGTATTTAACTTTGTGAGAGTCTGCTTCCAAATATCGAGTGACTCAGTCATGAAAACTTCTGACTAGACAGTGGCAATAGTGCGAGAGCGAAGTAAATCAGCGACTGTGTGAGCAAGGGTAAATGGGTCTACTGGATGAAGAACATTTGCTTCAGCGCGAGACCATGCGGCCAACCACGCATCTTCCTTGCGACCCGTCATGACCATCACTGGTGGGCAGTTAAAGACTTCATCTTTGAGCTGGCGCGCCATTCCAATGCCACCTTCAGGAACTGCTTCTCCATCAAGGATGAAGAGATCGATTGGTGAATCACTCCCTGGCTTCTTTGCATCAACAAAGAGTCGAAGCGCCGCCCCTGTAGCAAACTGATGGATGACATGTTCTGCCATCTCAGGTGCAACACGGGTACCAAGGGCGGCGATGACCGCTTCTCGGACTGTGACATCGTCTGAGTACAGGACTATTGAGTATTTGCGCTCTCTCGCTTCTGACATGGGGCAAAGTCTAGCCATCCGGAGGCGCCAATTTGGAGTTGGCTTTTACCTACCAACGCGTGACCCTTTTCACCTCAAATAGATGGCAAATCCCGCTTATCTCAGGGCTTCTAAATAGGTTTGCACGAGCCTTTTCGGGAATAATGCCACCCATGACAAGTGCGAGCGTGAGCGATCATCACAAGATAACCCGCCCCAATATGGTGGCGGTCGGAACAATCGTCTGGCTCTCCAGCGAACTTATGTTCTTCGCAGCTCTCTTTGCAATGTACTTCACTACTCGCGCAGTTCAAGGCCCAGAGATCTGGGGCGAATCAACAGAGTTCCTCAATATTCCATTCGCTGCCGTTAACACCACAGTTCTTGTTCTCTCATCTGTCACATGCCAATTCGGTGTCTTCGCAGCAGAGCGTTACCAAGCGCGACGTACCGGTTCAATCTTTAAAGTTTCATCTTGGGGAATGCGTGAATGGTTCTCACTCACATTCTTGATGGGCGCCTTCTTTATCTCTGGTCAGATCTATGAATATGCCTTCCTTGTTTCTGAAGGTTTGGCCCTTTCTACAAATGCGTACAGCTCAGTCTTCTATATTGCAACCGGCTTCCACGGTCTGCACGTGACCGGTGGTTTGATCGCCTTCCTCATCGTGATGATTCGTGTAGCTAAGGCTCGTCGCTTTACTCAAGGCCAAGCTACGACAGCAATTGTTGTCTCGTACTACTGGCACTTTGTTGACGTTGTTTGGATCGCCCTCTTTGCCGCAATTTATCTCATCAAATAATTTCCAACCGAAAGGAAAACAGTGAAGCGTCTATCGCGACTACGCAGACATCGTGCGGCAGGGCCAGTTCTCTTGATCTTCGCACTCTTCACCATCGGCACCACTTTTCAGGTTGCAAGCGCAGTCAATCAAGAGAATGCGACCGTTCAATCCCGATCTGCGGCGATTGCAGAAGGCAAGGAAATCTTCCTACGAGGATGCTCTTCTTGCCACGGACTTAACGCTGAAGGCCAAGAGATTGCACCATCACTGATCGGAGTTGGAGCCGCTTCTGTAGATTTCCAAGTTGGCACTGGCCGCATGCCGATGGCTGATATGAGCCAGCAAGCGATGCGTAAGGCTCCTGTCTATTCACCAGAAGAAGTCCATGCACTTGCAACCTATGTTGCATCCCTTGCTCCAGGACCTGCGGTTCCGGGTGATGAGCTTTTAAATTATGAGCGTGATGGTTCTGTTGCAGAAGGCGGACAGCTTTTCCGGACTAACTGCGCGATGTGCCATAACTTTGCCGGACAAGGTGGAGCGCTTACTCAAGGTAAGTATGCTCCAACTGTTATGGGCGTTCAACCAAAACATATTTATGAAGCGATGATTACTGGTCCGCAAGCGATGCCGGTCTTCAGCGATAAGACTCTTACCCCCGAAGAGAAGCTCTCCATTATTAAGTGGATTAAATCTGCCGAATCAGAACCACAACTTGGTGGAGTCGCACTTGGTCGAGTGGGGCCAGTTACTGAAGGCCTCCTTGCATGGACGCTAGGAATCGGATTGCTCATTGGTGTAGCAGTATGGCTAGCAGCGAAGGCGAGATAGACAATGTCTAATTCAGAGTCAAGAGAAGTTGATCTCATAAAAGATCCTGGACTTCCAGCGCACGTCCATCGCAGAACAGATACTGATCCAGCTGCTGCGAAACGCGCTGAGCGACAAGTGGCAATTCTCTTCTCTCTATCTGCGCTTGGCACTCTCCTCCTAATCTTCTCCTTTATCTTCGTGAGCGATGAGACCTTTATCTTCATTCCAGTTATGGGTGAGACCAATGCTCATCAACTTGGCCTTGGTCTCGGAATGGCGATTGCGCTCTTCTGTATCGGAGCAGGAGCTATTCACTGGGCAAAGACTCTGATGCCTGATGAGGAAATTGTTGTGCAACGCCATGAATTTCGTTCCGATGATGAAGATCGCGCTGACTTTGTAAAGACTGTAAAAGAGGGAGCTGAAAACGCAGGGCTTGGAAGACGTCCGCTCATTAAGCGAACTCTCGGAGCAGCTCTCGGTCTTTCAGGGCTTACTCCCCTATTGCTCCTTCGCGATCTAGGTCCGCTACCAGGTGATGATTTAAAGAAGACACACTGGAAAGCTGGAACTCGCTTAGTTACCGACCCTGGTGATCGACCAATTCGCCCTGAGGATCTTGAAATTGGTGCAGTTGCTCAAACTCAGCCGGAGTTTCCAGAAGGCAAGGAGCGCCACCTTGAAGATATCGCTAAGGATGCTGTTCTCTTAATTCGCATGCGTCCTGAAGAGTTTAATCTTGATAGCGAGAGACTTTCTTGGACGCACGAAGGCATCATCGCATTCTCCAAGATTTGTTCACATATGGGTTGCGCCGTTGCGCTCTACGAGCAGACAACAAAGCATCTGCTCTGTCCTTGCCACCAATCGACCTTTGATGTCACTCGCGCTGCCAAGGTTATCTTTGGCCCCGCAGCGCGACCTCTGCCACAATTAGCAATCACAGTGGATGCGCAAGGTTACTTAGTAGCTCAGGCACCATTTACTGAACCTGTAGGACCTAGCTTCTGGGGGCGTTTATCATGACAGCACGCGAAAGAGTCGCCGGCAACGTTGCAGGATATGTTGACGACCGCACAGGCGGCGCTAAGTGGATGAAGAAGAACCTACAAAAGGTCTTCCCTGATCACTGGTCATTCCTCCTTGGTGAAATCTGCTTGTACTCATTTATTATTCTGTTGCTCTCTGGAACTTTCCTTACCTTCTGGTTCGACCCTTCAATGCGTGAAGTAGTTTATGAGGGAGCTTACGAACCACTGCAGGGCGTAAAGATGTCGGCAGCATATGCCTCGGCTCTTGAAATCTCATTCGAAGTACGTGGCGGTCTTTTGATGCGACAGATCCACCACTGGGCAGCTCTTATATTCATGGTGGGAATTGTTGTTCACTTGATGCGTGTGTTCTTCACTGGTGCATTCCGCAAGCCACGCGAATTCAACTGGATCATCGGCATTGGACTTCTTACCCTCGGAATCGTGGAAGGTTTCTTGGGTTACTCACTTCCTGATGACTTGCTCTCGGGAACAGGAATTCGAATCGCAGAGGCGATCATTCAAGCGATTCCAGTAGTAGGTTCATACCTTTCCTATTTCGCCTTTGGTGGAGCATTCCCAGGGCTCGCCTTTATTCCGCGCATCTATGTTGTGCATGTTCTCCTTCTGCCTGGAATATTTTTAGCTCTCATCACAGTTCACCTCATGCTCGTCTGGTACCAGAAGCACACTCAATTCCCTGGTCCTGGACGCACTGAAAAGAACGTTGTTGGTTATCCACTCATGCCTGTCTATATGGCAAAGGCTGGAGGCTTCTTCTTCATCGTCTTCGGTGTTACCGCATTCTTAGGCGCTGTTGCATCCATCAACCCAATTTGGTTATACGGTCCATATAACCCTGGACAGATTTCTGCAGGTTCACAACCTGACTGGTACATGGGTTGGCTCGATGGTTTAGTTCGCATGTCCCCACCACTTGAAACTTATCTCTTTGGATACACAGTGTCATGGAACATTCTGATTCCAGGTTTGATCTTGCCGGGAATTATGTTTACAGGGCTTGCTCTCTACCCATTTATCGAGAGCTGGATCACCGGAGACAAGCGCGAGCACCATCTCCTTGATCGTCCACGTAATGCGCCAAACCGCACAGCGATTGGCGTCATGGCCCTTACCTTCACCCTCGTCTCTTTGATTAACGGCGGAAACGACATCATCGCCACAACCTTTGATCTGACCATCAATCAGATGATGTGGTTCTCTCGAATTGCAATCATTGTTCTGCCACCAATCGCCTTTATTGTGACTAAGCGCCTCTGCCTATCGCTACAGCGCGCAGATCGCGACTTGGTATTACATGGCCGCGAAACTGGTCGACTAGTACGCATGCCAAGTGGTGAGTTTGTTGAAGTACACGAGCCAATCACTCCAGAGAAGGCGTGGCTACTTACATCTCACGAACAGCTTGCTCCACTCGAGCTTCCCGAAGTTGATGGTGCCGGTGTTCGTCGTCCAGCTGCGATTCGGAATAAGATTCGTAATCGAATTTCACGTGCACATGCAGTTGCAGTACCTAAGGCAACCGAGACTGAGCGTCGCGAACTAGAGGGCCATCACTAATTTCTTAGCGCAACACAGGTAAGACTTACTTGCCTGTGTAATGGCCTGCAATTGCGGTAAATGCCTGATCTAGGATTGCGAAGCCTTCACGAAGCTCTGCCTCACTCACATTACATGGCGGGCAGATATGCATTCTGTTGTAATTGGTAAATGGCATCAGCCCTAACTTCTTGCAGGCAGCAACTAGCTCACCCATCGCAGGGCTTGTTCCACCGTATGGCGCGAGTGGTTCGCGACTCTGGCGATCCTTTACAAGATCAAGAGCCCAGAAAGTTCCACGTCCACGGATTTCGCCAATCACTTTATGTTTAGCCATCAGCTCTTCTAGAAGTGGCTTGATTACTCGCTCGCCCATATCGGCAGCGTTCTCAACGATCTTCTCTTGCGCCATCACATCGAGGGTTGCAACAGCTGCAGCGCAGGCAAGTGGATGTCCGCTATAGGTAAGTCCACCAGGGAAGACGCGCTCATCAAATGTCTTGGCAATCTCATCGCTGATGATGACTCCCCCAAGTGGAACGTAACCGCTATTAACACCCTTTGCGAAGACAATCAGATCTGGTTCGGCAGTTGAGTGTTGGTAAGCAAACCATTTTCCAGTGCGACCGAACCCTGCCATGACTTCATCTGCAATCCACTTGATTCCATACTTATCGCAAAGCGCTCTTACTCCCTCGAGGTAGCCAGCAGGAGGTAGCAGAACGCCAGCTGTGCCCACTACGGATTCAATGAGAATTGCACCGATTGTTGCAGGACCTTCGAAGATGATGACTTGCTCGAGGTGTTCGAGCGCGCGCTTGCACTCTTCTTCCTCTGTCGTTGCCCAGAAAGCTGAGCGGTAGAGATAAGGGCCAAAGAAGTGGACGTGGCCATATGCGTATTCATTAGGCCAACGTCGTGGATCACCCGTTGAAGCAATCGCTGCGGAGGTATTGCCGTGATAGCTGCGGTAGAACGAGAGAACTTTGTGGCGATTGGTGTGAAGTCGCACCATGCGAATGGCGTTCTCGACAGCATCGGCTCCGCCATTAGTGAAGAAGACTTTGTTGTGATGGGCGCCGGCGCGTGCAGTAATGCGCTTGGCGGCCTCACCACGAGCCTCGTTTGCATGCTGCGGTGCGACAGTTGTCAGCACCCCGGCTTGCTCTTGGATTGCCTTAACTACTTTGGGGTGCTGAAAACCGATATTGGTAAAGACCAGCTGACACGAGAAGTCTAAGTATTTCTTTCCATCAAAATCCCAGAAGTAGCTGCCTTCTCCTCCGGCGACAGGAAGAGGTGCAATCTGCGATTGCGCGCTCCAAGAGTGAAAGACATGGGCGCGGTCGGTGGCAAATACTTCTTTGCCGCGTTCAGGATTGGCAGTTGGCTGTGTCATGGACGCTATCTAATCACTTTTAACTTTGAATGACGAGGGCGACTCCGAGCGCCGTCAGAACAATTCCTACAATTCCTATCGCTCCTACCTTCTCTTGAAAGAGTACATAGGCTTGCAGAACTGCCATCGGTGGAACAAGGTAGAGCAGACTTGAGACCTTTGCTGCTGATCCATGGTTTAAGAGCCAGAGCAGTAGCAAGATAGCTGCAATCGATGTGACTAAAACTGCCCACGCCATCGTCCAGAAAGATGTGTGGGTCAACTCAAAACGAGTTCTGCCGCGCGCGATTGAAATAGCGAGCATCACAACTCCGGCTATGAGGAATTGATAGGTAGTGCCGATCATTAAAGGTATATCGCGACCGATCTTCTTCTGGAGCAAGGTTGCAATAGTGCTACCGGCCAATGCAACAAAGAGCAGCGCCAGTGATTCAGCGGTAAATCCACTTGCGCCAGTCAGCTTCGGCAGCACGACGAGCACCACTCCAGATAACCCAAAGAAAAGTCCTGCAATCTGCTTCTTAGTCAGAGGTTCAGCAAGGAGGCGAACGGCCAATACCGAAACAAGGATTGGTTGCATGCTGGTAATCACAGAAGATAAACCTGCCGGTGCTCCCAGTTCTATGGCATACCAAACCCCACCTAGATAGAGACCGTGGAGCGAAAGACCGATAAGAACTGTGGCATAGAGATCTTCACGAGAAAGTCTTAGGGGTTGGCGTAGAGCCACGGTGAGCAAGAAGAGAATTACTGCAGCCAACAGTAAGCGCAGCGCTAAGAAGTAGAGAGAGTCGCTATCTTCAAACCCATATTTGGCAACGACAAAGCCTGAGCTCCAGATGAGGGTAAATATCCAAGGAGCGGCAAAGGCCAGCTTCTTCATAGTTGAGAGAACCTCAGCAGGTTAGTGCTGTGGCTCTGGTTTTTCGTACTCGGTAACCATTCCAATAATGCTTAGGACAAGCGTTCCCAGAGCAATAAGTACTAACCACCAACCAATAATGAGTCCAAGGCTGAGTGCTGTGGCGCTGAGAGCAACAGGAAGTGGCCACCATGAATGTGGGCTGTAGAAACCAAGTTCGCCGGCATCATCTGCGATCTCAGCATCATCGTTATCTGAAGGAATTGCTACGCCGATTCGCTTCTGAGTAAACCAGAGGTAGAAGCCGACCATTCCAGCAAGGCATGCCGCAAGAATCATTCCGGTAATGCCAACGGGTTCTCCACCGACTGCCCAATAAATCACAGTCATGATGACATAAAAGACTGCAAGGAAGGTAAAGAGTTTCCAGTTAGCTTTCATGCTTAGTGACCTTCTGTCTTAATGTGCGGATGGTGGAGATCAAATGCCGGACGTTCAGAACGAATGCGTGGCATTGATAAGAAGTTGTGGCGTGGTGGTGGACATGTTGTTGCCCACTCGAGAGATGAACCGTAGCCCCATGGGTCATCAACTTCGACCTTTGGAGATTTACGTGTAATCCAGACATTAACGAAGAATGGAATCATCGAAAGCGCAAGCAGAAATGATCCGACGGTTGAAATCATATTCATTTCGGTAAAGCCATCGGTTGATAGGTAATCCGCGTAACGACGTGGGAAGCCTTTAATACCAAGCCAGTGCTGGATAAGGAAGGTGATATGGAAGCCGAAGAAGAGAGTCCAGAAGTGGATCTTTCCAAGAGTTTCATTGAGCATGCGCCCTGTGAACTTAGGCCACCAGAAGTAGAAGCCGGCGAACATCGCAAAGACCACAGTGCCAAAGAGCACGTAATGGAAGTGAGCCACCACGAAGTAGGAAGCTGATACTGCGAAGTCCAGTGGCGGGGATGCCAGGATGATTCCTGTAATTCCACCAAAGAGGAATGTCACAAGGAAGCCCATCACCCAGAGCATTGGAGTCTCAAAGGTGACATGGCCGCGCCACATGGTGCCGATCCAGTTAAAGAATTTCACACCAGTTGGAACGCCGATAAGGAATGTCATAAATGAGAAGAAGGGAAGGAGAACCTTTCCGCTGGCAAACATGTGGTGCGCCCATACAGCTACTGAGAGCGCTGAGATTGCAATGGTTGCAGCGATAAGTCCCTTGTAACCAAAGATTGGCTTACGGCTAAAGACTGGCAAGATTTCAGTTGCGATTCCGAAGAATGGCAGCGCCAAGATATAAACCTCGGGGTGGCCAAAGAACCAGAACAAGTGCTGCCAGAGCATGGCTCCGCCGTTAGCTGGATCAAAGATATGTGTGCCAAAGAGTCGATCTGATTCAAGTCCTAGGAGCGCCGCAGCGAGCGGTGGGAAGGCAAGAAGTACAAGGATTGAGGTAAGTAGTACGTTCCAAGAGAAGATAGACATACGGAACATCGTCATACCAGGTGCACGCATTGTGAAGATGGTTGTGATGAAGTTAACGCCACCAAGGATTGTTCCAAGACCTGAAATCGCTAGCCCCATAACCCAGAGGTCTCCACCAATTCCAGGTGAGTACGTTGAGTTAGCAAGTGGCGCATATGCGGTCCATCCGAAGGAGGCAGCTCCTCCTGGAGTTAGGAATCCGATAGTTGCTTGAATGGAACCAAAGAAGTAGAGCCAGTAAGAGAGCATGTTAAGGCGCGGAAAGGCCACATCGGCTGCGCCAATCTGCAGCGGCATGATGACATTTGCAAAACCAACAAAGAGCGGCGTTGCAAACATCAGCAACATAATCGTTCCGTGCATTGTAAATACTTGGTTGTACTGCTCAACGCTCATGAACTGCATACCTGGACGGGTCAGCTCGGCGCGGATAAAGAGAGCAAGGACGCCACCGATAAGGAACCAAGCAAAAGATGTTGCTAAATAAAGGTAGCCGATGCGCTTGTGATCGGTTGAGGTAATGGTCTTAACGAATTGGCTTCCGAGCGAAGTCTTCTGAACGCCTTGGCGAGGAGCGGCGATCGTTGGGCGTTCTACAAATGTTGTCATGCTGCGCTCGCCTTCAATGAGTCAAGATATTTCTGATATTGCTCTGGAGTTACAACTTTGACCTTAAAGAGCATCTGAGAGTGATTTCGTCCGCAGAGGATGTTGCATCGGCCAGGGAACTCACCCAACTTATTGGCGGTGAACTGGAGCTTGTTGGTTTCACCTGGCAGGTTCTGCAACTGAATCATGAATGCTGGAATCCAGAATCCGTGGACCACATCAGTTGCGGTCAAAGTGAAGCGAACTTTCTCGCCCTGAGGAAGATACAAAGTTGGTGGCTGGGCAGGTGTGCCTGTAACAACTGCCTTATCGCCCGCTTCTGGGTAACCAAACTGCCAAGACCACTGGAAGCCATTGACGTTGATCTCATGCTTAACCGGTGAGGTCTTATCAACAATTTCAGTCTGCTTAATCGCCGTGAAGTAGAAAAGTACAAAGACGATGATGAATGGAATTACTGTGTAGAGAATTTCAACAGGGATGTTGTACTGAGTCTGTTTTGGGAATTCGCCCTTGCTCGCAGATGCGCGATGGAAAACAGCTGGCCATAAAAGTAGAACGAGAGTAATAATTCCAACTACCGCTCCTGCGATCCAAGCTCCTTGCCAGAGTGAGATCGAGATGTCATTGACGCTGGAAGCATCCTTCGGGAACCCCATCCCGGAAATATTCTTCGTATCAAAAGAGCAACCGCTCAGCGCTATTGCGAGTGGTGCGAGAACCGCAGCCGCTCGGACTGGGCGCCATCTGCGCGAAGTGTGAGACATAGGCGTAAGGATAGTGGTGCGGTGTGCATGTGCTCGCCCGAGCGAGTAGCGTTCGTTCGGTGGTTCGTGTCACAGGAAATTTCACCTCTGAAAACCCGCTCCATCCTGCCGCCAAAGAGGCGTTACTGGCGGCTTTTGACCAAGGCTGGGCTGACCCAAAGAAGATTTCACAGAGCTCTGCACGTGCTGCGATCCTTAGAAATCAATCGCTAGAAAATATCGGCAACCGCCTCGGACTTCGCCCAGATGCAATAGAAATCATAGGAGAGCCAGCGCTCGGCCACTTCCTTGCTATCGCCGGACTCCTATCCCCCACCCAGAACTTTGCCTACGCATCAATCGACAAAGGAAAAATTCGTGCCATCGCCCGTGCGCATTCTGGACCGGTGCAAGAGTTGGAAGTCGATCGCGAAGGTCAGATTTTAAAAACATCGCCACTGACCGATGACACAGTTCTCTCTCTTCAATTGGCTAACGGAGAAACTGGAGCCATTCAAAAGTATCGCCCGGCTCAAGGAGTGACGATTGCAGTCGATGCCACCGCCTCAGGTCCACGACTTCCGCTCCCCGAAAATTGGTCAACTGCGCTCTTTGATGCCCAATCGTGGGCAGGTCCATCAGGACTTGGACTTCTTGCGATTAACGACTCTGCATACACCTACCCGTTGCCTCGAATCGCGCCCATTAAATCCCCGGGTACTTACTCACTCCCTCTGCTGATTGCAGCAGCAATTGCCTTAGAGAATTTCACGCCAGAAGATCCCGAAATTCGCAGATATCTCATCGCCTCTCTTTCAGAGATTGAAGGCGTGGATATCGTTGCACCGAATACAGAGGCGCTGGCAAATAAAATTTCTCTCACCGTCTCAGGAGTTGCCGGAGAACAATTGGTGCGCGCCTTGGCTGAAGATGAAATAGATGTTGATTCTGGCTCTGCCTGCTCTGCGGCCGATCTACAGCCGAGCCACGTTCTGGCTGCCATGGGATATCCAACAACGGGCCATCTCCGATTGACGCTTCATAGTGGAACTACACGCGGTGAAATTGACTCGCTAAAGAAAGCTATCTCTCGGGCGATTTCTTAAGCTGGTAAGTGGGCCGCGATCTCACTGACCGCGCTCTCGCCATATGCTTCTAAGAAGCGGGCAAGAAACTCGTCGCGAGTAAAGCGATATTCCTGAGTTCCGGTGGTTTCAATAACGTAGGTTGCAATCATCGAACCTAATTGCGCGCAACGCTCTAACGAGAGCCCCCACGCAAGTCCTGCGACAAAACCTGATCTAAATGAATCGCCAACGCCAGTTGGGTCAATCTTCGCCTTCTCCTTGGCGCAGCGAACCTTGATAAAAGTTCCATCTTTACTCTCGACCCGCGCACCTTCAGATCCTTGCGTGACAACGCGGTAGGTCACTTTCTCTAGAATCTCGCGATCGCTCCAACCTGTCTTTTGAATAGCTAGCGCAAGTTCGTATTCATTCATAAATAGATATGTGGCCCCGGCAATCAACTTCTTAATCTCTTCACCACTCATGCGCGCCATCTGTTGTGAAGGATCAGCTGCCACAGCAACTCCCATTGATAGCGCTACTTCTGTGTGGCGCAGCATCGCCTCAGGGTCATCTGGAGAAACTACTAGGAGATCTAACTTCCCGACCTTATCCATGATGGGTTTAAGTTCGATGTTGCGCGCCTCAGACATAGCACCCGGAAAGAAGGATGCAATCTGGTTAAGTTCAGTATCAGTGGTCACCGTGAAATGCGCGGTGTGTTGTTCGGTGGAGACAAGAGCGTGAGAAGTATTGACTCCGTGGCGCGTAAGCCAAGCATCGTAATCAGCAAAATCTTTTCCAACCGCTGCAATCAAGATGGGGTTAAGGCCAAGTACACCTAGCCCAAATGCGATATTCGCAGCGCACCCTCCGCGACGGACATCGAGCCCATCAACAAGGAATGAGAGAGAGACTTTTTCAAGTGAGCCAGCAACTAAGGAATCTGTAAATTTGCCCGGAAAGGTCATGAGATGGTCTAACCCGACTGAACCTGCCACGCCTATTTTCATAGGCCGTATCTAACTACAAGCGATGAAGGCTAAGTACTTGTTAGCTAAAGGAATCGCCGCATGCGCATGAACCACCCGCATTTGGATTATCGATAGTGAAACCCTGCTTCTCAATGGTGTCAACGAAATCGATGCTTGCACCCATGAGGTATGGATCGCTCATCTTGTCCACGACAACTTTGACAGCGCCAAATGAGCGAGCAATATCGCCTTCTTGATTGCGATCGTCGAAGTAGAGCTGGTAACGAAGACCTGAGCAACCACCTGGTTGGACTGCAACGCGAAGGTAGAGATCATCGCGTCCTTCTTGAGCAAGAAGGGCTGCAACCTTCGCAGCCGCCACATCAGTAAGAGTGATACCGGTTGTGATGTCGACAGGTGTTGTTGTTTCAGTAGTCATGCGTAAAGGATAGCCGCGTCAGGTTGCCGATGCGAACCGAAACACAGGAGAATTGGGCCATGACCATCTCGCTGCAGGACTTATTGGTCCTTGGACAAGGGCGTGACCTTGCCTCAGAGCGTGGCGTTTCCTGCACAGGCGAACTTCCCGCAGCCAGTGATTCAGACCTTGTTGCACGAGCGGTAGCTGCCCGAGCAGGTCTTGGTTCGCGTGCGCTGATTCTGGGCCATCACTACCAACGCGATGAAGTTATTCAATTTGCAGATATCACCGGCGACTCATTTAAATTAGCGCAAGCTGCGTCAGTGAAGAGCGATGCTGAATTCATATTCTTCTGCGGAGTTCACTTTATGGCTGAAAGCGCCGACATTCTCACCTCACCACAACAGAAGGTGATACTTCCTGATTTAGCCGCCGGTTGTTCGATGGCAGATATGGCAACAGCATCACAAGTACAAGAGTGTTGGAGAGAGCTTGAGCGAATTGGTGTAGCCAGTACAACAATCCCCGTTACTTACATGAACTCATCCGCTGCCATAAAAAGTTTTACTGGTGAAAATGGTGGAACCATCTGCACCTCATCCAATGCACAGAAAACAATGGAGTGGGCGCTCACAAAGGGAAGCAAGATTCTCTTCCTCCCCGACCAGCACCTTGGTCGCAACACAGCTGTCCTATCTTTAGGTCTCTCGCTCGACGATTGCGTTCTCTGGAACCCCTGGAAACCAATGGGCGGCCTCACTGAAGATCAGATCAAGAACGCAACTGTCATTTTATGGCGCGGACACTGCTCGGTTCACGGACGCTTCACCCGAGATTCTGTAAATGAAGTTCGCGCGCGTATTCCAGGAGTCAATGTCATTGTGCATCCTGAATGCACCCACGATGTAGTCACTGCAGCAGATGTTGTAGGTAGCACCGAGAAGATTATTCAGACAGTTTCTCAATCTGCTCCAGGTAGCAAGTGGGCGGTCGGAACAGAGCTCAATCTCGTCTCGCGCCTTGCTGCCAATAACCCAGATAAAGAAGTCGTCTTTCTCGATAAAGCAGTCTGTTACTGCTCAACGATGAATCGAATTGATCTGCCACACCTGGTCTGGGCGATGGAATCAGTGCTGGCCGGCCATATCGTCAATCACATCAAGGTAGATGAACGGGTAGCCCGTTTCTCGAAGTTAGCCCTTGACCAGATGCTCGCCCTATAGTTGCGCCATGACTGAAGCCACTAAAAAAGGACGTCCAACTCCAAAGCGCAAAGAGGCAGAAGCTGCTCGTAAAGTTGCATCTCTTGCACCTGCTTCAACAAAGATTGAGAAGAAGCGCGCCAAGGAAGCATCTCGTGCAGCTCGCGTCACAGCTCGCGCTGCCTATATGCGCGGAGATGAGAACGCACTCCCAGCACGCGACAAAGGGCCAGTTAAGAGATTTGTTCGTAACTACGTAGATACTCGCCGATCAATCGGTGAGTACTTCTTGCCAATTATCTTTGCCGTTTTGATCATGACGCTCGTACCACTTCCAGCTTTTCAACTTGGAAGTATCGCCCTTATGTACGGGGTTCTCTTGATCTCCGTCATTGATGGAATATTTCTTAGCCGCAAAATCAAAGCTGCCGCGGCAGAGCGTTTTCCTGGTGGAGAGTTCAAGGGCATCGGAATGTACGGATGGCTGCGCTCAACTCAGATGCGCCGTATGCGTATGCCTAAGCCACAGGTAAGTCCTGGAGATTCAATCTAAACCAGCGTTTTACCTCAAAGTTTAGGGACGTGGATTCGGGCTGACGTTCTTCTTCGGATCGCGCTCTGCGACCTTTCCAATAGCGCCATCAATCGCCTTCATTACTTCAGGAGGTAGCTTCACACCGGATGCCTTGACGTTATCTTTAATCTGCGCTGGTTTGGTAGCGCCCATGATTGCGCTAGAAATATTTGGATTCTGTAGGACCCAGGCCAACGCCATTTGGGACATCGAAAGGTCAACGCTCTCTGCAATTGGCTTAAGCAGCTGCACAGCCTCAAGAACATCATCTTTCATCCAGCGCGAAATCATCGCGGCGCCGCTCTTCTTATCGGTTGCACGTGATCCAGCTGGAGCCTTCTTTCCAGGTAGGTACTTGCCTGTTAAGACTCCTTGCGCCATCGGCGACCAGACAATTTGGCCGATTCCCTCGCGCTGAGATAGCGGAACAACTTCGGCTTCAATAACTCTCCAGAGCGCTGAGTACTGCGGCTGACTGGAGACAAATCGGTTATAGCCGCGTTGATCTTGAATCTTAAGCCCACGAGCTATCTGCTCTGCAGTCCATTCAGAGAATCCGACATACATGACCTTTCCTTGGCGTACTAGGTCATCAAGTGCACCGAGAGATTCTTCGAGAGGAGTTTCAAAATCAAATCTATGGAGTTGATAGAGATCAATGTGGTCAGTATTAAGACGCTTCAAGGATGCGTGGCATGACTCCATGATGTGTTTACGTGAAAGTCCACGATCATTTTTTCCTGGACCTGTTGGCCAATACACCTTAGTAAATAGTTCGTAGGATTCACGGCGCACGCCTTTGAGAGCTTTAGCGAGAACTACCTCAGCCTTTGTATTTGCATAGACATCTGCCGTATCAAAGGTAGTGATTCCTTGGTTGAGTGCTTCTCGGACACACATAATCGCAAATTCTGTTTCAACCTGGGATCCATGTGTAATCCAATTTCCATAGGAAATTTCTGAGACATACATTCCGGTACTGCCGAGGCGTCTATATTCCATCTGCCTACCCTAAGGCGGGCGTGGTGAGTTGCCAACAACCAAACGCTGTGGTTCTCTTCGCACACAACTTCATAGGTGGCTTGTAGGGGAAGTTCGGTGAAATTCCGACGCTGACCCGCAACCGTAAGAATGGCTTCCAAATCTCGAAAGAATCTTCTCGAAAGAATCTTTTAGAGAACCTTGGTGCTATTTAAGTCGGATTACCTACATGTCACTTGTTTTTGACCAACACCCGCCGAGGTTTGCGGGGTGTAGTCCAAAGGTTTTCGGCTGTTTTTTAGCCGAGCGCTAGCGAGCTACCCCTGTGAGACTTCCTAACACAGGAGTTCCACACATGAAGAAAAGCACTTACATAACAATCGCGATGAGTCTTGCGCTCATCTTTTCACAGGTAATAACTATGCCAGTAGCACAAGCTGCAACAAAAGGTTGGCGCTATTGGGGGTATTTTCAAGCAGCTCCAGGTGCAACTGAATGGAAAGCAGCCATGACTGGCCCAACAGTTGATATTGAAGATGGAGCTGTTGAAGGATGGTCTTTCGTCTTTAGTAGCGATGATGTGCCATCTGCTGCCCCGCTCGTCAAACCAAGCTTTGCCACGATTTGCGGAAAGGTGAAGAAGGATCCGGATACAAAGCGGATCGCACTCGTCATTGATTTCGGCAGCAAGGCATATGCACCTAAGGGCGAGAAAGTTCCAAGAACAATTGTTCGTTGCGTGACAACAGCTAAGGGATCGCAAGGAATCGATGTCCTGGGCCAGGCTGTAAAAGTCCGATCAGCCTCATCTGGTCTCATCTGCGGATTTAACGGATATCCAAAGAAAGAGTGTGGCGTAGAGATTGAAACTCCAGCTGCACTTCTCAAGAAGTAATCTGATCGAGTAAAGAGCTCTGACGATGAAACGTTCGCTACACCCACTCACCATGTGGATCTGGGCGCTGCTGCTGATTACAGCAGTTGTGCTGACAGATCGCGCATGGGTTGCGCTCGGTGCAATTGGTGTAGCGACCGTTCTCGTCAAGGTACGAAGTGATGGCTCGCCTTGGGGTAGAAGTTATTGGATCGCCCTGCGCATTGGTGCTGTCATTCTCGTAATTCGCGCAGTTGTTGGAGTTCTTATTGGGGTTCCAATTCCAGGGACAACCTTATTTACCGTCCCCATCATCGACCTTCCCTCTTGGATGCCAGGAATTAGATTGGGTGGAGCAGTAACGCTAGAGCGTTTGTCATCATCTCTGCACGAAGGCTTGATCATCGCAACTGTGATCGCGCTCTTCGGTGCGGCGACTTCGCTGACAAGCCCTCACAAGGTCTTACGCACTCTGCCATTCTTTATCTACGAAATTGGAATCACTCTGGTCATAGCGACCTCTCTCTTTCCACAACTTGCGCAAAGTGCTCGACGTATTCGTTTAGCGCAACAACTACGCGGCCACGAGAAAGTCTCTTGGCGAGGGCTTGCTCTGCCGCTCCTCGAAGAATCGCTCTCTAGATCACTGCAACTGGCAGCTTCTATGGACTCTCGCGGATTTGGTGTCAGCAGAAAGCGAAGTCGTTATAGGCCAGAGAAATGGCAGATCAGCGATAGCGCGGTTGTAGCCCTTACTCTCTTGGTTAGTTCGGCGTTGGTGTTGGCATGATTAAGTTCTCAAACGTCTCATTGATCTACCCACATTCAACTAAGACCATCATTGAGGATCTCACTTTTTCCATTCAAGAGGGCGAAATGGTCCTGGTCATGGGCGAAACTGGTTCTGGAAAATCATCACTTCTGCGTTTGATCAATGGCCTAGTCCCCCATCACACCGGCGGCATTCTGGCAGGCGATATCAGCGTTGATGGAATTTCAACGCGCGAAGTGAAGCCCGGTTCTCTTGCGCATATCGTTGGAATTGTTGGCCAAAATCCCCTTAATGGATTTGTCGCCGATATCGTTGAAGAAGAGTTGGCCTTCGGAATGGAAGCTCTTAACTTCCCGCATGATGTCATGCGAAAGCGCGTAGAAGAAGTACTAGATTTGCTCGGCTTGAACGCAGTTCGACATAGATCTATTGCCACTCTCAGCGGAGGCGAACAACAACGAGTTGCTATCGGCGCAGCTCTTGTCATGCACCCGAAGGTTTTGGTCTTGGACGAACCGACTAGCGCACTAGACCCAATTGCTGCCGAAGAAGTTCTCTCACTCTTACACCGTCTTGTTCACGATCTCAGCGTCACCGTTGTCATTGCCGAGCATCGCCTAGAACGTGTCATCCAATTTGTAGATCGCATCATTTACATCGAAGGCAATGGCGAGACCGCTATAGGCCCCGCCGAAGAGGTTCTGAGGACTGCCCAATTAGTTCCACCCATTATTCGCTTAGCGCGCGCCCTCAATCTCAGCGAGGTAGGAACTAGCGTCAGAGAAGTTCGTCGCTTAACTGAAGATATTCGAGCGCAAACTTTTGAGACCACAGAGCAGATAGCTGCCAGCTCTGATGTTGTTATCGAAGTAGATGAATTGACGATTACCTACGGCAATCACCGCGCTCTCAAGGGCGTTTCGACCAAGATTTGCGCTGGCGAAATCGTGGCAGTGATGGGGCGCAACGGCGCAGGTAAGAGTTCACTCTTGCAAGCGATAGTTGGTTCGCAGCTGGCCACGAAGGGAAGCGTTCGGGTCCATCAAAAGGATCCTGCGCTATTGAAGGGTGCAGAGCGAAGGCGGAGTATTGGTTATGTTCCTCAGGAGCCGAGTGATTTGCTCTACGCCCAATCTGTGCGTGCTGAATGCGCACAAGCAGATCGCGATAATGAGATTGCAGAAGGCTCCACCTTTGCATTTCTCTCTCGCCTTGTTCCACATATCTCGGAAGAGACCCATCCAAATGATCTCTCCGAGGGTCAACGTCTTGCACTGGTATTAAGCATTGTTCTCTCTGGTAACCCTGAGCTACTTGTTCTCGATGAACCGACTCGAGGACTTGATTACCAAGCGAAGAACCTCTTCGCCCTTGCACTGAAAGAGTATGCAAGTACCTTCAACCGCCCGGTGCTATTGGCAACTCATGATGTTGAGTTAGTTGCAGAGCTGGCGCACCGCGTTCTCTTCTTGGCAGAGGGTGACATCGTCGCCGACGGCTCCACTCTTGATGTTCTTCTATCTTCTCCCGCCTTTGCACCACAAGTTGCCAAGGTGATGTCACCTAAGCCGTGGCTTACCGTTTCCGATGTTGTGCAGGCGTTAGAGCAGCAACCATGAACCGCACACCTGCAGCATTTTCATTTCGTGGATTAGCTCTTCCGGCGCTCGTGGCCACTAGCGCAATTAGCGCACTTGGATTCGCGTGGCCCTTTCTTATTTCAACTCCGCAAGCGCGACCACAATGGCTCTTTGCTTTAGCCGTTCCGTGTGCACTGTTACTTCTCTTTGCGAGCGTCAGTAACAATAAGTTAGATACAAAATCAATCGCACTTCTTGCTGTCTTAGCTGCTGTTATAGCAGCGCTACGTCCGATGGGCACCGGTGCAGTCGGTATTGAACCGATGTGGTTTGTACTTATCCTCGCCGCACGCGTCTTTGGTCCATCGTTTGGATTTCTCCTGGGCGCACTATCGATGGTGCTCTCAGCTTTTCTCACTGGTGGACTCGGTCCTTGGGTTGCCTACCAAGCATTTGCAGCCGGTTGGATTGGGCTCGGAATAGGAATCATCCCTCGCAGCGTTCGTGGACGTAGTGAGCTTGTCTTACTTGCTCTTTACGGGGTTGTTGCCGCAGCGTTTTTTGGAATTGCCATGGATCTGCAATTTTGGCCGTGGACGCTAGGAGTCGATACTCAACTTTCTTACCAAGCCGGTGCGCCTATCTCAGAGAATGTAGACCGCTTTCTTTCATACCACTTCTTATCAGCCATGGCATGGGATGTTCCTCGCGCAATTTTTACTGCATCACTCATTGCCACCACCGGCAAACCAATTTTGCATACCTTACGTAGGGCGCATACTCGCGCCGCCTTCTTTACTCCGATTGAATTTGTGAAGGCGCAGGCTAGCGAACGTGAGAAGGAAGAAAGGGCAGCGCAGTAATCTTTGCAGCGCACGCTCTTCCGCGTACATCGATCGCTACTTCATTTCCTACTTCATATCCCGGCTCAATGAGGGCCAATCCAATTCCAACTTTGAGGCTCGGTGAGAAGGTTCCGCTAGTTACTTCACCAATTTCAGCGCCCTGGCTATTAAGAATCTTCATACCGGCGCGTGGAATACCTCGATCTAGGGAAGTGAGCGCCTTCAAGGTGCGAACTTTTCCTGACTCCTTCTGTGCACGCAGAGCTGCCTGCCCAACAAAACCGCTCTTCTTCCAGCCAATTGCCCATCCAGCACTGGCCTGAACAGGTGAAATTTCAAGTGAGAGTTCGTGGCCATGAAGTGGATAGCCCATTTCGGTGCGCAAAGTATCTCGAGCACCTAATCCGCAGACCAGACCGGCAAAAGGATTCATAGCTGCGCAGATCGCATCCCAAACAAGGGCTGCATCTTCAACTTTTGGAACGATTTCAAATCCTTGTTCACCTGTGTAACCAGTACGACAGAGAATGACATCGCAGCCCGCAATGCTGACGTGAGCGAATGCCATGTAATCCATTACTGGATTAACTCCGAGGCTCTGCATCACTTCATGCGCTTGTGGGCCTTGCAGCGCAAGAACTGCATAGCTTGTATGTAGATTTGAAATTGAGATTCCTGCAGGTGCGTTTGCCTGCAGCGCTGCTACGACATCAGTTGTATTTGAGGCATTAGGAATAAGGAAGAAATCCTCGGCGCTATTTCGGTAGACGATGAGATCATCAATGACGCCACCTTCAGGTGTGCAGTACAAGGTGTACTGCGCCTTGCTATCTTCGATGCGATTTAAGTCATTGGTGAATTGCGAATTGAGAAAATCCAAGGCTCCAACTCCGGTGACGCGAGCCTTACCTAAGTGAGATACATCGAAGAGCCCCACGCGCTCACGGACTGCAGCATGTTCAGCCAATACGCCCGCGCCGGGATATTCGATAGGCATGAGCCAGCCACCAAAGTCAGCCATCTTGGCCTGCAAATCGAGATGTTTCTGATGCAAAGGTGAAGTTTTCACAGGCTTCAACCTACACTTACGACCTACCGCACGCTCGGTAAAACACCTCGTTCGCTATATCGCCATGAGAATCTCAAGGGAGCATGTACATGACATCGATTCGCCTCAGTGACGGAATCGTCAAGGATGAAATTCTGGTTGTGGGTCTCGCCGTCAAGGCGGCGAAGGCGGCGAAGTCCGCCTCCTCACTGCAGATTGAATCCGGGGATATTGCACTCGATACAAAAGCCCTCCTTCAGACACTTGCAGATCTGGGCGCGACTGGAAAAGCAGATGAAGTAATCAAAGTTCCAGGTACTGCTACTCGCCTCATTGTCTTTACTGGTTTGGGCAAGCAGAGCGCTACCTATGACAATGAAGTTCTCCGCCGTGCAGCCGGTGCCGCATCCCGCGCACTCTCGGGAAATACCAGCGCCACTTTCTCGCTACCTGCAAAGAATGAGAACGCGGTTCAAGCAATCGCTGAAGGCGCTGGCCTTGGAAACTATCTCTTCGATCAATTTAGAGGCTCTACCAAGAGCGCACAGAAGGCCCCACTCAAGACAATCACTGTTCACACATCTTTGGCGGCAAAGAGTTCAGCTAAGGATGCGGCCAAGGTTGCAGAAGTTATCTCAACGTATACATATCTCGTGCGCGACCTGATTAATACTCCCCCAAGCCACTTAACTCCTGAATCTTTCTGCACCGCCATTCGTGCGGCAGTCAAGAAAGCTGGAGGCGCAGCAGCTGGGCTCAAAGTTACTGTGATGACTGATTCACAACTTCGCTCTAAGGGTTACGGTGGAATCATCGGCGTCGGTCAAGGTTCAGTTAATCCTCCCCGCTTACTTAACATTTCCTACACTCCGAAGGGCGTAAAAGCTAAGAAGAAATATGCCTACATTGGAAAGGGCATCACCTTTGATACCGGAGGTTTGGCGCTCAAGCCAGCTCTTGGCATGGAGGCGATGAAGTCAGATATGAGTGGCGCTGCCGCTGTCTGCGCTGCCACCCTTGCGATTGCACTTCTTAAAGCACCCGTCGCAATCGATACCTGGGCACCACTTGCCGAAAATATGGTCAGTGATACAGCAACGAGACCAAGCGATGTAATCACAATTTACGGCGGAAAGACTGTTGAAGTTCTCAACCCTGATGCTGAAGGTCGTCTCGTTCTCGCCGATGCGCTTGTGAAAGCGCAAGAGAGTAAAGATCTCGACGGTATTGTCGATGTCGCAACGCTTACTGGTGCACAGGTTGTCGCACTTGGAACTCGTACGAGCGCGGTTATGACAAATAACCCAGTATTTTCTGCAGCATTTGTTGAACTCACTAAGAAAACCGGCGAAGCATTTTGGCCAATGCCGCTTCCAGTTGAGTTGCGTGCCTCACTAGATTCACCGGTCGCAGATCTTGCAAATATTGGCGAACGGATGGGGGGAATGCTTGTCGCCGGACTCTTCCTCAAAGAATTTGTTGCCGATGAACTTCCATGGCTCCACCTAGATATCGCAGGTCCTGCCTACAACGAAGGGGCTCCTCACGGATACACCCCAGTTGGCGGTACCGGCATTGCCCTCCGCTCCTTGGTGCAATTGGCGCTGGAAGAGCGCTAGAGCTACCACTTCTCTCCAGTTAGGCGAGCCCCCAAAAGGCTGGCAAGATATGGTCGTTAGAGCAGATGAAGTACTTGCGTAAGAGATGAAGAGGGAGCCTCACGGGTGTCGAATTTTGATCTAGTAGTTCTTGGTGGCGGAAGTGGTGGCTACGCAGCAGCTTTACGCGGAGCGCAGCTTGGACTCTCAGTCGCTCTCATCGAGAAAGACAAGGTTGGCGGAACATGCCTACACCGTGGATGTATCCCAACAAAGGCGCTCTTACATGCAGGCGAGGTCGCCGATAGCGCTCGCGAATCAGCTCTGTTCGGCGTCAATGCAACCTTTAACTCCATCGATATGGCGGGAGTTAACTCCTACAAGGATGGCGTCATTGCTGGACTCCATAAAGGTCTCCAAGGTTTAGTTAAGTCTCGCAACATCACCTACGTCGAAGGTACCGGTCGTTTAGTTTCAGCAAATACCGTTGAGGCCAATGGCGTTCAATATGTTGGTAAGAATGTTGTTCTTGCAACTGGCTCCTATGCGCGCACACTTCCTGGTTTAGATATTGACGGTAAGCGAGTCATCACATCTGACCATGGAACTTCTATGGATTACGTTCCAAAGAGCGTCATTGTTCTAGGTGGCGGCGTCATCGGATGTGAATTTGCATCAGTCTGGAAATCTTTCGGTTCAGATGTCACGATTATTGAAGGTCTGCCTCACCTGATTGCCCTTGAAGATGAATCCTCTAGCAAGTTGCTAGAGCGCGCTTTCCGTAAGCGCGGCATTAAGTTTGAACTTGGCGTTCGCTTTAAATCACACAAGGTAAATGGCGACAGCGTGACTGTCACGCTTGAAGATGGCCGTGAGTTCACCGCCGATGTACTTCTGGTCTCTGTCGGACGTGGCCCAGTCACCGATGGCATTGGATACCAAGAGCTCGGAATCACCATGGATCGCGGCTACATCACAGTCGATGACCACTGCCGCACCAATATTCCAGGCGTCTGGGCCGTTGGCGACATCATCCCAACGCTGCAATTAGCGCACGTTGGATTCCAAGAAGGCATTCTCGTCGCCGAAACTATTGCCGGTCTGAACCCACGTCCAATCAATTACGACGGTGTACCACGCGTTACATACTCCGAACCTGAGGTTGCATCCGTTGGACTGTCTACAAAAGTTGCTAAGGAACGTGGTTACGACGTCGTAGAACTTGATTACAACCTAGCCGGAAACGGTAAGGCGCAAATCCTAAAGACTGCTGGCTCAATCAAGTTAATTGCAGAAAAAAATGGACCAGTACTTGGAATTCATATGGTGGGCGCTCGTGTTGGCGAACTCCTTGCTGAAGCACAATTGATTTACAACTGGGAGGCAACGGCAGATGATGTCGCTCCTCTTATCCATGCACATCCAACAATGTCAGAGGCCATGGGCGAAGCTCACATGGCGCTGGCCGGCAAACCACTTCACGCACACGGTTAAGGTAAGAGGAGAAAATAGCGATGTCATTCTCAGTCACAATGCCAGCTCTCGGTGAGAGCGTTAGTGAAGGAACCGTTACACGTTGGCTTAAGAACGAAGGCGACATGGTCGCAGTTGACGAGCCGCTCCTTGAAGTTTCAACTGACAAGGTAGATACAGAGATCCCGTCCCCTGTTGCAGGAGTTCTCTCAAAGATTGTCGTTGGCGTAGATCAGACAGTTGCTGTCGGCGCCGAACTTGCCATTATTTCTACAGATGCATCTGCAACTGCGCCCGTTACTCCAGCGACACCCGCAGCTCCAGCGCCAGTTGTTGAAACACCGGTGGCTCAAGCACCTGCTCCAACTCCCCCACCAGCTGCAGCTCCTGCAGCACCTGCAGCACCTGCTGCGACATCGGGCGGAACAGTTATCACGATGCCAGCACTTGGCGAATCCGTGAGTGAAGGAACTGTGACACGTTGGCTTAAGAACGTCGGCGATAGCATCGCAGTCGATGAAGCGCTCCTTGAAGTTTCAACTGACAAGGTAGATACAGAGATTCCGTCACCTGTTGCAGGCACTCTTCTTGCAATCGATGTTCCTGTCGATACAACAGTTGCTGTTGGAGCTCGTTTAGGTCTCATCGGTGTTAGTGGTGCAGCGGCCCCTGCTACTCCTGCTCCCGCTGTTACTCCGGTAACCCAGGCTGCACCAGTTCCTGCGCCACCTGTTGCGCCACAAATTTCAACTCCAGCACCTTCGGCCCCTGCTCCAGTAGTGGCACCGGTTTCACAACCACAAGATGCTTATGTAACTCCTATTGTTCGCAAGCTTGCTAATGAACTTGGCATCAACCTTGCAAGCGTACGTGGAACCGGAATCGGTGGACGTATTCGCAAGGAAGATTTACAAGCGCTAGCGCCACAATCAGCACCTACACCTGTTGCTAACACTGCAGCAGCCCCAGCTTCAACGGCTCCACGTCCTGCAGCTCCAGTGGCATCTCCTCTTCGTGGAACAACTGTGACAATGTCACGACTTCGCAAAGTAATCGCGGCGCGTATGGTCGAGTCTTTACAGGTTTCTGCTCAGCTCACAACAGTTATCGAAGTAGATGTCACCAAGATTGCTCGTCTCCGCGATCGCTCTAAGGCGACCTTTGAAGCGCGCGAAGGTGTGAAGCTCTCATTCCTTCCATTCTTTTCAGTGGCAGTCTGTGAAGCGCTCAAGCAGCATCCAGTGCTTAACTCTTCCGTTGAAGGCGACCAGATTATTTATCATGGCGCAGAGCACCTAGGAATCGCTGTCGATACTGAACGCGGCCTTCTTGTTCCAGTGATTCATAACGCTGGCGACCTGAACATGGGTGGCGTTGCTCGCAAGATTGCAGATCTAGCGGCTCGTACACGCGATAACAAGGTAACTCCCGATGAACTTGGTGGCGGAACATTTACACTCACCAACACTGGTTCACGCGGTGCTCTCTTTGACACTCCAATTATCAATCAGCCACAAGTTGCCATTCTTGGACTTGGCGCCATCGTAAAGCGCCCAATGGTTGTCAAGGGCGAAGATGGTGGCGAGACAATTGCTATTCGTTCGATGGTGTACTTAGGACTTTCTTACGATCACCGCGTTGTTGATGGTGCAGATGCTGCACGCTTCCTCGTCACTCTCAAAGAGCGCCTCGAAGGTGGCGCATTTGAATCTGATTTGGGTCTCTAAGACAAATGTCTTTGCCACAGCGCATCGCTATTACTGGCGCGTCCGGTCTTATTGGTACCGCCCTCGTTGGTCACCTAAAGAGTGAAGGACACACAGTTCAACGTTTTGTGCGTCGTCCTGTTGTTGCACCCGATGAAATCCAATGGGATCCAAAGACTGGATATGTAGATATTGAAGCTCTACGTGGCGTGGATGCTGTTATCCATCTTGCCGGTGTGGGCGTTGGCGATAAGCGATGGAGCAAGAAGTACAAAGCTGAAATTTTGAATTCTCGCCTCTTAGGTACAACTGCGATTGCTCGCGCAGTCTCTGAAGTAAAGCCACAGGTCTTTATCTCAGCTAGCGCTATTGGTTGGTATGGCGAATCAGGAAATCGCGCAGTCGTTGAAAGTGATCGAGTGGGAGATGATTTTCTCGCAGCAGTCTGTCGCGAGTGGGAAGCCGCTGCTGACTTAGCCCAAGGAGTAAGAACTGTAAAGATTCGCACCGGTTTAGTTCTAGATCCAACTGGCGGCGCACTTGGCAAGATGCTTCCACTCTTTCGTCTAGGCCTCGGCGGAAAACTCGGAAACGGTAAGCAGTGGTGGTCTTGGATCACTTTGCACGATGTGATTCGCGCAATCTCATTCCTTCTTGAAAGCAAAATCGAAGGACCAGTAAATCTCACCTCACCAAATCCAGTTACTAATCAGGAATTTACTTCAGCTCTTGCGCGCGCAATGCACCGCCCAGCTCTCTTTCCCGCTCCAGCTATCGGTCTAAAGATTGCACTGGGTGGTTTCTCGAGCGAAATCTTGGGTAGCAAGAAGGTCATGCCACAAGAACTTACCAACGCTGGATTTACGTGGGATTACCCGCACATCACCAATGCGCTAACTGCGCTCATCGAAGAGTAACTCTTCCGCGGCCAAGCGGCCTGATAAGAGCGCGCCATTTTGTGAAGGCGCACTTCTGTAATCTCCTGCAACGTAGATGTTTGTAGCCACCTTGGCCGAAGTTACGCCCTGAGCACCTGGCGCAAATATCGGTAGCGATTTTGGAATTTCATACTTCGCAATTAGCGACCACTCTGATGACTGCGTTCCCCAGATCAAAGCTAAATGGCGGCGCACCTCAGACTCTGAAGCAAAATCAACAGTTGTCGAAGAGAGCAGAGCTTTGCCCGCCGGCGCATACGTCGGTGTAAGATTCGAGATTGCTATCGAGTTAACCACTGGCCCACGCTTTTGACCATCGATCACCAAACACTTTGACGACGTTAACTCCTTGGGAACTTCGTGATACCAGGTTGTACTAGCGGCTAGTTTTGGAACGCTCGTCATATCCAATAGTTGCGCTGCAGTCGTGACATCGGTTGCAACAATTACTGGGCCAGTTAACTCGCTCAGTGAATTGATATTGCGCCCAAGCTCAATATTTGTAATTCTCTTAGCCAATGCTGCGGCAAGTGCGCCTACTCCTTGAGCAGGGATGCCTGGCTTACCTGAGATAAATGAGCGGATGATCTCCTTGCCATTGACTGCGTTGACGTGAGCTGGTGATGTGAGAAAAACCCCCGTCACAAATGGACGAAGCACTCTCTGATAAAGATCTCCAAGATTTTGTAATTCATCCTCAACGCTGAGAGCGCTATTGGAGTGTGAATACAAGTATCGGAGGAAATTCACCTTAGAACTCAGCGAACCTGTCTTTGATGAGAGCGCTGAGAGTGGATGATTTCTTGGATCTCCAAGGACTATTCGGTCCTGACCTAGTGAAATTTCTACCGCACGTGGTGCTGCGATGAAATCAACTTCATCCATTACCTTCAGCCTCTTGAGCTCTGGGTACTGTGAATTAATCAGCTGAAAGCCACGGTCAAGAGTGAAGCCATCGATGACATCGGAAGCTACTCGCCCTCCAACGCGATCACTGGATTCAATCACTCTTACCGAGCAACCGGCGTCCTGCAAAGTAAGTGCTGCGCTTATCCCAGCAAGTCCTGCACCAATTACTGTTACCTCTTTATCGAGCATTTATTTCACGAGCTCTATCAATAATCCTTGCAACAGCTAAAACCTCTTCTTGCGAGATAGGCCAGGCAGCTCCATCGGTAAGAGCGGCCTTTACAGCGAGATAAAAGGTGCCATAGTTACCAGGAACTCCGGTGATCTCTTCCTTTGCATCACCTTTGTAGATAAATGCGCGAGATGTAGTCGGCACCTTCCACGTTCCGCCCTCGGGAAATTCGCCTGCTCGCAAAAGCGCTTCTTGTGGATCTAAATCTTCAATGACGAGCGCGCCTTCTGTTCCTAAGAGTCGAATGCGCGGCCCTGGGTTTCCGGCAATCGCGCTAGCGGAAAGATAAGAATCAACACCTGATGCGTGCTTTAAAGTCAGAACCACATCATCTTCAGAGTTACCGCGAATACTGCGAATCTGCGCACTAGCAAGTTGTGCTGGTCCAAACCAGTCAAGGGCGGTAGAGATTAAGTGAGTCTGCAGATCAAGGAGTAAGCCTCCCCCATTTTCTGGGCTCTCATTCTCACGCCATGATGCTGGATTTAACTGCGGGCGAAAACGTTCGAAGCGAGAATCCAAACGGAAAGGTTTACCGATAAGGCCCTGCGCAATAACTTTCTT
Organism: Candidatus Nanopelagicaceae bacterium; assembly: GCA_965267875.1. Lineage (GTDB taxonomy): Bacteria > Actinomycetota > Actinomycetes > Nanopelagicales > Nanopelagicaceae > Planktophila. Next base: position 595,875 of record OZ254157.1, on the reverse strand, counting down.
AATCGTCAGCGCATCGCTATCCCAAATTCGGTTATAGAAGACCGTAACCGGTACTCCTGCATTGTCAGCTGCTACAAATATTGCTTGCGTTTCTGCCACCGTTCGCGCTGCCGGCTTATCAATTACTACAGGGATACCCGCTTCGATTGCAGCTAGCGCTTGTTCTGCATGCGCCTTATTTGCAGTAGCAATTACAACAAGATCTAAATCTTGACGAAGTAAATCTGCAAAGCTTTCAACGATCTTTACAAGTGGAAAATCTTCCTTTGCTTGACGCGCACGAGTGGAATTCGTTGTAAGGATTGCAGCAATCTCAAAGCCAGCGCCCTTGAGTAAGGGGCCATGAAATGAGCGGCCAGCTAGGCCATACCCTGCAATCCCAACGCGCATGTCAGGCTACTTATTCTGTAATTTGGAAGGCCACCAGATCTTTGGACCGATCTCATGCACGAGAGCTGGAACCAGAATTGAGCGGACGATGATGGTGTCGAGGAGCACGCCAAATGCAACCGCGAAACCAAGTTGAGCAAGCGGCACGAGTGGAAGCAGACCTAGTACGGCAAAGGTGGCCGCCAAAACGATTCCTGCAGAGGTAATCACAGCACCTGTCACCGTAAGTCCCTTGATAACTCCTGCACGAGTACCAATCTTGATTGACTCTTCACGGACTCTTGTCATCAAGAAGATGTTGTAATCGATACCCAATGCAACAAGGAAGATGAAGGCGAAGAGTGGGAACGAGGTATCACCGCCAGCAAAACCAAAGATGTGGTTGAAGACCAGTGCACAGACTCCCAGCGTTGCAAAGTATGAGAGGACCACGGTTCCAAGGAGCAGCGCTGCGCTGAGAATGCTTCGCAGCAATACTCCAAGAATGATGGTGATAACGAAGAGAATGATGGGAATAATCAACTTGTTATCACGGTCATTAGCCTTTCGAATATCGAAAGAGACCGCACTTGTACCGCCCACGAGAGCGGTTGGGTCGGCCTCCTTAGCGAGTTCACGGATACGAGGAATGTCGTTAGAGGCTTCAACGCTATCTGGAGCTTTATCTAAGGTGACATTAAGAATTGCCTTGCCATTAACAACTTTCACTGGAGGCGTTGGTTGGCCCGGCGCTGCAAATCCATCGAGAGCTGGCATAACTGTTGTGACGCCTGGTGCGTTCTGCACCGCGGCAGTAACTGCGCCAATTCGATCGACGTTCACAACAATCTGAGTTGGATCTCCTTCTCCACCTGGGAAGTGAGTGACCAATAACTTCTGTCCGACTACTGATTCAGGATTCGTTGTAAAGGTATCGACAGTTCCAATTCCATCTGCCTTAAGAGTTGTCGAAGTAAAGGCAAAACCAAGGAGAATCACACCTGAAATAACCCACGCCTTTCGTGGATTGCGTCCAATTGTGTTTCCTACCTTGGCCCAAGTTCCAGAAAGAACATGATCATCGCCATCAAATTCTGGGCGACGTGGCCAGAAAATCCAACGTCCAAATATCAATAGGAAAGCTGGCAGCAAGGTCAAAATCGTGATCATGGAACAGACGATTCCGATTGCACCAACTGGACCAAGACCTGCTGTGTTAGTTAATTGGCTGAAGAGAAGAATGAGGAGTGAGATAGATACTGTTGAACCGGAAGCCACGATTGGCTCCCACACGCCTTTGTAGGCAGCGCGCATAGCATCGAAGCGATTCTCATGCAGATGCAGTTCTTCTCGATAGCGCGCAATCAGAAGGAGCGCATAATCCGTGGCAGCGCCGATAACAAGAACGGAGAGAATTCCCTGCGATTGACCATCCACATCGATGATGTCATTTTTTGCAAGAAGATAGACAATTCCACCAGCCATCGTCAGCGCGAAGAGCGCCGATAACAACGGAATGATCCATAAAATCGGCGAGCGATAGACAACAATCAAAATCAGAGCAACGACAGCCAGCGTTGTCAGTAGGAGAGTTGAGTCAATCGAACCAAAGGCGCCAAAGAGATCGCCAAGCAACCCCCCAGGACCAGTCACATATGGCGTTAAGTTATTTGCCTTCGCAATGGGCGCAATATCTTCACGAATCGCCTCAACAATCGCTGGCAGTACTGGCTCATCGTTAGACAGGACTTCACCAATCGCATTTCCATCTAGCGGAATATTGGCCAGAATTGCTTTGCCATCTTCTGACGGAAAGGCTGAGATTCGCTGTCCTGGTGCGACAAAATCTGAAATCTTGGCATCTGTGCCGGCAAGAGTCAGCGCACCGATCTCATCGAGATGGTCATTAATTGCAGCTAAAGCCGCCGGAGTTGCTGCGCCTTCAAAGAGAACCAAGGTTGGAAAGCTAAATGAATCTTTGCCTGAGAAAGTCTGAATTACCTCAGATGCCTGTGTCGCTTCAGCGCCCTTTGGCAAGAATGATGAGTTGTTATTTTCTTGTACTGAAGAGAGCTTGCCGAAGAGAGGTCCAAATACTCCTGTAAGAACGAACCAGAAGATGACCATCAACATGGCTAAGGCATAAGGCTTACGGTTATTGCGGGTAGTGATTGTCGACACGATGAAGAGGCCTTTCGGGCTATAGATTATGCGTAATTCGCTAGAGCCCTAGCCTACCTTTAGGCTGTACCCGTGCCCCTTCTTAGCGCAGCCCAAAATGGAGTTATCTCTCATACTCCGCTGGCACTGCAGCGAGCAGGCCTCGTTGATTATGAGAAAGCGTTATCGGTGCAACGCAGCATCCATGCAGAGGTAGTCAGCGGTACTCGCGAGAACACCCTGTTACTTCTTGAGCACCCTTCAGTTTTTACCGCAGGCAAACGCACTCTTGATAATGAAAAGCCTCAAGATGGAACGCCTGTGATAGATGTAGACCGTGGTGGAAAAATCACCTGGCATGGCCCCGGTCAATTAGTGGGCTACCCAATCGTAAAACTGGCGAAGCCAACTGAGTTAGTTGGATTTGTTCGGGAGATCGAAGCTGGAATCATCGCTGTCTGCGAAGAGTTTGGAATCAAGGGGCAACGCGTCGATGGGCGCTCTGGTGTCTGGGTGCGTGATGATCGCGGCGATCGTAAAATTGCAGCTATCGGAATTCGCGTCGCATCAGGCGTTTCTATGCATGGCTTTGCCATCAATGTGAATCCAGATCTGACGGAATTTGAGCGCATCGTTCCCTGCGGAATTGATGATGCCGCAGTGACTTCGATGGCGATTGAGCTCAATCGTGACGTCACGCTAGATGAGGTATTGCCTGTCGTTGAAAAGCATCTCTACGAGACTTTAGTTAAGGTAAGTGCATGACAATCGCACCCGAGGGTCGTAAGTTGCTCCGTATTGAGGCGCGTAACGCCGAGACTCCCATTGAGCGAAAGCCGGAGTGGATCAAGACTCGCGCCAATATGGGCCCTGAATACACACGTTTGCGCTCCTTGGTAAAGAGCGAAGGTCTACATACCGTCTGCCAAGAGGCAGCTTGCCCAAATATCTTTGAATGTTGGGAAGATAAGGAAGCAACATTCCTCATCGGCGGAGAGCGCTGCACACGTCGCTGCGATTTCTGCAATATCGATACTGGAAAACCTGAACCTCTAGATCGTGATGAACCACGACGTGTAGCTGAGTCTGTGCAATCAATGGGGTTGAAGTACGCAACTATTACCGGTGTTACTCGCGATGATCTTGAAGATGAAGGTGCATGGCTCTACGCAGAAACGATTCGCAAAGTTCATGAGTTAAATCCCGGAACAGGCGTTGAAATGTTGGCGCCAGATTTCAGCGGTAACCCAACTCTACTTAATGAAGTCTTTGAGACTCGCCCTGAGGTATTTGCTCACAATCTTGAGACTGTTCCACGTATCTTCAAGCAGATTAGACCTGCCTTTACCTACGAAAGATCACTCAACGTGATTTCACAGGCTCGCGCATTTGGGCTGATCACTAAGTCAAACCTCATCTTGGGGCTAGGCGAAACTCGTGAAGAAATCTCGCAAGCGCTCGTTGATCTCCATGCAGCAGGCTGCGATCTCATCACGATTACGCAATACCTTCGCCCTACCAACAAGCACCACCCTGTCGAGCGATGGGTAAAGCCAGATGAATTTGTTGAGTTAGCGAAGGAAGCAGAAGATATTGGTTTCAGTGGAGTAATGAGCGGTCCGTTGGTCCGCAGTTCATACCGCGCTGGTCGTCTCTACAAGCAAGCACAAGAGAAGCGAGCCAGCATCTCTCATGGCTGATCTTGTCTATCCACCAGTAATCGTCGCCGTCAAAGCGTTCTGGAAGTACTTGGGCTTAAAGTTTGATTTCGAAGGCGAAGAGAACATTCCGCGTGAAGGTGGCGCAATTCTTGCCATGAACCATGTTGGGTATTTGGATTTCGCTTTGGTAGGTACTGCCGCACTTCCTGCAAATCGCTACGTAAGATTTATGGCAAAGAAAGAGATCTTTGATAACAAATTGGCGGGGCCCTTGATGCGCGGAATGCACCACATCTGCGTAGATCGCTCTAACGGCTCCGCCTCCTTTGTAGCAGCTCTTCGCGCCTTGCGCGGTGGTGAAATCATCGGCATCTTCCCTGAAGGAACAATTTCAGTAAGTTTTGAGATTAAAGAACTCAAATCGGGTGCAGTCCGCTTAGCTATGGGAGCTGGCGTCCCTGTGATTCCAACAGTTATATGGGGCTCACAAAGAATCTGGACCAAGAAAGTTAAACGAAATCTCCGTCGCAAAAACGTCCCTATTACTGTCGCCTTTGGCGCCCCTCTCTACTTTGATAAGCAGACAGATGTCGAGGCGGGCGAGAAACTCTTACGCGAAACAATGATTGCTGCGCTGCATAAAATCCAAGAAAGGTATCCAGATTCACACGATGGCCAGCGCTGGGCGCCTGTGCGCCTTGGTGGAACTGCGCCTGCTCCCCTAAACTAACGCTCATGTTTAAGCGAAAGAAAAAAGAAGCAAAGATCAAGAAGCCACGTTTTCAGGCTTTCCGTGATGCTTACAAAGTAACCCGTGCTGAGAAGCCTTGGATTGGTGCAGCGCTTATCGCCATCTTCCTTCTGGTTCTCGTTGTCGGCGTAACTCTTGGCGTTATCTTTGGCCATCCAATCTATGGTGGCTTTGTCACGCTTCCGCTTGCAGCTCTTGCCACTATGTTCTTCTTCACTCGCGTAGCTGGTTCTGCAGCCTATGCATCCATTGAAGGTCAGATTGGCGCAGGAGCAAGTGTCTTGATGGCAATCCGTAAGGGTTGGACAACAACACCTGCAGTGGCCGTCAACAAGCAACAAGATATGGTTCATCGCAGCGTTGGTCGCGCGGGCATTGTTCTTACAGGTGAAGGTGGATTCGCAGTTCGCCAGATGGTCCAGGACGAGAAGAGAAAATCAGAACGTTACGCACCAGGTGTTCCAGTGATTGAACTTTTTGTTGGAGATGGAGAAGGACAGGTTCCGCTTCGTAAATTGCAGAAGCATGTAACCAAACTTCCTAAGAAGCTCACACCTCACCAGATGCGCGAAGTTCGTGCGCGCCTTAAGGCTGTTGGTGGAATGTCACTTCCAATCCCTAAGGGCCCAATGCCTAAAGGTGTAAAGATCCGCTAAGTTAAATTCTGCTCTTTACCAGAACAGTATTTGATAAGCGTTCGTTGATTCCACGACCATTTTCGTCGAAGGTAATTGCTGTCACCACGGGTAACAAGAGCGCAGTTCTGATGATTGCTTGAAGAGGCGTTACAGCTCCCCCATCTGAGAAGCGGACTACCTTCAACCCAACAAGGCGATGGCCGAAAGAGGAGCCACCGAGTGCGACAAAGAGCGAATACTCGGCAAAGAGAAGTAAGAGAACCGGAAAGCGTGCTCCAGGAATACGGTCGGCGAGTGAGCCACCTCCCGCAAAGAAGCCGAGCGCGATGGCATAGCAGGCGAGCCAGTCGAAGGTGATCCCGAGGATGCGGCGGCCCTGACTCACACGTGGATACATGGCGCCAAGCCTATCGGCTACCTTCAATGAGGGTGGATGTGGGTCGCTCGGCCAAGATGTAACACGGCCGTAACACTGCGATTATGACATTTTTACGCATGAGAACTAGCCTTCACTCCATCAGCGGTACTCAACGATGAGCTGACTGGGATGAGCTGGCTGTGAAAAATCAGCCTCAATTGGAGTATCAATATGTTTAAGAACTCTGCAGAAATTTTTGCATACATCAAGAAGGAAGATGTAAAGCTTGTTGATGTTCGCTTTACTGATCTTCCTGGAATTCAGCACCACTTCAACGTTCCTGTTGAATCATTCGATGAAGCAGTCTTTACAGATGGCCTCATGTTCGATGGTTCCTCAATCCGTGGATTCCAAGCAATCAATGAATCTGATATGAAGTTGCTACCAGTTCCAGAATCAGCATTTATCGATCCGTTCCGTCTTGAGAAGACTTTGGTCATTATCTTCTCTGTTCACAACCCAGTTGATAACACGCCTTATTCACGTGACCCGCGCGGTGTTGTCAAGAAGGCTGTTGACTTCTTGAAGTCAACTGGAATCGCAGACCAAGCTTTCTTCGCACCAGAAGCAGAGTTCTATGTTTTTGATGCGGTTCGCTTTAAGACTGGCATGAACGAGGCCTATCACCACATTGATTCATATGAAGGTGCATGGAACACAGGAATCGTTGCCGACCCAGATGGCACTCCAAACCGTGGATACCGCACACGTATCAAGGGTGGCTACTTCCCTGTCTCACCAACAGATCAGTTTGCTGATCTTCGTGATGAAATGGTGATGGAGCTCGGACGCGCTGGACTCTTGGTTGAGCGTTCACACCACGAAGTGGGAACTGCTGGACAGATGGAGATCAACTACCGATTCACAGATATTTTGACTGCTGGCGATGAACTTATGAAGTTTAAGTACATCGTCCGTAACGTTGCATGGGAAGGTGGCAAGACTGCAACCTTCATGCCAAAGCCACTCTTCGGAGATAACGGTTCAGGTATGCACGTTCACCAATCACTTTGGAAAGATGGCAAGCCACTCTTCTTCGAAGCTGGCACATATGGCGATCTCTCAGATATGGCGCGTTGGTATATCGGTGGCCTCTTGAAGCATGCACCATCACTTCTTGCATTCACCAACCCAACAGTGAACTCATACCGTCGCTTAGTTCCAGGGTACGAAGCACCGGTAAACCTTGTTTACTCAGCTCGTAACCGCTCTGCATGTATCCGTATCCCAATTACCGGTTCATCACCAAAGGCAAAGCGCGTTGAGTTCCGTTGCCCAGATCCATCTTCTAATCCATACCTAGCATTTGCAGCGATGCTCATGGCTGGTATCGATGGAATCGTTAACAAGATTGAACCACCTGCTCCAGTTGATAAGGATCTCTACGAACTCGAAGGCGATGAAGCGGCTTCAATTCCACAAGTTCCAGGATCTCTCGATGCAGTTCTTGATTCACTTGAAAAGGATCATGACTTCCTCACAAAGGGTGGAGTCTTCTCAGAAGATCTCATCTCTACATGGATCGAGTGGAAGCGCAAGAACGAAGTTGACTACGTGCGTCTACGTCCGCACCCAGCTGAGTTCGAGCTCTATTACGACATCTAAGAGTTACTTACAGCTAAAGCCCCGTCAGAAATGGCGGGGCTTTAGTTTTTAAAGTTACTTGCTCTTTCGAGGAGCCAGGATGGTGAAGAGCAACCAACTGATTAATCCGCTGACGACAGATGCCACAATCACTGCCAGCACTGCGGTGTCTTGAAGCGCCTTCTCATCAAAGGCAAGGTTTGCAATAAAGATGGCAACGGTGAAGCCGATTCCTGCCGCACTTCCAGTGGCAGCAATCTGGCCAACGCCCGCACCTGCTGGGTAATCACCGACGTTGCTCTTCTTCGCCAAGACAAGAGCAAGAACGATTCCGAGCGGCTTTCCGAGTACCAACCCAGCAAAGATTCCCCACGCTACTGGTGAATTCAGCGCGCTCTCGAGAGATGAAGAGGTAATCACAACTCCAGTATTTGCAAAGGCAAAGATTGGAATAATGACGAAGCTGCTCCAAGGATGAAGTTTTGCCTCTAACCACTCAATCACCGAAACGGATCCATCTACCTCATCGTGAAGATCTGGATTTACCTTTGGTTGATTTGGAGTCAAAAGGCCCAGAATTACACCGGCAAGGGTTGCATGCACTCCGCTTCGGTAGAGCCCATACCAAAGGAGAGCTCCAACAACTACATATGCTGAGGTGTTGGTGACACCGAACTTCTTGATGGCAACAATTGCAATAACTGCGAGTGTAGAAAATAGAAACCATGACACTTCTACACCGGTGGAATAGATGAAGGCGATAATCAAAATTGCACCGATATCGTCGATGACTGCAAGGCCGAGTAAGAAGGTGCGAAGCGGTGGAACAACTGCTGTTCCCATCATTCCTAAGAGTCCAACTGCCAGAGCAATATCTGTTGCAACCGGGACTCCCCAACCACTTGGAGCTTCACGCCCTGCAATGAGAAGGTAAATCCCGGCCGGGACGAGCATGCCGCCGACAGCGCCGAGGAAAGGCATGATCGCACTTCGGAATGAGGACAGGTGCCCAGAGGTGAGTTCTCGTTTGATTTCAAGCCCTACAACGAAGAAGAAGATTGTCATCAGCGCGTAGTTAATAACCTTAAGCGCTGTGAGCTTGAGATAAATCGAATCGCTACCTAATTCAAAAGATGAGCTAAGGGCCGAGAAATAGGTACCTGACCAAGGAGAGTTAGCTACTGCCAAGCCCGCAAGAGCTGCAACTAGTAGTAGGACTCCGCTTGCAGATTCGCGATGTAGAAAGTCGCGAAGAGGGGCGATTGAGCGACGCATTACATCAAACTATCACGAAGCTAATTCTTGGCGGGTAATCTTTTTGCGAGCAAGTAAGAAGTAGCCAACGAATCCAATCAGTAGCGCGAAGAAGACTCCTAAATTTGTATAGGCCCACGAACCTTCCTTGCCCCCAACTACGCTGAGGAAATAACCCTGCCACGAGAACCAACTTGCAAAGGTATTAGTGACAAAACCCCACCCAACAAAGGTGCCGATAGCCATAATCGCAATCGACTGAACGTTCCAACCTCCGTAGCGCCCGTTGTGGGAATACAGATCGGTTTCGCTATAAGTTTTACGCAAAAGCACATCGGTGACAAAAATCGCTGACCATACTGCAATTGGCACACCAAGAGTGATGAGAAATCCTTGGAACGGATAGAAGAAGCTATCGGCAACCCAGACGAAGTAGATAACGCCAAGCAGCATCAAGACGGCATCAATGGATGCAGCGATATGGCGCTTGACAGGCAGTCCAATAGATATCAGGGCAAGACCAGATGAGTAGAGATTAAGAATCGCTCCCCCAACGAGTCCCAATATGGCAACGAGTGCGAAGATAATCAGATACCAACTTGGAAGTATTGTGGTCAGCGCTCCAATTGGATCACTGGCAATCGCATCGGATAAATCTTTGCTGCTACCTGAAAGGGCAGCGCCATAAGTGACGAGAATGATTGGGACAACTGATGCGCCAAAGACGGTCCAGCCAACAACCGCCTTGCTGGATGTAGTGCGTGGCAGGTAGCGTGAATAGTCAGCAGCTGCATTTACCCAACCCAACCCAATTCCGGTTGCTCCAAAGATAATGGCGCCGATAAAGCCTTGAGCATTTCCAGATGGAAGAGATGTAATCACTGACCAATCAACTTTGTTGAAGGTCAGGCAGATGTAAACAACCGTCATAACCAGCGTGACAATGGTGAGAATACGTTGGATGCGCATGATGACCGCAAAGCCAAGAACTCCTGCTGAGACAGTAAGAGCAATTGCAATCGCAAAACCTATAGCCATCGCAGTGTTTTGATCGAGGTTTCCTAAGCGGATGAAGACAGTTCCTGTGGCCAGGGTTGCTAGCGACATCAGCACAATCTCCCAGCCCACAAAGACGAGATAGGAAAGAAGCCCAGGTATAACTGCGCCCTTTACGCCAAATGTCGCTCTCGCTAACACCATCGTCGGAGCATTGGATTTTTTCCCAGCGAGTGAACTAAAGCCAACCAGGAGGAAGGAGAGAACTGTTCCAAGAAGCGCTGCGAGCGTTGCCTGCCAGAAGGAGATTCCAAAGCCTAAAAAGAACGCACCATATGAGAGGGCAAGGAGTGAGACATTTGCTCCGCACCAAGGCCAGAAGAGTGAAGAGGCTTTTCCGCCCCGCTCGCTTTCATCAATAACATTGGTGCCATTTAGCTCAAGGTTCATGCGCCAAGAGTAAAGGAGTTCGCTGCAGAGTTCTTAATCTAGGAAGAAATCGAGTAAGAAATCCTTAGTCCCAGGAACAACCGAATACTTTTCAAGGTCTGTGATGCCCTCAGAGGCCAAAACTTCGTCATCGACAAAGAAGTTACCTGTGCACTCTTTCGAGTTGCGATTCAAGATGATGTAGGCGCTATCGGAGAGAATTTCTGGAGTACGGCAAGCAGCGGTATCTACGCCTGGGATCATCTGCAGGGCAGCTGTTTCGATTGCAGTGCGTGGCCAGAGCGCATTCACGGCGATGCCATCGCGTTTGAACTCCTCTGACATTCCAAGTACACACATACTCATGCCGTACTTCGCCATTGTGTAGGCGACGTGGTCCTTAAACCACTTTGGCTTCATAGAAAGCGGTGGTGAAAGATTCAAGATATGTGGGTTACGGCCAGATTCAGCTGAATCACGTAGAAACGGGATTGCTGCCTGAGAAGTTAGAAAGGTACCGCGAACGTTGACATCGAACATCAAGTCAAAGCGCTTTGCTGGAGTCTCTTCTGTACGAGTCAGATTAATGGCGCTTGCGTTGTTGATCAGAATATCGATTCCGCCAAACTCAGCAGCTGCCTGCGCTACCGCTGCAGCAATCTGAGCCTCATCTCTTAAGTCACATTGAATCGGAAGCGCTGTTCCGCCAGCAGCCTTGATTTCTTCCGCTGCTGAATAGATAGTGCCAGGTAATTTTGGATTCGGTTCTGCAGTCTTGGCGGCGATTGCTACCGATGCTCCGTCACGGGCGGCGCGAAGAGCAATTGCTAATCCGATACCGCGAGATCCACCTGTGATGAAGATGCGCTTTCCTTGTAGTGACATTTACTTGCCTCTCTTTGCCATAAAGTTCATAAATGCTTCAGCTGCTTCTTCCGATTGGAGTGCCAGAGCAAATATTTCAAATTCAGCGCGCATCACTGCAGCGACTGCATCATGCTTGCCAGCCTTCATCAGCGCCTTGGTATTGATAATTGCCTGCGGAGGTTGTGCGGCAATTTTCTCAGCGATAGCCATGGCTTCAGCAAAGGCATCCTCTGCAACCGTTGCAACCAGCCCCATCTCCTTCGCTTCAGCTGCGCCAAATGACTCACCAGTCATAAAGACCTTGGCAGCTCTCTGATACCCAACCAGATTAGGAAAGAGCATGCTCGAACCTGCTTCCGGTACTAAACCAAGAGATGTAAATGGCATGGAGAAGTTGGCAGTGGGTGAAGCCACTACAACATCACAATGGAGCAGCATCGTTGTTCCAACGCCAATGGCATTCCCTTTTACAGCAGCTAGCAGAGGCTTTGGAAAATCAAGAAGTGCACCTAAAAACTTGGCAACATCAGAATCTGATTCAGTTGGTGGGTTGGACATGAAATCGCGAATGTCGTTACCGGATGTGAAGTGATCGCCTTCGCTGGTGAGGACCACACAACGGATTCCAAAATCTCCCGCAGCTTCATTGAGATTCTGAGTAAGCCCTGCGTACATCGAGCGAGTGATTGCATTCATCTTCTGGGGACGATTGAAGGAGATTACGAGGGTCTGCCCCTGGCGCGAAGTGACGATTTCGGTCATTTGCGCATCTTATGGTGTGGTTTCAGGTAAAGGAAGCACGTGTTGCGCAAAGCACTTGTCAGTACAAGACGAGAGAATATGCAGATGCGCAAACCAGAAACTCCAGCCCGCGAGACGATCGCACCTTCAGATTTAACCTTTGGGCTATCAACCTGCAAACGTTGCCTCTGGTTAAAGTACTGGTTCAAATTTGAGCTCAAGAAAGAGTTTCCGCTGGTTAAGCCGCTCGCTGACTCACAAGAAGAACATTTCAGACGAGCTCCTATGCAATCTCTGCACCCTTCCCTTAAGCCCGGCGTTGTTAAGCAGTGGGGGCAGTGGGTCAAGAGCGCACCCATTTCAATCAACGGTTTTGAGACTCGCTGGAAGATTCTCGGTATCTACGACTTACTAGGTCATTACGAGGATGGCACAGTTGCAATCATCGATTGCAAAGTCTCGGATTCAGATCGCGACAATGGACCCTTTTATGCCCCGCAACTTGAGTCCTATGCCTATGCCCTTGAAAATCCTGATAAAGGAAAGCCTTTTCCAGTCTCCACTATGGGGCTACTCATCTGGAAGTTAGCCGGTGTTACCGAAACACGTCAGAGCGAGCTAGCTAGCAATTCACATGGCTTTGGCGTTAACCAACACTATGTCCCAGTAGAGCGTGACAGCGCTACCTTTATGAACCTACTTGAAGAGCTGATCACCACTATCGAAGGTGGGATGCCTGACCCAGGGCCAGAGTGCAACGTCTGTAACTATCTAATTAAGCGCGTTGAGCTCGAGATCGATTAATCGTTCTCTTCGCTATTTTCGACGTTAAGCCCTGACTTCTTTGCTTTGACAGCATAAGTGTCAACATATTCTTGACCTGACATCTGTTGGATGCGTTTCATAATCTGATCTGTTACTTCACGTAGATATTGCAAATCGCTCGAATCACCCTCGAAGTACATGGGTTCGCCGAAGGTAATTCCAACTCTCATAATCTTTGGAATGACTGTTCCGGTTGGTTGAATCTTGTCGGTATTAAACATAGCGATAGGAACAACTGGTGCACCTGATTCGATAGCCAGGCGCGCAATACCTGTGCGTCCTTTATAGAGTCGACCATCAGGTGAGCGAGTGCCTTCGGGATAGATACCGAGTGAATTGCCCTCAGCTAGAACCTGTAGACCTGTGATGAGCGCTGCTTCGCTACGACGTCCGCCAGAGCGGTCTACTGGAACTTGACCGAGTGCGATAAAAGTTAACTTCTTAATGAAACCTTTAGGTCCGGGCGAAGTGAAGTACTCGCTCTTCGCCAAGAAGGTGACCTTGCGAGGAACAACGAGGGGCATAAATATTGAATCGCTAAATGAAAGATGATTAGAAGCGAGAATAAGAGGCCCAGATGCTGGCACATTACGTAAACCCTTTACCTTGGGGCGAAAGGCCACCATCAGAAATGGTGTGAGGAAGGCCCGCAGGGTGCCGTACGGCAGGTTCTTCATGGCGCTAATTTAGCCTGAAAGCCTCCCTTTGTGCGAACATAAACCATGACCACAGGCGGGCGATCTGATTCATTTGATGACGATGAACTGATTAAGGCCGAATTTGATTCCATGGTTGAAGGTCTCTCACTCGATGAATCTGCACCGACCACATATTTGGATGAACTCGACAAATTTGAAGACCTCAATCGTTTTACTCCGCCAGTAATCCCAAAACGCGGAATTCGTGAACAGATTCGGGGCGCAATAGTTTCGTTTAAGAAGTGGAAGAACAATCGGCAGAGCTACAATCCAGAAGATGGTTCTGCAATTTAATTTTTAAAGACGAGCTAAATCTGCAACTCCAACAAGTCCTGCTTGATTTCCAAGCGTTGCTCCCACAATTTCAGGCATCGGAAGAATCTCTGAGAATGGCATATGTCGCTTTGCCGCTTCGCGAATTGGTTCAAGAAGTAGCTCGCCAGCATCAATGACTCCCCCACCAATAACTACGGTTTCGGGATCCAAGATTGCAGATAGCGATGCAACGCCAGCGCCAATCCACTTACCTGTAGTTCTAAAAGCCTCAATCGCAATCACATCGCCCTCGCGAGCTGCCTCCATAATCATGGTGCCGGTGAGGCCAGAGAAAGATCCATCACCTCGCGCTAAGAGTTTCTCTGCAATTCCTGGGTTCTGTTCAATCGCCTCGCGAGTATGTCGCATCAACGCTGAACCTGATCCATATTGTTCAAAGCATCCCTTGGCTCCACATCCGCATAAGAGTCCATCGGGTACGACTCTCATATGGCCTACCTCTGCAGCAATTCCAAAGGCGCCTCGATGTAACTTTCCATCAATAACAATTCCGCCACCGAGGCCTGTTCCAATAGTCAGAAGCAGAACTTGCTGCTTGCCTTTGGCGGCGCCAAAACGCGCTTCGCCCCACGCTGCACAATTAGCATCATTCTCTAAAATTACGGGAAGCCCTATGAGGCCAGTAAGTTCTTGATGCAAATTAGCGCCATTCCATCCAGAAATATTCGGCGTTGCAAGCATTGTTTTGCGATCTGAGGAAACCCATCCTGCAGCCGATACACCCACTGATTCGACTGGAAACTGTGCCTTCAATTCATTGGCAACTTCGGCGATAGCACCGGTAAGCGCTGCGCCACCTTCTTTAGGAGTATCGCGTCTGGCGGTCTTGTGAACCTCGCCAAACTCATCGACAACGCCGCCTAGAACCTTAGTTCCGCCGACATCTACTCCGATAGTAAAAGTCATTACGCCAGGTGCTCGCCGAGTTCCTTAAGCGCTGCATCAATAGTCTGTTGCTGCGCCTTTGTAATCATCATGGCAGGAACCGGCAAAGAGACTGCAACTTCTAATTCATAGGTAACCTGGGTGGAATCTGCGTCAATCGCCTTGAGAGTGTATGTGCCATCCATCTGAGTCAACAGATCTGCTTCATCCATCGTGAAGGTAAGAATTGCAGGTTCTGCGCTCCAGTCGTAATCCAAGACGACGCGATCTTTCATCACTCCCGCATCAATCGAGAGCTTCGCCTTCGTAACGCGATTTTGTCCATCGCGTTCAATGACATCTACCTTCTTGATCGAGGAGAGCCATTCAGGATACGACTCAATGGAGAAGAGCGCGGCTTGAACATCGGCCAGCGGCGCATCAATGACAACTGTGGAAGTACTCTTCTGTGACATGCCCCAAGGCTACCAACTCCGCCTGAATTCTGAGATTCGAGGAAAAATCAAAGGTTGGACATCTTCCTTTTTTTAGGTTCTGACCGCTAGCGTTAGCGCCATGAACGAAGTCACAGTCCCGGCCATCATTCCTGCAGCTACTGAAGGAAACCTCACCAATCTCATCGCAGAACGCGCTTGGTTTGAACCAGATCGCGTCACGATGTCACGTCCACTCGGTGATGGGTGGCAACCACTCACCGCACGACAAGTGGAAGAAGAGATCCGCGCTACCGCAAAGGGTCTTGTCGCTGCTGGAATCCAAATTGGTGATCGCGTAGCAATCATGGCGCGTACTCGCTATGAGTGGACAATCCTTGACTTTGCAATTTGGTATGCAGGTGGATGTGTTGTTCCAATCTATGAAACATCCTCACCTGAGCAGGTTGACTGGATTCTTAACGATTCTGGCGCCGTAGGACTCATTGTTGAAACACCTGCGCACCGCGAGTTGGTAACTCCAGTTATTCCATCACATACCAAGCACATCTGGATCATGACAGACGATGTACTTTCAACTCTTAGAACTACAGGAAGTAATATCTCTGATGATGAGATTGAAAGACGACGTAACTCTCTGGCCCCAGCAAGCTTGGCAACTCTTATCTATACATCAGGAACAACAGGGCGCCCTAAGGGAGTTCAGCTCACCCACGCAAACTTCCTATCTGAATGTGGAAACGTTGTAGAAGGCGCAAGTGATCTCTTCTTAAAGCCTGGTGGATCAACTCTGCTCTTCCTACCTGTTGCTCACGTCTTTGGTCGTATGGTGCAAATTGGCGCTATTCACTCAGGGCTTCACCTTGCTCACTGCAGCGACCCTGTTGGGCGCCTACCGGCAGACCTTGCATCATTTAAGCCATCCTTCGTCCTTGCAGTTCCAAGTATCTTTGAAAAGATTTACAACGGAGCAGAAGCGAAAGCTGAAGCTGCAGGTAAAGGAAAGATCTTCCGCAAGGCAGCAGATGTTGCTATCGCCTATAGCGAGGCAAAAGATAAGAGTGGCTTTAATCCACTTCTTACTCTTAAGCATGCGCTCTTTGACAAGCTAGTCTTCTCAAAGATTCGCGCAGGTATGGGTGGCGCTGTTGAAGCCGCTATCTCAGGGGGCGCACCTCTTGGAACACGCCTAGGCCACTTCTATCGCGGTGCAGGCATCACAATCCTCGAAGGCTACGGTCTTACTGAAACAACTGCGGGTGCAACTCTTAACCTCACAAAGAGTTTGCGTGTTGGTTCTGTCGGAAGACCAATCCCTGGAACATCAATCAAGATTGCCGAAGATGGTGAAGTTCTCATCAAGGGGCCAATCGTGATGCGCGGATATTGGCAGAACGATGCAGCAAACCAAGAAGTCTTTGAGGGCGAATGGTTTAGATCTGGAGATTTAGGTCGCCTTGATGATGAGGGTTATCTCTACATCACAGGACGCAAGAAGGAACTCATTGTTACCGCTGGTGGAAAGAACGTTGCCCCAGCAGTACTTGAAGATCGTCTTCGCGCTCATCCCCTCATCAGCCAGTGCATTGTTGTCGGTGATAATCAACCATTTATCGCATCACTGATCACAATTGATCCAGACATGCTCAAGGGTTGGATTGCATCAAATAATAAGTCAGGAGCCACTGTTGAAACTTTGGTGAATGACCCTGACCTTATTGCAGTCATTCAAACAGCCGTTGATGAAGCCAATAAAGCTGTTTCAAAGGCTGAATCAATCCGTAAGTTCACCATCTTGGCGAAGGATTTCACTATCGCATCTGGCGAACTCACTGCGAAGTTATCTCTGAAGCGCCATGTGATCTCGCAGAATTACGCTGCAGAGATCGCTGCCCTCTTCACTAAGTAATTCACGATGTCGACTCCCGAGCGCCTAGATGTGGCTCGGGAGCTACATGATGGAATTGCGCAGGATTTAGTTGCACTTGGTTACTCGTTAGATCTCCTCCTTGCAACAGATGGCTTACCGCAGAGCGCTCGTTCATCTATCCGAGAATCACGTTTACAGGTCGATGAACTGATGCGCAAGGTTCGCTCTGAAATTTTCAACCTGCGCAGCCAATCGCAACAATCGATTTCTACTCAACTGCAATCTCTAATCTCGCAGGAGTACTCTGATTTCGAATTGGAGCTTGATATAGAGCCAGCAAGCGCACCGCCTGAAGTTGGCCACGAAATCATTGCAATTGCTCGTGAAATCCTACGTAATGTCAGGCTGCACTCTAGGGCTACCCGAATTGGCATCACCCTCTATCCCGTCAACAATCGCATCTATCTTCAGATATGCGATAACGGGATTGGAGGAGCCATAATGAAAGATGGGCGCTGGGGAATGACGGGTATCTCAGAACGTATAGCCAAACTAGGTGGATCGATCGTAATTGAGAATAACTCTGATACCGATTTAGGAGTTCGCATCACACTTCTACTGTGACTACGCGCGCGCTAATTGTTGATGATCATGCTGTTGTCAGGTCTGGGATTCGAAGGGCTCTGGAAGCTCGTGGAGAGATCCAAGTGTTTGAAGCCGCCACTAAAGCTGAGGCGCTGGCGCAGATTGCACATGTAAGTCCGCAACTGCTCATTATCGATATCAATCTTCCCGATGGAAGTGGCTTGGAAGTCGTCAGTTGGGTCCGCACCATCTCTGCCGAAATGGCAATTGTTGTCCTGACCTTTAACGAATCTGATGACTTTCTCTTGGCTGCTATGAAGGCGGGGGCTAGCGCCTATGTGAATAAATCAGCGCCTCTGACTGAACTCATTGCAGCCATTGAGCATGCGCAAGTATCACCGAGTTCATTTGCGGCGAAAGAGATTGTGGATGCGCTGCAGAGAAAGCAACTTAAATTTGGGTTATCGCAACGGGAGCTACAGATCATCTCTTTGCTTCCTACCGATGAACCGCTCTCAGCTTTGGCGAAATCCCTCTTCATCTCTGAATCAACGCTCAAAACCCATCTGACTCATATCTATCAAAAACTCAGTGTGAAGAATCGATTACAAGCAATTAACGTTGCGCGAAAGGCAGGTCTTCTATGAGCAAGGCGTTGAACTCAGCAGCCCAGCGTTCCCAGCGCCAATCATCAATAATCCATTGACGACCACGTGCACCCATCTCTCGGGCTAACTCAGGGTTCTGCAAAAGCCTGATCGCAGCGCTTGCAACATCAGATGTCGACTCTCCATCGACAACTATTCCGGTCTGGCCATCAAGAACCGCATCGGGTGCTCCCCCAGAAGTTCCTCCAATGACAGCAATTCCACACGCGCTTGCTTCGAGATAGACAATTCCAAGTCCTTCAACTTCAAGACCGGCAAGGCGCGAGCGAGATGGCATGGCGAAGATATCTCCGGCGCATATGTACTGTGGCAAATCTTGGTACTGAATTCTTCCGATGAAAGTGATGTGTCCGGTAACGCCAAGTTTGTCGGCGCGCTTTTGCATAAAGTCTCTCCGCGGTCCTTCACCAACAAAGAGAAGATGGGCATCAGGTATCTCCCGCAGAATCTTTGGAAGGGCCTCTACTAAGGTGTCCTGACCCTTTCGATGAACTAAACGACCCACACTTACGATAACTTTCTTATCGTTTATCTTTAGATCGCTGCGCAACTTAATGGCTCCTGGATGAGGCGCAAAGTGGTTGGTATCAATCCCAGGAGCAATCTTCACCATCGCGCTCCGCGCATTTGGCGAGAGCGCTTTTGCAATACTGCGCCCCGTAAATTCACCGAGGAAAGTAAGGTGATCAACGCCTGTCCCAATCCTGCGCAGCAATACCGAAAAGGGCCATACCTTTGCCCACCAGACTTCATGGCCATGCGTAAGGGCGATAATTCGCTCAACACCTGCGCGACGCAAACCGTGCGATAACAAACCAAGCGGCGCTGCCGCCCCAAAGAAGACGCGCGTAATCTGACGTTGCCTTACTAAAGCTCGAACGGCCCTTCCCACTCTTAGTGAAGGAAGAAGAGTGCGCGATCGATCGCGAATAACTTCCACACCGTAGTTCTGCAACCATGCTTGATCAAAGGGCGCCGAACCCTCTTGGCTCGATGTGTAGACAACTACCGAGTTCTTAGGAAGCCTTTCAATGAGGCCAATGACGAATGTTTCAATACCGCCCGCACGAGGCCCAAAGTCATTTGTTATACAAAGTATTTTTCTTGCTGACATTAGAAGCGGCGGACAGCAACTAAAGGCTTACGTCCCATGTTGAGCGGTGCAACCTTCACACGTGAACCTGAACGAGGCGCATGGACCATTCGCGCACCACCTAGATAAATTCCAACGTGCGAGACAGGGCGACCAAAGAAGATGAGGTCGCCGGGCTTCTTCTGGTTAAATGGAACAGATTTTCCCATGCGAGATTGCGCAGCTGATGAATGCGGGAGTTTTACTCCGGCAGATTGGAAAGCACGCATCGTCAGCCCTGAACAATCCCAAGTGGTCATTCCATCAGCGCCGAAAACATAACGGTCACCGATCTGCTGGAGCGCATACTTGAGCGCAATTCCCGAGCGTCCAGATAGGCCAAGAGCGCTCTTCGCCGCCTTCAGCGATGACTGTTGATCTGCATTTTCACGCTCTTCGGCCAAACGCGCTAGCCGTTCGCGATCTTCTTTCTTTAACTTAGAAAGAAGTAGCTCCGCTTGAGCCAATTTCCGTTGCGCGAAGGCGCTGCGCTCTGCCAGCTTCTTCTCCAGCGCCTTTACCTGCGCGAGGCGATCTGCAACAGTGAGTGAGGTTGCATTCAGTTGCAGTTCAGCAGTTTGAAACTTTCGTAGTTGCGTCGATTTGCGGCGGGTGATCGCTTCAAGAGATCCTGCAGAAGATAAGTAGAGCGTCGGGTCGGTAGAGAAGAGAAGTTCCAGGCTCTGGCTAAGAGTGCCTGACTTATATTGATTGACTGCAATAGTTCCCAGCACCCGAGAGATTTCATCTACCGTCTTGGCTTGTAGCGCAGCTTGAGCTTGGATTCCTGCCAAGCTACGTGTGAGGGTAGCTAACTTCACCTTCGCCTCTTGTGCGCCTTCGGCAGCGGTCGTTGCCTCTTCCTCTAAACGAATAACTTGAGCTTGCACTTGAGCTAACGTTTGCGCAGCTGCAACAGGAGTTGCCGGAAGCAGGGTAATCAGAACCATGAGGGATGCAGAGATTGCACCCATGGTTAGCCCTTTTCTCATGTTTTAAGGCTAACGCTCATCTGCGCCCAATTTCAATGTGAAGCGGGGTATATGGCGGATAAAAGAGTGAGAAATTTAATATTCTTACGCTCATGACCGTGACTGTAACCCTTGTAACAGGCTCAGATGGATCTACTGCAAAAGGGGGTAACTCTGCCGGTGTGAGCAGCGCTGCCGATAGAACTTCATTTCTTGCCAGACGTCGCGCAGCTGATTGCATTCTCATCGGTGGAAACACGGCGCGAACAGAGCCTTATCAGAGAACACCTGTTCCTGTTGTTGTCATTTCACGATCGCTGATTAATCCACTCGTCAATAATCGATTAGCGCATTGTTGGAATCTGACGCCGGTAAAGGCTCTCGATCGCGCCATTAAGACATTTGGTCCCAATGTGCATGTGGAAGCTGGCGCAAGCATTATTGATGAATTGATCTTGGCTGGCCGAGTTGATGCGCTCGAGCTCAGCATTACTCACGTAATTGATGGTGAAGATAAAATCGATATTGCTAAGTTGCTTAACTACTTTTCGCAGCAGAGTGAGACGATGATAGATGGCACCAGGTTTATCTCAGCGCGCAAGTAATCTAGAAAGCTGAGATTAGGGCAACGCCAACAACGGCTGAGGCGATTCCCACATATTGCACTTTATGTAGCCGCTCATGAAGCAAAAGATAGGCCAATAGCGCAGTAGCGATTGGATAGAGCGAGCCAAGGACCATCGCCAGTGAAACTAGGCCCTTTGTTGTGGCAACACCCAAGAGTAGGTTGGCTGCGAAATCTGCGACTCCGATGAAGATCAAAACCGGGAGTTCAGCGCGAGTAAATCGAATCGAACCTCGATACTTGTATAAGACAAAAAAGCCAATAAATAAGGTGGATGTTCTCATCGTGGTCATGGTCATGAGCGCGCTTGACTCAGAACCAATCGCCATAAAGATCAAACATGTTCCAAAGAAGAGCGCGGCACCAATCGCAAGAAGGAGCGGTTTAAGAGGAACTCCTTGAGAAACTTCTGGACCACTGGCAAGAAATCCACCGAGGATTGCAAGAACTACTCCCAGAGAAACAAGAAGGGAGAGCTGGTCTCCTTTATAAATCAAGGCGTAACCAAGTGGAATGATCGCAGCCAGTGCGCTTATCGGTGAGACAACTCCCATGCGTCCGGTAGAAAGTCCGGCGTAGAGGCAGACCAATCCACCATATCCAGTGAAGCCAGCGATGATCCCTGGAATCAGATAACCACCACTACCGAGCGCCTGCGCACTCCATGCGCCAGTAGCAACCACGAGAATTACACCAGTGAGAAAACCAAAGAATTGCTGCGCACCCAGAACTACAAAAGCTGGATACTTTTTACTGAGTTTGCCGCCAAAGAAATCCGCGGTACCCCATAACGCGCTAGAAAGTAGCGCAAGCAGGCTGGCCATTGGGTGGACTCTACCTGCCTTTGCTGCCAGCCTCCCACTCGAAAGGCGATGTGAACTTTAGAATTAACCAGTGAAGTCGCCAGCATCGTTCTCGTTTGAAGAGATGGTTGAGCATCTACGCACAATCACCCCGCGCAGCGAAATAATCTTAGAAGAAGTTCCCGCGCCTCAAAAGCTTGCAACCTACTCCTTTGCATTCACAGCAGATGTCTCGGCCCAGCCACATCTAGATAGTTCAGAGAGTGATGAAGTTGCCTCTGGCAGATTTGTCATCTTGCACGAACCAGGTGGGCAAGACACATGGGAAGGCGACTTTCGATGCGTTACTTTCTTACGCGCTGATGTTGATTCGGAGATGCAAGAAGATCCTTTATTCCCTGAAGTTGGTTGGAATTGGCTCCTTGATTCACTCAACGCGACCGGCGCCCAATACAAAGCACCGAGCGGAACTGTGACAAGAGTTTCTAGCGCCTCCTTTGGAAAGTTAGCTCCGCGAAGTGATGGTTCAGAGATTGAAATTCGCGCTTCCTGGACACCCATTATTGAATCGCGTGACGATATCTTTTCTCACGTAAATGCCTGGTGTAATCTCATGAGCGAAGTTTCTGGGTTGCCACCGATTCCAGATGGCGTTGCATCTATTGGTTCAGCCCGACGCCGTGGTTGAAAACGAAGAACTTCCCGCACCGACTCCCCTCTTGCATCCATCTGCAGGGCTACCTGCAGTCATTGATACTGAAGCTGCACTTACCGATGCAATCGCAGATCTCGCTCGAGGTAGCGGCCCCTTTGCCTTAGATGCAGAGCGTGCATCTGGTTATAAATACAGCGCACGCGCTTATCTCATCCAACTCAAGCGCGAAGGTGGCGGCTTACATCTGATTGACCCCATCCCCTTTGGACCAGGACATCCGTTACTTGCTCAACTCAACCAACTCTTACAAGGTGAAGAAGTCATCTTGCATGCAAGTACGCAAGATCTTCCCTGTCTGCGCGAACTTGGAATTAACCCTTCGTTGCTCTTTGACACCGAACTGGGTGCGCGTATCGCAGGGCTACCTCGAGTTGGTCTAGGGCCACTTCTGGAATCGCTGATGGGCGTATCTCTTGCTAAAGAACATTCAGCAGTGGATTGGTCGCAACGTCCACTTCCAACCGACTGGTTAAATTACGCAGCCCTCGATGTGGAACTTCTCGTGGAACTTCGCAATAAGGTGTATCAGCTATTGGAAAGCGCCGGAAAGTTGCAATGGGCCTTAGAGGATTTTGCCGCAATCTTGGCGGCTCCCCCAGCACCACCTCGAGTAGATCCTTGGCGTAGAACTTCAGGTATGCATAAGGTGAAGAAGCGAAACCATATGGCGGTCGTACGTGAACTCTGGCAGGAGCGAAATACACTCGCTGAAGAGTTAGATGTATCTCCAAGTCGATTGCTCTCGGATGCGGCAATCACTGAGATTGCACTCGCTTCAGATAAAGGACCAATTACCAATCGCAAACATCTAGAGAAGATATTGAAGCCGCTCGGGTTGCGAGCGCGCTGGCTTGAAAATGCGGCAACATGGATCAGCTGCATTACCGATGCCATTGCGATGCCGGAAGATCAATGGCCAGAGGCGCGCAGCAAGAGCGATGCGATGCCACCCATCAAGATTTGGCGCGAGCGCTTTCCTGAAAAGTTTGCGCCGCTATCTCACGCGCGCTTTAACTTACAGGTGCGTGCAGAAGAGCTCTCTATCCCGCTAGAAAATCTCATCTCCCCCGAACTTGTGCGCCGAATTTGCTGGCAACCACCAGAGACAACCGTTGCCGAGGCTCTCGTTGCTATGGGTGCGCGTCGCTGGCAGAGTGAGATCGCTGCCCCAATCTTGGAGGCTGCGCTACTTGAGAAGGAACCGCTAGAAGTTGAAGAAGTGAGCGATTCAGAAGTTACTGACGAGAAAAGTATCTAACTGGACCTAGGTGTTGTAGGTATACCTTCTGTCCGACAGTGAAATCAGCAGGGCCAGCAACGCGGGCCTTAATAGGTGTGCTTGATTGCGCAACGCTTACCGTCAGCATCGCATCATGGCCGTAATAATCGATATGGATAAGCGAGCCCTCAACGCCCATATCGGCGCTCGTTGATACGCGGATCTCTTCCGGCCTAATGACTACATAGCCAGTCTCGCTGCCAATGCTCGCGGCACCTTCCAGTGAGAGCGGATAGAAGGTGGCTCCAGTACCCGACTGTTGAGCAGGAAGAATCAGTACATCCCCCGTGCTTGCCGCAATCTCAGGAGAAATAGGCGCTTCGTAGACCTCTTCCGGCGTTCCGTTCTGGGCTACCTTGCCATCGCGCATCAGAATCACGCGATCGGAGGAGACCAGCGCCTCTTCACGATCATGGGTAACAAGGATTGCAGTCGACCCTAACTCGCGCAGCAAACCAACAACTTCGGTACGTAACTCATCGCGCAGAACTGCATCAAGTGCTGAAAACGGTTCATCGAGCAAGATCAGCTTAGGTTTAATCGCAAGGGCTCGAGCGAGAGCTACACGCGTCTGCTGTCCTCCCGATAGTTGAGAAGGAAGACGATCCTCCATCCCCTTCATACCAATGAGCCCAATCATCTCGTGGGTGATATCGGCAATCTCGGTCTTTGTGTATGTGTTCTTATCAAGGCCGAAGGCAATATTTTTTGCAACAGTTAAGTGAGGAAAGAGCGCACCTTGTTGAGGTACATATCCTGTACCGCGCTTATGAGGTGGAAGCACCACTGATGAGACGCCCACCAGTTGTGAGCCAAATCGAATTGCTCCGCTCGCCGGCTGGATGAGACCAGCAATGGCGCGCAAGAGGGTGGTCTTTCCGCACCCGGATGGACCTAAAAGAGATGCAATCTCACCTTGGCGAAGTTCAAAGGAGAGATCAGAGATAACCGTGCGGCTACCAAAATTTACAGTGAGATGAGAAACGCTCAGTGAGGTCATTTAGAGATAACTCACCTTCTTCTCAGTTTCCCTTTGGGCAGTTCGCGGAATAGTTAATATAAAAGTCGGAATTGCTGCGATGAGTACCAATAATAGTGCATATGGAGCGGCCTCATTAAATCTACTAATTGCTGCATAGCTCCAAATCTCTGTCGCTAACGTGTCCATACCTGTTGGTCTGAGCATCAAAGTTGCCGGTAGCTCCTTCATCGCAGTCAAAAAGACCAGTAATACTCCGAGGGCTAAATTCGGTAGCGCAATCGGAAAGACAACTTGCATCGTCACGCTCGATTTACTCTTACCAAGAGTTGCAGCAACTTCCTTGAGCTGCGGTGACACAAGACTCAACGCTGCAGAAGTCGATGCCACAGATTTTGCAAGAAAGAGCACTGCATATGCAAAGGCCAGAAGGAATATTGATTGGTAGAGAGGGCCTAAGCGGGAACCGAATGAAACGAGCGCTAAACCAACAACCACGCCAGGAAGTGCGTGGGCCATCAGAGTTACCTTCTCTGTTACCGACGCAAAGGCGCTAGCACCTTGTGTTGCCAGAAAGGCAAGTGGCAGAGAGAGTAGAAATGCAATGAAAGCACCCATCGCAGCAACTGAGATAGTTGAGAGCGCCGCAGTTGCTAAATCTGAAATTGCCACTGCACTTGGATTTTGCAAGTAACGCGAGATGAGTACATAGAAGGGAAGAACGACAGCCAAAAGACTATAGAGCGCAAGCACTGCGGTGGTAAGAATTGAAAGAGGAAGGTTATTTACTCGGCGTATACGTTCTTGAAAACCTTCAGCGCTCTTTGATTCAAAGTCACGCCCCTTGAGTACAGATTCGAGTGAGACAAATATGGCAGCAGCCAGAAAGAGGAGCAGTCCAATTACTGAGGCAGCGCTGCGATCGTATGAGGACTTAAAGAGATTCTGAATCGAGACAGTGAGCGTTTCGACGTTGAGCAGAGAGACTGCGCCGAAGTCGCTAAGGACATAGAGGCCAGATAGAAGTGCACCCGCACTGATGCTGCGGCGCACCTGCGGCAGGATGACTCGGGTAAAGACAGCAAATTTAGAGAGCCCAAGAGAGCGCGCAACCTCAATCAGCCCAGAGTCGATACGTGCAAATGAGATTGAGACAGCAAGCAACATATAGGGCATCGTCGATAAAACCAGGATGAAAGCAGCTGCCCATAAACCTTGCAGAGATGGGATCAGCGCTATCCAGGTATAGGTAAAAACATATGAAGGAATTGCCAGCGGCAAAATTGTAGAAACAAAGAGAAGACGTGGATATGGAATTCGCACGTAGTGAAGACCAGCGGCAATCGCTGTGCCAAGAAAAACATTAACAGCAACGACAATACAGAGCAGCGCCAGAGTTAGGCCGAGAACTTCGAGCGTCTTCTGCCGGGTTAAGAGCGCAATAACGTCTGTGCCGGACTTCTCAGAAGCTCGGATAATCAAGTAAATCAGCGGTTGTGAGATAAGTATGAGGACCCCCACTACGAGGGCCCTCAAACCATAACTTCCGAAGTCTTTCTGAGTTTTCACGTCATAGCTTTTTCACTAAAGCAGGCCAACCCTGATCAATAAGTCCTGTGTTCTCTGCACGTTCTCAAGTGCTCCAAGATCTACTTGCGGTGAACCAATACTCTTCAAATCGGGAAGAGCTTCTGGCGACTTAACTCCAGAGATTAGCGAGTATTCATGAGTATCTTCTACGAAGGCAATCTGAGTTGTTTCAGAAGTTAAAAAGTTGATGAGGTCGATTGCCGCATCACTCTTCTGGCTCGTTGCAAGAGCTCCGATCCCTGAGACATTAACGAGGTTGCCAATATCTCCTGGTGCAAAGAAACCGTTCTCAACCTTAATCTTTCGGCCGAGCGCTTCGCTGACCTCCCAGGTGTAGTAATGGTTAACCAAACCTAAATCGATTTCACCTTTATCGATAGCTTCAACGATGGCGCTATTTTTTAAGAATATTTTGGCGCCATTTGCCTTGATGTCTTTTAGCCACTTTTCGGCAAACTTCTCGCCCTTTTCATTGATGAGCGCTGTGACGAAGGCTTGGAAGGATGCATTACTTGGCGCGATTCCAACCTTGTCCTTATAAGCTGGCTTAGTCAGGTCGGCAGCAGATTGCGGAAGTGTTGTCACAGCTCCTGGACGATAGGCAAAGACGCGAGCGCGCCCTGTGACTCCCACCCACGTGCGATTGCCGGCGATGTATTGGCTTTCAATCTGAGTTGCTACCGAGTCAGGTAGCGACTTAAGTAGCCCGGCTGCAGATACTGCTCCGAGTGAGCCCGCATCCTGTGAAAGAAAGAGATCAGCTGGTGAGTTCTTGCCCTCTTCTAAAATCTGAGCCGCAAGTTCAGCGGAGTCTCCATAGCGGATGTTGAGTGTGATTCCTGATTCCTTCTCCCAGTTCGCAAAGAATGGGGCGATGAACTCTTCCGACCTGCCAGAGTAAATGGTGAGCTCTTTGACCTCATCAGTAGCGTTATCAGAGCCCATGCCGACCCATGCTGCGCCACCAATGACGAGCGCACCTGCAATGACTCCAACACCTATCAAAAGCTTCTTCAATGAACTCCCCTAGCGTAAACACATCGCAATAAGAGCAGGCTAACCGAGGGCAGGGAATTACGCAACAAATATGTTGCGTAATTAGTCACATAGCTGGTGGTGACAAAGTGGGCTACTGGCAAGTAACCTTGAAACATCACTACCGAAAGAGGCCCTTTCTCATGTCCAACACTCTTCGCTCAGTCGTTCTGGTTGATGCAGTTCGTACTCCTTTCGGAAAGGCCGGCAGCATGTATGCCGGAACGCGCGCTGATGATCTGATGGTCCGTGCGATGCGTGGGCTTCTTGAGCGCAACCCCAAGGTCTCACCTGATGCGATTGAAGATGTTGCAATCGCTGCGGCAACTCAAACAGGTGATCAAGGTATGAATATCGGTCGCAGCGCAACGTTATTGGCTGGACTTCCAAAGACTGTTCCTGGTTATTCAGTCGATCGCTGGTGCGCAGGAGCGCTGACTGCAACGACAACGATCGCGGGCGCAATTGCAATGGGCGCAATTGATATCGCCATCGCAGGTGGCGTTGAACATATGGGCAACCATCCTATGGGCGAGCTCATGGATCCCAATCCCCGTTATTTGGCAGAGAAGTTGGTAGAACAAGATGCGCTCGCCATGGGTGCAACTGCAGAGCGTTTACATGATCGCTTTCCGCAATTAACTAAAGAGCGCGCCGATCGCTATGCCTATAACTCTCAGATGAAGACTGCTCAAGCATATGCCGATGGAAAGTTACAGCGAGATTTAATTCCAACAGCCGCACGGAGCGCAGAACTTGGTTGGGGCGTTGCAACAGTTGATGAAGGCCCCCGTCCTACAACCACAATGGAAGGCCTGGCAGGGCTGAAAACTCCATTTCGTCCCGCAGGTCGCGTCACCGCTGGAAATTCATCTGGTCTCAATGATGGCGCTACTGCGGCGTTGCTGGCGAGTGAAGATAAGGCGAAAGAACTTGGCTTAACAATTAAGGCGCGTCTAGTGACCTTCGCCTTCGCTGGAGTCGAACCTGAAGTCATGGGCTACGGACCAGTTCCTGCAACTATTAAAGCTCTTGCAAAAGCTGGGCTCAAGATTGAAGATATCGGCGCCTTTGAAGTCAATGAGGCCTTTGCCGTACAAGTATTAGCTTTCCTTGATCACTTTGGAATTGCCGATGATGATCCTCGCGTTAATCCTTACGGTGGCGCAATCGCTGTTGGCCATCCACTTGCCTCCTCTGGTGTGCGCCTAATGCTCAACCTGGCACGTACCTTTGAAGAGAAGCCTGAGGTGCGTTACGGCATCACCACCATGTGTATCGGTCTCGGTATGGGTGGAACTGTTATTTGGGAAAACCCTCACTACACAGGAGGAGAGAAGTAATGACAACTGCAATCACGCTTCCAGAAGGCGCTCCTGAAGAAGTTATTACCCACGCTCTTGTGCGCGATGTTGACCTCGCTCCCTTTGGAGGCAAGGGCTCACTTGCTCTCATCACTCTCGATAACGGACTCGATCACACTCGCCCAAATACCTTTGGACCACAATCTGTTGCCGCCCTTGATGCGGCAATTACCGATGCGGCATCCCGTAAACCGGCCGCAATTGCAATTACAGGAAAGCCATTTATCTTTGCAGCAGGTGCAGACCTATCCGCTCTCTCCTTTTTAGCAAAGCGCGAACAGGCGCTAGCCATCGGAAAACTTGGTCACGATGTCTTTAGACGTCTTGATGAAATCGGAATTCCTACCTTCGCATTCATCAATGGACTTGCTCTCGGTGGTGGCTTAGAAGTTGGGCTTCATTGCAACTATCGCACCCTAGCAACCACCGCCTTTACCGCTCTCCCAGAAGTTTTCCTTGGACTTGTTCCAGGTTGGGGTGGCGCCACAATCTTGCCAAAGCTGATTGGACCAGAGCGAGCCGTGCAGGTAATTATCCATAACGCGCTCAACAACAACACCATGATGAAAGCTAAGGATGCGCTTGCTCTCGGCGTAGTGGATGCAGTCTATGAACCAGCTGATTTCCTTGAAAAATCTGTCGCCTTCGTTGCATCAGTTCTTAATGGAAGTAGAAAGATTGAACGTAAGGATTACTCAAACGATCCTGCTTGGGAGAGCGCACTCGCTGCAGGACGCGCTGCTGCTCTCAAAAAGTATGGAGGCGCAGAGATTGCCTCACCTATGAAGGCCCTTGAGTTAATTAAAGCTGCCCAGAAGAATACAAAGGGCGAAGGTTTTGATGCAGAAGATGCCACTCTGGCAGATCTCACCATGTCTGATCCACTACGCGCATCGCTCTATGCCTTTAATCTCATTCAGAAGAAGCGTAAAAAAGTGGAGGGTGCGCCAAAGCCCGCCCTTGCTCGAAAGGTTGCACGAGTCGGCGTTGTAGGAGCCGGCCTCATGGCTTCACAACTCGCACTTCTTCTTGTGCGTAATCTCAAATGTCCAGTTGTCATGACTGATATCGACCAAGAGCGCGCGGATAAGGGCGTTGCCTGGGTTCGCAACGAACTAGCGAAGTTAGTTGAGAAGAAGCGTATGAGCGCAGAGTCAGCCGCTCGCCTCTCTCTCCTTGTCAGCGGTAGCGCAGATCAGAGCGCATTTGCAGGATGTGACTTCATCATTGAGGCCATCTTCGAAGCACTATCGCTCAAGCAGGATCTCTTTAAGAAGCTTGAGAAGATTGTGGGACCAGAATGTATCTTGGCCACAAATACCTCATCACTTTCAGTAGAACGTATGAGCGAAGGGCTAGAACATCCTGAGCGAGTTGTTGGATTCCACTTCTTCAATCCTGTTGCGATCATGCCGCTTCTCGAAATTGCCCGCACCTCAAAGACAGATGATGTAACAACTGCAACGGCTGTCAGTATTGGTAAAGAGCTTAAGAAGACCATGATCATCTGTAAGGATGCGCCAGGTTTTGTTGTGAACCGACTGCTCACCCGCTTTATGGGCGAAATTACTGATGCTGTCGATGAAGGAACAGATCCAGCCACTGCAGATAATGCGATGCGCTCTATTGGATTCCCGATGTCACCATTTGAACTGCTTGGTCTGGTTGGACCTGGCGTTGCGCTCCATGTCGCCGAAACCTTGCATGAAAACCTCGGTCCGCGCTATCGCATCTCCCCTACGATGCAAGCGATGGTCAAGGAAGGCGTAAAGACTTTCTACATTAAAAATGAAGATGGCAGCTTTGGCCCAAATCCTGCAGCCGTTGCACTTGTCCATAAGGGAACTACTCCCTCAACTACTGAGCAAGTGCGTGCACGCGCGCTGAAGGCTCTTGCAGAAGAGGCGCGCATGATGCTCGATGAAGGTGTGGTCTCAACCCCTGCAGAAATTGATCTCTGCATGTTGATGGGCGCTGGCTGGCCGATGCACCTCGGCGGAATTTTGCCGTACTTAGATCGCGAAGGAATTAGCGAGTCTGTTTGTGGTCAGCGTTTTCATGCGCCGGGAATTGCATCTCTTCCACAGTAGAACTCCACTCGACGATATCGCGTGAAATCTTCTGAGCTGTAATTCCAAGATCTTCTAGGATTTCAGCGCGCTTTGAGTGCTCGATAAATTCAAGTGGAACGCCGATGCTATGAAGAGCCACGTTGAGCCCTGCTTCACGGAATAGCTCTGAGATAGAGCTAGCGATTCCGGCATGGCGAATACCATCTTCTAGAACAACAACGCTCTTGTAACGCTGCGCCATTGATACCAAGGTCTGCGGAAGTGGCTTTACCCAGCGTGGATCAATCACAGTTACTCCAACACCTTCGCGGTAAGCCTGAGATGCAGCTTCGACAGCGATAGCTGCCATCGAGCCCACGCTAATGAGGAGAACATCTGCGCTTTCGCCTCGATAGAGAACATCAATTCCATCTCGTCGTTCAAAGGCCGGGATATCGCTTTGCACCGCACCCTTTGGGAAGCGGATCAGAGATGGCGCATCGCTGATTTCAACTGCTTCGCGGAGCGTTTCGCGCAGACGTGCCGCATCACGTGGTGCTGCAACATGGAGCGTTGGAACAATTCCAGTAAGCGCTAAATCCCAGATACCGTGGTGTGACGGTCCATCATCGCCAGTAATTCCTGCGCGGTCTAAGACAAAGGTAACTCCAGCCTTGTGGAGCGCAACATCGAGAAGCAATTGGTCGAAGGCGCGATTAAGGAATGTGGAGTAGACGGCAACAACAGGGTGCATCCCGGCATAGGCAAGTCCAGCGGCGCTAGTAACAGCATGTTGTTCGGCGATACCGACATCGATAGTGCGCTCTGGGAACTCTTTCTCGAATTTATCAAGACCAGTTGGCCCCAACATCGCAGCCGTGATTGCCACAATATCTTTACGGGTACGTCCTAAAGCGATTAACTCATCAGCAAAAACACTAGTCCAACTGGTGGCAGATTTGGCAAGTGGCGTTCCTGTCTCAGGATCGACGACGCCAACTGCATGGAACTTCTCTGCTTCATCGGCAACCGCTGGCTTATGGCCCCGTCCCTTTTCGGTAATGACATGTACAAGAACTGGTTCGCCAAATTCTTTCGCTTGAGCAAAGGCTCGCTCCATCGCAACGATGTCATGTCCATCGATGGGACCAACGTATTTAAGTCCCAGATCTTCAAACATTCCCTGAGGAGCAACGATGTCCTTGATGCCCTTCTTCATGCCATGAAGAGTCTCGTAGATAGGCGTACCGACAACGGGAGTCTTTGAGAGAACTTCCTTGCCCCAATCTAAGAAACGTTCATAGCCTTGGGTAACGCGCAGCGTTGAAAGATAAGTTGCTAGACCACCAATTGTTGGTGAATACGAACGTTCATTATCGTTAACGACAATCATCAAATTACGATCTTCGGCAGCTGCAATGTTATTGAGCGCCTCCCATGACATTCCACCGGTAAGGGCGCCATCTCCGACAACGACAACAACGTGGCGATCGGTCTGTCCAGTCAGGGTGAATCCACGAGAGATTCCATCTCCCCACGAAAGGGCAGTTGAGGCATGAGAATTTTCAATGACATCGTGTTCGCTCTCGCGACGATTTGGATATCCTGCAATACCGCCTCGCTGACGTAACCCATCAAATTGATCGGCGCGACCAGTAAGGATTTTGTGAACGTACGACTGATGTCCTGTATCGAAGAGAATGACATCTTTTGGCGAATCGAAGGTGCGATGGAGAGCAATCGTTAACTCGACAACGCCCAAGTTAGGACCTAGGTGGCCACCAGTCTTTGAGACCTTGGTGATGAGAAATTGGCGAATCTCTTCAGATAACTCATTGAGCTGTTCAGGGGTGAGCCCGCGCAGATCATCTGGTCCTTTGAGAGATTCGAGCATAGGGATGAGTCTAGATTAACCGCGCAACTGGCGCAGTACGTACTGCATGATTCCGCCGTGGCGATAGTAATCCGCTTCGCCTGGCGTATCGATACGTACCTTGGCCTTGAACACCTTATCTCCTGCGGTCACAGTGACCTCTTTAGGGATAGCGCCGCTATTGAGAGCTGTTACCCCTGCAATAGAAAATACTTCATCGCCCTTGAGGCCAAGTGATTGCGCAGTTTCTCCGTTAACGAATTGCAATGGCAGAACGCCCATTCCAATCAAGTTAGAACGATGGATACGTTCAAAACTTTCTGCAATCACAGCGCGTACTCCTAGGAGCGCTGTTCCCTTAGCTGCCCAGTCACGAGATGAACCTGATCCGTACTCTTTGCCAGCGAGAATAACGAGTGGTACACCTGCTGCTTGATATGCAACAGAGGCATCATAAATTGTGTTCTGATCACCATTGCTCAAAAAGTTACGAGTAAATCCACCTTCGACGCCATCTAGTAATAGATTCTTGAGGCGAATATTCGCAAAGGTGCCGCGAATCATTACTTCGTGATTTCCACGTCGAGATCCATAAGAGTTGAAGTCCTTACGATCTACTCCGTGCGCTTCAAGATACTTTCCAGCTGGAGAATCAGCTTTAATGTTTCCAGCCGGTGAGATGTGATCTGTTGTGACGGAATCTCCAAGAATGGCCAAGACGCGTGCGCCAGAAATATCCTTTACCGCTTCTGGCTGGGCTGGCATTCCATCAAAGTATGGAGGTTTACGTACATAAGTAGATTGTGGATCCCATTCGAAAGTCTTTCCTGTTGGGGTGTCCAGTGACTTCCAGCGGTGATCGCCTTCAAAGACAGTCGCATAATCCTTGGTAAACATCTCAGATGAGATAGATGAATCGATAACTGCTTGAATTTCAGCAGCTGATGGCCAGATATCTTTCAGAAGAACTGGGTTGCCATCCTTATCGTTGCCGAGTGAATCCTTCTCAAAATCATGATCCATCGTGCCAGCAAGGGCGTAGGCAACAACGAGCGGAGGTGAGGCCAGATAATTCATCTTTACATCTGGGCTGATTCTGCCTTCAAAGTTGCGGTTACCTGAAAGAACAGCTGTAACAGCTAAATCGTTCTCATTGACCGCTTTGCTAATTTCAATCGGTAGCGGCCCAGAGTTACCGATACAGGTAACGCATCCGTAGCCGACCAAGTTAAAGCCGAGCGCCTCCATGTATGGAGTGAGCTGCGCGCGATCGTAATAATCGGTAACGACCTTAGATCCTGGAGCGAGCGTGGTCTTTACCCAAGGCTTAGAGGTAAGTCCCTTCTCTACCGCCTTCTTAGCAAGGAGCGCTGCGCCAATCATTACTGATGGATTAGAGGTGTTGGTACACGAGGTAATGGAAGCGATGACGACATCGCCATTCTTGATGGTCGTTGCCTTCTCTCCCACCTTTACTGGGTATGCGCTCTTTCCGGTCTTCTCAGAGAAGTAAGACGGCAATACCTTTTCAAATGCGCTCTTTGATGCAGTCAGAGAGATGCGATCTTGCGGACGCTTTGGTCCAGCGATAGATGAGACAACGCTAGAGAGATCGAGCTCGATATGTTCAGAGAAGCGAGGTGAGACCGCTGGGTCATGCCACATTCCCTGCGCCTTGGCATACTTTTCAACAAGAGCTACTTGATCTTCAGTGCGACCTGTCAGGCGTAGATAACGGAGAGTCTCTTCATCAATGGGGAAGATGGCGCAGGTAGAACCATATTCTGGTGACATATTTCCGATGGTTGTTCGGTTTGCCATTGGTACTGAGACAACTCCTGGGCCGTAGAACTCAACAAATTTGCCGACAACGCCATGCTTGCGCAACATCTCGGTAATTGTCAGAGCCATATCGGTCGCTGTTGTTCCGACCGGAAGTTCGCCGGAGAGCTTAAATCCGACTACACGTGGGATGAGCATGGAAACTGGCTGACCCAAGAGCGCTGCTTCTGCCTCGATTCCACCGACTCCCCAACCCAGTACACCAAGGCCGTTGACCATCGTTGTATGTGAATCAGTTCCGACAACGGTATCTGGATAAGCGCGAAGAACGCCTCCGACGGTACGAGTCATAACAACACGAGCTAAGTATTCGATATTTACCTGGTGCACAATTCCAGTTCCAGGTGGAACGACTTTGAATTCATCAAAAGCGCCCTGACCCCAACGTAAGAAGCGATAACGCTCGCGATTTCGCTCGTATTCAATATCTGTATTCTTTTCAAAAGAATCCTTTGTTCCAAAGACATCTGCAATCACTGAGTGGTCGATGACGAGTTCTGCTGGAGCAAGTGGATTAACCTTTGCCGGATCTCCGCCTAGCTCAACAATTGCTTCACGCATCGTCGCTAAATCAACGATGCAAGGAACGCCGGTGAAGTCCTGCATAACAACGCGGGCAGGGGTAAATTGAATTTCAGTATCTGGCTCGATGGATGGATCCCATTCGGCTAACGCCTTAATGTGATCGACGGTGATATTGGCGCCATCTTCGGTGCGCAAGAGATTTTCTAAGAGAATCTTGAGCGAGAAAGGAAGATCCTTTGCTGCTGCCAAAGTTGAGATATCGAAGATTTCATAATCTTTACCTGCAACAGTGAGGTTCTTCTTGGTACCGAGGGAGTTCTTACTCATCCCGAGCCTTCTTTCATAAGTATCTTGACGTCAAGATACCTTATCTAAAGTCAGGAGCGCAACACTTTCGATGTGATGTGTCATAGGGAAGAGATCAAAGGCGCGTAGCTGCTGCAGCGCAAACCCGTGTTCGCGTAGGTATGAAACATCGCGCGCCAGCGCCGCTGGGTCGCAAGCGACGTAGACAATCGTTCGTGGCAACAGGCGAGCACATTCGGCAATTACCTCTTTACCCGCTCCTTCTCGAGGCGGATCAAGGATGATGACGCTTGCCTGACTAAAGCGCGGCAGAATCTTTGCGACATCGCCCGTGTGGACAGTTACAACTGAATCTTCTGCAAAGTTTCTCCGTGCATCCGCTGTCGCGCTCTTGCTGCCTTCGACAAGATCAATAGCGCCTTCGCTACCGACCTCGGCAAGTAGCGCGGCAGTAAATAGTCCTACTCCCCCATAGAGATCCAGGATGCGATCTCCAGGAACCACTTGGGCAAACTCTTTAACAACTTCCGTTAAAACTCGAGGCGCATCTTTATGGCTCTGCCAAAATGATTTTTGGCTTACCTCTAAAACTCTGCCAGCAATTTCATAGTGCGCTACATCTGGACCATCTGAAGTTCTTACCGGAGTCTCTTCACGAGTATTGGCAGATGCAATCGTTCGCTCGCCAGTATTGGAAAGTGAGATCTCAATACGTTGATCTGCCTTTGCACCCCGCGCTGATAGCTCTGCAAACTTCATTTCTGGGACAAGAATTCGACAATCATCTACCGGAGTTATCGAGTGGCTTCGTGCTTGATAGAAACCGAGCACACCAGCCTTGGTGGTGACAGCAGCGCAACGAGTGCGCCAACCAAGAGGGGCTGCGACCTCCTCGACTTCGACAGCTATCTCCATCTTGGCGATGCGAGCAAACTGTTCTGTGATGACATCGCCTTTGAGCGCACGTTGCCGAGCAGGGGTTATATGTTGAAAATCGCACCCGCCGCAGCCCTGGCGATGTGCATATCTACACGGAGCGCTGACGCGATCTGTAGATGCGCTCTCCACTGAAATGACATCGGCGCGGTTAAATGAAGTTCCCACGCTGGTAATTTCAATGGTGCAGACCTCATCTGGGATTGCATGGCGCACAAATATGACAGCGCCCTCGTGGCGCGCAATAAAGTGGCCACCATGAGCGATTTTTTCAATCGTGACGGTAAAGCGGTCTCCAACAGATAAAGCTTTTCGACTGTGTGGAGACATAATGGCTAGCCTAGTAGTAAGTTAGTCCCGTGCACGTAGTAATCATGGGTTGCGGTCGAGTGGGATCCTCACTCGCAATCGAGCTAGAAGCAGCCGGACATTCAGTTGCAGTGATCGATCAATCAAAGGAAGCCTTCCGCCGCCTCGGCCCAGACTTTAAGGGCCGCACTGTGGTCGGCGTTGGCTTTGACCGAGATACTCTGCTCGAAGCGGGCATTGAAGGTGCACAAGCTTTTGCGGCCGTCAGTAACGGTGACAACTCAAATATTTTGGCAGCGCGCGTTGCTCGCGAAAGCTATGGCGTTACCAATGTGGTTGCTCGAATTTATGACCCAGGCCGCGCAGAAATTTATCAGCGCCTCGGTATTCCAACTGTTGCAACTGTTATTTGGGCAACCGATCAAATCTTGCGTCGCATTGCACCAGGTGGTGCGCGCTCTGAATGGCGTGATGCCACTGGAACTGTGCAACTTCTCGAAGTGCATCCTCACCTTGATTGGTATGGCCGCCCCATCACAGAACTTGAAGCAGCGACAGAGGCCCGCGTAGCGTTTCTTACACGCCTCGGCGAAGGGCTGATTCCAGAAGCACACACAGTTCTACAAGATGGCGATTTAATTCATATGACAATTCAAGATGACAAGATGGCGATTGCTGAGAGCGCACTTACACAAGGGCCAGGGAATTAACCTATGAGAATTGCAATTGCCGGAGCAGGAAATGTGGGTCGCGCTATCGCTCGCGAACTTCTCGATAATGGCCATCAAGTTCTTCTGATTGACCGTGATCCAAAGGCGCTCAAGATTGATTCTGTGCCTGATGCAGAGTGGTTGATGGCAGATGCCTGCGAGATTGCAGCTCTTGATAATGCCCAACTCAATAAGTGTCAGGTTTTAGTTGCAGCAACTGGTGATGACAAGGTCAACCTTGTAACGGCGCTGCTAGGAAAGACTGAATACGGAGTGCCTCGCGTTGTTGCGCGAATTAACCACCCAAAGAATGAATGGCTCTTTGATCAATCATGGGGCGTTGATGTTGCTGTATCTACTCCTCGCATTATTGCCGCACTCGTTGAAGAGGCCGTCAGCGTCGGAGATGTTGTCCGTCTCTTCTCATTTAGACGAGGCCAAGCAAATCTTGTTGAAATTACTCTTCCAGATTCCTCAATCTGTATTGGAAAGACTGTAGAAGAAGTAACACTTCCCGAAGATGCATCTCTTGCAGCTATCGTTCGCGATGGTCGCGTTATTGCACCGACTGCCAGCGATGTCTTTACCGCCGGAGATGAACTACTTTTTGTCGCCTCAGCTGCGGCTGAAGATCAAATCAAGGGCTGTTTTATCGCTCAGTAGTATCTGTTCGCTCAGCTGGAATCGCTGGCGCGTTCTTAATAATCTGCCACGAACCATACGCAGTTGCTAGAAAGAGCGGATAACCCATCGCTAAGTTCACGGTTCCAAGAAGATTCACATTTCCAGTCCGATAAATCGGGTACTGCACAGCGATTCGGGTAAAGAACATGGCAACCCAGAGCCAACTGGCCAGCATGTAGGCGCGCTTTCGCTCTGGATGGTTACGCCATTTGAGATTCTCGCCAAGAATGGGGCCGAGCAAGAGACCGAGTATCGGCCAGCCAGCTAAATTGGCGATGAGATAGACGGTGCCATAACCCAAATTGGTCAGAAGCTTAGGAATGTATAGATCACTAGCGTTACCGGTTCGATTCGCGAACCAGGCGCAGATTAAAACTCCGATAAATCCGCTAACTGCATGTTGCACAGTATCGCGCATCGCCAAGCGCGAAATAGTAAGAACTGCTGAAACCGCAATCGATGCAAAGAGGGCGCTCTGCAGTTCATCTGTAATATTGAAAACGATAAGGAAGATGACTGCTGGAACTCCTGAATCAATCAGCCCCTTCTTCCCACCAAAGGCGCTGAGAACTTTCTCGCGATCTTCATGTTGACTCATGCGCGCCCCGTTGATCCAAAGCCACCGGTACCGCGGCCTGAGCCAGGTAGCTCTTCTACTTCGATAAATTCAGCGCGCTCAACTTTTTGGAAGACTAATTGAGCAATGCGATCGCCCCGCTTAAATGTGATGCTCTCGCGAGGATCGTGATTAATCATGATGCACTGTAGCTCGCCGCGAAAGCCGGCATCGACGGTGCCAGGCGCATTGACCATGGTGACGCCATGCTTTATCGCAAGACCTGATCGAGGATGCACAAGCGCTACATAACCATCGGGTAGCGCGATCGAGATTCCAGTTGGAACAAGTGCGCGTTCGCCAGGTGCCAACGTAATGTCGATGCGAGAGACGATATCTGCACCAGCATCTCCCCCTTTGGAATATTGCGGCAGCGGAAGGTCAGGATCAAGGCGCGTAATCAATACTTGGAGAGCGCTCATGGATTGATATCAAACTCTGGATCAACAAAGGAGAGCAACTCTGGATTCTTTCGCATCGTCTCTAAATAATCAGCAGGAGCATTCTCGAGGAAGTGCTTCATTGGCACGATGACAAAGAGTGAGGCTGCGCGGACTGCAATTTCGCCATCTGGGCCACCAATTCTGCCTTCTGCTTCGGAGTACACCTTGCGATTTACCTGTCCGGTAATGCGCGCTGTGATGTAGAGGCGCGTGCCGATGGGAACTGGTTTGAGAAAATCTGTTTCTAAACGAGCGGTAACTGCAGGTGCGCGAAGTAACCACATCAACTTTCCAAGAGCTTCATCGAAGGCGAGCGATAAGAGGCCACCATGGGCTAACCCTGGAGCGCCTTGGTGATTTTCGGTAACGATAAATTCAGCAGTGATATCTGCACCTTCTCCAACGTGCGCTACCAGATGTAGACCTGTCGGGTGGAGCTCTCCACATCCAAAACAATGTTTAAAGTGGGATGGGATTTGAGTTCCCGTTTCGGGCGATTGTGGGTGTCGCTCTGGAATGAGCGCCCCTTCAGGAGGCGTTGTGCTGGGAACGCGACTCATGTAGCAAGGTTACTTCATGAAGTGCTGAAGGAGAGAATTGCAAGATAACCTAGCGCGCATGGTCTTCCGTGAAGTGATCCGTCCCCCACTCTGGGTACTGGCCTTCATCTACTTCCTCTTCCTCTCACTCGTTATCGCAATCTGGGCTGCGCTCGATAATCGCAGCGCTCTCATCTCTTGGATTGCTGCAACTCTTGGAATTATCGCCATTGCAATTCGTTGGCGCACCGAGATCACTGTTGATGATAAAGAGTTACGTATCGGAGGCGCTCATATAGATCTGAAGTACCTCAAAGAGGTAAGCGCGCTCAGCGCGCAAGAGATGCGTCTTATGCGAACCCGCGATGCTGACCCAGCTGCTTTTCTAGCGCTGGCATTCTGGATTCCGGCAGGGGTAAAGATTGTGTTAAACGATGACAGGGATAGCGTTCCCTACTGGTTAATCAGCGTAAGAAAAAGTGAAGAACTTACGCGCACTCTTTACAGACTGATTTAGCGCCTTCACCTTTAGCAAGTTGTGTGATGTGATGAATCAAGAAACATCGTGAACAGGTGAATTCATCAACTTGTACTGGAACAACTCTGACCGCTAGTTGTTCGCCTGATAAATCTGCACCTGGAAGTTCAAGATTCTCTGCAGCTTCTGCTTCATCCACATCGATCTGGCCTGATTGCGCATCTACGCGCTTAGCCTTGAGTTCTTCTAACGATTCCTCATGAAGTTCCTCATCGGTCTTTCTGGGTGTGTCGTAATCTGTTGCCACTGCTCTCACCTCGCTTCCATTACTTGTGCCTTAACCTGCGCGAATAGTCGCGCATAGAGCGGCTCTATAGAGGTTACAACCCTCGGCGTGTCGCTTTTATTCCGCCTTTGAGGTGGCAATTTCGATGGCTTTAGCCAATCCCCCATCCACATAGGCATGAATCGCAGTTCCATGCGCCAAATGCTCTTCACTCAAGATTTCGCCAGTTTCGTGAATAGCGCTGACCAAATCTCCACGGTGGTACGGAATAACAGTGGAGATTTCTACCGCAGGATGTGGCAGCGATTTTTCAATTGCATGAACAAGTCCATCAACTCCAAAACCTGATCTGACAGAGAAGGCATAACTATTTGGCTCTTTACGCAGAATCTCCATCACAACATCGGGGCTAGCAATATCAACTTTGTTGATTGCGATAATTTCAGGGATATCTCCCCCACCAATTTCAGCAATCACCTGACGGACCGCACGTATCTGCTCAAAGGGATCAGGGTGTGCGCCATCAACAACGTGCACAATCAAATCCGCTCCAGAAACTTCTTCGAGGGTTGATTTGAAAGCATCAACGAGCTGATGCGGCAGGTGGCGAACAAATCCAACTGTGTCAGAGAGCGTATAGACGCGCCCTTCAGTTGT
This sequence comes from Candidatus Nanopelagicaceae bacterium, assembly GCA_965267875.1. Classification (GTDB taxonomy): domain Bacteria; phylum Actinomycetota; class Actinomycetes; order Nanopelagicales; family Nanopelagicaceae; genus Planktophila. The sequence continues at coordinate 554,958 of OZ254157.1, read as the reverse complement.
TTCGCATTTGCGAACCGTGGGATCCAAAGTTGCAAAGAGCGCATTCTCAACAAGTACGCCAGCGCCAGTAAGCGCATTAAGAAGTGATGATTTACCAGCGTTGGTGTAGCCCGCAATAGCCACAGAAGGGATGTTGTTACGTCTGCGCTCTTGTCGTTTGGTATCTCGAGATACCTTCATCTCTGCAATCTCACGGCGCAGCTTGGCCATCTTGTCTCGGATTCTGCGTCTATCTGTCTCAATCTTTGTCTCACCAGGTCCGCGGCCACCAATACCTGCGCCACCGGCTGCGCGACCACCTACCTGACGGGAGAGTGAATCACCCCAACCGCGAAGGCGTGGAAGTAGATATGCGATCTGCGCCAACTCAACTTGAGCCTTACCCTCTTTGCTCTTTGCATGCTGAGCGAAGATATCGAGAATGAGGGCGACGCGATCGACAACTTTTACCTTTAACTTCTCTTCCAAAGTGCGCAGTTGCGAAGGAGAGAGTTCGCCATCACAAATCACCGTGTCGGCGCCGGTAGATACAACAAGTTGTCGCAGTTCAATCACTTTTCCTGAACCGATATAGGTAGCAGGATCTGGTTTATCTCTGCGTTGAATCAAACCCTCTAAGACTTCCGAACCTGCAGTCTCAGCAAGTGCTTTGAGTTCTGCGAGTGAGTTCTCGGCCATCTCAGCGCTGCCTTCGGTCCATACACCCACGAGTACTACACGTTCTAATTGCAGCTGGCGATATTCAGCATCTGAAATATCTTGTAATTCGGTTGAGAAACCTTTAACGCGACGAAGTGCGTGGCGATCTACCAGCTCTTGTTGGGAATCTTCTTGGTAGCTGCTCTCATTAGCGTCAAAATCTGCCGCAGCGCGAGCTGATTCACGGAGCAGCTCATCGAATAACTTGTCGTAACTATCTTCGGGGGTAGTCATTACGCCAAATACTTTGAGATGTCGTGATCGGCAATTAACTCTGCCGGACCAATCAGAGTTGCATTCGAGTGGCCATCGATATCGACTATCAAGCGCCCACCTGGTGGGTAGATGGTCCAACGGCTAGGCAACTTGCCACGAGTATGAAGCGTCGCAGCCAACGCAACAGCACATGTGCCGGTGCCGCAAGATCGTGTCTCACCGCTACCGCGTTCATGGACGCGCATACGAGCTTCGTTATTGGCAAGGAGCTGAACAAACTCAACATTGACGCCTTCTGGATAAGAAGATTTTGGTGAAACAACTGGAGCGGTTTCTAGCGAACCTACCTCTTCTAAATTTTCGAGGAAGACAACTGCATGTGGGTTACCGACGCTGATGTTGAGCCCCTCCCACGTCTTTCCATTTTGATTTACTTCAATTTCTTCCATCTCATCAGTTACTTGACCCATATTGACTGAGATATCACCTTCGAGAGGAACTCGTAGATGCTTGATGCCGGCGCGAGTATTAATCGCAAAGATACCTTCAGGTAAGTGCCCGCGAGCCACAAGGTAGCGAGCCATCACACGAATCCCGTTGCCACACATCTCCGCGATGGAGCCATCAGAATTGCTGTAATCCATAAACCATTTTCCATCCGGTTTAGTTATTCGAATAAAGCCATCGGCGCCGATGCCAGAGCTGCGGTTGCAGATGGCAGCTATCTGGGCGGGAGTGATTACATACTGCGAATCAGGATCAAAGAGAATGACGAAATCATTTTCAGTTCCGTGGCCGTATGTGGCGATTATCGGTGAACTCATCAGGCTAGGAGTTTATCTTTTCTAGGATGGTCTCGAGTCGAGGCTGATGTGTGGCTACCCATTGAATCCTTTGATCACGCGAAAACCAGGTTTCTTGGCGTCTGGCATATTGGCGACTCGCTCTCTTCGTCTCTTCCTTCGCCTCATCTTCAGAGAGAGTTCCATCGCGCATCGCCAAAATTTGCGCATATCCCAGAGCTCGCTGCGCAGTCGTACCGCGACGAATTCCTTGTGTAATCAGCTCGTCGACTTCTGCGACAAATCCCTCTTGCCACATGCGATCCACGCGCAGATCAATTCGATCACGCAGATGCTCACGATCCATCACCAAGCCAAATTGCAGGGCGTCAGGAAAGCGTGAACTATCTTCGCGGGGTAAGTTCGCAGTAAATGGCTTGCCGGTAATCTCAATAACCTCAAGAGCTCGCACAATTCGACGGATATTGGCGCGGTCAATTGCTAGCGCTGCTGCCGGGTCTAAATCTTGTAAGCGTTCAAAGAGATAGTTGGCGCCAAATTCTTCTCCCAATTTTTCAAGGTTGGCCCGCACTTGTCGATCTGTCTCTGGAAAATTTAGATCATCGAGTATTGCCTTGATGTAGAGGCCAGTACCTCCCACGATGATGGCGTGAAGTCCTCTGCTATGAATCTCTGCAATCGCACTTCGGGCGTGCTCTTGATACCAAGCGACCGTTGAATCTTCAGTGACATCTAGTACATCAAGCAAATGGTGCGGAATATCGCGGCGCTCTGAAACCTTTAATTTTGCAGTTCCAATATCCATCCCGCGATAGAGCTGCATTGAATCAGCGTTGATGATCTCAGCACCTATGCGCTCAGCGATATCAAGAGCGATATCGCTCTTTCCGGTTGCGGTTGCGCCGCAAATGACAATGACTTTACTCATCCTTATGCGCGAACTTTTGGCATTCCCAAAGTAGTAGATGCAGGAGCGGTGCGCGCTTGGTGGGCATCGCCTCCACGTGTGCGTGTTACCGAGATGGCATCGGCGAGCAGGTAGTGAGCAGATGCTTCAGTGATTTTCACATCAACAATATCTCCAGGGCGAGCATCTGTATCTGCGCTGAAGTGAACTAAACGGAAATCTTCTGTCTTACCGGTCATGCGTGACTGCGCTTCATCACGACGTCCCTCAACTTCTGAGACGAGCGCGCGATGAACGCTACCAATTGCTGATTGGTTAACCGCTAGCGAAATCTTCTGCTGGTGCTCATGTAAGCGGGTGTAGCGCTCCCCAACAATTTCCTCTGCCACTTGATTAGGCATGGCACCTGCCGGAGTACCTGGGCGGATTGAATATTTGTAGGTATATGCAGCTGCAAACTTTGCTTGAGTTGTCAGATCGAGAGTTGCTTGGAAATCTTCCTGAGTCTCCCCCGGGAATCCGACGATAATGTCTGTTGTAATCATCGCCTCTGGCATGGCAGCGCGCACTCGTTCAAGAATCCCTAAGTACTTATCGGTGCGATATGAACGTCGCATACTCTGCAGAATTGAATCTGATCCAGATTGAAGTGGCATATGAAGATGTGGCATGACATTGGCTGTCTGCGCCATCACCTCAATGACATCATCTGTGAAATCACGTGGATGAGGTGACATAAAGCGGACTCGCTCCAAGCCTTCGATCTTGCCCGCCTCGCGCAATAGATTGGCAAAGGCGCCTCTATCGCCGAACTCAACGCCGTAAGCATTGACGTTCTGGCCCAGGAGAGTAATTTCGATAACGCCTTGATCTACCAGCGCTCTCATCTCGGTCAAGATATCTGCAGGCTGGCGATCCTTTTCGACTCCACGCAGAGTTGGGACGATACAGAAGGTGCAGGTGTTATTGCATCCCACTGAGATTGAGACCCAGGAGGTAAATGCTGAGAATCTGCGCGCTGGCAGCGTGGATGGAAAGTGCTCAAGAGATTCGAGAATCTCAATCTGCGCTTCCTCTTCGATACGGGCGCGCTCTAGAAGAACCGGCAATGAGCCCACATTATGGGTTCCAAAGACGACATCTACATATGGGGCTTTCTTAAGAATAATTGATTGATCCTTCTGTGCCAGGCATCCACCCACTGCAATCTGCATACCTGGATTCTTCTTCTTGATTGGCGCTAAGAAACTTAAATTTCCGTAGAGCTTGTTATCTGCATTTTCGCGAACAGCGCAGGTATTAAAGACAACAATATCTGCCTGATTTCCCTCAACGACTGGGATGTATCCCGCTTCATCCAAGAGACCAGCGATTCTTTCAGAGTCGTGCACATTCATCTGGCACCCGTAGGTTTCCACGAGATATGTGCGAGTCATAAGACTCATCTTATTTCAGGTCTAGTTGGTGATGCGAATTGGTGCGATGCCGCGAGCAATCTGACGCTCGAAATGGACTTCACGCTTGTCGTTAAAGACGGCAGCTGCCTTGTAAGTCTCATCCATAAATGCTTTGAGTTCATCGCGGGCCTTAAGGCCATCGCCAGATAAATCATCTCTCTCATAAACATTCCATGCTCGAAGCACAGGCGCAATCACATCATCGAGATGCTGCTGGAGATCATAAATTCCAGCTAAGGCGATCTGAACTGCCTTGCGACCGAATCCCGGCATATTTGCACCCGGCATATCGAAGTTTGTCACTACATCCGTAATTGCGCGCATCGCCGCATTCGGCTCCATATCAAGAGCTGCAGAGAGTGTATTGCGATAAAAGAGCATGTGTAGATTTTCATCTAGCGCAACGCGCTGCATCATGCCTTCGGCAATTGGGTCATCGGAAAGTTTTCCGGTATTGCGATGAGAAATACGCGTTGCCAATTCTTGGAATGAAACATAAGCAATCGTGTGCAACATATCGTTCTCATATGGCGTCTGGTAACCCAGAGACATGTGAGCCATACGTAGATCTTCCAGTTGATATGGATCTACTCCGCGAGTTGCCATCAAATAGTCGCGGATAACAATGGCATGTCGCGCTTCTTCAGCGGTCCAGCGTTCAATCCAATTTCCCCATGCGCCATCGCGGCCCATAGAGATGGCAATCTCTGTGTGATAGCTCGGTAAGTTATCTTCAGTAAGCAGATTGAGTACTAGAGAATCCTGTGCAACAGGCGTCAGGCGCGAATCTTTCGCCTCCCAAGCATCGCCATTAAGTGGTCCTGCGTAGTCACGGCCCTCAGACCACGGGACATACTCGTGGGGATACCAGTTCTTCTGTACGGAGAGGTGGCGATCTAGTTCAACGGCGACTACCGGCTCAAGATCTCGAATCAGGCGTGACTGGATTTGTGCTGACTCTTCGCTCATGCGCGCAACAGTACGGCAGTGACTTTGTTACTTACGAGTTAGAAATTATCTTTCGCACGTTTTTGAGCCTGTTCTGTGCGCCATTTCGCAATTTCAGCGTGATTACCGCTCAGCAAAATCTCGGGAACTGAGATTCCACGCCACTCTTGAGGTTTAGTGAAATTTGGATATTCGAGATATCCCTCGCTGTTATGCGACTCTTCAGCCAATGATTCTGGATTTCCAAGAACTCCTGGAATCAACCTTGTAATGGCTTCAATCATCACCATAGCTGCTACTTCCCCACCACCAAGAACATAATCACCGATAGATGCTTCATGCACTGTGATATTTCGTGCTTGGAATTCTGGTTGTGAGTAATACTGGCGAATGCGATCGTCGATTCCTTCATATCGCCCACATGCAAAGATTAATTGGCTTGCTGATGAGAAGCTGGCCGCAATTTTCTGGCTGAAACGCTTACCTGCGGGGGTCAGAATGATGATCTCTGCCCCATCTTCAATGATGGAATCGATAGCCTGCGCCCAAACTTCAGGAAGCATCACCATGCCCGCTCCGCCACCGTAGGGAGTGTCATCTACGGTGTTGTGGTTATCGTTGGTGAAATCTCGCAAGTTATGAACTTTGATATCAAGAATTCCTGAACTTTGCGCCTTGCCTAAAAGCGAAAGGTTTAGTGGGGCTAAATACTCAGGAAAGATAGAGATGACATCAATCTTCACTTTATCTCTCCTTCAATGACGGGTGGAATCACAGTCATCCGACGAGCCTTGATATCTACAATCGGAACCAGCTGGCGCACAAAAGGAATGAGCGTCTCAACAGATTCTGACTTAATCACCAAGACATCTTGGCCGGGAAGATTAAGGACTTCCGTTACCTCTCCAAATTCATCACCATCGACTAGATAAGCCATACAGCCAATGAGTTGGAGAACGTGATAATCATCTTCATCAAGCCCTGGTGCATGGATATCAACATCTGCATAGAGAAGCTCATTGCGCAGCCCCTCAATCGCGTTACGGTCTTCGATGCCGTCAAAAGAGAGCAAGAGAATTCCATTGTGTACGCGTGCAGAAGCCACGGTGAGATTCCCGTGGCTTTCTGTCTCTAGAACTGCGCCGATGGCAAAGCGATCTTCTGCTTCATCTGTTCGGACTTCGATAGTAGCTTCACCTAAAATTCCGTGAGCTTTACCGATGCGGCCCACGTTTAATTTCATGGGTTGAAGAAAAGTTAGCGAACCTCGTCGGTATCGATGAGATCGACGCGGACGGTGCGACCTGCAAGTGCGCTTACGACTGTGCGAAGCGCCTTTGCTGTGCGACCGTTACGACCGATTACCTTGCCGATATCCTCAGGATTGACGCGCACTTCGAGCGTGGTGCCACGACGGTGCGTCTTCTCCTTCACATTGACATCGTCAGGGTTATCAACGATTCCCTTTACGAGATGTTCGAGAGCTTCATCAATCATTATGCGCTTGGAGTTTCTTCAGTAGTGTCCGAAGCTTCTACTGAGCTTGCTTCGTCCGAGGTTCCAGCTGCAGGAGCTTCCGCGACTACAGGAGTTTCAACAGCAGGTGCTGCCTTAGCAGCCAACTTATCTTGCGCCTTCTTCTTCATAGTTGTCGCGCCTTCTGCAGGTTCTGCAGCAGCAGCTTTAACAGCTGCTTCGTAGGCAACGCTCTTATGTGGCTTAGGGGCTGCAACCTTGAGTGTGCCTTCTGTTCCTGGAAGACCCTTGTGCTTCTGCCAATCACCAGTCACCTTAAGAAGAGCCTCTACAGCCTCTGAAGGTTGTGCACCAACGCCGAGCCAGTACAGAGCGCGCTCTGAGTTAACTTCGATGATTGATGGTTCTTGCCCTGGTACGTAGCGACCAATCTCTTCGATTGAAAGTCCGTTACGAGCCTTGCGTGAATCTGTGACGACAATGCGGAAATAAGGTGTGCGAATTTTTCCCATGCGCATTAAACGAATTTTTGTAGACAAAGAAGTAGTGCTCCTAAAAAAGTGTGTCGATCCGCAACTGCTACAGCGGGGTGCGTAGCGATGAGGTCCAACTGTGGATTGGGTTGTTACCGGGGTAGAGGGCCCTGTAACAGGTGGCTAATCTTGCCAGTTACGCTCCCAATCCGGAAATCAGCCGTTCTCCAGCGCTCGTTTAGCGGGGTTTCCCGACTTCGACTTCTTCTTCTGAATCGGAGCCGCTTTCTTGGGAGCTGGCGGCAGCCCGGGCATGCCGGGAGGAAGAGCCATACCTTGCGGCATCCCCCCACCATTTCGCATCTGCTTCATCATCTTCTGAGCTGCTGTGAATTTATCGGCGAGGGCATTTACCTCTGAAACTTTTCTACCGGAACCGAGCGCGATACGGGCACGGCGCGACCCATTGAGAACTTTAAGATCGCGACGTTCTAGTGGCGTCATTGATTGCACAATTGCTTTTGTTCTTGTTATCTCTGATTCATCAAAGTTATCAATCTGCTTCTTCATCGCGCCGGCTCCTGGGAGCATCCCCAATAACTTGCCCATGGAGCCCATCTTCGACATCGCCTCAAGCTGCTCGAGGAAATCATCGAGTGTGAAGTCTTCACCTGCTGCAAACTTATCCTCTAACTTCTTCGCTGAGTCGCCATCAAAAGCCTTCTTAGCTTGTTCGGCCAAGGTGGCAACATCGCCCATTCCCAAAATTCGAGAGGCCATTCGCTCTGGATAGAAGATATCGAAGTCAGAAATCTTCTCGCCGGTGGATGCGAACATGATCGGCTTGCCGGTCAGGGATGCAATAGAAAGCGCTGCACCACCACGTGCATCACCGTCAAGTTTTGTAAGAACTACGCCATCGAAACCAACGCCATCTTGGAAGGCTTTCGCAGTACGTACCGCATCTTGACCGATCATGGCATCGACAACGAAGAGGATCTCTTGTGGCGACACGGCATCACGGATAGCAATCGCCTCTTGCATCAACTCTTGATCAACGCCTAGCCGTCCTGCAGTATCGACAATCACCATGCTGTGTAGCTTTGACTGCGCAAATTTGATTCCATCCTGTGCAACTCGTACAGGATTTCCGACGCCATTTCCAGGTTCGGGAGCAAAGACTGGCACTCCAACAGATTGCCCAACAACTTGCAATTGATTGACTGCATTTGGTCGCTGTAAATCTGAGGCGATCAGAATTGGTGTTTCGCCTTGATCTTTATAGAACTTAGCTAACTTCGCGGCAAGAGTTGTCTTACCAGCGCCCTGCAGACCAGCCAACATAATGACTGTTGGTGGATTCTTTGCAAAGCGAATACGACGTGCTCCGCCGCCGAGAATTTCGGTGAGTTCTTGGTTTACAACATCAAAGATTGCTTGTGCCTGGTTGCTACCTGCCTGCAAAGTTGCAAGCAAGGCGAGCGATTTATCTCCTACTTTTTGTGTGAACTCTTCAACTACTTCGAGCGCTACATCTGCATCCAGTAGGGCAGATCTGATATCAATAACCGCAGCATCGATATCTTTCTCTGAAATCTTGCCGCGAGAGCGGAGCGCACCAAAGGCGCCGGCAAACTTGCTGGAGAGTGACTCAAACATAAGAAGGGGAGTCTACTTCAGAGCCCCTCGCAATCTCTCTGCTACTTCATGGGCCCGTTCTGGCGTGAGCGCTCCCCCATTAATCTCTGTGACATACAAGGTATCAATGGCTTCTGCGCCGAGTGTTGTCACGATGGCAGAGCGGATATCGATATTGCTCTTTGTAATTGTGTCACCAATTCCAAAGAGGAGCGCTGGCCTATCGTGGCTGCGGACTTCAACGATGGTGGCATCAGTTGCTGCATCGAGAAACGTCTCTACAACTGGCGCTGGCACTGGAATTGTCGGTAACTGCGCATATGCCTCAATGCGATCTGAGATTCTCTGCGCTAGCGAATCCTTGCTAGCGAGAGCATCAACAAGTTCGCGATGCAGGATCTTCTCTGTAAGGGCTGGAGCATGTGGATCGGGAATTACAATCCACTCCATCACTGCAGATATCCCGTGTGACTTAGTTCGCGCAGAACGCACATCAAGTCGCAGGAGATTAAGAACGCCGGCAACAGTCGATAGCAACCCAGGCTTATCGCTGACCACAATTTCAATCGCGTAGAGATTTCCTCTATCGTCAATCGTTACAGCAAGCTCCCCTAGTTCGGCCTTGCTTCTCTGTTCGGGGCTCAGTTCTGGTTGTTGGGCAACGGTGTTATCAGTCAGAGCGTTTGTCACTCTGGCTACAAGGTCTGCAACGAGAGATGCTTTCCAATCAGTCCACGCCGCCCTTCCGGTTGCTTCACCATCGGCGATGCTGAGGGCATGTAAAAGCTCAAGCGTCTGCAGATCTGGAATGACTTCAAGAACTGATGCGATTGTTGCTGGGTCATCAAGATCTCGTCTTGTGGCAGTTGCCGAAAGAAGTAAATGCTGCTTGACAAGAATCTTGATGATTGCGATATCTGACTCAGCGAAACCGATGCGCGCAGCAATCGGTGCAATAAGTCTTTCGCCGCGTTCGGAATGATCTTCCTCGCTACCCTTACCGATGTCATGAAAGAGCGCGCTAAAGAGAAGTAAGTCAGGTCTATGCACCCTTCGCGTCAGAGCAGCAGCATGCACTGCTGTCTCGACCATATGCCTATCGACTGTATGTCTATGCAAAACATTGCGCTGCGGCAGCGATCGAACGCTCTTCCACTCTGGAATCCAATGGAAGATGATCTCTTCTTGATCTAACGCTTCAAAAATCTGCACCATGGCAGAGCCTGCGCCAATCAATGAGATGAGATTTTCACGCGCTTCACGTGGCCAGCGGTTTGGGAGCGCACCTATGCCGCTACTTAAACTTTCACCAAGGCGCGCTAGCGAATCCATTGAGATCGGCAACCCCAGCTGCGCGGCAGAGGCGGCAGCACGTAGCCCAATAACAGGATCTAATGAAAAATCTGCATCAAGGCCAATGACTACTTCGCGATTTGAAACGGCGATATCTCGAGAGAGTGAGGTCGAGCGAACTTTTCTGAGGAATCTGCCACCGCCATCTCTTCCTTTATGCACCAAGCGATACCAGGTGGCATCAAGAATGTAATCGACAGTGCGGGCCGCTTGCGCAACATCGCTCATTAAGAGATCAGCATCTTGATAACCCAAGAGCTCTGCAACTTTGTCCTGCTCTTGAAAGAACAATCTATCTTTATCGCGCCCACTGACGATATGGAGCGCTTCACGAACGTTTGATAAGAGCGATTCGGCAACGCTAATCTTTTCAATAGGAACTGCAATCGCTTGAGAGCGTTCAATTGCGCGCAGCGCCGTAATATCTCTTAAGCCTCCGCGAGCTTCCTTTAAATCTGGCTCGAGCAGATAGGCCAGCTCGCCTGCTCTCTGATGCCGTTCCAGAAGCGATTCCTGCAACTGCGGCAAGCGAGCCTTGGAATTTTTGCGCCACGACTCCAAAGAATCTACCTGAACGGCTGCAACTAAATCAGCGCTACCGCACACTAGCCGTATATCAAGGAGGCCAAGTGCGACCTTTAAATCTGAATCAGCAGCTTCTCGCATCTCAGAGCGAGTGCGAACTGAGTGATCGACCTTGATTGCGCGCCCTGAAATTTTCTCATCCCACAGTGGATAGAGGATTTTATTGACGATCTCTGATAACTCCTGTGGTCGATAAGAGCCAGAGTGAATGATGACAATATCTAAATCTGAACCTGGAGAGAGTTCGCCGCGGCCGAAACCTCCGACCGCGGCGATTGCTACCTCGAGTGGATGAGCCCCACTTTTCTCGAATAGAGATGCCAGAAGTCGATCGCCCTCATTTGATCGAGCTCGTCTCTCTCTAGTTCCCACAGCGCTCATCCTATTTTCTTTAAATCGCGTCAGAACCCTTCTCGCCGGTACGTACGCGAACTACTTGATCTACGGGAGTGGTCCAAACCTTTCCATCCCCGATAGAACCTGTTGATGCTGCTTTAACAATGACATCGACGACTGAGTTGGCATCTTTGTCATCGACGAGTACCTCCAGGCGAACCTTTGGTACGAGATCAACGGTGTATTCAGCGCCACGATAGACCTCTGTATGTCCACGCTGGCGACCGAAGCCACTTGCTTCAGAGACTGTCATGCCGGTAATTCCTGCAGCTTGAAGCGCATCCTTCACATCATCTAACTTAAACGGTTTGAGAATTGCAGTAATTAACTTCATAGTGATCCACCTCCACGTGATGAGCTTGTCATTTCATATGCAGATTCAGCATGTTCCTTTAGGTCGATGCCTTCAATTTCAACTTCACGAGTTACGCGGAAGCCGATGGTCTTTTCGATTGCAAATCCAATGATCAAGGTTGCAATGAAAGAGTAGGCGGCGACAACGCCCACGCCAAGCAGCTGCTTGACCATGAGATCAGTTCCTCCACCATAGAAGATTCCATCAAGTCCGATGCTATTTACTGCGCTAGCGCCAAAGAGACCGATGGAGAGTGATCCCCAGATACCGCCTACGAGGTGGACGCCCACAACGTCAAGGGAATCATCGAATCCAAACTTGTACTTGAGGCTAACTGCAAGTGAGCAGAGAATTCCGGCGATAAAACCGATAACAACTGCAGCCCAAGGAGCTACGAATGCACAAGCTGGAGTTATTGCCACCAAACCTGAAACTGCGCCAGATGCTGCACCAAGGGATGTTGCATGTCCGTTTCTCAATTTCTCAACAAGCAGCCAACCTAGAACTGCTCCTGCAGTGGCAACTTGAGTATTGATAAATGCAAGTCCGGCAATGCCATTTGCTGCAAGTGAAGATCCAGCGTTGAAGCCAAACCATCCAAACCAGAGAAGCGCTGCGCCGAGCATTACAAGAGGAAGTGAGTGGGGGCGCATAGATTCTTTACGCCATCCAATTCGCTTACCAAGAATTATCGCAAGAGCTAGACCAGCGGCGCCTGCATTGATGTGTACCGCAGTTCCGCCAGCAAAATCTTGAACACCCTTACTAGCAAGATATCCAACACCGGTAACGGTATCTCCAACCTTATTTCCGAAGGCGAATACCCAGTGTGCAACTGGGAAGTAAACAAGTGTTGACCAGATTGCGACGAAGATTGCCCAGGCAGAAAACTTCGCACGATCTGCAATTGCACCAGAAATCAGAGCTGGAGTAATAATTGCGAACATGAGCTGGAAGGCAGCGAAGACAAGAAGTGGAATTGGATATATTCCACCATTATTTGCAAATTCATTTACAGAGCTACCGAGTCCACTTAGACCAATTCCCCCATACCAAGGTGAGTCTGCCTTGTGGCCAAATGCAATTTCAAATCCATAAATTACCCAGAGCACGCTGACGATTCCGATGGTGACCATCGACATCATCATCATGTTGAGAACGCTCTTGGTACGGACCATTCCTCCATAGAACAATGCCAATCCAGGAGTCATCAAAAGTACAAGTGCCGTACTTGCCAACATCCACGCGGTATCACCGCCGTTGAGAACAACTTCTTCCATATTCATTCCAATCACGAAAAGTACTGAACTCACCATTGAGATGGGGTAAAGGTGCCGTTGCGGGGTTACAGCCAATGGCGAGGCAGGTTAAGAAGCGGTCACAAAAGCCGGTGATTTGTTACAAGTGAGTTACGGCTAGGCCTACTGCTAGGCGAGAAGTCCCTCTATATAGCTATCGGGCTCAAAGGCGGCGAAGTCGCCCTGGCCTTCTCCTGTGCCGATAAATTTGATGGGGATATCGAGAGCGCTCTCTATGGCAAGGGCTACTCCCCCTCGTGCGCTGCCATCGAGCTTGGTAACAATAAGCCCCGTTACTTCAACAGCCTCGCTAAAGATCTTTGCCTGCGCCAACCCGTTCTGACCTGTTGTTCCATCAATTACCAAGAGCACTTCGGTAATTGGAAGTACCTTTTCAACTACACGTTTTACTTTGCCGAGCTCTGCCATCAAATCATTTTTATTGTGTAGCCGGCCAGCGGTATCAATGATCAGGTAATCGCACTTCTCATCACTAGCGCGTTTTGCGCTATCGAAGGCAACAGCTGCAGGCTCTGCACCCTCTTTACCGCTCACAACTTCAACGTTGATGCGCTCTCCCCATGTTTGCAGTTGAGAAACAGCTGCTGCGCGGAAGGTATCTGCTGCCCCCAATATCACTGAATTGCCTGATGACTTAAGGAATGCGGCTAACTTTGCAACCGATGTTGTCTTTCCTGTTCCATTAACGCCCACAACCAAAATTACCTTCTGTTCGCCGCCTGCAACGAGAGCGCGCTCACGCCGCGAAAGTTTAGATCGGAGAATCTCTTTAATAGATGCCTCGGCATCTTCACCGCGCATCTTCTTGGCAGCTTCCAGAAGTTCGCTTACAAGGTGAGGCCCCAAATCAGAGGCGAGAAGTTCAACCTCAATCTCTTTCCAATCAAGGGCAGAAGCGGTTGAAGTGCCACGTACCTTGGCGATTAAACGATTGAAAAGACCCATGGTGAATCTAAAGGCTAGGCGGTTTCAGATTCACGCAGACGTTGCGAGATAACTTCAGTAACGCCGTCGCCACGCATCGTTACTCCGTAGAGCGCATCTGCGATCTCCATGGTGCGCTTCTGGTGGGTAATGATGATGAGTTGAGAGCTCTGGCGCAGCTCTTCCAGAATCGTCAGAAGTCGGCCTAAGTTCACATCATCGAGCGCTGCCTCGACTTCGTCGAGAACATAGAACGGGCTCGGGCGTGATTTAAAGATTGCAACCAGCATGGCAACTGCTGTCAGAGATTTCTCTCCACCAGAGAGAAGCGATAGCCGCTTTATTCGCTTACCTGGTGGGCGCGCTTCTACATCCACACCGGTATTGAGCAAGTCATCTGGATTGGTCAGAATCAGCCTGCCATCTCCACCTGGGAAGAGGCGCGCAAAGATATCTTTGAAGTGCTCTGCCACATCTTCGTAAGCTTCCATGAAGATCTGTTGCACGCGATCATCGACTTCCTTGATGATGTCGAGTAGATCTTTCTTGGTGCGCTTGAGATCTTCGAGCTGCTCTGCCAAAAACTTTAGGCGCTCTTCGAGCGCGCTGTATTCCTCTAGCGCTAGCGGATTAATCTTTCCGAGAAGAGTCAGGGAGCGTTCTGTGGCAGCAAGTCGCTTCTCTTGCTGGTCACGGCGATAAGGAATCAGCTCTGTTGCAACTATCTCGCCTGACTCAGTTTCAATAAAGGTCGGAACATCTTTATCAGGACCGTATTCACCAATAAGAGTTGGGATATCAATGCCAAGTTCTTCAACTGCCTTTGTCTGCAACGCTTCGACGCGCATCCGTTGTTCAGCGCGGGCAATCTCATCTCGGTGCACACTTGAAGTGAGCTGATCTAACTCTTGAGTTAATTCACGACTACGTGAGCGAACTGTGAGGGTCTCACCTTCTCGCTCAGTGCGATTGGCTTCTAGACGTCCGCGTTCGGTTGCAGCCTTAGCAATCGAGCGTTCGATATGGATAAGTGCTTCATACGCTGCCTCAGCAATTGCTTGTGAAATAACTGCACCACGGGCACGAGCGCCGCGACGAGAAACCGCTCGCTCTGATGCTTCTCGTTCTGCTCGCGCAGAATCTTCTAGCGCTTGTGCACGCGCTGCAATAGAGGCCACTCGCTCTTCAGAGGTACGAACAGCAAGGCGTGCTTCAACTTCAGCGGTACGTGCGCTCGAGACTTGATTACGAAGAGACTCTGCCTTGGAATGATCTGGTTCTGCAATATCTCCATGCTGCTGCAATTGATTCGATGCAATAGAAAGTTCATTCTCATCGCGCGCCTTAGCTGACGTTGCATCGTTAATCGCAACTGTTAAGCGATCCACCTCAGCGGTCGCAGATTTAATGTTCTGACCAGATACGGCAAGTTGTTCAGTGAAAGCTGCGATACGGGCATCGGATTCGTTGAGCTTGGCAAGGGCTGCATCAAAGTTGCTCTGCTTGCTTTCGAGATCTGTCGCCGAAGTAGAAATCTCAAATTTAAGTCGGTCACATGTATGAGTGAGTTCTTCTAATTTCTTCGCTAAATCTGCAATCAACGCCTGAATCTCAATGAGTGAAGATGAAGATGCAGATCCTCCACGCGCACGGGAGGCGGTAATGATGTCGCCATCGCGGGTTACAACTGTGACCCCACGATGCTGGCCCAAGATGTTCTGGGCATCTCGTGGATTTTCCGCAACAACGGTCTGCGACAGTAAGGTCGAGAGAAGGTCAGAGATTTGTGATGAACGGACATGGCTTAAGAGTGAAGTCAGCCCCGCCGGAGTCGATGAGCCTGCGCTCTGCCCAGGTTCGTAGACAAGAACATCTGCCTGACCCAAATTTTCACTACGCAATACAGTCAGTGCGCTCACGGCGGAAGAGAGATCGCGAACAACAATCGCATCCGCTAGTTGTCCAAGAGCCGCTGCAGTTGCTGCCTCCCAGCCCTTATCAATTTCAATCAGAGATGCAATGGATCCAAGAATTGAGACACCACGTGAATCACGAAGGAGTGCTGTAGCGCCATCTCGAGAGCTAGATGTCAGCTTCATCGCTTCCAGCTTTGATTCTACGGAGTTACGTTCGCGATCTGCTGCGCGCTCGGCATCGACTAAGTCAGCCTGCGCTTTCTTTGCTTGATCAAGTGCGTTCTTTGCGCTTTCGAAATGAGAGTCCAGACCGAGTTCGCCAGCATCTGCATTAGCAATCTCCATCTCGAACTGCGCATAATCTCGTTTTGCTGCATCCACGCGACTCTGCGCTTCATCGCGCGCTGATGTCAATCGGGAAATCTCTTCAGTAATTGCTTCTAGGCGAGCGGCCAAAGATTTGATGTGACCTTCCTGGCGAGCAGTGCCTTCGCGCTGATCAGCCAGTGCACGTAGCGCTGCAGCGATGGTGTCTTCTTCACCCTTCAGCGCAGCTTCTGCTGCAACTAAAGAGCTACTCGAACTCACCAACAAGTTCTGCGCCGTCAATACATCTGCGCGCAATTGCGCCTCTTCTGCGCGAAGAGTTGCCGCCTCTTCTTCAAGAAGTTGTGGATCACGGCCAGCGCTACGCGCCTCTTCAGCTTCTTCAGCTAAGAAGCGTGAGCGTTCCTGCGCCAGCGATTGAGTTCCACGGAATTTTTCGCGTAAAGCGCTCAGAGAGTAAAAGTTCTCTTGCGCCTTGATGAGAAGTGGGTTCTCGAAAGCAGATTGGGCATCGAGTGCTTCTTCGCGTCGTCGCACAGCGTCGAGTTCACCTTCGACAATAGCTCTACGTTCGCGCAGCGCATTCTCATCGGCAACTTCAGCATCAAGGGTCTTTGAGAGAGCGATGTAATCATCGGCGAGAAGACGGAGCTTGGCATCACGCAAATCAGCCTGAATAGTCGCCGCCTTCTTCGCAACTTCAGCCTGCTTACCGAGAGGACGCAGTTGTCTACGTAACTCAACAGTGAGGTCGTTAATGCGCGCCAAGTTGGCCTGCATCGAATCTAACTTGCGGATCGCCTTCTCTTTACGCTTGCGGTGCTTAAGAACTCCCGCTGCTTCTTCGATAAAACCTCTACGTTCTTCCGGCGTTGCCATCAAAATTGCATCGAGCTGGCCTTGTCCGACAATCACGTGCATTTCGCGACCGATACCGGAATCGCTTAAAAGTTCTTGAATGTCTAGCAGGCGTGAGGCTTCACCATTTATTTGGTACTCGCTCTGACCGTTGCGGAAGAGGATGCGTGAGATTGTGACTTCGGTGTAATCAATTGGAAGTGCGCCATCGGTGTTATCGATTGTTACCGCAACTTCAGCGCGGCCAAGTGGTGCACGCCCGGAAGTTCCAGCGAAGATGACATCTTCCATCTTGCCGCCGCGTAGCGACTTAGCGCCCTGTTCACCCATGACCCAGGTGAGCGCATCGACAACGTTTGATTTACCAGAACCGTTAGGACCGACCACGCAGGTGATGCCGGGTTCAAGACGAAGAGTGGTCGCTGATGCAAAGGATTTAAATCCTTTAAGGGTGAGCGACTTCAAATACACGCGGTAAACCTATCGGTAGGTGCGCCATTGGTATAAAAGCGACTCGTATCAAGTTGAACTTGAGGGTTTACTCTATTTCGCTACGTAATATTTCAAAGGAAGCGCGAGCGGCTGATTGTTCGGCTTCTCGCTTACTTTTTCCTGATCCTTCAGCAATGTTATTGCCGCCCACTACTGCAATAGCGGTAAAACTCTTATCGTGATCTGGACCAGTTTCAGAGACCTGGTATTCCAACGTTCCCTTTCCGAGGGATGCCACTAACTCCTGTAACGCTGTCTTTCCATCAAGACCTGCGCCCTTAGCCATTGCACTTTCTAGGGTTTCTTTGATGAGATTGTTGACAACGATTGATGTCTGCGCAAAACCTGATTCAAGATAGATCGCACCAATAAGGGCTTCGAGAGCATCTGCCAGAAGTGAGTTCTTATCTCGGCCATTGGTGACCTCTTCACCTTTACCAAGGCGGATGTACTGACCTAGCTCCAGTGTTCGAGCGATATCTGCGAGCGCGCGCATATTGACGATTCCTGAGCGCAGCGGAGATAAGCGGCTCTCATCTAAATCTGGGTACTTGATATAGAGCTCTTCAGTAACGATGAGTCCAAGGACTGAGTCGCCGAGAAATTCCAGGCGTTCATTCGTTGTGGAAATTCCAGTTTCATAGGCGAAAGACCTATGGGTAAAGGCCAACTCGAGCACTTCAGGAGAGAGTTGAACTCCTAATTGCTCAAGAAGTTTTGAGTACAGATCAGACCTCGAGAACCTGACGGCGGTTATATGTTCCGCAAGTTGGGCACGCTACATGGTTGAGCTTTGGCTGCTGGCATTGGCTGCAGGTTGAGATTGCTGCCGCTGTTGTCTTCCACATGCTGCGACGTGAACGTGTCTTCGAACGAGACATCTTTCGCTTTGGTACTGGCACGGTAATCGTCCTTAATCTTGAAAGGACCTTAGCCGGCCCTAAATCGTTATGGCGCTAAGTATCGCTTATTTCTCTTGATTGCCAAAATCGGCAGGTTTTTCGAGCAGGGAGGCGAGCCCAGACCAACGCGCATCGACTACCTCGTGGCGATGGTCATCCGGTAGGGACTCCCACTTTTCGCCGCAATCCGGACAGAGCCCCATGCACTCTTCATCGCAGAGCGGGTTGACTGAAAGCGCCAGAATAATTGCATCGATGATGGGCATCTCCAGATTCATCAGGTCGCCCTCCATCTGCAACTCATCTTCAGCATCTAGATCAACATCTTCATCCTCGCGCCTTTTCTTGCGACCCTTTTCATTTGTTGGCTCGTAGCGATAGAGCTCTTGAATCTTCCTATCAATCACCTGTTCAACTGGATCAAGGCAGCGAATGCACTCACCAAGCGCAACTGCATATATCTCTGCGCTTAGTAGCACGCCTTCGGTAACAGATTCCAGACGTACATCGGCTTCAATGATGTCGCCTTCTGGAATTCCGATAAGGGGAACGCCAATGCGAACGGGAGCTTCAATATCGAGCTCGTACTCCTTCATCTCGCCTGCACGGCGCGGGAGATCGTGAGTATTGAGAATAAATGGATTGGTTTTCATAGATATGCCAAAAAGGATGCGCTAGTCGTCAGCGTTGAGTTGCGAGAGAACATCCTTATCGTTTGCTCCCTCGAGACGTTCACGTCCACGGGCAACTGCCTCCATGGTCTTATTGAGAATTACTTCAAGGGTGGCTAGTCGGCCATCAATATATGCCTCTACCTCTTCGCGCTCTTGCGCTGCTAGATCGCGGGCATCGTCAAGGATTCGTTGCGCTTCATCACGAGCTGCCTGAACGATGGAAGTTTGTTCGACCATGCGAGCAACATCTTCGCGCGCAGTTGCAATCATCGCTTCGGCGCTAGAGCGACCTTCTTCAATGATCTGATCACGCTGAGTGAGAATTCCTTCTGCATGTGACAGATCGGCTGGGAGAACGTCACGAGCACCCTCGAGAACTTCGAGCATCTCACCGCGGTGCACAACGCATGAAGCAGAGAGCGGAACACCGCGAGCTTCTTCGACGATTGCTATCGCTGTGTTGAGCTTTTCAATCGAATCCATAGTCATCGTGATTCTCCTGCTCGTGCTTTGAGGGCGGTATTGACGTTTGCTGGAACCATAGAAGAGACATCTCCCCCGTAGTGAGCCAACTCTTTCACAATTGAGGAAGAAAGGAATGAATGTGTAGGAGAAGTGGCCATGAACATAGTCTCAACCCCTGAAGCTTGAATATGTACTTGCGCCATCTGAAGCTCGTAATCGAAGTCTGTGACAGCGCGCAGCCCTTTCACGATCGCTTGCACGCCATTCTTCTTGCAATACTCGACTAAAAGTCCGCTGCCAGAATCAACGCGAACATTGGAGAACTTCTTTACATTCTCACCAATCATCTGGATTCGCTCCTCAATAGAGAAGAGCCCTGACTTATTTCGGTTAACGAAGACAGCGACTATCACTTCATCGAATTGCAGGCTGGCGCGCTCAATAATGTCGAGGTGGCCAAAGGTGATGGGATCAAAGGATCCTGGACACACAGCGCGTTTCATGGTGCAAACGCTAGCAATGAATCCGGTTGTTATCCATTCTCACCATCTGTAAGCGTGGGAGCCCCATAAAAAATTGTTGCCTGACCATAGTTTTTTTCACGAATTGGCGTGAGGCCATCAGGCCATGAAATTTCTTTGACGCGACTGTTGCGCTCTACTGCAATGAGCCCCTGTGGGTCGATAAAACCACCATCGCGAAGCAAGATTAGTGATTCGACAACATCGATATCTGAGACATCGTATGGTGGATCAACATAGATGAAGTGATAGCTCTGTTGCGCTTTATCTTGCAGAAAGCGATGGACGCTCATCGTGTAGAGATGGAAAGTACCTGGGCAATGTGCGCTCTTGATGCTCTCGTAATTTGCTGTAATCGCTCGAGCTGCAGCATCATCTTTTTCAACTGCGTGGACAAGGGATGCACCGCGCGAGAGCGATTCAAGTGCGATTGCGCCAGTACCTGCATAGAGATCAAGTACGCGTAAGCCTTCGAAATCACCGAACTCAGAAGCAAGCGTTGAGAAGAGCGCCTCACGAGCGCGATCAGAGGTTGGTCGAGTTGATGAACCAACGGCATCTAGTGGTCGCCCTTTAGCAAGACCAGCAATGATTCTCATTAATTACGCCTTATCTATAAATTCAGCAGTTGCATCTGCCTGCACTTGTGCAAGTTCTGCCGCCAGAAGTGGGTAGCTCTGCATGCCTGTGTCGAGAAGTGTAGATGCATCTTCGCGAGCAGCTTCAATGAGCGATTCATCGCGAAGAACTCGCAGGAGACGTAGATGAGATTTGCCGCCAGATTGGCTAGCTCCCAGCACATCGCCTTCACGTCGCTGCTCTAAATCGATTCGCGATAGTTCAAAACCATCAAGAGTTGCCGCAACTGCATCAAGTCGTGTGCGTGCAGAGCTTTCAGGCGCAGCACTTGTCACTAAAAGACATAAACCTGGTGATGTACCTCGACCAACGCGTCCACGTAGCTGGTGTAACTGCGAAACGCCAAAGCGATCAGCATCCATAATCACCATAACTGTGGCGTTAGGAACATCTACTCCCACTTCAATAACTGTGGTGGAGACCAATACATCAATCTCTTTATTAGCAAAGGCGCGCATCGTGGCATCTTTCTCTTCCGCCGATAGCCGTCCGTGTAGCGGTGCAACTTTGAGTCCGCTCAGCGGTCCGCTCTGCAACTGCGGGCCAAGTTCTTCAACGGAGGCAATCGCAGTCGCAGATTCCCCCATCAGAAATTCCATATCGGCATCCTCTGAAACTGCAGCTGAGATACGCGGAGCCACGATATATGCCTGGTGTCCTTGGCCTACCTCTTCCTTGATGCGGCTCCATGCGCGCTCTAGATAGCCAGGTTTTTCTAGGACAGGAACTACATGTGTAGTAATCGGCGCACGTCCTAATGGAAGTTCGCGCAGAGTTGAAACATCTAAATCACCAAAGACTGTCATAGCAACTGTGCGCGGGATAGGAGTTGCTGTCATCACTAACAAATGTGGTGGGTTTACAGCCTTACTCTTAAGAGCATCTCTTTGTTCCACACCAAAGCGATGTTGTTCATCAACAATGATCAAACCTAAATCTTTAAATTCAACGCTCTCACCAAGGAGCGCATGTGTGCCGATAACAATTCCGGCGTCCCCCGAGGCCGCCTTTGCCAGCGCTTCACGACGGGCAGCGGCAGATTGCGAACCGGTAATAAGAGTTACTTGTGTTGCCTTTTCATCCGCTCCCAACATGCCACCTTGAGAAAGCGCGCCGAGAAGTTTTTCAATGGTGCGCAGATGTTGTGCTGCAAGAACTTCCGTCGGAGCAAGGAGGGCTGCCTGTCCCCCGTTATCAATAACTGTCAGCGCTGCGCGAAGTGCAACAACGGTCTTACCGGAACCTACTTCTCCTTGCAGCAGACGGTGCATAGGGTGAGGTTGAGCCAAGTCATCGCTAATCTCTTTGGCAACTGCCTTCTGTCCGGCCGTTAACTCAAATGGCAGCGACGCATCAAAAGCTGTGAGCAAGCCACCCTCTTTGACTGGACGGGCAACCGCATCAAGGCCTTTAAGTTCGCGGCGCCGAGTTAGCAAGAGCAGTTGCAGCAGCAACGCTTCATCAAAGGTAATTCTCTGGCGTGATTTCTCTGCGCTCTCTAGATCTACTGGATTATGAAGTTGCACGAGTGCTTGATGCAAAGTGGGATAGCCATACTTGTCGCGCACCCAGTCCGGCATAAAATCCGGAACTTCATCAAGTGCGCCTATCGCTAGTTCAATACATTGTGAGATCTTCCACGATGGCAGCTTCGAACTAGCTGGGTACATGGGTAGGTATTTGCCAGCGAATCCTTCAACTGCAGAGTCAACGTCACTACCATCGGCGATTAGTTCATAATCAGGATGTGCCAATTGACGCTTGCCGTTAAAGACGCCAACCTTTCCAGCGAAGAGCCCTTGCTTTCCAACTTTCAGTTCCTTCTCGCGCCAAGCCTGATTAAAGAATGTAAGCGATAACTTGGCGGTTCCATCAGTAACAACCACCTCAAGGATGTTTCCCTTGCGCGCATGCAGCCTTCGACTAGTCGCGCTATAAATCTCAGCCAGGATTGTGACTTCATCGCCTTCGATGAGCTCAGAGATATTGGAGAGCTCACCTCGCACTAAATATCTACGGGGATAGTGATGTAGTAGATCTGAAATAGTTGTGTAGCCAAATAGTTCGCGCAGTACCTTGGTGGTTCTATCGCCCACGACTCCAACAAGTTTCGAGTCGAGGGTAGCCATGCACCTATTCTCTCTACATACGGGTCGAACCCTCGGTAAATCCCGCTGCGCTACGCATGGATTCGCTCTAACTGGCCCCCTCTTGCTACCCTTACGCCCTGATTCCAGTATGGAATCTTTTCAATCTAGAAGGAGTACCTCTCATGGCATCTTCATGCGACATCTGTGGCAAAGGCCCAAGCTTTGGTAACAACGTCTCACACTCACAGGTGAAGACACGTCGTCGCTGGAATCCGAATATCCAGCGCGTGAAGACTCTCGTTAAGGGAACTGCCAAGCGTCAGAATGTATGTACTTCATGCCTTAAGGCTGGAAAAGTCACACGTTAATTCGTTAGTTTTTAAGGTTGAAAATGGCTCCAGGAAACTGGGGCTATTTCCATTTCTAGGCCGGTAATTCCTGAGCCTGCAACAACTTCGCCGATATGAAGTCCCGGCAAATTCTTTCCTGTGGCCAGCAGAACATGATCTTCTCCTCCACCTAAAATCCATTGCCATACATCAGCGTTTATCTCAGTTGCCAAGTTACTGAGCTCCGTGAATTCATCTGATTTCGCAAAGAGGTCTTGGTTAAGTGCGAGAGATACTCCAGAGGCGGCTGCCAGTTGCCCGCCCTGAACCATCAGTGAATCGCTGAGATCGACCATCGCTGAGGCGCCAGAAAAGTTGATCGCATAATCCAGCGTTGGTGCAGAAAATTGAGAGAGCGCCATATCGGCAGCAAGTGAGTTAAGTGAAATCTCGCGAGTGAGAAGTTCCAGGCCTGCGGCAGACCAACCGGGAAGGGAAGAGAGATAGATAGAGTCACCCACCTGCGCACCGCTTCGCGTAATGGGTTGAAGTGCTGTACCTACGGCAGTCATTGCGATAACGATCTGAGAAGCGCGCGCAATATCTCCACCCACAATCACAGCGCCAGCCAGAGTTGCTTCATGGTGCATGCCGCGTGCCAAATTTTCTATCCAGCCCAGCTCTTCGGTGCCGGTCAGTGAGACTGCCGCAACCAGATAATCACAGCGTCCACCCATCGCCAAAATATCGGCAACATTTGCAGCGGTAATCTTTCGACCAATATCAAAGGCAGAAGACCATTCGGTCTTAAAGTGAACTCCCTCGACCGCCATATCAGAGCTGACGACTGAGCGTGGCGATGTTGCAACGACTGCGGCATCATCGCCGATTCCTAGGTGAACTCGTGGATCCTGGGTAGCGAATATCTTTTGTAACACAGATATAACTTCGCTCTCACTAAATCCCATAGCCATAAGCCTAGGACATGAGATAGCGTTAGGGCGAAGCGAAAGGAAACTCATATGTCTGTACAGGCCTACATCTTGATTCAAACCGAAGTCGGTAAAGCAAACTCTGTTGCGGCCGCTATCAAGGCAATCCCTGGGGTTTCACTCGCTGAAGGTGTGACCGGTCCTTATGACGTGATCATGCGCGCTGAAGCTCCCTCAATGGAAGAGTTTGGTCGCGCGATATTGAGCAAGGTGCAAGCAGTGCCTGGAATTACTCGCACGCTCACCTGCCCAGTTACAAATTAATAATTAATTTCCGAGCGGTCCATTAGTACGGGCCTGTGCGCTCTGCAGTAAATGTGAAATCACTTCTGTATAGCTGACGCCACTTGCAGCCCACATCTTTGGAAAGACCGATGTTGAGGTAAATCCGGGCATCGTATTGAGTTCATTGATGATGACCTGCCCTGAAGTCGTGAGGAAGAAATCTACTCGCGCTAACCCAGAACAACCAAGCGCTGTAAAGGCTGCAATCGCTGCCTTGCGGATTGCTTCCGCTGAAGTTGCTGTAATGGGAGCAGGTAGCTCAATATCGGTAGCGCCATCAAGGTACTTAGCTTCAAAGTCATAGAACTCAAACCTTGAATCAATCACAATCTTTCCGACAATCGATGCCTGCGGCTGGCCATCAATTTCAAGGACAGCGCATTCAATTTCAGAGCCGACAATCGCGCTTTCAATCATAATCTTTGGATCAAAGGTGAAAGCCTCAAGAACAGCGGCAAGTAGATCGCCTTCACTCTTTACCTTTGATGTGCCGCGCGATGAGCCACCGCGCGCAGGCTTAACGAAAACTGGATAGCCAAGGGCGGAAACTTCTTTGGTGATTTCAGCGCTGCGATTGCCCCAATCGCTCTTCTTTACAACTAACCCTGGCGCTGTTGCAATTCCATGTGAGGCAAAGATTGGTTTAGCAAAGGATTTATCCATCGCAACTGCCGAGGCCAAAACCCCAGAGCCCACATAAGCAATATCAGCAATTTCAAGTAAACCTTGAATAGTGCCATCTTCACCGAATGGTCCATGCAGAAGTGGAAAGACGATATCAATTGCAAGGTTTTTTCCACCTGAGGTGAATCCTGCTACATCAGCAACAACTGCTGGCGCAGATTCAGGAACGCTAGGAAGTGTTGTCCCAGAAATATCCATCGAGTGGCCTTCTGGAATAAGTACCCATTTACCTGACTTGGTAATTCCAATAAGTACTGGTTCATATTGAGTGCGATCTATTGCACCCAGTACTCCCCCAGCTGAGATACAGGAGATTTCATGCTCGCTACTGCGGCCTCCGCAGATGATGGCAACGCGCTTTTTCATCGGATGAAATTCTCAGCTTTCGTAGTGATCTCCATGAGCTTCTGCAACGCCGCAGCTGGGGTCAATTGTTCACTGACTATCTCTCCAACAGCTTCAATGACAGGCACTTCTATGCCAACGCGATGAGCAATTTCAGCAACTGCGCCTGCAGATGCCACACCTTCAACTGTCTTGGCAACTTGTTCACGCGCTTGCGCCATCGAACCGGTGCGTCCTAGGACTTCACCGAAGGTGCGATTACGAGAAAGTGGCGAACCACAACTTGCTACTAAGTCGCCCATACCGGCAAGGCCTGCAGCCGATAGCGGATCAGAGCCATGTGCGGCGCAGAGACGAGCAACTTCATTAAGCCCGCGAGTAATCAACATGGCTTGGGTATTTTCTCCAAAACCCATACCGATAGAGATTCCAACCGCGAGAGCGATAACGCTCTTTATTGCACCTGCTAGTTCGCACCCCATCACATCGACTGAGGTATAGACGCGATAGTAAGGAGTACGGAAGAGATCTCTCATGTGATCTGCCAACTCTTGCGTTGCAGCAGCTGCGACCGCGCCTGCTGGTTGTCGTAGCACTAGTTCATCAGCCAAATTAGGCCCAGTAATGATGGCAAACGGACGAGGACCAAGAACATCTTGGATTACTTCAGTCATACGCATCTGAGTGCTGATTTCAATACCTTTGAGGGTACTGACGATGATTGAATCGGTCGAAAAGTACGGCTTCCACTCTTCAAGAGTCAGGCGCAGTTGTTGCGCGGGAATAGCTAAAACGTAGATATGAGAGTGCGCAAAGGCTTGCGCTAAATCTGTTGTCGCTTGCAGCGATAGCGGGAGTTCATGTTTGCCCAAGTACTTCTTATTGGTATGCGCTGAATTAATCTCAGCAATCACATCTTTACTTCGGCCCCAGAGAAGTACATCATTTCCAGCATCGCTGAGAACCTGCGCCATGGTAGATCCCCATGCGCCTGCTCCGAAAACGGTGACTGTACTCATTTCCTCTTCTTCTTGAAATTACCGGTTCGCGGTAAATCAGATGTGCGAGGGTCAAAGATTACTTCAGGGCGCTTCTCGCCACGAATCTCTTCGAGAAGAACAGTAATTGCTCGCATAATCTCAGCGGTCGCCTCGATGAGCGCCTGCGGATCTTCAGCCTTTCCCTTCCAGCGTGAGAGATCCACGGGCTTTCCAGCGCGAATAATTATTGTCTTGCGAGGGAAGAGATTGAGCTTTGTAGTGTAGTTAGGAACAATGAGTTGTGAGCCCCACTGCGCAATGGGAATAACAGGGGTATCGGTTGCCAGAGCAAGACGTGCGCACCCAGTCTTTGCAACCATCGGCCACAAGAGTGGATCGCGAGTGAGAGTTCCTTCCGGATACACGCCGAGCATGTGGCCTTTCTCCAGCAGAATCTTTGCGTGATCCACCGCCTTCTTAGCATCAGAAGTTTCGCGCTCTACTGGTACTTGGCCTGCTGCCAAAAGAATCTTTCCAATTACTGGAACCTTAAAGACCCCTGATTTCCCAAGATAGCGCGGTGCGCGCCCATTGCGAAAGAGGAAGTGGGTAAAGACCAGGACGTCGAGGTATGACATGTGATTGCTCGCAACAATTACTCGACCGGTTGCTGGGATATTTTCAGCGCCCTTCCAATCTCGCTTCATCACCACGTTAAAGATAGGAATGAGGACGCCCGCGCCAAATTTAAAGGCGCGATTAGTTCCGAGCGGATATCCGCTAGGTGGTGCATAAGAGACCTTGAACTGCGCCATATCTAGAATCCTAGCGATAAAAAAATCAGGGCCCGCGTGTAGCGGACCCTGATTTTTAAGAAATGAAGATTTACTTCTTCTTCTTTGCAGCCTTCTTAGCTGGCTTGCGCTTTGCAGGAGCCTTCTTGGCAACCTTCTTCTTAGCTACAGCCTTCTTCTTCTTTGCAGGAGCCTTCTTTGCAGCCTTCTTAGCTGCTGGCTTTGGAGCTGCCTTTACCTCTGGCTTTGGTGCTGGACCGAGCTTACGATCGCCAGCAATTACTTCCTTGAGAGCCTTTGCAGGTAGGAAGCGAGCCTTCTTTGAAGCCTTGATCTTGATGGTTTCGCCGGTGAATGGGTTACGACCCATACGTGCCTTGCGATCAACCTTCTTAAACTTACCGAAATCATTGATCATGACATCGTTGCCTGCTGACATGTTGCGCACGATTGTGTCGAACACGACGTCTACAGCGTGAGCTGCTTCTTTCTTGCTGCCGTTGAAGTGTGGGGCCAACGCAGCGATGAACTGGGCCTTATTCATTCAATTCCCCTTAATGTTGTTGTATTTACGCGTAAATAATTAAGCGCTTGCTTAACTACGTAAAACTTAAACCTATTTAAGGGGTGAGAGCGTTATTGGCGCACGCGTGTCGCACTTTTATATTCTGCGAAAATTCGCATTTTTATGCGTAAAAAACCCTCATTCCAAAGTTGAGACTTTTACAACTATCTCTCACCCCGTATGTAAAAATCAGCGTTTTACGCTCATTTTTTAGGCGTTAGATTCGGATTGGGAGCGTCTTTGGCTTATATGCCGGGCGCTTTGCCTCAAAGGCATCGATGAAATCAGTCTGTTTCAAGGTTAATCCGATGTCATCGAGACCTTCCATGAGACGCCAACGTGTGTAGTCATCGAGTTCAAAGGCCACTGTGACGCCTGAGTAGGTCACCGTACGAGAATCGAGATCGACTGTGATTTCAAGGTTGGCATCTGCCTCGATAGCAACCCAAAGAGCCTCGACGCTCTCCTGTGGGAGGACCACAGTAAGCAAACCGCTCTTGAGCGAATTGCCACGGAAGATATCGGCGAAGCGGCTAGAGATGACGACCTTAAAGCCGTAATTCTGAAGCGCCCATACCGCGTGTTCGCGCGATGATCCAGTACCAAATTCAGGGCCGGCAACCAGGATGGTGCCCTTCTTATATGCCTCTTGGTTTAGCACGAATTCAGGATCGTTACGCCAAGCTGAGAAGAGGCCATCTTCAAAACCGCTACGTGTAACGCGCTTCAGGTAGACGGCAGGAATGATCTGGTCTGTATCTACATTGCTACGGCGAAGTGGAACTCCGCTACCAACATGCTTAACAAATTTCTCCATTGTCATTTCCTTTCTTACAAATCTGCCGGTGATGAAAGGGTGCCGCGAATTGCAGTTGCAGCTGCCACTAGTGGACTTACCAAGTGGGTACGTCCACCCTTTCCTTGGCGCCCCTCAAAGTTACGATTCGATGTTGATGCAGAACGCTCGCCAGCTGCAAGTTGGTCTGGGTTCATACCAAGGCACATTGAGCAACCGGCGTTACGCCATTCAGCTCCAAAATCAAGAAAAACTTTGTCGAGTCCTTCCTTCATCGCTTGCTGACGCACGCGCTCTGAGCCAGGAACTACCAACATGCGAAGCTTCGGAGCAATCTTCTTGCCCTTCAAGACATCTGCTGCGGCGCGCAAATCTTCAATACGTCCATTGGTGCAAGAGCCCAAGAAGACAGTGTCAATCGCTATCTTTTTCAATGGTGTGCCAGCTTCAAGTCCCATGTATTGCAGCGCGCGTTCAGCAGCGCCGCGTTCTTCTGAGTCAGCGATATCTGCAGGATTTGGAACTGCGCCATTGAGCGGCAGGCCTTGTCCAGGGTTTGTTCCCCATGTTACAAATGGCTCTAGTTCGTCAGCGTTGAGATCGATTTCAAGATCAAACTTCGCATCTGAATCTGTGTAGAGGCTCTGCCAGTAAGCAAGGGCTGCATCCCAATCTTCAGGAGCATGTGGCTTGCCCTTAATGTAATCAAAAGTTGTTTGATCAGGTGCGATAAGTCCTGCGCGAGCTCCTGCTTCAATAGACATATTGCAGATGGTCATGCGACCTTCCATGGAAAGTGCGCGAATCGCTGAGCCACGATATTCAATGATGTAGCCCTGTCCCCCGCCGGTACCAATCTTGGCGATGATGGCCAAGATAATGTCTTTAGCGGTAACACCGGTCTTGAGAGTTCCTTCAACGTTAATTGCCATGGTCTTCGGGCGGTTTGATGGCAGAGTCTGTGTAGCAAGTACATGTTCAACTTCAGAGGTTCCGATACCAAATGCAATCGCACCGAAGGCTCCATGTGTTGAGGTATGTGAATCGCCGCAGACAATTGTCATTCCGGGCTGTGTAATTCCAAGCTGTGGGCCAACGACGTGCACAACGCCCTGGTCGGCATCTCCGAGTGAGTGGATGCGAATTCCAAACTCTTTAGCGTTATTGCGCAGAGTGTCAATCTGTAACTTAGAGACGGGATCTGCAATCGGCTTCAAAATATCGATAGTGGGAGTGTTGTGATCCTCCGTTGCAATCGTTAGATCAGGACGGCGCACCTGACGTCCAGCAAGGCGCAGACCATCAAATGCCTGGGCGCTGGTTACTTCATGGATGAGTTGCAAGTCGATGTAGAGAAGGTCTGGTTCTCCTTCAGCAGATCGAACGACATGGTCTTCCCAAATCTTCTGCGCTAACGTCTTCCCCATCAGGTGCTGTACTCCTTCGTGCTCATTCAATTGGCATCTCAATAGGTGGGATGCTAATATCACTCCGTGGATAAGAAGAATAGCGGAGTTGGCGTATTAGATAAAGCCGTAGCAATTCTGGCAACCCTGGAATCTGGCCCCCACTCCCTCGCGGAGTTGGTGGCAGCAACAGGTATCGCCCGTCCTACCGCCCACCGCCTCGCTGTCGCACTTGAATTTCATCGCCTCGTGGCCCGCGACCTTAATGGGCGCTTCATTATTGGCCCTCGCTCAAGTGAGTTGGCAGCTGCCGCTGGCGAAGATCGACTCATTGCTGCAGCAGCTCCTGCTCTGGCAGCGCTGCGAGATGCAACAGGTGAATCAGCCCAGCTCTATCGCCGCCAAGGAGATATCCGAATCTGTGTCGCTGTTGCAGAACGACTTTCAGGTTTACGCGACTCTGTTCCAGTTGGAGCATCTCTTACGATGCAAGCAGGATCTGCAGCTCAAATTTTGATGGCATGGGAAGATTCCGAAAAGATTCATCGCGGACTTAAGAGCGCGCGATTTACAGCAGCGCACCTTGCAGCAGATCGCCGTCGCGGTTGGGCGCAATCAGTGGGTGAGCGCGAAGCTGGCGTTGCATCTGTATCCGCTCCTGTCCGCGGACCTAATGGCAAGGTAATTGCCGCCGTTTCAATTAGCGGACCGATTGAGCGATTGGGACGTCAACCAGGTCGTTTACATGCAGCAGCAGTTGTAGCAACTGCGGAACGTTTAACTGAACATTTAAAGTCTGGAAAATAGTTTAACTCTTTAGTAGATCGAGCTCGCGTAGTACTCGAGAGATAACTGAAAAACCAAAACCTTTGCGCTGTAAGAGCGATTGAATGCGACGGATCTGAACATCTGGTTCGAGGCGTGACATAGTGTTAAATTTCTTAAAGGCTAAATCAAAGGCAGCCCGATATTCGGATTCATCATCGATGCCATCGAGAGCCTCATCTATCTGCTCTTGGAGAACGCCCTTCTGACGAAGTTCGCCAGCAATAATCCTCTTTGAGATCTTCTTATGGTTGTGGCGAGATGTTGCCCAGGCTGTCGCAAATTCGCGATCGTTGATCAGCCCGGTCTCTTGGAGACGGAAGACCACCGCTTGGGCAACATCATCTTCAACGCCACGTGTTTTAAGGTGAGCGAGAAGCTCGCCCTTACTCTTTGCTCGCGTTACCAGCGCATTGAGCGCGATAGTGTGAGCAACTTCGTAAGGGTCAGAGCCCTCGCCGCGTTCTACCTTGGCAAATTGGAGTGAAATTAGAACTCAACCTCTGCTGCTGCTTCATCGATCTCAGCGATAAGCGCTGGATCTACAGCAACTGGTACAAAGGATTCGCGAATCTTCTTCTCAATCTCGTTGGCGAGATCTGGATTATCGATAAGGAATGCGCGTGAATTCTCTTTACCTTGACCGAGTTGGTCAGCTTCGTAGGTATACCAAGCGCCAGACTTCTTGACGATACCGAGCTCAACGCCCATATCGAGAAGTGATCCTTCGCGTGAGATACCAATGCCGTAGATGATGTCGAACTCTGCCTGCTTAAATGGTGGAGCCATCTTATTTTTAACAACCTTGACGCGGGTACGGTTACCGACTGATTCGGTACCGTCCTTCAGAGTTTCGATGCGACGGATATCAAGGCGAACAGATGCGTAGAACTTAAGCGCCTTTCCACCTGTTGTTGTTTCAGGGGATCCGAAGAAGACGCCAATCTTTTCGCGGAGCTGGTTGATAAAGATTGCAGTTGTCTTTGATTGGTGAAGTGCGCCGGTGATCTTACGGAGCGCCTGAGACATGAGGCGAGCTTGTAGACCCATATGGGAATCGCCCATCTCACCTTCGATCTCTGCGCGAGGAACAAGAGCTGCAACTGAGTCGACGACTACGAGGTCGAGCGCACCAGAGCGAATCAACATATCCATGATTTCAAGCGCTTGTTCGCCGGTATCTGGCTGTGAAACGAGAAGGGCATCAATATCGACGCCGAGCTTCTTTGCATATTCAGCATCAAATGCATGCTCTGCATCGATGAAGGCGCAGATTCCGCCAGCTTTCTGTGCATTTGCAATTGCATGCAATGTCAGAGTTGTCTTACCTGAGGATTCAGGTCCATAAATTTCAATGATGCGACCACGTGGAAGGCCGCCAATTCCGAGAGCGATATCGAGCGCGATGGAACCTGTAGGAATAACCTCGATTACCTGTGCTTGACGATCTGACATCTTCATTACTGAGCCCTTACCAAACTGTCGTTCGATTTGAGCGAGCGCGGTATCTAACGCCTTCTGGCGATCAGATACGTTTTTATCTTCAGGCTTTGCTTTTTCAGTAGCCACTATCTTCTCCATTTCATTTCGAACGTCTGCGTGCGCAGTCGTTGGTATTCGGCCCAGAAGGTACGGAATATCTCTACGACGGCCCTTGGCGTTATGGAGACGCTGTGGGCGACAGGTAGAGCACCGCTCTGGCTGTTCAATCAGTTTCCTGACTCATCCCCTGCGCTTGGTAGCGAGGCGATGCGGATAAGGGTATCCGAACATCTGTTCGAAAGGTAGCAGGAGACGCTGACAAGTAGGGTGTGTCGCGTGCTGATCCTGCTCCCGCCCTCTGAGAAGAAGGCCGAGACGACCAAGCCCACCCCCGCAATCGCTGTGTATCAGGGCGTGCTCTATCAGGCGCTCGGCTGGCCCACGCTCTCGGCGGCGGCCCGGACCCGCGGTGAGGCATCGGTACGAATCATCTCGGCTAAATTTGGTGCCATTGCGCCATCAGCTCGGATTGAAAGCTACAAGGCGAAGATCGATAACAGAGCGCTGGCTGTGCAGGTGGAAGGACAGCTGCGCTCCTTAGCGCATGGGCTCATTGTTGATTGCAGATCATCTACCTACAAGACTGTCTGGCGCGCACCAGCTGATATCACCGTAGAAGTTCGTATCTCAACAGTTGTCGATGGCGTGCGCACTGTCGTCACGCATATGTCGAAGAAGACCCGCGGTGAAATCACTCGATGGTTATTGCAATCACGGGCTGCGGCGAAGAGCCCTGAAGATCTCTATGCCATCGTCTCTGAAAAATACCCATGCGCGCTTACTCCTTCTGATGGAGTTGCGCCCTGGGTTTTAGAAGTTATCGCCGTTTAAGGTGGCTTGCAATAAAGTCAATAGTAAGTTGTGGGTAGTTCCACATAATCACATGTGCGCAATTGTCTACTGTAATCCACTCTGAGTGGGCAGGCGCTGCCTCTTTCTCTTGGGCGCGAGGATGCGGCAAAGTTAAATCGTAATCGCCAAAGACAATCTTGACTGGAACATGTGGCGGGATATGCGAATCAAACTTCTTTCCACGTAAGGCCTTCCACATCGGCATATAGCCAGTCGACTTTGCCATAGCTAACACTGAATCTTTACAGGATTCAAAAGAGAGTTCGCGCCATAGATGTGTAATTTTGCGATAGCCCATCGCCTTGAGCGGCGGCAAGTGATACGCAAGTCGCAGAAAATACTGCGCACACTTTGCCAAGATGCGGGCAAATAAACTCGGCGGCAGAAGCTGCGTAGGCCCTTCAAACCAGAGCCCAGCAGGTGCAAGCGCAGTAACGCTCTTAACCCTCTCTGGATAGGCGGCTGCAACTTCGAGAGCAATCCATCCACCCAGAGAATTTCCGGCGACATGAAATTCGCGAACCTGATGTTCGGTCTCCATCATCTCTGCAATTGCGTGCGCCAGCGAACGTGGATCAAGTGGTTCATCGCCTAGTGCTGCGCTGCCATGGCCCGGTAGATCAATGGGGTGGATGACAAAGTGCTCTTGCAACCCATCATGGAGTGATTTCCAAATAGTTCCGGCAGAGCCGAGTCCATGGATTAAGACAAGTGCTGGTTTATTTGGCGCATGCGCAATGACCTCTGTTGATACAGGCATCTTTAATATCGGTACTTCTCTGTCTCAGTGGGACATTGTTTACAGACTGCGCGCCAGATTTCATCAGCTTCACGTCCTGCTTTGAGCGCTTCATTCACTGTCAGCGAACCGAGTTCACTAATGGCGATATCTTCTGAAAAAGATGGCGCCCACATTTCTCCAAAAGATAGAGACAGGCGTTCGCGAAGATCAGAGATACGCATCTAAAGAACTCTCAGAAGAGCGTGCGGTCAACCAGCAACTCTGCTTGATCGCGCGATTGCTTTGGGGTAATTGGTTGCATCACTTGGCCCAATAACCAGCGCATGGCTAGCCCGGTTCCAGCCTCTGACTTTGTCGCTTCATAAATGCAGGTAGCAAGAACGAGGTAGAGCGGATTTTGTGCTTGCGACATGATCTCAATTAACAAACCTTGGTCGTGAGAACGCATCGCCTGCAAGGCAGTATCTGCTGAAATCTCGCGCGATAAGAGTTCGAGCGCATCTGCAGGAGTGCCAGCACGTTGCGCCGCTTCTACAAGTCGCTCAACTTCGGCGGTA
Source organism: Candidatus Nanopelagicaceae bacterium (assembly GCA_965267875.1). Classification (GTDB taxonomy): domain Bacteria; phylum Actinomycetota; class Actinomycetes; order Nanopelagicales; family Nanopelagicaceae; genus Planktophila. Next base: position 520,831 of record OZ254157.1, on the reverse strand, counting down.
ATGAGAGCCATCAATACTGCGTTCTTATCGCGGTAATGGTTATATAAAGTCGCTCGCGAAACTTCTGAGGCATCAGCGATTTCAATCATCGAAATATTTGATGCACCATGAAGGGCGATGAGGTTCTTAGTTGCCGAAAGAATTGCGCTCTCGGTACGGCGATGAATTCCGCCTTGCAGTGAATACTTAGGCTGCGTCGACAACGGAGAGCTTTGCACTTTCACGAGATTTGATTTCGTGGGCAACGCCGGTCATTACTGATGAGAGTGTGAGACCAAGTGCTTCGCAAATTGCATTGAGAAGTTCAGAGGATGCCTCTTTTTGACCACGTTCAACTTCTGAGAGGTAACCGAGAGATACACGCGCTTCACGCGCGACATCGCGCAGTGTGCGAGATTGTGAGGTGCGCGCATCGCGAAGTGTGTGGCCAACTGCCTCACGTAATAGCGTCATTGCGAACTCCCTTTTTCTCTAGCGCTAAGAATACGGGCAAAGTTGCCTATTGCGCTGGATATAGCCCCCGTACGCACGCCTTCCCGCCCACTATCGAGTTGTAGGTGCAAGGTCTGTGAGATTGGCCCCTTAATGGCAATCCAGACAGTGCCTTCGCGGATTCCCATGTAATCACCGGGGCCGGCAATACCGGTTGTGGCGATAGCCCATGTTGATCCAAATTTTGCAAGAGCGCCCGCTGCCATTTCATTTGCAACTTCTTCGCTGACAACGCTGTACTGATCTATTGTCTTCTGCGATACGCCCAAGAAGTTCACTTTGACATCAGAGGTATATGAAATTACTCCCCCGAGAAAGATTGAAGATGCACCTGGAATTGTGGTTAGCGCATGTCCTACGCCGCCCGCTGTCAGCGATTCAGCGACCGCAACAGTTTCACCGCGCGCTTTCAGGTGCTCAACGATTAAGCGAGCATGTGCGGTTGTGGGCATGCACCAAAGTTACTCGTGTATTGCAATCTACGCCATAGCCAGCTAGCGGCTACGCATCCACGCACGCACATAGTCATATGCAGTGGTGACAGTAAGAATAATTGCTATCGAGATAAAGCCGACGCGGAACCATTCCAACCACGATGGGAAGGGAAGGATGAAGAAACCAACACCAAAGTTCTGCATCAAAGTCTTTATCTTTCCGCCTTTACTTGCCGGAATCACTCCACCCTTGATGACTAAGAGCCTGAAGATGGTGATTCCAATTTCACGAGTCAAGATAAGAATTGTGATCCACCAAGGAAAACGATCGAGGAGTGAGAGTGAAATCATGGCAGCGCCGATGAGCGCCTTATCGGCTACGGGATCGAGGAATGCTCCCAGTGGAGTTATCCGATTGGAGCTGCGCGCCCATTTGCCATCGACGATATCTGTCATACCAAGGATAAAGAAGATGCACCAAGCAGCGATCTGATAGTCGGGGTTTTCTCCGCCATCGAGGAAGAGGGCATAGACGCCAAAGGGAATGAGCGCGATGCGCGTTACCGTCAAAGTATTGGGAGTAATAAATGATGGAAGCTTCATCGAATCTACCTAGCGACCTCGGCAACGAGATCGGCGCCCATCGAATCTACGATTACCGCATCGATATATTCACCCACTGCAAAATTAGTGCCGATAAATGTAGTTGTTCCATCCACTTCGGGTCCTTGGTGCGCAGCCCGTCCTTCTTGTAGCTCTTCATCTTCAATTAGAACTCGTACCTGCTCGCCTATTCGACCTGCAGCGCGAATAGAGACCATCTCATCGGCAAGAGAGGAAAGTGATTCAACGCGTTCACGAATTACCTCATCGGCAACTTTGTCGGCTAGGTCAAGAGCCTCGGTATTATCTTCATCTGAGTATCCAAAGATTCCCACTGCATCGAGCATTGCTGCTGTAATGAAGTTTGCTAGCTCATCAAAATCACCTTGGGTCTCGCCAGGGAATCCCACAATGAAGTTAGAGCGAATTCCCGCCTCAGGAGAGAGCGCTCTGATCTGAGTAATCAGATGTAAGAACTTCTCAGAATCTCCAAAGCGGCGCATACGGCGAAGCACTGATGGGCTGGAATGTTGGAAAGATAAATCAAAGTAAGGCGCCACTTTCTCGGTTTCAACCATCGCTTGTAGCAAGGTAGGGCGCATCTCAGCTGGCTGTAGATAGGAAAGGCGCACGCGTTCAATTCCAGGAATCTCTGTAAATTCATGGAGGATCTTCTCCATCAGTTTAAGATCTCCTAGATCCTTGCCGTACGAAGTTGTATTTTCGCTCACGAGAAAGAGTTCGCTGACGCCGTTCTGACCAAGCCAGAGCGCTTCTTGCAGAATTTCGGTAGGGCGACGAGATACAAAAGAACCACGGAAGTATGGAATCGCACAGAAAGAACAGCGACGGTCGCAGCCAGAAGCAATTTTAAGTGGCGCCCAAGGAGCGCTTCCGAGGCGCTTGCGAAAGAGCGAACCACCGGCGCCCACTGCAGATTGAAAAGATTCATCGCGCGCTTGTGCGCGATCTACTGGAGCGATGGGAAGTAGGGCGCGCCGATCTCGTGGCGTGTGCGGAGTGTGCGCGTTGCCGCTGACTATAGATTGCAAGCGAGCAGAGATATCTTGATAATCATCGAAACCTAAGATTGCATCAGCTTCAGGAAGGGCCGCGGCCAACTCTTTTCCGTAGCGTTCGGCCATACAGCCAACGGCAACTACCGCCCGCGTGGTTCCGTGGCCTTTGAGTGAATTAGCCTCGAGTAGGGCATCAACAGAATCTTTCTTCGCTGATTCAATAAAGCCACAGGTATTTACAACGGCAACTTCAGCTGATTCCACATCTTCAACAAGAGTCCAACCATCAGCAGCTAAGCGGCCCGCGAGTTCTTCAGAGTCGACTTCATTACGTGCACAGCCCATTGTGACAATTGCTACTGTGCGAGACATAGGGGCGATGTTACAGGGTTACCCCGTTTACTTCTTCTTACTTCAACGGAAAGTTCGACGAACCTCTTCATTTTGACCACCTAATGGAGGCAAAAGTTCTCCATCGACTGTCACATCAAGGCCTGCTGGGTTACTTAAGTAAACGCTAATCGCTCTAGTTCCTTGAAAATTCTTAGTATCGCCCTGAAAGAGGGATCCCTTAATCACTCTCTTGCCATCGACAATTACATCGATATATGAGTTGCCTCGAACTGCGTTCAGAGTCACCTTTACATTTCCATCAGAAACTTCAGTTGAAGTAGTTGGCTCTTGCGAAGGCGCCGGTGTTGCTTCAACAGATGGTTCTGCAGTCGGAGATGCAGATGCAACCACAGTTGGTTGGCTATCAGAACTTTGGTTTGAGGTAACAATTTGAATAAGACCAAAGGTGAAGAGAACTGCGAGTGAAATTGAAGCCGGCACCTTCCAAGAAATTACCTTCTTCTCATGCGGAACTTGCATCACATTGTTTTCGACTAGCAAATCACCAATCGCACGGTTTTCGAGTGAATGCTCTTCGTTATACATCCTGATAAATTCAACTGGATCTGCGCCAATTCTATTTGCAATATTACGAAGATGTCCCCGCGCGTATGTATCTCCACCACAGTGAACAAAATTATTGTTCTCTATTTCGGTAAGGAGACCGATGCGAACACTGGTTGATTCAGATAGCTCTTCTATGGAAAGGCGCGCAGCGATGCGAGCATCGCGAATTACCTGACCTAGAGTCATTTCTGGCGCCGCCTTTGGTGGGAAAGAGTGGAAGGCAAGTCTAACTTTAGCCATTTACCTTCTTCTAGAGAAGTGTCCCCTATTCAGGTAAATCACCCCTGAATAGCACCCAACATCAAGACGAAGAGTTAGTAATCGCGGAGGGTGGCAAGAACTGAATCAAGTTCGTCAGGCTTAACCAAGACGGTGCGCGCCTTGGAACCTTCAGATGGCCCAACGATGCCTCTAGATTCCATCAGATCCATCAAGCGACCTGCTTTGGCAAAGCCGACGCGTAGCTTGCGCTGCAACATAGAAGTTGAACCAAATTGTGTTCCAACCACAAGTTCGACAGCTTGAAGCAAAATATCTAAATCATCGCCAATCTCTTTATCAATATTCTTATTTGATTGAGCAACTTGCGTGACATCTTCGCGATAGCGCGGTGAAAGTTGCTTCTTGACGTGATTTGTTACAGCTTCGATTTCGCGCTCTGAAACATAGGCGCCTTGGATGCGAATAGCGCGGCTTGCTCCCATAGGAATAAAGAGCCCATCTCCCTGACCAATCAGTTTCTCGGCTCCTGGGCTATCGAGAATAACTCGACTATCAGCAAGTGATGAAGTTGCAAAAGATAAGCGCGATGGCACATTCGCTTTGATAAGTCCTGTGACAACATCTACAGATGGGCGCTGTGTTGCTAGAACTAAGTGGATACCAGCAGAGCGTGCCAACTGTGTAATGCGCACAACTGATTCTTCTACTTCGCGAGCTGCAATCATCATTAGGTCGGCGAGCTCATCGATGATGACGAGTAGGTATGGATACGGTTCTACGAGTCGATCTGATCCAGGAGGTGCAACTACTTTGCCTGCGCGGACAGCTTTGTTGAAATCATCGATATGTCTAAAACCAAAGGTGGCCAAATCTTCGTAACGTAGATCCATTTCACGGACTACCCATGTCAGCGCATCGGCAGCCTTCTTTGGATTGGTAATGATGGGTGTAATCAGATGCGGAATTCCTTCATAGGCGGTGAGTTCTACGCGCTTTGGATCAATGAGTACCAAGCGAACATCATCAGGAGTTGCTCGCATCAAAATCGATGTGATCATCGCATTAATCATCGATGATTTTCCAGCACCCGTTGCCCCAGCAACTAAAAGGTGTGGCATCTTCGCCAAGTTGGCGCATACGTAATTTCCTTCAACATCCTTGCCGAGGGCAACCAGCATTGGGTGGTGATCTTGACCGGCAACGCTTGAGCGCATGACATCGCCTAGGGCGACAATCTCGCGATCTGCGTTAGGGATCTCAATTCCAACCGCTGATTTACCTGGGATTGGCGAGAGAATTCGTACCTCGCTGCTGGCAACCGCGTAAGAAATATTCTTGGAAAGAGCTGTAATGCGCTCAACTTTTACCGCATTACCTAGCTCAACTTCATAGCGAGTAACGGTTGGGCCACGCATAAAGCCGGTGACTTGGGCATCGATTTCAAATTGTTTAAAGACCTCAGTCAGGGCTGCGACTACTGATTCGTTGACCTTCGACTTTGCCTTTGCCGCTGGTCCCACCTTGAGTAGATCCTGTGATGGAAGTTCGTATTTAATATCGCTGGTAAGAAGTAACTGCTCAGGGCGCCTTTCAGACTTTGGTGCTTCCTTAAGTTGGGTTTCCAGTGGGGTGCGTGGAATTTCGACTGTGAATTCTTGGTCAAACTCTTCTTCATCAATCTCTTCCTCTTGATTCCAGGCAACCACTGGCGATTCAAATGGTGGAGTATCTGAGATTTCGAACTCTTTCTCTTCACGCACAGGGCGCTTAGACCAGAGCCAGATTGAAAGGACTTTTATTCGAATGCCAACTTTTGAGAGAGGCGTTGCAGTAATAATCAAGATGCCAAAGAAGAAGAGAACAATGAGTAGTGGATATGCAAGGAGTGAGGTCATCAGCGCTACGAGTGGCTTTGCTACCCAATATCCAATCTGGCCTCCCCCATCACGAATCGCTGTTGCACCCATCGGGTTGGTAGCTCCAAGAGATCCATTAAGTAGATGAGCAAGCGCCGTAGAACTCAAGATAAGAAGAAGCGTCCCGATAGTGATGCGACCGGTTGCATGGCTATCTTCTGGTTTACGAAAAAGTCGAACTGCAAAGTAGAGAAGTACTACAGGGGATGAGAATCCAATTACTCCGAATGCGCCTACGAAGAATGAGTAGAGATTTCTGCTGACTAAGTTATCGGCATGAAACCAAGTTCCGGCAAAGGCTGCGAGAGAGATAAGCAAGACAAGGAGTGCGGCTCCATCGCGATGGTGAGCCGGATCTAAGTCGCGCGCACCGCGAGCAACAAATCTGATTGATGAGCCGAGAGCTTTGGCGAGAATTCGCCAGATACCACCGAGGGCCTGCGAAACTACCGAGAAGGGAGACCTTCCGGATGTGCGTTTCTTCTTCTTAGCCACACCTTCAATCTTAGGTGGAGGGTAAATCTCGTTGATGCAGGCGCGCCGACCTATACCTCTACTACTACCGGCACAATCATCGGACGTCGACGATGTTTTTGTCCGACCCAACTTCCAATGGTGCGACGCACAACTTGCGAAAGCTGATGTGTGCCATTGACGCCTTCTGCAACAGCGCTAGTTAACGCGCGTTCTATCTGCCCGCGCACCTCATCAAAGAGCGCTTCATCTTCATTAAATCCACGTGCATGAATATCTGGGCCCGCCACAATTTTTCCAGTCTGAGATTCGATAACCACAATGACTGAGATAAATCCTTCTTCGCCAAGGATGCGACGATCCTTCAGAGATGACTCAGTGATGTCACCGATGCTATGGCCATCAACATAGACAAATCCACAAGGAACCGCGCCCACTACTTCAGCGACGTGATCGACCAGATCTACAACAATCCCATTTTCGATAATGAATGCATTCTCACGAGGAACGCCTGCTTGAATAGCAATTTCAGCATTTGCTTTGAGATGGCGCCATTCGCCATGAACCGGAAGAACATACTTAGGCTTAACGATGTTGTAGCAGTAGAGAAGTTCGCCAGCTGCAGCATGGCCAGAGACATGAACAAGCGCATTTGCTTTATGAACGACCTTGGCGCCAAAGCGAGTCAACTCATTGATGATGCGATAGACCGAATTTTCATTACCAGGAATAAGAGAGGAGGCCAGAATTACAGTGTCACCATCTCCAACGCGAATCTGGTGGTCGCCATTTGCCATACGCGAGAGCGCTGCCATCGGTTCACCTTGTGACCCTGTGCATATAAGTACAACTCGATCGTCATAGCTATCGAGTTCGCGAGCATCGAAGAGAATTCCTGATGGCACAGTCAGATAACCCATATCTTCTGCAATCTTCATATTGCGAATCATCGAGCGGCCAATAAATGCAACGCGACGCCCATGCAACGCGGCGGTATCAATGACTTGCTGAACACGGTGAACATGGGATGAGAATGAAGCGACAATAACTCGGCGCTGCGTTGATGCGATGACCCGATTGAGCGCCGGCATGATTTCACGTTCTGCCGGAGTAAAACCCGGAATATCCGCGTTGGTTGAATCCACCAAGAAGAGATCAACGCCTTCATCCCCCAGGCGCGCAAAGGTGCGCAAATCGGTAATACGTCCATCAAGGGGAAGTTGATCCATCTTAAAGTCGCCCGTATGGAGAACTGTTCCTGCGCGAGTATGAACTGCAACTGCAAGCGCATCTGGAATGGAGTGATTGACTGCAATAAATTCGAGTTCAAAGGGTCCAACATCTTCACGATTTCCCTCGCGGACTTCGTGAGTCAGCGGTGAAATCCGGTGTTCTTTACATTTTGCTGAAATGAGCGCAATGGTTAAGGCAGACCCATAGATTGGAATATCTCCACGTTCGCGCAGTAAGTATGGGATTGCGCCAATATGGTCTTCGTGGCCATGTGTCAGGAATATTCCAACAACATCGTTCAGGCGATCGCGGATATAGCTAAAGTCAGGAAGGATGAGATCAATTCCAGGTTGATTATCTTCTGGAAAGAGAACTCCACAGTCGATAATAAGTAGCTTGCCCTGCATCTCGTAGACAGTCATATTGCGACCAATTTCAGAGATGCCGCCGAGCGCCACAATGCGAAGACCGCCATCAACTAACTTCGATGGCGTCCCTAAATTGGGGTGAGGATGCTGTGTCATTACTTTTTGAGAGTGACGCCACCAGCGCTGAGATCTTTACGCAGTTGCTCGATCTGTTCGGCTGTTGCATCAACGAGTGGCAGACGAGTTGTGCCTCCGGGTAGACCCATGAGGTTCATCGCTGCCTTGGTCAAGATTGCACCTTGTGTGCGGAATGTTCCGGTGAAGACCGGAAGGAGCTTTTGGTGAATTTCAAGTGCACGAGCGCTATCGCCTGCAAACCAAGCGTTGAGCATCTCTTTGAGCTCGCGACCTACTGTGTGGCCGCAGACAGAGACAAAGCCAACTGCTCCAACAGATAGGAATGGCAAGTTAAGGATGTCATCTCCTGAATAGACAGGAATTCCGCATCGCTTAATGACCCAAGAGGTAGCTGCGATATTTCCTTTGGCATCTTTGAGAGCGACAATATTGTCGACGCTTTCAAAGAGTTTGACGATTGTGTCTGATTCAATCTCAACGCCTGTGCGACCTGGGATGTCGTACATCATTATTGGAAGATCAGTAGCGGCAGCAACGGCGCGGAAGTGAGCTTCGATTCCGGCTTGTGGTGGCTTGTTGTAATACGGAGTAACAATCAAGATTCCATCAGCGCCCGCATCCTGAGAACGCTTGGCTTGTTCGACGGTATATGAAGTTTCATTATCGCCAGCGCCGGAGAGAACATGCACCTTGCTTCCGACAACGCTCTTTACAACTTTGATGATCTCAAGTTTTTCAGAGGATTTAGTCGTTGGGGCTTCACCGGTTGTTCCATTGACAGCAATACCGTCGTGGCCAGTATCAACTAAATGTTGCGCGAGCTTTGCAACGCCATCCCAATCGATTGCCCCATCTTTATCAAAGGGGGTCACCATCGCGGTGATTAACTGTCCGAAGGGAGCGTGCGTACTCATTTGGCCATCTTATCGCTTAAGGCGCGATACGACCAGATTTTTCAAATGCTCCGTATGTAAGAGGCATCAATTTTGCGAATTCGGCTTCCATCTTTTCGGCCACCATCTCGATTTCTCGCTGTGGGTAGCTAGGAAAGTGTGAACCTTCGCGTGCGGTACGAAGCGAGAGGAAGTTCATGAGTGCTCGCGCATTCATGGTGACATACATCGATGAATACGTTGCAACCGGCAGAACTGCGCGCGCAACTTCGCGGGCAACTCCTACTTCAAGCATCTTCTGGTATGAATCGTAGGCAATCAGATAGGCATCTTTCATAGCCTTCACTGTTACTTTGTATTGTTCAGGTGTGCCATCAACAAAGGTATATGCACCAGTCTTGCCAACTTGAACTAACTTTCGCTCAGGAGATGGGATATAGAAAACAGGCTTGAGTTCGCGATAGCGACCAGATTCTTCATTGTAAGAAGCGATGCGGTGGCGCATAAATTCACGGAAGACAAAGATTGGCGCCGAGATAAAGAAGGTCATCGAAGTGTGCTCGAAGGGAGAGCCATGTCGCTCGCGCGCTAAGTAATTGATCAAACCTGCAGAGCGCGCTGGATCTTCACCGATCTCATCTAGCGATAGTTCACCCGCTGTAGATACGCGCGCTGCCCAAATGACATCAGCATCGCTCGCACTTGATTTGATGAGTTCTACAGAGACATCGTCTCTAAAAATTACGGTCTCAGACATGTCCGCACCTTATCTATCAACCCCCCTCCACCTGATGGATATCTAGGGCACAATTGCCGCGTGTCATCAGTGAACCGCGCCACCGTAACGACGAGTCTGAGCGTCTCCTTCACTGTTGGGCTCTATGGAACCGCTTTTGGGGCAGCTGGAGTCGCAGCCGGATTCTCAATTCTGCAAACCTGCCTTCTCTCACTTCTGACTTTTTCAGGCGCATCACAATTTGCAGTAGTTGGCGTTCTCGGAGCAGGAGGAAGTGCAATTTCAGGAATTGCAACAGCTTCACTCCTTGGAATTCGAAATGGTCTCTATGGGCTACGAATGGCACCGATTTTGAAAGTTCGCGGTGTGAAGAGAGTTGTTGCAGCGCAGATAACAATTGATGAATCAACGGGGGTTGCAATCGGACAAGAAGATCTTGGCTCAGGTGCAATGAAACATGGTTTCTGGCTCACCGGCTTTGGAGTCTACTTCTTCTGGAATCTCTTCACCTTGGCAGGCGCCCTCGGCGCACAAGCGATGGGTGATCCATCTGCATGGGGCCTTGATGCTGCAGTTCCTGCTGCATTTCTTGGACTTGTCTGGCCTCGTCTTCACGGAAACTTTGAGCGAGCTCTAGCAGTCTCTGCAGTACTTCTTTCGCTTGCGCTGACACCTTTTGTCGCTGCTGGTATTCCGATTATCGCTACTGCGCTCTTAGCTGTGGCTTTTGGTTGGAAGGTGCGCCGATGACAACTATCTGGGTAGCGGTAATCGGCACCAGCCTAATTGCATTTGGATTGAAGTACCTTGGCCACAGCGTTCCGGAAAAGTATCTGAAGAACGAGCGGATGCTGCGAATCAATACCTTGATTCCGATTGTTCTCTTGAGCGCTCTCGTTGGAGTGCAGACCGTTGCAGATAAATCTAAGTTAGTTATTGACCAACGGTTGGCAGGTGTAATCGTTGCCTGTATCGCACTTGCACTCAAGGCGCCGTACTTTGTCGTAGTTATCTCCGCAGCGCTGACATCGGCTGCAATTTACAACTTTGGTTAGTACGAAGAATTAAATAATGCCGAGGGCAGAGAGCTTTGCCTTTAAATCATTATCTGATGGTTCAGTCAGATGAGTTCCATCTGAGAAGACAATAACGGGAATGGACTTCGCTCCCCCGTTGATCTCAATAACTTTTTCGGCGGCAGATAAATCAGCATCGACATCGATGTGGTTGACCTGAATATCTAGCTCTTCAAAGACGCGCTTTGAGCGACGACAATCTCCACACCAATCAGCGCCATACATAGTGATATCTGCTTGAGCCATGTGCGTATCCCCTTAATCCATAAAGTTTTCAAGGCCGAAGGTCAGCCCTGGATGTGAAATAACTTGTCGTACTCCAAGAAGAACACCTGGCATAAAGCCGACTCGATCGAGTGAGTCGTGGCGGATTGTGAGAGTTTCACCAATTCCACCTAAGAGAACTTCTTGGTGAGCGATTAATCCACGTAGGCGCACAGAGTGAACTGGAATGCTTCCCACTGTTGCACCGCGCGCACCATCGAGTGAAGTTGTTGTGGCATCTGGTGCTGGTGCAAGCCCTGCCTCTTTACGCGCCTGTGACATAAGTTCGGCGGTACGCGCTGCAGTTCCAGAAGGTGCATCTACCTTATTGGGATGGTGCAGTTCAATAATTTCAGCGGATTCAAAGTACCTGGCTGCCTTAGCGGCAAACTCCATCATCAAGACCGCACCGATTGCAAAGTTAGGAGCAATCAGTACTCCAGACTTTGATGAGGAAAGAAGTGATTTGATCTTTGCGATGCGAGCGCCATCAAAACCTGTAGTTCCGATAACGGCATGGATATTGTGAGAGATAAGAAATTCGAGGTTAGCCATTACCGAATCTGGTGTCGTGAAATCAACAACGACCTGTGCGCCAGCGCTGACAAGTGCATCGAGTGAGTCGCCGAGGTCCAAGGCGGCAACGAGTTCAAGGTCGGCAGCTTCTGTAACAGCTGTAACAACTTCAGAGCCCATACGACCGCGAGCACCGAGTACTCCGACTTTAATCATCGCGCTAACACCTTCTCAAATTTAGATTCATTCTTAAATGGACCGACAAGAGCAAGGGTAGGCGTTTTCACCAAGAACTCGCCAGCAATTTCGCGGATGTCTGTGGCGCTTACGCGTGAGATGGCCTTGAGGATGTCATCAAAGTCCATGACCTGTCCGTAGACAATCTCATTCTTGCCTATACGGCTCATGCGTGAGCCAGAATCCTCTTGGCTTAAGACGAGCGAGCCACGCACTGCGCCTTTAGCGCGTTCGATCTCTTCGTGGGTCATTCCGTTATCTGCCACATCGGAAAGTACGCTGCGGATAATTTCAACAACTTCAATCGCCTTTGTTGGATTACAGCCTGCGTAAAAACCTAGAACTCCAGAGCCAGCAAATTGTTGTGCATAGGCATAGACCGAATAGGCCAGACCGCGCTTCTCGCGAATTTCTTGGAAGAGTCGAGATGACATTCCGCCACCTAAAGCTGCTGAGAGCACGCCCATGGCAAAACGGCGATCATCTGCGCGAGCTACGCCTTCCATGCCATAGAACATGTGGGCTTGTTCGCTCTTCTTATAGAGCAACCCAACTGATTGCTGCTTTGAATTCTTGACTGGTGTATTTGGGCGAAGCACGGGAGCGCCGAGTTCATCGAGGAAGTTATCGCGAGAAAGCGCTTCTTCAACCATCGCAACTACTCGCTTATGTTTGATATTGCCTGCTACTGCAACGACCAAATCTTGAGGTAGGTACTTCTTCTTGTAGTAATTAAAGACTGTATTTCGTGACATTCCCTTGATGGAGTCAATCGTGCCCAAGATGGGGCGACCGATAGCGGTATCGCCGTAGTAGGTATCGCTAAAGAGATCATGGACTAAGTCGCTGGGATCATCATCGCGCATTGCAATTTCTTCAAGGACAACCTTGCGCTCGGCATCAACATCGAGGGCTGTAACAATTGATGAGGTGATTAAGTCACTGACGACATCAATCGCCATAGGTAAATCGGTATCAATCACACGTGCATAGAAGCAGGTGTACTCCTTAGATGTGAAGGCGTTCATCTCGCCGCCGACAGATTCAATGGAGGATGAGATTTCAAGTGCAGTGCGGCTGGTGGTGCCTTTGAAGAGGAGGTGTTCTAAAAAGTGAGAAGCACCGGCAGTTGCCGGTGCTTCATCACGAGAACCTACATTGACCCAGATACCCACAGCGGCGCTACGTACCGACGGAACTTCTTCCGTGACGATACGTAAGCCACTTGAGTGAACTGATCTCTTTACTGACATTTATTCAGCTGCTGGCGTTGTTCCATCTTCGAGAACCGGAACCAATGAGAGCTTGCCCTTTGGATCGATCTCACCGATTTCAACCTGAATCTTGTCGCCAACCTTCATGACATCTTCAAGGTTTTCAATACGCTTGCCGCCGTGCATCTTGCGAATCTGAGATACATGGAGCAGGCCATCTTTACCTGGCATCAATGAGACAAATGCGCCGAATGTTGCAAGCTTTACGACAGTACCGAGGTAGCGCTCTCCAACTTCTGGCATCTGTGGATTGGCAATTGCGTTGATCTGAGCGCGAGCTGCCTCAGCTGAAGGTCCATCGGTTGCACCGATGTAGATGGTTCCATCATCTTCAATTGAGATATCTGCGCCAGTTTCATCTTGAATCTGGTTGATGATCTTGCCCTTAGGGCCGATGACTGCACCAATCTGATCTACTGGAATCTTTACAGAGATAATGCGAGGAGCGTATTGGCTCATCTCATCCGGTGTATCGATTGCTTCGTTCATGACATCGAGAATCGCAAGACGCGCTTCCTTTGCCTGGTGAAGAGCTCCAGCGAGAACTGATGCAGGAATGCCATCAAGTTTTGTATCAAGCTGCAAAGCGGTAATGAAATCCTTTGTGCCAGCAACCTTAAAGTCCATATCTCCAAATGCATCTTCTGCACCGAGGATATCTGTGAGAGCAACGTATTCAACCTTGCCATCGACATCATCTGAGATAAGACCCATCGCAATACCTGCAACAGGAGCCTTAAGTGGCACACCTGCTTGAAGCATTGAGAGCGTTGAAGCACAGACAGAACCCATAGATGTTGATCCATTGGAACCGAGAGCTTCAGAGACCTGACGGATTGCGTAAGGAAACTCTTCGCGAGTTGGGAGTACTGGAATAAGTGCACGCTCTGCAAGAGCACCGTGGCCGATTTCGCGACGCTTTGGTGTACCTACACGACCGGTCTCACCAGTTGAATATGGTGGGAAGTTGTAGTTGTGCATGTAGCGCTTTGATGTTTCAGGGCTCATGGTGTCGAGCTGCTGCTCCATCTTGAGCATATTAAGAGTTGTTACTCCAAGAATCTGAGTCTCGCCACGTTCGAAGATCGCTGAACCGTGAACGCGAGGAATAACCTCAACTTCGGCAGAGAGTGCACGAATATCGCGAAGTCCACGACCATCGATACGAATCTTGTCGCGAAGTACGCGCTGGCGTACAAGCTTCTTTGTAAGTGAACGGAATGCTGCAGGAACTTCCTTTTCGCGGCCTTCGAAGGCTGCTGATACTGATTCCTTTGTTGCAGCTGAGATCTCATCGATCTTTGTTTCGCGCTCTTGCTTACCTGAGATTGTCAGCGCGTTTGCAAGGCTATCTTTTGCAGCCTTTTCAACAGCTGCAAATACATCATCTTGGTAATCCAAGAAGACTGGGAAATCTGCAGTTGGCTTTGCAGCAACTGCTGCAAGCTTTGACTGTGCTTCGCAGAGAATACGAATGAATGGCTTAGCCGCATCAAGTCCCTGTGAAACGATCTCTTCTGTTGGAGCCTTAGCGCCTTCAGCAATGAGACCGATTGTGCGAGTTGTTGCTTCTGCTTCAACCATCATGATTGCAACATCGTCAGCTGTTACGCGACCTGCTACGACCATATCGAATACAGCGTTTTCAACCTGTGAATGGTTAGGGAATGCCACCCATTGACCATCGATAAGTGCAACGCGCACTCCACCAATTGGGCCAGAGAATGGAAGACCAGCAAGCTGTGTTGACATTGATGCTGCGTTAATTGCGATGACGTCATACATGTGGTCTGGATCCAGAGCCATCACTGTTACGACGATCTGAACTTCGTTACGAAGTCCCTTGATAAATGATGGACGCAATGGGCGGTCAATCAGACGGCAGGTAAGGATTGCCTCTTCTGATGGACGACCTTCGCGACGGAAGAATGAGCCAGGGATCTTGCCGATGGCATACATCTTCTCTTCTACATCCACTGTGAGTGGGAAGAAGTCGAATTGATCCTTAGGTGTCTTTGATGCTGTTGTTGCTGAGAAGATCATTGTTTGATCATCTAGATAAACAGCTGCAGCTCCTGCTGCTTGCTTAGCGAGGCGTCCTGTTTCGAACTTGATCTCGCGCTTTCCGAACTTTCCGTTATCGATAACGGCTACTGCTGTCTTTACGTCTTGACCCTCCATGGGTCCTCCTTTGATTCGTGTTTCAATTCCAAGGCACGATTAATCGACCTTGGAGCGGTAACTACACGCGAGGCGAAACAAATGAATCTTCGATCGAAGTTCACAGATGCTTACATCTGGAAACCACTACCGAGGACCATTAGTCCCCCGGCGTGTAATTTTAAATTAGCGGCGAATACCGAGCTTTTCGATAATTGCGCGATAACGGCTGATATCTGTCTTTGCGAGGTACTGAAGAATTCGACGACGCTGACCTACGAGCAACAAGAGACCACGACGGTTGTGGTGGTCATGCGGGTTGGTCTGTAGGTGAGTTGTAATGTCTTCGATGCGACGTGACAATAAAGCGACCTGAGCTTCAGGGCTTCCTGTATCAGTAGCTGATGATCCGTACTTTGCAATGATTTCTTTCTTTACTTCTGGTGTTAACGCCATTTTCATTTCTCATTTCTTGTGACTAATCACAGTTACTGTTCAAGAGGCTTCCCGGTTTGATTCACGGGAAATCACTTTCTCGTTGGACAGGTTGAAGTTTACCTGTGGGGTGTAGATAAGTGAAATTGAGCCCGAAGTAAGGCTATTTTTCAGTTAATTCGCGGGCTTGGTCACAATCTCTCTTCATCTGGACCAAGAGCTCTTCAAGGCTATCGAATTTGAGAGTTGGCCTTAAATACCAACCAAATTCAATCGATGCGTTCTTGTCATAGAGATCTAAGCCTTCTTGATCGAGAGCATATGCCTCTACTTGGCGGCCGCGTTCTCCTTCAAATGTGGGATTTGTTCCTATGGAAATAGCAGCGGGCCAGAAGTTAATTCCAACTGTCAACCAGCCGGCATAAACGCCATCGGCGGGAATTGTCTGCCCCTCAATCTTTCCAAGATTTGCTGTCGGGTAGCCAATTTTGCGGCCGCGCTTTTCGCCGTGCACAACAACGCCATCGAGGCGATGTGGGCGGGATAAGAGTTCGCGGGCTAATTCAACTTTTCCTTCAACAACAAGGGCGCGAATACGTGATGAAGAGATGACTTCTGTATCTGCCTTCAACTCTTGCACATCAACTGTGAAGTTATGTTCTTGTCCTGACTTGATAAGCGATTCGATATTTCCTGCAGCTTTATGGCCATAAGTAAAGTTCTTGCCAACAATGACTGTGCTTGCGTGCAACTGTCCGACGAGCACGGATGTCACAAAGTCTGCTGGCGACATCGCCGCAAACTTCTCATTAAATTTAAGTACCGCCACCTGGTCAGCATTATGAATCTTGAGTAACTCAACACGATCTGCCAGCGTAGTCAGCGCCGTCGGCACCTTACTTGGCGCAAAGATTGTTGTTGGATGTGGATCAAAGGTCAGAGCGATAATCGAGCGGCCTGAGGCGATCTCTTTGGCGCGGTTGAGTAGAACCTGGTGTCCTTTATGGACACCGTCAAAGGTTCCGATGACAACGACGCTGGTATCGCTCATAAGCAAATCTTGCCTCACCTAGTTCGCAGCTGCAAAGACAGCGATGGGTTTGGCCTTATCTCCTTCATCTTTTAAGAGCGCGATGAGTCGATTATCCGGTGACATCGCAGCATTGATGACTGTATTTCCATTCTCTTTCAGTGGGCGACCGAATGAGAGCTCTTGCACTTCTTCGAGAGTTAATTCGCGAGGTGTGAATGTGGTGCGCGCGACTTCAGCAAGATCTAGAGCTGTGAACTTCTGTGCTTTCAGCGCTTCAAAGGTAGTAGCACCAATCTCTGTGAATCCAGCGACGCGTGTGCGACGCAGTGCAGAAAGGTGTCCCCCGACGCCGAGCGCATCTCCGAGGTCTCGGGCAATCGCTCTGATAAATGTTCCGGCAGAACAAGTCACTTCAATATCGACTTCAGTGGTCTTCTCAAGATGGCGGATGGCGCGAATATCTAGTTGAGTGATGGTTACTTCGCGCGCAGCTAATTCAAACTTCTCGCCAGCGCGCACTCGGTCATAAGCGCGCTCTCCCCCGACTTTGACCGCTGAGACAGAAGATGGACGTTGGGCGATAGTGCCAATCATCTTCGCAAGAATCTTCTCGATATCAGCATCAGATAGCGCAGATGCATCAGCAGATGAAATTACTTCGCCTTCGCTGTCATCAGTGACTGTTGCAGCACCGAGAACAACGGTTGCCTGATAAGACTTGTCGCCATCTGTGATGTATTGCAGCAAGCGAGTGCCATTACCAAATCCGAGTACGAGTACGCCCGTAGCCATGGGATCTAGAGTTCCGGCATGTCCTACTTTGCGAGTTCCGAGCGCTTTGCGAGCCACAGCAACAACATCGTGGCTGGTCATGCCGCCCGCTTTATCGACTACAAGGAAGCCGTCTGTTATCAAGATTCTTATTCTTCTGCGATGACGCGTGGGACTTTGTAAGGATCTTCTACAACTGGCTTGGCATTTTCGCGCACCTTAGCAACCTCTGCATCGAGAGCATGCACTCGCTCAAGAAGTGAATCAAGAGCTCTGGCTGATTCAGGAAGTCCATCGAGAATGAATTCAAGAGAAGGAGTAATGCGAGTACCAAGATCTTTACCTACTGCGCTACGTAGAACGCCTTTGGCAGATTCGAGCGCTGCCGCAGTTGCTGCGCGCTCATCATCCCCACCAAGGACTGTGTAGAAGATGGAGGCGCTCTGTAGATCACCAGAAACTCGCGCATCGGTAACAGTGACAAAGCCAAGACGAGGATCTTTAATCTTCGTCTCAAGCAGCTGTGCCACTACTACCTTGATGCGGTCTGCAACCTTCTGGCTGCGATGTGAATTTGCCACGGTGATATCCGAAATCTGCGCTATGCGCGCTTCTTTTCGCGCATCTCGAAGACCTGAATGATGTCTCCGACTTGAAGATCTGCACCCTTGCCGACACCGATACCGCACTCAAAGCCCTCGCGGACTTCGGTGGCATCATCCTTAAATCGCTTGAGAGATTCGATAGTGACCTCTTCTGCAATTGTTGCACCGGCACGTATAACGCGCGCCTTTGCATTGCGCTTGATAGTTCCATCGGTAACGATAGAACCAGCAATTGTGCCGACCTTAGAAGATTTGAAGAGATCGCGGACTTCAGCGTTACCAAGAATGACTTCTTCGTACTCTGGCTTAAGAAGACCCTTAAGCGAGAGCTCGATTTCTTCAATTGCGTTATAGATAACGGAGTAGAAGCGAACTTCAACGCCTTCTTGATCTGCAAATATTGCAGTCTGTGGTTCAGGCTTGACGTTAAAGCCGATAACAACAGCAGTTGAGGCAGATGCCAGAGTGATATCGCTCTTGGTAATTGCACCAACACCGCGGTGGATAACGCGAAGATCAACTTCAGCGCCGACATCAAGCTGCATCAAGGCATCTTCGAGCGCTTCTACAGAACCTGATACGTCACCCTTAAGAATAAGGTTGAGAGTTGAGATCTTGGACTGTTCCATAAAGTCTTCAAGTGAGACCTTCTTACGCGCCTTAGCAAGCTGTGCATTTCGCTCAGCTGCCTGACGCTTCTCAGCAATCTGACGCGCTGTGCGATCTTCATCGGCGACAAGGAAGGTATCTCCAGCATTAGGAACAGAGGTAAATCCAAGTACCTGTACTGGACGAGATGGTCCTGCCTCTTCAACGTTGGCACCGTGCTCATCGAGCATTGCGCGAACGCGTCCGAATGAACCACCAGCGACGATGGCATCTCCAACGCGCAAAGTTCCGCGTTGTACCAAGACAGTTGCAACTGGTCCACGACCACGATCGAGGTGAGCTTCGATAGCAACACCGCGGGCATCATCTTCTGCAACTGCGCGAAGATCGATTGCTGCATCTGCAGTAAGGAGAATTGAGTCAATCAAATCATTGATTCCAGTACCTGCTTTAGCTGAAACGTTTACGAAGATTGTGTCTCCGCCGTACTCTTCAGCGACCAAGTTGTACTCAGTTAATTGCTGGCGGACCTTATCTGGGTTGGCGCCTTCCTTATCAACCTTGTTGACTGCAACAACGATGGGAACATCAGCTGCTTGAGCGTGGTTAAGCGCTTCAATGGTCTGAGGCATCACACCGTCATCGGCTGCAACAACGAGAACTGCGATATCGGTGACCTTGGCACCACGAGCACGCATTGCGGTAAAGGCTTCGTGGCCTGGTGTATCGATAAAAGTAATCGCACGGTTTGTACCGTTGTGATCATGGTGAATTTGGTAAGCACCAATGTGCTGTGTAATTCCACCTGCTTCAGATTTGACAACCTCAGTCTGACGAATCGCATCGAGCAAGCGAGTCTTACCGTGGTCAACGTGGCCCATCACAGTAACTACTGGTGGGCGAGGAGTGAGGTTCTCTTCATCAAAATCAGCTAACTCTGCAGCGAGATCGATATCAAAGCCCTGCAACAATTCGCGGTCTTCTTCTTCAGGAGAGACAACTTCGATGACATATCCAAGTTGTGCACCAAGAATTTCAAAGGTATCTGCATCAACTGATTGAGTTGCAGTCACCATTTCACCAAGGTGGAAGAGCGCTGAAACTAACGCTGCTGGATCTGCGCCAATTCTCTCGGCGAAATCTGCAAGGGATGAGCCACGACGCATACGGATTTTGGTTGAACCATCTCCGTGAGGAACGACTGCGCCACCCAACTTCGGTGCCTGCATATTGTCGAACTCTTCACGTAAAACTTTACGTGACTTCTGCTTACGCTTTGAAGATTTACTTGCATTCTTTCCAAATGCACCTGCAGTACCGCCACGACCTGGGCCGCGATTAGGACCGCCGCCACCTGGACGTGCTGGACCACCTGGCGCTGCGCCAGTTGTTGCACCTTGTGAACGATATGGACCTTGTGATGATGGTGCTCCACCAGTACGTGGTGGGTAATTTCCAGTTCCAGTTCCAGTTGTTGGAGGACGTTGTCCTCCAGGACGCGCTGCAAAACCAGGGCGAACAGAACCAGGTCGTGCACCTGTCATACCTGGACGAGGTGCACCTGTGCCTTGTGGTCGTTGTGGTGGTCGTGGAAGTGCACCACCTGTTGAAAATGGATTGTTACCAGGGCGTGGTGGACGCGGAACTGCGCCACCTGTTGAAAATGGATTGTTACCAGGGCGCGGAGCTGCTGGAGTTGCAGGTGTTGGCGTTACAGGTGTTGGAGCCGCCGGCGTTGCCGATGCTGCTGCAGATGCAGCCTTTGCCTCATCTTGCGCAACCTTTTCAGCATCGCGAGATGCCTTAAGCGCTGCAAGATCAACGCCTAGTTCAGCTGCAAGTTCAGCAGCGAGCTCTGGATTTACTTCGGCGGTCTTCTTTGAGGCAGCGGTCTTCTTGGCAGCTGCCTTCTTGACGGGCTTCGCATCGGAAACCGGCTTGGCATCGGGATAAAGCGCAATTAACTTGCGAACGACCGGTGCTTCAACTGTTGATGATGCTGAGCGAACGAATTCACCCATCTCTTGGAGTTTGGCAAGGACTTCCTTGCTCTCCATACCGAGTTGTTTTGCCAACTCATGTACGCGGACCTTTGACACATTTCTCCTGTCTTGGCCCGCATTAATACTTGTGGGATGCGAGCCCTAGTTGTTCGACCTCATGATGTAAACGAGCTCATTTGAGTTTCATATCTTTCGCATCCATTTCATTTGTGCCCCACGGTATGTAAGTACCGAAGGCGATGTGCTAAGTCTATCGAATAGGCGGGAAATTCCCTATTCCACACCATATTTACGCGGTCGGTGCGGGGGTATCTGGATGGATATCGATACGCCATCCGGTCAGACGTGCGGCAAGTCGGGCATTCTGCCCATCTTTACCGATAGCGAGTGAGAGTTGGTAATCAGGAACTATCACCTTGGCAGAACGCGTTGCTTCATCAACAATTTCAACGCTCGTTACCTTTGCAGGTGCAAGTGCACTGGCTACAAACTTGGCAGGATCATCATCGAAATCAACGATATCTATCTTCTCGCCATTGAGTTCATCCATGACAGCGCGCGAACGAGCGCCCATCGGTCCAATCAGAGAACCCTTTGGCGATACGCCAGCACGATGTGAACGCACTGCAATCTTGGTGCGATGTCCTGCTTCACGTGCCACCGCCATGATTTCTACGATGCGATCTTTAATTTCAGGAACTTCGAGTGCAAAGAGTTGCTTGACCAAAGCTGGGTGGCTACGAGAAAGCATGATCTCGGGGCCCTTCATTCCTTGCTTAACTTCTACAACAAAGCACTTAATGCGATCGCCATGTGTGTAAACCTCACCTGGCACCTGTTCTTGCGGAGGAATACGACCTTCGATGCGACCGAGGTTGACGTTAATCATCTTTGGATCGCGACCTTGTTGAATAATGCCTGAGACGATATCGCCCACTGTTGCGGTGAACTCGCCGACGATTTCGGCATCGTTACTTGCGCGCATCTGCTGCTTGATAACTTGGCGCGCAGTAGAGGTTGTCACTTTAGAGAAGCCTTCAGGTGAATCTACCTCTTCGCTGATGCGCTCACCCAGTTCATTAAAGACAGGGATGAAGATCTGAATCTCGCCCGTTTCGCGGTTAAGTCTTGCTTGCGCGTAACGATTTGGTTCTTGCGTTTCACCGTATGCAGTAAGAACTCCAGCTTCAATCGCCTGAATCAGTGGCTCAAGCGGCATCGCTTTCTCGGTAGTGAGGTGAACAAGAGCTGCCATATCTACATGCATTACTTGTCACCATCTTTACGATTGAATTCAATTTCAACAGTTGCGCGCTTAATATCGGAAAGAGCAACTTCAACGCGCTTTTCTTCCTTCTTCTCAAAATAAGAGAGGGTGACGCTCGTTTCTGTGGATTCTTCAATACGTCCGGTAATGGTTGCGCCATCGCTCTTAACGACTTTGAGTAAGCGACCGTGATTCTTCACGAAGTGGCGGGGCGCAGTAAGTGGGCGATCGACGCCAGGGGATGTGACTTCAAGAGTAAACGGGGTATCCCCCATAAAGGCAGCTTCATCAAGCAACTCTGAGATGGCGCGAGAAACGGCGGTAACTTGATCTAAATTAAGAGATGCGGGCCCATCGACAATGCAGGTAACTATGCGATGTTTGCCAGGTGAGACTAATTGGACTTCTTCAAGGAATAAACCTTGGGCTTCAACTGCGGGTGTAACCAGTTGAGAGATTTGATCTGTGATTGCCACGATGCGCCTTTCATATTCAATTGTTATTGAGTTTTGTTACTGCTTTAGAACAGGTCAAATAATACCCTGACAATGAGCGCAAAGGTAACCACCAGATAGAACTTGCGAACAAAGTCAGAACCTCGGCGAATCGCAACATGCGAACCAATGATTCCTCCCGCCAAATTGCAGATACCAACTGCAAGGCCCACCACCCACATAATCGAGCCGCTGATTCCAAAGACAAGGATTGATGCGAAGTTGGTCGCAACATTGACCACTTTGGCAATCGCTGATGCTCCAACAAATGCGAAACCGAGAGCTGCAACCAAGACAATCATCAGCAGAGTTCCGGTGCCAGGCCCAATAAAGCCATCGTAGAAACCAATAGTTAGTCCTGCGACTGCGCCCACAGTTCGCTGGCGCTTGGCAGCTCCTTTGAGAACTTCGACTTTGCCTAAATCAGGTCTGGCCAGCGTGTAAGCAAAGACAGCAACCAACATCACGACAATTGCTACCTTGAGTTGCTCTGTTGAAATCTGCGTTGCCAGAAGTGAACCGGAGCCAGAACCGATAAATGCTGGCAGAACCATGGCAAGAAGTAACTTCGGATCCGTCTTGATATTTCTGCGGTAGTTCAGAGCTGCAGCTGATGTGCCGAAGATTGAACCCAATTTATTTGTGCCAGCGACTTCTGCGACTTCACGATCAGGGAAGGAGATTAGAAGAGCTGGAAGCTGAATCAGACCGCCACCGCCTGCGATGGCGTCAACAAAACCGGCAGAGAAAGCAGCAACGAGGATAAAGACCAGCGTCAGCGTTGAGATATCGCTGAGCATTTATGGAAGCGTTGGAAGGAGTTCAGTAACTGCTGTGAGCGCTTGCGCTACAGGAACTTCAGATTTTTCGCCGGTGCGACGTACGCGAACTTCAACGTTACCTTGTTCGAGCGCTTTGCCGACGACGACAATGACAGGAATTCCGATGAGTTCAGCATCTTTAAACTTCACACCAGGAGATGTACCGCGACGATCATCAAGCATGACAGTAATTCCTGCTGCCTCTAAATCAGCAGCGAGCTTCTCTGCGGCAGCAAAGACAGCATCTTCTTTACCAGTTGCAACGATGTGCACCTTGGCAGGTGCAACTTCAACTGGCCAGGAAAGACCTAGCTCATCATTACTCTGCTCAGCAATCGCTGCCACCGCGCGCGATACACCGATTCCGTATGAACCCATGGTGACAACTTGTGATTTACCGTTCTGATCAAGGACGGTAAGACCTAGCGCATCTGCATATTTGCGACCTAGTTGGAAGATATGGCCAATTTCAATTGCGCGATCGATGATGACTGGGGTTGCACACTGTGGACAGGCATCGCCCTCTTTAATCTGTGCAGATTCAACATAACCATCAACTGTGAAATCACGACCGTTAACGACATTGCGCGCGTGCTTATCCTTTGCATTTGCACCCGTTACCCATGAAGTACCTGGCGCGATACGAGGATCTGCGTAGACGGTAATTCCATTTTTCTTGGCATCCTGTGGGCCGATATATCCCTTGACGAGCCCTGGGAACTTAGCAAAATCTGCATCTTCAAAGACGCGAACATCGTTAACGCCGGCAAGGTTTGCTTGTAAACGCTTGAGATCTACTTCGCGATCACCTGGAACTAAGACTGAGATTGGTTTCTCATCTGCCATCAACATGACGTTCTTCAAAGTCATCGAGCCGTCGTATCCCCCGCCGAACTTGGCGTTAATGAGTTCAACCAAGGTATCAATCGTTGGAGTATTAGGTGAGTCAAAGACTTCAAGAGGTGCAACCTTTGATGCATCACCCGGTGCTACAACTGTAGTCATCGCTTCAACGTTTGCTGCATACCCGCACTTTGGGCAGAGCACATAGGTATCTTCGCCCGTTTCGCAGGGAGCTAAGAACTCCTCAGATGCGGAACCGCCCATAGCGCCAGACATGGCGCTGACAATGTTGTACTTCATACGTAGGCGATCAAAGGTCTTGATATATGCCTCGCGATGGCGTTGGTAGGACTCAACTAAACCTTCATCGGTAAGGTCGAATGAATATGAATCCTTCATCACAAATTCACGACCGCGGATGATTCCAGAACGAGGACGTGCCTCATCGCGATACTTTGTTTGGATTTGATAGAGAGCAAGTGGCAGATCTTTATATGAAGAGTATTCACCCTTGACCATCAAGGTAAACATCTCTTCATGTGTTGGCCCTAGTAGATAGTCGCTACCTTTTCTATCTTGCAGGCGAAAGAGATCTGGGCCGTAATCGTTCCAGCGGCCGGTCTCTTCATATGCATCTTTTGGTAAGAGAGCCGGAAAGTGAACTTCTTGGAAGCCAGCGCGGTCCATCTCTTGGCGCACAATATTTTCAATGTTGCGAAGGGTGATGACACCCAGTGGCAACCATGAATAGATACCAGCTGCGATGCGGCGAATATATCCCGCGCGGACTAGGAGGCGATGGCTGGGGACTTCAGCATCTGCCGGATCATCGCGCAGCGTGCGTAAGAAGAGCGTAGACATTCGCAACATGAAGCGAACCCTACTAGAGGATTACGAAGTTGTGACGGAAGGTTCTCCTGATGCAACGCCTGCGGCTTCCATCTCTTCGGCAAGACGCATAGCTTCTTCAATAAGAGTTTCAACAATCTGCGCTTCAGGGACCGTTTTGATGACTTGTCCCTTCACAAATATCTGACCTTTTCCATTTCCAGATGCAACGCCGAGATCTGCTTCACGAGCTTCGCCTGGTCCATTTACAACACAGCCCATCACAGCAACGCGAAGAGGGACTGTCATTCCTTGTAGACCAGCCTGCACCTTTTCAGCAAGGGTGTAGACATCTACTTGAGCGCGACCACATGAAGGACAGGAAACGATTTCAAGTTTACGTTGGCGCAGATTCAGTGATTCAAGGATTGAAATTCCAACCTTTACCTCTTCAACAGGAGGCGCCGACAGTGAGACGCGAATTGTGTCGCCGATACCTTCGGCCAAGAGAATTCCAAATGCAGTCGCTGACTTAATGGTTCCTTGGAAGATTGGACCAGCTTCGGTGACGCCGAGGTGAAGTGGGTAATCGGTCTTGGCTGCAAGCAAGCGATATGCGTTAACCATCGTGACAGGGTCATGGTGCTTTACAGAGATCTTGATATTGCCAAAGCCATGTTCTTCAAAGAGGGAAGCTTCCCAGATTGCGGATTCAACTAACGCTTCAGGTGTTGCCTTGCCGTACTTGGCAAGAAGTCGTGGGTCGAGAGATCCGGCGTTAACGCCAATACGAATTGGAATACCCGCATCCCCTGCAGCCTTAGCAACTTCCTTCACCTTGTCATCAAATTGCTTAATGTTGCCAGGGTTAACACGCACCGCAGCACAGCCTGCATCAATTGCAGCGAAGATGTATTTAGGTTGGAAGTGAATATCTGCAATTACTGGAATCTGTGACTTCTTGGCAATCTGTGCAAGTGCATCGGCATCATCTTGCGATGGAACTGCCACGCGCACGATTTGGCAACCAGATGCGGTGAGTTCGGCGATCTGTTGCAGAGTTGCATTGACATCAGATGTCAGCGTTGTGCACATTGATTGCACGCTGACCGGTGAATCAGAACCTACTCCGACTCCACCCACATTGAGCTGTCTGGTCTTGCGACGCGGATGCAAGGTAGGAGGTGGTGCACTGGGGATTCCAAGATCAACCATGAACCGTATTCTGCCTTATCTTTAGAAATTCAGCGATATGGGATTAAAGATGTCAGCGATTAAGAGAATCACAGTGAGCACCGCTAAGACTGCAAAGACTCCGATAGTGATAGGTGTAAGAACATTCACATCAATACCTGCAGGTCTTGGGCGTCCACGTAGCCGCGCGATAAAGGCGCGGATTTCGTCGGCAATCGCCACCGCCATATGGCCACCATCGAGCGGCAAAATTGGAAGTAAGTTAAAGAGCCCAACAAAGATATTGAGGCTCGCCACAATGAGAAGGAATGTGCCGAGCTGTTCGGTGTTATCAAGTTTGGTACTGCTGACAACATCACCTGAAACTCGCGCTGCACCAACAACGCCAACAAGGCCATTGGGATCACGTTCTTCGCCACCAAATGTTTGGCGGAAGAGTTGCGGCACCTTGGTAGGTAGCGTGAAGAGCGACTTTACGGATTCCCGCAGTAAGACACCCGTAGCTTGTGTGGATTCAACAATTGCAGGGAAGAAACTTTGGCGTTCGGTGCCAATCTTGGTGATGATTCCAAGAATGTAGCGCTTGGCGCTCTCGTCGTAGCGAGCCGCGGCCTTGATGCTGATTTGCTCGCCGCCACGTGAAACCAAATAGGTAAGTGGCTTACCTTCAGATTTTGCGATGACCTGAGAGTCGATAAACCAATCTTTAACTTCAACGCCATCAACTTCAAGAATTTTATCCCCCGGAAGAAAACCAGCAGCGGCAGCTGCAGTGTTGGGGCTGACCTTGGTGATATCTGAGAGAAGGGTATTAACTCCAACGCCAAAGAAGATAGCGAAGATAAGGATGAAACCAATTAAGAGGTGCGCAAAAGATCCTGCTCCTAAGACAATGAGCTTCTTGCCGGAGGTTGCGGTAAAGAATGCGCGTCCTTCTTCGCCAGCGGGCATCTCATCGCGCGGGCTCATTCCCTCGATGCGACAGTAACCACCTGCCGGAATTGCCTTGATTCCAAATTCAGTTTCACCTTTAGTGAAAGACCAGATGCGTTTGCCAAAGCCGAGAAAGAATTCAGAGACCTTCATGCCGAAGCGCTTTGCAGTTAAGTAATGGCCAAGTTCGTGGACCATTACCGAAAGCAGAAGTGCAACTGCAAAAGCGAGAATTCCTAGAAGTTCCATCGACCGTCCTTCATGCTCGAGCCCGTGCAACTTCGGAGGAAGCCACCTGACGAGCATCCTCTTCGATAGCACTGACATCGGCCAAATCGCGTGGTGCAGAAAGTGCGGATGCGCTCATCTTCTCCACAACTGCCGATACTGTCTTAACAATCTGTGGGAATGAGATATTCCCATCGACAAATGCCTGGACAGCAACTTCATTGGCAGCGTTAAAGACTGCAGGTAGACCTTTACCGATTTCTCCACAATGGCGAGCAAGTGAGATCGCTGGAAAACGTGCAACATCAATGGGGGCAAAGCTCCAAGAGTGAGATTGCGTCCAATCAACAGGTGGCATCGCACCCTTGACGCGATCGGGATAACCGAGCGCAAAAGAGATCGGCCCCTTCATATTAGGAGGTGAAGCTTGTGCAATCGTTGAACCATCATCGAATTCGACCATGGAGTGAATTACCGATTGCGGATGAATAACTGCCTCAATCTTTGAATAGGGAATATCAAAGAGATAGTGAGCTTCAATGATTTCTAAACCTTTATTCATCAAGGTCGCGGAATTGATAGTGACGACCGGCCCCATGACCCACGTTGGATGGTTAAGCGCTTCTGCAACTGTGACACTTTCTAAATCGCTGCGATCACGGAATGGTCCCCCGCTTGCAGTCAGTACCAACTTGGAAACCTGTGACTTCTTCTCGCCAATCAACGCCTGCCATAGCGCTGAATGCTCTGAATCAACCGGCAATAGTTGATCACTCTTTGCGCGCGAAGTGACAATGTCGCCACCTGCAACGAGAGATTCTTTATTTGCTAGCGCAACGCGATTATCGGCATCGAGGGCTGCCAGAGTTGGTGCAAGGCCAATCGAACCGGTGATGGCATTGAGAACAACATCGCAAGAAATTGCTGCGATCTCAGTTGAAGCCTTTGGACCATCAATGACTTGAACTCCAGGAAGCCCCGCGCGTATCTGATCTGCGTTCTTGGTGACTCCAACTACTTTGACTTTAAATTTACGCGCTTGTTCGATGACCAAATCTGGTTGAGAACCAGCTGAGGTAATAGCTAGAACTGTGAAGCGATCAGGATTTGCCGCAACTATCTCGAGAGCTTGAACTCCGATTGATCCGGTTGAACCCAGGATAATCAGTTGGCGCGTCATGAAACTTTGCGCTTGCGTCCTACAAATTGTCCGATGATGACAATGGCAAGGGCTAAGAAGAACATCGCCGAACCAATCACATTTGCCTGCGCTGGAATACCGCGCGCTGCAGATGTATAGACAAACTTCGGGAAGGTTGTCATGGTTCCGGAGTTGAAGTTGGTAATGATGAAGTCATCGAAAGATAGGCTGAAAGCAAGGAGCGCTGCTGCTGCAATTCCTGGAGCCACAAGTGGAAGAGTGACGCGACGGAATGTTTCGCGTTCGTTGGCATATAAATCCATCGCCGCTTGTTCCAGCCGTGGATCAAGGCTGGCAATACGTGCCTTAACGGTGACTACTACAAATGAGACGCAGAAGAGAACGTGTGCAATCACGGTTGGCCAGAAGCCTGGGTTGATCTGGAAGACCAAGAAGAGCGAAAGCAGGGATGCGCCCAGAACAATTTCAGGCGTTGCCATTGGCAAGAAGATAAGCAAGTTAGTCGTTGAGCGACCCTTGAAGTGATAGCGCCCAATTGCAAAGGCGATCATCGTGCCGAGAATCGTTGAGAAGAGAGTTGCTAAGAAACCAATCTTGATGGAGTTACCGAGCGCTGTACAGATTTCCGGTGCGCCACATGGGTTCTGCCAGTTTTCAAGAGTGAAACCCTGCCAGACCAAGTTGCTCTTACGTGAATCGTTAAAGGAGAAGGCGAAGGTGTAGGCAACCGGGATAAAGAGATAGGTAAATGCCACAACTGCGTAGATGCGGATGAGGTTACGTTGGAACCAGCGAGATACTTTTCTCATACCAACTCCTCGGTTCCGGCCTTACGAACATAGAAGGTCACAAGAATCAGAATCGAAATCATCAAGGTAAATGAGAGCGCTGCGGCTGTTGGGTAATCCACGATACGGAAGTAGCGAGATTCGATGACATTTCCAAGCATCTTTGTCGTAGGACTTCCGAGGATTGCAGCGTTGACGTAGTCGCCGGCTGCTGGAATAAATGTCAGCAACGTGCCCGCGACAACGCCTGGCATAGAAAGTGGAAGAGTTACTTTGCGGAAGGTAGTAAAACCATTTGCATATAAATCCCCTGATGCTTCAAGGGTGCGCGGATCAATGCGATCGATGGATGCATAGAGCGGCAGAGTCATAAAGGGAAGGAAGTTATAGGTCATACCTGCAACGACTGCAAAGGCGCTGGAAGTCAGCGTCGTGCTTTCGGAGATGATTCCTAGCGTTCGCAGCGGCTGCACAACAAAACCTTCTTCGCCCAAGATCTGCTTCCAAGCAATGGTGCGAAGTAAGAACGAGGTAAAGAAGGGAGCAATGACAAGGACCAACATGAAGTTCTTGTACTTGCCACCCTTAAAGGCGATTGCATAGGCAAGTGGATAGGCAATCAGCAGCGCTAAAACTGTTGCGATAGTTGCATAGAGAAATGAGCGACCAAACTGTTCTCTATTTTCAATAAAGGCATCGAAGTAATTTTGAAAACGTAAGGTCTGCTCGTATTGACCGGTATCTCCCCCACCTACTGGGGTCTGCGTAGAAGTCTGGGCAAGGTTGATTAGAGGAAAGATAAAGAAGGTTAAGAGGAACGCCATCCCCGGAAGTAACAGGAGATAGGGAGTTCTAATCTTGAACCCTTTTAACAGGGTCATTCTTCGCCTAGATCCTCATCAGGGTTTACTTCAGTACCTGCTTCGGCATCTTCATCACCGCGAAGACCAAAGGTGAAGCTTGGCTCCCAAGAGATGTTGACGCTTTCACCAACGCTAAATGGTGCAACGCCATCATCGTTCTGCTCAAAGACCATGAGCTCTTGTCCCCAAGGCATCATCACTTGATACTGAGTAGAAACACCGATGTAGGAGACATCCTCAACTTTTCCGCCGGTCAAGATATTGCCCGATGTCGCAGTTTCAAGGCGCGAGATACGGAACTTTTCTGGACGGATTCCTGCATAGATTGAACTATCGACAGCGTGAGAGCGATCCTTACGTAAAGAAATCTTCTGACCGAAGAGATCAACAATCTTATTGTCACCATCGTTGCCGCTGACAGTGCCTTTGATGAGGTTTGACTGACCCAAGAAGTTTGCAACGAATGCAGTCTCTGGGTTGTCATACAAATCAGCTGGGGAACCCATCTGCTCAATCTGGCCTTCATTCATCACCGCGATGGTGTCAGCCATAGTCATGGCCTCTTCCTGATCGTGGGTGACGTGCACGAAGGTGATGCCCACTTCTTTCTGAATCCACTTAAGTTCAATCTGCATCTGGCGACGAAGCTTGAGATCAAGTGCGCCAAGTGGTTCATCAAGGAGTAGCAACGCTGGGCGGTTCACAATCGCTCGCGCTAGCGCGATACGTTGCTGCTGCCCACCAGATAGTTGAGTTGGCTTTCGCTGCGCAAGGTGTGGAAGCTCAACCAAGTTCAGCGCCTTATTGACGGCCTCATCTACATCTTTAATTCCACGACGACGCAGACCAAATGCAATATTTTCGAAGATGGTCAGATGTGGAAAGAGCGCGTAGTTTTGAAAGACTGTATTGATAGGGCGCTGATATGGCTTGGTGTGTGTAATCTCAGTAACGCCCAAAGAGATTGTTCCTTGGGTTGGTTCTTCTAGCCCTGCAATCATGCGTAACGTTGTTGTCTTGCCGCATCCTGAAGGCCCAAGGAGTGCAAAGAATGAGCCTTTAGGAATTGTCAGCGACAAATCATTTACAGCAGTGAAATCACCATAAGACTTGGTGAGGTGAGAGAGTATTAAATCTCCCCGTGCAGTGCTAGCTACATCTGACACTTAGTTGCCGGCGGCCTTCTGGAAAGCCTCGGTCCAAGTTGATTCTTCTGTAGGTGAGAGTGAACGGAATACATTGAGATTCGACATCATCTTGTCAGTTGGGAAGATGAACTCGCTCTTTGCAAGCTCTGGATCAATCTTCTCCATCTCAGCCTGTGCACCCTTAACTGGGCAGACATAGTTGACGTAGGCAGCTACTTCAGCAGCAACAGCTGGCTCGTAGTAATAGTTGATGAGCTTCTCAGCGTTGACCTTTGCCTCAGCTGTAACAGTTGAAGGAATCAACATGTTATCGCCTGAGATTGTTCCGCCTGATTCTGGCACTGCAAAGTCAAACTTGCCTTCGTTCTCAGACTTTAGAATAAACATATCGCCTGACCAACCGATAACAGCTGTGGCATCTCCTGATGTGAGATCTTCAGCGTATTCGTTGCCCTTAACGCCACGGATCCAGCCATCAGCAATCTTCTGTGCAAGGAAGTCAATAGCGTTCATATATTGATCCTCTGTCACAGTCTGCAAACTCACACCTTGTGAGAGCAAGATAATTCCGATGGTGTCGCGCATTTCAGAGAGAACAACAATCTTTCCCTTATTTGCTGGAGAGAAGAGGTCTTCGATTGTGCGGATTCCCTTTGGATTCTTTTCAACGTTCCAACCGAATCCACCCATGATGCCCTGCCATGTCAGTGTGTACTCGCGCTTGGCATCAAATGATGGTGTTGCAAGTGTGTCGAGGATATTGGAAGCATTTGGAATATTTGCGCCATCAAGCTTCTGCGCATATCCAAGGCGGATCCAACGAGCTGCCATCCAGTCAGTTGGGCAGACTAGGTCGTAGCCAATATCTTTCTTAATCTTAAGTTGTGCTTGTACTTTTCCGTAGAACTCATCGTTATCGTTGTAATCTTCAAAGTACTTAACTGCAATGTCAGTCTCTTTTGTGAAAGCTTCAAGAGTTGGGTACTTCTTACCTGAGTCATCAACATCGAGGTAGAGAGGCCAGTTGCCCCAACGGACAGAGTTTGCTGAATCAGATCCTCCGCCGATTCCGCATGATGCGAGCGCACCAGCACCCGCTACTGCTCCAGCGCCGGCTAAGACAGCACGACGTGAAACATGTGAATTAAGAATTGTGCGTGCATCTGGTGATAGTGGTTTCTTAGCCATGAGTCATGGGCTCCTTTTGAGTAAATCTTGCCGGTGTAAGGGACGGACGTGCAGGGCTCATTATGTAGCCCTTTTGAGCGTGAACCAAACCTAAATTGAAAGAATTCTTCTGTGATTTCTTAGGGGTTTAGGCGTTGAGATTGGTCATCACATGCTTGATACGGGTGTAATCCTCGAAGCCATAGTTCGAGAGATCCTTGCCGTATCCGCTGCGCTTAAATCCACCGTGAGGCATCTCGGCCACCACAGGGATGTGGGTGTTAATCCAGACGCAGCCGAAGTCAAAGGCCTTGGCTAGACGCATCGCGCGACCGTGGTCCTTGGTCCAGACTGACGAGGCCAGGCCGTATTCGACTCCGTTGGCCATCGCGATAGCTTCGGCCTCATCCTTAAATTTCTGGATAGTAATAACTGGGCCGAAGATTTCAGATTGAATCAACTCATCGCTCTGCTTGAGGTCGGCGATGACAGTCGGCGCCACAAAGTAACCAGGGCGATTTGTTGGCTGACCACCGGCGACGATGCGAGCATGTGAAGGCGTGCGAGAAACAAATCCATTAACGCGTTCAAATTGGGAAGCGTTATTGACTGGGCCGACGATGACATCTTCATCTGGCATACCCATACCGATGTGATTGGTCGCCTGATCGGCAAGCAACTTCACCATCTCTTCATAGACGCCTTCTTGCACAATCACGCGAGTAGCGGCGGTGCAATCCTGGCCTGAGTTGAAGTAACCAGCGAGTGCGATTCCTTCAGCGGCAGCTTGTAGGTCAGCATCGTTAAAGACGACAACGGGTGCTTTGCCACCTAGTTCAAGGTGTACACGCTTGAGTGATTTCGCTGCAGCTCCGGCAACTTCCATACCTGCGCGCACTGAACCTGTTACTGAAACCATCGCAGGAGTTGGGTGATCCACGAGCGCAGCCCCAGTTGCACGTTCTCCAGCAATAACGTTAATAACGCCATCAGGAAGAAATTCGCCCATGATCTGTGCCATAAAGAGTGTTGATGCAGGAGTTGTATCACTTGGCTTAAGAACTACTGAGTTTCCTGCTGCAATTGCCGGCGCCCATTTCCAGACCGCCATCATCATTGGGTAGTTCCATGGAGTTACTTGCGCACAAACGCCGATTGGCTCGCGACGAATAAATGAGGTCATCCCCTTCATGTATTCACCAGCAGAGCGACCTTCAAGGTTGCGAGCAGCACCCGCGAAGAAGCGAATCTGATCCACCATCGGTGGCATTTCCTCTGATGCAGTCAGACCCTTTGGCTTACCGCAGTTCTCAGATTCAATATCAACAAATTCTTGTGCTCGAGCTTCGATGGCATCGGCAATTTTAAGAAGAGCACGTTGACGTTCTGAAGGTGTGGAATCGCGCCAGATAGGAAAGGCCTCACTTGCAGCCTTCATCGCCTTATCGATATCGGCAGCGTTTGAGTTAGGAGCTGTTGCAAAGGCTTGACCGGTTGAAGGATTAATCAGCGTTGTTGTCTCGCCAGATGCGCTATCGACTGACTTGCCATTGATGAAATTCTGTAACTTCTTCACCTGCTATGCCTGACCTTTCGTTGCCCGAACCATCTGATCACCGTGATCGTATGGATGTTTTGTATAAGTCTCTAACCAGCGAGCAATTGTGTACTTACCTGATTCTGTATGCTCGCCGAACTTCTCGAGATCGCTCTCTTCTAGACGCTTTACTAAATCCAAAGAGGCAGCACGCACAGCGGCATAGACCGCAATCGAATTCGCAACGTCGCCATCGGCATATGCAAGCTTTGGTTCATTAGCCCACGCACCTTCGTCATATCCCTGAATAATCGAACCTTCAGGTTCGGCAACCAAGCGACGCAGGCGCGCATATGACTGCGCCTCAGAATCTGCCATGTGGTGAATACATTGACGCGCCGACCATTCATTCTCGGCATGAACATCAATCACATCAGGTGTGACGGCCCGCGCTAAATTAAGAAAATACTGTGTTGCAGCTTCGTATGCAGCTGCTGCTTCTTTTAAATCCACTGTAGAGGCCATGCAGTGATACTAGTTAATTCTTTGCGTTCTCACTAGCGGCCAACTGTCCGCATGCGCCATCAATCTCACGGCCACGAGTATCGCGGACTGTGACGGGGACCCCATAAGACTCAAGAATGCGAACAAACTCTGCCTCATCTTCGCGACGGGATGCGGTCCACTTCGAACCTGGTGTTGGGTTCAGTGGAATCAGGTTGACGTGGGCGTTGCGGTTCTTAAGTAAGCGACCCAATAGGTCTGAGCGCCACGATTGATCGTTGATATCTCGGATGAGTGCATACTCGATTGAGTAGCGACGACCAGTCTTCTTTTCGTAGGCATCGGCTGCTGCCAATACTTCACGGACGTTGTAGCGATTATTGATTGGGACCAGGCTGTCACGAAGTTCATCATCGGGTGTGTGGAGCGAAACTGCCAGAGTGCAGTTGATGCCTTCTTCAGTCAGCTTCTCAATGCCGGACACTAAGCCGACAGTTGAGACAACGACTGAACGCGCTGAAATTCCAAGACCATCTGGGTTTGGATCTGTGATGTTATGAAGCGTGCGCACGACTGCGTTGTAGTTTGCCAGTGGTTCACCCATTCCCATAAAGACAATGTTGGATAGACGTGTTGGCCCACCAGGCAGCTCACCGTTTGCGCATGCGCGGGCTGCAGCCACGATTTGATCTGTGATTTCACCCGCTGAAAGATTGCGAGTAAGTCCTGCTTGTCCCGTCGCACAGAAAGGACAGTTCATGCCGCACCCTGCTTGGGATGAGATACAGACTGTTGTGCGATCGGAGTAACGCATTAAGACAGATTCAACGAGAACTCCATCGTGTAGCTTCCATAAATCTTTACGAGTCATTCCGCCATCTGTTGTGCGAGTAGTAACAAGTTCAATCAGCTTGGGAGTCAACGCTTCAGAGATCGCTTGGCGCTCGGCGGCAGGGATATCTGTCCACTCCTCCGGATTATTGGAAAGATGTGTGAAGTAATGAGTTGCCACTTGTGCAGCGCGAAATGGTTGAAAGCCGAGATTTTTAGCAAATGCTTTGCGCTCTGCAGGTGAGAAGTCAGCTAAATGCTTAGGAGCTTTCTTTCTCTGTACCGGTTCATCAAAGACTAACTTCAGCTCAGTGGGGCGCTCAGTTGTCATAACAGGCCAGAGTCTTGCGCACGGCGCACAATTTCTAGCGCAAGCCACAACGCGGGCGCGGCAAAGAGAACTGAATCAAGGCGATCCATGATGCCGCCGTGTCCTGGAAGAAGTGAGCCCATATCTTTGATTGCCATATCGCGCTTGAGCGCTGATTCAATGAGATCTCCTGCAGTTGCAGTGAAGACTGTGACAAGTCCTGCAATTGCACCCAGCCACCAATCAGATTGCATGATGTAAACAAAAGCGAGTGAGCCGCCAATTGTTGTAAAGATAAGTGAACCTACTAAACCTTCAATTGTCTTCTTAGGGCTGATCTTTGGAGCAAGTGGGTGCTTACCTAATAGGACTCCAGTTAAGTAAGCAAAGGTGTCATTGCATCCCACAAGAACAACGAGCGTCATGACGCGCTCTAAGCCGTTATATGGACGGGCAAGCAGAATCAGAAAGCCCGCAAGAAATGGCAGATACATCAGGACCAGCGCTGATGCTGATGCGGTCTTTACAAAGTTCTCTGTTCCGCGCGGCAGTTGCAACACCAATAAACATGGAAAGGCAATTGCTGTAGCAACGGCGAGCCCTGAGACTCCCCCGATCCATGTTGCAGCTGAGAGGCCAACGCCTGCTCCGGCCAACGCCCAGAGAGGAAGATGAATACTGGCCGCCGATAACGCGCGATTGAGTTCACGGATTCCAAGAAGAACTGCGATTGCAACTAAGGCTGCGAAGAAGACACGGTAAGTGGCAAGGGATGCCCAGACCAAGAGAACGAGAAAGATGCTGACGCCGATAGATGGTAATAGTTTTCGACCAGCGCGCTTATTAATAGCCTCGTTGATCGAATGTAAATCAGACACGGTAAGTGAACTTCTTTTGTGGAAGTCTTTAGACTTCGAGAAGTTCAGCCTCCTTATGCTTGAGCAGCTCATCAATCTTTGCGACGTGATCTGAAGTGATTTTTTCGAGCTCTTTCTCCCCGCGGCTTAAATCATCCTTTGAGATATCTCCATCTTTCTCTGCCTTCTCCATCGCTTCTTTCGCTGTGCGACGGATATTGCGCATGGAAATCTTTGAATCTTCAGCCTTTGTCTTGGCAACCTTGATGTAATCCTTGCGGCGCTCTTCAGTCAGCTGAGGGAAGTTAACGCGAATGACTGCGCCATCAGATGCTGGATTTACGCCCAAATCTGATTCGCGGATCGCCTTTTCGATCGATGTCATTGCGCCCTTATCGAAGGGCGAGACAATCGCCATACGTGATTCAGGAACTTGAATTGAAGCAAGTTGTGAGAGCGCTGTGTAGGTACCGTAGTAGTCGACCATGATCTTGTTAAACATGGCAGGGTGAGCACGGCCTGTGCGGATTGCGCCGAAATCATCTTTAGCGACTTCGACAGCCTTATTCATCTTATCTGTCGCCTCTTTGAGTGCGCTTGCTACATCTGCCATGTGATTGCTCCTTCAGTTGACTCTCGTCTAGGAGACGAGAGTTCCAATCTTTTCGCCACGGACTGCGCGGCCGATATTTCCGTTGGTCATCAAGTCGAAGACAACAATCGGTAGCTTGTTCTCGCGGCAGAGGCTAAAGGCTGCAGCATCTGCGACAGCGAGTGACTTCTGGAGAACTTCGTCATAAGAGATGGTCTCGAACTTAGTCGCGTTCTTATCTTTACGAGGATCTGCGTTATAGACGCCATCGACTCCGGACTTTGCAAGCAAGAGTGCGCCGGCTCCAATTTCAAGGGCGCGCTGCGCTGCAACCGTATCTGTTGTAAAGAATGGCATTCCGGCGCCTGCACCGAAGATCACGACGCGACCCTTTTCAAGGTGGCGAATAGCGCGACGTGGAACATATGGTTCGGCAACTTGGCCCATAGTGATTGCTGTTTGGACGCGGGTATCAACGCCCTCTTTTTCTAGAAAATCTTGTAGTGCAAGGCAGTTCATAACTGTGCCGAGCATTCCCATGTAGTCAGCGCGTGAGCGTTCCATGCCACGTTCAGAGAGTTCGGCGCCGCGGAAGAAGTTACCGCCACCCACAACGATTGCAATCTGTACGCCGCTGCGCACAACATCTGCGATCTGCTTTGCTACATCTTGTAAGACATCAGGATCAACACCGATGCCCTTCTTGCCACCAAAAACTTCGCCAGAAAGCTTAAGGAGCACTCTGCCGTAATTCCCTCTAGAACCTGGCATGAGTGCTCCCTTCGCTCGACTGTTCGTTAGTTTACTGACCTACGCGGAAACGGTGGAATGCCTTGACGGCGGTTCCTGCTTCATCGAGGATCTGCTTCACGGTCTTCTTGGCATCCTTAGCGAAAGCCTGCTCAATCAGTGAAACTTCCTTCACAAATCCAGTGACGCGGCCTTCGATAATCTTTGAAAGCGATGCTTCTGGCTTACCTTCGGCGCGAGCTGTCTCTTCGGCCAAGCGACGCTCGGTCTCGATGAGGTCTGCTGGAACATCTTCGCGGTTGACGAAGCGTGGTGCGAAAGCTGCGATGTGCTGTGCAACATCCTTACCAACTTCAGCTGCTTCCTTAGCAAGAGCAACCAAGACGCCAACCTGAGGTGGCAAATCTGGGCTTGTCTTGTGAAGGTAGAGACCAACTGGTCCTTCAATCACTGCAACGTTACGGATTTCAATCTTCTCGCCGAGGGTTGCATTTCCTTCATCGATTACAGACTGAACGGTCTTGCCGTTAGCCATAGTGGAAGAGAGGAATGCAGCAACATCTGCTGACTTTGATGAGACAAGGTGGTCAACGAGTTCATCGCCGAGTGCGATAAAGCGCTCACCCTTTGCAACGAAGTCTGTCTCGCAGTTAAGTTCGAGCATGACGCCAAGGTCACCTGAAACCTTTGCAACGACCAAACCATTTGAAGTTAAGCGACCTTCGCGCTTTGTAACGCCCTTTTGTCCCTTAACGCGAATGATTTCAATCGCCTTGTCATAATCGCCATCTGCTTCATCAAGCGCCTTCTTGCAATCGAGCATTCCTGCTGCAGTTGCTTCGCGTAGGCGCTTTACATCATCTGCTGAATAGTTAGCCAATTTACTTATGCCTCCGGAGTTGAAGTTGGTGTTGCGTCTGCAAGAAGTTCTTTCTCAAGCGCCTCTGTTGCAGCAGCTTCAGCCGCTACTGGTGTCGGTGCAGCAGCTGTACGAGCCTTGAGGCCCTCAACGATCGCATCGGTGATAACGCGAGTAAGAAGCTCGATTGAGCGAATCGCATCGTCGTTACCTGGAATCTTGTAATCAACTTCATCTGGATCGCAGTTGGTATCAAGGATTGCAATAACAGGAATGCCAAGCTTCTTAGCTTCCTGAACTGCGAGGTGCTCCTTCTTGGTATCTACAACCCAGATTGCTGAAGGCAACTTGGTCATGTGACGGATACCGTCGAGGTTCTTAAATAGCTTTTCGCGCTCACGACGAAGGACAAGAAGTTCCTTCTTTGTAAGCAGAAGATCGTTAGCTGTCTCGAGGGCTTCAAGCTCCTTGAGGCGCTGAATACGCTTGTAGACAGTTGGGAAGTTAGTAAGCATTCCACCCAACCAGCGCTCTGTAACGGTTGGCATTCCAACGCGAGCTGCTTGGTCGATGATTGGCTTGTGAGCCTGCTTCTTTGTTCCTACGAATAGGACGTGGCCACCCTTAGCAACTGTGTCCTTAACGAATGCATATGCAGAGTCGATAAGTGCAAGTGATTGCTGGATGTCGATGATGTAGATGCCATTGCGTTCTGTGAAGATAAAACGCTTCATCTTTGGATTCCAACGACGAGTCTGGTGTCCGAAGTGGACTCCGCTGTCGAGGAGTTCGCGCATTGTTACAACTGCCATGACGGCACGCTCCTTCTTAGGTTTTTGCGCACAGCGCAATAAACCTGCTCGGTTAATGTCCTAGCGATTTACTAAGACCGTCGCACCTACAACGCCGACCGCTCAATGAAGAGCGGACCGAAGTGGCTTGTATTCCCTGCGAAGCAGTTCATACATAGATGCTGAGATGTCACCAATCTCGCGATTGATGCAGGGCAAATCTTACCTGCCGCCAAGGGGTGCAAAATCCAGGGTCTATGCCCTGGGATGAGCCTGTTTAAATGCTTTTTGAAGTCTCTCGGTCGATACATGGGTATAAATCTGGGTCGTAGCTAAAGAGGCATGTCCCAATATCTCTTGGACTGTGCGCAGATCCGCTCCCCCTTCGAGAAGGTGGGTGGCAGCAGAATGGCGAAGCGCATGTGGCCCCATTCGCTCTGCACCCTCAAGAGCTGAGAGAGCTTCATAGACAATCGTGCGCACTGTTCGTTGATCAATACGTTTTCCACGTGCGCCAAGAAATACAGCTTGTCCAGATTTATCGTTGAGTAACTCAGTGCGAGCGTTCTTTATCCAATTATTGAGCGCCTTCATAGAAGGTTCTCCCAGCGGAATCGTGCGCTCCTTATTTCCCTTACCTAAGACTCGAATCGTGTTACGTTCGTAATCAATATCATCAAGATCTAACCCACACAGCTCTGAAACACGAGCGCCAGTTGCATAGAGCAGTTCGACTATCGCGCAGTCACGAATCGACATCGAACTCTCTTCTTCAGCGACTCGCGTTGCCAGTGAATCCATCGCCGTTGTTGCATCAGAGACTGAGAGCACATCAGGAAGCGTGCGATGAGCCTTTGGCGTTGCCAGCGTTGCACCCACATCCTTTGCCAGATAACCGTTCTTCGTCGCCCATTTAGTAAAGAGGCGAATAGATGTAGCGCGACGTGAAAGCGTGGTGCGCGCCCCACCCTTAACCTGCTGATTGGCAAGCCATGAGCGCATATGAGCCAGTGTAATTTCACCAACTGATGAAACTTTCTGCAGCGTTAAATGCTCAAAGAAACTATCGAGATCGCCGACATAGGCGCGGACTGTATGTACAGATAAGTTGCGCTCTTTTTCGAGATGGCGAATGTAATCCTTATGCGCATTCTCGAAATCGCTCATGCGAGTATTTACTCTGGTTTTCTTCCCTGACGTAATAGTCCAAAGGTAAGGGCATCTTCTAAAGCCATGGCCGATGCTGCAATCACGTTCTCATGAACGCCCACTGTGTTCCATTCACCCTTGCCATCTGATGTTTCAACAAGAACGCGAGTAACCGCTCCTGTACCGAGGCGACCTTCGAGGATACGAACCTTGTAATCGGTGAGTTCAAGGGAGGCGAGCTCTGGATAAAGTTGATTGAGGCCATCGCGAAGTGCATTATCGAATGCGTTGACGGGACCATTTCCAACTCCAGAGCATGTGATCTCTTTGCCCTGTGCGGTAACAGTTACTTCTGCTTTCGTCACGATGTCATTCTTTACGCCACGTTCGGTTGTAGTCAGCCAATGATCAATGGTGAAAAATGATGGGCGCTTTCCTGTGGCCTCTTCGCGCAGAAGTAGTTCAAAAGATGCATCGGCTGCTTCGAAGGTAAAGCCGCGAGATTCCATCTCTTTGACACGTTCTACAACGCGACCAATGAGTTCGCGGTCTCCCCCAAGGTCTACGCCAAGTTCCATAGATTTAAGTTCGATAGATGCTCGTCCTGCCATATCTGAAACAAGCATGCGCATATCGTTTCCGACAGAAGATGGATCTTCATGTTGGTATAGAGATGGATCAACCTTGATTGCAGAGGCATGGAGACCCGCCTTGTGAGCGAAGGCAGATACGCCGGTATATGGCTGGCGAGGGGAAGGAGAAATATTGGTTACTTCAGCAACGGCGTGCGAGATACGGAAGGCTTCACGTAACGCGTTCTTAGGAAGAACTTCCTTCTTCTTCTTGAGCTCTAAGTTAGCGATGATGGTGACAAGGTCTGCATTTCCAGTTCGCTCGCCATATCCATTGAGAGTTCCCTGAACGTGGGTCGCACCTGCAGCAACTGCAGCCATTGAGTTGGCAACTGCGCAACCGGTGTCGTTGTGGCAGTGAATTCCAAGGCGAGCAGATGTTGCACCTAACACATCGTGAACAACATCAGCGATTTCATCAGGCAGCATGCCACCGTTGGTATCGCAGAGCGCTGCAACATCAGCGCCCGCTTCCATGGCAACGCGAATGACTTCAAGTGCATAGGCGCGATTAGCGCGATAGCCATCGAAGAAGTGTTCTGCATCGAGAAAGACGCGCTGACCTTCTTGGCGCAGATGTGAAATCGAATCGCGAATCATTGCGAGGTTCTCATCAAGGGATGTCTTAAGAGCCAGATCAACATGGCGGTCATATGCCTTAGCAACGAGAGTTACTGCAGGAGCGCCTGAATCACGGAGCGCACCGAGTAATACATCATCGGCTGCCTTCACATTTGGGCGACGAGTTGCACCGAATGCGACAAAGGTTGCATTCTTTAGCTTGAGTTCTTTCTTAGCGAGAGCAAAGAATTCAGTGTCCTTTGGGTTGGCTCCTGGCCATCCACCTTCAATAAAGCCAACGCCTAAATCATCAAGGTGGCGCGCAATCGTTAACTTGTCGTGGACAGAGAGATTGAGGCCTTCTTGCTGCGCACCATCACGAAGAGTGGTGTCATAGATGTGGAGGGCTTCCTTGTCTAGGGTCACAGAGAAACCTTCTTAACCCAGCCGTGCTTATCGGCGATGGTGCCGTGTTGAATTCCAAGGAGGTGGTTTCGAATCTGCATGGTGATTGGTCCTGGTTGTCCATCTCCAGTTACCCATGTGCCCATCGCAGATTTTGCTTGTCCTACAGGAGAGACAACAGCTGCAGTTCCGCAGGCAAATATTTCAGTGATGTCGCCCGATGTAACGCCATCGCGCCAATCATCGATAGAGAGCATGACTTCATCTGTCTTGTAACCAAGATCTTTAGCTACAGAAAGAATTGAATCGCGAGTGATTCCAGGAAGCAGTGTTCCGGTGAGCTTTGGAGTAATAACTGTTGCATCGGCGCCTTTACCCTTAACGAAGTAAAGGTTCATGCCGCCCATCTCTTCAATCCACTTACGCTCTTTGGCATCAATCCAGACAACTTGATCGCAACCTTCTTTTGCAGCAGCCTTTTGTGCAACCAGGGATGCTGCGTAGTTTCCGCCGCACTTCGCCTCGCCTGTTCCACCTTGGGCAGCGCGAACATACTCAGTTGAGATCCAGACAGAGACTGCCTTTGATGGATCAAAGTAGGCACCGGCTGGTGTTGCAATAAGAATGTAAGTGGCTTTATTTGTTGGACGAACACCCAAGCCAACTTCTGTGGCAATCATGAATGGGCGAATGTAGAGAGATTCGCCAACTTTTCCAGGTGTCCAACCTGCATCGTGCTTCACGAGAGTATGAACAGTTTCCAAGAAGAGCTCTTCTGGCATTTCAGGAAGTGCTAAACGATGAGCAGATTTTGCAAAGCGACGTGCATTTGCTTCAGGGCGAAAGAGTGAAATTCCACCATCAGGTTGGCGATATGCCTTCATTCCTTCAAAGATTTCCTGGCCGTAATGAAAGACTGCAGTTGCAGGATCCAAAGTAAGTGGGCCATAAGGCTTTAACTCTGGTTCTTGCCAACCAGTGCTTTCAGTCCACTCACAGACGACCATATGGTCGGTGTAATACTTTCCAAAACCACAGTTAGCGACCTTTTCTTCGCGCTCTGCCGTTGGAACTGCGTGTGGATTGAGATTGATCTTCATTTACTTCACCAATTCCGCTAACGCTGAACCGATTTCGGTAGTGCCACGCTTGCTATCGCCTCGTGATACTAAATCGCTAGCCACAGCCTTTTCAACATCTTTTGCTGCATCAGATAAACCAAGATGATGAAGCATCATCGCAACTGACATCACTGTCGCAGTTGGATCTGCGATGTTCTTGCCAGCGATATCTGGTGCAGAGCCATGAACAGGCTCAAACATTGATGGGAACTTGCCGGTTGGGTTGATATTTCCTGAAGCGGCAAGGCCGATTCCACCGCAGATAGCTGCTGCGATATCGGTCAAGATATCTCCAAAGAGGTTATCTGTGACTACAACATCAAAGCGCTCTGGGTTGGTAACGAAGAACATCGATGCGGCATCAACGTGTAAGTAATCAGTTGTGACGGTTGGAAACTCTTTAGCAACTTCATTAAAGGTGCGAGTCCATAAGCTGCCAGCGCGAGTAAGCACATTGTTCTTATGTACCAAGGTAAGTTTCTTGCGATCACGTGCTGCAGCACGAGCAAAGGCATCTCGGATAACGCGCTCAGCGCCACGACGGGTGTTGAGTGATTCCTCAGTTGCAATCTCTGCATCTGTGCCTTCAGCAAGAACGCCACCGGCGCCAACATATGGGCCTTCTGTTCCTTCGCGGACAACGATGAAATCGATAGGCGCCTTTGTTGCAAGTGGACCTGTAACTCCTGGCATCAACTTTGCAGGACGCAAGTTGATGAAATGATCAAAGGCGAAGCGCAACTTAAGAAGTAGGCCGCGCTCAAGAACGCCACTTGGAACTGTTGGGTCCCCTACTGCGCCAAGCAAGATGACATCGGCCTTAGCGAGCTCAGCCAGAACTGAGTCAGGAAGAACTTCACCAGTGCGATGCCAATAACCCGCACCTAAGTCGTAGTTGGTCTTATTAAATGTGACGCCGTATTTAGCGGCAACAACATCAAGAACTTTAAGACCTTCACCAACAACTTCGGTGCCGATTCCATCGCCTGGAATTACTGCAAGGTTGATTGTGCGTGCCATTAGTTCACCAAAGTAACTGAACGAACGAGCTCTGCACCAGTCTCTTTCTTGACTGTTTCAGCAACTGCATCAGAGACAGGAGAATCAACAGTGATAGCCATCAGAGCGCTTCCGCCTGCTGACTCACGAGCAACCTGCATTCCTGCGATGTTGATCTTTGAACTTCCTAACGCGTTTCCAACTGTGCCAACAACACCTGGCTTATCTGCATAACGCAAGAAGAGCAGGTTATCTGTTGGAGGAAGATCAAGATCGAAGTTATCGATAGCAATGATCTTTTCAACCTTACGGATACCCATCAGAGTTCCATCAACCTTGATTGACTTTCCATTTGAAAGCGCTGCATGAAGTGAAATCATGCTGCGGTATTCGTGGCTTTCAGGAGTTGTTGTTACAGATGAAGTAACGCCGCGT
Organism: Candidatus Nanopelagicaceae bacterium; assembly: GCA_965267875.1. GTDB lineage: Bacteria > Actinomycetota > Actinomycetes > Nanopelagicales > Nanopelagicaceae > Planktophila. The sequence goes on along the minus strand of OZ254157.1, from coordinate 476,291 downwards.
TCTGCGGCAAGTCCTGGAGCGTTGACGTAGGTAACGTCTTCGCAACCTGAGGCAACAAGTGCGCCCTTGAGAGCGCTGATAGCCAGGATTGATGAATCATGTCCTGAGATATCGCCCTTGACGGTGATGTCCATAGAAACTGGAGTCTCGCCTGCAATTGCAGTTGCAATCTGTGCCATCTTCTCAACAAGTGGAAGTGAAGGACGGATCTCGTCGTGGATTGCTCCACCCTTAACGTTGACAGCATCCGGCACCAATTCGCCAGCAAGTGCTTTACGCACTGAGACAGCGACTGCGATACCTGCACGCTCTTGCGCTTCATCAGTTGATGCACCTAAGTGCGGTGTTGCAACAACTTGATCAAGCTGGAATAGAGGTGAATCTGTGCATGGTTCGGTGACATAAACATCAAGACCTGCACCTGCAACGCGACCTTCGGTGATTGCGTCATACAAGGCAGACTCATCAAGTACTCCACCGCGTGCGGCATTGATGATGCGAACTTCCTTCTTTACCTTCTTGAGCGCTTCTACGCCAATGAGGTTTGCAGTCTCTTTTGTCTTAGGCAAGTGAATGGTGATGAAGTCAGAACGCTTCAAGAGTTCATCGAGCTCGACTAGCTCAACGCCAAGTTGCGCAGCCTTTGCTGGTTGCAAATATGGATCGTAGGCAATGATGTTCATACCAAAAGCCTGCATGCGATGAGCAACGAGCTGACCAATACGACCAAAGCCAACAACGCCGAGAGTCTTTTCAAAGAGCTCAGCGCCTGTGTACTTAGAGCGAGCCCACTTTCCAGCCTTGAGAGCTGCGTGTGCTGGTGAGATAAAACGAGCAGAGGCGAGCAATAGTGAGATCGCCAGCTCTGCGGCAGAGACAATATTTGATGTTGGTGCATTAACAACCATGACGCCCGCGGCCGTTGCAGCAGGAATATCAACGTTATCAAGGCCAACACCGGCACGAGCAATAACCTTTAAACCTTTTGCTGCAGCGATTGCTTCAGCATCCATCTTGGTCGCAGAGCGAATCAGCACTGCATCAACGCCAGCGCCTAGGGCTGCTAGAAGTTCTGCGCGGTTTGCACCATCACAATTACGAACTTCAAAGTCAGGACCTAGAGCATCAAGCGTTGCAGAGCTGAGTTCTTCAGCAATCAGAACGACAGGTTTAGCCACGCGCAGCACTTCCCTCTTTGTAGTCATCCTTGTTGGAGTTCTTCATCCAGCTAAACATCTTACGAAGTTCACGTCCGACGCCTTCGATGATGTGTACCTCACCCTTTGCGCGAAGCGCCTTAAATTCAGGAGCTCCTGCTTCTTGGTCATCGATAAAGCGCTTAGCAAATGCACCAGATTGAACATCAGCAAGTACTGCCTTCATGTTCTCCTTCACGCGTGGATCAATAACGCGTGGACCTGATACGTAATCGCCGAATTCAGCGGTGTCAGAGACTGACCAACGCTGCTTTGCAATTCCACCTTCGTACATCAAGTCAACGATCAACTTGAGTTCGTGCAGGCACTCAAAGTATGCAACTTCTGGCTGGTATCCAGCTTCCACGAGAGTTTCAAAACCGTACATAACGAGCTGTGATGCTCCACCGCAGAGAACTGCTTGTTCTCCAAAGAGATCTGTTTCAGTCTCTTCTGTAAATGTTGTGAGGATTCCACCTGCGCGAAGTCCACCGATTGCCTTTGCGTAAGACAAGGTAAGTGGCCATGCGTTACCAGTTGAATCTTGCTCAACGGCCACGATTACTGGAACTCCACGACCTGCTGAGTATTCACGACGAACCAAGTGGCCTGGACCCTTGGGTGCAACCATGCAGACATCAACATCTGCAGTTGGCTTGATGTAACCGAAACGAATGTTGAATCCGTGGCCGAAGAAGAGAGCATCGCCCTTCTTAAGGTTAGGCAAGATTGATTCTGTATAGATGTGGCGCTGAACATGGTCAGGAGCCAAGATCATGATTACTGTCGCTTCTTTCACAGCTTCAACAACTGATACAACGCGAAGCCCTTCAGCCTCAGCCTTTGCACGTGATGGTGAACCTTCCTTAAGACCAACGCGGACATCAACGCCAGAATCACGCAAGCTCAAAGCATGTGCGTGGCCCTGTGAGCCGTAACCGATAATCGCAACCTTGCGACCTTGGATGATTGATAGATCTGCATCCTCTTCGTGATACATCGTTGCTGCCACGGTACTTCTCCTTTGTGTAGTTGAACTTAGTTTTGGTAGTCAGGTTGGGTGTCGTTTACTGCATGCGCCTTATCGGTCGAGATTTCCTTGATCGAGATAACGCTGATCAACTTATCGAGCTGGGCAATTACCTGCTCGAGTGAGTGTCCTTCAACCCCCACCACGATGATCATCTTAGAAATGCTTGAGTTTTCAGTTGGTCCAACATTGAGTGAATCAATATTGAAAGCGCGGCGCGAAAATAGTCCCGCAACGCGTGCAAGAACGCCAGGAGCGTTCTCAACTAAAACTTCGAGTGTGTGTTGACGGCGAGGCACAGTAGTCATTAGAGCTCCTGTGAATCCCAGTCAGGCGCGGTAGCGCGGGCGATCATGATTTCATCGTTCGATGTTCCGGCAGCAACCATCGGCCAGACCATGGCATCTTTGTGAACACGGAAATCGACAACAACTGGTTGATCATTGATTGACATCGCTTTTTCGATTGTCTTATCAAGATCGGTTGGGTTATCACAGGCAAGTCCAACGCAACCCATTGATTCTGCAAGCATTGGGAAGTTCGGTACGCGCTTGGAATCCAGTGATGTATTTGAGTAACGACCGTCATAGAACAAGGTCTGCCACTGGCGAACCATGCCGAGAGATTCGTTGTTAATGATTGCGACCTTGATTGGAATGTTATTGAGGGCGCAGGTAACAAGTTCTTGGTTGGTCATCTGGAAGCAACCATCGCCATCGATAGCCCAAACCGTTGCATCCGGTGCGCCAACTTTTGCGCCCATCGCAGCAGGAACTCCGTAACCCATAGTTCCGGCTCCACCTGAGTTGAGCCAAGTGCGTGGATGTTCGTAAGAGATAAATTGTGAAGCCCACATCTGATGTTGGCCAACGCCCGCAGTAAAGATGGTGTCAGTTCCAGAAATCTGGCCGATGCGCTGAATAACTTGCTGAGGAGAGAGAGAGCCATCATCAGGTACGTCATAGCCCAATGGGTATGTAGATTTAAGTGAGTTCATCTGGCGCAACCATGGAGCAAGATCTGGCTGGCTCTTTGCAAGAGCTGCCTTCAGCGCTGGAATGAGCGCAGTGATTGTTTCGCGAACATCGCCGACAACGGCAACATCTGCATGGCGGTTCTTACCGATTTCAGCAGGGTCGATATCTGCATGAAGAATCTTGGCGTTGACTGCAAATGTCGAAAGTTTTCCGGTTACGCGGTCATCAAAGCGTGCGCCCAAAGTAATGAGCAGATCGGCCTTCTGTAGCGCAGTAACTGCAGCAACTGTGCCGTGCATGCCTGGCATACCCATATGAAGTGGATGTGAATCTGGGAATGCACCGCGTGCCATCAAAGTGGTGACAACGGGTGCGCCAAGAAGTTCGACTAATTGACGGAGCTCTTTATGAGCATCTGCCTTAATGACACCGCCACCGACATAGAAGACCGGCTTTGAAGATTGTGCGATCAACGCTGCAGCATCAGTGATTGCTTGTGCTTCTGGCTTCACTCGTGGCTTGTAACCTGCCAAGTTAATTGAGGTTGGCCAGTTGTAGGTTGTCATCTTCTGCAGCGCATCTTTAGCTACGTCGACAAGTACTGGGCCAGGTCGACCGGTTGTTGCAATATGGAAAGCCTCAGCGATAACGCCTGGGATCTGCGCAGGGTCGGTGACTAGATAGTTGTGCTTGGTAAATGGCATCGTGATGCCGCGAATATCTGCCTCTTGAAATGCATCTGTACCGATTGCCGCAGATGGTACTTGGCCGGTGATGGCAACAAGTGGAACTGAGTCCATTGATGCATCCATCAGCGGCGTTACAAGGTTTGTTGCACCTGGTCCTGAAGTTGCAATACAGACACCAGCTTTGCCAGTTACTTGCGCATAACCAGTTGCGGCATGTCCTGCGCCTTGTTCGTGGCGCACCAGGATGTGGCGAATAGTTGAATCGAAGATCGGATCGTAGGCAGGAAGAATTGCGCCACCGGGAAGTCCAAACATCACTTCTACGCCAGCTGCTTCAAGGCTCTTCACCAATGAAGTAGCTCCTGTCATTTCTGTGCCGTTCGCTGTTGGAACGTGTGTGGCCATCTTCTTGCTCCTTTCTTCTCTTATCTTGCTATTTCTTTACTAAACGAAAAAACCCTCAGATATCTGAGGGCGCGCGTGACATGAAGGCACGCGCTATCGAATCACCACCACTGAAAGTACTGACTGTGTTGATTGCATGGCGCTATTCTCCAATGCGCAGGGCTATGCGTCAAGAGATGAGATGAACGTCTCAATAAATGGGATGGTTAATCCGATTACTTCCAGACAGCGCCCTCAGAGGCTGAACTGACCCCCTTGGAAAACTTGGCAAGTACTCCCCTGGTGAACTTATGTGGGATTGGCTTCCAACCCACTTTACGAGCTTCCAGTTCGGTTGGGTCGACAAGCAGATCAAGTGTTCGATTCTTTACATCGATACGGATGCGATCGCCATCCTTAATGAATGCGATTGGTCCACCATCGACAGCTTCAGGTGAAATATGTCCTACACAGAGACCAGTTGAACCACCAGAGAAGCGACCATCGGTGAGAAGAAGTGTCTTCTTACCAAGACCTGCGCCCTTGATAGCACCGGTAATCATCAACATCTCGCGCATACCTGGTCCACCCTTAGGGCCTTCGTAGCGGATAACAACTACATCGCCTTCTTGGATAGTTCCATTTTCAAGTGCATCCATCGCAGCTTGTTCGCGTTCAAAGACGCGCGCTGGACCTTCAAAAGTTTCAACGCCGATTCCCGCTGTCTTACAGACAGCGCCATCTGTCGCAAGTGATCCGCCAAGAATCGTGATTCCAACATCGGTAGAGATTGGTTTATCTGCAGGGAAGAGCACATCGCTATCAGGAAATGGTGGATTGATGTCGGCTAAGTTTTCAGCCATCGTCTTTCCTGTGACTGTCATGCAATCTCCATGCAGATAACCTGCATCAAGAAGAATTCGGAGTACAACCGGGATTCCGCCAACGCGATCAACATCTGTCATGACGTACTTACCAAAAGGCTTGAGGTCTCCGAGTAGTGGGACCTTAGAGCCAATGCGGTGGAAGTCTTCGAGAGTTAGATCTACCTCTGCTTCATAGGCAATTGCAAGTAAGTGAAGAACAGCGTTGGTAGAGCCGCCGAGCGCCATCAAGATGGTGATGGCATTTTCAAATGCCTTCTTCGTCAAGATATCACGAGTGGTGATTCCCTTACGGATAAGTTCAACAACAGCAGCACCTGACTTGATTGCGTAATCATCGCGGCGACGATCAACTGCAGGAGGAGCCGCAGATCCTGGAAGCGAGAGTCCGATTGCTTCACCAATACTTGCCATGGTGTTTGCGGTGTACATACCGCCACAAGCGCCTTCGCCAGGGCAGATCGCCTTTTCGATCTGGTCTACACGGTCCTTTGTAATCAATCCACGTGCACAAGCACCAACCGCCTCAAAGGCATCAATAATCGTGACATCTTTGCCATCGACGTTACCTGGCAGAGTCGAACCGGCATAGACAAATACTGATGCAACATCGATGCGAGCTGCCGCCATCATCATGCCGGGAAGCGATTTATCGCAACCGGCGAATGTGACCATGCCATCAAAGCGTTCTGCATTCATTACTGTCTCGACTGAGTCTGCGATGATTTCGCGAGAAACGAGTGAGAAGTGCATTCCTTCGTGGCCCATAGAAATACCGTCAGAGACTGAGATGGTTCCGAATTGCATTGGGAACCCACCAGCTGCGATGACGCCTTGCTTTGACGCTTTTGCTAAACGATCAAGTGAGAGATTACATGGGGTGATTTCATTCCAGCTTGATGCAATACCAATCTGTGGTTTTACCCAATCTTCATCGCCCATACCAACAGCACGCAACATTCCGCGCGCTGGTGCACGTTCTAATCCGTCGGTAACAACTCCAGAGCGAGGTTTCATCGTAGACATGAGATGATTCTATCCTGAAGATTTCTTCAGCGGATATACCCATTAATGAACTACAACCATGAATGAAGGAGACACCTCTGTGTCAGTCCAAAATAGCGCCTCAACCCAAGATAAAACCTTAGATCCAACGAGATGGCGCACCCTCTTTGTTGTGGCAATCGCACAATTGATGATTGTCCTCGATAGCTCGATTATGAATATCGCGATTCCTAGCGCGAAGATTGATCTAGGAATCACAGATGCCAACCAGCAGTGGATTATCACCGCCTACACCTTGGCCTTTGGATCACTTCTTCTACTCGGCGGTCGCATCGGCGATTACATGGGTCGCAAGAAGATCTTCCTCATTGGCCTCATGGGTTTTGCTGCAGCATCAGCGCTCGGTGGAATCGCATCAAACCAAGAACTTCTCTTTGCATCCCGCGCACTTCAGGGAGTCTTTGCTGCACTTCTTGCGCCAGCTGCTCTTTCTATCATCTCAGTGACATTTACAGTTCCAGCTGAGCGCGCCAAGGCATTTGGCGTTATCGGTGCAATCTCTGGTGGAGGCGCTGCAATCGGTCTCATTCTCGGTGGAGCGCTTACCGAATATGCATCATGGCGTTGGTGCTTAGGAGTAAATACTCCGATTGCAATCGGTGCAGCAATCTTGGCAATTAAGTTTGTTCACGAATCGAAGGCACAAGGCGATAACACCTACGACATTCCAGGAGTAATTACCGCAACCGCTGGTCTCTTCTCACTTACCTACGGTTTCCATGAAGCTGCTACAAAGGGTTGGTCATCATCGCTCACTATTGGTTTCTTGGTCTCAGCGGTCTTTCTTCTCGTCATCTTTGTGGCGATCGAAAAGCGTGTGGCTAATCCATTGATGCCACTTCGCGTCGTAACAGAGCGCAACCGCGGTGGTTCATACCTTGGATCCCTCGTAGTGGGCGCCGGACTATTCTCGATGTTCCTCTTCCTTGGACTCTATCTCCAGGTCATTCTTGGATTTAGTCCGCTGAAATCTGGTTTTGCATTCCTACCGTTTACCTTTGGAATCATTATCTTCGCTGGTATCGCATCACAGCTACTTCCAAAGGTTGGTCCAAAGCCGCTGATGGTTCCAGGCCTTATCGCTGCTGGTATCGGAATGCTCTTGCTTTCGCGCATCACACCTGAAACTTCATATCTGACACATGTTGTTCCTTCTCTTCTGATCATGTCGAGCGGTATGGCCCTTGTCTTTATTCCGCTGACATCGACCTCTCTTCATGCGGTCTCTAACCACGATACGGGCGTTGCCAGCGCAATGGTGAATACCTCACAGCAGATTGGTGGATCCCTTGGTACTGCGCTGCTCAACACAGTCGCAGCAACAGCGACTACAACGTTTGCAGCAGCAAATTCTCAACTAGGCGACAAGGTGGCGCCATTTGCAATGACTCATGGCTTTACAGTGGCATTTAAGTTCAGTGCTGCACTGCTCTTTGTTGGCGCTGTAGTGCTCTTCTTCTTTATCAATATTGGTAAAGAGTCACTCGTTGAAACTGAAGGCGCTGGCTTTCACTAATTAAATAGCTTGACCTAAGTGGCCAAGTAGGAGCTCGCGCACACGCGCAGCATCTGCTTGGCCCTTTGTCTCTTTCATGACTGCGCCAATCAACGCGCCTGCAGCCGGCAGGTGTCCCCCACGAACTTTCTCAGCAGTCTCTGCTTGCTCAGCACAGACTTTCTCGATTGCCGCCATCAGCGCGCCATCATCGTTAACAACTTTAATTCCGCGCTTTGCAACAACCTCTGATGGAGTTCCTTCTCCGGCAACCACACCTTCAACAACTTGGCGGGCAAGCTTGTCCGTTAAGTCACCCTTCGCGACAAGCTCTACCAGTTCTGCAACGTGTGCAGGTGTAATCGCAAGTTCTGCAATAGGAAGTTCTTTCTCGTTAGCAATTCGTGAAATCTCACCTAACCACCAGGTACGAGCCTTGGTTGGATCTGCGCCCAGTAGAACCGTTGCTTCGACGATATCGAGAACATCAGCGTTAATCATCGCTGCCATCTCTTTATCTGGCACGTTCCACTCTTCCTTGATGCGCTTACGGCGAAGTGATGGGCGCTCAGGAAGCGTTGCGCGAAGCTCTTCAATCCAGCTGGCAGCAGGTGTTACTGGAACTAAATCTGGATCTGGGAAGTAACGGTAATCCTCTGCTTGTTCCTTTGAGCGACCTGAGCGAGTAAGGCCAGTATCTTCTTGGAAGTGGCGAGTCTCTTGCTTCACTTTCTTTCCATCATTAAGGAGTTCAGCATGGCGGATCATTTCACCGCGGATTGCACGCTCGACAGAGCGAAGTGAGTTGACGTTCTTTGTCTCTGAGCGAGTACCGAGAACATCAGAGCCAATCGGCTTGAGGGATACGTTGGCATCACAACGCAGAGATCCTTGCTCCATCTTTACATCGGAAACTTTGAGTCCGCGCAAAATATCGCGGAGTTCGGCAACGTAGGCCTTAGCAACTTCTGGTGCGTACTTACCTGTGCCAGGAACAATCTTGGTGACGATTTCAACGAGTGGAATACCGGCACGGTTGTAATCAAGGAGCGAGTAATCAGCGCCATGGATACGGCCAGTTGCGCCACCCACGTGAAGTGACTTACCTGTGTCTTCTTCCATATGTACGCGTTCAATCTCAATACGGAACTGCTTAGGGCCTTCTTCTGTTTCGATTTCAACATCAACATAGCCATCGAAACAGATGGGCTCGTCATACTGTGAAATCTGGAAGTTTTTTGGCATATCTGGATAGAAGTAATTCTTACGAGCAAAGCGGCTATATGGCGCAATCTTGCAGTTAAGAGCGAGTCCAATCAGGATGGTTGATTCGATTGCCTTCTCGTTGACTACAGGAAGTGCGCCCGGAAGCGCCAAGCAGACAGGACATGTCTGTGTATTAGGTGCGCCGCCGAATTCGGTAGCGCAAGAACAGAACATCTTGCTCTGTGTATTGAGTTCAACGTGAACTTCAAGACCTAAAACTGGATCCCACTTTGCAATTACTTCGTCATAAGTTGGCAGAGCCATTACTTCGCTCCCTTCAACTCTGGAGCTTTGGAGAGAATTGGTGCGCCCCACTTAGTAAGGAGCGCTGCTTCAAGTGCTGCACCTGCCTGGTATAAACGTTGATCCTGCATCGCAGGCGCCATGATTTGGAAGCCGACCGGCAAGTTATCTTCATCTGCGAGGCCCGCAGGTAGCGACATTCCACAGATGCCCGCAAGGTTTACTGGAATAGTTGCAACATCGCCTAAGTACATAGCCATCGGGTCATCGACCTTCTCGCCAATCTTGTAGGCAGTCGTTGGCGCAGTTGGTGAAACCAACACATCTGCTTTCGCAAATGCCTTGGCATAATCTTGAATAATCAATGTGCGAATCTTCTGAGCGCTGCCGTAATAAGCATCGTAATAACCAGATGAGAGCGCATATGTTCCAAGGATGATGCGACGCTTTACCTCGCGGCCGAAACCAGCATCACGAGTTGCGCTCATGACAGCTTCTGCTGATGCGCCATCGACATCGCCAGTGCGAAGGCCATATCGCATCGCATCGAAGCGAGCTAGGTTAGATGAACATTCAGATGGAGCAATGAGATAGTAGGCCGCAAGTGCATACTCAAAACTTGGGCAATCAACTTCAACAATCTCTGCTCCAAGGGATGCAAGTACCTGAAGTGATTCATCGAAGCGAGCTTGAACGCCCTTTTGATATCCCTCACCTTGCAACTGCTTGATAACGCCAATCTTCATTCCCTTAACGTCACCGCTCTTGGCAGCGTTTACTACTGCAGGAACAGGTGCGTTGATACTTGTTGCATCTTTAGGGTCATGCCCTGCCATTACTTCGTGTAACAGAGCAGTATCCAAGACGGTGCGACCGAATGGTCCTGCTTGATCAAGGCTTGATGAATAAGCAATGAGACCAAAGCGTGAAACAGCGCCATATGTTGGTCGCACTCCGACAATTCCGGTAAGAGCGGCAGGTTGGCGAATCGAGCCACCAGTATCTGAACCAATCGCAAGGGGCGCTTCAAATGATGAAACAGCTGCAGCAGATCCGCCAGATGATCCACCTGGCGTGCGAGTTAAATCCCACGGATTAAATGTTGGTCCATAGCCAGAGTTTTCTGTCGATGAACCCATAGCAAATTCATCCATATTGGTCTTACCCATAATGACAACGCCAGCGCTCTTTAACTTGCTGACAACTGTTGAGTCATAGGGCGGATGCCATCCCTGCAAAATCTTTGAGCCTGCAGTTGTTGGCACGCCCTTCTGTGCCAGGACATCTTTAAGTGCAAGAGGGATACCTGCGATAGGAGATAACTTTTCGCCCTTGGCGCGACGCGCATCTACATCCTTAGCTTGCGCAAGGGCTCCTTCAGTATCAACGTGCAAGAAAGCTTTTACTTGGCCATCAACGGCCGTAATGCGATCAAGATGTGCCTGTGTTAATTCAACTGAAGTGGTCTCACTCTTTGCCAGGGCATCGGCCATCTGGGCTGCGGACTTATTAATCATTCTGCTTCACCCAAAATTTGTGGCACTCGAAAACGTGACTCTTCTTGTGCGGGAGCTCCCGAGAGCGCATCTTCAGGAGAGAGACTTGGATGAACTACATCTGGGCGCGCAACATTTTCTAGCGGCTGCGGATGCGAGGTTGCCTTAACACCTGATAGATCCATCTCTTGGACGCGAGCAACAGCATCGAGAATCAATCCAAATTGTGAAGAAAGTTCGACGAGTTCAGCTTCAGTCATTTCAATACGGGCTAGGCCTGCAAGCTTTGCGACATCATCGCGGGAGAGGCTGCTCATGGTCGCAGTCTATAAACTTTAGGTGAAAAATCCGAATTAGATGCGAATCTGACCTGTGCCAGTAACAATCCATGTGGTTGTAGTCATCGCTTCAAGGCCCATAGGTCCACGCGCATGCAACTTCTGATTAGAGATACCGATCTCTGCGCCAAAGCCCATCTGTTCGCCATCGGTAAATCGCGTAGATGTATTGACCATCACGGCTGCGCAATCAGAGAGCGCAATAAAGCGAGCGGCGTTAGCTTTATCTTCAGTCACTATCGCTTCGGTGTGATTGGTGCCGTATCGAGCGATGTGATCGGCTGCAGCATCTACTGAATCCACAACTGCCACGTTCATCTCAAGGACGCCGTATTCTGTAGACCAGTTGGCATCCGTTGCGATAGTCGATGCAATCTTGAAGGTATCTGCCACTTTCTGAGCAGTTGCATCAGAGTGCAAGAAAACGCCAGCATCGCTGAGCGCTTTGAGAGCCATCGGTAAGAAGGTAGGCGCAATCGCCTTGTGCACCAGCAAAGTTTCAGCAGCGTTACAGACGCTTGGTCGATGAGTCTTTGAATTAATCAGAATCGGTAATGCCTTTTCGATATCAGCAAACTCATCAACATAAACGTGGCAGACGCCAGCGCCGGTTTCAATCGTTGGCACAGTCGCCTCATCAACGACCATGCGAATAAGAGCTGCTGAACCACGTGGAATAACTAGATCAACTTTGCCACGTGCAGTCAGAAGAGCCTTCACCGTGTCACGATCTTCAGATGGGATTAATTGCAGCACCTCAGGTGAAATCTTCGTTGTTGCAAGGGCGTCCTTCATCACGTTTACCAAAATCTCATTGCTATTGCGCGCAGTGGATGAGCCGCGCAAGAGCGCTGCATTTCCCGACATCAAGAGAATCACTGCGGCATCGACTGTGACATTTGGACGGGCCTCATAGACCATTCCGATGACGCCAAATGGAACAGAGATCTGCTCGAGCTCAAGACCATTTGGAAGAGTGGATTTACGGAGTATCTGACCGAGTGGATCTGGTAGCGCTGCTACTTCACGCGCTCCTGCTGCAATTGCTTTAATTCGCTCTGCTGTCAGCAGTAAACGATCTTGCATCTGTGGATGCATATTCTCTGCCCGAGCGTTGACCATGTCAGCTTCGTTTGCTGCCAGAATTTCAGCGCTGCGAGATTCAAGAGCCTGTGCAATTGCTTCAAGGGCTGCTTTGCGTTCAACACCTGTTGCAGTTGAAAGAGTGCGAGCTGCAGTACGTGCTCTTGTTGCTAAATCTGCAACGAGTTCAGTGGCGCTCATAGGAGTACTAAATCATCTCTATGAACAAGCTCGCGCTCATACTCTGCGCCAAGGGATGTAGCGAGTTCTTTGGTAGAACGACCCAACATCTGTGGAATCTCTTCAGCGTCAAAGGCCACGAGGCCTCGTGCAATAACTTTCCCTGATTTGGATACGAGTTCAACGGTATCCCCTGAGATAAATTCACCTTCAACAGAAGTAACCCCTGCCGGCAATAGTGAAACGCCTCGTTCCAAGATCGCCTTGACTGCGCCATCATCAAGAATCAATTTGCCGCGAGGCGTTGAAGCATGTGCCAACCAGAGAAGTCGTGAGTTTGTCTTTGATGTATGCGCTTCAAAGAAAGTTCCAAGTTCTTCGCCGGCAATGACGCGATCTGATTGCGCAAGTGAGGTAAGGAGCATCGGAATTCCTGCACTGGTTGCAATGCGCGCTGCCTCGACTTTAGTAAACATTCCCCCGCTGCCGACGCCGGCAGAGCCTGCGCCACCGAGCGCGATACCTTCGATATCTGCCATCTGTGCAACGTTACGGATTACTTGAGCACCACTTTGTGATGGTGGCGCGTCATAAAGAGCATCGATATCTGAAACGAGAATAAGAAGGTCTGCTTGAATTAAGAGAGCGACGAGAGCTGCCAAACGATCGTTATCGCCAAAGCGGATTTCTTGGGTACCGACAGTGTCATTTTCGTTAATGACTGGAACAACACCCAGTGAGAGCAACTTGGTTAGCGTTTGCTGCGCATTGGCATAATGAGAACGTCTGACTACATCTTCAGTGGTGAGCAGTACTTGAGAAGAGATAACGCCATGGGCCTTGAACTTCTCGCTGTACTGAGCAATCAAAAGCCCTTGTCCGACCGATGCAGCAGCTTGCTGTGTCGCTAAATCACGTGGGCGAACTTTGAGGCCAAGTGGTGAAAGACCTGCAGCGATGGCGCCGGATGAGACAACAACAACTTCGGCGCCTCGTTGCTTAAAGGTATAGGCAAGATCAACGATTTTTTGAACTGCAGCTGGATCAAGTTCTGCACCAGCAGAACCAGTTAAAGATGATGAGCCAACTTTGATGACAACGCGCTTAGCGCTGGCAATAGCTGCGCGGCTCACTTGTCATCTCCCTCGATGAATTCAGGATCTTCAACAATTTCAGGAGAATGAGGATTGGCCACGTTGTACTCCCATTGGCGAGCAATCTCTTCATCGCTAAGAACATCTTCTTCGCGCTCTACTGCCTGCCATGCGGCTTCAAGGCGTGAATCTTCTCCGCGGCGATGTAAGAATCCAGCGAGCTGTTCTGCTCCTGCTTCAATGGTTGGTTCCCATTCAAAGACAACTTCATTATCACCCGAGCCGATTCGAACTTCAGAGCCAGCAACTGCGCCCTTCTTAAAGAGTTCTTTCTCAACACCAAGCTGAGCTAAACGATCGGCCAAATAACCAACTGCTTCTGCATTCTTAAAGTTTGTTTGGCGTACCCAGCGAACAACTTTCTGTCCGCGCACGCTAAATGATCCATCGCCATTTTTCTGAACTAAGAAGCCTGAATCATCAACGGCAGTTGGGCGCAGAATGATACGAGTACGTTCTTCCTTTGCCGCCTCTGCGCGTTCACGTTGCACAAGGCGCGCCATTGAATACAGAAGCTCTTGTAAACCTTCGCGGCTTGCAGCCGAAACCTTATAAACCTCGTAACCCTTTTCGCGCAGCTGTTCTTCGACCATATCGGCCATCGCTTTACCGTCAGGGAGATCGACCTTATTGAGGGCAACGATACGTACGCGATCTTCTAGTCCGCCGTAGAGAGCGAGTTCATTTTCAATTGCTTCAAGGTCATCAATTGGGTTGCGATCTGTTTCTAGAGTTCCGCAATCGAGTACATGAACAAGGGCCACACAACGTTCGACGTGCCGTAAGAATTGCAAGCCAAGTCCCTTACCTTGTGACGCACCTGGAATAAGTCCTGGAACATCTGCCACGGTAAAGCGGGTATCGCCTGCTTGAACTACGCCGAGGTTTGGAACAAGAGTGGTAAATGGATAGTCAGCAATCTTTGGACGAGCAGCTGAAATTGCGGCAATCAGAGAAGATTTACCTGCACTTGGGAATCCAACGAGGGCAATGTCGGCAACTGATTTGAGTTGAAGAGTGAGTCTGCGTTCTTCACCTGGTTCGCCAAGGAGCGCAAAACCTGGTGCGCGTCGCTTAGATGATGAGAGCGCTAAGTTGCCGAGTCCGCCATGTCCCCCGCGCGCTGCAAGAAATGTTGTTCCGATACCGATGAGATCTGCAATTTGTTCGCCAGATTCATCGTAGATAACAGTGCCATTTGGAACAGGGAGGATGAGATCTTCGCCGGAAACTCCATCTTTGCGATCACCAAAACCCTGGTGGCCAGAAGTTGCCTTGCGATGTGGTGAATGGTGGAAATCTAGAAGCGTTGTCACTGATGAATCAACGACGAGAATGATGTCTCCACCACGACCACCGTTGCCGCCATCAGGACCACCCAGTGGCTTGAATTTTTCGCGCTTCACAGAGACGCAACCGTCGCCGCCTTTTCCGGCAGAGGCAAAGAGAGTGACGCTATCGATAAATGTTGTCATCTCACTCTCCTTCCTTGAAGAACTACCTAGCGAAATAAAAAAGCGGACCGCGATAAATGCGGCCCGCTCCTTTAAGAGAAACCTAAATTAAACTGCAGGGACTACATTCACTACGCGGCGACCGCGAGCGCGACCGAATTCAACTGCTCCTGCTGCGAGAGCGAAGAGAGTGTCATCCTTACCGCGTCCTACGTTCTTGCCTGGGTGGAAGTGTGTTCCACGCTGGCGAACGAGAATTTCTCCTGCATTAACTTCTTGACCGCCAAAGCGCTTAATACCGAGGTACTGTGGATTGGAGTCGCGACCGTTACGTGTTGAGGAAACACCCTTCTTACTTGCCATTTACTTTGCTCCCTTAACCCTTACTTAGCACCGCTGATTGCGGTGATCTTTACTCGTGTGTGCTGTGCACGGAAACCTTGACGACGGCGATGGCCAGTCTTGTTCTTGTAACGAAGGATGTCGATCTTTGGACCCTTAACTTCGTCGATAACTTCGCCAGTTACCTTGATGCTTGAGAGAACCTTTGGGTCAGTTGTGACATTCGCGCCATCGACAACGAGGAGCGCTGGAAATGAAACTGATGCGCCAGCAGCAGCGTCGATGCGATCGACGGTGATGGTCTCGCCAACAGTTACCTTCTCCTGGCGTCCGCCAGCTTTAACGATTGCGTACATGCTCATTGCCTCAGTTCTTCGTATTAGTTATCAAGCCTGATTCACGCGTGAGGCGTGCTCGGGCAGACGCTAAGGGTACGGATTTCGTACCCCATGGGTCAAATCAGCTCATTGTTATGCGGTGATAACCCCTGAACTAGCCGCCCTGCGACGGCGCTTGCCCTTTGGGGTTGTGACCGCTTCAGATTCTGTTGGGCTCTCATCATTGAGGACCTCGTGGAATTCATGATCTGTTGCTGACTCTTCTTCAACATCTGGGTGGTGCGCGCTCTGCGCATTTACCTGTGGCATTGGAGCCTTCATCTTTACTGGATCCATATGGATATGGATTCCGCGGCCATTACATGAGTCACATGTTGTTGAGAATGCTTCGATAAGCCCCTGTCCAACGCGCTTACGAGTCATCTGCACAAGACCGAGCGATGTCACTTCAGCAACTTGATGCTTTGTGCGATCGCGGCCAAGACATTCAACTAAGCGACGCAGAACTGCATCACGGTTAGATTCCAAAACCATATCGATAAAGTCGATAACAACGATTCCACCTAAGTCGCGAAGACGTAGCTGACGTGCAATCTCTTCGGCTGCTTCCAGGTTGTTCTTGGTGACGGTCTCTTCTAGGTTGCCGCCCTTACCGATGAACTTTCCGGTGTTGACGTCAATAACAACCATCGCTTCGGTGCGATCGATAACAAGTGATCCACCTGAAGGTAGATAGACCTTGCGATCAAATGCCTTTGCGAGCTGTTCTTCTACGCGGTAATCAGCAAAGAGATCTGCCTTACCTGCATACTTTTCAATCTTTGGCATCAACTCAGGTGCGATAGAGCCAAGGTATGAAGTGATCTCATCCCATGCCTCGTTACCTTGAATGATGAGCTTACGGAAATCTTCATTGAAGATATCGCGGATTACGCGGACAGCAAGATCTGGCTCTGAGAGCAGAAGCGCTGGTGCGTGGAAATTAGGGTTGACCGACTTCTGATAAATATCTTCCCATTGCGCCTTGAGGCGTTCGACATCTGCGGTGAGTTCAACTTCTGAAACACCTTCTGCAGCTGTGCGGACAATGACGCCTGCTTCTTCAGGGATAAGAGTCTTAAGGATTGCCTTAAGACGTGTGCGCTCTGATTCAGGAAGGCGCTTTGAAATACCGCTCATTCCCCCACCAGGAACAAAGACAACATAGCGACCAGGAAGTGAGATCTGACTTGTCAGACGCGCACCCTTTTGGCCAATTGGATCTTTAGTTACCTGCACTAAAACTGGTTGGCCAGTTTTAAGAACCATCTCAATTTTGCGGGGTTCAGATTCAGAGATACCTGCAGCATCCCAATTCACTTCACCGGCATAGAGAACAGCGTTACGTCCCTTACCGATATCGACGAAGGCAGCTTCCATAGATGGAAGAACGTTCTGAACGCGGCCGAGATAGACGTTACCGACATATGAAACGTTGGCATTTCGGTTGACGTAGTGCTCAACCATCACATTATCTTCAATGACTGCAATCTGAATTCTGTCTCCGATTTGGCGGACAACCATCTCGCGATCAACGTTTTCACGACGCGCGAGGAATTCTCCATCAGTAATAACTGTTCCACGGCGGCGGTATGGCTCACGATATTCGCGTGAATCGCTACGACCACGGTCGCGATCGCGGCGATTACGTGTTCCGCGCTCTGTGCGTTCGCGCGCAGGGCGTTCGGATTTTTCACGGACCTCACGGACCTTAACAACGGTAACTACGCCATCTTCGTCGATGACCTCACCAGGTGTAACGCCATCTCCACTTGCGCGGCGGCGGCGGCGGCGACGGTGTGTTCCACCTTCTGCGCCATCCTCTAGTACACCTTCTGATGAATCATCGCCTTCTTGGGAATCTTCGTTGGTAGTGAGCTCATCACCTTGTGGCTTACGGCGACCGCGGCCACCGCGACGGCGGCGGCGATTACGTCCACCGCGTGAATCTGAATCTTCGCTATCGTCATTTGTTACTTCTTCAACAGCGGCAGGTTTTTCAGCCTCAGCCTTCTTAGCGCTCGATTTACGTGCGCGAGGAGGCGCGACAACATCTGCAGCCTGGAAGATAGGAACTGGGATTGCAGCGGTCTTCTTTGCGCCCGCTTTAGCAGCGCGTGTTGGCGCTTCTTCGCTCGCTGTTACTTCTGGGGCTGCCTCAGAGGTCGATTCTTCAACCTTGGACTTACCTTTTGATTTCTTAACCGCGCGCTTACGCGGTGATTTTGGCTCAATAGCCATGGCACCAAATCCTTTAGCGCAAATCTCTTATGAGAAATGCATTCTCGTGGCCCGCTGCGAACTTTCCATGATGGAACTTTCATGACGAGCAAATCTTTTTGTGTAGTCCGCCGCAGGCGCGATAAGGATCGCTGGCCGCGCTGAACTGTTGGCCTAAGTATGGCAGATAGCGGAGCTGAACTCCTACTTTGAGCGTGATTTAGCCGCGGTGGCTGGCGTGAACATTCTGCAAGAGCCCAAATCCGATGAGATTGGCGAACATGCTCGATCCACCATAGGAGAGAAATGGCAGCGGTACCCCTGTCATCGGCATCAACCCCAAAGTCATTCCTATATTTTCAAATATCTGGAATGCAAACCAGGCAACAACTCCTGTCGACACCAGAGTTCCATAGGGGTCGTTGGATCTTCGTGCGATGGCAAAGCCGCGCATTAAGACAATAAATAAGAGGAAGATGATAAATCCGCTACCGATAAAGCCCAGCTGTTCTCCAGCTACTGTAAAGATAAAGTCAGTCTGTTGTTCTGGAACAAATCGACCACTTGTCTGTGGTCCATCAAATAAACCAGTTCCTAGTAAGCCACCTGAGCCCACGGTGATGCGAGCCTGTCGTAGTTGATAGCCGGCGCCTTGCGTATCTGCATTGGGATCGACAAATGATTGCAGCCGTTTAAGTTGGTATTCGCTGACGACTCCTGCCTTGGTGGCGATGAAGCCGCCAATAACAGCAACAAGTAAGAGGCCAACAATCCAGCGAGTAGGTGCGCCGGAGACCGCAATGATTGTCACGACAGATGCGCTAATAATGAAGACAGTTCCCATATCTGGCTGGAGCAAGATAAGAAGGATAGGAAGTGCTGCAACTCCTAAAGCTTTGAGTACATCTTGGTTGCTAGGTTCATCGCTATTGTGTGTGCGTTCAGAGAGCAACATCGAGATACCGATGATGATTGAGATCTTGGCGATTTCAGCAGGTTGAATCTGGAAACCAAAGGGAAGACCAATCCAAGCGCGGGCGCCGTTAATCTCAGAGCCGATTCCAGGAATGAGAACCAAGATCAGACCGAGAACACCGAGCCCCCAGATAAATGGCGTGTAGGCGCGCAGTAATCGGTAATCAATAATTGTTGTTCCCCAAGCAAGGGCGATACCAATCACAATATTGATGACATGGCGCTTGAGGTAATACTCAGGATCTAAACCATTTGCTGAATACCAGTCGCGCGTTGCCGCATAGACCAGCAGAGTTCCGATGACAAGAAGTGCGCCGACAGCAGCAGTTAAAATCGGGTCAAAGCCTGCAAAGAGAGATCGGCGATGTGCGCGGCGGTAAGGGTTGCGATTGAGGAAGGTACTCATCTCTTCACCACCGCCTTAGGTGTTGGGCTGGCACTGACAGCTTTACCTGGGTTGAGAATAGATGGTTTCGCTTTTGTTGCCGGTGAAATTCGTGGCAATTTGGTCGGCGGCTTTCCTTGTGGAAAGAGCGCTAACTCTGGTTTTGCGATACGACCTTGAATTCCGAAGAGGGCTTCAAAGATGTTTTTCACTCCGATACCTGAAGTGCTTGCTCCATATCCACCTTGGCTCACCATCATGACAACGGCGTAACGTGGGTTCTGCGTTGGTGCATATGCGGCATACCAAGATGTGTCAGCTTTCAACGAACCATTGAGATTTCTTCCAAAGACCTGCGCAGTTCCGGTCTTTCCAGATGTCTGAACTGGGAAGCCGTTAAAGACTCCCGCTGAAGTACCAGTGAGCGTTACTTCGTGGAGAGATTCTTGTAAAAGTTTGAGCGTGACAGGATCTACGCCAATATCTCCAAGGTTTTCGGATTCAAATTTCTTCACAACGGTGCCATTAGATTTCACAATTGCTTTGGCGAGTGTTGGCTTCCAGATAGTTCCACCATTTGCGATTGCTGCATACATCTGGGCCAACTTAATAGGAGTAATGACGGTATCGCCCTGGCCAATTGAGAAGTTCACGGCATCTCCTGCACGGATTTTGTCGCCATCTAAACAATTCTCTCGAGCAAGCTCGAGTAAGAAGGGAGTCTGCGCAGATTTCTTCGTACGTTCCTTGTAATTGCAGTAGAAATCCTTATTCTGGCTATACCAATCTTTACGCCACTGGCGATCAGCAAGACGCCCAGAGGATTCTGAAGGTAGGTCGATACCAGTCTTTACGCCAATCTGAAAACGTTTTGCTGCGTTATAGAAGTAGTCGTTGGCGTTTGATTTCGGGCGAAGTCCACCGTCGCGGACCCATTCGTCATAGGCAATCTGATACCAAATAGTGTCACAGGAAATGGCTATCGCCTTCTTGATGGAGATTGTTCCTTGCGCTCTACTCTCAAAGTTTTTAAATGCGCGATTTCCTACTTGAACTTCTGCTGGGCAGGCATAGTTCTTCTTTAGGTCATAACCTGCATTTGCTGCAGCAACGAGTGAGACAGCTTTGAAGGTAGATGCAGGTGCGTAAAGGCCTTGCAAAACCCTGTTAAGCGCTGGGACGCCAGCCTTCTCGCTAAATAAGTTATTGGCTTGCTCAACGCTTAAGCCCCGTTCAAATGCATTCGGATCAAAGGTGGGATGAGATGCCAGGGCAAGTACCTGACCATTACGCACATCCATCACAATTGCAGCTCCTCCATCTGCCGGAAAGCCGAGTCCGCGTGCGCGCTTTACCGCATCAGCTAACGCTTTCTCGGAGGCAGCTTGCAGACGCATATCAAGACTTGTCACAAGATGAGCGCCGGCAATTGGCTGGGTATTTTTACGAGTAGTTGTTACCGCTTCTTTACGATCTACGATAAATGTTTTAATCCCTGGTACGCCTCGCAGGTAGGAGTCATACATACTTTCGAGTCCTGCCTTACCTATGGATTCAGAGCGGAAATAAGTTCTTCCATTTGCGCCAGATAAATCCTCTTCAGTCAGCGGACCTACATAACCAAGTACATGTCCACCGCTAAGTCCCAAATTTTCTGGATAGCTTCGGATAGCCACTGGTGAGGCAGTCACACCCGGATAGCGATCTGATCGCTCAACGATGCGGAGTGCAAGTTGTGGGTCTGCCTCCTTGGTAATTGGAATCGGTTGGAATCGCGATCCAGTCCAACATCCAGCTTTCTGCCCCGTCGGAAGTTCGCCACATAAGCGCGTGCGTTGCCAAACATCGGCATAGTTCAGCCCAAGCAAGCCCACTAAGTCTCGTATTACCGCTTCTCCTTTATCAGGCAACTTATCAATCTTGGTGCGATCTACTGTAATAGCCAGACCCACTTTATTGAGCGCCAATGGAACGCCGGAAGAGTCAACGATAAAGCCGCGATTAGCAGGTGTTACAACATCGCGACTCTGAATGCTCAACGCGGCATCGCGATAGATCGGACCTGCTGCAATCTGCAGATAGAAGAGTCGTCCAAAGAGCGCCAACATAAGACTTGCGAAGAATATTTGCGTAACGAGCAAGCTCAGGCGCGAACGTTGATTCATATTCGTGAACTCAACCCAAAGACGTTTGCGTGGATAAATGAAATAACCTTCAGTACTAGCGGTGAGATAATTGCTGTCCAGAAAGCTGTTCCTGCAAGGCTCCAGAAAATACTCTGCAGATTTCCTGCTTCCTCACCTAAGAGAATTCCTAATACGAGATAGACAATACGTGCTGCCACAACTCCAACCGTTGTAAGCAGGACAATATTGATGGGGTTGGCCCGGATGTTGTCATCACCGTAACCAAGAAATGCGACTGCATAGCAAGCGATAATCATGACCAAAGTCCACTGCCCCATAGGACCGGATGAACTCTGTGATAAATCCATTGCAATTCCAGCACCGAAACCTGTGAGCGCACCGATTTCAGGTGTGCTCAGCGCTGCCCAAATAAGAGCGACGATTAAAAGTAGATTGAATCCGCCAAGTGGAAGGCGCAATTGAGTAACAACGGCTTCTTGCAAGAGAAAGACAGAGAGAAAGACTGGAGTCGAGTAGAGAAAACTACGCAGTGACATCGCTACAGTCGCTTAATTAGTTGGGCTCGGTGACGGCGTCACGAATACAGTCACAGTTGGAATTGGAGTTGGAATTGGCTTGGGTGGAACAAGCGCATCACGTGGATCTGTGCCTTCGCCCGATACAACAACTGCGACTACTCCGAGGGTTGAGAAGTTGGTATAGAACTTCACATCAGCTGTCTGAGTAACGGCTCCTGGTGAGTTATCAACGTCTGTGACAGAGCCGATTGGCACACCCGGAACAAATGGTCTGCCTCCTTGGCTGCCGCGAGCAAGAAGGACATCGCCCTTCTTAATCTGTGTGCGGTTATCGAGAAGTTGGAGAACTCCACGGCGAGTGCCTTGTCCGCTCAAGATTCCGATCTGCTGCGAACCGGCGATACGGGCGCCGATACGAAATGCTGGGTCTGATGCCAACTGCACAAGTGCGCTATTTGGATATACATACTTAACCACGCCAACTATCCCGTAACTAGAGAGAACTGTCATGTTGCTGCGCACACCGGAGTTAGAGCCCACATCGATAGAGATTGATTGAGTAAATGATGTTGTCGAGCCTTGAGAAATTACCTTCGCACCCACAACTTTGTAGCCCGCAGTTCCGGCAAGATCGAGAACGCCCTTTAACTGTTTTAAGAGAGCATCGGCATTTTTGCGGTTCTGCAATGACAGACGCAATTTATCGTTCTCGGCTTGCAACCTTTCAATCTTGTTGCGCGTGCGGCCGAGGCTTGTAACATCGGAGAGAAAATTACGGAGTGGAGAAATTGCCCACGACCCTGCTTTTTGAACTGGTGTGAGCGCTGTCTGAGTTCCTGTGCGCAGTCCATCAATTACTTGCACACCGCGGAGATCAAGGGTGATCAAAAATAGCGATGTAACAATTAATACGATGATAAGTAAGCGACCGCGGTTGTCGCCGCCGTAGCGCACTTTAGATTACCTATCGACGAGGCTCGGAGATCAAAACCTTTTCAAGGGCTTCAAACTCTTCAATGCACTTACCGGAGCCTTCAACAACTGCATCGAGTGGACGGTCTGCAATATGAATTGGCATACCTGTCTCTTTGCGAAGTCTTTCGTCGAGCCCCTTAAGCAGGGCTCCTCCACCAGTAAGAACGATTCCACGATCCATAAGATCTGAAGAGAGTTCTGGTGGGCACTTATCAAGAGTTGCCTTGACTGCGTTAACAATCTGATTGACAGGCTCTTCAAGCGCTTTGCGAATTTCAGCAGCTGTAACGACGATTGTCTTTGGCAGACCTGTAGCCAAGTCGCGACCACGAATTTCTGCGTCGTTTTCACCTTGTAGTGGGTAGGCAGAACCAATAGCCATCTTGATTTCTTCAGCGGTACGTTCTCCGAGAAGCAATGAGTATTCGCGCTTAGTCCAGTTAATAATTGATTGATCTAACTCATCGCCACCAATACGGATGGAGAGCGCTGTAACGATTCCACCGAGTGAAATCACAGCTACTTCAGTAGTACCGCCACCGATATCAACCACCATATTTCCAGTTGGTTCGTGGATTGGTAGGCCTGCACCGATTGCTGCAGCCATTGGCTCTTCGATGATGTAAACCTTGCGTGCACCTGCGGCGTACCCAGCATCCTTAACCGCGCGCTGTTCAACGCCGGTAATGCCGGATGGAACGCAGACAACGATACGTGGCTTTGCTAGATAGCTACGGCGGTGAACTTTCTGAATAAAGTAACGGAGCATGCGCTCAGTGGTGTCGAAGTCTGCGATCACGCCATCTTTAAGTGGGCGGATAGCAACGATGTTGCCTGGAGTACGGCCAATCATCTTCTTGGCTTCAAGTCCAACAGCGAGAATTCCACCAGTGTCTTGGTTGACTGCAACTACAGATGGCTCATTAAGAACGATGCCACGACCTCGTACATAGACGAGCGTATTTGCAGTACCTAGATCCACGGCCATATCGCGACCAATGAAGGACATTCTGTTAGACATTTATTTCCCTTCGAAGAAGATTGCTATTTCACGAGCTGCAGATTCTGGTGAATCAGAGCCGTGAACAATATTTTGTACAACTCTGGTTCCTTGATCACGAGCAAGGTCTCCGCGGATGGTGCCAGGGGCAGCAACTGTTGGATCTGTAACTCCTGCAAGTGAACGGAAGCCTTCAATTACTCGATTACCTTCAGCAACAATCGCAACGATGGGACCAGACATCATGAACTCAAGGAGTGGTTCAAAGAATGGCTTGCCCTGATGTTCTGCGTAATGCTTTTCAAGGAGCGCACGATCTGCTTGCAACATACGAAGCGCAGAAATTTTGTAACCCTTTGCCTCGATACGAGCAATGACTTCGCCAACCAAACCGCGTGCAACGCCATCTGGCTTCACTAGGACGAGTGTCTTTTCTATGCTCACCGGTGCAGTCTATTAGGGGTTTGGAGTCTGCGAAGCCATGAGCGCTGCCCGAGCCGCCTCACCCTTACGACCCACCACGATGGCAGCAATCCATAGTCCCCCAAAAAGCAGCCCCACAATGGCCATGGAAGGCACGACAACGGCATACCCAATCATCGCAATTTGCAGAAGCGATCCCAAAATCCAACCTGTGCGCTTCTTGAGAAGTCCTGGGGTGAGAAGCATCAAAAGTGCAATCACCGCTCCGGCGATAATCGTTGCGGAACCGTGGTTATCTTTTGCAAGCAGCATGGCAAAGCCCATAATGAAAACTTCCATGATGAGTACAGCCGATGCCAACATGCGCATTAGATGGTCTCCTTTGCAAACTTCTTACGAATTATCGTGCGTGATTCTCCCACCGAAACAACTGAACCGGTGATTAAAATTCCGATGGTTTCATCACTTAAGGGTCTCACGCAGTCTTTGACCGCTTTATCGATTGCTTCGGTCAGCGTCGGAGTCGAGAAGGTGCGATCGCTTCCGAAAATTTCGGCGGCCATCTTCTCTAGCACAGTCACCTTCATCGCCCGTGGCGAGGAGTTTGCCGTGACGATTACTGAATCCATCACTTGTTCTAGCTCAAGGAGAATCCCCCGGACATCCTTATCCCCCATAGGAGCGAAGATTCCGATGACTTCATCGAAGGTGAACTCGCTCTGAATCGTTTCAGCGATAGCCGCTGCCCCATGAGGGTTGTGGGCTGCATCAATGATGATTGTTGGGTCGCGATGCAGTACTTCGCAGCGACCTGGTGATGTGACGCCTGCAAAGCCTGCCCGCACCGCTTCAATATCTAAATCCTGATCGCCAAAGAACGCCTCTACGGCCACAAGCGCTGCCGCTGCATTGGATGCTTGGTGCTTTCCGTGAAGCGGAATAAAGATATCTGGATAGATTTCTTTGACTCCCTGAATTGTTACTAACTGTCCGCCGACAGCAACTGCGCGAGAGAGCACTGAGTACTCAACGCCTTCGCGCGCGATATCAGCACCTACTGCGGCGGCTTGCTTGAGTAACTCAACAGCGCTCTCTGGTTCTTGGTGCGCCATCACAACAAAGCCACCTTCTTTGATGATGCCTGCCTTGGTTTGTGCAATTTCAGTCAGGGTCTCACCTAAATATTCAGTGTGATCTAAACCAATCGGCATAATCATTGATACATCTGCGTCAACTACATTGGTGGCATCCCATTGGCCGCCCATGCCTACTTCAATAACTCCCACATCAATTGGGTGCTCTGCGAAAGCCACAAAGGCAAGCGCGGTGATTGCTTCAAAGAATGAGATGGGATGTTCAAACTTTGAATCCATTAAATCTAGGTAGGCGGCGATATCGTTATAGGCGAAGATTGCATCCGCTGCTGGAATGGGTTCGCCATTGATAGCGATACGTTCTAAGAAACTTTCCAAGTGAGGGCTGGTAAATCTGCCGGTGCGCAGCCCCATCTCGAAGAGAAGTGAATCAACCATGCGCGATGTTGATGTCTTGCCGTTGGTGCCACCGATATGAATTGTTGGATAGGTCAGTTGAGGTGAGCCCAAGATATCGACGAGCGCTGCAATTCTTTCCAGAGTTGGTTCGATGCGAGTCTCTGGCCACCGCTTGAGCAGCGCCGCTTCAATCGGGTCGATGCGCGCTTGATCCTCTGCTGAGATATTTGCCATTTACTTAAGCGCTGCAAGTTGCGCAGTGATGCGCTCGATATCGGCAGTTGTTGCAGCTAGGCGTTCTTTGATTTCAACAACAACTGCAGCAGGAGCCTTTGCCATGAAGCCTTCATTGCCTAACTTCACTTCAGCAGTCTTGAGATCTTTCTGCGCTGTCACTAAGTCTTTTTCTAAGCGGGCACGTTCTGCAACAACATCCACTGTTCCAGATAAATCAAGTTCGACTTTCATGGCGCCGATTTCTACAGAAGCGCTCGGTGTGAAATCTGTGAGCTCTAACTTGAGCAAGAAAGCCATCGCTGATGAATAGGCAGTCACATCTGCAGGAGCAATGATTCGACCTGGAATCTTCTGGCTTGGCTTAACACCTTGATCATTACGGAAGCGACGAACTTCGGTAATGATCTTCTGTAGTTCGCCAATCAAAGTCTCTGACTTCTTATCGATATGTGCAGCATCAGCAACTGGCCAGGCCGCAGTGACAAGAGTTTCTTTACCTGTGAGCGTTGTCCAGAGAGTTTCAGTAATAAATGGCATCACTGGATGAAGCAGGCGAAAGAGTGTGTCGAGAACATGGCCGAGCACTCGTTGTGAATCTGCAGCGTTACCTGATGCGAAAGTCTCTTTAGAAAGTTCTAGATACCAGTCGCAGAGATCATCCCAAGCGAAGTGATAGATGGTTTCGCAGGCGCGAGCGAATTCATAGCTCTCTAAAAGCGCTGTGTATTCGGTAGTTGTCTCGCTCAGGCGCGAAAGAATCCAGGCATCGATTGCTGAAAGTGAGCTCTGCGACGGAAGTGGGCCTTCAGTGGTTGCACCATTCATCATGGCAAAACGAGTTGCATTCCAGAGCTTGGTCGCAAAGTTACGAGAGCCTGCAATCCAATCTTCTGCGAGTGCTTGATCTTTACCTGGGTTAGAGCCGCGCGCCAAAGTAAAGCGAAGCGCATCAGCTCCGTACTTATCAATAAATTCAAGTGGGTCAACAACGTTGCCGCGAGATTTAGACATCTTCTTGCCGAATTGATCGCGCACAAGTCCGTGAAGAACGATGGTGTGGAAAGGTGGAACGCCATCCATTGCAAAGAGGCCAAAGAGCATCATGCGCGCTACCCAGAAGAACAAGATGTCATAGCCTGTAACGAGCACGCTAGTTGGATAGAACTTCTTTACATCTGCGCTTTCGTTAGGCCAACCTAAAGTCGAAAATGGCCAGAGGGCAGATGAGAACCAAGTATCGAGAACATCTGGATCTTGCGTGTAACCAGCTGGCGCGCTTTCGCCAGGACCAACAACGATGACTTCATCATTTGGTCCATACCAAACTGGAATGCGATGTCCCCACCAAAGTTGGCGAGAGATACACCAGTCGTGCATGTTATCTACCCACTCAAAGTAACGTGGCGCTAACTCTGCAGGTTCAATCTTGACGCGACCATCGCGCACAGCATCTCCAGCAGCCTTTGCAAGTGGTGCAACCTTTACAAACCATTGCTTAGACAAACGCGGTTCGACAGTTGTATCGCAACGTGAACAGTGACCGACTGCGTGGATGTAAGGGCGCTTCTCAGCAACGATACGGCCCATCTCTTTGAGCTTAGCGACAACTGCAACGCGCGCTTCAAAACGATCCATGCCATCAAATTCAGTACCAGTGCCATCCATGACACCGTGTTCGTTCATGATGACAACGAAAGGAACGTTATGTCGCATCGCCATCTCAAAGTCATTTGGATCATGAGCAGCAGTCACCTTTACAGCACCAGTTCCAAAATCTGGGTCCACTAGTTCATCGGCGATGATTGGAATCATGCGGTTGACCAAAGGCAAGAGAACTTCAGTGCCAATCATGTGCTTGTAACGTGGATCATCAGGATGAACTGCGACAGCGCCATCGCCCATCATGGTTTCAGCGCGAGTAGTTGCAACAACGATGCTCTGTTCGCCATCGCCGTAGCGAACTTGAACGAATTCACCTTCGTCATCCTGGTGCTCGACTTCAATATCCGAGAGCGCAGTAAGGCAGCGTGGGCACCAGTTGATGATGCGTTCGGCGCGATAGATAAGCCCTTGATCAAAGAGCTTCTTAAAGATTGTTAAGACTGCCTTCGATAGATTCTCATCCATCGTAAATGCTTCGCGAGACCAATCAACAGAATCTCCGAGGCGCTTCATCTGGCCAAGAATCTGTCCGCCTGATTCGGCTTTCCATTCCCAGACTTTCTTTACAAAATCTTCGCGCCCTAAATCATGGCGAGATAAACCTTTTGCCGCTAACTGCTTTTCGACAACGTTCTGTGTTGCAATTCCTGCATGGTCCATTCCGGGTAGCCAGAGAGCTTCAAAACCCTGCATGCGCTTGAGGCGAGTTAAGCAATCTTGCAGCGTCTGATCGAGAGCATGGCCAATGTGAAGGTTGCCCGTGACATTCGGTGGCGGAATAACGATTGTGAATGGTTCTTTAGAAGAGCTTGCATCTGCTGTGAAATATCCAGCGTCAATCCATTTTTTATAGAGCGGGCCTTCAATATCGCCAGGAACAAATGACGATGCTAGTTCGCGCTGGCCGGAAGACATAGAGGCGATTCTAGTTTACTTTTTAAGCGCTTTTCTCCTCAGAGGACTTCTCGCGACGAGAAGCGCGCTTAGGAATATCACCAGTTCGATTGACCAAGGTTGGCGCTGCACCATCTTCGATGCATGCCTTCTCGATTACTACCTTTGCAATATCAGTGCGGCTAGGTACGTCATACATCACGCTAAGCAGCACTGATTCCATGATGGCGCGCAATCCACGTGCACCAGTGCCGCGCTTGAGAGCGAGCTCTGCGATTGCATCAAGAGATTCTGGCGAAAATTCAAGTTCAACATCATCGAGATCAAAGAGCTTCTGGTACTGCTTCACGAGGGCATTCTTTGGTTCGGTCAGAATCTGCATCAAGGCTGGCTTATCTAGTTGCTCAACGCTTGTGAGAACTGGCAAGCGGCCAATGAATTCAGGAATCATGCCGAACTTAAGGAGATCTTCAGGCATGACGTCAGCGAAGATATCTCTACGATTCTTATCTTCAGCGGTTTGAAGTTCTGCACCAAATCCAACTCCCGATGAACCGCTACGCGCTTCAATGATTTTATCGAGGCCAGCAAATGCGCCACCAACGATAAAGAGAACATTGGTTGTATCAATCTGAATAAATTCTTGGTGTGGGTGCTTGCGTCCGCCCTGTGGTGGAACAGAGGCGACAGTTCCTTCAATAATCTTCAGGAGCGCTTGCTGAACGCCCTCACCTGAAACGTCGCGGGTGATGGATGGGTTCTCTGATTTACGCGCTACCTTATCGATCTCATCGATATAGATAATTCCTGTTTCAGCTTTCTTCACATCGTAATCTGCTGCCTGCAAAAGCTTGAGAAGAATGTTTTCAACATCTTCACCGACATAACCTGCCTCGGTAAGCGCTGTTGCATCAGCGATAGCAAATGGGACATTGAGCATGCGCGCCAGAGTCTGCGCCATGAGGGTCTTGCCGCAACCGGTTGGTCCGAGAAGAAGAATGTTTGACTTCGCGAGTTCGATTCCATCATCGCTACGTGAGTCACCAGATTGCACGCGCTTGTAATGGTTGTAGACAGCAACAGAGAGTGACTTCTTAGCGCGGTCTTGTCCGATGACATATTGATCTAGAAATTCAAAGATAGCTTGTGGCTTAGGAAGTTCACTTAAGCCAAGGGATGCGGCTTCAGAGAGTTCTTCAACGATGATCTCGTTACAGAGCTCGATACATTCGTCGCAGATATAAACGCCGGGACCGGCAATAAGTTTCTTGACTTGCTTCTGGGTCTTGCCGCAGAAAGAACATTTGAGAAGGTCGTTCGCTTCACCGATACGTGTAGACATGGGTAAAGAATAGTTTTCGCACCCTAGAAATGTGCCCTAAATCTGCCCTATTTCTGTTCGCCCATAGAAGAATCGCGCACTTTCGGTGTGT
Source organism: Candidatus Nanopelagicaceae bacterium (assembly GCA_965267875.1). Taxonomy (GTDB): domain Bacteria; phylum Actinomycetota; class Actinomycetes; order Nanopelagicales; family Nanopelagicaceae; genus Planktophila. The sequence continues at coordinate 446,276 of OZ254157.1, read as the reverse complement.
ACGGAGGTAGCCCAGATTTCATTTGGCGCACCCCGGGTACAAAGAGCACCGCAGCACAGATAGCGAGATGGAATATAGAAATTCCAATTAAGAGCGGTCGTTCGCCGAGCCAATCAGCCATCGGGCCAGCAAGGGCCATTCCAACTGGAAGCAAGCCAACTGTTCCCATGTAATCAATACTGAAAACGCGAGCTTGATAATCAGTCGGAACTTCTCGCTGCACAGTTGTGAACCAGAACGCTTCCCAGGGGCCAACTGAGAAACCAGCTAAGAAGTAAGCCAAGAAGATAAATTCGCGTGAAGTGGGAAATGCCAGCGCAAGAGGCGCGAAGATAAAGAGCCCCCACACAACAACGGCAACTGTTCCAGGATTCTTAATCTTTAACTTGATACTGATGATTGCCGAGATCAGACCACCTGCGCTAAAGAGCGCAGCAGCTGTTGCATAGACTGCAGCAGTTCCAAAATCTCGCTTGGTGATTACCGGAAGCAAGACATTCTCAACACCTACAACCATCAGCAACTGGAAGGTAGCCATCACAATCATCGCTGCAATCCACTTGTAGTACCAAACAACGCGTAGGCCTTCTTTAACCTCGTGCAGGAATTTTTCTGGCTCGCGATTATCGTCTTCATTTCGATTCTCGGTGACGCGAAATAGCATCGCAGCGCCCAGTAAGAAGAAGCATGATGTAGCTATATATGTGACATGTGTGCCGAATGAAACGATGAGGACTCCGGCGATACCTGGGCCTGCAATAGTTCCACCCTTTGTCGCAATCCCCCGAAGAACATTTCCTGCTGGTAGCTGATGATCAGGCAAGATGCTCGGCATGATCGCGCCGACTGCCGGGCCACCAAAAGCATCGCTGACACCCATCAGAAAAATGATTCCGCCCAGTACCCAGAAGGAGATGGATTCAGGTTCGGCAAAGATAACGATGCTGCCAATCACCGCACGAAAACCATCGGCCACAATCAATACTGTTTTGCGCGGTAAGCGATCTGCCCATACGCCGCCAACTGGCGCAAAGAGAACGCCAGCGACGATACGAACACCAAGGATTAGGCCGAGAACTGTGGCACTTCCACCCGCATCAAGAACAGAGATAGCAAGAGCGATAGGAAATGCAGTCATCGCCACAATTGTTAGAACAGTTGAAAGCCAGAGATTTCGGTAGGAGCGATTGGCAAAGAGAGAGCCCGGTTCGAAATATTTCTTCAACATTTCTCGCCGGGCTCGCTTTCTAATTCTTTACGATTAAGGCTTGGCCTTTCGTGAAGCCATAACCTTATCGATAATTCCGTACTCAACTGCTTCTGCAGCGGTAAGGATTTTATCGCGCTCGATATCTTTCTCGATTTCTTCGACAGTCTTATTGGAGTGCTTTGCCAGCATGGTCTCGAGAAGTCCACGCATACGCATGATCTCTCGCGCTTGGATTTCAATATCTGATGCCTGGCCGCCACCTTCAGATGATGGTTGGTGAATCAAGATACGTGAATGCTCGAGTCCATAACGCTTACCTTTAGTGCCGCCAGCAAGGATGATCGCTGCAGCTGATGCTGCTTGGCCAAGACAGATTGTGGTGATGTCTGGGCGAACAAATTGCATGGTGTCATAAATCGCAGTCAGCGCAGTGAAGGAGCCACCTGGTGAGTTGATATAGATCGAGATATCGCGATCTGGATCCATTGACTCGAGGGTAAGAAGCTGTGCCATTACATCGTTTGCAACTGTGTCATCGATTGCCTGGCCCAAGAAGATGATGCGCTCTTCGAAGAGCTTTGTATATGGATCAAGGCGCTTGTAACCGTAGGCGGTCTTCTCTTCAATTGTTGGAAGAATGTAGCGGTTTGTAATTTCTTGAGCGTGCTTCATTACTTCTTACCTCCCGCAATTTGGCCATCGTTAGTTGCAATGTGATCGATAAATCCGTAAGCAAGTGCATCCTTGGCGTTAAACCAGTTGTCGCGATCAGAATCTGCAATGATCTTTTCAAGTGGCTGGCCTGTGTGCTTGGCGTTGAGTTCAGACATTGTCTGCTTTGTAATCGCCATCTGTTCTGCCTGGATTCGAATATCTGTCGCTGTTCCACCAATGCCGCCAAGTGGTTGGTGCATCAAGATGCGCGCGTTCGGAGTTGCGTAACGCTTTCCTGGGTGACCTGCTGTGAGCAAGAACTGGCCCATTGATGCTGCCATTCCCATTGCAACAGTTGCTACATCGTTCTTGATGTAATGCATGGTGTCGTAAATCGCCATACCTGCAGTGACAGAGCCACCAGGTGAGTTGATGTAAAGGTAAATATCTTTTTCAGGATCTTCGGCGGCAAGCAGAAGCATCTGCGCACAAATGGAGTTAGCCATCTCATCACGTACTTCGCCGGCAAGAAAGATGATGCGTTCGCGTAGCAAACGGCTATAAATCTGGTCACCGAGCCCCATGAGCTCTGTTCCAGCTGAGCGGGCAACAGGTGTGTTGTCCAGTGGGTTAATAAAATCCACGTGCCATCCTTCCGATCGTTTTCTTCAGTAGTGACCTTAACAATCTGAGCAGCAAAATGCTTCCCAAATTGGGGAGATTGCCCCTAAAAGAGGCGATGTTCGCTTACGGCTAAAGGGTTACTGCTCGTTGGCTTGCACTGCTTCGTCAGCGGCCTGAACTTCTGCAGGCTGTGCTGGGCGAAGCGCTTCGAGGTCAATCTTGTTGCCTGATTTATCGACAACAGAGACTCGAGCCAAGACAGATGCGAGGGCCTTTGCGCGAGTTACTTCAGCAACTACCTGGCTAATTTGGCCAGCCTTTTGAAGTTCTTGCGCGAACTGCTCTGGACCCATGCCGTAACGCTGTGACATGCGGATGAGGTATTCAGTTAACTCGATTTCATTAACCTGAATCTCTTCTGCCTTAATAATCGAATCAAAGAGGAAATCTGACTTAATGGATGCACGAACCTGGCCATCTACTTCAGCGCGGTGCTCTGCATCATCCTGACGACCTTCGCCCTCGAGGTGATCATTGACCTCATCAAGGACAATCTCGTCTGGGACTGGAATATCAAGATCAGCAAGTAACTTCTCAACAAGAAGATCGCGCGCCTGTGTTCCTTGTTCCATGCTCTTGATGCGCTTGAGGCGATCGGCAAAGTCAGCACGAAGTTCAGCAACTGTGTCGAATTCAGAGGCAAGCTTGGCAAATGAATCATCAAGTGTTGGAAGTTCGCGTTCCTTAACTGCCTTAACAACGATTTCAACATCGCCAGTTTCGCCATCTTTCTGGCCAACGAGCTGTGTAGTGAAAGTCTTGGTATCTCCTGTGTTCATGCCAACGAGCGCTTCATCAAGGCCATCAATCATGCGGTTTGAGCCAACTTCGTAAGAGATTTCATTGGCCTTTCCACCATCAACTTCTTGGCCATCAATACGTGCGGTCAAGTCGATAGTGACAAAGTCGCCAGACTTAGTTGTGCGCTCAACAGTATTGAGAGTTCCGAAGCGAGCGCGGAGCTCGTCAATCTGCTCATCAATATCTGCATCATTTACGACAACATCTTCAACGGTGATGGTGATCTTTGAAAAATCTGGCAGCGTTACATCAGGGCGAACGCTTACCTCTACGGAAAAGTTGAGCTTCTCGTTATCAACGAATTCCTTGACGTCTACCGTTGGGCGACCAACTACAAGAACCTCGTTCTCGCGAGCTGCGGCAACATAGAAATCTTGAATAGCTTCATTGATTGCTTGATCCAAAACTGCGCCTCGGCCTACGCGCTGGTCGATCATGGCATTTGGAACTTTGCCCTTACGGAATCCTGGGATATTTACAGTTGCAGCTACCTTCTTATATGCAGCATCGACATACTTACCGAGCTCGACATAGGGAACTTCGACATCTAAACGAATACGAGTTGAAGTAAGTGTCTCGACCGTGCTTTTCACGAAGTGCTCCTAATTGGTAAATGCAGCTACACATCTAGATAAGTGAAACTGGTCGGGGCGGGGAGATTCGAACTCCCGATCTCCTGCTCCCAAAGCAGGCGCGCTAGCCACTACGCTACGCCCCGAGGCGCAATCACGGAGTCTAGAGTAATTTTTTACTCTCGGTTACACACCCTGTACGCTCAGCCTCTCGCACCACTTGCGGGTGTAGCTCAATGGTAGAGCCCCAGCCTTCCAAGCTGGCCATGCCGGTTCGATCCCGGTCACCCGCTCCAGTATTAGAAAGTCGAAGCGATTGATTGAACTTCGACAGCCGTGTAACTGCCCTCTAAACGAAGTAGTGCACTAGATGCGGTGGATCTGCCAGCAGTAATGGTGAGGACAATCGAAAAGTCAGTCACTGAGGCACTTCCATCCGCAACCAAATCAACTTGTATCGAGTTTTCATATCGAATAGCGCCGGTCCTGTATGAGTAGGAACGACTCAACACATATTTAGTAACCAAGGTTGGTGTGCCATTTGTGCCAGTAGCAGTAATTGATAAAGGCATTAGGTTTTCGTTTGAATCATTTGGTTGATAGGTCCAGATGAGTACCCTGACTACATAACTTTTAGTCGCCTTGAATCCATCAATCGCGCCATTCTGCGCAGTGCCTGCCATTCCGTTTATATCTGGAATTGCCAGCGCTCCATAAATTGCTTTAGAAACTCCAGCAGGACCAGTCGCACCGGTTGCGCCCGTTGCACCTGCGGATCCAGTTGCTCCTGCAGCGCCTGTCGCTCCCGCTGCACCCGTTGGACCTGTAGCTCCTGCTGCACCGGCAGGACCAGTTGCACCTGTTGCACCTTGTGGTCCAGGTGTACCGCTTCCACTGCCTGAAGATCCTGCAGCTCCCGTTGCGCCGGTCGCGCCTTGTGGTCCAGTTGGGCCAGCAGGACCTGCAGCTCCTGTTGCGCCTTTCTCTCCTTGCGGACCAACCGGTCCTGTTGGACCACTTGTAGTTGATGCGTTAGCTACTGTCTTTCCATCACTTCCATTCTTGCCATCGTTTCCGTTCTTTCCATCATTTCCATTTGTGCCTGTCGCACCTGTTGGTCCTTGCAAGTTCTGCGGTACTGGCCACTTGCCACTCTTCTTTGGGCCATAAATCAAAAGCGAACGAGTATCGATATAGAAATCACCGTTGATCCCAACCGAGAGAGTTGGTGCACCTTTTCCATTAAGAATTGTGTTGGGGATTGATGTGGCGCTTCTACCTGCAGCGCTTGCCGGTAGCGCTGAAAGAGCAGAAGCAGATATGGCAATCGCGAAAAGGATTGATAAGGAACGAGTCTTCACTGGTGACCTCCGAGGCTGGCTGATGTCACCAGTGTGAAGAGGGCTTCCCTGTAGTGAAATCGGGCAACCCCTCAGTTTTCTCTCAGGAAAGATAGGGCTTCCCGTGGGGCGTTCTCACAAAAGTCTTACCGATTCGCAAGGTGCTCACAGGTTATCCGAGTATCTTTTTCAGTATCGAGGGTTTAAGTACTCATAAGTCGGAAATCGAGGTTTCGACATAACGAACGGAACAGGAGACATATCAATGTCATCAAAGAAGAGAGTGGCCGCAGTACTCATTACAACTGTGGCAATTTCAGCTGGAACAGTCGGAATTGCCTCCGCTGATGCAAAGTCAAAGACAAATCGTGTATCAGTTGCGAGTTCAGCCATGAAGGGACCTCGTGGTCTTGATCTTGCAGCAATGCTTTCAGCGCTCGTTGCAAAGGGAACTATCACTCAAGCACAGGCGGATGCAGTTCTTGCAGCAGCAAACGCTGCTAAGGCCGCTGCAGATGCAATGCGTCCAGCAAAGCCTGATCACGCAGCTCGCTTAGCCCTGATTGCAACAACAATTGGCGTTGATGCTGCCGCTATTCAGACAAGACTTGCAGCAGGCGAAACTCTTGCTGCAATTGCAGGTGCCAAGAAAGATGCACTTATCGCAGCGCTAGTTGCAGATGAGACAAAGCGCATCGATGCTGCGGTCGCAGCTGGAAAGCTCACGGCTGCTCAAGCAACGGCAATGAAAGCAAACATCACTGCACATGTGACTGCTGAAGTTAATTCAGTTCGTCCTATGGGCGGAAAGCATGGACATAAAGGTGGCAAGGGCGGACATGGCCCAAAGGGTGGCGTAGCAGGTGCAACTGCTCTCACTCTCCCAGCAGTGCCAGCGGCATAACCTCTCACACATGAAGTAACTCCTTGGGTAGAAAAACCCGTCACGTTAAACGCGTGGCGGGTTTTTCGTTGCCATAACAGTTAGTGCTTAAATTGCGCATGCGCATTCATATCGGCAGCGATCATGCCGGCCTTGATTTCAAGAACGAACTCATCACACACTTGGTGATGAATGGCCATGACGTTACCGACCACGGTCCATATGAATATGACGCCCTCGATGACTATCCAGATTTCTGCATTCCCTGCGCCGAAGCTGTTGCTAAGAACCCTGAGTCCCTTGGAATCGTCTTGGGCGGTTCAGGCAATGGCGAACAGATGGCAGCAAATAAGGTCAAGGGCGTTCGTGCAGCGCTTGTCTGGAGTATCGAAACAGCCAAGCTAGCGCGCGAACATAACAATGCAAATGTCATCGCCGTTGGTGGGCGAATGCACGAAGCTGATTTTGTAAAGCAACTGATTGACACATTTATTGCAACGCCATTTCCTGGCGATGAGCGCCATCAGCGCCGCATTAAGAAGGTCAGCAACTACGAGATAACGGGCGACCTGTAAGCAATTAGCTCTTGGTGTAACGCAAGTCTGTGACTTGATGATCTTTAGTGATTCCTTGACCTTCAAAGCGTGTGACCGGTCTCCAGTCAGGACGCTCAACTACTCCCCCAGTAAATAGCGGGCTCGCTGCAAAAACCCCTTCGATGTATTCGGCGTATGGAACCCAATCCGTTGCAATATGGAAGAAGCCACCATCTTTAATCTTGGGATGAATCAGGGCTAAGAACTCAGCGTTAATGATGCGACGTTTGTTATGTCGCTTCTTGGGCCATGGATCTGGAAAGAAGAGATGAACTCCATCTACTGATTTATCGGGAATCATCGTTGTAATAATCGGGTGGGCATCGCCTTCAATGATGCGAATGTTGGAGAGAACCAACTCTTCAATACGAGCCATCAATTTACCGATTCCTGGTTTATGAACTTCGACTGCCAAATAGCCAGTATTGGGAAAATCTCGCGCAATTAGGGCGGTGGCTTCGCCCATGCCGAAACCAATCTCTAGAACTACTTCGTCTGCCGTGGGAAATAGCGAGGTGATATTCAAGAATTCTGTGGAGTATTCGATCCCGTAAGCGGCCCAGTACTTGTCTAGAGCGCTCTGTTGCGGGCCAGTGATGCGCGATCCACGCAGGCGATACGTGCGAATCGAGCTCTGTTCCATTACGCAATCCTAACGTGTGACGAATAGATGAGTTAATGGTTGGATAAGGCAAGCAAGTCAGTAAGCCACCCGATTGAAGGAGTAACCGTGCCAGGCACAAATATCAAGCAAGTTGAAGCGGCAGAACGTTCGACGATTGTTAAGACCGAGAGCTATCGCATCGACTTAGATCTGACCACGGGCGCTGAAAACTTCCGTGTGAAGACAACTGTGAAGTTTGCCGGACTTAAGCCAGGGGCTACTACTTATATCGACTGCGTTGGCAGCAAGGTAATTAGCGCCAAACTCAACGGCGTGGACTTTGATCCCAAGTTTGATGGCGAAACTATTTATCTTCCGGCAATTGCCGCAGAGAACATCCTTGAAATTGAACATGATGGCGTTTACTCGAACTCTGGCGAAGGCCTGCACCGCTTCGTTGATCCTGCCGATAACGAGGTCTATCTCTATACCCAATTTGAAACTGGCGATGCCCGCCGCATGTATGCCTGCTTCGATCAACCTGACCAGAAGGCAACATTCACAATTAGCACCATTACCCCAAAGCATTGGGAGGTTATCTCCAACTACGGAATCGAATCAACCAAGGATGTCGACGCAGATCGCAAGTTCATTCAATTTGCGCAGTCTCAGGTTATTTCAACATATGTGACTGCAATCGTTGCTGGCGCATATATGTCAGTTCATGACGAGTACAAGGGCGAAAAGACAATTCCGCTTGGCATCTATGCCCGTAAATCATTCTTTAAATATGTCGATGCTGAGAACGTCTTCGAAGTAACCAAGCAAGGCTTCGCCTACTTCGAAAAGACCTTCGGCTTGGCATATCCATTCGGTAAGTACGACCAGATTGCAGTTGCTGAATACAACTGGGGCGCGATGGAGAACGTTGGCTGTGTGACTTTCCACGAAGATGTTCTGATCTTCCGCTCTAAAGTAACTGAGCGCAATTACGTCAGCCGCGCAACAACTATCCACCACGAAATGGCACATATGTGGTTCGGAGATTTGGTCACCATGAAGTGGTGGGAAGACCTCTGGCTCAATGAATCATTTGCTGAATGGGCTTCTTATCAATCAGTTTCAGAGTCAACTAAGTACAAAGAGGCGTGGACTGAGTTCAACTCGCTACGCAAGAACTGGGCTTATCGTGTTGATCAGCTAACTACTACTCACCCCATTGCGACAGAGATGGAAGACCTCGATGCAGTTCGTACCAACTTCGATGGAATCTCATATGCAAAGGGCGCATCAGTTCTGCAGCAACTCGTTGCACACGTCGGTCGCGATAACTTCATTAAGGGTCTGCGCCTGTACTTTGCTAAGCATGCCTACGGAAATACCACTCTGAAAGATCTGATTGATCAATTAGAGGCAGCATCAGGTCGCGATCTGACTCCATGGGTATCAACCTGGCTACGTACTGCTGGCGTTAATACTTTGCGCCCAGTCATCGCAGTCGATGGAGATTCATACAAGTCAATTTCAATTCAGCAAGAAGCTCCAACAATGCCGGTGGGCTCTAAGGAACTTCGCCCACACCGCCTGCATGTTGGCCTCTTTGATATTCAAGGCGAGAAGTTATCTCGTCGTACTAGCGTTGAGCTCGATGTTGCTGGCGCGCTAACGGAGGTAACAGCACTTGCTGGCCAGAAGGTTGCTGATCTAGTTCTTATCAACGATAAGGATCAGACATACGCAAAGTTGCGCTTTGATGATCGCTCTATCGCCACGATGAAGAGCCACCTAGGAAAGCTAGATGACTCACTCGCTCGTGGACTTATCTGGGCATCGCTCTGGGATTCATGCCGAGACGGTGAGCTATCGACATCTGATTACGTCGCTATCGCTCTCAATGCACTCAAGACTGAATCAGATATCTCAATTGTTTCAGCGACATACCTTCAGTTCGAGACAGCGATCTGGGCCTATGCCAATCCTGCAAAGCGAGATGCACTGCGCACTCAAGTAGCGGATGCAACTGCTGAAATGCTTGCCAATGCAGCACCTGGCAGCGACCACCAGATGCAGTTTGCGCGCGCTTTTGCCAATAATGCCATTACTCCTGCGCACTTGGAGAAGCTCAAGGAGATTCTCAACGGTTCAGAGAAGGACCTCGTCATTGATGCCGAAATCCGCTGGTACATCTTCATCTGCGGAGTAAAGCGCGGAGTATTTGGTCCAGCTGAGATTGAAGCCGAATCTGCAAAGGACAACACAGCGCACGGTAAGCAGTACACCGCCTATGCCTACGCTGCGATTCCTACCAAGGAAGCAAAGGCTGCAGCCTTCACATCAGTCACGACAGATAATCTCTCAAACACAATCCACTCATATATGTGCCGTGGATTTAACGAGAATATCCATCATGAACTTCTAGCTGGTTTTGTTAATCAGTACTTTGATGCAATCTTGAAAGTCTGGGAGACCAAAGGCTTTGAAATCGCTGAAACTACTGCAACCTTGTTATTCCCATCATGGGTCATTAGCGATGAGACGGTAAAGAAGGCGCAGCACTGGCTCGATGTCACAGGCAAAGATGCATCCAATGCTCTTCGCAGATCTGTGACTGAAGGTCGCGATGCGATGTCTCGTGCGCTCAAGGCCAGAATGGCCGATAAGTAACTATTCGATGTGAGTAATGACAGAAGCGGAAGCGCGGTGCTTCTTTCTTCCACCGTCTAGCGCCCACACAAGCGCTGAGATCGCAACGAAGAGCACTGTCGGTGCTGCGACGAAGTAAGAGAATGTCTGCAGCGCGGTGAGTCCTTCACCTGGCATTGCACCTGGCTCTTGGTTGATTCGTGGCGCAGCTAAAGCGATGTCAGTAAGTTGCTTCATCATGTGCGCAGTCTATGCAGTGGCTGCAGTGACGCCAAATGGTTCAAGGTAAGGCAACCAACGCGATTCGGTTCGTCCGGTACCAAGAATTCTCCACGCAGCTCCCACAGGTTCGCGTGGCAGCGAGCGCAATCTCCAGCCAAGTTCTTTCAGCGGCTTATCGGCTTTGAGATGGTTGCACTTGTGGCATGCGCTGACAACGTTCTCCCAGTTGTGACCGCCGCCACGAGAACGTGGAATCACGTGATCGATTGATGTTGCAGCGGCGTGGCAGTAGACGCAACGACCACCGTCGCGAGCAAAGATTGCGCGACGTGAAAGTGGAACTGCATGGCGATAAGGAATCTTTACAAATTTGTTGAGGCGAATAACAGATGGAAGTTCTAATTGACCAGATGAAAAATGAAGAACGGTTCCGGAAGCTTCAACCATAGTCGCGCGATTGTTCAGCACGAGAATGAGCGCACGCCTATCAGTGACAACACCCAGCGGTTCGTAGGTGGCGTTGAGCACCAATGTGCGGTTCATGATGACCTCTATTTCCAACGCGTGGCTCGCGTTGATTGGGTTATATTGCCTCAAAAGGGCGCAGCATTGGGGCATTTAATGGTGAAGTTTTGATAAAGATTTCACTACCCTTACCGCTATGAACGAGCGTACGCAGGCCATCTGGGATTGGTTCAATGGCGCCCCGCTTCGCGTTCTGGTCATCCTCCTCATCGCCATCATCAGCCATATGGCCGGGCATCGCGCCATCAATCGCGCCATTGGTCGTCTGGCGCAAGCAGATCTCAAGCCGGGTCCTGGAACAGCAAAGCGCCAAGCAGAACGTGCGCGAACAATCGGAACAGTGTTTAGCTCAACATTTAACGCAGCCATTTGGATCATCGCAGCAGGAATGGCTCTTGGTGAATTCGGATTTAACCTCGGTCCGGTTATCGCATCTGCTGGTGTTATCGGTGTGGCCCTTGGTCTTGGCGCGCAAACACTGGTGCGCGATGTGCTGTCAGGAATCTTTATGTTGATTGAAGATCAATACGGTGTTGGCGATGAAGTCCACGTGCAGGATGTTGAAGGAAAAGTTGAGCGAGTAGGTTTACGTATCACCCAAGTACGCGATAAAAAGGGCGTGCTCTGGTATATCCGCAACGGTGAAATCCTGACCGTTGGCAATAAATCTAAAAAGTAGCTCTTTAATCTAAAGCGTTCACCATATGGTGGGCGGCTCCTTCAAGGTAGCGCCATAACTTTTCACGCAGTTCAGCTTTCATCTCCATGCCATCGACAGCTTTGCGCATGCAATCAAGCCAGGCATCTTGAGCTGCTGGATTGATATGAAATCCCGCATGGCGCATTCGTAGCCTGGGATGTCCGCGCTCTTCTTGGTACGTGGTCGGCCCACCCCAGTATTGTTCAAGAAAGATCTGCAACCTATGTGCTGCGCCCTTCATATCTGATTCTGGGTACATCGGGCGCAAGATTTCATTGGTGGCAACGTGCGCATAGAACTGCGAGACCAAATCAGCGAAGAAGGGTTCTCCCCCGAATTCTTCGTAGTAGTTGGTGGTATCGCGCTCCACGTTAACCTCGTAACTCTGCAGAGGTCTTGGTCTTTGCAATCTGCAAGACGGCTAAAGCTGCAACTAGACACATCGTTGCTGAAATGTAGAACGAGACGGCATAGTCACCTAGCCTGACCCGCAATATTGCCGCTCCAATTGCTGCAACAGATGCGCCAATCTGGTGGCCAACAAATACCCAGCCATAGACCACGGTTGCGCGCTGCGGACCCAATACATGGCGGCAGAGAACGATCGTGGGCGGAACAGTTGCTACCCAATCGAGGCCATAGAAAATAACAAAGACCAGAGTAGAAGGGTGCAGGGTGCTGTAGAGAATCGAGGGAAGTAAGAAGAGCGATAAGCCTCGTAGCCCGTAGTAGAAGAAGAGTAATTTGCGCGGATCAATGCGATCGGTGAGATAACCCGAAAAAATTGTGCCGATAACATCAAAGACGCCGATGAGTGCAAGCAGGCTAGCGGCAACTGTTGTCGGCATCCCGTGATCATGGGCTGCAGGAATAAAGTGAGTACCTATTAACCCATTCGTTGAAAGCCCACAGACGAAGAATGTTCCGAAGAGAATCCAAAAATCTCGTGACTTACTCGATTGCACCGCAGTATCAATTGCCAGTTTTCCAGCAGACATGTCGTGGGGCGCAGTTGGCTGCCAGTCATCAGGTGCTCCGTATGGAGTAATTCCAAGTGATTCTGGTTTCTCTTTCAAGAAGAAGTAGATAAAAGGAACAACGAGCGCTGATGCACCACCAACGGTCAGTGAGACGCTCTTCCAACCGTAAGTAACAGCAAAGTGTGAAAGCAGCGGCAGAAAGATGAGCTGCCCAGTTGCAGTTGCTGCAGTTAGTGCACCAACAACAATTCCTTTTTTAGCAACAAACCAACGATTGGCAATAGTTGCGGCAAAGACCAGCGCCATAGATCCTGCGCCAGTTCCGACTCCGATTCCCCAGAGCGCCCATAAGTGCCACGGTTGGGTCATAAAGATTGTTGAAGATGAACTGATTGCAACGACCATGAGCGCCGACATGACAACTTTGCGAACTGTAAATCGCTCCATCAGCGCTGCCGCAAATGGGGCCACTAAACCAAAGAGCAGTACGTTGATGGAAACAGCAAAGGCGACTTGAGAACGTGACCAACCAAAGGCTTCTTCGAGAGGAATGATTAGTACGGAGGGCGCCGATCTAAATCCGGCAGTTGCCATCAAAGTAAAGAAGGTAACTGTTGCTGCAATCCAACCTGGGTGGATTTTCTTTGGCATCAATTAAGCCTTGAGGTACTGCTTCAAGAATTCACGTTCTGAATCTGTAAGTGGACGAGACTTCTTGGTCTCCATAGATACAGCGACCTGCACTGTCTTAACCTTTGCATGAACTACGCCGTTATCGCCGATGACTTCATATCCCAAGGTAAATGATGAATTACCAATCTGCTCAACCCACAAAGTAATGTCATAGAAACGCCCGCCCACATAAATTGGCACGAGGTAATCTACTTCGGCTTTAGCAACAACCATTTCCAGGAGCGGAGACCAGAGAAAACGAGCCTCTTGGATATAGGTCAGATACTTGGCGTTGTTGACATGTCCAAATGCATCAATGTCATCCCAGCGAACAAATTGTTGGTTGGTATAAATCATTAGCGTGTGAGCTTTCTATACGTGACACGATGTGGGCGAGCTGCATCTGCACCCAAACGTGCGATCTTATTCTCTTCGTAGGATTCAAAGTTACCTTCAAACCAGAACCACTTGGATTCGCCTTCGTAGGCCAAGATATGTGTGGCTACGCGGTCAAGGAACCAACGATCGTGGGAAATCACTACTGCGCAACCAGGAAATTCCAGGAGCGCATTTTCAAGTGAGCCGAGAGTTTCAACATCAAGGTCGTTTGTTGGTTCATCGAGCAGAAGTAAGTTTCCACCTTGCTTGAGCGTTAACGCCAAGTTAAGTCGGTTACGTTCTCCACCTGAAAGAACTCCGGCAGGCTTCTGTTGATCAGGGCCTTTAAATCCAAAGGCAGCTACGTATGCACGTGAAGGCATTTCAACTTGGCCCACCTTCATAAAATCTAAACCGTCAGAGACAACTTCAAAGAGCGTCTTCTTAGGATCGATTCCACCACGTGACTGATCGACATATGAAATCTTTACAGTTTCACCAATCTTGACCTCACCTGAATCAGGTTCTTCCATACCCAGAATCGTCTTAAAGAGGGTGGTCTTACCGGCACCGTTGGGCCCGATAACACCAACGATTCCGTTACGTGGAAGTGAGAAAGAGAGATCATCGATCAGTACTCGATCCCCAAAGCCCTTTGTCAGATGTGAAACTTCTACAACAATATTTCCAAGGCGCGGACCAGGTGGAATCTGAATCTCTTCAAAGTCCAACTTACGCATCTTGTCGGCTTCAGCTGCCATCTCTTCGTAGCGAGCAAGGCGAGCCTTTGACTTAGCTTGGCGACCCTTTGCATTCTGGCGAACCCATTCAAGTTCTTCAGTAAGGCGCTTTGCGCGCTTGGCATCTTTCTGACCTTCAACCTTGAGGCGGGCAGATTTAGTTTCAAGATATGTGGAGTAATTGCCTTCGTATGGATATGCGCGACCGCGATCGAGTTCGAGAATCCACTGTGCAACGTTGTCCAGGAAGTATCTATCGTGGGTAATCGCGACGACTGTGCCTGGGTACTTACTTAAATGTTGCTCTAACCAGAGAACTGATTCAGCATCCAGGTGGTTGGTTGGTTCATCAAGCAATAAAAGATCTGGTGCTTCAAGGAGCAACTTACAGAGCGCTACGCGGCGCTTTTCTCCACCAGATAAAACTTTGACATCTGCATCAGGTGGTGGACAACGCAGCGCATCCATCGCCTGTTCCAGTTGTGAATCGAGTTCCCAAGCGTTGCGGTGGTCCAGTTGTTCTTGGAGCTCGCCCATTTCCGCCAATAGCTTGTCGTAATCTGCATCTGGATTGGCCATCTCTTCAGAGATTTCATTGAAGCGGCGAACCATCTCCATGGTTTCAGCGACGCCTTCTTGCACATTCTCAAGAACTGTCTTCTCTTCATTGAGATGTGGCTCTTGGAGAAGAATTCCGACTGTGTAACCAGGAGATAGATAGGCCTCGCCATTTGATGGTTGTTGCAGGCCGGCCATGATCTGAAGAACAGTTGACTTACCTGCGCCGTTGGGACCTACAACGCCGATCTTTGCTCCAGGCAGAAACATCAAAGTTACGTCGTCGAGAATTACCTTCTCACCATGCGCTTTACGCGCCTTCTTCATCGTATAAATGAACTCAGCCATAAGGCGAGACTCTACCCGTCAATGCTTCGGTAGACTTACTCCGCAATCGCAGATGTTCCTCACAAGTGCCCGTAGCTCAGTCGGATAGAGCAACCGCCTTCTAAGCGGTAGGTCGCTGGTTCGATTCCAGCCGGGCACACATTGCTTGTCAATTGTGCCCATAAATGAGGCACACACATATATAGCCTGACAAAAATAGAACTGGGTAGCCCACCGAAGTGGACTACCCAGTTCTATTTGTAAATTGTTACTTATTCATCTTCGCAATCTGTGCCTTTGCCTTTTCAAGGAATGTGCCTGAAACAACCACATATCCAAGCTTCGGATCAACGGCAGAACATGCTGGAGACAAGATGTGCTCTGCCAGTTGCTTTACCGCAGCGCCCTGAGCCTTATCTTTATATTCTGTCTCAACGAGCATGTAGGAGATGATGCCGAGCGTGTAGGCGCCAGCTACCTTGGTGCCGTAATCGTAGGTAACGATTCCATTAGCATCCTGCTTTGCTTCACCTAAGAAGGCTGAAACTGCACCTGAATCTGGGTATGTGAAGTTTCCGGTTGCGTTACCGACGTAAGCTGCGCGGAGACCGTAAGCGTCTCCCCAGTTCTTCTCAGCGTAAGTGATTGAGTACTTGGTCTTTGCAGCAAGTGTTGCAATACCTTGTGACTGGTTAGCTCCAACGATACGTCCGATGTTTCCAGATGCATTGATGTTTCCTGGGAACGCCGTTGTGAAGGCGTCGTTACCCTTCTTTGTCCAAACGCTTGGCGCAACACCGTTAAGCCATGTTGTGAAGTTATTTGTTGTACCTGAACCATCAGCGCGGAAAACTACTTTGATTGGCTGGTTTGGAAGTGTGTAGATAATTCCCTTTGTACCTGAACGAAGAACTACAGGATTTCCGCTCGCATCTTTAACAGCGTTTCCTTGTGCATCCTTCTTGTATACAACTGTTGTAACTGAACGGTTGTTATCAGCCACAATTGCTGGATCGTTCCACTTGGTGATTTCACCAGCGAAGATCTTTGCAACTGTTACAGGTGAGAGATAGATGTCTTTCTTCGCAGGAAGGTTTACGAGCACCGCGATTGGAGCTGCGATGATCGGTGCGTGGAAGACTGTTGAACGCTTAGTTGTTGCAGTATGGGCTGAATCTGAGAACCAGAACTGGCCAATACCTGAATCTGAATTCTTCTTACCTGTGCCTGAGCCAGTTGATGTATAAACATAAGAGTGATTTGTTGCCTTTGCAAAGCCTGCCTTGCAAGCCTGTAGAAGTGGGTCAACGAAAGATGCGCCAGAACCCTGGAGATCTACTGCATGAGCTGGTGTTGCAGATGCAACTGCAATAAAGCCGGCTACTACGAGAGCCTTGGCCTTCTTTGAAAACTTCATTTGTTCCCCTTGTGCTAATTGGTAGGTACTCCCTACAGGGGCGAAGTTACGTTTGGAGCGTTACCGGCTAGCCACAATTAGGTAAACGTTGCGGTTCTAGAAAGTGAACAGATGGGTTTAGCCGAAACGCCCTGTTACGTAATCTTCGGTGCGCTTATCTTGAGGCGAAGAGAAGATTTTGCTCGTAGGAGCCGCCTCAATCATTTCACCAGGTCCACCATCTGAGAGGAAGAAGGCGGTGTAATCAGAGACGCGGGCAGCCTGCTGCATATTGTGGGTCACGATGACGATAGTCATTGATTTAGCGAGCTCTGCAATGGTCTCTTCAATTCTAAATGTTGATCCTGGGTCGAGCGCAGAACATGGTTCATCCATCAGAAGTACCTGTGGTTCAACTGCCAGAGAGCGCGCGATACACAGACGCTGCTGCTGACCACCTGAGAGCGCTCCACCGTGTTCGTCGAGGCGATCTTTTACTTCATTCCAAAGGCCTGCACGAGTCAGGCAAGATTCCAGTAGTTCATCGGTATTGCTCTTCTTAATCTGAGCGAGCTTCAAACCAGAGAGGACATTCTGCCCAATAGTCATAGATGGGAATGGGTTTGGCTTCTGAAAGACCATTCCTACGCGCAAGCGAATCTTGGTGACATCTGTACCGGGCGCGTATACATCCTTACCGTCGAGCAGCACTTCGCCAGCCATCGCAGCTGTCGGAATAAATTCGTGCATACGATTGAGTGTGCGGATAAATGTTGACTTACCGCAACCTGATGGACCAATCAGCGCAGTAACTGTGCCCGCCGCGAAATCGAGGCTGATGTCAGAGAGAACATGCTTCTTACCAAACCATGCGTGAACTCCACGTGTCTCAAGACCTGTACCAAGAAGTGTGGTGCCCGGCTGCGAGAGCGTTCTGGCAGATGCGACGCTAGATAGCGATGCTGGCTTTGCATGTGATGTTGTCATTTTCTCTTCCTTATCGTTGTCCTGAAAGCTCTGGTTATCCGTCATTGTCTTAGCCAACCTTTCGTCCGCTTAAGTAGCGTGCCAACCCAAAGAGAATGAAGATAAAGCTCAAGAGCACCAACATTCCCGCCCAGGCTCGTGCAAATGCTTCAGGCGTTCCGCCAGTAAGGAATGACTTCCAGATGTAATAAGGAAGAGATCCCATCGCGCCTTCAGTTGGATTGAGATTAAGAGCATCTCCACCACCTGTAACGAGCAAGAGTGGTGCAGTTTCTCCAATAATGCGAGCGACGCCCAGAATGATTGCTGTGACAAGACCGCTCTTTGCTGCCGGAAGAATTACGCCAGCTACTGTGCGCCACTGCGTTCCACCGAGTGCAACTCCTGCTTCACGGAGTTCGTTTGGAATCAGGCGGAGCATCTCTTCAGCTGTACGCGCAATTGTAGGAATCATCAAGATGGTGAGCGCGAGAGAACCCATCATTCCAGAGAGCGCCTTTGTGACTGGATAGATCAAACTGGAGAGGATAAAGAGGCCCGCGACGATTGATGGCACACCAGACATTGCTTGAACTAAGAAACGAATTGGTCGTGTCAGTGGTCCGCGAATTTCAGTGAGGTAGAGCGCAGTCAGAACGCCGATTGGGAAGCTGATGATGAGGGCGCCACCAACCATAAGAATGGTTCCAGCAAGAGCATGGCCTAAGCCACCAGCAACGATTGGATCATTCACCGAAGCAAGCGCCATATCTTTAGTAAGAATTCCCCAGTGCAAACCTTTATAGCCCTTACTTACTACCGTTGCGATGATGCTAACAATCGGAATAAGAGTGAGAACAATGGCCATCACAGTAAATACTTGTAGCAGTGAATCCTTCGCTGCAGCCTTGCCTTGCTTTTGGAAGTAAAAACCATAATTTAAAATTAATAGTGAGAAGAAGAGCGATACAACAAAACCAAGTTTTCCGTTAAGTCCTGTGAATTCAACGGTGAGGCCAGCTAGTACAAAACTTGCAACGAGAACACCGAGCGTCTCAAAGCGATCAGTCTTTGAAGGCTGCCACGGACGCTGTGGGGTCGGAATAGTCAGTGTCATCGACCCTTACCTCCAAAGCGATTAATGAGCAGATCTGCAACGGCATTTACTATAAGCGTGAGCAGGAAGAGAATGAGCCCTGCTGCCATCAAAGCATCGACTTCGTAAGGGCCGGCTTCACCAAACTTAAGAAGGATGAGAGATGCAACATTTCCGCCTGCACCAAAGAGAATCTGCCAATTTATCTGATAAACCACATTGAGCACGGTGTAGACGGCAACTGTTTCACCCATCGCACGACCAAGCCCAAGCATGGCGCCACCGATGATTCCACCGCGTCCAAATGGAATTACTACAGCTTTAATCATTGCCAATCGAGTTGCGCCTAGCGCGTAGGCAGCTTGAATTCGATCAAGTGGAGTCTGGTCAAAGATTTCGCGTGAGATAGATGTAACGATTGGAATAATCATGATTGCAAGTACCAGACCTGCGATAAATGGTGAACGCTCAAAGATTGGCGTTGGCACATCAAAGAATGGAATAAAACCTAGATACTTATTTATTAACTTCGCCCAGTATTCAGCCGATGACATGAAGACGAAGAAGCCCCAGAAACCGAAGAGGAGTGAAGGAAAGGCAGCCATCAAGTCGATGACTGAGATGAGGAACTTCTTAACGCGACCATTTGCGTAGAAGGTTAAGTAGAGAGCGCTTAAGACTGAGATTGGCACACCAACTAAAATGGCAATCATCGCTGATAAGAATGTACCAACGAGCATTGCGCCGATTCCAAATTTCGATTCGGCAATATTTCCATTCTCATCTGTTGTTACTTCCCAAGCTGAGCCTGTGATAAATCCAAGCTTCTCTTCGGTAAGAATGTGTAGACCTTTAATAGATAAGAAGAGAGCAATCAATCCGAGAATTACCAGCGATGCCATTCCGCCAATCGTTACGATGATGCGGAAAATTTGATCTGATCTACGTGGCTGCGTCGTAATCTCGCGCGGGGCAGGTGGTGCGGGGCGCTCAGAAAGCTCAACAGACATGGGCAGATAATGGCTGGGATTGGCCACTCATAATGAGAATGTAAGTGAACTCAAGGTGAACGAAAGGTGAAATCGCACCTGGCGGGCGAGCGCCCGTGCAGTGGGTACCCTTTCCGCCATGGCTACCGAGCTCCCGCACCTAATCTGGATCGATTGTGAAATGACCGGCCTGGATTTGGCCACCGATGCGCTCGTTGAGATTGCCGTCCTGGTTACCGATTCAGAGCTCAACGTCATTGGCGAAGGCGTGGATGTTGTCATCCATGCAACCCAGGGCCAGCTCGATGCCATGAATGACTTTGTAAAAAATATGCATACTGCTTCAGGCCTTATTACACAGATTCCTTCTGGAATTTCAGTCTCCGCAGCCGAAGAGAAGATTCTGGAGTACCTACAAGCATCAGGCACTGAGCCAGGTAAATCACCGCTTGCCGGCAATTCAGTTTCTGTCGATCGCAACTTCATCGCGCGCGATATGCCAAAGCTCAATGAGTACCTGCACTACCGCACCATCGATGTTTCATCGATTAAAGAACTTGCCCGCCGCTGGCAGCCAAAGACCTACTTCGCATCCCCTGCCAAGACCGGCAATCACCGCGCGCTTGGCGATATTCAAGATTCCATCGCTGAATTGGCGTATTACCGCACAGCGCTCTTCGCAAGCCCTGCTAACAATTCGACCCCTGAAGAGGTAAGCGGGTAAAGTAAGCACCCTGCACAGCACATGGTGGGCGTAGCTCAGCTGGTAGAGCACTCGGTTGTGGTCCGAGATGTCGCGGGTTCGAGCCCCGTCGTTCACCCCAATTTTGTCTTTGAGTTAGGTTTTTCCTCCAATGAGAGAGAAGTAGAAATGATCTTTGACGTAGTCGTTGAAATCCCAGCAGGGTCACGTAATAAGTATGAGATCAACCATGAAACTCACGAGGTTCGCCTCGATCGCATGCTCTTTACCGCAACCCGTTTTCCTCACGACTATGGCTTTGTAAAGAACACTCTCTCAAACGACGGCGATCCACTCGATGCGCTAATCATGCTCGATGAGCCAACCTTTCCTGGCTGCGTAGTTTCCTGCCGCGTCATTGGCATGTTCCGCATGACCGATGAAAAAGGTGGCGATGACAAACTTTTGTGCGTTGCAGCCGGAGATATCCGCAAGAACAACCTCAAAGATTTATCAGATGTTCCAAGTTATGAACTCGATGAAATCAAGCACTTCTTTGAAGTCTATAAAACTCTTGAACCAGGTAAAGAGGTACATGGCGGCGACTGGGTAGGACACGATGCTGCAGAGTTAGAAATCAACGCTTCGTATCAAAGGTATAAGGAGACCCATAAGTAATGCAGGCAATCAATAGCGGCGATACCGCATGGGTACTCGCAAGTGCAGCTCTCGTTCTCTTTATGACCCCAGGATTAGCGGTTTTTTATGGCGGTATGGTCCGCGCAAAATCAGCGCTTAATATGATGATGATGTCGTTTGCCGCTATAGGTGTCACCACAATCATTTGGGTCCTCTACGGCTATTCACTTGCCTTTGGCAAGTCGCAAGGTGGGCTGATTGGAAATCTTGACCACATCGGTTTGAGCAATACGCTCGATCAAGTAACGGGTGCTGATGGCCATCAGATTCCGGTACTCGCCTTCGCCATGTTCCAACTGACTTTTGCAATTATTACGGTGGCCCTGCTTTCTGGTGCAATCGCTGATCGCGCAAAGTATGGATCGTGGGTCATCTTCGTGGCTGCGTGGATTACTTTGGTATACATCCCCATCGCGCATTGGGCATTTGCTGCGCAGAGCGGTGAAGGTGGATGGATTATCGACAAACTTAAGGCGCTTGATTTTGCGGGTGGCACAGTCGTTGAAATCAACTCAGGAGCCGCAGCACTTGCCCTAGCTTTAGTTCTTGGCAAGCGGGATGGCTTCAGGAAAGATCCGATGCGCCCTCATAATTTGCCACTTGTTCTTCTAGGTGCAGGAATGCTCTGGTTTGGCTGGTTTGGTTTTAATGCCGGATCTGCACTCACAGCAGGTTCTCTTGCGGCAACTGCGATGATTAATACTCAGATTTGTACAGCAGCAGCTGCCATGTCTTGGGTTGCCTTTGAGAAGAAGCGTGATGGAAAGGCAACTACTCTCGGAGTTGCCTCTGGTGCAATCGCTGGAGCTGTTGCTATTACACCTGCATGCGGTTATCTCAATCCGCTCGGTGCGCTCTTTCTTGGACTTATCGCAGGTGTTGCATCCTCATGGGCTGTTACCCGCAAATACAAATTAGGTTATGACGATTCGCTAGACGTCGTTGGCGTGCACGGAGTCGGTGGAATTCTAGGAATGCTTGCCATAGGTTTGCTTGCCACCGTCACGGCAAATGCTGCTGGTGCTGATGGTCTCTTCTTTGGTGGCGGCACAACACAGCTCAATCGCCAACTTATCGCAATCGTCGCCGTAGCTCTCTTCTCATTTACGGCAACTTGGTTGATTGCATCTCTTATTCAAAAGACTATTGGTTTCCGCGTTTATCGAGATGACGAACTCACTGGTCTTGATACAACCTTCCATGCTGAGTCTGCGTATGACATCACCGGAAATTCCAACCGCTACTAGGTATTTGAAAAGAGATCCTCATGAAACTGATTACAGCTATCGTTAAGCCTGCCAAGGTCGATGACATCAAAGTTGCGCTGCAAGCAGCCGGAGTTGCCGGAATGACGGTCTCTGAAACGCGTGGCTTTGGTCGTCAAAAGGGTCATACTGAAATTTATCGCGGCGCCGAGTACACCGTGGATTTCATCCCAAAGGTGCGTATAGAGATTCTCGCCGAAGATAACGATGCGCAATCGATTGTCGACATCATCGTCACCACAGCCAACACTGGCTCCATCGGTGATGGAAAGCTCTGGGTAACCCCTGTGGAGCAAGTCATACGCATACGCACTGGTGAACGCGGGGGCGATGCACTTTAATTAAGAGCATGACGCAATCGCTTAAAACTCAGACTTGGGCAACAGCTGCTTCGCAAGAGCTGATTACTCGGATTGCATCTCAGGTTGATTCCAAAGCTGGTGCAGATGTTCAAAATTGGATTGAAGAGCTGGCGCAAGAGAACCATCGCCTCCACGACATCGAAGGCATCAATCTCAACCCGGCCACAAATATTCTCAATCCTCGTGCAGAGAAGTTGCTCTCCTCTGGAATGGGCTCACGTGCATCCCTTGGACACCCAGGAGATAAGTACGAAACAGGACTAGGTGCTATCGAGCAGATTGAAATCATCACGCAAGAGCTAGCCTGCGAAGTATTCGGTTCCACTTATGCAGAGTTCCGCGTTCCATCGGGTGCAATCGCAAATCTCTACGCCTTTATGGCAACGACTGAGCCACATGACACCATCATCGCTCCCCCTGCTTCCATCGGCGGCCACGTCACTCATCACAAGGGTGGCTCTGCCGGTCTGTATCGCCTCAACACCATTTCTGCCCCCGTTGATCAGACCGGTTACACAATCGATATCGATGCGCTGCGCACACTTGCACACGAAGTAAAGCCAAAGCTCATTACCGTGGGCGGTTCACTGAACTTGTTCCACCACCCAATCGCTCAGGTACGTGCCATCGCAGATGAAGTCGGCGCAAAAGTTCTCTTCGATGCAGCCCACCTCTGCGGAATGATCGCTGGCAAGGTCTGGCCACAACCACTGGTTGAAGGCGCACACTTGATGACTTTCTCAACATATAAATCACTCGGTGGACCAGCAGGTGGCTTGATTGTTACCAACGACGATGAGATCGCTCAGAAGCTTGATGCCATCGCATATCCAGGTCTGACCGCAAACTTTGATGCTGCCAAGACAGCAGCGCTTGGAATTACCTTGCAAGATTGGAAATCCGTAGGCGGCGATTACGCGCAGATGATGGTGAAGACTTCACAAGCACTTGCCCAACATCTACAAAACCTTGGTGTCAATATCTTTGCAGCAGATAAAGGCTTCACCACTTCACATCAATTCGCCATTCTGGCAGCTCCTTATGGCGGCGGTCAGACAGCAGCACGTCGCATGGGTGAAGCAGGACTTCTTGCCTGCGGTATCGGTCTTCCTATCGAACAAGTTGAAGGAGACCTCAACGGTCTTCGTATTGGCACACCCGAAATTGTTCGTATCGGCATGAAGGTCGAACATATGCAAGATCTTGCTGGATTTATTGCCCGCTCACTTGATACAAACGTTGAGCCAAAATCAATTCAGCGCGAAATTACTGAATGGCGTAAGCAATTTAGCGGTGTTCACTACACCGTAGATCTACCTAACTAACCGGCACCTTCTGCGTTGGGCATTTAGCAAGTATTGAAACCATCGCAGCTTTTTCAGGAGCTGTTACCCACAACGAATATTTAGCCTTCACCGCAATCTGCTGAGCTACATAGCTACATCTAAAACTCTTCAGCGGTGGCAGCCAGGTCGCAGCATCGCCATCGCCCTTCTGCGAGTTTAACCGCCCCTTTACTGCAAAGAGATTCAACGGATCATTCGACAGCGCCTTACGTTGATCCGCGCTTAATTTAAATGCACCCGTCTGCCAAGCATTGGAAAGTGCCACCACATGATCAATCTGAACTTCCATGCTGGAGATATTGCCCTTTACAAAGTTAATCGTCTCGCCCGAATATCGATCAACCAGCGTTCCAGTTTCAACGACGCAGTTACGTGTCTTGGCGCGAAAAGTAATTGAGGTCAGATCTCGCTTCAAAATATCGTTACGAGTATCGCAACCATTGCGATCAACATCTGCCCATGCTGGCCCAAATTGAGCACGTGTATATCCAGTCTTGGGAGCTCGTCCCTTCACAGCCAAAGTCTCAAGTACTGCTGTAGCCATCCCAGGTTCTTGCTCCACACCCGTTGCTGGGTTAGGCATAGCCCCTATGACAAGGGCTGCAACTACTGCGGCTATCCGTATTTCCCAGCGAGACATCTCACTATCTTGGCTGCAGATACGTGGTTAAACAAGGAGCACGACGCTGGTAGGGTCTGCTCTGCATTTAAACGTTTCGACGTTTGAATGGGTTGTTAGCTCAGTTGGTAGAGCAAGGCACTCTTAATGCCTGGGTCGGGGGTTCGAGTCCCTCACAACCCACTTACAAGCGTGAGTGAGACTGGCTTCCTACTCTGAAAAGTCGCAAGACTTGGTGAGTATGAATCACCGGGTCGGGCGTTGGAATCCCTCATCCTCCGCCAGAACGTGGGTAATCCCCCAGAAGTTACAAGCGATGAAAATTCGTATGCAGGAATAGACGATTTGCGCACGGTCCCTGAGATGCCAATCAATCTGATCTCAAGGGGAGAAGATGAAGGACTTGGCGACAGATACTGCCCTATTGTAAAGATCGTCAGTGGCCTTTGTCGCAGTTACTGAACAGGTGACTGACCTTCCCAACGCTGTTGAAGTAGAAACCGTTAGATTATCTGTAGCAAGGACACAACCAACGCCGCGGACACTGTAGGTTACGGCTCCGCTACCTGAACCTCCTGCTGGAGTTAAGGTAATTCCAGTTGAACCCTTCGCAATGCTGGATGCATTGCTATTAGCCACGGTTAATGCTGCTTGTGCGGCCTTCGTAATCGTGATGGATTTAGTGACATCTCTCGCTGGCAGATAACGTTCATCTCCAATCTGGGAGGCTTTGATTGTGCACCTTCCAGCCTTAATGAGCCTTAGTGGAGTTACAGCGACATCACAGATAAGTGGCGTCGAGCTCGTAAAAGTAACGGTGAGGCCAGTACCAGCAGTCGCATCAAGCGCATATGCAGTCGCTGTGGCGCTGAGTGTTGTTGGTGGGTTGAAGTTGATGGTCTGTTGAGCCTTAGAAATCTTGATGGATCTGGTGTAACTTGTTGCAGAATATTTGTCATCCTCGGCCTGAGAGGCTGTTATTACACAGGATCCAACACCCAAGACGGTTAATACGCCATCAGCAATTTGGCAGATTGCAGTTGAGGCTGGGGCTACTGCAAAAGTAACTGGCGCTGTTCCCGCACCCTTTGTTGCACTCAGTACCTGTGGAACACTGAGCAAATCCATTGCAGTTGGTCCAAAAGCGGTAATGCTCTGGGCGACCCTAGTGATCGTTATGTTTCTATCCTGAGTGGCGGGAGAATAAGTTCCATCCCCAGCCTGGGATGCTCTGACCACACAGGCTCCACCACCCTTTACTGGTGTCAATGTATTTCCATCGACGGTGCAGAATTCTGGTGTCGTGGTAGTAAAGGTGACGTCAAGACCACTACTAGCAGTAGCTTCTGGAAGCGTGTACGAAGTCGTTGTTGCGGTAAGTGTTCTAGCTATATCTGGGTTGAAGGTGATGGTCTGTGATCTGAGGTTAATGCGAGTGACCATAACTGTGTATGTCATAGTTTTGGTGCCATCTGGGGCAGTAACAACGGTGCGAATAACATTTTGACCGCTACCCAAGTTTCCATTAAAGGGAGTTGTTCCAGTTGCTCCTAAATATTGGACAACACTGGCGGTGCTGGCGGTCTTTGTTTCAGTAACGGTGAAACCGGTTGCAACAGTGTTAGCCACAGAAGCCGTATAGAAAGTTTTGCCAGAGTCAAATGCTGGTGAAAGTGTTCCGGTTGAAAGTGAAAGGCCAGATAGCGTGGCATTATTTGATGAAACTATGACTGTAGGCCAGAAACCTGGCGCGCTAACCTTAGATGCATCAGGTGTGAAGGAAGCGATGAATGGACTCAATCTAGTTGAAGTCCCTCCGCCACTTGTCGCAGAACCCGCTACCGATGGACCCCTTGCGCTATTCCAGTAGTTTCCTGGAGCATTGAGATTGTTTATGACAGTTGGCCAGAAAGAGAAGGTTGCTGGATTTGCAATCGCACCCACATTTATGCCATTGATTTGTCCAAGTACATTTACCGTTCTTGAGGGAAGCCAGTTTTGCTGCACCATAATTCCATTAAACTCATTGAGAGCCGGTGCGCTCGAGTCAAAAGAGAAGACCTGCACTCCTGCGCTGAGTATTCCAGCGGCAACTAGCGCCCCAGAATTTTGAATTTCTGAGAAGTCATTTTGCCGAACTGTAAGTTCGCCAACGACCGCTCCTCCAGCCTGACCATAGCTTCGGAAATGAACCCCTGTGAACACCTTCCGTACCGTGTTCTCTTTAACTACTATCCCCCTTGCCTGAGAGTCGAGCTCGGATATGTTGATACCCCAAATAACTCCGGAGAGCTTGTTGCCGCTGATTACCACATTGGAGGCCGCAAGGTCATTGCCGTTGCCACCATCATTTAGTTTTTGCGTAATGGAAATTGCGTACGTGGCTTGCGCACTTGCTGTTGAACCGAAACTGACGGTGTTATTTTCCACAACAGCATTTTGGATACCTCGAAGTCCAACTCCCCTTCGATACTTCAATCCTGTCAAGCCTGCCACGGTGTCGGTTATGACGTTATTCGAGACAGTAAGGTTCTTCACGTTTCTAAGTTCAATTCCATAAGAGCCGTAAACAGCATTTGAACTCGAGTCATGCACATAGTTGTACGAGACGTTCATACCTGATCCGAAGTTAAGAGAATTGCCCTGCGAAAGAATTCCCCTACTAAAACCTGAGATGTCGTTATAGGTAATGGAGACATTTCTAGAATTGCTTCCGATGCTTACTCCCACTTCATTTGCAGGAGATGGTGAAGTGATCTTAAAGCCGCTGAGCGTAACGCCATTGATTCCAGAGCCAATTGTTACAGCTCCTGATACAACAGCTTCACTCACTCTAGTAGCAGCTGTTCCAGGTGCTATCGAATTATTTGGGCCCAGAATTGTGAGCGTTTTATCAATACTTACATTCTCTGTGTACGTTCCGGCACAAACATTGATGGTGTCGCCAGCACTAGCTGCGGTCACAGCTGCTTGGATTGTGGAGTGTTCGCCGTCACCGGTTGCGCATACTTCAATGGTGGCTGCCGATGCCACAGACACACTGCCGACGGCGAGAGTTGTGGCAACTAGTGAGACGGTGAGCAAGCTTCGTAGAACGTGCATGTGAACCCCTTTCAATACGTGGACCATGTGATTACCTAACCCCTATTGGAGTTCGAGCCCCTGACAACCCACTTAGCGTTTCTTTGCGGTCGCCCGCTTGGCTGGTTTTTTCCGAACACTCTTTTTCTTGAGAGTAGCCTTCTTGACCTGAGACTTCTTACTCGCTGGAGCCTTCTTGACCTGAGACTTCTTACTCGCTGGAGCCTTCTTGACCTGAGACTTCTTACTCGCTGGAGCCTTCTTGACCTGAGACTTCTTACTCGCTGGAGCCTTCTTGATTACTTTTTTAGGAGATTCTTTTTTCGTAGGCCGCTTCTTTTTGCGAAACTCCTGCGCCGCTATCTGAGCGTTCAATTGCTCAATGAGTTTTTCTTGAGCAATTTGCTTTTCGCCTAATTCAGATTTTCTAAATCTAGATTGACTCTTTGAAATAGGTCTGGAAGAACTGCGGATCAACCGCCAGCCGAAAACTAGACCAATAATTCCCAACATTACGATGAGAAATTGAATTGGAAAGCCAGTGCCTAACGGTTTAAAGGTGAGCTCCTCTTCAAAAACTTTTGACTTTCTAATGCTGCCCTGCTCGGCAACTACAAATATTTTCCATCTACCCTCTGTGACCTCATCTGGCATCGCTATATCAATGAAACTCTCTTGGCCAGGTTGAATTTCGGATGAGCGGTATGAGAATGGTCCAAAAGTTCGATCTGAAAATGCTGCATCAGTTAATTGAACAGACCCGTCGAGGCCAAGTGGGGTCTTACCTGAGTTCTTAACAATCACCCTCAGCTTCTTCTCTCCACCAATCAAAGCGCCAAAGACGCCGGAAATCTCAAAATCTGATTTTAAGTTAATTGGATCCCCAATGCCGAGCCATACTGGGAGATCAATAGCAGCTGATCCCGCTAGCACAACTCGCACTCCTCCATCTTTTGATTCCTGTGACTTTGGCAAATTGACCGCTGAAGCGTTAACTCTTAGGAATGCTTCATAAGAAGAATCTGGTGCATTCATGGGAATTGTGTAAGTCATGCTTACATTTGCTTTCCCTTTGGGAGGCAAAACAACACTCGCTGGACTGAATTCAACCCAAGGCGAGGTGGCGCTGGCGCGATCTGTGCGAATGCCACGTAGACCGTTGTCATACAGAACATCAAATAATTGCATCTCTAATTTTTGAGCAATCACACTGGAACTCGATACTTCAATTTGGCGAGTAAAACTCTGGCCTTGCTCAATTCCGAACCAGAGTCGATTATTAAAGGATAGATTTGCGGCGGTGCCATCGTTCACTGGAATCACGGTCAATCCGATGCCGAGTGAATCCGCAGAATGTGCAGGCGTCATTACTAGCCCAGTCATAATCAGCACCAAGAGTCCAATCAATTTTTTGCCAATCATTTTAGCCCTCCAGCAAATAAATCAGGCTGACTTACCAAAAGTAAGCCAGCCTGATTCTCAATTGAGTTTACTTATGATCCGCTCGTTGTCAACGCTGTGGTAAATCCTGGGCCAGACCACGTATAAGTCCTACCAGGATAGGTAGGAGTTTTACTTCCAGGAATATTAACCTTGATTTCAAGATCCGCTTTGCAACGGTCATTGCCCGATGCTGTGACGCGGTCATCTACATTTGCTAGAGACGCGATAGTCATAACAACCCCAGCCAAAGTACCAGCTTTCAAAGATAAATCTGCTGCCGTCCAGGCCGCTGTACAAGTACTAGTTTGATTAACTATAAACTCATTACCGGTTGTTGCCTGAAAGTCCATCTCTGCATCTGCTGTGGGGGTTCCCGAGACGCTTGCAGATGCTGTGAAGTCGGAATCAGCTATCGACATGGTGACTACTGGGCGCGTCGCGGCGCTATAGAACGTGCAGTTACCGTAATCGGTTCTGTCCCCCGCGCTAACGTTCCCGGAGGAATACACGTTCAATTCTGCCGCGCTTGCTTCGGTAAATGAGGTAGAGACCGTTACGGAATCGCCTTCGTACTCAGTGCCGTCAACTGCTGGCTCTAAAGCGATGCTGCTTGGGGCTCCCAGCAAGTACCAAGTGCACAGTTCTTCTGTTACCACTTCCGTACTCGTAGGGACAGCGTCAGCGCTTGCTGTGGACAAAACTGTATTGGCTGACAGAGTAAAACCAGAAATCGCGATTAGTGCGATTCCTGCTATTTTCTTTCTATTAATCACTTTAGTCCCTCTCTAGGATTTAGTCCCAGAAAGCGCCATTACGTATTTGGCGCTTATTCTGATTGGGTAAAGAATCGGTCACTCTGTGTTTCTCAGGCACAACCCCGTAGGGTCACCCCTAACACCTATTAGGGATACCCCTAATTTCGGAGAATGATTTGGGGCTATGAGGTCAGTAAAACTAGGAAGCATTCTTGTTGTCGATGACGACAAGTTCGTTCGTACTGCCCTAGATAGCGCCTTGAGTAATTCAGGTTTCGAAATTGCTGGCTCAGTTTCAACAGCCAAAGAAGCTCTTGCTGCTAATGGCGCAAAGCCTGCTGATGTTGCACTTCTTGATTTGGATTTGGGTATTGGCCCAACAGGTTTTGACTTGGCGCATGCGCTGAGAAAGTCTGCGCCGCAGATTGGAATTGTATTTCTCACCTCTTACCAAGATCCGAGATTCGCATCAGTCAGTGGCATCAGCGCTCCAAAAGGTTCTAGGTACCTGGTGAAGTCCGAGATTGATAATGTGGCTCAGATTATCTCGACAATTCTTCAGACTAAACACCGACCATTTAATGAGAATGTCAATCACATCAACAAATTTGAGAAACTCACCGATCTTCAGATAGAGGTGTGGCGAGAAGTTTCTGAAGGCCTCTCTTCCTCTGAGATAGCTGCGCGACGAAACATTAGCGAAAAAGCTGTAGAGGCAATTTTGGCAAGAATCTACACCTTCCTTGAGATCAAGCGAGAGAAGGCAACCAATCCACGAATTCTCTTAGCAAACTCCTTTAAGAAGTTCTCTGGAAAAATCTAAGGCCCACATGTTCAAGTTTGGACTTCAAAACCTTAAGTTTAGAAAGATTACTTTCTTCTATTACGGATTGGTCTCAATATTCTCTGTTCCTTCTCGTCTTATACAAGATGACTCATCTTTTGCATTCCTTCTTCTCTGTCTTTCTATAGGTCTTCTCATCGCGGTGATTACCCTTCCCATGCTGTGGCTGGTCTGCTTCTTCACTGAGAAATATGGCTTGGGGAGGCGCAGCATCCTCTATCCGTTGGGGCTTATTGCACTTGTGGGGGCAGTAAGAGGCGAGATAGTGCATCAATTAATCAATAGTTTTGGGCTAGAAGATAACTTAACTCCACAAATGGCGATTATCTCTTCAATGATCTTTACAAGTATCTACTTCATAACGATTTCTTCATTCATGGAGATGGTCTTACACAGGCGAGATAGGTTCGATAAGGTTTTTGCCGAAGCCTCGCTGCTGCTTGCAAATCCCCGTTCTGTGATCAATGACAAAATGGATCCGCGTCGTTTGTATCTGGAAACACTTGATGGCATCAAGAACAGCATGGGCGCTGTTGGGGTCGGAAAAGAGAGAGCAGAGCCAGGGGTATTGCTAGAAGCTTCAAAGGTGATCCAGTCTCAGATAAATGAAGTTCTAAGGCCGCTGAGCCACCGTTTATGGGTGAACGCGCTGGGTCAGGTTAAGCACCGCCACATGCTTGGAATTCTTAAAGATGCGATTGAGAATTTAGATTTCAGCGTCAAGTACATTTTGGCTTACCAATTCTTTGTCGGTGGTTACGGAATTGCTCTTGTTCTTGGATTCGAATCATCTCTTTATGTCACAACGATCGGTGCAGTTACATCACTGCTTCTGATTAAGGCTTATTTCTTCTTGCAAAGTAGAGTGGGAAATAGACTTTTTCCTCTCGGTATCACTTTCTTAGCCCTCGTTGGATTACTGCCTGTCTTTGTCCCCATTGCTATTCGTAACCCGCTCAATGAAACAGCCAGTGCTGTCGCTGGATTACTTATCTCCCCAACTATTCCTGGGCTAATACTTTTGGTTTCGGCTTATCGTTTAGTAATTCGAGATCGAGACTTTGCAATTGGGGCTGCTACTTCCGTTGGATTTAGAGTCGCCTCTCTGTCCACAAAAGATCAGTCTTCTAAGAGTGGGGTTGAGCTTGCCGAGTATCTCCATAACTCCTTGCAATCTGAGTTATTCGGGATTTCTAAACGTCTAGAGGCCGCCTCTCGAGATACATCAGGTGCAGGTACTGCAGAGGCATTGCAATCTCTTGAATCTGCTCTTAGTCGTGACTATCAAGATATTTCAACTAGTGAGTTGGGTGGAGTTATGCGTATTCAGAAATTGATTGCCTCTTGGCAAGGAATTGCGGATATTGAAGTAGTAGGGCTCAATTACCTCGAAGAGGATCCGAGCCTGGCGCAGCGAACTTCACAAGTCCTGGAAGAGATGATTACAAATACAATTCGTTACGGCTTGGCGGATAGCATTCAGGTCGAGCTTGTTAAGGGCTTAACTCATCTGCAGATTGAACTTACACATAATGGTAAAGGTGAGATCTCTAAGAAGTCGGGGCTTGGCTCTTTGTTGTTAGCGCAACAATCTGCTGATGGAATAGACATCAGCTCTGAGTCAGGAAAGACTTACTTGCGAATCAGCTTGCCTCTTGCCTCAACTATTTAAGGTCGATCGCAACCTCTGCTCGAGCGCAGCGTAAGCGGTATCAAATTCAGGGCTAGAAATTTCCTTCTTCCATCGTCCGCTCGTAGCATTTTCCGGTGTGAGCTCTTCCTCGAAGAACTTCCTCATTAGAGGTGATTCAGAAATACCTAAGAATTTTGTGAGCTTCTGGTAAGTCTCTTCACGATTATCAATCGCTAAATCTTCAAGTGCAATTGTGATCTTCTGCTTCGCAGGAACTGCTCTGAGCGCTTTGTGACCGTCAGTCAGGCGCTTTTCTATCCAGGTTAAACCTTCCATAGGAGTCTTTGGACCCCAATTCTTTGTGAGAAGGGATGCAATCACATCGCGAGGATCGCGAACCATGGTGATGAAGAGTGCGTTAGGAAAGAGCTTCAAAAGTTTATCTGCCGTTGGAATGTTCATTGGGGTGGTCTCTACCCAATACTTTTCAGAACCGGCTTCATCTTGCAGGGCTATGAACTTCTTCATAAATCTACGCGCTGCCCAGATGCGATTAATTTTCAAATCTTTTCGCAGAGCTTCCATGAGTTTTTCAAGCTTGGGACGAGAAATTCCTGAAGTCAACCCACGCCCATGTGGTGGTGGAGCATCGATATCCCACCATTTATTCCATACCTGATCTTCAAACTCTGCCAAGATGTTTGCAAGCTTCTCTTTTTCACGTTCTTTACGTTTGCGATAGGTGCGGTAGTGAAAGATTGAGACAGGATCCTTTGCCTTGTTCGGGGATTCATCGCGACCAAAGACAACATCAAGTAGCCCTGACCGGTTAGATAGAAACTTAATTTCAATCGGAGTGCTGGTACGCACATCTGGGTGATTGCCGAGTAAGTCGCCCATCACAGTGGTGCCACTGCGCCCAGTTCCGCCAACAAAGACAGGTGTCACTTTGTGAAATATCGGAGACTTTCCCATTCGAGAAGAATAGCGCCTTGATTTTCGCAACCACCCTTTACTGTCTACTCATGGCGCATGATTTCACTCCGGTATTTATCGGAGGCACAGGCAGAAGTGGAACAACCATTCTGCTTAATCTCTTAAATCGCCATCCAGATTTTCATGCGAGCATGCCTCGCGAAATTAAATATTTGACCAGCCGGCATGGGCTAGTAGATATTGCTTTGACCCGACCTCTGGCTATCGAGGAGAATCTCAAAGCCAAAAGAAATAACTTGATCGCACAGGTACTTCCGCTTTTGGGCAAGAGCAAACTTTCACTTTTTGAGAAAGAGGTGCTGGGTCCTTGGTGGTCCGAAACGGGCAAGAAGGGCAATCAGCGAGGGCTAATTCAAGGAATTACTCGTGAAGATTTAGAGCAAGCGCTAGAAACTTTTAAGGCTAGATATAAAGTTGATCGCGTAAGTGCATCACGAGCCTTCTTTGAATCTCTTGCTCGAGCCCAGATGAAAGATGGCGTTAAGAGGTATTTCGGAGATTCCACCCCTGTAAACATTATGCAAGCGGACTTGATTAACCAGCTGTTACCTCGAAGTAAGTTCATCCATGTAATCCGCGATGGGCGTGATGTGGCATCTTCGGTTTTGAAAGAGAAGTGGGGGCCTAACGAACATTTTGCGGCTCTTGAGTGGTGGAAGAATCGAATCGTCACAGGGCAGATGGCTCTTTCAAAGATTAAGACTGAGAATAAGTTAGAGCTAAGAATCGAAGACCTAGTCATTCATCAGCGCGAGGCAACGCTTGAGAAGATTAAGGTGTTTCTAGATCTACCCAGCAACAAACGCTTTGATTCTTACTTTACTGATGAGATTCTTCCCGAAAAACTACATGCTGGCAGATGGAAGAGTGAACCAGTCAACGCCACAAAGTTCAGCGCTAGATATCAGGCGATCTTGCAGGAGTTGAACGAAAACGGCATCAAGATCAAAGAGTTGTAGTTAACCCGCCAGAATTCGGTAACCGTTAATCACAATCACGGCGACTCCAACAAGTATTCCGATCTGCTTTCGTGGTAGCGCTACAACAATTCGTGCGGCAATAGGCGCCATCAAGCACCCACCGAGAGCTAACCCACCAACTACTGACCAATCAATATCAAGGCGATTGATGTTGACGAGGAATCCAACGCTTGCTGAGACTGCAACGATAAACTCTGCAGCGCTAACCGTTCCAATAATCTTGCGTGGTTCAACGGTAGTTGTGGTCATCATCGTAGGAGTCACAATCGGACCCCATCCCCCGCCACCCGATGCGTCAACAAATCCGCCAGTGAACCCTAGATAGGTCAGATAGCGCGGATTGGTGAGTTCAACAGATGGTTGTGGTTGAGTTGAGGGAAAGATGTTGCGATAGAGAAGTAAGAACCCAAGAAGTAAGAGAAGGGTTGAGATAAAGATCTTCGCACTCGACAGATCAATCCACGAAAGGAAAGTTGCACCAAGTAGAGCTCCAATTCCACCTGGAACTGCGAGCTTGAGAAGAATACGTTTATCAACATTTTCAGCATGCCAGTGGGATGCACCCGATACAAGAGTTGTACCAATCTCGGCAGCATGCACTGCAGCTGAAGCAACTGCAGCTGATGCGCCTAAAGTTAAGAGAAGTGTTGAGCTAGTGAGCCCAAAGCCCATACCGAGGGTGCCATCAATTAGTTGTGCAACAGAGCCTGCGAGGGCGAAGAAAATCCAATTCACAGCAAGCGCTCCAAGATGGCTTTCGTATTTGCTTCGGTATCTGCTGTGCCATCAAGGACAAGTTCTGGTTGAGATGGCTTTTCGTAATCTTGGCCGATTCCAGTGAAGTTGGGAATCTGACCATCTTTTGCCTTCTTATATAAGCCCTTAGGGTCGCGCGAGATACAAACATCAACAGGGGTATCAACGAAGACCTCGATGAAATCGCCATCATCGAAGATAGAACGAGCACGTTGGCGATCTGCCTCAAATGGGCTGACCAGCGCTGTAATAACAATCAGACCTGCATCGACCATCAGCTTGGCTACTTCAGAGACGCGACGAACATTCTCTGCGCGATCTTCAGGAGTAAAACCTAAATCAACGTTGAGGCCCATACGTAGATTGTCGCCATCAAGGACATAGGCATGCATGCCAAGGGCGTGAAGGCGCTTTGCAAGAACGTTGGCAATCGTTGACTTTCCTGAACCAGAGAGCCCAGTAAGCCAGATGACTTTTGCCTTCTGATTCTTTGCGCTCTCTCGGGCGGCCTTATCGACTTCATACTCTTGATAAGTAATGTTCTCGCCGCGGCGAAGCGCGTGGCGAATCATTCCCGCGCCGACAGTCTGGAAGTTAAGGCGATCGACGAGGATAAAGTTTCCGAATTCGCGCGATTGCTTATAAGGAAGCAGCGCTAGCGGCTGATTGGTGGCGATTTCAACTTCGCCAATTTCGTTCATCACCAAAGTATTTGCAGAGTTGTGTTCGCCTGTATTGACATCAATTTTGTGGCGAATCTTGGTCACTATGACAGGCGTCTGGGTTGGGCCTGAGATAAGTAGATAAGAGCGGCTATGGATGAGCGCATCTTCGTTAAACCAGACTAGGTGAGCGTTAAAGCGATCGGATGCATGTAGATCTTCACTGGCTGCAGCAATCAAATCACCACGCGTTGCATCTACTTCAGGTTCTAGAACAAGGGTGACTGCAGTCGTTTCTAGCGCTACCTGCTCTTCTTGGAAGCCCGAGATGATTTTTCCGATCCTAGCGAGCTTGTTGCTAGGAAAAATCTTAACTTCATCCCCCACTGCAAAGTTGCCATGGTGAATGGTTCCGCTGACGCCGCGGAAATCATCAGCGCGAGAAATCGATTGCACGCGCATACGTGCGGTTGCACTGGCGCTCTGTGTTGGTTGCCAAGATTGAATCGCCTCAAGCAGCGTTGGCCCTTGGTACCAAGGCGCCTGAGTGCTGCGCTGAACAACGTTGTCGCCAGCTAAAGCGCTAAGCGGAATGAAGTGAACATCTGTCAGGTCAAGGCGCGTGAGTGTCTTTTCGATTTCGCCCTTGATCTGCAGATAGATCTCTTCATTAAATCCAACTGCATCCAACTTGTTAACGGCGACAAGTACGCGTTGCACACCCATCAGCGAACAGATTGTTAAGTGGCGAAGAGTCTGGGTACGAACTCCTTTTGTGGCATCAACGAGAACGATTGAAATCTGAGCGCGCGATGCGGCAACTGCCATATTGCGTGTGTACTGCTCGTGGCCCGGTGCATCCGAAATAATGAGGCGGCGGCCATCGAGAAGTGACATAGAGCGATAGGCAACATCGATGGTGATGCCTTGTTCGCGCTCTGCTTCAAGGCCATCTGTGAGCAAACTGAAGTCAATTTCTCCTGCCGGAATATTTGAACCTGCGCGACGAACCTGACGGGCTGTATCGACTGTGTCGTACGGAATGCTGTCAGTCTCAACGAGCAAGCGACCAATAAGGGTGCTCTTGCCATCATCAACGCTGCCGCATGTAAGAAGGCGAACTACGGGAATCTGCATTAGAAGTAGCCCTCGCGCTTCTTCTTCTCCATGGAATCCTCATTGGCGCCATCGATCAAGCGAGTTGCGCGTTCGCTCAGCTTTACCTGGAAGACCTCTTCTACAACATCCTCGATCGATGTCGCGCTTGATTCGACCGCTGCTGTAAGTGGGTAGCAGCCCAGAGTTCTAAAGCGAACCCGCTTCATCTCGGGTTTTTCGCCCTCGTTAAGTTGATAGCGCTCATCATCAACCATGATGATCTGGCTTCCGCGCATCACAACAGGGCGCTCTTTTGCGAAGTAGAGAGGATTAACCTCAATATTCTCAGCTGCGATGTAGCGCCAGATATCGAGTTCGGTCCAATCTGAAAGTGGAAAGACGCGCATAGTTTGGCCCGGAGCTAACTTGGGATTGTAGGTACGCCAAAGTTCAGGGCGTTGGGCGCGAGGTTCCCAGCGATGGCCGGATTCGCGCACGCTAAAGATTCGCTCCTTGGCGCGAGACTTCTCTTCATCACGTCGCGATCCACCAATGGCAGCATCAACTTCATAAAGATCTAAAGCCTGGCGTAGTGCAACGGTCTTCATAATGCGCGTGTATTCAGAGATTCCAGATGTAAATGGGTTGGTCCCATTGGCAACGCCCTCTTGGTTGGTGTGCACAATCAAAGATAAATTGTCATCTGCTACGACTTTGTCGCGGAAGGAGATCATCTCTTTAAACTTCCAGGTTGTATCTATATGGAGTAGCTTGAATGGGATCGGCGCTGGATAGAAAGCTTTCTTGGCTAAGTGCAGAAGAACTGATGAATCCTTGCCGATGGAGTACATCAAAACCGGCTTACGGAAGGTCGCCGCAGTCTCGCGGAAGATTTCAATTGCTTCAGATTCGAGCGACTTGAGAATCTCGAGCTCGGTGGACATAGGAGAAACCTACAGGGCTTGCTTGTGAATCCTCATAGAGACGCTACTTCTTCTCAAATTTCGGCAAGTGAAGATCGAACTTAATCGAGATTAAGCGGGTGGCGATTACAACCAGACCACCTGCAATAGCCGAGACATTGTCAGCAAACCCCAAGCCGTGAAGTGCGACATAAGTGGATGCACCAATCAAGGTTGAAGTTCCAATGGTTTCACGATGGAGCAAGACTGGCTCTAGCTGGCATAAAACATCGCGGACTAGTCCTCCAGTCACAGCTGTAATGACGCCGAGGAAAATCGCACCGAACCAGACAACATCCATCTCATATGCAAGTTGTGTACCTGACATGGCAGCTACGGCTAAGCCGAAGGTATCCATAATCAGAAGTGTTTTGCCTATATGAGTTACGCGCCTGAATACCAAGGTCAAGAGAACTGCAGCGATAACGCTCAGAACGATCCAAGGATCAATAATCCATACAGGTCGAATTCCGAGGAAAACATTTCGCAGCGTTCCACCTGAGAGCGAGGCCACAGCTGCAATAAATGCAACTCCCCCGTAATCAAGTCCTTTATCTGCTGCAACTCTTGCACCCACCAGAGCAAAGGCGAAGGTGGCGAGTAAATCCAAGGTCAACATTAAGGACATAGGAGCAAGAGTACGGAATTTATAACGGCTCTGCACAAAACTGCAAAAATGTTTCATTTACGTCACAATTTGCGTGTTTATCTGTCGGGGGTTGCTCTGCTTGCGTAGAGTTCCACACATGTCAAAGTCAAAGGGCCTCAGTAAAGATAAGAACTGGTGGCGCCAAGCCTCGGTTTACCAGATTTATCCACGTAGCTTCGCCGATTCCAACGGCGACGGCATTGGTGATCTCAAAGGCATTACTTCACGCATTCCATATCTGAAATCCCTCAACATTGACGCAGTCTGGCTCAGCCCTTTCTATCCATCTGCTTTAGTCGATGGCGGTTACGACGTCGATAACTATCGTGACGTTGATCCAAAGTTAGGAACTCTGGCTGATTTTGACGAGATGCTTGCTGCTCTTCATAAGGTTGGTATTCGTGTTTACGTAGATATCGTTCCAAACCACTCCTCTAATTTGCATGAATGGTTTAAGGAGGCAATCGCTGCAAAGCCTGGCTCAAAGGCGCGCAGCCGATATATCTTCCGCGATGGTCGCGGCAAGAAGGGTGAGCTGCCACCAACGGATTGGGTTTCACACTTTGCGCCAAGTGCCTGGACACACGAATCTGCCATGGGTGGAAAACATAACCAGTGGTACATGCACTGGTTTGCGCCAGAACAACCAGATTTCAACTGGGATAACCCAGAGATCCAGAAAGACTTTCTTAAGACCCTAAAGTTCTGGGCAGATCGCGGCGTCGATGCATTCCGTATCGATGTTGCACATGCCTTGAAGAAAGATTTATCAGAACCGCTTCGCAACCTTGATGTCTTTGAAGGTCTTGAGCAACGTGGCGCTAAGGGCAAAGGCATTCTGGCTGATCGTGATGAGTTGTTTAAGATCTATAAAGAGTGGCGCAAACTCTTTAATACCTACGATCCTCCACGTGTTGCAGTTGCAGAGGCATTTGTGCATCCAGAGCGTCTGCCGCTCTATGCCAGCACTAAGACTCTAGGTCAGTGCTTTGACTTTCGCTTTATTGAAACACCATTTGAAGCTGGCGCTTATCGCAACGCTACGCAAGAGGCTATCGAGCTGGCCGAGAAGAATAAATCGACCTGCACCTGGACGCTTTCAAATCACGATCAGATTCGCCATGCAACCAAGATGGGGCTTAACCCTGCAGTAAATCGCCGTGATTGGATGTTGAGCAATGGCACAACACATCCACTAGATAAAGAATCTGGCACCACTAATGGGTTAGCGGCAACGCTCTATATCTTGGCTCTTCCTGGAAGTACTTACATGTTCCAAGGCGAAGAACTTGGGTTACATGAAGTCACTGATATTCCGGAGAGAGATATTCAAGATCCGCAGTACCTGCGCAACCACAAGATTGATAAGGGTCGCGATGGATGCCGAGTTCCGCTGCCATGGACAAAATCAGGTTCTTCATTTGGCTTTGGTACCGGCAGTGCGCACTTGCCGCAACCAAATTGGTTCGGTGATTACTCAGTCGAAGTCGAAGAGAAGGATGCGCACTCACCTCTTGCTATCTATCGTCGCGCGCTAGAGCTACGTAAAGATTTGCAGACCAAGGAAGAGATTAAGTGGCATAAGACCAGCGATGTATCAGTGCTTCACTTCTCAAGACCCAATGGCTGGAACTGCATCACCAACTTTAGAGCGCAGGAATACACCATGCCAAAGGGTGAAATTTTGTTGTCTTCTAAACCGCTTGTGAATGGAAAGATTCCAGCCGGAACAACAGTCTGGTTTAAGAAGAAGTAACTCTTAAAAACTAGGCGACTTTAATAATGTCGACTGCGAAGATAAGAGTTTCGTAAGGCTTAATTGGGCCAGCACCTGATGGTCCGTAACCCATATCCGGTGGGATCACCAAGAGGCGACGTCCGCCTTCCTTTGCGCCCGGAAGACCTTTCTGCCATCCCTCGACAACTTGTGCCAATGGGAATGTTGCAGGTTCACCTGACCATGATGATTCGATGAGCTTTCCATCTGACCAAGTCATTAAGACGTAATGCACAGTCAATGTTGAAGTAGGAAGAACTTCCGCGCCTGTACCAACAATGACATCTTCAGTTGTCAGTTCAGCTGGTGGGGTTCCTTCAGGCGCTGAAATTGTCGGCGTCTGTCCGGCAGCAGCTGAGACAGTAGGAAGCTTTGATGAATCTGATCCGGTCAATTGAATTCCTCCGAGAATGGTTGCAGCGATAAGGACAACGACGAAGATCGCTGCCAGGACTTTTCTAGTTGCGCTATTAATTTTCGAGCTCCTTAATGAGGTTGAAATCTCCGCCACCGAGTTGGCCTTGATCGCGATACATCTCAAGCTTTGCACGGGTATCGGCAATATCGAGATTGCGCATAGTTAACTGGCCGATTCGATCCGTAGGACCGAATGCTGCATCTTCTGTGCGCTCCATCGACAACTTATCTGGGTGATAGCTCAGCGCAGGACCCGTCGTATTGATAATTGAATAATCATCACCGCGACGCAGGCGCAGCGTTACTTCGCCGGTAATTGCAGATGCCACCCAACGAGTCAAAGATTCGCGCAGCATCAAGCTTTGTGGATCAAGCCAACGACCTTCGTAGAGCAAGCGACCCAAGCGGCGACCTTCGGCGTGATAATTGGCAATAGTGTCTTCATTGTGAATTGCAGAAAGTAAACGCTCGTAAGCGATAAAGAGCAGCGCCATTCCAGGAGCTTCATAGATTCCTCGAGATTTTGCTTCGATAATGCGGTTCTCGATTTGATCAGCCATTCCAAGTCCATGGCGACCGCCAATAGCGTTGGCTTCATTCATGAGAGCAACAACATCTGTGAAATTTTTACCGTTGATCGCAACCGGGCGACCCTGAACAAATTGAATCTTCACATCTTCAGATGCGATAGCAACGCTTGCATCCCAGAACTTCACACCCATAATCGGTGAAACAATTTCGATAGATGCATCGAGGTTTTCTAAGTTTTTAGCCTCGTGGGTTGCTCCCAAGATATTGGCATCTGTTGAGTAGGCCTTTTCAGTACTGTCGCGATACGGCAGCTTATTTGCGACCAGCCACTCAGACATTTCCTTGCGACCGCCGAGTTCACGTACGAAGTCAGCATCAAGCCATGGCTTGTAAATTCTTAGATTTGGATTAGCTAAAAGTCCGTAACGGTAGAAACGCTCGATGTCATTACCTTTATAGGTAGAGCCATCTCCCCAGATTTCAACTTTGTCATGCAGCATGGCACGTACTAGAAGCGTGCCGGTTACGGCGCGACCTAGAGGTGTTGTATTGAAATACTGCTTTCCACCGGAACGAATGTGGAAGGCGCCGCAGGCAAGTGCTGCCAGACCTTCTTCAACGAGTGGAGTTTTGCAATCAACAAGACGTGAAATCTCTGCGCCGTATTCCTTGGCGCGATCTGGAACTGAGTCGATATCTGGCTCGTCGTATTGGCCCAAATCAGCGGTGTAGGTGCAAGGAATCGCACCCTTTGCACGCATCCATGCGACCGCGACAGAGGTATCGAGACCGCCTGAAAATGCGATGCCGACTCTTTCGCCGACTGGCAGCGATGCAAGAACCTTGGACATGGCGGTAAGTCTAACGGCTCAACAGGGCTGCTAGCGCAGGTTTAACTTTCCAGAGCGAGATCATCTGCTCATATCGCTGCTGCTCTGCCGAATCAGCAGTAGCGCCTGTCTTTACCGCACGAATCATAAGATTTCGGGGCGTGTGTTCACCACCAATGAATTCGATTGCCTCGACACGATATCCATGTAACTTCATAATCTGCATTCGCAAAGCATCCGTCAATAAATCACCAAGGCGCTCTTTCATAATTCCATTTCGCGTCAACATCGACCATGGCTCAGGAATCTCATTCATCTGCGCCTGGATATCGTGGTGGCAGCAAGGCGCAATCAGCGCCAGCCCAGATCCTGCGTTAATTGCCCACGCAATTGCATCATCGGTGGCTGTGTCACATGCATGAAGCGCAATAGCGACATCTGCTTTTGTCAGAGATGTATCCGCAATCTCCTCTGCTCGGAACTCAATACTGCCTGAAATCCCTAACTGCTTTGCAATCTCATTATTGCGATCTCGTGAAGCTGCTCTGACATCAATGCCGATTACTGAAACTGGTATTCCTTGACCACGTAGATATTGATGAGCGGCAAATGTCAGGTAGGCATGGCCGCATCCCAGATCAGCAATTGTGAGTGGCCTCTCTTGAGTTGGGGTTGGAAT
Organism: Candidatus Nanopelagicaceae bacterium; assembly: GCA_965267875.1. Lineage (GTDB taxonomy): Bacteria > Actinomycetota > Actinomycetes > Nanopelagicales > Nanopelagicaceae > Planktophila. The sequence continues at coordinate 403,674 of OZ254157.1, read as the reverse complement.
GTGGCCAGCAGAGATTGCGCTCGTTAGAGCTGGATTGAGTAGACGCAAGAACTCTTCTACCTGGCGATACTTATCGGCTTTGCTTGGTTTGAGATTGCCCTCTTTATCTGAAATTCCCACAGCGATAAGAAAGGGGTCAGACGGTTCAAGTAAACGTGACTTGGTTCGGTCATGCTCAAGAACTTGTTCTTTCTTCTCGCTGGTGCGGTGAATAAGTGGTTCACCTTTCTTTGTAACACGAATACTGATTGAACCAGAAGTCTGTTCTAGCAAGATATTGGCATAACCTGCGCGTAGAAGAGAAGGCAGCGGTGTATCGGCGGGTGCATAGTTCTTTGTGGTCATGGCGCGGCCATCGCTATAGGTAAGTTGAATCTGCATTGAGTTCTTGATCAGCACAGGTCGCATATCGATGCGCTCGTGTGGTGTCTGCATATTTCGACGGCGACCCGAGAGAACCACGCGTACAAGTGATTGATGAGCGCCAAAAAGTGATTCAATCTCAGTAAATATGCCTTCGAGTTGATCAGTGCTCACGAGAGAGAATGCTAGTCTGCCGCAATGGTTTCGACTACTGAGTGGCTCATAACAATTATTGCACTGCTTGCAATCCTCACCTTTGACTTCAGTTGGGCGATAAAGAATCGCAACAAAGAGACCTCGATGCGCGAAGTCCTCTTATGGACCGGCTTTTACGTCAGCCTTGCAATCGGATTCGGAATTTCACTTGGTGGATGGATTGATTCGCAAGCTCAACAGGAATTCTTTGCTGGCTGGCTCACTGAATATTCACTCTCATTCGACAATCTCTTTGTCTTCGTCATCATTCTGACCAAGCTCAAGATTTCCAAGGAACGCCAGCAACTTGCCTTGCTCATTGGAATCGTCATTGCACTTGTTCTACGAGTGATTGCTATCAGCGTAGGGGCTGCTGTGATTGCCCGATTTGAAGCGGTCTTCTTTGTCTTCGGCGCTTTCTTGCTCTACACGGCCATTCAACTTTATGCCGAGAGTTCCACCCACGGAGAAGATGAGAAAGAGAGCGGAATCATTCGCGTGTTACAAGAGCGCGGAATCAAGCCATTTACGATTGCGCTGATTGCACTCGGAATGACAGATCTGCTCTTTGCCCTAGATTCAATCCCAGCAATCTTCGGTCTGACGCAGAATGTCTACATTGTCATCACTGCAAATGTCTTTGCGCTAATGGGTCTACGTCAGCTCTACTTCCTTATCGGTGGGTTGATGGAGAGACTTATCCATATTGGTCGTGGGCTCTCAGTTGTGCTTGGCTTTATTGGAGTCAAACTTATCTTCCACGCCTGCCATGCAGTTGGCTGGCACGAGATTGCGGGCATTCATATTCCAGAGATCACCATTACCCAGAGCTTGAGCGTCATTGTTTTATGTATCGGAACGGCTACCGTTACTAGCTTGATTGCTACCCGCAAAAAAGTTTAAGCAATCGGCAGTTGCGCAACTATCGCTAGCCCGCCCAGTTCACTCTTGCGCAGCGAAAACTTGCCATCGAGCTTTTCAATAACAGCCGACATGATGCTCATACCTAAACCTGAACCACCATTTTCACGTGAGCGTGATTTATCAAATCTATTGAGCGAGCGAATATCCTCGCGGTAAGCGCTATCAGGTAGTCCAGGCCCAGAATCTTCAATCTTGAGCTCAATCTGTTTTCCACTCTTCGCCAGCGTTATCCGCACCGCATCGTCCGCACCGGTATGGCGCACAATATTGGTCAGCGCATTCTGAATAAATCGTGAGATGTAATCGCGAGATCCGACAATAAAGAGGGCCGGTGTTACTTGTAGACCTACGGTGCGATCTGGGTTGAGCGTTGTGAAATCAGTTCCATGAGCCGTGACAATCTCACTTAAGTCAATGGTCTCGATATCGCGAGCTCCACTTTCGCCTAGTTCAGCAAGAAGTAGCAGGTCTTGAATCAAAGTCTCCATACGAGTAATTTCGCTACCCACGCGGTTAAAGGCGCGAGATTTATCTGCCGGCGCAGTTAACTGATCTTTACTGAGCATTTCAACATAGCCCTTGATGACAGTCAGTGGGGTGCGAAGTTCGTGCGAGGCATCTCCCAAGAATTCCTGCATACGAGCTAGGGATGCGGAATCTGCCGTACGACGTTCGCGACGGAAGTAGAGGAAGAGAAGGCCTGCTGCAAATGAGTTAAGAATCAGCGTGACAAGAGCCAAGTACTGTAGATCTGAAATGAAGTTGGCATCTATCTCGCTCGTCGAAAGAGCGATAATGATGAAATCTCCACCTTCAAGCGGAACTGTGCGGATGCGAAAGGGCGTTTCGGCAGATACTCGAACTGCGCTACGTACTGCTTTCTCTACCTCGGTAAGCGCTGGAGCTCCTGGATATTGCAGAGTCGATTCATTAATGAGCGTCTCTGATCCATCGCGCGCCAGCAAGGTAAGGGTTGCATCTAAATTTGATTGCTCGATAGCAAAGAGCGCAGCACCTACAGCCTGACCAGGATTTTCGTAGGCGCTAAGGGCTACAAAACCTAGGCTTTGGTCGACTTTTTGTACTTCGACATCGAGTGAGTGCTTGACGGTAATCCCGCCAATTCCAACGGTAAAGAAGGTAAGAAGTAATACAGTAAAGAAACTAACTCGAGAAGTTTGAGATAACTTCACTGCTTCTCCGGCTGCAGCTGAAATCCAACTCCTCGAATAGTCTTAATTCCTTCATATCCGTCGCGGTGAAGCTTCTTTCTTAAGTATGAAATGTAGGTATCGACCACAGTACTTTCAGATTCAAAGGTGATTCCCCATACTTCATCGAGGAGATAGGTCTTGCTTAAGACTCGACCTTTGCTTTCAAGCAGCACATGCAGAAGTCGAAATTCTGTCGGCGATAAATCAACTACCTCGTCATTGAAGGTAACTTGGTGAGTATCGCTATCTAAAGTGATTGGCCCACTGCTTAAATTTGTGGCCGTTTCTACAGTGAATTGCGAACGGCGGAGAATCGCCTTAATACGTAAGACCAACTCTTCGAGTCCAAAGGGTTTAGTGACGTAATCATCTGCCCCTAGGGTCAAACCCTTAGTGATATCTGCGCGATCACCACGCGCACTGAGCATCAGCGCAGGGGTGTTATCACCGTTACTGCGAATACGTTCAATAAATTCAAAACCATCCATCAGCGGCATATTGATATCTACGATCAGAAGATCGGGCTTGGTTGAACGTAAAAGAGTCTGAGCAATCATGGCATCGGCAGCCGTTACGGTTTCAAAGCCAGCCAGTTTTAGCGCATCTCCCAATAAATCGCGCATACCCGCTTCGTCATCAATAATCATGATTAGTTGGCTCATGGCTATACCCTGCCACGCCCTATGTGAGTTTGCTACCAAACCGCACGCTTGCACACGGACTCATGAGCCCTTTCACAGAATATTCACACCCCTTCGCATCTACTATTTACCCATGCAGAAGCGTCGAGAGTTAACCGCAGCAACGCTCCTTCTCTTTACGCTCGCGGCTTCAACTCCAGCACACGCGGAACCAACCCCATCTCCAACTGCGACAGCTGATGCTTACAAAACTCCGCTAGAGCAGTACAAACTTGATCGCGATGAGTATCAGCAAGCTCTAAAAGATCGAGATTCTAGGATGCGTGTAATCAATGCAACCTTCAAAAACTCAGTGGATAAGGCGAATGCAGATGCCAGAGCCGCAATGCTCAATGCAATAACTCCAGAACAGAAGACTTCTACATGGTCAGCTCGTCGCAACGCCGTTGCGTTAGCAATTACTCTGCGTGATGCGGCAATCCTTGCCTTAGGACCTATGCCAACTCCTCCAGCAAAGCCAGAGAAATCAAGTATGGAAAAATCTGATCATAAGTCGGATCAAAAAGGTAAAGCTAAGCGTTAACTATTCGCTTACATCTACTTCCATAGTCCGTAACGTTTTTCGTCCATGGCTTTTGGTCTTCTCATGAATACGGCGAATCTGTAGCTCAATGCTTTTGATGGCGCCGTCAAATGCCGCCAGATCATTAAAGCCAGTCTCTTCAGCTCGCAGAAGCGGCCCTGATCCGTGTGAGGTAATGATGACGCGATGAGAATTCTTTCCTTGACGTGGGTTTGCTTCGTGCATTACTTCAACTTCTACACGGTCAATCGCGACGCTAAAGCGCTCCATTGAAAGGAGTTTCTCTTCAGCGATTGATTTAAAGTCACTTGCGAGTTCTGCATGCCGGGTGTGGATAATGATTTTCACAAGTACACAATGGCACTAAGTGACAGAAATTGTAAGAGCTAAGAAGTTAAGTGAGAGGTAGCAGATAAACAATGAGGGTCAGAATCGCCGCCAGTGATAGCGATTGCCCCAAGATTGAGAAGGCAGTTTTACGATCTGCCGCTAGCGAGCTCTTGTCAGCAACCTTAGAAAGCTGTCCCAACTTTCCAAAGTTAAAGGTGCCCATAAAGCCATAGGCTAAACAGAATTTCTTACGTGACTGCACCCAACCAATAGAGGCTACAGATAATGGGATAAAGATTCCTAGTCGAGCGCCAGGGGCTGCACTTGTTGAGATGAGGCCTACCAAAGTGAAAACGCTCAAGGCGGCTCCGATAAGCGCAACTACTTGGCGACGGCGAACTTCACCTTTGCCAATATTGCAGGTACCAGGGATATATGTATCAGCGCTCATTTCGCATCTTCAAATTCATCTTCATCGATCCAGGCATCAGTGTTGGAGTCATCTTGCTTCTCAACCCATGAAAGGAATGAACCAATGGCGCGAAAGGCCAGAATTGCCACAGTAACTGCGGCAATGAGTCTACGTAGCGCTTTCATGGGTATAAAAATACTCCAGTTCACGCACTTTTGCGCGTTAAGACCTCAGTGAGGCGATACGTGTTATCGCTTCTCGAATAATTTCAGGGCTAGTTGCAAAGTTAAGGCGAACAAATTGCGATGATTGCTGACCGAAACGAACTCCTGGCACAAAGGCGACCTTTGCCTTCTCAACAAGAACAGCCGCTGGGTCATCACCTAACTTAAGGGCCGATAGATCAAGCCATGCCAGGTATGAGCAATGCGGAATGAGATAGCCAATCTCAGGGGCTAACTCTGCAATCAAATCTGCGACCAATTTTCGGTTGCGATCAAGGTTGATCATCAGGGCATCGAGCCAAGGCTCGCCTTCTTCAAAGGCTGCAACAGATGCGAAACCGCCTAGGAGCGATGCCCGGTAGTGCGTAGCAGGTGCAATCGCGTTTAACTTCTCGTGCAGCTTCTCGTTTTCAGTGACGATGATGGCGCACTTAAGACCTGCGATATTCCATCCCTTGCTCGATGAAGTAATGGTGATTCCGACTTCGCGAGCTGCATCAGAGATTGCCAAAAATGGCGTGAAGGCTTGTTCGCTAAATGTAAGCGGCGCGTGGATCTCATCGCTTAAGACATAAACGCCATACTTTTTGGCAAGGTCAGCAAAGCGCGTTAGCTCTTGGCGCGTAAAGACTTTACCGAGTGGATTATGTGGGTTACTAATCAGATGCGCCTTGATGCCCGAGGCATAAGCCTTTTCAATGCCATCCCAATCTAGAACCCAATGGCTGCCATCGACTTCCTCAGGCGCTTGCGAGAATGGGATATCTACTTGTTCTAACTTGGTCTCAGCAGACCACGTCCAGAAATTTGGATAGACCGGTGAGTTGATAAGAATCTTGTCGCCAGGTTGGGTAATAACGCGAAGAACTTCAACTACGCCAACGCCGACATCGGCGGCGATGCGAACCTGCGCAGCATCTGCCTTCCAGCCCCAGCGACGTTCAGCAAATCCACTAAATGCCCTGCCAAGTTCAGGAATCGGGCCGAGGTAACCAAGATCTGAAGTGTCGACCATCTCTCGCAAAATTCTTCGAATGGGCTCTGCTACCGGAAAATCCATTTCAGCGACGGGAAGCGGCAAGACATCTGCAGGAAAGGAACGCCACTTTTCGCTGCGATGGGTTTTAAGTTCACTCAAGTCGAGTGCGCGAAGTTCGAAACCGCTCTTCTCACTCATGGACTTAGTATGTCACCGACAATACGCTTTATCCATGACCGCGAATTTGACGATTACAGCTTCGCAGATGAAGAAGATCGTTGCGGATTTGGCCAGACGTGATGCGCGCTTTGCAAAGGTGATAGATGCACATCCACTTTGCACAATCGGTAGGAATCCAAAGCCGGTCAGCCATTTTGAGGCGCTCGTCGAATCTGTTATTTCACAGCAGCTGGCAGTCAAGGCAGCTGACACAATCTATGGCAGGGTCAAAGGGCTGGCGCAGGGTCGGGTAGTGCCTGCACGCATTGCTGCTATATCTGAGAAAGATATGCGCGCGGCAGGCGTTTCAGGAGCCAAGTTCAAAACTATTCAGGGGCTTGCGGATGCAGCTCTCACGAAGAAGATAAAGATTAATCAGCTCCATAAAGTTGATAGCGATGAAGCGATATTTCAACAGCTCACGAGTCTTTGGGGAATCGGGCCATGGACAGTTGACATGTTTATGATGTTTCAACTGGGGCGCTTAGATATCTGGCCTACTGGGGATCTCGGTGTGAGACGAGGATACGAAAAAATCTATCGCCTCAGCGAGGAAATCACTCCTGCGGCGTTAGAGAAGAAAGGCGAGAAGTTTCGTCCTTACCGGAGCGTGGTGGCCTGGTACTGCTGGCGAGCGCTGGGTTAAGAGTTACTCAACTGCGGAAAATTTACTCCCGTGCTGGAGTGGCAGTCGTAACCGTTGGGGTTCTTCTTTAAATACTTTTGGTGATACTCCTCAGCCAGGAAATATGGAACCCCTTCGGCGCTGACAATTTCAGTGACAATCGGACCGATGCCATCGCGTGTAAGAGCTGCTTGATATACATCTCGAGTGACCTCTGCCTGTAACTGCTGCGCCGCAGTCGTTGTAAAAATCGCGCTGCGATATTGAGTTCCGATATCTCCACCTTGGCGATTGAGCGAGGTTGGATCATGCATGACCCAGAACTCTTCAAGTAAGCGGCGATAAGAAACTTTTGCAGGATCGAAATCAACTTCTACAGTCTCAGCATGTCCTGTGACACCGGTGCAGACTTGTTCATAGCTCGGATTAGGTCGAGCGCCGCCCATATATCCAACGCTGGTTGCAATTACTCCATCGAGATTCCAGAAACGACGCTCTGCGCCCCAGAAACAACCTGTCGCAAAAAAAGCTTTCTCAGAAGTACTCATAGTCATATAACCTACCCTTCTACCTGCGCCCCCGTAGCTCAGGGGATAGAGCACTGCCCTCCGGAGGCAGGTGCACAGGTTCGATTCCTGTCGGGGGCACCTCTCAATTCAAAAGATAAATTCACTAAAGGGATGCAAATCACCCTGATTGACGAAATCTTTTCTCGTACCTTCTTGTTTAACTTGAGAGTTACAGGGAGAATTACCCTCTTGTGCGCGTTCTTTGCGCAGTCACTAACTCGATTACAGGAAGGGGATAGCCATGGATTGGAGACATCAGTCGGCCTGCCGCGATGAAGATCCTGAGCTCTTCTTCCCTGTGGGCAATACCGGCCCCGCCATTACCCAGATCGAAGAGGCGAAGAAGGTCTGTAATCGCTGCATCGTCAAAGAGCCATGCTTGGCATGGGCGCTGGAATCTGGCCAAGATGCCGGAGTCTGGGGCGGTCTCTCAGAAGATGAACGTCGCGCCTTGAAGCGTCGCGCTGCACGTAACCGCGCCCGCCTCGCTGATCAAGCAAACTCCTAAAAATCTTTAGCTAGATCGGGAAAGTTAAAATCGCTCTCGTCTGGTGATCATCAGTAATTAACTGCAACTCACCACGTAACTCATTCTCAGTCAGCGTGCGCACAATCTGTAGGCCGAGATTTGGTGAGGTCGCGATATCAAAACCTTCTGGAAAACCTACGCCATCATCGCTAATTGTTACTGCTAACTCTCGACCGTTGAGGGTGGCATGAATACCCAGCGCGGATCCTTCTTCAGTTAATCCATGTTCGAGCGCGTTATGGATTAGTTCCGTGACCACCAGTGCCAGCGGAGTTGCGATGCGCGGTTCAAGAGAACCAATAGCGCCGGTGCGATCAATATGAAGTTCGCCCATGCGTGGACTGAGCTCAAGGGCATGCGATACCAAGTTATCTAGTACATCGTCAAAGTCAACGGATGAGTCACGGCTACTAGAGAGCGTCTCGTGGACGAGCGCAATTGAGGCGATGCGACGTACTGCTTCATTGAGCGCTGCACTTGCACCAGGATCTTCGATACGACGGGCCTGTAAACGCAAGAGCGCCGAAACAGTCTGAAGATTGTTCTTTACTCGGTGATGAATTTCGCGGATGGTTGCATCTTTTGTCACCAACTCACGTTCGCGGCGGCGTAGTTCGGTGACGTTATTAAGAAGCACAATGGCACCTACGCGATCTGTTGCCTGTAGTAAAGGCAGGACTGTGAAATCAATCGTTCCACCTGAATTCTCAATCTCTACTCGCTTCAGCGCCTTTCCAGTAAGGCCCATAGCGATTGTTTCTTCTTGTGCATCAGGCTTCACGCGCGCAAGTGATTGTGCAACTTCACCTAAATTATGTCCTTCTACTTCACTCATCCAACCAAGTCGGCTAAAGGCAGAGCGAGCGTTAGGGCTGGCGTATGAAACAACTCCGTTAACATCAAGTCGAATAAGGCCATCTCCTACGCGAGGTGCAGGATCAAAGAGTGAGCCTGCATCTGGGTAAGGAAATGTTCCTTCAGAGATCATGCGATAGAGCTTGTGTGCTATTTCGCGATAATTGAGTTCGAGGCGAGATGGTTGACGCATCAGCTCTGCATTTCGATGTCGCGAAATTACGCCAATGACATGTCCTTCAAACATCACCGGGATGGTCTCCTCTTTAACGAGGTACTCCCCCATCTGTTCTGGCTGAGTATCACGAACGATTTCTGCACTGGAAAGGGCTTGGTCGATATGAGGACGTTTGCCATGTGAAATCTCATCACCGATGACATCGAGTGGAAAGAGAGTGGCCGCAGTTGTCGGGCGGATATGTGCCACTGCGACATAGCCTGTTGGCCAACTCTTGAAATCTTTTCGCAGCGGAACCCACAAGATCAGATCCGCAAAAGATAGATCAGAGAGCAGCTGCCAATCGGCAATCAGTTCGCGTAAGCGGTGAATCTGATCTGGAGAGAGCGGGCTTCTGCCCTGCACATAATCTTCGATGGCAGCCATTTATACCTGCTTCAACCAAGTGGAAAGATTCTGTGAAATCTCTTGAGTGGCAAACCAGGTGAGCTCTTGGCCATCGGCAGAGACTTCAAAGAGGCACTGCAGATCGCTCCAAGAAAGTGCGCCAGAAAGAGAAACCGACATCTCATGGCTTTCAGAGATGAGTGATTGTGGAATTTCAAAGGCCAATACGCAGGCAGCGCCTGTTCCGGCGCTCTTCATCTCTTGCGCATCTTCTGCTGCCACCATAGAAAGGGTAAATTCGATCTCTTCTTCATCAAGATCTGGGTGTGCTGCTAAGAAACTTGCAGTCGGTGCATAGATATCTGAAAAATCGAGAGTCTCAGAGCTCGCAAAGTCAGAGACTTCTTGGGCTGTCATAGCCGCATATCCACGCATGCGCTAAGCCTATAAGAATTTAAGAGATGAGCTGACCTGCAATTTCTGCGAGGCAACGGCGTAAGTGGCTACGTTCATTGACTTCATAGAGGCTACTGCGCTCACTCTCAGCGCGTAGGACGCTGCGACTATCGGTCGGTAGGGCAATCACACGTGCCGGTTTTATCGCACTGATGCTCTGGATAAATGATTGATCCAGTGGTGAATTCTTCTTTCCAGGAGTCCGCATGCTCTGCACGGCGACAAGTGCTGGCTTAATTGAATTCTGTGACAGCTCACGCAAAAGTTCGCGTAAACGCTCAAGAGAAAGTTGATCGCCCTTCGATAGCAGCCAGAGCTCATCTGCATATGTGGAGCTCCAGATAAATGCTTCGCTCTCCCATCTCTTGCCGGTCAATTGCGCTGCGATGTTTCGTAAGGTTCCAAGGTCTATCACAATGAAATCAAATTCGGAACGAGCGCTGTGTAGCTGTCCCAAATCACTTTCTAGATTCGCTTGCGAAATCTCCATTCCCCAAAGGTTCTCTGAAATCTGCGGGTGACGAACGCTGGCACGTAGACCTCGCTGGCCAAGGAGCGATGAGATAGCAGGGGCTTGAGCATGTGCATCAACTAAGAGCGTTCTCTTGCCCAACAAACTCAACTCTGTCGCAAGATTAATCGCAGTCAGAGTGCAGCCCGAAGAGCTAGCTGATGAAGCAAGAGCAATGATGCGTGCTCGGGCAGGAGCGCTCTGTGCTTGCGCTCTGATCATCGGTGCACGAAGAGATCCCCGCATGAGCGAGATAAGTTCGAGCGCAGTTGTAGGAAACTCTTGTACACCGGCAAATGAAGAGGGGGCTGAATCTAAAGGCGCAAAGAGAAAGACTGGATACCCACGAGATTTCAACTCTGCAATCACTGCAGGGGTTAAGCCTTCTAAATCAGTAGCCAGAATAATTGTTGCCTTATCTACTGCTTCTTTGCTACAGAGCTGATCTATCTGATCAAAATCCAGGGCTCGCAGAGTGATATTCCATCCTTGCGAAAAGAGAGTGCTAGCAATAAATCCTTCGCGCTCTGGATCGCGTATTCCAGTGATTGCAGAGTTAGCGACTTCACCCACGGGCGCGCACAACCACTAAACGACCACTAGTGGATGCAGATAAGACCGTTGCAATATCTACTCGATCAAGTGCAAGTCCCAGCGCAACTTCCCCACCAAAGTTGCTTCCTTTGCGATCGATAGATGTCACAAAAGCGCCACTGACAATGAACTCTGGAGCGATCGTTATCTTTGACTCGCGCACATCATGGAGTTGATAGAGCGAAATGAGCTCGCCTACTGCAACTTCGATGGGAATATCTACCGCTCTGATGCTTAATGAAATCTCTTGATGCGTCAGCGCTCTTGCATCATCCGTCAGCGAACTACCTTGCAACAATTCACCCGCAACTAAGCGCCGGCGAGTGATTGACCCAATGGGATTGGTCGATGCTGCAAGGTAGTTCTTTGCCGCAGCCCCGAGCGCTACAGATTGGTAGCCCAGATCGTTGGCTCCAATCTGAGTGCCTGCTGCCATTGGGCGCAGGACCACCCAATAACTCTCATGTGTATTTGCAGCGCGCGTCATCAAAAATGAGGCGAGCAACGCCCCAAGACAGAGAGCAATTGAGAGATAGAGACGAGTCTGGGATTTCTTCTTCACGGCCATGGGCGCACGGTAAAAGTGCGCGCTATGGCGCAAGCCTTACTTCTCCACAGTAGAACTTAAGTACGAGCCGTGCTCATACTTGTGGCTGATTTGAAAATGCACGCGAGACTGAAATATCGCGCCATGACTACAGAAACTACACATACCCTCACTGAAAATCGCCGCTCTTTTCTGCAATTGGTATCTAGTACCGAAGATCGCGCGCTCTGGGAACATCCCGTCCTCGACATCTTCGCACCTCCTGCACGAGAAGTTCCAGCGCAGAAAGCAAAGCTCTATCTCGTTCCCTCCACCTTTGGTGAAGATCTGGAAGCCGATGAGATGCCTATTCCCACTTCAGCATCCGAGTTACCTGAACTGCATGCCTGGACGATGAAGTTCATTGTCAGTGTTGTTGAAGTGTGGGGCGGAAGACGGCAGCCGGCACAACTTATCCGCTGGTGCCATCGCGTTATCTATATGGAGTTACTGAAGAGCGCTGGAACTCAGAGAGAAATTGGAAAGATTAAGAGCATCCATCAATCAGAGCCCTTTGATGGAATCTGTGAGTCAACGGTAGTTATCCGATTTGGCGTGCGTTATCGATCTGCAGTTATTCGCTTTGAAGGCGTAGACGGACGTTGGTTATGTACCGCTCTGCACTTGTTGTAAAGAATATTAGGCGGCGCCGTGGCAGCGCTTATATTTCTTTCCAGAACCGCAAGGGCATTGGCTATTACGTGAAACATCTCCACTTGTCACTACGCCGTTTTCATCGGCTGCTGAATAGCGAAGTGGTTGGCTCTGCGCAGGCTTATCGTCAACGCCTTGCGCCTTGATAGCGCTGCCATCTCCTTCAATCGTTACCTGCACATTAAAGACCAAGCTGGCAAGCTCTTCTTTGATGGCATCCATCATTGCAGCAAAGAGTTCGTAGCCTTCACGCTGGTACTCAACAAGTGGATCGCGTTGCGCCATAGCGCGCAAGCCAATTCCTTCTTGTAGATAATCCATCTCATAGAGATGCTCACGCCATTTACGGTCAAGAACTGAGAGCAGAACACGACGTTCTAGCTCGCGCAAAACATCAGCGCCGAGTTCATCTTCGCGCTTCTTATATGCCTGCTTTGCATCTTCAAGAATCTTTGACTCTAAATAATCAACATCCATCGCATCTTTTGAGCCGACTTCTGCAATTAAATCTTCTGGGGTAAATGAGATTGGATAGACGAGCTTGAGCGCAGTCCATAACTTCTCAAGATCCCACTCTTCGGCATATCCCTGCGCTGCTGCTGCATGCACGTAGGCAGAGACAGTATCTGCAACAAAGTCACCGACTTGCTCGCCCAGATCTTTACCTTCTAGAACTAAACGGCGTTCGCCGTAGATAACTTCGCGCTGGCGGTTCATGACATCGTCATACTTAAGGACGTTCTTACGAATCTCAAAGTTCTGAGCTTCTACCTGTGTCTGCGCTGATCGAATAGCGTTAGAGACCATCTTGGATTCAATTGGCTCATCTTCAGGTAAACCAGCCGCTGACAGTACGCGCTCGACAATTCCAGAGTTAAAGCGGCGCATCAAATCATCTTGCAATGAGAGATAGAAACGTGATTCACCTGGATCGCCTTGGCGGCCAGAACGACCGCGCAACTGATTATCGATACGGCGTGATTCGTGGCGTTCAGTACCAAGAACATAGAGGCCGCCGAGTGAAACTACTTCTTCGTGTTCCTTAGCGATTGCTTCCTTCTGCTTTGCAATCTCTGCCGGCCAAGCCGCTTCATATTCAGGTGCGTTATCAACTGGCGAAATTCCGCGACGCTGAAGTTCGAAGTCAGCCATGAACTCTGGGTTTCCACCGAGCATGATGTCGGTACCGCGACCTGCCATATTTGTTGCAACTGTGACGGCGCCCTTAGTACCTGCGCGAGCAACGATCGCTGCTTCACGTTCGTGATGCTTAGCATTCAAGACTTCGTGTGGCACGCCCGCCTTCTTGAGGAATGCTGAAAGCTCTTCAGATTTTTCTACGCTGACGGTACCGACCAGAACTGGCTGTCCCTTACGGTGGCGCTCGACGATATCGACAGTAACGGCTGCAAACTTTCCATTCTCTGATTTGTAGACCAAATCTGGCTGATCAATACGTTGCATATCTCGATTGGTAGGAATTGGAACAACGCCAAGTTTGTAGATTTGGTGGAATTCAGAAGCCTCTGTCATCGCAGTACCAGTCATACCTGAGATGGTTTCGTAGAGACGGAAGTAGTTCTGTAGCGTGATGGTGGCCAGCGTCTGGTTCTCATCCTTAATTTCAATACGTTCTTTCGCTTCTAGCGCTTGGTGTAGACCTTCGCTGTAGCGACGACCAGCCAACATACGGCCAGTGTGTTCATCAACAATTAATAGCTCGCCATTCATAACTACATAATCTTTATCGCGCTTAAAGAGCTCTTTGGCACGGACTGAGTTATTGAGATAGCCAATAAGTGTGGTGTTGGCAGCCTCGTAGAGGTTCTCAATCTTGAGAAGTTCTTCTACCTTGGTGACGCCATCTTCAAGAATTCCAATGGTCTTCTTCTTTTCATCTACCTCGTAATGAACATCTCGCTGCAGCTTGGTAGCGATATTGGCAAACTCTTCATACCACTTGGTGGCCTTGTCGGCAGGTCCACTGATGATCAAAGGAGTACGAGCCTCATCGATCAGAATTGAGTCGACTTCGTCCACGACAGCGAAGAAGTGATCGCGCTGTACGCAATCTTCGAGCGACCAAGCCATGTTGTCGCGTAGATAATCAAAACCATACTCATTATTTGTGCCGTATGTGATGTCAGATAAGTAAGCAGCGCGGCGTTCTGCAGGGGTCATGCTGTTGAGAATTACTCCAACAGATAGTCCGAGGAAGCGGTGGATACGACCCATCCATTCGCTATCGCGTTCTGCCAAATAATCATTGACGGTGACAACATGTACGCCGCGACCAGCGAGAGCGTTGAGATAGGAAGGAAGGGTTGCAACGAGAGTCTTTCCTTCACCGGTACGCATTTCTGCAATATTGCCTTTGTGCAGCGCTGCTCCACCCATGATCTGCACGTCATAGTGGCGCTGACCAAGTGTGCGCTTGGCAGCTTCGCGAACAACAGCGAAAGCTTCGGGAAGTAAATCATCGAGGGTCTGACCTTGGGCAAGGCGGGATTTGAATTCATCAGTCTTGGCGCGCAATTGCTCATCTGAGAGAGATGAAATGTTGGGTTCAAAGCCGTTGACCTTGTCGACGATCTTGCTGAGGTCGCGAAGGATCTTGCCTTCGCCAGCGCGCATGAGTCGATCAAGAATTGAAGCCATTGCAACTACCTTCCGCATATGCCCGTACAGAGGGTCTTATCGTAGGGGTTCTGCAACGCAGGCAGTTACAGCAGCGGCCACCTCAATTCCCCTATCCCGAAGGGCCCGCACGGCTTCCTGAAGCGTGGCCCCCGTTGTGACGAGGTCGTCAATAACAATGGCCTTTCCACTCAGAAAATTCAGGGATTTCATAGAGCCATCTAAATTATGAAATCTTGATTTCGCATCGAGCGAAGATTGATCGCGGACCCGACGTATATGTTCTAAATTTTCATATGCCGGCAGCCCAGTCTCTGCGCTGAGCTGATATGTCAACGCAGCTATAAATTGACGCCCGCGTGAACGGGCAACTGATCTACGCGAGGGAATTGGAATCAGAAAATCTCCACCAATTTCTCGCAGTGCAAAAGTCAATGAATGACCGAGCGCTTTATAGATGAGCTGATCGGCGATTACTAGATTGTTCTCTTTTGCAGCAAGCAGAACCTTTCCTGCAATTGGCGAGTATGTAACAGCGGAATAGATCGGAAAAGTTGGCAGATGTTGCGACCACCGGCGATAAATATGTGGATGCCAGTTCTTGCGACACAATGAACAGATTTCAAGCCCAAGTTGCCCACATCCTAAGCAGCGACTCGGAAAGATGATTTCTTGTAACGCGCGAATGCTTTTCATGACGCGCATTCTTCATCGTTATAGCTAAAGATTTAGAGGTAGAAATTCTCCTCGTGGAAATCTAGCGGGGTAGCTTTGATAGGCCTTGACTGAATCTGTTCTCCGGCAACGCGTGGCAAGGTCAGGACAAAGTGAGCGCCTTTGTCAGGTCTTCCCCATGCATCGAGTTCGCCATTATGAAGGCGTGCATCTTCCAGAGAGATAGAGAGCCCAAGGCCGGTACCGCCACGGATACGTGCGCGGGAAGGATCAGCGCGCCAGAATCTATCGAAGACGCGAATGAGCGCAGATTGATCAAGTCCTGGCCCAAAGTCACGGACGCCAATTGCCATCTCAGTCTCAGTGGCGAGGATGGTGACAACAATTTCCTTACCATCTGCATGGTCGAGCGCATTAGAGAGCAAGTTGCGCAGAATGCGTTCTACTCGGCGAATATCAGCCTTTATCTGCACAGATGGTGACTGTGCCTCGATGCGCATACCTGAATCTGTAGGAACTTCACCTAACTCGAAATCTGCAACGCAGCGCTTGACCAAGTTAACAACATCGAAATCAACTGGTTCAAGCACTGCCACCTCAGCATCAAAGCGACTTACCTCAAGGAGATCTTCAAGCAACCTTTCGAAGCGATCTATCTGAGCAGCAAGCAGCTCTGAACTGCGTGCGACAACAGGGTCAAATGATGTGCGCTGGTTGTAGATAACTTCAGAGGCCATTCGTAAGGTTGTAAGAGGCGTGCGCAGTTCATGAGAAACATCTGATACAAATCTCTGCTGAACGCGTGACAAATTCTCTAAACGCGAAATCTGTCGTTCGATTGATTCAGCCATCTCGTTATAGGACTGGGCAAGAGTCGCCATCTCATCTTGCGACTCAACTTTCATGCGCTGGCTAAAGTCCCCATCGGTAAATCGAGTTGCTACACGAGCTGCATCACGAACCGGTCGTACGACTTGTCGAACCACGAGCCAGGTAATCAGACCGATGAGGAAGATAAGTGCGAAGCCAGTAAAGATGAGTGAATTTCGAATGAGAGTAAGGGTCTCAGCTTGAGTGTTGAGGGTAAAGACAACATACATTTCATACATTCCCCCACCAGGAATTTTGATGGGCTCTCCAACAAAGAGCGCATCAGTGGTGAGTGAATTGAGGTAACGGTTTTGGGCATATTCATACTGTGCTTCTTTAGAGGCCCTTACCCTCTCGCGCAGTGACTCTGGAACAGATTTTGGATCTACCAACGCCGAGGCCATCTCATAGGAAACTTGCGTGTTCTTCTCATTTGGAAACTTAAGAAGAATGATGTCGCGACTATCTTCATTAACATCCTGGGTTGTAGCTTCAACAACTAAACCTGCAATTACTTGCTTACGCTCTTCGACAGTTTTGCCTTGCGAGAGAATTAATTGATACTGCGCGTTAAAGAAGGTGAAGCGAGCCTCCGTTAGCGCTGAATCTAAACTTACGGAGCGAATACCATCAGATAGGCGTGAATTAAGGGCTGAACCAGTAAGGCTAATAACGCCCAATGAGAGAAGAATTGTTGAAAGGATAACTTTGGTCGCAAGTGATTGCGCCAACGTCTTTCGTATTCCCCTCATGGTGAATGCGCCCTTTACGCTGGGACGCCCGCCTTGTAACCAACTCCGCGCACGGTCATGACAATCTCAGGATGCTCTGGATCATGTTCAACTTTAGAACGTAGGCGCTGCACGTGAACGTTTACCAATCGAGTATCTGTGCTGTGGCGATAGCCCCAGACTTCGCTCAAGAGCGCATCACGTGTAAATACTCTGCCGGGATCTTTAGCAAGAGCTACTAGCAAATCGAATTCAAGGCGGGTTAGTTGAATTAACGTTGCACCGCGTTGGACTTCATGAGCCGTTACATCAATAGTCAGATCGCCAATTGTCAGTAGGCCTGTGACATCGGCATTGGTACGACGTAGGCGAGTACGAATACGAGCAATGAGTTCAGCTTTATCGCGGAAAGGCTTCTGCATGTAATCATCAGCGCCAGCTTCAAGGCCGCGGACAATATCTTGCGTCTCACCCTTAGCACTTAACATCACGATAGGAACCATAGATTCTTGTCTAATCAATCTGCAGACCTCAATGCCATCGATTCCTGGCAACATCACATCGAGCAAGACGAGGTCTGGAGGATTATTTCTAAATACCTCCAGCGCCTCATCTCCTCGACTGACAAGATCTACATCGAAACCCGAACTTGTTAAGACAATTCCGAGCATTTCTGCAAGGTCTTGGTCGTCATCGACGACCATAACCAGTGCCATTTAGGACCCGTGCTCCCAAGAGTTGAGGTACATATCTTGAGCAGGTGTTAATACATCGATACGTCCACCCATTGACTTGAGCTTGAGTGATGCAACTTCCTTATCGATATAGGTAGGAACTTCGTGAACGCCAGCAGAAAGATTCTTTGCTTCCTTAACAAGGTATTCAGCGGTAAGCGCCTGATCCGAGAATGACATATCCATTACTGATGCTGGGTGTCCTTCTGCAGCTCCAAGGTTTACAAGGCGGCCTTCTGCGAGAAGAAGTAGGCGACGTCCATCCTTCATGACATATTCATCAGTCTGGTGGCGCATCTTTTCATTCTTCTTTACTGAGTTCTGCTCAAGCCAAGCTACATCGATTTCAATATCGAAGTGGCCTGAGTTAGCCATGATTGCGCCATCCTTCATCGCCGCAAAGTGTTCGTCGCGAAGTACATCGCGGTTTCCAGTGACGGTGATAAATACATCGCCGACCTTGGCAGCATCGAGCATTGGCATAACGCGGAAGCCCTGCATCATCGCATCAAGTGCCTTAGTTGGATCGATTTCAGTGACAACTACATCGGCGCCCATGCCCTTAGCGCGTTCTGCAACGCCCTTACCGCAGTAACCAAACCCAGCTACGACGACGATGCGTCCTGCTAGAAGGAAGTTAGTTGCACGGAAGACAGCATCAAGAGTTGATTGACCTGTTCCGTAACGGTTATCGAAC
This sequence comes from Candidatus Nanopelagicaceae bacterium, assembly GCA_965267875.1. GTDB lineage: Bacteria > Actinomycetota > Actinomycetes > Nanopelagicales > Nanopelagicaceae > Planktophila. Next base: position 385,302 of record OZ254157.1, on the reverse strand, counting down.
ATGTGCTTGGTGTCGGTGTCATTGACAGCGATCATTGGGAATGTGAGCGCGCCATCTTTTGCCATCTGATTGAGACGGATAACGCCTGTCGTTGTCTCTTCGCAACCACCTGCGATATTTGGAAGAAGTTCCTTGCGGGTTGTGTGAAGAGTGTTAACGAGGTCGCAACCATCATCGAAGACTTGGTGCGGATTGATATCAAGTGCGGCATTGATGTGCGCGTAGTAACCATCGCGATCAACTGCGTTGCGAGCGAATACTGAAATACCGTATTCGTGAACAAGCGCTGCTGCTGTGTCATCTTGTGTTGAAAGTGGGTTTGAGGCACAGAGTGCGATTTCGGCTCCACCAGCTTTAAGAACGCGCATCAAGTTAGCGGTCTCAGTGGTGACGTGCATACATGCTGCGATACGCACACCAGTAAATGGCTGTGACTTCTCGAAGCGTTCGCGGATCTGTGCAAGTACAGGCATGTTGCGTTCTGCCCATTCAATCTTCTTGCGGCCAGCTTCAGCAAGTGATGCATCTGCAATGTCGTGCTTTGGAATAGTTGTGACAGGTGTCATTTAGATATATCTCCCTAGATAAACGGCTGTTTGTTCGCTTGACCTTCGGCGTAGGGCTCTACTGTGCTAGTCGGCTAGGTGTATAGGTTAGTGGACGCTGCTAAAAAGCGTCATTTAACCTTAACTGCGGATGGTGTTAAGTACATCATCCCGCACAGATTCCATGCGGGACTTGGCTGAAGCCTCAACGTTGAGTCTAAGGAGCGGCTCGGTATTTGAGGCCCTGAGATTGAACCACCAATCGGCGTGGCTCACAGTGAGTCCATCGAGGTGATCGATTTCAACTCCATCTTTCTTGCCATAGATCTCTTCAATCTTCTTTGTGGCAGAGTCGGCATCCTTCACAGTTGAATTGATTTCACCACTTGAGTGATATCGATTAAATGTTTTGAGTAGCTCTGAAAGCGTTGTCTTAGTTTCACCAAGTGCTGCAATCGCGTGAAGCGCTGCCAACATTCCTGAATCTGCGCGCCAAAAGTCACGGAAATAGAAGTGGCCGGAATGCTCTCCACCAAAGACTGCATTTGTTTCAGCCATCAGCTTCTTAATGTAAGAATGTCCAACGCGAGAACGAATAGCGGTGCCGCCATTTTCTTCAACTACCTCTTTCACCGCTCTCGATGAGATTAAGTTATAAATAATAGATGCGCCTGGGTTCTTGGCCAGTTCACGAGTTGCAATCAGAGCCGTCAAAGCCGAAGGATTTACCAGCGCACCCTTTTCATCAACGAGGAAGCAACGGTCAGCATCGCCATCAAAGGCGAGCCCAATATCGGCTTTATGTTTCTTCACTGCCTTCTGCAGATCAACTAGGTTTGCAGGTTCGATCGGGTTCGCTTCGTGGTTAGGAAAAGTTCCATCGAGTTCAAAATAGAGTTCTACAACCTCTGCGTTAATTCGCTCAAAGACCGCAGGGGCTGTGTATCCACCCATTCCATTACCCGCATCAATAACTATCTTCAATGGTCGGATCGCTGAAACATCTACCAGCGTCAGCAAGTGATCTACATAATCGGCCAACATTGATTGTTGCTTCTCAACTCCAACGTTGCGCATCGCCATAGGTGCGCCATCTCGCACATAATTTTCAATGACGACCAAGCCTGACTCTTTACCGATTGGCCTTGCACCGCTCAGGCAGAGCTTGATGCCGTTATATTCGGCAGGGTTGTGGCTGGCGGTAAACATTGCACCTGGAAGATTGAGTTTTCCGGAGGCGAAATACAACATATCGGTTGAGGCTAAACCGATTCGGATGACATCTAACCCTTGTGATGTAACGCCGGCTGCAAAAGCTGTGGCGAGCGTCGGTGAAGATGGACGCATATCTTCGCCGATTACTACAGTGCCTGGTTCGCGCTCTTGTTCTAGAAAACGCGCAACGGCAATGCCTGTGGCAAAGGCAAAATCTGGGGTGAGTTCTTTATCAACAAGGCCACGAATATCGTAGGCCTTAAATATGGAAGCGCTCATATAAGTATCGTAAAGAGATTTAGGATGAAATGCGAAGTTAGGAAGGAACAGCCCGTAGGTGTCCGCGTCGACCTACGCTGGAGTGCGCTACTTGAGCAACATCCGACTGTGAAGGTTGAAGATGCGCGGAAGCTGCCTCGCGAACTGCATCTGCAATGGCCATCAAATCATCATCACTTGGTCCTGCTGCATTGGAATCAGCTACATGGCGAATTACTTCCCAGCCATTAGGAACTGTTAATCGTGCAGAGTGCTTATCGCAGAGATCATAAGAGTGTGGTTCTGCAAATGTTGCAAGAGGTCCTAGTACCGCCGTTGAATCGGCGTAAATGTAGGTAAGGGTCATGGTTGCAATAGATCGGCAAGAGACGCGCGAGCAAGCGCGGCCATGACGTGACTCTGGAACCATGTCAAATAGGTTAGTGGGCTAAGTGGTAAAAGTTATGGATTGAGCACTCGAATATTTGATGCTGGGACTGAATATTTGGTCAATTCACTGCCGGGGTTCAGTGGCACGTAGCCATAACCACTCTTTGATGCAATGAGTGCAGCGCCCGACGTTCCCTTTGAAATTCCGGTAAAGGCGACAGAGCGAACTGAATCTGGCACCTTAAATGTCGCAATATCTTCTTGGGCAACGTTAACTTTCCTGCTCTTGCCATTTGTGAAGGTGAGCTCCAAGGTAACTCGAACATCGCGGCCAGTGAAGACCAAGATTGGGGCGAGCCCAGTTGTTGCCATCGTAAATTCGGTCAGGTCCTCGGCCGCGGTGCTCCAGACAAAGTCGCGCTTGCCTTGCGCATTAGTTGGCGAAAAGACTGAACCTAAGATTGGCTGATCTGAGGAGATATGTAACGCAAACTTACCGGCAGCCATTGTGATATCCATCGGCAGCTCAATGACCTTCTTATGTGCAATAACGCGATCGGTGATTCCGACCGGTGCAAAGGTTCCATCAGTAGATCTAATCTCTGCTGTGATGCGCGCATCCACATCGCCCGGTACAAGAAGTCGAAGCGTGTGCGGAGTAGTTCCACTGCGCCCCACTTGTTGTGGAATCGCAGGGATTTGTAGTTTCGTTGTCGCCGCTTGCGTTGGGTTAACCAAGTCGCCACCAAGAGATGTGAGCCCTTTGCCACGTTCATCAATGAGGAAGCCATTTATTCGACCAGCCCGTGGAAGAAGGTAGATAGCAATCTTCTTGGAACCTGGCGCAAGAGAGGCTAATGAGAGCGAGGTGTAGGAGTTAGCGCGAATAGAGACATTACGTGGAGCTAGCTCACCATTTTCAGTAAAGACAGTTACCTCAACGAGCGCTCGACCAAGTCCGCTATTGACGATATGCAATGAACCTTTCGCAGTGATATCGGCAGATGCTCCGACAAACCATTGCGCTGCTGCTGGTGCGCTACATGCAATCGCACCTGCCCATACGCCCTTGCGTACTTGCCAGACGAGTGGAGTAACTTTTCCAGATTCAATGACTGCAGATTGTGCAGCCACTGCATAACGTCTAAATCCAACCTCTGTCGACTTCATCGATGCGCTACCTGTCTTGCGCGCCAATGTGTTTGGTGAGGTCAATGAGATGGCAGTACTCAAACCACTGGTATTGGGAGGACAAACAACAGCAGGATATGACTCATTAAAGCGGTTGGTAGAGACTGTGAAGTTCAAGATGTTACTGAGGAACATCACAGTTGTGACAGCAATGACCAGAATTAAGGCTCGTTGGTTTCTCATGCGATCTCCTTATCGGAAATCTCAGCTTTACGGCGGCCACCAGGTAGCGCCAGCACAATGAGAGTAACGAGAGCGATAATGAAGATGGAGATCCAAGCACGGCGGGCGCGTCCATCATGAATGATAGAAATCTCGCCTGCTTCAGTTACCTCAAATGTTGGTAGACCATTTGCATCTTCGACCTTGGCAAGACGATAACCATTTTGGAAAACTTGCCACGAATCGCTATATGTCTCGGCAAGCAAGAGAGCACCTGGCGCTGGTACAAATGTCCGCACGCCCTTTGATTCAAGTACATATTCACGACCCGAATAGTTAGTGAACTTAATTCGCCCCGTATCCTTCAGAACTTTCCAGACGATTCCAGCTTCAGTCGCAGATGTTCTACTAAAACCACCTAAACCATCGATGGTTTGGACAACATCTTGGCTCACTGGATTTTTCAAGAAGACATACTTGATGCCATATGTTGAAAGAATATTGCTCGATGTCACTCCAGTGTTATCAACCAGACCCTCAATAGCGCGCGAAATGATTGCGGTATCACGTGGTGCGACATCCGGTTCGCCTAAGGTGACTTCACGACCTCGAGATATGTAGTACGAAAGTGTCTGTTCGCCTTTCTGTCGATAAGGGCGAATAACGACAGTCTTGGCGCCTTTTTCAATGGCTAAGAAGGCGGGAAGAATCTCAGTTTGAGTAGTTCTCACCGGTGAATCAGAACCTGCAGTTGCCAGCCAGAATGTTGAAGTTGCTGTGTAGCCAACAGTCAGGAGAAGTACCAAGGCGATAGATATGTGGCGGTAATTAACATGTGACTGTTCAAGGCGAGATCTAATCTTGTCGAACATGACTACCGCTGCAGCGATAGCAAAGAGCGTTGCGACGGCGAGAAAAACTCCAGCGCTAGCGCGCGTTGTAGAAGATGATCCATTTCCTGAAATAACAAGTGCGGAAACAAGTGCGCCACTTAAGAGGAATGCAACACCGGGTGTTGCAAACTTGCGAGCAGCAGTCGATGAGAAATAGGTGACCAGCAAGACAACTGTGATTGGGCTGATAGACCACCATGGCAGCGATCCAGGGCCACCTGGATTACCCAAGATTGCAAGGTTTGGTCCTCCCCCAGCAACGGTAAAACCAATCTCGCTCATTAGTAGTTGTGGGCGTATAAATAATTCGAAGGAACCGGGCGCAGAGAGCAATATCGGCGCCAGCAGTAACGTGGCATATCGAGCAGCTCGTTGGAGAAAGAGCGCATCTTTGAAATTCTTATTGGCAGCTAAGAAATCACGCGTTACCGAATATGCAACTATTCCAAGGAGCACCAAAATCACAGATGGATTGAAGGCGGAAAGAAGCCCAACCAAGAGCGCTATCGCGCTCAGTCTTCGCAGCGTCCAGGTATGAATCTCTGCCCAGTTTTTAAAGAGAGGCAAGGTATAGGGCAACAGGATAAGAAAGAGGAGCAGGCCAAGGCGCCCTGCATTTACTGCCGAGATTGCAACGGGAGAAAGTGCATAGAGCAGCGCAGCGCCGGCGGCCAACCAGCTATTTGAGGTGAAGTTCTTGAGATATCGATGGGCTGCAAAGAGCAGGGCGAATGGTGCCAAGAGAAAGAAGAGTGAGATAAAGGCGGCAACGTTTCCAAAGGTGAGGAAGGAAGCTACGCCGACAATCGGTACCCAGACTGGTGTGGAAAGTCCACTTCCCATACCGATGTCATGCCAACTAGCGATGTAGAGCTTAAAGAGATCTTGTGCGCTCTCTGGCGCCATGGCTAGCGCGCCACCTGAGATAGATCCCCAGCGATGTCGGCTCCAAAACAACGTAATGACAACTAGGGCTGATGCCATAGCAATGATGGGGCGCGTGAAGAGAAGTAACCAAGAACGTTGACTTGATGGGGTCAATAAATCTTCATCTTCATTGATTTCAAGAGCGCTGTTAACTACCGTCTCTTCGCGATCTGGAATGACGCTTTCACGTAGCGCATCGATAGCGCGCGCCACAGAGCTGCGAATCTGTTGAAAGCGTGACGGAATAAATGCTTTGACTGCAGCACCTGAAATAAATCTGCTCCTCTTCCTTGCTCTACGTGCAGCGAGTAATTCAGTCGGGTGAATAATCAGCGTAAGAATTGCCAATATCTCATCGCTGGCATAACCAGGAAGTTTTGCAAAGAGATAACCAACAGAACGGAAGAGCGCGCCAGCGAGAAGTTGTAGCGACAACATGGGAAGCGCCCACATGCTGGCATTTGCTAGTAGAACGTATGCTGCATTTCGGCGATCGAGTAGTAAAGGTCTATGGAGTAGTGCGCCTTTAACATCGACTGTGCGACGTTCAGATGCGGCGGCTTGCGCGTGATAGCCGACTGCATCGCTGGCGACAATGACAGAGTGGCCAGCAACTCGTGCGCGCCAGCCAAAATCAACATCATCACGGAAGAGTTCTAGATTTTTATCGAAGCCTCCGAGCTCTTCATACACATCGCGTCGAATAAGCGCACCAGCGGTGCTTACTGCGAGGACTTCATGCACTCCATCGCGCTGTCCTTGGTCATACTCGGCTTGCTCTAACCCAGTCCAGCGAGCGCCATTGGTAGCCAAGCTGATTCCCACTTCAAGGAGATGTGTTCTATCGTGCCAACCAAGTAACTTCGGTCCGGCCATCGCAACGTTGGGACGTTCTGAAACGGCGGTAAGTAAATTCTCAAGTGCATCTTTTGCAAATGCGCAATCATCATGCAGAACCCAGATCCATTCATTAACCGGATCTGTTGTTGGCGGTAACTGGCCGACTGCAAAAGAGATTGCTTCGCCAAAACCTATTTCGCGATCGAGCGAGATAGTGGGAATACGTGCGCCTTTGAGTAACTTTGCAGATGAATCAAGTGAGCCAGTATCAACTGCCATGATGCGATCGGCGCCACGAGTCTGTGTTGCAAGTGAAGTCACAACCTCTGGCAACCACGTTGTTCCGTCATGGACAACGAGAATCGCAGTAACGCGTTGCGTACTCATAAAGGAAACTTATCGCGTGAGGTACGGATATAAATGGTGAGTTAAGCAGGACGTCGCTTGAGGCGACGACGCTCACGCTCAGAGAGTCCACCCCAGATACCAAAACGCTCATCATGAGCGAGGGCGTACTCGAGGCACTCTTGGCGAACCTCACATGAGAGGCAGACGCGCTTGGCTTCACGTGTGGAGCCACCCTTTTCAGGGAAGAAAGCTTCAGGGTCAGTCTGCGCACAGAGTGAGCGCTCCTGCCAGGAGAGCTCTAAGTTCTCTCCGCTAGCGAGTTGAATAGTTGGTCCAGCAGTGGGGGCTGATGGCTTGCCAGTCGATGTTCCTTCTGGGCGGATTGGCATTCGCAAATCTCCTCAAGTCATAGGCGGTGATTTCTAATTAATCGCGCGCTCTAGAAGAGAATTACACCCGTGTAATCCCTCGGAGTCAACCCCAGGGTGCCCTCTTTTAGGCTGATTTCGTTAAAAAGTGAGAAAAATCAGAGCGAAATCGGTAAATCTGCGCTCTTTGATAGATATCTCTCCAGAAATACAGCGCCCGGAGCAACTGCTGCGCCATGTGCCAGAAAAGATCTCGTCAAAGATGCGCCAGCACCGACCGTGACGTCATCGCCAATGATGCAATCGTCAATGGTGGCGCCGGCCCCAATCTGACAGCGGGCCCCAATCGAAGTTCCACCTGTGATTGTGGCGCCCGGTGCAATCACGCAATCAGCCATGGTGTGAAAATCGCCGACAACTAAATCGCGCGATCCTTTAAAGAGCGCAGCAGGAGTGCCTACATCTAACCAATATGCCTGCTCGTGATAACCAAAGATAGGACGCTGTTCTGCAACGAGTGCGGGGAAAGTTTCGCGCTCTACGCTGACAACGGTATCCAGTGGAATGCGATCGATGACTTCAGGAGAGAAGATGTAGCAACCAGCATTGATGAGATTGGTGACAGGATTTTCCATCTTCTCAAGAAATGCTGTGACCCGACCTTCGCCATCAATCGGTACACAACCGAAGGCGCGGGCATCATCGACTTTAATCAGATGGAGCGTGACATCGGCTTTGTGTTGCTGATGAAATGCCAGTTGATCAGCAATTGAATGACGGCTCAGGACATCGCCATTGAAAATGACGATTTCTTCATCGCGCCCAAGTAGCTGCGCTGCATTGCGAATTGCCCCACCTGTACCCAGCGGTTCTTTCTCAACAGCATAGAGAATCTTCATATCCCACTTTGATCCATCTCCGAAGTAAGGAGTGAAAACTTCTGCCAGATATGAAGTAGCCAAAACCAGCGTATGTATTCCTGCTTTCTTTGCCGCAAGTATCTGGTGTTCGGTGACTGGAAGGCCAGCTACTGGCAACATCGGTTTCGGAGATTCATTGGTAAGGGGTTTCAGGCGAGTGCCAAAACCTCCGACGAGCAAGATGCCAACGGCCATTTATCCACGCACCTTTGCATGAAGTCGCGCTGCTGCGCAATTAATCTGGTCATCTGTTGCTGTCATCGCAATGCGAATGTGTTGTGCGCCGGCATCACCGTAGAAGACACCTGGGGTTGCCAAGATTCCTAATTCGGCCAGCCAAGCAACTGAATCCCATGCACTTTCTTGGCGAGTAGCCCAGATGTAGAGACCTGCATCAGAATTTTCAATAGTGAAACCTGCGGCTTCTAGCGCCGGGCGAAGAACGCTGCGACGTGCGTTATATCTATTCCGTTGCTGTGCAACATGTGCGCTATCCGAAAGCGCTGCCACCATCGCCTGTTGTACCGGCAAAGGCACAATCATTCCGGCGTGCTTGCGCACCTCCAATATCTGCGCGATCAACGCAGGGTCGCCGATAACAAAGGCGGCGCGATAGCCGGCCATAGAAGAGCGCTTAGAAAGTGAGTGAACAGCCAAAATATTGCGGTTGTCGCCATCGGTGAATTTCAATATTGATGTGGGCACCACGCCATCGCCGAACTCGAAATAGCATTCATCCGATACAACTAGCGATTGGTGCTTACGCGCCCACGCGATTGCAGCGCGCAATTCACTCTCTGAATGGACACGGCCAGTTGGATTAGATGGTGAGTTAACCCAAGCCATATCCGCGCTCTGCCATGTGGTGGGATCTATCTCTACCGCTGTGGCATCAGCTTGAGCAAGGAGCGCGCCCACTAAGTACGTTGGGTAGGCGACCTTTGGATAGAGAACGCTCTTTGCTTCAACAAGAGTGGGTAACCAAGCCACAAATTCTTTGGAACCGATGAGTGGAAGAACTCCAAATTCTCCAGTTGCACCAAGTTGCGTGCGCGCCCACTTTTCAATTGCTTCACGTAATTGTGGAGTTCCCGCTGTGACGGGATACCCCGGAGAATTGGCGGCCTGTTGTAGGGCTACCTGGATAAATTCTGGGGTTGCATCTACAGGAGTTCCAACCGATAAATCGATTGCACCCTCTGGATGCGAGCGCGCAATGACTCCGTAAGGAGCGAGCGCATCCCAAGGAAAATCAGGAAGTTTTTGGCGCAAGAACCGTTACATCTGCATGATCGGTATTTGTCTCCCCGACCTTTGATGCTCCTCCAGGTGAACCGAGCTCAATGAAAAATTCAGTATTAATCTTCTTGTAGTTCTGCCACTGGCCAGGGACATCATCTTCGTAATAGATGGCTTCCACTGGGCAGACCGGTTCGCAGGCTCCGCAATCGACGCATTCATCAGGCTGGATATAGAGCATTCGAGCGCCGTCGTAGATGCAATCCACCGGACATTCTTCACGGCAGGACTTATCTTTCACATCAACGCATGGTTCGGCAATCACATATGTCACGAAGAATCCTCCAGTTGGCTTTCCTTAACAGATGGCGGTAATTCTAACCCTGCAGGGCGGGCATTGCACGATTAGTGTTATCACGTGAACGATTTTCGTGGCGAGGTGGCCGAGGCCCTTGGTAAACGAGCCACCTTGCGCCTGCGAGATAGCGATGGAGGCTTCCGGGATATTGTCGGAGTTTTACAGAGTGAGACAGAGCTACTCAATCGTCGCGGTGAATTGATCACCTTCAATCCAGACGATATTGCCGTCATGCGGGTTATTCCAGTCTTTAATCGTCGCGATATCTCGCATGGGCGCTTATCCATCTACGACACCATGAGCCGCTCCGTGAAGGAGATTACTCAGATAGATGGATTAGTCACGATGTATTGCTGCGGACCTACCGTCTATCGTGATGCGCATGTTGGCAATCTGCGCACCTTTCTCCTTGCCGATCTCATTGCGCGCACCATTGTTCTGACAGGGCTGGAAGTCCAATTGATTCAGAACATTACCGATGTAGGGCACATGGCCGATGATTTTCAGGAAGGCGGCGAAGAAGGCGACAAGATGTTGGCTGAATCAAAGCGCACAAATACTGATCCCTTTGAAATTGCGCGACGATACGAAGACAGGTTCCATCAAGATTTAGCAAGGCTCAATGTTATTCCTGCAGATTTCTATCCCAAAGCTTCCGAAAATATGGCTGAGATGATTGCGGCAATTGAAGAGCTCATCGCCAGTAAGAGCGCCTATGTTGGTAGTGATGGCTCTGTCTACTTTGATGCAGCATCGTGCGCGAGCTACGGAGCAATTAGTGGAAATAAATTAGATTCGCTCAAACCAGGCCATCGCTATGAATACACCGATGAAAGTGGAAAGAAGTTTCACGCAGATTGGGCGCTCTGGAAAGTTGCCGGCGAGCGCACGCAAATGATTTGGGACTCTCCCTGGGGTCCAGGATTTCCAGGTTGGCATATCGAGTGCAGCGTGATGTCCATCAATCTCTTACAGTCGCACGTGAATGTGCATGTAGGAGGAATTGATCTGCGCTTTCCTCACCATGAAAATGAGCGCGCTCAATCAAATGCGCTGACAGAGCAAGAGACAGTCGATATGTGGGTCCATGGAGAACATCTCCTCTTTGAAGGACGGAAGATGTCTAAGAGCGCAGGCAACGTCGTTCTTCTTCAAGATGTAATCGATCGCGGCCTTGATCCACTGGCGCTTCGATTCTCGCTCCTGGAAAACCGATACCGGTCACAGATGGATTTAAGTTGGGCATCTCTGGAAGCAGCACACACAACTCTGCGTCGTTGGCGCACAGCTATGGCGCAATGGGGTTCTGCAGACGATCTTAAATTTGATCAAGAGGTTATTGATGCGCTCACAAATGATCTTGATACACCGCGCGCGATGCAACGCCTTCGTGCTATTGAAAAAGACTCTGCTATTGGCGCACTCGATAAGCGCGCCATCTTCCTCTTTGCCGATCAAGTCTTGGGGCTAGACCTAGCCAGAGCCGAGATACAGAGGCCTCTGACCCCAGAGATTGAATCTCTCCTTACGCAACGCGCACAAGCTCGCGCTGATAAGAACTGGTCTGCGAGTGATCAATTGCGTGCGCAGTTAGAAGAGGCAGGTCTGGAAATTAACGATGGGCCAACCGGACAAAGTTGGAGCTGGAGATAAGTTAGAGCTTACGAAAGAGCGCAGCAACGCCGGCAAAGAATCCCAGCGTCAGAAGTGCACTTCCTGCGTTATCGCCTTGAATGAGAAGTTCTTGGCCAGCGCCAAAAGATCCAGCGCGGGCAATCACAAAGAACCACGCAGCGAGTGCAAAGACGCGATAGCGGCGTTTGCCACAGTAACGGCCAACCCACCAAATCATGACGTAGGTTGTGAAAATTCCGAGAGCAACTCCAAATGGAGGAAGAGTTTGGTGAATTAGCGTTGCGCCGAGCGCAGTAGCTGCGCCCAGTGCAATCGCATAAAGAAATTTCACAGCGAAATTCCTGCGAAGAGATCGCTCTCGTAGCCCTTTTCATTGAGCGGTGCGCTCTTCTCGCCCTTGACCAACGTGTAGTACTCATTACCCCACACTTGTAGCCCAACGTTATTGGAGAGCGCAAAGAATGGTCCATCGACTGCAATCTGCGTGGAGTGCGCCTTCATAGCGTTCATCTTCTTATCAACATAGGCATTGCCATCTACCAGCGCATGTACAAAGGAATCAGCTTTGGCAAAGGGAAGGTCTTCAGCCTTTTCAGCCCCCCAGAAATCAGAGCCAATTCCTTTCATGGCATCAATGCCTTCTTGAATCACCGAGACGGGCATGACATTCCAATAAATCTTTGGGATATCCCAATCTGACTTTTCGGCTGCGCGCATTGCGACTCGATGAGCTTGAATGTGGTCTGGATGGCCATAGCCACCAAATTCGTCATAAGTGATGAGAACGTGTGGCTTTACTTCATCAATTACTTGCACAAGTAAATCTGCAGCTTCTTCCAAATCTGCTTGCCAGAATACATCTGGTCGATTATTTGGCTCGGTTCCCATCATTCCGCTATCTCGATAGAGCTTTACACCTTCTCCAAGGAAGCGATGATCGGCAACTCCTAGCTCTTTCATCGCCAGCGCCAACTCAGTAATGCGATGTTGGCCCAAAGAATCGGTAGCGCTTGCGGCTAAATGAGAAAGCTCAGGGATAAGAACTTCACCTTCTTCACCGCGGGTGCAGGTAACCAGAGTTACTGATGCGCCAAGAGCTGCATACATAGCCATGGTTGCACCGTTGTTAATGGTCTCATCATCAGGATGAGCATGAACTAAGAGAACGCGAAAGCCCTGATAACTATCGCGCATTAATACACCGGAAGGGATGTATCAATCTGCTTAGCCCAGGCAACTACGCCACCAGATACATGTGAAGCGTCAGCAAAACCTGCGCTCTTAAGTATTGCCAGGCACTCAGCTGATCGCACGCCGCTCTTGCAGTGCAAAATGATTGGCTTATCTTGCGGCAAAGTCGCCAAGACTGAGCCATCGATAAAGCCTTGCTTAGGAATCAGGTGCGAGGTTGGAATTCGAACAATGTCGAACTCGCTTGGTTCGCGCACATCAATCAAGTAATAATCTTCGTGCGCATCAATTTTTGTCTTCAGCTCTTGCACTGTAATTGTTGATCCAGTGCTCGCTTCAGCAGCTGCCTCAGAGAGAACTCCGCAGAAAGCTTCGTAATCAAGTAAGAGCGCAGTCTGACGTGGGTTCTCGCTGCACAATGGGCAGTTAGGATCTTTGCGAACTTTGATCTTGCGGAATGTCATATCGAGCGCGTCATAGACCATGAGTGAACCAATGAGAGGCTCGCCTACGCCCGTTAAGACTTTAATCGCCTCTGTCGTTTGAATCGATCCGATAGTTGCACAGAGAACTCCTAGAACTCCACCCTCGGCGCAACTTGGCACCATTCCGGGAGGTGGTGGTTCTGGATACAAGCAGCGGTAGCAAGGACCGTACTCTGCCCAGAAGACGCTTGCCTGGCCATCAAAGCGATAGATAGATCCCCATACATATGGCTTCTTAAGAAGTACACAGGCATCGTTAACTAAATAGCGTGTGGCAAAATTATCTGTACCGTCAACGATGATGTCGTACTGAGAAAAAATATCCATCACATTTGAGTTATCAAGACGGGTTTCATGCAGGATGACATTTACAAAAGGATTGATTTCAGCAATCTTCTCTTTTGCACTCAGCGCTTTGCTCTTTCCGATATCTGATTGGCCATGAATAATTTGGCGCTGCAAATTTGATTCATCGACAGTATCGAACTCAACAATTCCAAGTGTGCCGATTCCTGCTGCTGCTAAATACATGAGAGCAGGAGAGCCCAATCCACCAGCGCCAACGCAGAGCACCTTCGCGTTCATCATGCGCTGTTGTCCCGCCATCGCCACATCAGGGATGATCAGATGGCGGCTATATCGACGGACTTCATCGACAGATAGAGCAGGGCCTGGAGTTACTAGCGGAGGGGTCCTCATGGCGCCAATTCTGCCGTACAGTGCCAATCGAAGCGAATTCTTATACGATGCGCACAATGACTACAGATTCAGTTTCTGCAAACAGTTCGCGAACAGATAAATCTCGACTCCCTCGCGATGAGCGCCGCGCAATTCTTTTATCGGCAGCCCTTGAAGTCTTCACCGCTGCTGGATATCACTCTGCCGCTATGGATGAGATTGCAGATCGCGCAAATGTCAGCAAGCCAGTTCTCTACCAACACTTTCCTTCAAAGTTAGATCTCTACCTAGCGGTCTTAGATCTACATATCGATTCACTCGTCTTCGAAATTCAAAAAGCAATCTCTTCAACTCCAGATAACGAACAACGCGTTCACGTCACAATCGAGGCGTACTTTAACTTTATTGAAAATGAAGGCGAAGCATTTAGATTGCTCTTTGAAAGCGATATGAGCGTTGAGCCACAAGTTCGTGAACGCCTCAATCGCATGACATATGACTGTGCTGCGGCTGTGAGTGGTGTAATTTCAAATGACACGGGCCTTCCAAAAGAGGCAGCGATGATGCTTGGTGTGGGATTGATCGGGTATGTCCAAGTCACAGCACGTCACTGGCTTGAGCGTGATAGCAAGCTATCTCGTCAACAAGCGATGGAACTTGTCGAGAACCTCATGTGGCGAGGCATATCTGGATTTCCCCGTACAGACTCATAGCGAATAAGATAGGCACATGAGTTCTAAGAAAAGTGAAAAGGCATCAAAAGTTCGTATCTCCATTACTAATGTAGGAAGCGAACTTAACTTTGATTGCCCTTCTACCCCAGCTGAAATCAAGGCGGCAGTTGCTGCTGCCCTTTCAGCTCAGACTCCCCTCACTCTTCAAGATGTTCAGGGACACGAAATCATCGTCCCTGCAGACAAGATTGGTTATGTCGAAATCGGCGAGCCAACTGAACGTCGCGTCGGTTTCGGCGTTGTGTAAGTGGCTCTGACATTCGCAGATCTTCCTCTTCGTAAGGAAACTATCGCCGCTCTCGCTGAGCATGGATTTACTTCGCCTTTTCCTATCCAAGAGCAGGTCATGCCTATTGCGTTAGCTGATGGCGATGTCATTGGTCAGGCGAAGACGGGAACTGGAAAGACTCTCGCCTTTGGTATCCCCGTTATTGAGCGAGTAATCGCGCCTAACGATGCTGATTGGAAAGATCTCGCCAACCAAGGCGATCCACAAGTTCTTATCGTTGTTCCTACGCGCGAACTCTGCGTTCAGGTAACGAAAGATATTGAGGAGCTCTCCTTCAATCGCGGCATTCGCACACTTGCCGTCTACGGTGGTCGCGCCTTCGAGCCGCAGATTGAGGCGCTACAAGCAGGCGTTGAAATTGTTGTAGGAACTCCAGGGCGTCTCTTAGACCTTTATCGCCAGGGGCAACTCCGCTTAAAGCATGTCTCGCGCGTTGTGCTTGATGAAGCTGATGAAATGCTTGATCTGGGCTTCCTGCCTGATGTCGAAAAGATTTTTACAAGTACTCCTGCACGTCAACAGACCATGCTCTTCTCAGCAACGATGCCTGGCGACATTATTGCGCTAGCGCGCCGCTTCATGAATCAACCAGTTCATATCCGCACGCAGGATAATGAAGATGAAGGCGCGGTTGTTTCTCGTATCGAACAACATGTAGTTCGTGCTCATGCGATGGATAAGATTGAAATGTTGGCAAGAATCTTGCAGGCCGATGGCCGTGGACCAACGATTGTCTTCTGTCGCACCAAGCGCACAGCCCAAAAAACTTCTGATGACCTAGCCGAGCGAGGCTTTAGAGCCGCAACTATCCACGGAGATCTAGGCCAATCTGCGCGCGAAAAAGCGCTGAATGATTTCAAAGCTGGTAAATCTGATGTACTCATTGCAACTGATGTTGCCGCGCGCGGAATTGATATCGATGGAATTACCCACGTCATTAATTACCAGTGCCCAGAAGATGAGAAGACCTACGTTCACCGTATCGGACGTACTGCGCGCGCTGGCGCTCACGGGATTGCAGTCACATTTGTTGATTGGGATGAACTTGCTCGCTGGAAGATGATTGATACAGCGCTCGTTCTAGGTCTACCAGAGCCGCTAGAGACTTACTCATCCTCAGAGCATCTCTACGAAATGCTCAATATTCCTGCCGGTTCAACTGGGCGTATTGTTAAAGCCAAACCAGCTGCTGCTGTTGCTCCGAAGGCTGCTAAACCAGCTGCTGCAAAGCAAGAGAGCGCACCTCGCGTGAAGCGAGAGCGCACACGCACCAAGAGAATTTCTAGCTAGCCGCAAAAGCTTTAATTGCATTGGCAAGCATCTGCACTGCAATCGCTGCCAAGAGCAGACCAGCAATGCTGGCAAGAAGCGTCACACCTGATTCTTTAATAAGCCCAACAATCTTCGTTGAGGCCATCAACACTGTGCCGATAATGAGATGCACAGCGATGATTGCTAGCGCTAGCCCAAGGATTTGAGTATTGGTATCAGCCTGCTGCACATAAATCATCGTTGCCACAATTGCACCAGGGCCGGCAAGGAGTGGAGTTCCTAGTGGAACCATTCCAATATTGTCGCTCTTCTGTTCAGCCCCACCCTTGGATGCACCGGTAAGTAGTTGAAGTGCAACATAGAGTAGGAGAAGTCCGCCTGCTGCTTGCAGCGCCTCAATTGAAACGTGCATGTAATCAAGGATTAACTGTCCAAAGATGGCAAAGCTAGCAATCACAAAGAGTGAGACGCCTGCTGCCTGCCAAGCAAGGCGCACACGTTCGCGCGGTGTCTTATCTTTGACAAGCCCTAGAAAGATAGGAGTGGCTCCTGGCGGATCCATAATGACAAAGAGTGTGACAAATGCTTGAGCTGCAAAAGTGAGTGCCCCTGTTGAATTCATAGCTTTACAACCCTTCGTGCGCTTGCGCGCGCTTCTAAGGCTTCCCATTGTGCCGGATGAGTGGTGTTCTCTGCCATCGCATTAAGTTTTCCGGTTCCGTGATAATCGCTTGCACCGGTGGTAACGAGATGTAACTCACCTGCAATTTCAGTAAGCACTTGTTGCTCTGCTGCGTTCTGATCGCGATGGTGCACTTCTATTCCATCAAGTCCGGCAGCTACCAAATCCTGAAAAGTATCTGCTGTCAGAATCTGACCGCGTCGAGATGCAAAAGGATGTGCAATGACGGCGACTCCCCCAGCTCTCTTAATCGTTGCGATGGCATCAGCGGGGGTAGGAGCTGCATGAGTGACGTAGTACTTAGATTCGTTATGGAGTAGATCGGCAAAAGCTTCATCACGTGTTGCCACTATCTTCTTGGCAACGAGCGCATCAGCTAGATGCGGACGTCCGATGGTCGCTTGATCTGGGGCCGCTTGGTAGACATCTTCAAGCGAGATATCAAAGCCATCTGCTTGCAGGAGAGCAACCATCTTGCGCATTCGCGGAAGTCGAGTATCGCGAGAATCAGAGAGCATCTGCTGTATCTGCTGATCTTCGCCATCAAAGAGCAGACCCAACATATGCACACTTATTCCATCAGTGGTTAGGCAAGAAACTTCTGCGCCGAGCACTAATTGAATCTGAGGTTGAATCGCAGTAATTGCCTCTGCCCATCCGGCAGTTGAGTCATGGTCGGTGATACCTAACGTTGTAACGCCTGTGGCTAACGCCTTCTTAACGAGCGCAAAAGGTGAGTCAGTTCCATCACTTGCCGTGGTGTGGGTGTGTAGGTCAATCATTCAATGGTCATCACATTCTCTGTTTTAGTACGAGTGACAAAGAAGATACAGCCGATAAGAATCAAAAGCACACCTAGGTAGATACTTGGTGAAGGTTGCTTGCCAACTCCGAAGATAGATGCCAGGAACGCTGCAATCGGAACTTCGAAAAACACGATGAGTGAGACAACCGCTGGTGAGACTCGCTTTAAAGTAATGTTAAACATGGTGTGGCCAAGTAGTTGAGCGCCGATAATCAACCCAAGCAGGATAATCCACTCTCTCGTTGAGAATGAGAAGAGCTCGTAACCTGCAATCAATGTAATTGGAAGAGCTGTGAGCGCACAGGTCAGATAGCAGATTGATGTGTATGTGGTTGTCTGTAAAGTCTTTTGTGCATGCGAACCGATCAACATATATGCGGCGGCGAGCGCACCAGAAAGTAGCGCTGCTAAATCTCCAAGGAATGAGCGACGGTCCAATTGAATATCAATACCGGTTACTACAAGAACACCCATGAAGCTGACAAACATACCTAGCCAAGCTTTATTGGGAATAAATCCACCTCTAAATCTGAGGAAGAGCGCTGCAAAGATCGGTTGGAGCGCTGCAATTGCGGTGCCTGCAGCGACGCTTGTCATTCTCATCGCCAAGAAGAAGCCCATGAAATGAAAGGAGAGAAATATGCCGGCCAATATCGCCCACTTCGCACCGGTGCGATCTACCTTGTGGCGAAGCGCAAAGGGCAAGGTCATAAGAGAGCCGCCGAGATTTCTCCAGAAAATCAGAGTGGGCACTGGCATTGCACTGAGGGCAATGAGTGGACCCGATGAGCCCACACCGAAAATTCCAATAATCAAGCGGATGAGGTCAGGTCGCGCAGGAAGAGCAGTGTGGTTATGCACTGATTCATAACGCGGGGATACGGACATAGGGCAAACCTAGCCGATGGTGCACGCGTTACTCTTATCCCATGAGCGGAAATAACATCAATCGTATATTTCTCGCCCGTCTTGCCGGCACAGCGGTCTTTGACCCTAATGGTGATCCAGTTGGCAAGGTGCGCGATGCTGTCGCGACCCTGCGTTCTAATAACCAGCCACCCAGAATTCTAGGTTTGGTCGTTGAAGTACCACTTCGCCGTCGCGTCTTTGTTCCAATCACTCGCGTGACTTCAATTGAATCAGGTGCAGTAGTAATCACAGGCTTACTCAACATGCGACGTTTTGAACCTCGCGCTGGCGAGATGTTGGTACTTGGCGATTTACTCGATCGCTCAGTAGCGCTCGTTGAGGATGGTCAGGCGGTTCTTGTCGAAGATATGGCGATGGAAGAAACTCGCACTGGTGATTGGCTCATCAACCGCGTTCACATCATGCGTAAGGGACGTGGGCTGCGACGAAAAGGTGCAACCTCAACTGTTGCTTGGGAAGAAGTCACCGGCTTTGCTCAAAACGAGACTAATCAAGGTGTTTCAAATTTGCTTTCAACAATTGGAAACTTAAGAGCTGCAGATTTAGCCGCTGTTATCCAGGATCTTTCGCCAAAACGTCGCGTTGAAGTGGCCCGCGCACTAGATGATGAGCGACTTGCAGATGTACTCGAAGAGATGGATGAATCAGAGCGCGTGGCTCTGCTGGCAGAACTCGAAGGAGAACGCGCAGCTGATGTTCTAGAAGAGATGGATCCAGATGATGCAGCTGACTTGCTCCGTGAAATCGGCGAAGAGCGCGCACAAGAATTGATTGGGCTGATGGATCCTGAGGATGCTGAAGATGTTCTTCGCTTAATGACATATGAAGATTATTCAGCTGGCGGAATGATGACAACCGAACCAATCGTGATGTCAGCAGATTACACAGTGGCGGATGCACTTGCTGCAGTGCGACAGAGCGAAAAATCACCGGCCCTGGCATCACAAGTCTTCATTACCCGCCAGCCACTCGAAACTCCTACCGGCCGATTTATCGGAATGGTCCATTACCAGCGTTTATTGCGTGAACCGCCAGCTACTTTGCTCGGCTCAATCGTGGATACCAACACAAAGGGCGTTAATCCCGACGCATCTTTACATGCAGTTTCGTCATACTTAGCTAGTTATAACTTGCTCTCACTGCCTGTTATAGATGCAAACGATCGCTTACTTGGCGCCGTAACTGTTGATGATGTGCTCGATCACTTGTTACCTGAAAACTGGCGACATGACCATAGAGATTCTGCAACACATACTGCTGCAACATCTGCGGCCCTTGAGAGCATCGATACTGATTTTGCGAAGGAGGTCTAACCATGGCTCGTAGCTATCGACTAGACACACCACGAGAGACACGTCGCTCACTCCGCGGCAACATTGATCCAGAGACTTTTGGTCGCCTCTCTGAACGTTTTGCACGCGCGCTAGGAACAGCTCGCTTTCTTGTCTATATGAGCGCTTTTGTCTTGAGTTGGGTTCTTTGGAACACCTTGGGACCTGCAAACCTTAGATATGACGAGTTTCCATTTATCTTCCTCACGCTCATCCTTTCGCTACAGGCTTCATATGCAGCCCCGCTCATTCTCTTGGCCCAAAATCGTCAAGCAGATCGCGATCGTATTGCGCTCAATGAAGATCGTGCCCAAAATGCGCGCAGTATCGCTGACACTGAGTATCTGACTCGCGAGCTCGCTAGCTTACGTATCGCACTAGGGGATGTGGCAACACGTGATTACTTGCGGAATGAACTTGGCGATATCGCCAAAGAGATTGTCGAAGAGCTACGCAAGCCCGAGTCGGACTCCAAGTAACGATTTTTCGCGCACGATTAGCTTGGCAATAATCTCATCGATTGCTTGAGCACTTGGACTATCTGGTGCCGAGATCACAACAGGTGCACCAGCATCTCCACCCTCACGTAAATCTGGGCTAAATGGAATCTTTCCAAGAAGTGGAACATCTCCACCAATTAATTGTGAAAGTCGTTTAGAAGTCTCTTCGCCGCCACCTTCACCAAAGAGTGAGGTGAGTCCACCGCACTTACCGCATGGATACGCTGACATATTTTCGATAACGCCAATAACTCTCTGGTGTATCTGATGCGCAATTCTGCCGGCTCGTTCGGCAACTTCTGCTGCAGCAATTTGTGGAGTTGTGACAACGAGAATTTCAGATGATGGCACTAGCTGGCCCAGTGAAATTGCTAAATCTCCGGTGCCGGGAGGTAGATCAATATAGAGAAGATCTAAATCGCCCCAGTAGGCATCAGAGAGAAGTTGTTCTAGGACGCGGTGAAGTAACGGTCCACGATAAGCAATTGCATCGCTGCGTTCAGGCTTAAACATCTCCATCGAGACAACTTTGACTCCATAGGATTCAAGTGGAATAAACATCTGATCAATCGCTGTAGGTCGCTGACCAATCAAACCCATCAGGCGAGGAATTGAGTGTCCATAAACATCTGCATCCAAAATGCCAACGCGAAGACCGCGCTGCGCTGAAGCAACAGCCAAGTTGGCAGTCAGTGAAGACTTTCCGACTCCGCCTTTGCCTGATGCAACGCCGATGACTCGGGTCAAAGAATCTTTCTGGGCAAATGAGATAAAGCTTTCACGGCCATTGCGGAGCAGCTTTTTAATGTTTGCGCGCTGTTCTTCATCCATGACGCCAAAGGTGATTTCTGCTCGAGCAATACCTTCGACTGCTGTTACCGCAGCTTCAATGTCGCGCGTTAATCGATCACGCATCGGGCAACCCGAGATGGTGAGCAAGATTTCTAGTTCGGCAACATCGCCATTAATGTTTACAGATTTGACCATGCCGAGTTCAGGCAATGCGCGGTGAAGTTCAGGGTCTTGCACTGTAGCAAGCGCTGCGTTAACTAATTCGAGCGTTGTCATAGTAGATCAGGGTCTATTGCGTATGCGAAGCTAGATGGATACTTCGTTGATTTTGGCGAATCATCGTCGAGAACGTTGCCAATCTGCTTCTTGATAAAGTTCTTAGGATTGAGATCGGTGGCGTCAAGATCTTCAAAGCCTGGACCAAGGTTTGACTTAAGCTCATTTGTGGCATGAGATGCAAAATCACGCGCCTTCTTCACAAACTTTGCTGCATCGACGGCAAGGCGAGGAAGGCGCTCAGGACCAACGAGCACCATGGCGAGAATCGCCAGACCAATGAGTTCGCCTGCACCAAAATCAAAGAACATAGTGGCTCTACCTTACTCGGCTATTTCGATGCCGACAGTGTCAGGGTTACCGTCTTGCTAGTGCCGCCACGTTTATATGTGACCTCAATTTTCTCGCCAACGTTATGGGAGCGAATCGCAACTATCAACTCTTCTGAAGATGTGACTGCTCGACCATCGATTTCGGTAATGATGTCACCAGCCTTTAAGCCCGCCTTTGCAGCAGCTCCCCCTGGGACGATAGCAACGCCAGTCTTGGCAATCATCGCTCCATCACCTGAGTAATTCATATCAACCGAGATACCCATCACCGGATACGTTGCCTTGCCGTTCTTGATCAGTTGATCTGCAGTCTTACGCGCTTGATTGATGGGAATCGCAAAACCAAGTCCGATAGAACCTGACTGGCCGCTAAAAGATGTTCCAAGAGATGCAATCGCTGAGTTAACCCCAATGACTGCGCCTGTTGAATTAACAAGAGGTCCACCTGAGTTTCCAGGGTTGATTGCCGCATCAGTCTGGAGCGCGTTGATAAAGGCGCTCTCTGCATCATTTTCTCCTGCCGTGACAGCGCGATCTTTCGCGCTAATGATTCCTAAAGTTACAGTGCCCGATAAGCCAAGCGGTGAACCAATGGCAATCACAGAATCGCCAACTGCGACCTGGTCGCTATCTCCAAATTGCAACGCCTTCAGATTTGGGGCAACAATTTTAATGACAGCGAGATCGTAAGAGCTATCACGCCCAATTACCTTGGCATCATATGAAAATCCATCATTGAGACGGACTCGAATATCACCGCCACTCATAGCTGATGAGGCGATCACATGGTTATTGGTAAGGATGTAGCCACTGCTATCGATGATAAATCCTGAACCAGTGGAACCACCACGACCTGATTGCGCCTCAATCGAGACAACAGATGGAAGAACTCTCTGCGCAATTTCAGCAACAGATCCCGCTGGTCTTTCGATAGCAGAGGTTGTCTTTACCAAGTTAACGGAACGGCCAAAGAGTGAACCGGAAGATGACGCGCCAAATGCCCCACCAACAACTCCGACGACCAGGGTAATCAAGATTGCAGTGCGCAGTGAAATTGAGCGACCTAGCCCACTCTGACTTGGCGCAACCCACCACGGTCCATCGTTGCGATGGCCACTCTCATTCCAATTACTCATCAGACTCGATTGCGCTTTCTCTAGAGTTTTGTGGCGAGTAATAAACCATCGCCGGTTGTTATAAGAACGCTCATCCAAGATTCTGAATCTGCCTTAATTGCTTTACCCGCTTCGCGTAGCGCAATGGTCTTGGGATCTCTCTGCGCTGGATCTGGCACCTTTGCCCCACCGAAGAAGTTATCGATAACAAAAACGCCACCGCTTCGAAGCACGCGATGCGCTTCAGAGATAGCAAAGTTAAGATCTTCTGGATTGTGGCGGAAGACCACTAAGTCATAGGCGCGGTCTGCCAGCTTGGTCATTACATCCATCACTGAATTGGTAATCAGACGAAAGCGCGGAGCTTCGATATCAGCTTGAGCAAAGGCCAACTTTGCGATGCTGGAATGTTCCATCTCATCATCGATTGATGTCAACGTTCCGCTCTTAATCATTCCTTCAAGGAGCCAGAGTGAACCAACGCCTGAACCAGTTCCAATCTCAACAACAGATTGCGCGCTCAATAGTTGTGCCAGGTGCCTGAGATATGCGCCTGTGCCTGGTGAAACATCTTGTGTTCCGATTTCAACTCCACGGGCACGCGCTGCACTCTTTACGGAATCTTCAGCGATAAAGCCTTCGGCATAATCGTGCGGGTTAATGTTCACGAGAGAGACACTATCCAATCGAGCAGCAAGCGCACGCCGAAACCTGTGCCGCCTTTCACATTTTCACCTGCATCAGTCTCGCTCCGCGCCGGACCTGCAATATCTAGGTGTACCCATCGCGAATCTCCAACAAAGTGCTCAAGATAGAGGGCTGCAGTCACTGAACCTGCGGAATAGTCGCCCTTATCTGCTGCATGGTTGAGATCTGCAACATCGCTATCGAGTGAATCTCGATAGTCATCAACTAATGGCATATGCCAGACGCGTTCACCGCTTGATTCTCCGATAGCAACAAGTTCTCGCGCTAACTTTTCATCACGGGTATACATGGCTGCATACTGTCGCCCTAAACCTAAGGTTGCTGATCCCGTAAGGGTTGCAATATCAATCAAATAATCTGGATCAAGATTTTCGAGGGCGTAACCCAGGCCATCTGCAAGAACTAGGCGACCTTCAGCATCGGTATTGATGATTTCGACTGTAGTTCCGTCATATTGAGTAATCACATCAGAAGGGCGTTGCGAAGTTCCAGAAAGTGCATTCTCTGCACACATTAATAGCGCGGTTACTTTTACCTGTGGCTGTAAATCAGGAAGGGCGCTCAGCGTTGCAAGAGCTGCTGCAGCTCCTGCCATATCGCTCTTCATCGCTGTCATAAATTCATATGGTCGCTTCAGAGAGACGCCACCTGTATCAAATGTGATTCCTTTTCCAACGATGACAACATGCGGAAGAGCGGCTGCTGACTTTGCTTTACCTCGTGGGACATATGTAATTTCGATAAAGCGCGGCCCAGGTTTAGGAGATGAGTTACCGACAGCGCGTAGACCACCAAACTTGGCAAGCTCTTTTCCAGCAAGGATGCGAATCGATAGCCCCATCTCATCGGCAATTGTCTGCGCCTCTTGCGCCATCCAAAGAGGGTTCTTGATATTTGATGGAGTAAGAATTAAGTCGCGAGCGGTATACAGAGCGCGCGCAATCGTGTGTGCAGCCTTGACGGGCGCACCATCTTTTGTGGCAATTAAGAACTGTGGAATCTCTGGAGTCTTTCCAGTCTTCAAACTCCATTGATAAGCACCTAAGGTCAGCGAAACACCATGAGCTTTAATTTCAGCAGCGCTCTGTGCGCAGAGCGAGACGAGCGAGAGGGCCTTGCCTCGGACTTTCTTGCCAAGGGCCGCGCCTGCGGTACGAAGAGAAGTTAAGGAGTTATCCCCTACGCCGATGAGATAGATGCGATCTACTTCAGCATCCTCATGAGCTACTGGAATTTCAAAGAGCTCCCCAGCTTTTCCTGAAGCATCGAAGAAATTGATCTCGTCGAGAAAGCTGACTTCAAAGTATTTCTCAAGTTTTGCAATGAGCCGAGCATCAGCTGTGAATTCAAATTTCTCATCTTTATTCTTGATATAGCCAAGAGCGAGAATATCGGCGCCAACAATTGAATCAATCTCTGGCGAAACTACTGCAAGAATCTTTTTATCCCACTCTACTTTTTGATGAGCGCTACAGCGGCTTCAAGGGCTGCGCTGAGATTATTTGCTTCCTGTGGGTTGAGCTCGACTACGAGACGACCGCCACCTTCGAGTGGAATGCGCATCACTAGTGAGCGGGCTTCCTTGGTGACTTCCATCGGTCCATCACCTGTACGGGGTTTCATAGCTGCCATGGTGGGGACTCCTTGTTGTCGAAACTGCCGGGGACCGTGAGGTCGAGTAGTGCAGGGAGAAGTATCTCGCAGAATCGGGCGCGGGTGAAATCGAGCCAAAAGGGGTAGAGAAGGCGCTTTCGCTAGATTCCGAGATGGCCTTTTAAGCGGGATTTTCCTGATGAAATGACGGCAACAACAGCGCGCTCAGGGACTTGTAGCAGGATTGCAATATCTCCACTTGATTTACCTCGCAGATAGTGCAACGTCAAGATGATGCGCTCTTCTTCTGGCAAAGATGCGAGCAACTGCGCGATGGTCTCTTGGTTGCTCACAGAATAAAGGTTACTCGCTTGCGAATTAAAATAGTCGAGCAAATCGAGCGAGAGAGATACGTACGCCCACGTATAAGAATGGCGCAACCAAGAGAAAGAGCGCCCTTGGCGCAGCCACAGTCTCAGACCAGTCAAATCGCGTCTTGGTCGCTGAAATTGGAGTCAGCAGAAAGCTGCCACTTCCTTTGAGAATCTTGCCAATATGTTCCACATCGCAGCGATGGGGTGGTTGCCAATGTGTGACTGTCATCAGATCAAGCAAGCCAAAAGATTTAAGGCGAGGATAGATAAAGTACAGCGGCCCAGTAAATGCTGCGATGGAAGTTCCGACTCCTTCACGCTGATTGCTCGTTACCCAGACTTTAGTTTGCAACATCCAATCACCTTGCGATGGCCAATCTGCAATCTTTTCCCAGACTCGTTCACATGGAGCATCAACTGTGAATGAAATGCGAAGAGTGTTGGACTTCAATTCTTATCTTCCACAAGCTTTTGCTACAGCATCTTCTGTGGAAGTTGCCCAATAGATTAAATCGCGCATGCCCGGCTTGACAAAATTATGTGTCTCTAAATGCTCGACCAGCGTATGGAGAGGTTCATAAATTCCATGTGGGTCGAGAATGATGACTGGCTTCTTATGAAACTCTAGGTAGCGCCCAACCCAGATTTCAAAGAGCTCTTCTAGGGTGCCAAGCCCGCCAGGCAAAGTGATAAAGGCATCGGCTAGATCTTCGATTTTCGCCTTACGAGTACGCATCGAGTCAACAACAATCAACTCGTCGCTATCGTGATCGGCAAATTCAATATCCACCAACTTCTGCGGAATGATTCCAATCGTCTTTCCGCCTTTGCTGCGAGCGCCCCGAGAAATTGCTCCCATCGCTGAGATGTGTCCGCCGCCTGAAACTAATTCAGAGCCCTGAGATGCAATTTCGGCACCGAGTTCAAATGCCAGGTCGATAAATTTAGAGTCGATGGTTGGCGATGATGAACAGAAGACTGCAATACGCATGAGGGACAGGATAGGGGTTAGGCTTAGCGCATGTCGTCTCTCGCTCATGGCCATGGAATCGCAACTCTCGCTGGAACAACCGTGCTTGATGTTTGGTACCCAACTCCAGCGTTGGGAGCTCTCCAAGGTGCACCCGATGCAACTCTGACGACTCTTGTCGGAAAAGATGATGTTCGTGGAATTACTCGTGAATTAGTATCGATAGAAATTGATCTAACGAAGGCGCCACAAGATGCCAAGGATGTCTACTTAAGATTGCATCTACTTTCTCATCGCCTAGTAAAGCCTCATGGACAATCACTTGAAGGAATCTTTGGGTTACTGGCAAATGTTGTATGGACTTCATCTGGACCGTGCGCAGTTGAAGGTTTTGAAAAGGTACGCGCTGGGTTACGTGCACGCGATGGCCATGTCACTGTCTTTGCTGTCGATAAATTCCCACGCATGGTTGATTACGTGATGCCTGCTGGCGTACGCATTGCAGATGCTGATCGCGTCAGACTCGGCGCGCACCTGGCATCTGGAACAACTGTCATGCACGAAGGATTTGTGAATTTCAACGCTGGAACACTTGGTACATCGATGGTTGAAGGTCGAATCTCTGCCGGCGTGGTCGTAGGAGATGGATCTGATGTGGGTGGCGGCGCATCAATCATGGGCACCCTCAGCGGCGGCGGGAAAGAAGTGATCTCTGTCGGGGAAAAATGTCTTCTTGGAGCAAACTCTGGTCTTGGAATCTCACTCGGTGATAACTGCGTTATTGAAGCCGGTACTTACATCACAGCAGCTGCAAAGGTCACTCTTCCTGATGGTGAAGTTGTTAAGGCTGGAACGCTATCGGGCGCTCATAATCTTCTCTTTCGCCGAAACTCATTGACGGGCGGACTTGAAGTTGTCTTACGCACCGGCACATGGGGCGGGCTTAACTCTGTTCTGCATGCCAATTAATTCGACAGTTAATTACCCAGGCGCAGCTAGCGAGAAGTATGGCGATGGAATCTTTGCGCGACTTCTAAAGGTATCCCCACGCAAAATCTTGTAAGAACCATCGCTGGCAATCCCTTTAATGCTGGTGACAGCGCCTGCAGTGTTACGCGAAATGATTTCTAACGTCACCACATCGGGAAGGAGAAATGCGGTCGCAACAAGCGCCTGGGTGGCACTTGCCTTCCAATTCACAAAACGTGGATTATGTTTAATATCGAGACTTCCTGGATCTGGCACCGATTGGGTGTAGCTGGTGGCTTGGCCCCACGCATCTCTGGTTGTCTGCGTTGCGCCTCCAGAGGAGGAGAAGTAATAGGCCTGTACTGCTTTGCCATCTGCCAGGATTGCCAAACTTGTTGATGAATCCACGTGGGTGTTAATCACAGCAGCTCGCCAAAACTTTCCAAAGCGCGGCTCTATCTCCTTTGAATATCCAACAAAATTCTGATCAGAGATATGGTCATAAACATGGCAATCACATGAAGTTCTTACGGGGCCTAACTTTGAGAGCGCATAAGAACGAGAAGCTATCGCTTGGGCTTCAAGGGCCGCCATCGGCCAACTCGATGGCACCTCACTAATTCCGAGTAGATACTCATCATGCATACTCAATGAGTTGGTAACTTCCATCGCACCTTTAACAATCTTGATTTGAACCTGTCCATATCGATATCGCGCAGTCTCGCCCGGATGGCCCACTGTGATCACAGCGTCTGGCCCTTTCCAGCGAATCGTGAATGCATTTCCAGATATCGCACCGTATGTTGCTAGCCCTGCCGCAACTCTGAAGGTAGCTTTTTGACGGTTTTGTAGCGTTGCAATCGGTAAGACATCTTGGCTATCGCCGATATCGCCAGAAAAGATTTCAATAAATGATTCAGGGGTGGCGGTAACAAATGAGGCGGCGCGAACAGCATGTGCGAGATTGACGCGCACTGTATGTGTATCAACTATCGGTGCAATGACGACATCTTTGTAGTAGTAATTCAAGATTGCAGTTGCACTTTCTCCGGCAAGGGCGCGTAACTTTGCGCCAATTTGGCTCATACCTACGCCGTGTCCATAGCCAGAACCTGTAAATGAGAATGAGGCGGGGGCTTCAGCGCGAGCAGAAGAGAGAGATGAGATAATCAGAATTGTTGCTAGTGAAAAAGCTTTAAACGTCCTCATCAGAGGATGCGCTCTTTCTGGCATTTACAAAGGTGCGGTATTGCGCAATTACTTCAGATGGATTTCCGCGCGCCATGAGTGTGCCCTTATTTAACCAAACCACTTCATTGCAGACATCTTCGATGGTTGCCAGCGCGTGGCTTACCAATATCAGCGCACGATCGGATGATCGCAACTCTTTGATTCGATTCAGGCTCTTCTCTTTAAACTTGGCATCTCCTGTGCTGAGCGCTTCATCGATAATGAGAATATCTGGCTCGACTACTGCAGCTACTGAAAAAGCTAAACGCGCATACATTCCTGATGAATAAGTACGCATTGGAGCATCGATAGCTTCTCCTAGTTCAGAGAAATCAGCGATGGCATCAAAGTTTTGATCGATATCTTCGCGCGACATACCTGCAGCGAGTCCGCCGAGATAAACGTTGTCGCGACCAGTCATTGCTGGGTTAAATCCGACTCCCAACGCAAGGAGGGTGCTGACGCTTCCGTAGACTTCAACGCGCCCTTGAGTCGGTGGAACAATTCCTGAGATAACGCGCATGAGCGATGATTTTCCAGCTCCATTGGAACCGATAACTCCAAGTACCGCTCCGTAGTGCACATCAATATTGACGTCGCTCAGTGCGTTCACAACTCTCGTATGTTTCTTACCTCTGCCCAAAGTACGCAGGCGAGCCTTGAGAGTTGGCTTCTTATCGATTGAAGTTGTGTAAGTGAGCCCCAGATCTTTGACAGATACTGCCAAGCTGTGAGGTGCGTGTGGATGGTTATAGTCGGACAGCGAAATCACGCTCCCTCGATAAGAAGAAGTATGTGCCCACAATAAAGATGGCAAGCGCCCAAATCAGAGAGTGAAGTAATCCGAAGGTTGTTGGCGCCTCTGCATACACAACAACCCGAGACCAAGAATCGAGCAGATAGAAGAGCGGGTTAGCAATCTGCAGCGATTTGAGTTCATCGGAGACGCTACTTGCTTCATAGAGAATTGGCGATAAGTAAAGAAGGCTGCGCGTGAGATATGGAAGCATGCTAGAGACATCGCGGAAGTAGACATTGACGCAGGAGATCAAGATTGACATCCCAAGTCCCATGAGCAGTGCAATCATAAAGATTGGAATCGCCCAGAGCATCTGCCATGAATATGGCAAGCCAATGAGTAGATGAATTGCAGCAAAGACAATCAAGGTAGGGACAAATTTAAAGAGGGCGATGACCGTTGCTGAGATTGGAAGCATCACGCGCGGGAAAGAGGTATTGAGAATAAGTCGCTGGCCAGAGGTAATCGCCTTGACTCCACCAGTCAAACTATTGGAGATGAGGTAGAAGAGAAAGAGCGTCGCAGTCAGATGTCCGAATCTATTGGCATCGCTACTGCCACCGATCACATAAATGAGAAGGAAGTAAACGCCGGAAAGTAAGAGCGGGTTGAGGACCAACCAGAGTTGGCCAAAGACAGTTCCGTAATTCTTCTCTCTTAGCTCTGAGCGAGAGAATTCAGCGATAAAGGTTCGACGTCCCCACAAGGTGCGCAGATAGTCGCGCATGGGTGGCATGCCCGCACGAAACGGCTCATAGACGACTACTGGCTTATCCACGTGCGAAAGGCTACCGCAGTAGTGCAGACCTCATTGAGAAGCGGGTACGAGAGTCTTTGGTGAAGAGATAAATCCCGCACCCCACGCGAAGTGCATAGTCGGAATTACGAGAAGTAGTAGTAGATATTCACGAATTGAGGTTGAAATCTTTAACGATGCAAGTACAACAAAGAGTAGATAGACAAGTGCTGGGATGAAGAAGATTGAAGAGAGCACAATTCCAAGAACGAGCGAGGCGCTAAAACCAAGTAAGGCAAAGGGCGGTGCCAGGTAGCGATAATTTATCGTTCCAGAATGGCGACGAGAAACGACTCGACGCCAACGTCCATATTCAAAATACTGCTTAGCAAGTGCGCTAACGCTAGAACGTGGTCGATAGGTAACGTGCAAACGAGGATCAAAGTAAATGACTCCCCCATTTTCACGCAACCTAAAGTTGAGCTCCCAATCTTGTGCGCGGGTAAAACGTTCATCAAATCCACCGATTGCAACGAGCGCTTCGCGTCTAAATGCACCGAGATAAACGGTATCTACTTCACCGGCTTCGCCACCTGTATGAAAGCGTGATGCGCCAACTCCTAATTGACTTCTCATTGCGCCAGCCACAGCACGCTCAAATGCAGTCGTACCAACTGCAGCCATGACGCCGCCAACATTGACCGCGCCAGTCTTATTTAGTATTTCAACAATAAGGGAGATGTAATTCTTTGGAATTTGCGCATGGCCATCGACGCGAACTACTACTGGGCTCTTCGAAGCAGCGAGCGCAATATTAAGTCCAGCTGCAGTCTTACCTGTGGGGCTATCAATTAACTTAACGCGGTTATCCTGCGATGCTAACTTTGTTGCAATTTCATTGGTGCGATCACGCGAAGGACCTAACGCCAAGATGATTTCAAGTGGTCCACGGTAATCCTGAGAAAGTACCGAGAGAACTGCTCCCTCTAAATGTGACTCTTCATTGAGAACTGGGAGAATGACGCTAATTGCAGGCAGCGGTGAGCCAATTAACTCAGGTATCGGTGTCGCCATAACCCCTCCACGCTATCGTGCAAGTACCCTACGGATGTGAAATCTTCTCGTGCAATTCGAATTATTACATCACTCTCTGTGGGTGTTGTCGCGATTGCATCCATTTCTTGGCTCGGATTAGGCCAAGTCAGTGGACAGATTTCTCGTATCGATGTCTTTGCCAACCTCAAAGACCGCCCAGAGAAAACTTCGCAGGCGCTTAACTACCTCGTTGTGGGATCAGATAATCGCGAGGGTCTTACTAAAGAACAGATTAAAGCTCTACGTGTGGGAAGCACGAAGGTTGCAGCAGGTGGGCGATCAGACACGATGCTGCTTGTGCACATCAGCAAGTCACGCGATTCCGCCTATATCGTCTCAATACCTCGCGATACTTTGGTCACGGTTCCAGCCCATAGAAGCCAAGATGGAACTCGCGATATCCCAGCTCTTCCAGGCAAGATCAATGCAGCTTTTGCATTTGGTGGTGCACCACTTCTTATTCAGACGCTTGAAGAGAAAACAAATTTGCAGATTGACCATTACATTGAAGTGAGTTTTGCTGGCTTTACCGGAATTGTTGATGCACTTGGTGGAATTGAAGTCTGTTCCAAAGTTCCAATCAATGACCCCAAGAGCCACCTGGTAATGGCAGCAGGTACGCATACGCTCGGTGGAATTGAAGCGTTGAAATATGTCCGTACCCGTGACTTTGATGGACGTGGCGATATCGGTCGCATGGAACGTCAGCAGCAGTTTGTTGGCGCTGTGCTTCGCAAAGCTACAAGTTCCGGTGTGCTACTTAACCCAATCAAGCTCACTAATTTTTATAACGCAGCGATCTCTAGCGTGAAGATGGATGCCGGTGTTACTAAGAATGATCTGCTCACACTTGCCAAGCAACTTCGCAATCTCTCCTCTGGAAATGTACGAACTCTTACAGTCCCAATTTCAAATCCCAATGGTCGCCATCCAACCGCAGGGTCGGTAGTGATTTGGGATGATGTCCTCGCGGCTAACCTATGGACCAAGATCCGCAACGATGAAGCCTTACTTGAGACCGTTAAGCCAACGGCAAGCGCTTCAGCGAAGCCTGTCACAATCGATAAATTCAAGACAAAGACAGCCGCAGATAATCCTTGCGCTGCAATAGACTCTCGCGCATGACTCTGAAGCTCTCAGTAATTGGCTGCGGTTATCTCGGCGCCACCCACGCAGCATGTATGTCCTCACTTGGATTTGAAGTAGTTGGTATTGATACTGACCAAAATAAAGTTGATCTTCTCTCTAAAGGCGAACTTCCATTCTACGAACCA
Source organism: Candidatus Nanopelagicaceae bacterium (assembly GCA_965267875.1). GTDB lineage: Bacteria > Actinomycetota > Actinomycetes > Nanopelagicales > Nanopelagicaceae > Planktophila. The sequence goes on along the minus strand of OZ254157.1, from coordinate 352,853 downwards.
GGGCTAGATACCTTGCTGGCGGCAGAGATGAAGACAGGGCGTCTCTCCTTTAGCACTGACTTTTCTTCCGTGAAAGATGCAGATGTTCACTTCATCTGTGTAGGTACTCCACAAAGTAAAGATGGATTGGCCGCAGATCTGACCTACGTAAAGTCATCAGTTGCAGCGATTGCACCTTTTCTTAAAGATGGAGCTCTCGTTGTCGGAAAGTCAACAGTGCCGGTTGGAACCGCGCAGTTGCTGCGCGAACAGTTAGCGACCTCTGCTCCACAGGCTGATTTGGCATGGAACCCTGAATTCTTACGTGAAGGATTTGCCGTCGAAGATACATTGACGCCCAATCGATTGGTTGTTGGCGTTGCCAATGATCGCGCTGAAGAGATTCTTAAAGAGGTTTATAAGCCAGTCATCGACCTTGGAACTCCTTGGATTCGCGCCGATCTTCCAACAGCTGAACTCGTCAAGGTTGCTGCAAACTCTTTCCTTGCGACAAAGATTTCATTTATCAACGCTATGGCTGAAGTTTGTGAAGCAGCTGGCGGAGATGTCACAGTTCTTGCCAAGGCAATTGGATATGACCCACGAATCGGAAGTCGCTTCTTACAGGCAGGTATTGGATTCGGTGGAGGCTGTCTTCCAAAAGATATCCGTGCCTTTATGGCGCGCGCTCAAGAACTTGGCGCAGATCAAGCGCTCGAATTCTTACGCGAGATTGATGCAATCAATCTCCGTGCACGTCAGCGCGTCATTGATGTAGTTCGTGCAGACCTTTCAGAAGATCTCACTCAATATAAAATTGCTGTACTCGGCGCAACGTTTAAGCCCGATAGCGATGATGTGCGCGATTCTCCAGCTCTCGATATTGCAGCGCAGTTACAGGCAGCAGGAGCGCAAGTTGTTGTTCATGATCCAAAAGGCATTGAACCTGCACGTAAGCGTTTTCCTAATTTGGATTATCAAGAGAAGGTTGCAGATGCCGTTAAGGGCGCCGATGCGATTTTGCACTTGACCGAATGGAAGGAATACCGCGAGCTAGATCCTTCAGTTATTGGCCAGCTTGTAAAGTCCAAGTTCCTCATTGATGGGCGCAATGCCTTAGATCGCAACCTCTGGCGAGCAGCTGGATGGCGCGTACATGCGCTAGGTAGAACTGACTAAAAACCAGTTTTAGTATTGCGGCGGGCGCTCAATTGGGCGCCCTTTGCTTTTGCCTCAGTAGAGAGCTCTGAAAGCTGAGCTTCAATTTTCTTGGCAACCCCTGCATCTGCTGATCCAATAATGCGCGCCGCCAATATTCCAGCGTTCTTCGCGTTATCGATACCAACTGTGGCAACTGGAACTCCACCAGGCATCTGCACGATAGAAAGGAGTGAATCCATTCCATCTAAGTTCTTTAATGAAACAGGAACTCCAATAACTGGAAGTGTTGTCAGGGATGCCACCATTCCGGGAAGGTGAGCTGCTCCCCCGGCTCCAGCAATAATTACTTTGTAACCTTTGGATGCCGCGCTCTTTGCAAATTCGACCATCTCTTCTGGCATGCGATGGGCTGAAACAACATCTGCGCTGTAGCTAATTCCAAATGAATCAAGGGCCTTGGCAGCTTCTTCCATGACTGGCCAATCAGAGTCCGAGCCCATGATGATTGCTACATCTTTACGATCACTCATCGATAGCTCCGCTCATATAGTCACGTGCATGCTGCACATCAGAGGTTAATTGTAGAAGGTCAGAACCAACAGCGGTGACATGTCCAATCTTGCGACCAAGGCGAACTTCCTTCTTATATTGATGGAATTTCAGCTCTGGGTTACGAGCCATCAGGTGGAGATAGGGGCGATACATGTCGGACTTCTCGCCTCCCAAGATATTTCCCATGACTGAATACTCCGCTGTCATAGCGGGATCGCCGAGCGGTAAATCAAGAATGGCGCGCAGGTGTTGTTCAAATTGGCTGGTACGCGCACCATCGATGGTCCAATGTCCAGAATTATGAGGGCGCATCGCTAACTCATTAATAAAAATCTTCTCGCCCTTAATAAACATCTCAACTGCCATCACGCCAACGACGCCGACTTCTTGCGCAATATCGAGCGCTAGCTTCTGTGCTCTTTCAGCTAACTCAGGTGTAATGCATTGTGCAGGTGAAATTGTGAGGGTACAGATTCCATCTTCTTGCACTGTCTCAGTAGGGCTCCATGAGGTGGCCTGACCATGAGGAGAGCGGGCCACCATTACTGCGATTTCAGAGTCAAATGAAATCAGCTCTTCAATCAGTAGCTTGGGATTAGATTTAAGCACTTCTGCCAATTCATCCTGAGAATTAATCTTCCAGACTCCACGTCCGTCGTAACCGCCAGATATAGCTTTGGCAATCAGTGGATATCTTTCAATCTCTTTCGTTGATGTAACCACCTTCCACTCTGGTGATGGATAGGCACTTAACTTCTCGCGCATCTGCGCTTTATCTTGCGAATAGATAAATGCGCTAGCAGGTGGATAGACGCGAATACCTGCAGCTTCCAGCCCCTTAATCACCGAGAGCGGGACTAACTCATGTTCAAAGGTGATGACGTCGCAGCTAGCTGCAAATTTTTTGAGAGCTTCTAGATCGGTGTAGTCACCCACAACATGATGTGTGAGTTGTGCGCCTGAATCTTGAGGGCTAGCCGCAAAGAGATGGAGATCGATTCCAAGAGCTGTAGCTGGCGCAACCATCATGCGCGCTAATTGCCCTGCGCCTATGACGCCAACGCGAGGGAATCTTTCATTCACGCGCCTATCGTAGATGAACGATGTCTCCTGCTGTCACTCGAGAACCATCTTCGAGAATGAGTTCGCCCGCAGGCGTGACATCGACAGCTTTTGCGTTCTTATGACTGCCATCTGGATGTTCAATACGAATATCGTGGCCAATCGTCGCCGAGCGCTCGTTGTAGAGATGGCGAAGATCTTCGCCGTTCTGCCACCTTGTGAAGAGCTCCTCGAATGTCGTCAGGAATGTAGAGAGAATCAGATTGCGATCAAGGTTTGAAAATTGTTGAAGAGCGAGTGACGTAGCGTGAGCAACAGGTAACTCTTCCTCTGTCATTCCAACATTGACGCCAACTCCAATAGTGACTCCATCACCACTTACTTGCGCGATGATTCCGCCGACCTTTCCGTCACTTAAGAGAATGTCATTGGGCCATTTAAGAGTGGGGGAAGATTGAGGATCTAACTTTGTGAGTGCAAAGATTGCAGCGAGCCCGGTAAGAAGAGGCAAGAAGGACCAATCAGATTTTTCACGTTGTGGTTCGATATAGAACGAGAACATGAGAGCAGAAGTTGCTGGTGCATCGAATTTTCTATCGAGGCGACCGCGACCTGCGCTTTGAAATTCTGTTGCAATGACATCGCCATTACTCGCTTTTTTATCTGCAACTAATTGAGTTAAGTCATCTTGAGTCGACCCCGTGACTTCAACCACGCTTACTCGCCAGTACTGCGAGATTTTTTCTGAGATCACCGAGCTATCTAGCGGTGGTCTTGGCGCAAGTGTGCTCACGACTAGTACCTTATGTTCATGAGCCCAGATCTGCACACTACTGCCGGCAAAATCGAAGACCTTCGTGAGCGTATCGATGAAGCTGTGCACGCTGGATCTGCCCGTGCAGTTGAGAAGCAACATGCAAAGGGTAAGGGCACAGCGCGCGAGCGAATCGAGATGCTGGTTGATGCAGATTCATTTACAGAAATTGATGAGTTTGCCCGCCATCGCGCACAGAACTTTGGCATGGAGAAGAACCGTCCATACGGAGATGGCGTAGTCATCGGTACCGCCACAGTTGATGGACGACCAATCGCCTTGTATTCACAAGACTTCACAGTCTTTGGTGGATCACTCGGTGAAGTACATGCTGAGAAAATTGTAAAGATTGCTGAGTTTGCCCTTAAATCTGGAATTCCATTGATTGGTATTAATGATTCAGGTGGCGCGCGCATCCAAGAAGGCGTCGCCTCACTCAATGGTTATGGAAAAATCTTTAGGCTCAACACTCGCTCATCTGGCGTCATTCCTCAGATTTCGCTCATTCTTGGGCCCTGCGCAGGCGGATCTGCCTATTCGCCAGCTCTGACTGACTTCACCGTAATGGTGAAGGAGACTTCAAATATGTTTATCACTGGCCCAGATGTCATCAAGACTGTCACTGGTGAAGATGTAGATATGGAAGAACTCGGCGGAGCCTTTACGCACAACACTAAATCTGGAAATGCTCATTACATGGCTGACTCTGAAGCCGATGCTATTGATTATGTAAAAGCGCTTCTGTCATATCTTCCATCAAATAATATGGATGGCTCCCCTGTTCTTCCTGCAACACAAACCCTAGATAAATCAACCGCAGATGTTGCGCTCAACACTTTGATCCCCGATAGCCCAAATCAGCCATACGATATGAAGTCGCTGATCCAGGCGCTCGTCGATGAGGGTGAGTTCCTCGAAGTTCATGCTCTCTATGCCCCAAATATTGTTGTTGGCTTTGCACGTATCGAAGGCCAATCCATTGGCGTTATTGCAAATCAACCTTCACAGCTAGCGGGCACGCTCGATATCAACTCATCTGAAAAAGCTGCTCGTTTCTTACGTTTCTGCGATGCATTTAATATTCCAATTCTCACACTCGTTGATGTTCCAGGATTTATGCCTGGCACCGAACAAGAGTGGAACGGCATCATTCGTCGTGGTGCAAAGTTGCTCTATGCCTATGCTGAAGCTTCCGTGCCACTTGTCACTCTGATTACACGCAAAGCCTATGGCGGCGCCTTTATCGTGATGGGATCAAAGTACTTAGGCAGCGATATCAACTTCGCTTGGCCAAGTGCAGAGATTGCAGTGATGGGCGCTCAAGGTGCGGTCAATATCTTGTACCGTAAAGATTTAGCTGAAGCTAAGGATCAAGATGCAAAGCGCGCAGAGTTAATCACTGAATACACTGAGAAATTCTCTAACCCATATCTTGCAGCAGAGCGCGGCACCATCGATAGCGTTATTGAGCCTGAAGATTCTCGTCAATACATCACTAAGGCATTCCGTACTCTCAAGACCAAGCGAGATACGCTGCCGGCACGTAAGCATGGAAATATCCCTCTCTAACAATGAAATTTACTGTCACTGCAGGACATCCCACACCTGAAGAGCTCGTTGCCCTGCAGGCTGTCTTGGCTAATCACAAAGCAGTCGAACTCACGCCCGTAATCAAGCGGAGCGTCTTTGGATTGCCACAACTACGCCAACCGCTACCTCACCAAATTACTTTTGGCGCGCGAAAGTTTGAGTAGATGCCACGCATAGTTCTTGCTTCTCAATCTCAATCCCGCAGAAGGCTGCTGGAAGATGCCGGTCTCAAGCCGACCATCATTGTGAGTAACGTCGACGAAGAAACCGATTTCTTCAACGCTATGACTCCAGAAGATATGGTCATTGCCCTTGCAATTTCCAAGGCGCATACCGTGCGAGAGCAGATTGATTACCCAGCGCTGATTATTGGTTGCGATTCAACATTTGATGTCGATGGGGTTTCATTCGGTAAGCCAGGAACTGCCGATGTTGCACGCGAACGCGCCAAGAAGATTAGTGGCCGCTCTGGGCTATTACATACAGGCCATTGCATTATCGATACCGAGAAAGGTGTTGAGATTGCAGACCGAGTAACGACAAAAGTTACCTTCTCCGAGATGAGCGATCTTGAGATTGATGACTACATCGCATCAGGTGAGCCTCTTCATGTTGCAGGGGGGTTTACCCTTGATGGTTTCGGCTCTCCCTTTATTCCGGTTATTGAAGGCGATTACACCAACGTTGTAGGAATATCGATGCCATTTCTTCGCAGCGCCATGAAACAACTTGGCTACTCTTGGCCACAGGTGAAGGAGATGTCATGAAGCGCGTGCTGATTGCAAATCGAGGCGAGATTGCTCTGCGCGTTATTCGCGCATGTAAAGACCATGGTTTGGAATCCGTCGCGGTTTACTCTGAAGAAGATCGTGATGCGCTACATGCCAAGAGCGCTGATTACGCATATTCACTCAATGGAACTGTTGCTAAAGATACATACCTGAGTATTCCAAAGATCATCGCTCTTGCAAAAGAGTCCGGAGCCGATGCAGTGCATCCTGGTTATGGTTTTCTCTCTGAGAATGCAGACTTCGCTCAAGCTGTCATTGATGCTGGGTTGATTTGGATTGGCCCTCCTCCATCTGCAATTAGCGCACTGGGTGACAAGGTTTCAGCACGTCGCATTGCCGCCCTTGCCGGTGCACCACTTGTAGCTGGAACTAAAGATCCAGTCACAGGACATGACGAAGTGTTGGCATTCGCAAAGGAGCACGGATTACCGGTTGCCATTAAGGCAGCCTTCGGTGGTGGTGGACGCGGACTCAAGGTCGCTCGCACTATGGAAGAAATCCCCGAGCTCTATGCATCTGCCGTTCGTGAAGCTATTGCCGGTTTTGGTCGCGGAGAATGTTTCGTAGAGCGTTATTTAGATAAACCGCGCCACGTAGAGACTCAGGTCTTGGTTGATCAACATGGACATGCTGTTGTTGTTTCAACCCGCGACTGCTCGCTACAGCGTCGTCATCAGAAGCTGGTCGAAGAAGCTCCAGCGCCATTCCTGACTGACGCTCAGAACGAAGAGTTATACCGTTCAAGTAAGGCAATTATGAAAGAGGCCGGTTACATCGGCGCTGGTACCTGCGAATTCTTAGTGGGCGTGGATGGAACAATCTCATTCTTAGAGGTAAATACCCGACTTCAAGTTGAGCATCCGGTATCTGAAGAAGTTACTGGAATCGATCTCGTCCGTGAACAATTTAGGATTGCGATGGGTGAAAGTTTAGGTTTCGATGATCCAATTATTCGCGGCCACTCACTTGAATTCCGCATTAATGGCGAAGATCCAGGGCGCTCCTTCTTACCTGCTCCCGGTCGAATCACTTCCTGGAATTTACCGACCGGTCCAGGTGTTCGAGTAGATGCTGGCTTTAGAAATGGCGATGTCATCGGCGGCAACTTTGATTCACTGTTAGCGAAGTTGATTGTCACCGGAGCTACTCGAAAAGAAGCTATCGAGCGCGCCCGACGCGCTCTTGCCGAATTCGAAGTTGGCGGGCTAGCAACGGCAATTCCTTTCCACAGAGCCATCTTGGAAGATCCCGCCTATACCGAGAATTTCAAGATCTACACCAGCTACATCGAAAATGAATTTAAGAATGACATTCCAGCTTTCCAGAGCGCAGTTGCAGATGTACAGACAAAGGTTGCTGCTGAGAAATTGGTTGCTGAGGTCAATGGAAAACGCTTTGAAATTCTCGTTCACGCGCCCGAACCTGTTGTAAAGCGCCATCGCGCAAAACAAGCATCTGCCGCTGGGGCATCAGGGACAGGTTTAGCTAGTCCAATGCAGGGTACGGTGGTAAAGATTGCTGTGACAGAAGGTCAGAAGGTTTCTGCCGGCGACTTAATAATCGTTCTGGAAGCGATGAAGATGGAACAACCCCTAAATGCGCATCGAGATGGTGTGATTAAGAACCTAAAGGCTGTAATTGGTGAGACTGTTGCAGCGGCAACAGTTCTCTGTGACATTATTGAGGCATGACATCTACTGAGCTCCTGTATTCAGATCCCCTCGCTGCTGCAACTGCAGCGGCAGCAGAAATCGCAGAACGCACAGGCGTGGCATCACACGATGTAGCGCTCGTGATGGGTTCTGGTTGGGTAACAGCAGCCGATGCGTTGGGAACGCCAGCTTACGAATGCGATGCGCACGAACTAACCGGTTTCTTTGCTCCAGCTGTCGAAGGTCACTCTGGAAAGGTTCGTTCTTACGAAATCTCTGAAGGTGGAAAAACTCTTCGCGCTCTCGTCTTTCTCGGACGTACTCACCTCTATGAAGGTAAAGGCATGGAGCCTGTGGTGCATGGAGTCCGTACAGCAGTTAAGGCTGGTTGCAAGGTCATTATTCTGACCAACGCCTGCGGTGGGATTAACACATCATTTAAAGTTGGGCAGCCGGTACTAATTCGCGATCACATCTCATTAACCGCTGCTTCGCCGTTATCAGGTGCAACTTTTGTGGACTTAACAGATTTATATAGCAAGCGAATTCGCGCGATTGTAAAGAGCGAAGATTCATCTCTTGCTGAAGGTGTCTACGTGCATTGGCGCGGACCTACCTACGAAACTCCAGCAGAAATTGCCATGATGCGCACGATGGGGGCAGATTTAGTGGGTATGTCTACTGTCCCTGAGGCAATTGCAGCGCATGCACTTGGAGCCGAAGTCTTAGGTATTTCACTTGTCACAAATGCAGCGGCAGGTATTACTGGCGAAAAGCTCAACCACGAAGAAGTGATTGCAGCAGGTAAAGCTGCCGCAGATCGTATGGGCGCACTGCTGAAATCAACTATTCCTAAACTCATCTCATAAGCGTTAATCTCCTCTTATGGATGCAGCGCTCAAGCAAGAAGTTGAAAATTGGATTGCTGACGATCCTGACCCAGCGACTGCACTTGCCTTAACCGAGCTTGTTAACCGTGGTGATGAAGCAACGCTGCGCAAATGTTTCAGCGGCTTTCTCCAATTTGGAACTGCTGGGCTCCGTGGACCGATAGGACCGGGCCCATCGTGTATGAATCGCGCTGTAGTTGGGCGCACAGCTGCTGGAATTGCGGCCTATATGAAGAAACGTGGAATGAATTCCGTTGTTATCGGACGAGATGCCCGTTATGGCTCTGAGGATTTCACCTTTGAAACTGCAGAAATCATGAGCGGTGCAGGGATCAAGGTATTTATCCTTCCTCGCCCGCTACCAACTCCAGTCTTAGCATTTGCAACCTCTGCGTTAAAGTGCGATATCGGCATCATGGTCACTGCTAGCCATAATCCTCCAGAAGATAATGGCTACAAGGTTTATATCGGCCCAGTTGCTGATGGAATCAATTACGCAGCATCACAAATCATTAACCCTACCGATGGATATATTGCTAGCGATATTGCTGCAGTTACTTCTCTCAAAACACAACCACGCGGCTCTGAGTGGACCATCTTGGGCGAAGAAGAGGTAGATGAGTACATCAAACGCACGAGCGCTCTCGCTCCACGCCCAAGTGATATCAAAATCGTCTACACCGCGATGCATGGCGTTGGTACAGAGACTGTAAAGAAAGTCTTTACTCAAGCAGGTTTTAACAACCTCATTACTGTAAATGAGCAGTGCACGCCAGATCCAGATTTTCCAACCGTTGCCTTTCCGAATCCTGAAGAACCAGGTGCCATCGATCTAGCCCTTGCTAAAGCGCGTGAAGTAGATGCAGATCTCGTCATTGCCAATGATCCTGATGCCGACAGGTGCGCTGCTGCGATTAATGATCCAGTCGTGGGCTGGCGGATGCTGCGTGGCGATGAACTAGGAATCATCTTCGGCGAATGGATTGCCCGCACAAATCCAAAAGGCACCTTTGGAAATTCCATCGTCTCTTCATCTGCGCTGCGAAAGATTTGCACTCATTACGGAATCAATTTTCAAGAGGTCCTCACCGGATTCAAATGGCTCGCCAAGATTGAAGATCTTGCCTTTGGTTACGAAGAAGCTATCGGCTATTGCGTAGATTCGAAGTCGGTCAACGATAAAGATGGTATCTCTGCCGCCATCTTCTTAGCTCAGATTGCATCAGATTTAGCTAAGAGTGGACTGACCCTTACTGATCTTCTCAATGAAGTCTGGGGTCGGCATGGTTTCCATGGAACTGAACAGATTTCAATTCGCGTAGCCGATATGAGTTCTATTGCCCGTCTTCTTAATGGGCTACGAAAGAGTCCTCCACGTGAAATTGCTGGCCGTGCTGTGAAATCTATTGATGACTTAGCAGCCCCTCAAGATGGGCTGCCACCAACAGATGGACTTCGCATCTGGCTCGATGGAGATATCCGCATCATTGTCCGCCCATCAGGAACTGAGGCGAAGATGAAGTGTTATATCGAGGTCACCACAGCTACGTCAGCGGAATCACAGAAATTGCTCGACGAGATACGCGGACCTCTGAAAGAATTCCTCTCGTGAGCTTCTATGGCCTAGTTGATGGAAGTGAGAAATCACTTCTCAGCTTTCTCAACCAACTTTCTGGCGTTGATCAAGTAGGTGCAGAGTCACGCGCTGCCATGTTGGCAACGCGCTCCATCAAGACAACGAGTAAGCGTTGGGCGATTGATACCGCAATTTCGATGGTTGACCTCACAACTTTAGAGGGCGCTGATACCCCCGGAAAAGTTAAGGCTCTCTGCAATAAGGCCGTGCGCCCTGATCCCACAGATTCCACTGTTCCCAGTGTCGGTGCCATCTGTGTCTATAACGACATGGTCTCGATTGCTCGTACGCATTTAGATTCTATTGGCGGCGAGAAAGTTCCTGTTGCTGCAGTATCAACTGCTTTCCCATCAGGTCGCGCTTCTATGGATGTAAAGATTCGAGATACGCAAGATGCGATAGATGCAGGTGCTGCCGAGATTGATATGGTCATCGACCGTGGCGCATTTTTATCTGGCAACCTAGCTTTGGTATTTGATGAAATCGTGAAGATTCGTGAAGTGTGTGGCGAAAAGGCTCATCTCAAAGTGATCTTTGAGACTGGCGAGTTGGTGACCTATGACAATGTACGAAAAGCATCTTATTTAGCGATGTTAGCTGGGGCTGACTTTATTAAGACATCTACCGGCAAAGTTGCACCTGCAGCTACTCCCCCTGTAGTTCTTGTGATGCTCGAGGCGGTCCGCGATTTTTATTCGCTAACAGGGCGTCGAATTGGGGTAAAACCTGCAGGTGGCATTCGCACCACAAAAGATGCCATCAAGCAGTTGGTGCTGGTTAATGAGACCGCCGGGCCAGAATGGCTGACTCCAGAGCTCTTCCGAATTGGCGCAAGCGCCCTGCTCAACGATTTACTGATGCAACGCATGAAAATGGATGATGGCTACTACGCTAGCCCTAACTACGTGACAATCGACTAATAGAGGCTGCTGACAATGACTTTCGAATATGCACCGGCGCTGGAATCACGCGCAATCGTCACGATTAAACCTAAGTACGGCCACTTTATCAATGGGTCATTTGTATCTGGAAAGAGGCACTTTCCCACAATTAATCCAGCAACTGAAGAGATCCTTAGCCACCTCTCACTTGGATCTGCATCAGATATTGATAAAGCAGTAGCTGCAGCGCAGAAGGCGTATACCAAGACTTGGTCAAAGCTCTCCGGTAAAGAGCGCGGAAAGTATCTCTACCGAATTGCTCGCATTTTGCAGGAGCGAGCACGTGAGTTTGCAGTTCTTGAGACACTTGATAACGGAAAGCCAATCCGCGAAACTCGCGATATTGATATTCCACTCGTTGCAGCACACTTTTTCTATCACGCAGGGTGGGCCGATAAATTAGATTATGCGGGCCTTGGCCACTCACCACAGCCATATGGCGTTGCCGGTCAGATTATTCCTTGGAATTTTCCATTGCTCATGCTTGCGTGGAAAGTTGCACCGGCGCTAGCAACTGGAAATACAGTTGTGTTAAAACCTGCAGAAACTACATCCCTGACTGCCTTGCTCTTTGCTGAGGTGTGCCAGCAGGCAGAACTTCCAGATGGCGTCGTCAATATCGTCACAGGCGATGGCAGCACTGGTGCAACTCTGGTCAACCACCCAGGTGTTCATAAGATTGCCTTCACCGGCTCTACCGAAGTTGGTAAGAAGATCGCCCGCGCCATTGCAGCAACTGATAAGAAGGCAACTCTTGAGCTAGGTGGCAAGGGCGCCAATATTGTCTTTGATGATGCCCCGGTTGATGAGGCTGTCGAAGGAATTGTTAATGGAATCTTCTTCAATCAAGGACATGTGTGTTGCGCCGGTTCTCGATTGATTCTGCAAGAGAGCATCGCGGAAGAGATCATTGAAAAACTCAAGGTTCGTATGGCCAAGATTCGTGTGGGAGACCCACTTGATAAGAACACTGATCTCGGCGCAATCAACTCGCGCGAGCAGCTCACCAAGATTCAAGAACTTGCGGCAATCGGGGACGCTGAAGGTGCGCAACGTTGGAGCCCTCAGTGCAACCTCTCCGATAAGGGGTATTGGTTTGCTCCAACTATCTTTACTGGAGTTACTCAGGCTCATCGAATTGCACAAGAAGAGATCTTTGGCCCTGTTCTGTCAGTAATTACCTTCCGCACTCCGCAAGAAGGTATCGATAAAGCTAATAACACCCCATTCGGATTATCAGCTGGAATCTGGAGCGAGAAGGGATCGCGAACCCTCTGGGCATCTCAGCAATTGCGCGCTGGTGTGATCTGGGCAAATACCTTTAATAAGTTTGATCCAACATCTCCATTTGGAGGATATAAAGAGTCAGGCTGGGGCCGCGAAGGCGGCAAACATGGTCTTGCTGCATACCTGAAGACCGGCAGAGAGAGTGGGGGCAAGTAAATGGTTGCTACCAATCGCATTGAGGTGAAGAAGACCTACAAGCTCTTTATCAATGGAGCGTTTCCACGCAGTGAGTCAGGAAGAGTCTTTGAAGTTCATTCAAAGAAGGGCGAGTTCATCGCTAATCCATGCCTTGCTTCCCGTAAAGATCTGCGCGATAGCGCTACCGCTGCACGAGCTGCGCAACACGGCTGGGCAAAAGCTACCGCCTATAACCGTGGACAGATTCTCTATCGAATCGCAGAGATGCTAGAAGGTCGGGCAGAACAATGCGCCGCCGAGATATCTGCTACAACTGCAATTACTCCGTTAAAGGCGCAATCCATGGTGAGTGAAGCCATTGATCGTTGGGTTTGGTATGCAGGCTGGAGCGATAAGTTATCTGCAGTTACTGGTGCAACCAATCCAGTTGCGGGTCCGTACTACAACTTCACAATTCCTGAACCGTTAGGAGTTGTTGTAGTCACTGCATCAGATTCATTTATTGATTTTATCGATGCAATCGCTGCCGCAGTCGTTTCGGGCAATTCGGTGATTGCGCTAGTTGATGGTGGTTTAAGCGTTCCAGCGATGACCTTTGCAGAAGTTCTCGCAACAAGTGATCTTCCTGCAGGTGTCATCAATATCTTGACTGGTTCACTCGATGAGTTGGCGCCTTGGGCTGCATCCCATATGGATGTCGATGGCTTTGATATCTCAGCAATTAGTAAGAAGAAGCGAGCTGAACTCAAGGTAGCGGGAGCTGAAAACCTTAAGCGCATCTATATTGCAGATGGAAAGTTAACTCCATCTCGAATCTTGGCATTTATGGAGCAGAAGACCGTCTGGCACACAATCGGGGTGTAGCTCTCTACTCCCCTGAAATCTTCTGGTAGCCCGGCTTCACCACTTCTTCAATGATTGCTAACCGTTCTTCAAAGGGAATAAAGGCGCTTTTCAGCGCATTGATGGTTACTCGCTGAAGATCTTGGAAGGTCCAATCACATTGCTTGACCATCTCATTCATTTCGCGTGACATAGATGTTGCTGACATCAAGCGGTTATCGGTATTGATGGTGACTCTAAAGCGCAATTTTGAGAGCTTTGCTAACGGGTGGCTCGCAAATGAATCTGCAACACCTGTCTGAATATTTGATGATGGGCAGAGCTCGAGCGGAACGCGACAATCTCGTACATAGGCAGCTAGTCGACCCAGACGTGCTGGAGTATGGTTGAAATCTATATCGTCGACGATGCGCACGCCATGGCCTAAACGTTCAGCGCCACATAATTGAATCGCTTCCCATATGGAAGGAAGTCCGTATGCCTCACCAGCGTGAATAGTGAAATGGGCATTCTCGCGGCGCAGATATTCAAAGGTATCGAGTTGATCACTTGGTGGAAATCCATCTTCGGGGCCTGCGATATCAAAGCCAACAACTCCTTGATCACGATACTTAACAGCCAGCTCTGCAACTTCTTGAGAAAGGTTATTTTGACGCATTCCGCAGAGAAGTGATGTCACACGAATTGTGCGACCTTCGCTCTTTGCCTCTACTTCACCAGCGCGGAAGCCTTCAAGTATCGCTTCGATCACTTGTGAAAGCGTGAGACCATGCTCAGTTAAGAGTTCAGGAGCCATACGCACTTCGGCATAGACAACGCCATCGCGCGCTAGATCGACTGCGCATTCGCGCGAGACTCGCACAATATCTTCGCGACGTTGCATCACAGCGACAGTGTGAGCAAAAGTTTCGAGGTAGAGAACAAGAGAGCCTGAATCACAGGAAGAGCGGAACCATTCAGCAAGTTCTGCTGCATCGTAGGTCGGAAGCGTGTGGCCAATCTCTTTGGCGATATCAATAATTGTTTGTGGGCGCAGGCCACCATCGAGGTGATCGTGCAATAGCGCCTTCGGTAGACGCTTTACTTGGTCTTCACTTGGCTTCTTTAATAGATTGCTCATCCCAGGATTCTCTCTACTACTAATGGAAGACGGTTGACCGTGCCTCCTTCGATAATTGTGACAGCACCAGCAAGAGCTTCGATCGCTCTCTCAAATCGTGCTGGTTCATCGGTGTGTAAGGTCATCAGCGGTGCGCCAGCCTTGATGTAATCCCCAGGCTTCGCATGTAGCTCGATGCCAGCGCCAGCCTGAACCTTCTCGCCCTGTTTAGAGCGGCCAGCTCCCAATCGCCAGGCGCTCACGCCCACCTTCATGGCATCCATTGTTGTAATAGTTCCGCTCTCGTGTGCATTAATAATCTGTTGCTCACGTGCAACAGGAAGCGCTGCATCGGGATCGCCACCTTGTGCGCTAATCATCCGACGCCAATGATCCATGGCGCTGCCATCTTTCAACGCTACCTCAGGATCTTTACCTACGATTCCAGCTGCATCAATCATTTCGCGCGCCAACAAAATAGTTAACTCAACAACATCAGCAGGTCCACCACCTGCGAGAACTTCAACAGATTCACGGACTTCGAGGGCGTTGCCTGCAGTTAAGCCCAATGGCACATCCATCGCAGTAACGAGAGCGCGCGTGTTGACACCTGCATCTTTTCCAAGTTGCACCATAGTGCGGGCAAGCTCTGCCGCCTTAGCGGGATCTGACATAAAGGCTCCGCTACCTGTCTTCACATCTAGAACAAGCGCAGATGTTCCCTCTGCAATCTTCTTACTCATAATCGATGATGCAATCAGCGGAATTGCTTCAACTGTTGCAGTGACATCTCGAAGTGCGTAGAGCTTCTTATCGGCAGGTGCTAGACCGGCACCGGCTGCGCAAATTACTGCGCCGGTATCTTGCAAAACTTTCAGCATCTCATCATTGGTAAGGGATGCGCGCCAGCCTGGAATTGATTCAAGTTTGTCGAGGGTGCCACCTGTGTGTCCTAGTCCGCGACCTGACAACTGTGGAACTGCGCCTCCGCAAGCTGCAACAAGTGGAGCCAGTGGCAATGTAATCTTGTCACCCACGCCACCTGTTGAATGTTTATCGGCAGTTTTTCGATCTAGCTTTGACCAATTCATTCGCTCACCGCTATTGATCATGGCATTTGTCCATTGAGAAATCTCGCGAGAGTTCATTCCATTGAGCAGAATCGCCATCAGTAGAGCCGACATCTGTTCATCCGCGACGACGCCACGTGTGTAAGCGTCTACTACCCAATCAATTTGAGTGTCGGTCAGCTCGTTACGATCTCGCTTCGCCGCAATGATTTCAACGGCAGCAAATGGTTCAACGCCTGAACTCAAGATGGCAACCTTGTTGTGATCTCTTCTGGACCAAATGCCCACGGCAAGAGCTCTGATAAGGGTTTTACACCTTGATCGGTCATGAGCTGCAACTGTGAACCGCCATGTTCTTGCAATAACTGGCGGCAGCGACCACATGGCATCAACGGGTTACCGTTGATATCAACGCAGGCAAAGGCGATAAGACGCCCTCCACCTGTTGCAACAAGAGATGAGACCAAACCGCACTCTGCACAAAGCGTCAGGCCGTAGCTAGCATTTTCAACATTGCATCCAGTAACGATTCGACCATCATCGACCAGCGCTGCTACTCCGACAGGAAAGTGTGAATATGGAACATAGGCGCGCTTCATCGCCGTTAACGCTTCGCTACGAAGTAGATCCCAGTCGATGACCATTAGCGCCCTCCACGTTTATATGGAATTCCATCGGCCGCGGGGGCTCGGACTTTTCCGACAAAGCCAGAGACGGCGATGATCGTGGCGATGTATGGCGCCATCAACATAAATTCAGATGGGATTGGCGTTCCCGTAATTGTGAGCAACCCTTGCAAGTTATCTGCAAAGCCAAAGATGAGCGCTGCAGCAACTGCTCCCATTGGTGACCAGCGCCCGAAGATAAGGGCTGCTAGTGCTATAAATCCTTTACCGGCAGTCATCTCCTTGTTAAAGGCGCCAACTGCACCGAGTGTGAAGAATGCGCCTCCGAGTCCCGCAACAGCTCCTGCAATCACCACATTTCTAAAGCGGATCTTGTTGACATCAATACCGACAGATTCAGCAGCCGTTGGGTGTTCGCCAACAGAACGAGTGCGCAAGCCCCAACGAGATTTAAAGAGAGCGATGTGAATAACAATAACAACGACATACATCAAATAAACGATGATGCTCTGGCTAAAGAAAATTGGTCCGATGACGGGAATCTTTGAGAGCAGTGGGATCTCAATCGGCGCAAAGGTTCCACCTGAGTTCCAGGTTGTTTGGTATGGAATAAGTAACTTCTTGTAGAGGAAGTTGGTCAGACCAATAACGAGAACGTTGAGCACGAAGCCAAGGACTACTTGATCAATGCCGTACTTAATCGCAAAGACTGCGAGCAACCATGAGATGGCAGCGCCGGCAAAGGGAGCGATAAGTAAGCCTAACCAAGTGTTCTGAGTAAGGGATGCAATAACACCTGACATAAAAGCACCGGCCAGCAGCTGACCTTCAATTGCAATGTTAATGACGCCAGATCTTTCAGAGAGCACGCCTGCCATAGCGCCGAAAATCAGCGGTACAGATAAGAGGAGCGCACCTTGTAGCAAGCCTGTAAATGGAATGAACTTACCGGCTGCAGCCCAGCAGAGAAATGACATCAAGAAAGTTGCAGCGAAGAGGCCGCTGGCAAAACGACTGGTCTTGCGCGCTCTGAACTGTAGAGTTGCTAGTAAGACTGCGAGGATGGATGCAATAGAGAAACCAAGGGCACCAGTCTTCGAATTTACGATCCACTCTTTAACAAATATCCACTCATTGCCGAGCACGAAGCTGTAGGTAACTGGCAGACCTTCTTTTGGCAGAAGACCGAAGACGGTAAAGCCAAAGAGTGCGAGTACAGCCATAGTGATGATGCCGCGCTTGCGACGGCGCTCTGGAGCTGAGAGGGCGCGAACTTCAGTGTTACTCATCAGCCATTCCATCCCTTCGAGGCAACTGCTTCGCCTGTTTCAACGTTCTTCAACCTAAAGAGCGCCTTTACGAGCGCAGGAGCTGCGATAAAGAGAACAACAAGTGCTTGAATAACAAGAACTAAATCAAGTGGTGTTTCAGTGCTTGCCTGCATGGTCAATCCGCCAGCGCGAAGTGCGCCAAAGAGAAGCGCGGCAAAGACTGTTCCAATTGGATTAGCGCGTGCAAGTAGGGCCACGGTAATTGCATCAAAACCGAAAGAGCCGCCGATGCCAGCAGTCATTGCAGGTTCAGAGCCTAGAATCTGCATCGCGCCACCTAAGCCGGCAAGTGCACCTGCAATAAACATGACTGAAGTAGTTACTCTGGCAACTGAAATTCCAGCAGTACGTGATGCATCTGCATTTGCACCTACTGCGCGGAATCTAAATCCCCAGGTGCTGCGGTTGAGTAGCCACCAGATTGCGCCAGCTGCAATGAGAGCGATGATAAATCCTAAATTTGCACGGAGATCTTCACCAAAGAGATGCGGTAGCTGTGCACTTTCTCGTACATCCGGCGCCAATGGATCTTGTCTACCAGGACGTAAAAAAGCTGTCGTACTAAGTAGCCATAAGAGAAAGTAGGCGGCCACATAGTTGAGCATGATTGTCACGATCACTTCATGCGCTCCGGTACGCGCCTTAAGTAAGCCAACCAGCCCCCCGTAGATTCCTGCGAAGAGAATTGCAGCTGCCATCGCGGCCAGCGTGTGGATCACGACGGGAAGTTCAAAGGTAAATCCAACCCAGCTTGCGCCAATTGCGCCCGCAATAAATTGTCCTTGCGCACCAATATTAAAAAGACCAGCCTTAAAGGCGAGTGCTACAGAGAGACCAGTCAGAATAAGTGGAGTTGCTGCAACTAAAGTTTCAGAGAATGGATAGAAGCCTTCGATAAAGCGATCCTGCGCTAGTTGCGGATCAAAGATTGAACCACGGAAGAGCGCCCAATAAGCGCCGCCTGCTGTCGAAAGCGCTTTCTGCAACATCTCAAGGGGCGCACCTTTTAGGGCCAAGACCTTTGAATCAGAGAATGCGACCAATAAGCCGCTGGCAAAGAGCGCTAAACCAAATGAGAGAAATGGAAGAACCAACTTCTTTAACTTCATCGCTTTACTCCTGCCATTAAGAGACCAAGTTCTTCGCGAGAAGTATCTGCTGGAACGATGGCGATAAATTCACCGCGATACATAACCGCGATGCGATCGGCTAGAGCTGAAACCTCATCTAGTTCAGTACTGAAGAGGAGAACAGCGCGACCTGAATCACGCTCGGCGATAATCCGCTCGTGCACAAATTCGATAGAACCGACATCAAGGCCACGAGTCGGTTGAGAAGCAACGACTAACTTCACAGGCCTTGAGAGTTCGCGCGCCAAGACGACCTTCTGCTTATTTCCACCAGAGAGTGAAGATGCAGAATCTTTCGCTGATTGGGTACGAATATCGAATTCTTTGACTCGCTTTTCAGCCTCAGCGCTCACAACGCTCTGAGAAATTACGGGTCCCTTTGCATAAGGTGGTAGATCGTGAAGATCGAGAATTAGATTCTCTTCAATGCTAAAGGAGCTGATGAGGCCATCTTCTTCGCGGCTTTCGGGCACAAAGGCGATGCCTGCATGCAGAGCATCTCTGACGGATGATTTAGTGATGTCTTGGCCCTCGAGCTTTATCGAGCCTGTGACATGTTCTTGTAATCCAACGATTGATTCAGCTAATTCGGATTGGCCATTTCCTTGTACGCCAGCAACTGCCAAAATCTCACCCGCACGGACTTCAAATGAAACGTTCTTTACTAGTGAGCGGCCTGTGTGATCTGCGATTGTCAGGTTTGATACTGAGAGAGTGACGCCACCCAACTTGGCAGGGTTCTTATCGACATCGAGTGAAACGGGGCGCCCCACCATGAGAGATGCCAACTCTTCTTGAGATGCAGATGGAGATGCAGTCCCAACGACCTTGCCGCGACGGATGATGGTGATCTTGTCGGCAGCTTCTTTTACCTCTCGCAATTTGTGGGTAATAAAGACAATAGATGTTCCTTTGGCTTTCAACTTCTTCATATTACGAAGGAGCTCATCGGTCTCTTGCGGAGTCAATACAGCTGTGGGCTCATCGAGGATAAGAACTTTTGCATCATAAATAAGCGCACGAATGATTTCTACGCGTTGTTGCAAGCCGACCGGTAGGTTTTCCACCAGGGCATCAGGATCAATTTCAAAATTAAACTCTGCCGAAACGCGAAGAATCTCTTTTCTAGCTCTCTCTAGATCAAGCATGCCTAGCCCTTTAGTTTTCTCGTGGCCAAGAACGATGTTCTCGGCAACGGTAAAGACAGGTATCAACATAAAGTGCTGATGCACCATGCCAATTCCAGCAGCAAGAGCATCGAGCGGTGAATGAATGGTGATCTCTTTGCCATCAACGCTGATGGATCCTTCATCAGGTTGCAGAAGGCCATAAACAACATTCATGAGAGTTGATTTGCCTGCGCCATTTTCACCGAGGATGGCGTGGATTTCTCCATCACCAACTACCAAATCAATTGCATCATTTGCAGTAAGCGAACCAAAGCGCTTGGTAATGCCGCGCAGCTCTAAGGACATGTGCGTAAATCTACTCGCTTTATCGGACTTTAGAAAGTTTTAATTGATGAAATAAAAGCGGGCTAACACCGAAGTGCTAGCCCGCTTTTATTAGAAGTATTCAGTTAATTACTTAGCTGAAACCTTTCCGTTGCGGATATCGTTACCAAGTTTTGTAACTTCGGTACGTAGCGCAGTTGGAACTCGACGGATGAGGTCGTAATAAGGTGCAATGAATGTTCCCTTATTCTTGAGGTTTCCGAAGTAACCGGTTGAAGAGAACTTTCCTGCTGCTTCGTCAAGAATGA
This sequence comes from Candidatus Nanopelagicaceae bacterium, assembly GCA_965267875.1. Taxonomy (GTDB): domain Bacteria; phylum Actinomycetota; class Actinomycetes; order Nanopelagicales; family Nanopelagicaceae; genus Planktophila. Next base: position 332,499 of record OZ254157.1, on the reverse strand, counting down.
CACCCTTTACAGATGTATCGACACCCTTAACTACTGAGGTGAGGAGTACTTTTCTGTACTGTGGTGCAGCCTTTACGCCATCGGTATCAACCCAGATAACAACTGACTTCTTCGAAGTAAGTGAGTTACCTGCTGTTGCTCCACCAAGTCCACCAGCAACTGGGAAGATTACATCTACACCCTGCTGCTCGAAGTTCTTAGAGATCTGTAGAGCCTTTGCTGAATCTGAGAAGCCACCAACAAATGTTCCATCCTTCTTAGCGATGTCCCATCCAAGAACTTCTACCTTCTTGCCCTTGACCTTGTTGTAGTGAGCTACACCCTTAGCGAAACCATCCATGAAGATAGTGACAGGTGGGATGTTAAGTCCGCCGTAAGTTGCGACCTTACCGGTCTTTGAAACTCCAGCTGCAAGGTATCCAGCCTGGAATGAAGACTCGTTGGTGTCGAACTGAAGTGGCTTTAGGTTCTTAAACTTTGTACCTGGGTAGACAGATCCATCAGGACCGTGGTCTTCGCCATCCTGGTCAACAATTGCGAAGTTAACAGTTGGGTTTGCCTTCGCAGCTGCAACGATTGCTCCATTGATAAGGAAGCCAACACCTACGATGATGGTGCACTTCTCGTCAATGAGCTTCTTAATGTTTGGTGCGTAATCTGCATCTGATGCCGCTGCAAGGTACTTAACTGTTACAGATGAGTTTGCCTTTGCTGCAGCATTTGCTCCTGCCCATGCTGATGCGTTAAATGACTTGTCGTCAACGCCACCAGTATCGAGTGCAAGGCATGCCTTAGTTGTTGCTGCATTTGCTGCAGGTGTTGCGCTAAATGAAAGCGCAGCTACAGCCAAAAGTGCAACAAATGTTGTTGTCTTTTTCAATTTTCCTCCAAGGAGAGTTGAGTAGTTCTGTAGATGCGAGCCTAGTAGTTCACGCTCAAATAGAACAAAAACAGGGCGATTTACAGGAGTGTGGCATGTAACAATTTGGAAAACTCTCAAGTAGAACTTGAGCGCTATGCGGGGATTTTTTCAGCTATCGCCGCAGCAGCGTTAATTGAGTTGCTCAATCGGAGCAGAGAGTTGGAGCGCACTGTGAGTTCAATTCCACCACCTGTGATCCCGTAGCGGCGACCATAGATTCCAGCGTTTTCATCAAGGATGTCGAGGTACTGCCTCTTTGCAAGAGATAGAGCAACGATGTCATACATCGCCTTATCTACTCGCTTAATCACGGTGGCAAGTAAGAATCGTTTTGTTGAGTTTGTAATTGTGATGAATTGGTCAGGTTCAACGTTGATCATTCCAATAGGTGCGCCCTTCTTCTTGGCGCCTCGGGATGCAATCACCTTCAAAATTTCAGAATCTGAGCCCTGGGTGGTGACAAAGACGATATCTGCGCCAGCATCTAAGACTTGAGTAGTCGCAAGGGAATATGAGCCAGAGACATACTTAACGATAGGAATTACCTTGCGCTTGGCCGCAGCCACTCCGGCTGCAAAACCATCTTTATAGATATCTGCTTGATCAGGGTTGGCGATCATCGCCACTTTGCCGCTCTTGGATAACTGAGCTGCGCTAAAGCCAGCTAAGAAGGCGCCTTGATTATCTGCAAAAATAACTGAGGTGACATTGAGCGCTGCTACAGATGCATCATTAATGATTGCAAAGTGCGTGCTTGGGTATTCAACGGCGAGAGCCTGCAACGTTGGCGAATAGCCGCTACCGATAGCGATGATGGGGTCACAATTCTTTGCGATAAGTGAGCGGATTCGCTTTTCGCGGTCAGCGCTAGATCCATCGGTCACTACCGGAACTAACTCGAAATCAAATTGTTTCTGCGCCTTTTCTAAGCCCGCATGAGATGCGTCGTTAAAGGAACGATCGCCACGTCCACCGATGTCATATGCCACGCCCACAGTAAGCGCAGGTTCTGCAGATGCTGACACTGGCATAAGCGCAGTCGCCAGAATGGCTGCAATAAGGAGAAGGCGGGTCTTCATTAGAGAACAACGCCTAAATTCTTGTAGGTCGCATTCACAGTCTCTTGAGCAACTACTCGCGCTTTTGCAGATCCTTGGTGCAAAATATCGAGCAAGTGCTTCTCATCTTCAAGGAGTTCAACTGCTTTGGCGCGAATTGGGCGCAGGTATTCAACAACAACTTCAGCAACTGCGGTTTTGAAGTCCCCGTAACCCTTGCCTGCAAACTCATTTTCAAGATCGCTAATGGTTCGGCCAGATAGGGCTGAATGAATAGTAAGCAAGTTACTGATTCCAGGCTTTTCAGCCAGATCAAACTTCACTTCACGGCCAGCATCAGTAACTGCGCTCTTGATCTTCTTTAGGTTGGCTTCTGGCGTATCCATAATTTCAATAACGCCTGCCGCAGATCCTGATGACTTACTCATCTTCGCTGTTGGCTCTTGAATATCGTTGATCTTGGCGGCAGTCTTCAAAATATACGCCTCTGGTATCTGGAAGGTCTGCCCATAGCGAGAGTTAAAGCGCCCTGCTAGATCTCGAGTGAGTTCAATATGCTGACGTTGATCTTCACCGACTGGAACGTAATGTGGCTGATAAAGCAAGATGTCGGCTGCTTGCAACATTGGATAGGTAAACAACCCAACACGTGCTGAGTCCGCACCGGCCTTTGATGACTTATCTTTAAATTGCGTCATGCGGCTTGCCTCACCGAAGCCAGTCATACATTCCATAATCCAACCTAGTTGGTTGTGTTGTGGAACTTGTGACTGCACAAAGAGCGTTGATTTCTCAGGTGAGATACCAAGAGCGAGAAGTTGGGCAGCAGATGCCAAGGTGCGCTTGCGAAGAAGCGCTGGATCGGTTTCGACTGTGAGCGCATGTAAATCTACGATGCAGTAAAAGGCATCATGGCCATCCTGTAGCTCAACCCACTGTTTGACCGCGCCCAGATAGTTTCCGAGATGGAAAGAATCGCTCGTTGGCTGAATGCCAGATAGGACGCGTTTCATAGTTGCAATTCTCGCACGAGTTAGTAGTTACGCGAGATCAATAAACGACCGGCTCGCTTTCCTTCCATAGAAAGCACTGTGATTCGCACGCCATTGACGCCTACAACGTCGCTAACGACGGGAATTCTTCCAAGGAAATGCATGACAAAACCACTGGCTGTTTCATAGGGCCCTTCAGGCAGCTCAATTCCAGTCTCTTCCATGAGATCTTCCAGCGAAATCAAGCCATCGACTTCAAAATCACCTGTATGAGATTCTTGTGAGATATCTGCTTCATCTGTGTCGTACTCATCGCGAATATCACCAATCAGCGTTTCAACGAGGTCTTCGAGGGTAACGATGCCATCGGTACCGCCGTACTCATCGAGAACGATTGCTAGATGCTGGCGTTGGTTACGCATTTCCGTCAACGCAGGCAGAATTCCCTTTGTTCCCGGCAAGTACATGATGTTGCGGGCTAACTCTTGAATCTTGGCATTGTTATTAGCAAGGCTGGTATCCAACAAGTCACGTACGTGAATAAACCCAACAACTTCATCAGATGATCCGCGTACAACCGGATAACGTGAGTGGGCCTTTTCAATAGCGAGTGAGATCGCTTTACCAACAGTAAGTGAGGCATCCATGAAATCAACTTCGGTACGAGGCACCATGACTTCATGAACCTGGCGCTCAGATGCGTTAAAGACTTCTTCAACAATGTCGCGTTCTTCATCTGTAAGAGCTGCGTGCCCTGCAACTAAGTCAAGGAGCTCTTCTTCAGAAATTTGCGAGCGCTGCTCTTTGGGATCAATACCAAAGATGCGTACGACAATACTTGTGGAGTGCGATAAGACCCAGATGATGGGTCGGAAAATTTTGGCTACAACATCGATAAAGCCAGCTGAATACATCGCAATCTGTTCGGTGCGATAAAGGGCCACTCGCTTTGGAACGAGCTCTCCAAATACAAGTGAGAAATAAGCAATCACCATTGTGAGCCCAATAAGGGATGCAGCCGATGCAGAGTCGCCAGAAAGTCCCCGTGATTCCAGCCAAGGAATGAAATGGTCGCCTAATCGATCAGCGCCCAAGGCTGCTGATAGAAAACCTGTAACGGTGACGCCGACCTGCAAGGTGGCAAGAAGTCGGTTGGGGTTGCTGGCGACGGAGGCGACCTTTGCGCCCCGCTTGCCGCGGGTGGCAATCTGCTTAATCTGGCTTTCACGTAGAGAGACCAGAGCGATTTCAGCTGCAACGAAAATAGCGCCCAGGACAATCAGGGCAGCAATCAGGCCTATGGAGGTAAAGAGTGAGCTACTCGGGTTAGGTTCCATGATGTGAGAAGTCTACCGAAGGCCCTTCCTATTGGGGCCCGCCTGACATAACCTTTCCCACGCTAGCCAACCGGCTAGCGACCTCATCCTCGGACCGTCGGGCACGTACCTGCCCGGATTAGGAAGTAGAAACATGGCATCAGTCGTATTCGAAAATGCATCCCGCATCTACCCAGGCACAACAGCACCTGCAGTAGACAAGCTCAACCTCACCGTCAACGATGGAGAGTTCCTTGTTCTTGTTGGACCATCAGGTTGCGGAAAGTCAACATCACTTCGTATGTTGGCAGGCCTTGAAGAAATCGACGGTGGTCGAATTCTTATTGGTGATCGCGATGTAACAAACGTTGCACCAAAAGATCGCGATATCGCAATGGTCTTCCAGTCATATGCGCTCTACCCACACATGACTGTTGCAGAGAACATGGGCTTCGCACTCAAAATCGCAGGCATCGATAAGGCCGAGCGCGATAAGCGAGTCCGTGAAGCTGCGAAGTTGCTCGATCTTGAACCATATCTAGAGCGCAAGCCAAAGGCTCTCTCAGGTGGTCAGCGTCAGCGCGTTGCTATGGGCCGAGCAATTGTTCGTGAGCCACAAGTCTTCTTGATGGATGAACCACTCTCAAACCTTGATGCGAAGTTGCGCGTTGCAACTCGTACACAGATCGCTGCCTTGCAGCGTCGCCTTGGAATCACCACTGTCTATGTAACTCACGACCAGGTTGAAGCTATGACCATGGGTGATCGCGTAGCAGTTCTCAAGGATGGCTTGCTTCAGCAAGTTGACACTCCTCGTAACCTTTACGACAAGCCAGCCAATGTCTTCGTCGCAGGCTTTATCGGTTCTCCTGCCATGAACCTTCTCGTTGCTCCAGTATCTGGCGGCAAGGCTCATCTTGGTGATCTCGATATCGACGTGCCAGCATCTGCAGGTTCTAGCGTCACTGTCGGAATTCGCCCAGAAGGATGGGTTCCAGCAGCAAAGGGCTTCCATGTCTTTGTAGAAGTTGTTGAAGAACTCGGTTCTGATGCATTTGTCTACGGCAAGCCTGCAGATACAAATGTTAAGTTCGCTAACTCATCAGATGAGGGCGTTCAGGTAATCGTGCGTTGGGATCCAAAGAACCCACCTAAGGCTGGAGATACAGTGACAGTGGCAAATGTAGGTAACGCTGTCCACCTCTTTGATACAGCAACAGGTAACCGCATCAACTAAGTAGTACAAGAAAAAGCCCCGCTGCACACTGTGCAGCGGGGCTTTTTACTTCTCTTCTTTCTTAACCCTTTGGCTAACCCTTGAGTGAACCTGCCAGCATTCCACGGAGGAAGTAGCGTCCAAGGAAGAGATAGACAAGCAGCGTTGGAATCGAGACGATTAACGATGCTGTCATATTGTTTCCGTAGTAGACCTGGTTACCTGAACCGGTGATGAAGTTGAGCGCAGTTGTTGCAACAGACAACTTTGGAGAACCACCGGTAAGGAATATCGCGAAGAGGAAGTCATTCCACGCAGATGTGAACTGCCAGATAAGAACCACCACGAAACCAGGGATAGAGAGCGGCAAGAAGATGGTGCGGAAGATGCGGACCATTCCAGCTCCATCGACGCGGGCTGCTTCAATGAGTTCGTTAGGGATTGCAGCAAAGTAATTACGGAAAATCAAGGTACAGATCGGAATACCGTAAATGACGTGTGCAAATACCAGAACGTAGATGGTTCCACCGATACCAGCCCATTGATTGAACTTGGTAAGTGGAATCATGATCGCTTGGTATGGGATAAACATTCCGAAGAGGAATGTTGTGAATATAAAGTTAGAGCCTCTGAACTTCCACTTTGCAAAGACGAAGCCGTTGATTGCTCCGATAACTGCCGAGATGATTGAAGATTGGGTAACGAAGAAGAGGGTACGCAGCATTGGCTCGCGTAGAACTTCCCACGTTGGACCCCAAGCCTCAAAGTTCAAGCTTGTTGGCGGGATAAAGGCGGCTGATTGCGAAACGCCGGTGATTCCCTTTACTGAGTTGATCACCATGACGTAGATCGGAAGCGCTGCAATGACGAAGAGAATCGTTAAAGCGAAGTAGCGGAAGACGAGCCAGAACTGGCCCTTGCCATCTAAACGCTTCTTAGTGCGAACGTCGAGCTTTTGAGTTACGCGGGTTGCGAGATCTGAACTCATTTGTTCGCCTCCTCAGTCTTATTTACATAGATGAGATATGGAATAACAGCGACTGCGATCATCAACAAGATGACGATTGCGATTGCCGCGCCCTTTGCGTAGTTCTGGAAATCAAAGATGGTCTGCCACATATAGATAGCGAGAACCTTGGTGACATAGCTCTTGGTGGCGATACCGAAGATGAGGTCAAAGACCTTCATGGAGATATGGCCCAAAATGATAAGAACTGTCAGGAATGTTGGCGACAACTGTGGGAAGAGAATGTGGCGGTAGATCTTGTATTCAGAGGCGCCATCGACTCGCGCTGCTTCACGTAGATCATCAGGGATTCCACGGAAACCAGCGAGGAAGAGCGCCATGACATAACCGGCCATCTGCCAGATTGCAGGAAGGGCCATGGCATACATCGAGCCAGCTTCAGAGGTATACCAATCGCTCTGTAGAGCGCCGAGGCCAATATTCTTTAAGATGTAGTTAAGTCCAGTTGCATCATCATCACGGGCTGAGTCCATCAACCAACGCCAGGAAGTTCCCATAGCGATAAATGAGATGGCCATTGGATAGAGATAGGTAGAGCGGAAGAATCCCTCGCCCTTAATTCCCTTTTCGAGCAAGAGCGCCATGATCAGACCTGAGAGCATGCAGCCAATCATGAAGACTGCGGTAAATTTCAAAAGATTTGAGAGTGCGTGGGTGAACTCAGGATCTGACCAGAGCTCGATGTAATTGACTAGACCTACAAACTCAATCTTGGTGGTGTAGGCGTTATATCTATTCTCTAGAGATTCTACGAAGGTGTAACCAATCATTCCGTAGACAAAAACAGCCATCGCAATAATGGATGGAAGTACAAATAAAAATCCGCCCCACGGGTTCTGGATTTTCTTTCGGGTGGCTCTCACTGAAATTGCGCCTCTCGCACTGCGTTACAAAAACCAATTTTTCAAGTTATTAAGTTTTATCTATTTGTGAAAAAGTCTGAAGTTCTGGCGGAACCTTATCGATTCCGCCAGAACTTCAGAACTTAGATGTTCAGTTGATGACAACCAAACAGGGGCTTATCCCTGTGCGTTTGCCTTCTGAGCTGCAAGGAGAGCCTTAACAAAGCCCGCTGAATCCTTTGCTCCACCGGTGTAGAAGCGGCCAACTGCTGAGTTGTACGCTGCCATACCTGCATTGCCCCAGTTAACGCCGTGGACAGTTGAACCGACGAGGCGATCCTTCTTCCATGACTTCATTGCTGCCTGGAGGTAGCTGTCGTAGAGCTTTGGATCTGAGTCTGTACGTGCAGAGATTGAACCCTTCTTAGGGTTAAATGCATCTTGTCCAGCCTTTGATCCACAGACCTTGAGCCATGCGATACCTGCATCGCGGTTTGTTGCGCCCTTAGGCAATGTGAATGAGTCTGAGAGCCACTGGTATACGCCAGCAGTTCCTGGACCTGGTGCCCATGTGTAGTCCTTGCCTAGCTTGAGGCCTTCTGACTGCCACTGTGATGAAGCCCAGTCACCCATGATGAAGAAGCCGGCCTTGCCTGTTGTTACAAGCTTTCCAGCATCTGGCCAGTCAAGTGACTTGCTTGAGTTACCGTATGAAAGAACCTTTGAGAACTGACCAATTGCCTTCTTTACTTCTGGTCCGTTCCACTTTGTTGTGCCCTTCCAAAGACCATCAAACTTATCTGGTCCCATTGAAGCAAGAAGTACGTAGTCAAAGAGGTGAGCAATCGCCCAGTCGCCGTTACCAGCAAGTGCGATTCCATCAATTCCAGCCTTCTTGAACTTCGCCATATCAGCGATCATTGCATCAAGAGTTGCTGGAGCCTTAGTGATTCCAGCCTTCTTAGCTGCTGCTGGGTTCCACCACAAAACGTTTGAACGGTGGATGTTTACAGGAACAGAGTAGATCTTTCCATTTGTTGTAAGAGTCTTAATAAGATCCTTAGGGAAAATCTTGTCCCAACCTTCTGACTTGTAAAGGAATGAGACGTCTTCAATCTGTCCGGCCTTTACATAAGAAGATAGTTCTTCGCCAGCGTGTGCCTGGAATGTGTCAGGTGGATTGCCAGCTTGCATACGTGATACAAGAACACCCTTAGCGTTAACACCAGCTGCACCTGCAACTGAAGCGTTAATGAATGGTGTATTTGGGTTGAGTCTTTCGAACTCAGTTGTCATTCCTGCAAGACCTGCAGCTTCTCCGCCTGATGCCCACCAGGTAAAGATTTCTAGTTGCTTATCAGTTGCAGCATTTGATGCTGGAGCTGATGAAACAGCTAGCGCAATTGCAGCAAAGACAGCCGCGACTTTTGACTTCTTTAGCATGTAGCGCCTTTCTTAAATTTGAGGACTTTCCTCACTTGGGTTGCGTACCCCCTAAAGAATTACGGCATGGCCGCAAAGATTAGGTTTTACACTCCGACATCTTTCTTTGCCACAAGCGGGTAGTCAACGGGTTTAACCCCGTGGGTGATAACGATTTGGTTACGCGCCAGCGGCGAATCGCCCTCGATTTAGGTCAGGCTGGAGAGCTTAAAGAAGGCGCCATTCCACCTGATTTCCTTCTGGAATTCATCGATAGTGGTGCTAGCCGAGATACGCAGGTGCTCGACCTGGGCAATCTGGGCAAAGTCAGTGAGCGCCTCAGGGTCCAGGGCGGTGCTCAGGACGGTGTGGTGAGAGCCGCCAGCATAGATCCAGGCTTCAGCCGAGGTGGCAAGAGTTGGCGCTGGCTTCCAGACAGCACATGCCACCGGTAGTGATTTCAAATCTTTATCCGGATTAACGACCTCTATATCGTTAGAGACAATTCGGAAGCGATCACCAAGATCCATCAGGCCAACGACGCGGCCTTGTGCAGGTTGTGCGTTAAAGACCAAGCGAACTGGATCATCTTTTCCACCAATACCGAGTGGATGGATTTCACAACGGGGACGCTGTGTAGAAATAGTGGGGCAGACCTCGAGCATATGTGCACCAAGAACTTTCGGTTCGCCCGGTCCAAAGTGATAGGTGTAATCCTCCATAAAGGAGGTGCCACCTGGCAGACCTTCAGTCATCGCTTTGATGATGCGCAATAGCGCAGAGGTTTTCCAATCTCCTTCACCGCCAAAACCATATCCCTTAGACATCAGACGTTGAACAGCAAGTCCAGGAAGCTGCTTGAGAGCGCCTAAATCTTCAAAGTTAGTTGTGAATGCACCGAAATTACCAGCTTCGAGGAAACGCTCTAGCGCGATTTCAATTGTTGCTTGGTAACGAAGAGAGTCATGACGTGGCCCACCCTTAGCAATCTCAGGTGCGATATCAAATAGCTTTTCATATTCATTGATGAGGGCATCGACCGCACTTGGCTCAACTGCTGCAACTAGATCTACCAAGGTATTAACGCCATATGCCTCGATAGACATACCGAGGGCAATCTGTGCGCTGGTCTTATCGCCATCTGTAACTGCAACAAAGCGCATATTGTCACCAAAACGCGCGACCTTAAGGTTTTGTGCGGTGTACCAACCAATAGCAGCGCGCATCCAATGTGAAATCCGAGTTGAGACAGTTGCATCGCTGACGTGGCCCGCCACAATTTTGCGGGGTAGGTGCAAACGTGCCTGGATATGTCCATGTTCGCGATCGCCGTGCGCTGCTTGGTTGAGATTCATGAAATCCATATCAATGGTTTCCCATGGCAGAGCAGAGTTGGCTTGGGTATGCAGATGCAGGATTGGAACTTGCAGCGCGCTGAGGCCAGCAATCCACATCTTCGCTGGCGAAAATGTATGCATCCAGACGATGACGCCAACGCACTTGGGGTTGGAGGAAGCCTCTAAACAGATGGCCTTGATGCTTTCTGGGGTAGTCAGAACTGGCTTCCATGTTGCCTTGATAGGAATATGTGTCGCAGCGTTGAGAGTTGCAACTACTTCTTGTGACTGCTGTGCAACCTGCGCCAAAGTTTCTTCACCATAGAGAGATTGGCTTCCGGTAAGGAACCAGATTTCTAGACCATTATCTTGTAACGATTTCACGATTACTCCCCCATGGATTTTTCGCAATAGTACATGAGCGCTAGTGAATAGAAAATGGCTCCACACTTATCTCGAGTTCACCGCGCAAGGTGTGAATCTTTCCGCGTCCGTAGCTCTGCCACTTATCTGTGCAGATAAGCGCAGTGTTTTCATCAATGCCTATGAGCGTCGTCTCGGCATCTGGGCGGAGCACAAAAGCTGTCACGCGTTCAGGAAGCCAGCCCAACATCTTGTCGTAATGTGGAATCACTTCTAATCCAGGGACTATTCCTAAACCTGCGCTGTGATGAGACTTGCGAATACCCATGATTGTTCCGCCAAATGCCATCGCACCTGCTGAACAACCAGCCAGCGATGAACCGCTCTGCCATGCGCTCACAATGGCTTCCCAGACCGGAGAGCCGGTAAAGACATCTGCAATGCGATGAGGATCTCCGCCAGAGAAATAAATTAGCCCTGCCCCGCTCATTGCTTCCACAAACTCTGCGTTAAAGGCATCTTCCTTTTCATGGATAGGGAGGTAGACCCATTCGCTACCAATTCGTTCTGCTTGTTCACGTCCCAGGCGTTGCCACTTATCGCGGCTGGCAGATCCTTCATGGGATGAAGCAGTAGGGATTTGAATAAAGCGATTCTTCTTTCCCCGAGAAATAGCACGATGCAGGAGTTCGCTTTCAAACTCCTGCATCTGCGGTGAATATTCACCAGAACCAACGAGCGCTAAAACACCCGTGTCCTGCTTCATCTCTACTTAAGCCATTGCTTTCTTTAAGTTCTCATCAATCGATGCCAAGAACTCTTGCGTTGTTTGATAAGGAGCATCACGAGAGATCAGTAGGGCTAGATCCTTTGTCATCTTTCCTTCTTCAACAGTCTGAATACATACCTGCTCAAGGGTCTTTGAGAACTTCGCGAGCTCTGGGTTGTTATCGAGCTTGGCACGATGGGCAAGGCCTTGTGTCCAAGCAAAGATTGAGGCGATTGGATTTGTCGAAGTCGCTTTTCCAGCTTGGTGATCACGGTAGTGACGCGTCACTGTTCCGTGGGCTGCCTCTGATTCACAGACCTTTCCATCTGGAGTCATCAGGACCGATGTCATCAGACCAAGTGAGCCATAACCCTGTGCGACGGTATCTGACTGCACATCACCGTCGTAGTTCTTACAAGCCCAGACGTAGCCACCCTCCATGCGAAGTGACATCGCGACCATGTCATCGATGAGGCGGTGCTCGTACCAGATACCAGCTGCCTCAAATTGCGCCTTGAACTCCGCTTGGTAGATCTCTTCAAAGATATCTTTAAAGCGACCGTCATAAGCCTTCAGGATTGTGTTCTTAGTTGAGAGATAGACAGGGAACTTGCGAAGAAGTCCGTAGTTAAGAGATGCGCGGGCAAAGTCGCGGATTGAATCATCAACGTTATACATCGCCATGGCAACGCCAGATGATTCAAAGTTGAAGACTTCAAGGTTGAGCGGTTCGCCACCACCGTCAGGAACATAGGTAAGTGTGAGCTTTCCTGGACCTGGAATCTTGAGATCTGTTGCACGGTATTGATCACCAAAGGCATGGCGGCCAATCACGATTGGCTTGGTCCAATGTGGAACCAGACGTGGCACATTGCTGATGATGATTGGCTCGCGGAAGATCACTCCACCCAAGATATTGCGGATAGTTCCATTAGGTGACTTCCACATCTTCTTAAGGCCAAACTCAGCTACACGCGCTTCATCAGGGGTAATAGTTGCGCACTTAATACCGACGCCATGCTTCTGGATTGCACGCGCTGAATCAATAGTGACTTGATCATCGGTGGCATCGCGATGTTCCATGCCTAGGTCGTAATACTCAAGGTTGACATCGAGGTAAGGCAAGATCAACTTATCTTTGATGAACTGCCACATGATGCGAGTCATCTCATCGCCATCTAGTTCAACGACAGTGCCTTGTACTTTGATCTTTGACATATTACATATCCTTTACATCAGCTTGTTTTGCACGTACTGCTTCTGCAGCTTCTTTAAGAGAAGCAACTTCAGAATCAGTGAGCTTGCTTTCAACAACTTTACGAATACCTGACTTGCCGAGCTCTGCTTCCACGCCCAGATAGACGCCAGAGATTCCGTATTCGCCATCAACCCAGGCGCAGACCGGCATGATTTCGCCTGAATCTTCAATAACTGCCTTTGCCATGCGAGCTGCTGCTGCAGATGGCGCATAGTAAGCAGAACCTGTCTTCAGCAGCGCTACAACTTCAGCGCCACCATTACGGGTGCGATCTACGAGTTCGTCAATTTCTGCTTGTGACAATTTATCTGAAAGTGGAACGCCATTGACTGTACAACGACTTGGAACCGGCACCATCGTGTCACCATGTGATCCAAGGGTAAGAGTCTTCACTGTGCCGACTGGAACGTTGAGCTTTTCAGCAACAAAGTTGGTAAAGCGCGCAGTGTCGAGCATTCCAGCCTGACCCATCACGCGATTCTTTGGAAAGTTGGTGGCAAGTTGGGCAAGGGCTGTCATCTCATCAAGTGGATTTGAAACCACGATGATGACCGCGTTGGGTGAATGCTTTGCAATATTTTCGGCAACGCCACGGACGATTCCGGCATTTACTCCAATGAGATCCATACGGCTCATACCTGGCTTACGTGGAAGACCGGCGGTAATAACTACAACATCGGAGTTGGCAGTCTTTTCATAGCCTGCACCTTCTGGTGTTGTGGTTGCGCCAGTAATCTTTGTTTCAAAGCCTTCGATGGAACGAGACTGGTTCATATCCAGCGCTAAACCTTCAGGCTTTCCTTCGAGAATATCTGTGAGTACAACTTCATCGAAGATGTTGTATTCAGCGAGCCTGAGAGCGGTAGTTGAACCATAGAAACCTGCACCTACAACGGTGACTTTCTTTGCCATGATGATCCCTTTGAGCGAGTTGTCCCAATACTTTGATATCGGGTTATCTTGATATCGAGCGAACTCTACAACCCCTTCGGAAGGGCGATAGCCAGTCCAAAGAGCACAAGCGCAATCGCAAGTGGTAGGTAGCGCTCAAATTTACGTTGGTTCCATTGTGCGAGGGCAATCACAGCTGTTCCGGCCGAGATAGCAAGGGCGCCAGAGCGAACAAAACCCACGATGCCCGCAATTACGCCGAGCGCAATAACGATATATGCCACGCGAAGTTGTATTGAAGTTATCGCTCGCATGCATCAACCACATTTGTTAAGAGCATGGCGCGAGTCATCGGTCCAACTCCCCCAGGCATTGGAGCAACAAAGGCTGCCACCTTCATCACAGATGGATCTACATCGCCAACAAGTCCAGCATCGGTACGAGAGATTCCAACATCAAGAACTGTAGAACCAGCTTTGACCATGTCACCTTTGAGAAAATGTGCTTGTCCGATAGCTGCAACAACGATATCTGCTCGTCGTGTGTGTGAGGCTAAATCTTTTGTGCCGGTATGCGTCAAAGTAACTGTGGCATTTTCTGCTTTGCGTGTCAGCAAAAGTCCAAGAGGGCGGCCAACTGTGAGGCCACGACCAATAACAACAACCTCTGCTCCAGCTAATGGAATCTTGTAGTGGTTAATGAGCTCAACAATTCCGCGCGGTGTACATGGAAGGGGTGCGGCATATCCTGCAACCAGCCTTCCTAAATTAATCGGATGTAAACCATCAGCATCTTTATCAGGATCAATTGCTTCCAAAATTGTCTGGGTATTGATTGCACTTGGGAGCGGAAGTTGAACGATGTAGCCAGTGCACTCTTTTGCTGCATTGAGGTCGCGGATTGCCGCAAGAACATCTGCCTGTGTAGCTGATGCTGGTAAATCAATACGAATGGAGTTGATGCCTACTTCTTGGCAATCGCGATGCTTACCGCTGACATAGGAATGTGAGCCCGGGTCATTTCCCACAAGAATTGTGCCAAGCCCAGGAGTAATACCTTTTGCTGTGAGCGCCGTTGTACGTTGGGCAAGGCTTGCTTTGATGGATGCAGCGAGTGACTTGCCATCAAGTAATTGTGCGCTGCTCATAAGGCCATCCTATTGCGTGATTTATGCGTGAGAGAAATGTCGGGTGTTGGTGAAGAACATGCCCACGCCTGCTCGCTCTGCTGCCGCAATCACCTCTTCATCGCGCACACTTCCACCTGGTTGCACGATTGCTATGACCCCTGCTGCTGTGAGAATTTCTAGCCCATCTGCAAAGGGGAAGAAGGCATCGGATGCAGCAACGCTATTGCGTACTCGATCACCGGCGCGATCAACTGCAAGCTTTGCAGAATCAACGCGATTGACTTGTCCCATTCCAATTCCAACTGCAGCGCCGTTCTTTGCTAGCAATATGGCGTTGCTCTTTACTGCGCGGACTGCGCGCCAGGCAAACTGTAGATCTGCAAGCACTTCAGATGAGACGGGAGCGCCTGTTACTTGCTTCCAGTTCTTTGCATCATCGCCAGCAGCGTTAATCAAGTCGGTGCCTTGAAGTAAAGCGCCACCAGATACTGGGCGAATTTCAAGCGGTGATATTCGAGTGACTGGGCAAGTCAAGATACGAATCGATGGCTTCTTCATCAAGATATCAAGGGCTGCACTTTCATATTCAGGCGCGATGATTACCTCTGTAAAGACTTCTGAAATTTGTGTAGCCATCGCAACAGTTACGGTGCGATTTGCCGCAATTACCCCGCCAAAGGCAGAAACAGGATCACACGCGTGTGCCTTGGTATATGCATCTGCGATATCGCTACCGATGGCAACTCCACAAGGATTGGCATGCTTAATGATGGCAACACATGGTTGAGAGTGATCTAAAGCTGTGCGCCAAGCAGCATCGGCATCGGTGTAATTATTAAAGGACATCTCTTTGCCGTGTGACTGCACTGCGTTCACAATTCCAGCTGGCCCACCTCGATAGATAGCAGCCTGTTGGTGAGGATTTTCTCCATAACGCAGAGCGTTATCTCGCTTGTAGATGAGTCCAAACCAATCGATATCTTGTATCTGATCACTGACAGTGGAACCGAGCCAACTAGCGATTGTCAGATCGTATTCAGCTGTTGTGCGAAAGACGTCGAGAGCTAAGCGCTTACGTTCTTCATCGGTAAAGCCACCTGACTTAAGGGCTGCAATCGCTTGGTCGTATTGGCTTTCATGGCATAGAACTGCAACTGATCCGTGGTTCTTGGCAGCCCCACGTAGCATCGATGGACCACCGATATCAATCTGCTCGATGCATTCTGCAAAATCAGCGCCCGATGCGATGGTCGCTGCAAAGGGATAGAGGTTGATGACAACGAGGTCAAAGGGTGCGATATCAAGGTCTGCAATAGCTGCAAGATGTTCAGGGTTATTCTGATCCGCCAAAATTCCAGAGTGAATACGGGGATGAAGAGTCTTTACACGTCCACCCATAATCTCTGGAAATCCGGTGTATTCACCTACCTCTGTAACAGCAATTCCGGCGCCCGCAAGGGTTTTGGCAGTTGAACCTGTTGAGAGAATTTCAACGCCAGCTTCTTGAAGAGCACTACCGAGTTCAAGGAGCCGTGACTTTTCATAGACGCTGACTAGCGCGCGTCGTATGGGTTTGCGATCAGCCATTGCCTTTTCTCCAAATAATTTTCTAGCGAGGATCTTGCTTGAGTGTGGGAAGCAGTGCAGCAATGGTCGCGACGATGAGACCTCGTTCCTTAATCTTAATGCGTTCGTGGAGCGACTCTTCAGTATCTCCCGCAAGAACCGCCACCTTCTCTTGCGCGATGACTTCACCGGTATCGATTCCAGCATCTACCCAATGAATCGTGGTCCCTGTCTCGCTTACGCCGGCCGCAAGGGCATCGCGAACAGCGTGCGCGCCGGGAAATGCCGGCAATAAAGCTGGATGGCTATTGATGATGCGAAATTTTTCGGTGATGCGATGCGACAGGATGCGCATAAATCCTGCGCTGACAACTAGATCTGGGCGAAGTGCTGCAATCAAGGTCTCGAGTTCGCGATCCCATTCACTGCGATCGGCCAACATTGGAATTGTGAAGGTCTCAATCTTGGCGCGATGAGCGCGGTCTAATACCTGTGCATCTTTTTGATCAGAGATAGCCGCGACAATATCGCAGGCAAGTTGCCCATCTCTTACTGCATCAAATATCGCCTGTGCCAGCGTTCCGCTACCGGATGCCAAAACGACGATGCGCTTCATGAGCTAGCTCTTTACCGAAAGTCGTTTATTCATAACGAAAGTTGTTGCTGCCGCACCAATTCCGATTTCAAGCGCAATCGATAGAACAAACTTCCAGATAGAGACTCCCAGTGCACCCATCTCAGCAGTGAGCAGTGCACCGCTTCCAAGATATGCCAGCAGCGTTGCCAGCGCGATAGTGAAGAGATAGCTCTGAATCAAAGTCTGTATTCCATGAGCAAGGGCCCAACGCGCCAAGAGAACGCCAAGTCCGATGAAGAAGAGAACTCCCAAGAGGGCAAGCGGTTGACGCGAAGTTGGCAGAATTCCTAAGAGAGGAAGTGCCGGTAACTGCCCCAATTGATACCACCATGGAGAAACAATTGTGCCGGCTCCGACTGCAAGTCCTGTTCCCGAGAAATAGGCAGCAGTTGCAACTGCTGCGTTGGGAAGATAAAGCACGTTAAGAAAGAGCAGTAGTAGGCCGCCAAAAATTCCTGGTTGTAGAGAGATGGTGATGTTCTTTACCTGCGTGAAGTTGAGAATGAGTAAGAGCGTGGTGACCACGAGAGCAACGCCTATATAAATTGAAGTAATGCGAAGTGCTATGCGAAGGGCGCGCGACGGGTGAACACGATATCCGGCGCTCATGGTGGTAAGGAGACAGAGAATAAATCCAAAGATGGGCGCTAGGTACCACTGCGGAGTAACAGCGGTCGAGCCGCTCAAGAAGGCAAGTGCGGTAAGTAGAACTGCGTACATAGAAGAGAAAATAAGTCGCACACCATTGATGTCATGGAAGTCGCCTTGCAATCTATCGATTGCTCGGTTAAATGTCGCACGAATGACTAAGAAGGGAAGAACCAAGCCACCGATGGGAAGGAAGGTGAGATAGCCAGGAAGTGAGGTTGGTGGAAGCGCTAATTGAAAGGGAAGATGGTGTGCGCCAAGCCAAATCCATACTGCGCCGCGAATGGGATCAGAGGTACTGCCGCTGGCACTTCCAGCTGTCGCCCAGGCAATCAGTGCAATAAATGAAAATGGCAGCAACAAAGTTGCAGCGCTACGGATGACGTGTGACAACGAGACCGAGAGGACGCGTTGCATTGAACGTGTTACCGACCTAGTAGACCGCGCATTAATTGCGCTGTTTCACTTGGAGTCTGACCGACCTTTACACCGGCTGCTTCGAGAGCATCCTTCTTTGCTTGCGCAGTTCCAGATGAACCAGAGACGATTGCACCTGCGTGTCCCATGGTCTTTCCTTCTGGCGCAGTAAAGCCGGCAACGTAACCCACGACAGGTTTGCGAACATACTCTGCAATAAATGCAGCTGCACGCTCTTCGGCATCTCCGCCGATTTCACCGATCATGACGATTGCTTCTGTTTCGGGATCATCCTGGAATGCGCGTAAGCAATCGATATGAGTTGTGCCGATTACTGGGTCTCCACCAATACCAACAGCAGTTGAGAATCCAATATCGCGTAGCTCGTACATCATCTGATAGGTAAGCGTTCCTGATTTTGAGACAAGCCCAATAGGTCCACGCTTTGTAATATCGCTTGGAATAATTCCGACGTTAGATTGATCAGGGCTAATCAAACCTGGGCAGTTAGGTCCAATGATCTGTGTCTTGCCCTTCTGAAGTGAATAAGCGTAGAAGTAGGCAGAGTCATGTACTGGAATACCTTCGGTAATGACAACGACAAGCGGCATTGCCGCATCGATGGCATCAATGACCGCAGCTTTAGCAAACTTAGGTGGCACGAACACAACCGAAACGTTTGCACCTGTTGCTGCCATAGCTTCGGCAACTGTGTTGAAGACCGGTAGCGATGTGCCATCAATATCAACTACTTGGCCACCTTTACCTGGTGTAACTCCACCAACAATCTTGGTGCCAGATGCCAACATGCGACGAGTGTGCTTTGTACCTTCGGAGCCTGTCATTCCTTGAACAATGACCTTGCTTGCTGAATTGATAAAGATTGACATTACTTTGCCGCCAATTCTGCAGCGCGTGATGCTGCTCCATCCATAGTTTCGGCTTGCTCGACCAGAGGATGGTTAGCAGCGTTAAGAATTGCTCGTCCTTCAAGGACGTTATTGCCATCGAGGCGCACCACGATCGGCTTTGTCGCCTTTGCACCCAGTAGTTCGAGCGCTTGCACAATGCCATTTGCAACAGCGTCACATGCAGTAATTCCACCAAATACGTTGACGAAGACGCTCTTCACATCAGGATCTCCCAGAATAATTGAGAGGCCATCTGCCATTACCTGTGCTGAAGCGCCGCCTCCGATATCAAGGAAGTTTGCTGGGCGCATGCCACCGAACTTTTCGCCCGCATAAGCGACAACATCGAGGGTAGACATCACAAGGCCTGCGCCATTGCCGATAATTCCAACCTGACCGTTATCAAGCTTTACGTAATTCAAACCCTTTTCCTTCGCAGCTGCTTCTAGAGCATTTGCAGTGTCATGGTCGACAAGGGCTTCGTGGTCTGGCTGACGGAAATCTGCATTTTCATCGAGGGTGACCTTGCCATCGAGTGCAACGACGCGGCCATCTTCAGTCTTTACGAGTGGGTTTACCTCAACGAGAGTTGCATCCTCTGATTGAAAAGTTTCCCAGAGCTTGACGAGAACATCAGCAACTTGGTCGGCAACATCGGCCGGGAACTGTGCTTGCGCAACAATTTCTTTCGCCTTTGCCAATGAAATTCCTTCTACTGCAGATACTGGAACCTTGGCCAATTTTTCTGGCGCAGTATGTGCAACTTCTTCAATATCCATTCCGCCGGCAACAGATGCCATAACGAGAAAAGTTCGGTTAGAGCGGTCAAGGAGTATCGATACATAGTATTCAGAGGCAATTGGTGCGGCTTGCGCAATCATCACCTTATGAACGGTATGTCCCTTGATATTCATGCCAAGAATTGCGCCAGCTTTTTCAAAAGTATCATCGGCATCGATTGCTAGCTTTACTCCGCCTGCCTTACCGCGGCCACCAACTTTGACCTGTGCCTTAACAACAACCTTGCCACCCATCTTCGCTGCGGCGCTACGCGCTTCTTCAGCAGTCGTTGCAACAGCTCCTTGTAAAACAGGAACGGTGTGCTTTTCGAAGAGATCGCGTGCTTGGTATTCGTAGAGATCCACTAATTGCTCCTCATGGGTGCGCGTTGTTAATAGGGCAATCTTAAGTGGTTATTTTAAAGAGCTGTGACAGGGGCGTAGCGGAGCAAGAGGCGTTTATCGCCATATTGGCCGAAGTTGATTGTCGCCTCCGCCTTATCTCCATCACCTGCAAGAGCTACAACAGTCCCAAGGCCGAATGTGTCATGTGACACACGCTGTCCGACTGCAAGTTCCATCGCAGTTGATTTCTTTCCAGTTGCACGTGGAGGTGGCGCAGATGGAAGGCGAGATTTCTTTACAGCAGATGGCGAGAAGCTGGAACGAGTTTCATTCTTCCATTCAATGAGCTCTGCTGGAATTTCATCGAGAAAACGTGAAGCTGGGTTATAGCGAGGTGAACCAAAGGTGAGTCGATATTCAGCGCGTGAAATGTAGAGACGTTTTTCAGCTCGAGTTAAGCCAACGTAAGCAAGACGTCGTTCTTCTTCAATCTCGCGAGGATCATCAAGAGTGCGCGCATGCGGAAAAATTCCATCTTCCATACCGGTCAGAAAGACAGTTGGAAACTCAAGACCTTTGGCGGTGTGAAGAGTCATCAAGGTAACGACTCCCCCATGGTCTTCACCATCTGGAATCTCGTCAGCATCTGCAACGAGAGAAACTTTCTCAAGAAAGCCTGAAAGTGAGATCTCTTCATCTTCGCCGAGCTCTTCAAAGGGGCGCTCTTCATACTCCATAGAAGCTGAGACGAGTTCTTGTAAGTTTTCAACGCGGACCTCATCTTGAGGGTCTTTACTATTTTCTAACTCTGTCATCAGCCCAGATTGTTCAAGTACTGCTTCGATAATCACTGATGGCTTGGTCTTTGCCTCAACAAGAGTCTGCAGCGCAATCAGCATCTGAGTAAAGGTAACAATTGATTGCGCCGCTTTATTAGGCACACCCGTTGCCTCAGTAACTCGCAGCAGCGCCCTCCAGAAAGAGATTCCTTGTGCACTTGCAAAGGCTTCGACCTCTTCGAGGGCGCGATCACCGATGCCACGTTTAGGTAAGTTAATGATTCGGCGGAGCGAGACTTCATCATCAGGGTTTGCCAGAACTCGTAAGTAAGCCAGTAAATCCTTCACTTCTTTGCGTTCGTAGAAGCGCAAGCCACCGACTACTTTGTAAGGGATTGCTGCGCGCATAAAGATTTCTTCAAAGATACGAGATTGTGCGTTGGTGCGATAGAAAACAGCCGTGTCTCCAGGATTGGAGTGACCTAAATCTTGTAGAGAGCGGATCTCAGATTTAATGAATTCAGCTTCGTCATATTCAGATTCGGCGACATAGCCGGTCAGGGGTGCGCCAGATCCAGCATCTGACCAGAGGTTCTTCTCTTTCCGTGATTCATTCTTGGTGATGACAGCATTGGCAGCGTTGAGAATATTTTGAGTAGAACGGTAATTCTGCTCAAGGAGCACGGTGGTGGCGCTTGGGTAATCGACCTCGAATTGCAAAATGTTGCGAATGGTTGCACCGCGGAATCCATAGATAGATTGATCAGCATCTCCTACTACGCAGAGTTCGGCGACTGGAAAGCCATCGCCTTCGGTACCGGTGAGCTCTTTGATGAGGGCGTACTGGGCATGGTTGGTATCTTGATATTCATCCACCAAGATGTGGCGAAAACGTGAACGAAAACGCGCCTTTGCTTCGGGATGCTTCTGGAGCACCTGCACAGTCTTCATAATCAAATCATCAAAATCCATTGCATTGGCCTGCTGCAGGCGCTTTTCATACATGGTGTAAACATCGGCCACAATCGTTTCAAATTGATTGGTGGCTTTGCTTAAGTATTCATATGGAGTCTGCAACTCATTCTTGGCATTTGAAATCAGATGCTGAAATTGGCGGGCGGGGTATTTCTTCGAATCTAAATTGAGGGTCTCCATCACTCGAGATATCAGCTTCTGTGAATCTGCTGAGTCATAGATACTGAAGGTGCTGCTATATCCCAGCCGTTCAACTTCTTGGCGCAACATACGAACGCAAGATGAGTGAAAAGTTGAGACCCACATTGATTTAGCGATTGGACCCACTAGCTCGGTTACGCGCTCTTTCATTTCGCCAGCAGCTTTATTGGTGAAGGTAATTGCCAAGATTTCGTAGGGGCGCACATCGCGCCTAGCCATGATGTAGGCGATACGTCTTGTTAATACGCGCGTCTTGCCAGATCCTGCACCTGCTACTACCAATAAAGGAGAGCCAGCATGCGCAACCGCCTTCTGTTGCTCGGGGTTGAGTCCCTCGAGCAATGGGTCGGTCACGGTCATGGCGGGCAGTCTATTAGGCTTCACCCACACGAGAAGATATAGGTGAGTTGTGGAACCGATAGCAGATTCAGAAATCAAGCGCGTTCTGGTGGTCAATGCCCACCCCGATGATTCCGACTTTGGCGCATCTGGAACCATCTCACAATGGGTACAACAAGGAATCTCTGTCTCATATGTGCTCTGCACTAATGGAGATCAAGGTGGCGAAGCATCCGAATACTCTCGCGAAGAGATGCCCGCTGTGCGTCAACGCGAACAACGCGCAGCATGTGCGGCTCTCGGAATTAGCGATGTTACCTTTTTAAATTATGTCGATGGCCATCTCGAGCCAACCTTGCAGCTACGCAAAGATATTATTCGCCAGATTCGTCGCGTCCAACCAGATCGCATCATCTGCCAATCACCTGAAAGAAACTGGGAACGAATTGGCGCTAGCCACCCAGATCACTTAGCTGCAGGAGAAGCCACTATTCAGGCTGTCTACCCTGATGCCCGTAACCCTTACGCCTTTACCGATTTACTTGAAAAAGAAGGGCTACAGCCTTGGAAGGTTCGCGAAGTATGGATGCAAGGACATGCTCATCCAGATCACTTCGTTGATATCACCGATACCTTCCATTTCAAGATTGCAGCGCTCAAAGAACATGCATCACAGACAGGTCATATGGATAACCTGGAAGAGATGTTGCGTGAATGGGGCCAACGTAACGCCGGTATTGGCGGACTTCCTGAAGGTCGAATCGCTGAAGCGTTCAAGATTGTAAATACAGATTAATTCGGAGCCTTTACTTGGCGCTAGCTCTCACGATCTCTACCATCTGAATTGGGTAACCATCAGTGGCATACATCGCCTGAGTTCCGCTCATCTTGTAAGCGCCAACTTCGCCAATCTTCTGCACTAAATCAAGGCCTTTGGTGATCTTTCCCCAGATTGTGTAGTTGGGTGGAAGGTAGGTCTCTTTATAGACCAAGAAAAATTGTGAACCATTTGTCTTAGGTCCTGAGTTTGCCATTGCAACAGTACCCGCAGGGTAATTCGCAGGTGCATCTTTCGGCAGGTTCTCGTCGGCATAACCTTTCCATCCAGTTGGAGAACCTCCACCTGAAAGAGTTGGATCTCCACATTGAAGGACGAAGATTCCTCCTGTTGTTAATCTGTGGCAGAGGGTCTTGTTGTAGTAACCAGCGTTAGCAAGAGTTGAAAGTGCATTGACTGTAATAGGCGCCTTGTTGCCCAACATTGAAATTACGATATCGCCGCAATTAGTATTAAAGGTAAGAGTCTTAGCCTTTGGTTTTGCCGTAGCTGCAGGTTGCTTAATAGTTTTAGGTGTCGAGCTCTTTGAAGTCGGAGTCTTACATCCGGGAACCGTGACAGGACGTTCAGCAGCTTGTGCAGATGTAGTTGTGAGCGTTGTTGCTGCAATGAGCGTTAGTGCAACTGTTGCTACCTTCGCAGTTCTAAACATTATCGAGTTCCTATTCCCATTCAATCGTTCCAGGCGGCTTACTAGTGACATCAAGTACTACTCGGTTGACCTCACGGACTTCATTGGTAATGCGAGTGGATATCTTCTCAAGAACTTCATAAGGAATGCGAGACCAATCGGCTGTCATAGCGTCTTCGCTGGATACCGGACGCAACACAATCGGGTGCCCGTAGGTGCGGCCATCGCCTTGCACGCCCACACTGCGCACATCTGCCAGCAGAACAACTGGGCACTGCCAGATGACGCGATCAAGACCTGCAGCCTTTAATTCTTCACGGGCAATGACATCAGCTTCGCGCAAAATATCGAGACGCTCTTTGGTGACTTCACCGATGATGCGAATGCCAAGGCCGGGTCCTGGAAAAGGTTGGCGCCAGACAATCGCTTCAGGAAGACCTAGCTCAAGGCCCACATGGCGCACTTCATCTTTAAAGAGCGTGCGCAGTGGTTCAACAAGAGTGAACTTCAAATCATCTGGCAGCCCGCCGACATTGTGATGCGACTTAATATTGGCAGTTCCTGTGCCTCCACCTGATTCAACGACATCGGGATAGAGGGTGCCTTGCACCAAGAATTCAACTTCACCACCTGCTGCGATATCGCGGGCAGCTTTCTCAAAAGAGCGGATAAATTCGCGTCCAATGATCTTCCGCTTTTCCTCCGGATCAGTAACTCCGGCAAGAGCGCTCAAGAATTGATCAACAGCATCTACGACTACGAGTTCGATACCTGTTGCTGCAACGAAGTCACGTTGCACCTGCTCTGACTCACCGCTGCGCAGCAAGCCATGATCGACAAAGACACAGGTCAGTTGCTTGCCAACGGCACGTTGCACAATCGCAGCCGCTACCGCTGAGTCGACTCCACCTGATAAGCCACATATAACTCGCTTGGTTCCGATAACTGCCTTCGCCTTGGCGACTTCATCTTCTGCAATATTGGCAGTGGTCCATGAAGGTTTACAACCTGCAATATTGATAAGCCAGTTCTGCAATATCGCCTGGCCATGTTCGGTGTGTAGTACTTCTGGGTGAAATTGAACTCCCGCTAATTTTCCGGATGCATCTTCAAATGCTGCAATCGGGGTATCACTTGTTGCAGCGCTAACGGTAAAACCAGCGGGTGCTTGCGAGACCGCGTCCCCATGTGACATCCAGACAGATTGTGAATCAGGAAGTCCTGCAAAAACTTTAGAGCCACTCATGACAGAAAGTGGTGTACGTCCAAACTCTGACTTACCTGTCTGCGCAACTACTCCATTAAGCGCTGCAGCCATTGTTTGAAAGCCATAACAGATACCGAAAACTGGAATTCCCAGCGAGAAGATTGCGGGATCTACCTTAGGAGCGTGATCGGCGTAGACAGAGGAAGGGCCTCCAGAAAGAATGATCGCTTCCGGGTTCTTGGCGCTCACCTGCGCTGCGGTAATTGATGATGGAACTATCTCTGAATACACCTTCGCCTCGCGCACGCGACGAGCGATTAACTGCGCATATTGCGCCCCAAAATCGACAACAAGTACGCCGTGGCTAGCGGCCATGAATAACCACATCTACGCGCTGGAAAGATTTCACATCAGAGTATCCGCATGTTGCCATTGCGCGACGAAGGGCCCCAAAGAGATTCATCGAACCATCTGAAGTATGTGATGGACCGACAAGTACTTCTTCAAGAGTTCCTACAGTGCCAACGTTCATACGTGCACCACGTGGAAGTTCTGGGTGATACGCCTCAGAACCCCAGTGCCAACCAAGTCCAGGAGATTCAACGGCTTTAGCAAGCGCTGATCCCATCATCACAGCATCTGCGCCACATGCAATCGCCTTTGCGATATCGCCAGACTTTCCAATAGAACCATCGGCTATAACGTGAACATAACGTCCGCCAGATTCATCGAGGTACTCACGACGAGCTGCAGCAACTTCAGCAACTGCAGATGCCATCGGAACTTCAATTCCTAGTACTGAGCGAGTTGTGTGAGCAGCTCCTCCACCGAAACCAACGAGAACACCGGCAGCTCCGGCACGCATTAAGTGCAACGCGCCAGTTGTTGTAGCAACTCCGCCAACAATGACAGGAACATCGAGTTCGTAGATAAATTTTTTAAGATTGAGCGCTTCATTTTCGGCCGCAACATGTTCAGCTGAGACTGTTGTTCCACGGATAACGAAGATATCGACACCGGCATCGATAACTGCCTTGTGAAGTTCAGCGGTACGTTGCGGAGAAAGAGATGCGCCTACTGTGACGCCAGCATCGCGAATCTGCTTAATACGCTCTTTGATGAGTTCGGGGCGAATTGGTGCGCTATAAATTTCCTGCATACGGCGAGTGGCATGCTTATCTGGCATCGATGCAATTTCGCCAAGTGGAATACGTGGATCGTCATAGCGAGTCCATAGGCCTTCTAGGTTAAGTACGCCAAGACCGCCCAGCTTTCCAATCGCGATTGCCGTTTCAGGTGAGACCACTGAATCCATAGGAGCTGCAAGAAGTGGTAGATCAAACTTGTAGGCATCTATTTGCCAAGCAGTCGAGACATCTTCGGGAGTACGAGTACGACGGCTAGGGACGATGGCGATATCGTCGAAAGAGTAGGCCTGATGAGCGCGTTTTCCGGGAGCGATTTCGATATCCATGGCTATTTCTTCTTGCTGTAGTTAGGGGCATCGGCCACATGCAATACATCATGTGGGTGGCTCTCTTGTAAGCCAGCTGCAGTAATTTGAATGAGGCGTCCCTCGCGTCGTAGCGTTTCAATATCAGGAGCGCCGGCATATCCCATTCCACTGCGCAGGCCACCTACTAGTTGGTGCACAACTTCTGCGACCGGGCCACGATAGGCAACTTTTCCTTCAATGCCTTCAGGTACCAACTTATCTTCTGAGAGAACGTCATCTTGCATATAGCGATCTTTGGAGTATGACTTCTTCTCACCGCGTGATTGCATTGCGCCAAGGGAACCCATTCCGCGATATGCCTTGTACTTACGTCCATCAATTTCAACGAGTTCGCCAGGTGATTCTTCGCAACCGGCGAGAAGAGAACCGAGCATTACTGAATGTGCGCCGGCAACAATTGCTTTGACGATATCGCCGGAATATTGCAGGCCACCATCTGCGATTAATGGAATGCCAGCTTTGTTACAAGCCTTCGACGCTTCCATGATTGCGGTTACTTGCGGAACGCCAACGCCTGCGACTACACGCGTTGTACAAATTGATCCAGGGCCTACGCCAACTTTGACAGCATCTGCTCCTGCATTAATGAGTGCCTGTGCACCTGCGCGAGTAGCAACGTTGCCGCCAATAATTTCGATGGTCGGTGAATACTGCTTAATGCGTGCAATCGCTTCAAGTACTGCGCGGTGGTGGCCATGCGCTGTATCAACAACAACCACATCAACGCCGGCATCAATTAAAGCTTGGGCTCGTGCGAATCCATCATCGCCAACGCCTACTGCAGCCCCAGCCAACCCCACGTTCTTGACCAACTTCACGTGAGTAACTTGTTCATCGATTGGCAGGTTGCGGTGAATAATTCCAATACCGCCAGCTTTTGCCATCGCAATCGCCATGGTGGATTCAGTAACGGTATCCATAGCCGATGAGATCACAGGAACAGCTAGCGTGATATTGCGGGTTAAGCGAGTAGAAGTATCAACTTCAGAAGGTACGACATCGGATGCGTCGGGAAGAAGTAGTACATCGTCATATGTCAGGCCAAGGAGCGCGACCTTCTCAGAATCGATCATCGCTACCGCTCCTCACTTCTTTCGCAAGTGGGCAGTCTACCTGCTCAATTAGGCGCCTAGCGCCTGCGCAATTTCCTCGCAGGCATGCTCAAGTCCCTCAGCCTTAATGACTTCATCGCATTCAATTGAATCCCAACCTGGGCCACCCACAACAACTCGTGGGGCTGGGCGGATTGCAGGTATTTCACGCCAGTATTTCTCTTCTGCATTCTTGGCTAGTTGTGCCCATAGGAAAATAGCAGGAGGTGCACAGCGAGAGACCATCGCCGAGAGCGCGGTAATCGGAGTGCGCGCACCCAACACATAAGTTTGGATATTTCTTTCACAGAGCGCCGCAGCCAGCGCATAGATAGGAAGTGAGTGGAGCTCTTCACCAACAGCCGCTAGTAGAACAGGGCGAGAATTAATTGGCTTCTTCAACTCAACGACGCTGTTGTGCATTGTGCGGGTGAGAATTTCAGAGAAGAGGTGCTCAACCTCAATTCCCTTCTGCTCAGTCTCCCAGTCCTGACCGATCAAAAATAGCGTTGGCACAATGACATCAGCCCATGCTCCCTCAACGCCATAAGTGGCAATTTCGTGAGTGAGAGTCTCTTCGACAAATTGGCGATCAAAACTTTGTAGCGCTTTATAGAGCGCATCAACAACATCTTCGCGAACTTCAATATCTTTAACAATCTTTGATAACTTTACTTTGCCCTTAAATTCTCGGGCCTGCTCAGCAGCATCGGCTGGAGCAACTCCTGCAACGATCAAACGTCGCATCATCGTTAACTTCGCTAAATCACTTGGGCAGTACCTGCGATGTTCGCCTTCAACGTGATCTGAAGGCCCGAGCCCATATCGGCGATCCCATGTTCGTAGGGTCGCCGGAGCGACACCGATGCGGCGGGCTACTGCGGCCACCGTCAGCTTCTCTTCAACTTCTCCTGAAGGGGTAGAAGACATGGCGCAATGGTGCCCTCTAGTGGGGGAACTCACCACCTGAAAAACGGACATTTCGCACTTTGAATAACTCTTGGCGCGTTAGATGCTTGAACAACCTATGAATCGGTTGTACCTTATGCTCAAGAACGACAGAGGAGAGAAGCTATGGCTGAACTATCACGTCTACCGCAACCTATCGAAGAGGTATGGGAGTGGCAGTACAACGGCGCATGCCGCGATAAAGAGCCTGAGATGTTCTTCCATCCAGATGGAGAGCGTGGGCCACGTCGCCGCAATCGCGAGAACGCTGCGAAGGCTGTCTGCGCAAGCTGCCCTGTTATCCAAGCGTGCCGCGATCATGCACTTGCCGTTCAAGAACCTTATGGAATCTGGGGCGGTCTCTCAGAAGATGATCGCCTTGCAATCCTGTCACGTCGTGGAATTACTTTGGTTCCAACCGCATCGTAAATTCATTTCTTCCTTCAAAAGAAAATCCCCCGTGGGCAACCACGGGGGATTTCTTATCTCTACTACTTAGTGTGAGTGTCCACCAGGTCCATGTGAATGGCCATGGCCGCTTGATGCCGGCTCTTCATTTGCTGGACGTTCAAAGACAACAGCTTCTGTTGTAATAAACATTGCAGCGATTGAGGCAGCGTTAGCAAGGGCTGAACGAGTCACCTTTACTGGATCGATAACGCCATCTTTTGCAAGATCGCCATAGACATCAGTTGCAGCATTGAAGCCTTCATGAGACTTCAGTGCGCGAACCTTTGAAACTACAACGTAGCCTTCAAGGCCAGCATTCTCTGCAATCCAACGAAGTGGCTCATCGCATGCCTTGCGCACGAGCGCAACGCCTACTGCCTTATCGCCGGTGAAGCCGAGATTATCTTTAAGGGCATCAGCTGCATGCACTAGGGCTGCGCCTCCACCAATAACGATTCCTTCTTCAACTGCAGCGCGAGTTGCAGAGATAGCATCTTCGAGACGGTGCTTCTTCTCCTTGAGCTCTACTTCAGTATGTGCTCCGACCTTGATAACGCAGACGCCACCAGCGAGCTTTGCAACGCGCTCTTGTAGCTTTTCGCGATCCCAATCAGAATCTGATGAAGCAATTTCACTACGTAATTCACTTACGCGAGATGCAACGCGAGCCTTATCGCCAGCGCCATCTACGATTGTGGTTGCATCCTTGGTGATAACGATGCGACGGGCGCGACCGAGATCTTCCAGAGTTGCAGCATCGAGCTTCATTCCAACTTCGGCTGAAATAACGGTTCCGCCAGTCAAGATTGCGATGTCTTCGAGCATTGCCTTGCGACGATCTCCGAAGCCAGGTGCCTTCACTGCAGCCGATGTAAATACTCCGCGCATGCGGTTTACAACGAGGGTAGAGAGCGCTTCGCCTTCAACATCTTCGGCGATGATAAGAAGTGGCTTTCCAGCTTGTGAGACCTTCTCAAGGATAGGCAAGAGTTCAGCGAGCGCTGAGATCTTTCCGGATGAGATGAGAACAAAAGCATCATCGAGCACTGACTCCATGCGATCTTGGTCTGTGACGAAGTATGGAGAGATGTAGCCCTTATCGAATTGCATACCTTCTGTGAACTCGAGTTCGAGCGCAGTAGTTGATGCTTCTTCGACTGTGATCACGCCATCTTTGCCGACCTTATCCATCGCTTCTGCGATGAGGTCACCGATTGCGCGGTCCTGAGCTGAAATGGTGGCAACGTCTGCGATCTGCGCCTTGTCTTTTACGACAGTTGCATTTTCGCGAAGACGCTTTGAGACAGCTTCAACAGCTGCTTCGATGCCTAATTTAAGGTCCATTGGCTGTGCGCCGGCTGCAAGGTTACGAAGACCTTCCTTGACCATTGCTTGAGCCAGCACTGTTGCAGTTGTAGTTCCATCGCCAGCGACATCGTTGGTCTTGGTAGCTACTTCCTTGACGAGCTGTGCGCCCATATTTTCAACTGGATCAGAGAGTTCAATCTCTTTTGCAATTGTCACACCATCGTTAGTGATAGTTGGTGCACCAAATGACTTAGCGATAACGACGTTACGTCCCTTAGGGCCGAGCGTTACCTTGACGGTGTCAGCGAGCTGATTAACACCGCGTTCCATTGCGCGACGAGCGTGCTCGTCGAATTCCAACATCTTGCCCATGGGCTACTTCTCGATGATCGCGAGAATGTCGCGAGCAGATAGGACGAGGTACTCCTCGTTGTTGTACTTAACTTCAGTTCCGCCGTACTTGCTGTAGAGAACGACATCGCCGACCTTTACATCCATTGGTACGCGAGCGCCGTCATCGAAACGACCTGGGCCTACGGCAACAACTGTGCCTTCCTGTGGCTTCTCTTTCGCTGTATCTGGGATGACAAGACCGGATGCTGTTGTTGTCTCGGCTTCATTTGCCTTGACAACGATGCGATCTTCGAGCGGCTTAATGGCTACTGCCATGGTTGTACTCCTTTAGCTATTTTTATCGTTAAGGGTCTTTCCACTTTGGGGGCTGCCGTTAGCAGTGTCGACCCTAGAGTGCTAACGCCAAGCCTATGCAAGTGCCCCGCGCCTCGCAAATCCGAAGCTAGAGGCTGACCTGCTCGACCGGCAGGCTGGAATCTGCATCAAAGGCGCCCCGCGTGGCGGGCTTTCCGGCGCTGAGCATCAGGCTGCCCAGAGCTGCCACCATCGCCCCGTTATCAGTACAGAGCCCGGCTTTCGGAATTCGAAGTTCGATCCCCGCCTTGGCACATCGTTCAGTGGCCACGGCGCGAAGCCTGGAGTTGGCGGCGACTCCCCCTGCGATCACAAGTGAATCGATACCCGTTGCCTTACAGGCAGCAAGTGATTTGAGTAGCAGAACATCAACAACGGCTTCTTGGAAAGAGGCGGCAACATCTGCGCGCACATATTTTGGGGCGCTCTCTAGATAACGGGCAACTGCTGTCTTAAGCCCTGAGAAAGAGAAATCATAAGGACGCGTTGCCCAGTCGTTTGAAGTTGTCAGCCCTCGTGGAAAATCAATAGCGCTGGCGGATCCACTCTGTGCATCGCGATCAATAGCTGGGCCGCCCGGAAAACCAAGTTGCAGGAGGCGAGCGATTTTATCGAAGGCTTCACCAGCTGCATCATCCATCGTTGCACCTAGCTTTGTAATTGAACCGGTGATGTCATTAACCTGCAATAGCGAAGAGTGTCCGCCGCTGACAAGTAGTGCGATGGTCGGACGAGTAGGTTGGTCATGAGTTAAGTAATCAACTGAGATGTGGGCCGCCAGATGGTTAACGCCGTATAGCGGGCGACCTAACCCTTGCGCTAGCCCACTTGCAGATGCAACTCCAACAAGGAGCGCACCCACTAAGCCAGGACCGGCCGTCACAGCAACTGCATCGATATCGCGGAGTGAAATCTGAGATTCTGAAACTGCTCGTTCAATCGCAGGCAACATCGCTTCTAGATGAGCACGGGATGCAATTTCAGGTACGACTCCCCCAAAGCGTGCATGCTCATCAACGCTTGATGCGATGACATTGGCAAGCAAGGTGCGCCCGCGCACAATGCCAATCGCGGTTTCATCACATGAAGTCTCAATGCCTAGAACAATTGGTTGCATTAGTTGAAGTCCTTACGCATCACGAAGGCGTCTTGGCCAGGGCCGTAGTAATCCATCCGCACTGAGATCTTCATATAGCCCAGGCTCCTATAGAGCTCAATGGCTGCGCTATTGCTCTGCTCAACTTCAAGCATCATGGCGCTCGCTCCACGCTCTTTCGACCACTGCTCGATCTGGCGCATAAATTCGCGGGCGATTCCTTGGCGGCGAAAATCCGGCAGAACAGCAACAGTCAGAATGTCGGCTTCAACGCCAGGGGCTGGCAGAAAGACTCCGCAATAACCGACAACTTTGTTGCCTGACTCTGCCACCGACATGTAGCGAGTAGTTGGAATTCCTGCAAACTCTTCTTTAAATTGCGAAGTGCTCCACGGTGAATATGGAAAGAGCTCTTTCTCATAGGTTGCAAGAACTGGGATATCTAAAGCGATGGGCTGGCGATAGGTAATCATGAGCGCTCCGCTGTAGGAACCGCATCTGGCCTACGTAAATACATAGGTTCAGTCACGTTCTGGGTATCTGCCAGTGCAACCAACTTCTTCATATCTGGGTAGACGCCAAAGATAAATCCATCGACTTGATCTGGTTTGCTCACATGAGGGCCATCAACCCGTGTGCCATTTTCGTAGCGCGCCCAGTAAATCTCTTTACGGCGCGCGTCCACTGCAACCGTGTAGCTACTTTCTTCGATGGCAATCGCATCGAGCGAACAGACTCCAACAACCGGAATATCGCGAGCGAGTGCAAATGTGTGGGCAAATGAAATACCCACTCGAAGTCCAGTAAATGGCCCTGGTCCCATTCCAACGACCACGTCAGTAACGGGCGCACATGTTTTCAAAGCCTTTGCCACTAGTTCAGAGAGGGCGCGACCATGGTCGGTTGCACCTTCATGAAATTCTTCAAAAGTTACTTGGCAGCCTTCAATGATTCCGACGATGGTGCGCGAAGTTGAGGTATCGATTGCTAGCGAAATACTCATAGCGAAACACCTTGCCAGCGGGCGCCAACTGTCTTGATGGCCACTTTACGAACTTCATCGCTGCGATCGATAGTGATCTCAAGGCGTTCTTCGCTTAACCGAGCAGACTCTGCGCCTCCCCATTCAATAACGGTGACGGCACCTTCTCGGGGTGAATCTAAATCAAGATCATCAAGAAAGGCTGCTGCGTTGCCGCCTTCAAGTAAGCGATAGGCATCAACATGAATCAGTGGAAGTGGCCCTTTATGGATGCGGGCAATAACAAAGGTAGGAGAGGTAACGTCACTAATACCGAGTGCTTCACCGATTCCTTGAACCAGAACTGTTTTGCCGGCGCCGAGTGGGCCGTTAAGAAGGATGAGGTCTCCTGCTTGGCAGAGCTTTCCGATGCGCACACCGAGAGCGTGCATCTGGTCAGCTGTAGCAATCTTCACTCATGAAGGATAGTTGAAGAAAAAGAAGAAGGGCCCCGGTCTCCCGAGGCCCTTCTTCTTATTTACTCCTTTTAGCCGAAGTTGTACTTCAAATCGGCTGGGCGGTAATCAGTATCGCCATTGAGGTAAGGAACCTTCGTTGCAATGTATTCAACATACTTTGCAGTTGGTACCTTTCCTGATTTAGCAGCTACGGCCAACATATCGACCCAGGTCTTCATCTGCTTTGTAGTAAATGACTGGTGACCAACACCTGAAGCAGCCACTGGGCCTGCGAGGTCAGGAAGACCTGCCGCTGTGAACTTGGTGTAAGTCTCTGGAGTCATTGCGTAGAGAGCAAGAGTGTTCCAAATTGGCTTTGGACCCTTCTTTGATGCTTCCCACTTAGCAAGCTCTGCCTCGTAGACAGCGCGCTTCTTATCTACATAACGTGATGAATTACCTGCAAAGACAAGACGATCTGCTTCGTTTGAAATCAGAATTGTTGGCTTTGTAGATGCGAATGTTGATTTATCTAGCGCTTTGAATTTAGCAATTGCAGCAGCGTCACCTGTCACGCGTGGTGCCATTGAAAGAACTCCTAGCATTCCAGCAATCGCTTCATCTCCTGAGAGACCTAGGTTGTAACGACCTGCATCGCCATCATCGAGCAACGATGCCCAATTAGTCTTTGTATTGTCGTAGAAACCTGGACCTGTGATTTCAGAAGCTGACTGAGCTGCAAGTGTGCCTGTAGCGAGCGCCTCTCCTAAGTTTTCAAGGATTGCAACTGTTGCGTTGATACTGTGTTCTGCAATCACTGCGTTAGTTGTGATCCCATCCATGTGTGCACTCTTTGTAGGTATACCGGTGAGAAGACCGGTAAGAAGAAGTGCGGAGCGTTGTGGAATTCCAGAGCCCTTAAGCGCTGCAGGGAATTCAAGTCCTGGTGCGCCAAGGTTCTTGCTCCACGCTGTAAGTAGAGCAACTACCTTCTGCAATTCACCGAGTGATGCCATATGTCCTGGCACGCCCTTAACGCCAAATGCTGCACAACCCTTAATGGTTGGGTCAGCGAAGACGCTCAAGATGTAGAACATATCGCATGCTGATTGAAGTGCGTCAGAAGGTGAAGGTGTAATTCCAGCCATGATTCCGACTGAGTCGGCATAGGTTGGATACTTCTCTACAAATGGAGTGAGGATTGCTCCAGCTTGAGATGATCCGTAGACAACCTTCTTCTGGATCTTTGGATACTTAGCCATTGCTGTATCGATTACCTCTTTAAGCATCTCAATGCGGAAGGTGTTATTCCATCCACGTAGACCCTTAACGGTTCCATCGTATGCAGCAAGACCGTAGCCAGCAAGCAACATCTGCTTTGTGATATCTGACCCTGTATTTGCGCTTGCTGGAGTTATCTCTTCAATTCCAGTTGGAACCTTTGATACTCCTGGATACGTTGACTTGAAACCATGCTCCCAGAAGAACATTGTGCCCTTGAAGTTAGCCGGCATTCTGAACTCATAGGTAGCGCCATTTGCAAGTGTGCCCTTACAGGTTTCAACGCCAGCAGCAGTTGTACATGTAGGTGCAGCAGCACTTGCCGCTGGAACAGAGACAAGTGCGATTGAGGCAACGAGAACGGCAGCAGCCGCAGTTGCAATCGATTTACTGATTGATAGCTTCATCTGATTAACCAACCTTTGGTAGTGCATCGGCTGCGATTGCAGGACGTGTGTACTTGAGTTCAGTTACTGGGCCCTTTGCAGAGTCAGTTGTCCAAACCTTGCGTGGAGAATCCACTGGCTTAAGTGTTGTTGTTGCATCGTATTGGCCAATCCAGAAACCTGTGTAAGCCTCGTGAGTCTTTGCACCGTAACCAAGTGGTGAAAGAGCTGCGCTGCTTAACTTCGCTGCATTGTTCTTTACGTAGCTGATGATTCCTGGACGGGTGAGGTCCTTACCAGCTCCAAGGAGAGCAGATGTCATGAGGTAACCAATGTTCATACCTTGCAGAACGTTGTTATCCCAGCGCTTATCTGGACCCTTATTAAAGTCATCATTGATCTTCTTAAATGCCTTGACGAACTCATCATCGGCTTCTCCAGGTGCTGGAGCATGTGAGGCTGAGATTGTGCCGGCAAGAAGTGCTGCAGATACTGCTGGTGCAATTCCGCGAGCGCCGAGGATTGTCTGGAAGGTAGTTGCATCTGCACCTACTGAGATAACAATCCACTTAGCTGGCTTGTAGCCAATCTTGTTTGCAGAAGAGACAGCTGCTGCGAATGCTGAAGCCACAGCTCCGACGATAACTACATCTACGTTATTGTCCTTAAGCTGCTGCATCTGCGCATCGAGGCCACCGGCCTGTGTACCCGCAATAAATGTTGCTGCGGTCTTCTTAGGAGTAAATGTCACTCCAGCTGTTGCAAGACCTTCAACTGTGTTACGACCAAAGTCATCTGTCTGGTAGACGATACCGACAGTGTTCTTTGAGAAAGTTTCCTTGATGTACTTTCCAAGAATCTTTGCTTCAACAGTGTATGTACCAAGACCACCAAAGGTTGTTGGGTACTTCTTTGGATCGGTGTAGAAACCGCTGTAACCACTATTTACGAAGAGATCTGGAATTCCACGACGGTTAATGTCCTTGATAACAGAGATATGTGTCTGAGTTCCGACTGAACCAACCATCGCAAAGACTTTATCCTTATTGATCAAAGCAGATGCAGTTGAAACTGTGAGTCCAGCTTTGTAAGCATCATCCTTGACTACAAGCTTGATGCTACGTCCGTGCACTCCACCCTTTGAATTTACATAATCAAAGTAGGCGCGCATCGCGTCATCTACCTTGTTATAGCCAGGGCTGGCCGGTCCCGTTTGTGGGAGTTGCATTCCTAAAACAATTTCAGTGTCACTCACACCTGGTGTGCTCGCACCTTGCGCTGGTACAGCTGTAAACGCCATGGCGCCAGCAAGTACAGCAGCAACGGAGGCGACTAACCCGCGTGATGGTTTAGACAGAGATGCACGATTTCTCACTACATTCACTCTTTCTCTTTTGTCAGTTTTCGCAGCCGGACCTCATGGCCCACCTGCCACTAGCCCTGACTGGGCTAGAACGGTGCCACTTTAACTGAAGGTGAAGTTAAAGTGAATAAAGGAAAGGCAAACGCGCTGAAATCACACGTGGGGGTTACTGGTTAACCGCGCTGAAGCGGAGATTTATAACGTTTATTTATGCTTATGGTGGTGCCCGCCCGCCACACCTGCCGGGTTGATGACCACAGTCAAGATGAGCAGGAGGCTGGAAATCAGAGCTGGCATAAAGTTGGAAACCTGTTCGCTTAACTCAAAGTTGTCGAGAACAAGATCAATCCAATCAGGTAAGAAGACGACAATCACTGTGCCTATAAAGGCGCCGAAGATGCTGCGGATTCCACCAAGGACTGCAGCGGTAAGCAAGGTAAGTGAGAGCGCAACTGGATAG
Organism: Candidatus Nanopelagicaceae bacterium; assembly: GCA_965267875.1. GTDB lineage: Bacteria > Actinomycetota > Actinomycetes > Nanopelagicales > Nanopelagicaceae > Planktophila. Next base: position 295,658 of record OZ254157.1, on the reverse strand, counting down.
ACGCTTGGACCAACAAGGCCGCGCAGTCCATAGAGCGCACCAGCAAGACCGGCAAATATCGAGGCGATGATAAAGACATAAATCTTCTGACGTGAATAGTTAACGCCAGCAAGCGCTGCAGCGGTCTCGTGATCGCGAATAGATTTCCACATACGCCCTGTGCGTGAGAGAAGAAGATTGGATGCAAAGAAGAGCGCGATTGCAGCAAAGGGAAGCACAACATATAACTGCCACTCTTCATATGTGGGTTCGCCAAATAGGCTAGTAAACCAAGATGGTGGATACCCAACATCCACCGGAAGTCCTTCATCACCTTTAAAGACAGACATAAAGCGATTAGCAATTGTGGGAATCGCGAGTGCAATCACCAACGTTGTGCCAGCAAGGTATGGACCAGAGAGTCGCGCCGCTGCAATTCCAAGGAGAGCGCCAGCAATACCTGCGCCTACTATTGAAGCTGGTACTGCAATCCACAGTGATATCGAGTAATTAGTCATGAGAAGAGCAGTGGTGTAACCACCGACAGCCATCAGCGCACCTTGCCCAAGTGATATCTGTCCTGAGATGCCGGTCAAAATGGTGACTGAGAGGACGCCGATAAAGTAAATCAAGACAACTGCAAGTTGCGCCTGGTTATATGGCTCAAAAGTTGAGCCAATGGCAAGAATGGCGATGATGAAGAAAATGGTTCGCCTAAAGCTGCGACGAATGATGGATGGGTTCTTGGCGGCGCTAGACACGACGTGAATCCTTTCCACCCAGAATTCCTCGCGGCTTAACTATTAAGACAATGAGAAGAACTGCGAGAATTGAAATAAAGACATCTTCGGGCGATAGATAGAAGGTGACAAAAGAAATCACGAGACCAACTATGAATCCGCCAAGGACTGCGCCCGCTGGGCTATCAAGACCGCCAACAACTGCTGCGGTAAAGCCGATGATAAGAACTAGATCTAAAGTATTTGGAGATAGGTTAGAAGTCGGTGTAATCAAGAGGCCAGCAAGAGATGAGGCAGCACCTGAAATCGCCCAACTTAGAGTGCGGGTGAAGTTCGTTCTAATGCCACTCAAGCGCGCGACTTCTTGATTGAGCGCAGTAGCGCGCATAGCAAGGCCAACTCCAGTCTTCTTAAAGAAGATTGTGGTCATAGTTAAAGTGATGAGAACGATTGAGATAACAAATACATCGAATGAGGTAAATGGCATCACGCTACCTGCAACCGTAAATCCTTCTTGCGCTGCAGGTGCTGGAAAGCCTCGCTCTTCCGCTGCCCAGATAATTCCAGCGAGCGCCTGTAGAACCCCCAGGATTCCAAGGGAGGCAATAACCGGAATGGCAGCGCGCATCGATTCGCTGCTGAGAAGTTCAGTCTTCTTCTTATTCGATAGCGGTCGCATCACTAAAACATCTAAGAGCGCGCCGAGTGCTGCACCGGCAAAGAGTGCGACAAAGAAACCAACCCAATAGGAATTTCCATTTTGGATTAAAGTTGAAGCGATATAGGTACTAAACATCGCTTGCCCCATCTGGGCAAAGTTAACGACACCTGCACCGCGCCAGACGATGACAAGTCCAAGTGCAACCAGTGCATAAATTGCGCCACGCGAAGTTCCAGAGAAGAGCGCTGCTAGAAATGTATCCATCAGTACCCCAAATATGCAGCGCGAAGAGAGGAGTCAGCTTTGAGTTCTGCTGCTGGTCTATCGGCTACAACCTTTCCTAGCGCTAAGAGAACGCCATGATCTGCAACGCCTAAGGCGGTATTGGCATTCTGTTCGACTAATAAAACTGTCAAACCTGTTGAGCGGCATAAGGTATTGACGCAATCAATAATCTGTTCGACAACAAGTGGAGCCAAACCGAGGGAAGGCTCATCTAGGAGAAGAAGTTTTGGGCGTGAAACCAGGGCGCGGCTAATTGCCAGCATCTGGCGTTCACCGCCTGAGAGAGTTCCAGCTAATTGCTTACGGCGTTCTTGCAGCCGAGGAAAGAGTTGGTACATCTCTTCAAGGGATGCAGCCACATCACTCTTATGAGATCTGCGGCGAAAGAGTGAGCCCATATTGATATTTTCTTCAACGCTTAACTCTGAGATAACTGCGTGACCTTCAGGAACATGTGCAATTCCAGCGCGGACAATATCTTCGGGTTTACGGCCAACAATTGATTGACCTTCCCAGGAGATTGAGCCAGTTGATGGGCTCTCCAACCCTGAGATGGTGCGCAATAAGGTGCTCTTTCCTGCGCCATTTGCTCCGATGACAGTTGTAATTTTTGACTCTTGTGCGGTCATCGAAACGCCATCGAGGGCAATGACAGAACCAAATGATGTTGTGAGGTTCTCAATCTTTAACATTTAAGAGCCACCTAACTGATCGTTGCCGCTCTGGCTAGATGTGCCTAAGTAGGCAGCAAGGACTGCTGGGTCGCGCTTGACGGTATCAAATGTTCCGCTGGCAATCACCTTGCCGAAGTTAAGAACATAGACCTGATCAGAGATCTGACCGATAAAGTCCACATGGTGTTCAACGATAATGATGGAGCAGCGTTGCTTCAACTGCTGCAAGAGAGATGCAAACTTATCGATGTCATCTTGGCCAAGACCTGCTGCTGGTTCATCGAGTAACAAAATTGAAGGTTGAAGAACAAGAGCGCGCGCAATCGAGACTCGCTTTGTTTCTGGGTAGGTAAGTTCTGACGGGTTTTTATCTGCCAGCGCTAAGGCGCCTGCCCAGGCAAGTGCATCTTCAGCGCGACGACGGAGCTTCTTCTCTGCTTGGCCAGATAGACCAAATAGATCCTTAAAGAAGTTACTTCCGCTTTCAATATTTGCACCCATCATGACATTTTCAACAACTGAAAGTCCGCTAAAGAGTCCAACTCCTTGCAGTGTTCTTGAAATTCCATATCCAGCTAGGTCATAGCTCTTTGGCCAAGAAACGTTCTTGCCATGAATGGATATCTCACCCGTTGTTACCGGCACTAGCCCTGAGATGGAGTTAAAGATGGTGGTCTTTCCTGCGCCATTTGGTCCAATCAAACCAACAATGGAATTGCTTGGAACGTCGAGATAGACATCATCGAGAGCGACAAGGCCACCAAACTTTACGGTCAGGTGTGAGATCGACAGAGTTGAATTAGTAGTCATCGCACACCCTTTCGTTCTTGTAATTTCATATCAGTAGATATGAGGCGAGTAGATTCTAGGCACCCGCGGCCCAATTCGTGTGACAATCTCATAATTAATTGATTGCGAAGCAGCTCCCCAATCATCGGCTGTGTATTCGCCATGCGAGCCATTGCCGAAAATGGTTACCCAATCGCCTGATTGCGCCTTGGAATCTGGGCCGAGATCGACAACAAATTGATCCATAGAAACACGTCCGATGATTGGTGCGCGCTTTCCGTTATGCCAGACACCTGCGCCACGAGCGATGCGCGGAATACCATCGGCATACCCCATTGTGATAACTCCAAGGCGCGTATCTAACTTAGTTGATTCGGTCGCTCCGTAACCAACTGGAGTTCCAGCCGGAACATCTTTAACCAAATACAAGGCAGCGCGTAACTGCATTGCAGGTCGCAACTTAAGTGCACTTGAGCAACCGAGAGTCTGCACATCAGGTGAGAGTCCATATATCGCAATTCCGGTACGCACCATGTCGAAAGCGGCGGCGTTATTTTTCAACGTTGCCGCTGAGTTGGAGAGATGTTTAATGAGCTGAGAGAAACCGAGCGCTTCTAACTTTGCGACCATCTCGGCAAAACGCGCCATCTGATCTTGATTCAGTTTTTCACCTGGTTCATCGGCGCGAGCAAAGTGCGAGAAAATTCCAACAATCTCAACGCCTTTCACATGCTCTGAATCAAGTTGATCCCATTCAGCTAAGAAACCACCGCGAGTCATTCCTGTATCAACTTCTAAATGAACGCGAGCCTTCTTCTGTAATTGACGTGATGCGGCAGCGATCTCAGAGAGCGCCTTAAGGGATGCGGCAGCGATATCGATATCAAGTGATATCGCCTGTGAAAAATCAGAGCCAGGTTGCACCAGCCATGCCAATATCGGAGCGGTAATTCCTGCCTCTCGCAGCGCAACTGCTTCTTCAAGAAGAGCGACTCCTAGGTAATCAGCGCCTGCAGATACAGCTGCTTGTGCAACCGGCACAAGTCCGTGGCCATAAGCATCGGCCTTTACTACGGCGAGCAGTTTGGTGCCTGAAGTCTTCTTCAAAAGCTCAACGTTAAATTTTATGGCGCTTAGATCAACAATCGCTTCTGCTCTCATCTCTCAATCACCACCATTGCTGATGCGATTCCAGCATCGTGTGAAAGTGAGAGGTGCACGGATGCGCCATCGACGAGATCTGCAATCTGGCCACGGAAGAGGAAATCTGGCTTGCCATTTTCGTGGTTAATTACTTCTGCATCATGCCAATGCAGTCCGTGTTCTGGGCTGAGCGCTTTATAGAGCGCCTCTTTGGCGGCAAAGCGAGCGGCCAGAGATTGCACTGGCTTGTCGCGCTCTGATTCTGTAAAGAGTTTTTCGCGAAGTGATGGGGTGCGCTCAAGAGATTCTTGGAATCTAGCAATATCTACGACATCAATGCCGATTCCATCAATCATGGCGGGGAGTCTATAAGTGGTTAGTGAAGTTGGCTATCAGATGGAAAGAAGCGATCAATTGCGATGATGAGCACGAGCAACGCTCCCCCAAGGAGCAGACCGCCAAAGAGGTCTGAGAACCAGTGAGTGTTACGTACCAGTGAGACGATGCAGACGGTGAGGGCTAAGAGGCCAACTGCAGTGCTAGCCAAACGTCCGCGATACCGATCCACATGAGCGTAGCGATAAATGAGATAGGCAATGATTCCCCAAATCAAAATCGCATTTGATGCGTGTCCACTTGGATATGACATTCCACCTGCATGCAATAAATCAAAACCTTCACGTGGCTTTGTTCTACCCAGCGCATACTTAAATGAACCCACAACAACATTGAGTGAGATGAAAGCGAGAAGTCCTAAGTTAAAGGGGCGGTAAGTCTTAAATCGCTTGGCAATATAGATAGCGACAATCAAGAGCGCGATTCCGGAGACGCCACGAAGGCCTAAGTCATCTAGCCTTCTGATGACGAAGTTGGAGATTCCGGTAAAGCGAGGGCGATCTAAATCATTGAAGTAGCGATCAATTTCAATGAAAGGTCCATTGGTTAATACCTGCAAAGTCACGAAGAGATACCCAGCAAAGAGACCGGCAGACCACTTTAAGGCCCTGCGCATCTGGCGATGGCGTTGATCGAGAACGGTCTGCATAATAAGAAATTACTCGACAGTGACTGACTTCGCCAAATTACGTGGCTGATCGACATCAGTTCCGCGGGCTACTGCAATTTCATAGGCGAAGACTTGTAGCGGAATAGTTGCCAAGACCGGTTGGAAAAGTGGAGATGCCACTGGAATACGGATGATGTGCTCTGCGCCAACAACTTCTGCGCCTTCTGCGGCGATCACGATAACGCGCGCTCCACGGGCTTTGACTTCCTGGATATTGCTCAACATCTTCTCATCGAGTTGGTGCTCATCAGCAGTTGGCAAGATAGCGATCACTGCTGTGCCTTCTTCGATGAGGGCGATAGGTCCATGCTTGAGTTCTCCGCCAGCAAATCCTTCAGCGTGGATATAGGCAAGTTCCTTTAACTTCAGTGCGCCTTCAAGCGCAATTGGGAATTCAATACCGCGACCGAGGAATAACACCGTGTTATTGGTTGCGAATTTCCGCGTTAGTGCACGGAGCGGCTCAATGGTTTCAAGTATCTGTTCGACCTTGCCTGGTAGCTCAAGCATCTCTTGATAGAGGCCACGTACTTCTTGCTCGCTGAGTTCGCCACGAACCTGGGCTAGCTTTAAACCGATGAGATAGACCGCAACAATCTGGGTAACGAATGCTTTAGTTGAGGCAACTGCAATTTCAGGGCCTGCGTGTGTGTAAAGAACAGCATCTGATTCGCGGGGAATTGTTGATGAGTTGGTATTGCATACGGCAAGGACGCGTGCGCCAGCAGCTTTAGCGTGACGTACCGCCATCAAGAGATCCATAGTTTCACCTGATTGTGAGATAGCGATAACAAGAGAATCTTCATCAACAATGGGATCGCGATAACGGTATTCAGATGCGATTTCTACATCGACAGGAATCTTTGCCCATTTTTCGATGGCATATTTGGCAACCATTCCTGCGTGATAAGCGGTGCCACAAGCAATCACTGAGATACGGCGAATCTTCTTTATCTCATCATCGGTCATATGTAGTTCATCCAGCTGAATCTGATTGTTATCGCTCAGGCGTCCAATCAAAGTATCTGCAATAGCTTTTGGTTGATCGAAGATCTCTTTCAACATGAAATGGGCAAAGCCACCTTTTTGGGCAGCCTCTTTATCCCAGGTAATTTCATATTCGCGCAGCGGCAGCTTCTTGCCTGCTAAATCGGTAATCTCAATCGATTCAGGGGTAATTGTGACGACTTCATCCTGGCCCAGTTCAACAGCTCGCTTGGTGTAATCGATAAAGGCTGCTACATCAGAGGCTAAGAAGTTTTCGCCGTTACCAATACCTGCAACGAGCGGTGAATTGCGGCGGACTCCCACAATTGTTTGAGGGCTATCTGCGTGAATTGCAAGCAGTGTGAATGAGCCTCGTAGTTGAGCTACGGCGGCGCGCATCGCAGCGGCAAGATCTCCACCATGTTCTTTACGTAAATCAGAGAGCAGGTGTGCAACTGATTCGGTATCTGTCTCGGAAGAGAAGGTGTGGCCGCGCTTTTCCAGGAGCGCCTTGAGCTCGGTGTAATTTTCGATAATTCCGTTATGGATAACTGCCAGCTTTCCTTCATTATCTAAATGAGGATGCGCGTTGCGATCAGTCGGTCCGCCATGAGTTGCCCAGCGAGTATGGCCAATACCTGAATGCACAGTTGGCAGATTGGCTGGAAGCGCAGCTTCTAAGTTGGCAAGTTTGCCGGCACGTTTTTCGACGAAGAGAGAGTTACCGGTACCGAGTGCGATACCTGCTGAGTCATAGCCACGGTATTCAAGGCGACGAAGGCCTTCGACGATGGGCGTAAATGCAGATTGTGGTCCGGTGTAACCCACGATTCCGCACACGAATTAGATCTCCAGTTCTGCTTTCACAGTTGCAGCAAGCGAGGCTGCAATCTCTTGTGCAAGGTTATCACTCGAGGCCTCTACCATCACGCGAATCAACGGTTCAGTACCTGATGCGCGCAGTAAAACTCGTCCAGAATCTGCCAAAGTTGCTTCCGCCTTCGCAACTGCGGCAGAGATTACCTTTGAGTCATTTAACTTATCTTTTGCAACGTTTGGAACATTGATGAGAACTTGTGGGAAGCGCTTCATCGAAGCTGCCAAGTCGGCAAGTGACTTCTTGGTGCGCACTACCTCTTGAGCTAATTGCAACGCCGTCAAGATTCCATCTCCGGTGTTGGCAAACTCGCGCATAATCAGATGGCCTGACTGTTCGCCACCTAATGAATAATCGCCTTCCAACATCTTCTCGAGTACATAACGATCACCCACTGCAGTTGAGATGACCTGAATATCTGCCTCTTTCATTGCATGAATAAATCCGAGGTTGCTCATCACTGTGCCAACGATTGTGTTGGAGTTAAGGGCCCCGCGCGCTTTAAAGCCGCGAGCCAAAATTGTCATAATGGCATCGCCATCAATGACCTTTCCCTGTGCATCTACTGCCAAACAACGATCGGCATCACCATCATGGGCAATTCCAAAATCGGCTTTCTCTGTAACGACGCGTGCTTGTATATCTGCTAAGTGAGTTGAACCGCAGTTATCGTTGATATTCCAACCATCGGGTGTGCAGTGAATGGCAACAACTGTTGCGCCTGCTCTTTCGTAGGCCAGGGGCGCCACATGTGATGAAGCGCCATTTGCGCAGTCGACCACAATCTTGAGGCCTTTCAGTGGCGTTGTGACAGATGCTAAAAGATGGTTGAGATAGCGATCTTGCGCTGTTGCATCATCGGTGATTCGCCCAACGTCACGACCTGTTGGACGCACCCATGGCTCTCCCATGCGCTTCTCAATCGCAGCTTCGATGGCATCATCAAGCTTGCCGCCGCCACGTGAGAACAACTTAATTCCGTTATCTGGCATTGGGTTGTGAGAGGCCGAGATCATGACGCCGAGATCTGCGCCGGTTTCACCGACAAGAAATGCAATTGCAGGAGTTGGTAGAACGCCGACGCGATAGACATCAACACCGGCACTTGCTAGCCCTGCTGCAACTGCAGCTTCTAGGAATTCTCCAGATGCGCGTGAATCTTGGCCAACAATCGCCTTTGGGCGCTTGCCTTTATTGGAAGAGCTTTCAACAAGGATATGCGCTGCAGCTACTGCAACATCTACTGCGATTTCAGCTGTAAGAGTTTCACCATTTGCTAAACCACGAATCCCGTCTGTTCCAAAGAGAGCCATCAATAACTCCTCTTTACTGCAGGAACAAACGGGATATCGAGATAAAAAGAATTAACGCTTTGAGTACTGTGAACGCTTACGAGCCTTCTTGAGACCGTACTTCTTACGTTCGATAACACGTGCATCGCGCTTGAGGAATCCAGCCTTCTTAAGAGCTGGACGGTTAGCTTCTGTATCAATCTCATTGAGGGAACGTGCAACGCCTAGACGAAGCGCTCCTGCTTGGCCAGATACGCCTCCACCGTTGATACGTGCGAAGACATCGTATGTACCTTCAGCGCCAACTGTGCGGAATGGTTCAGAGACGAGCTGCTGGTGAACCTTATTTGGGAAGTAAGCCTCGAGAGTCTTGCCGTTAACAACCCAACGACCTGTTCCTGGAACAAGACGTACGCGCGCTACTGCTTCCTTGCGACGGCCAGTACCTGCACCTGGGGCGGTGATCGCCTTGCGGTTTGTTGCAGCTGCTGGAGTTGAAGAAGAGTAAGAAGTAGGAACTTCGTCTTCGAGTTCTAGATCGTTGAAAGTTGTATCTGACATATTCTGCTTATCCCTTACTTCGCTACTTGAGAAACTTGAGTAAATACATATGGCGTTGGAGCTTGAGCAGCATGTGGATGCTCTGGACCTGCGTAGACCTTGAGCTTTGATGCAACCTGCGCACCAAGACGGTTCTTAGGAAGCATTCCCTTGATCGCCTTTTCTACAGCGCGTGTTGGGTGCTTCTCCATGAGTTCGCCGTAAACAGTCGATGTAAGACCGCCTGGGAAACCTGAGTGATGGTGAGCAAACTTTGTTGTCGCCTTATTTCCTGAGAGAGCAATCTTCTCTGCGTTGATAACGATGACGAAGTCACCCATATCCATGTGTGGAGCAAAGGTTGCCTTGTGCTTACCGCGAAGAAGAACTGCAGCATGAGTTGCTAGACGACCGAGCACAACATCTTGTGCATCGATGACGTGCCACTTACGGACAGCGTCTCCGGCCTTTGGGCTATATGTGCGCATGCTTTACTACCTTCTTCTTCTCGTTTATATGCTGGGAACTACAGGCGCCGCGTTTGGCGCAGGGGATGAACTTTACCTTTCATGCGGGGGGTGGGTCAAAATGGCCTCAAACCCCCGCGTAAATGCTGGCCTAGAAATCAAAGACGGGCTGTGGGCTTTCATAGACGCGGCCATCTGCCCCAAAGACCAAGAATCTGTTAAATCCACGAGTGAACCAGCGATCGTGGGTCACAGTAAGAACTGTGCCCTCATATTGATCAAGGGCATGTTCGAGAGATTCTGCGCTCGCCAAATCTAAGTTATCTGTTGGTTCATCGAGAAGGAGGAGAGTTGAACCACTGAGTTCAAGGAGAAGAATCTGGAAGCGAGCTTGTTGTCCACCAGATAAGGATGTGAATTTCTGCTCTGCTTGTTTATCAATTTCATACTTGCGCAGCACGCTCTTTGCAGGACCTAACTGCAGTGAATAGGTCTCCCAGAGAATTTCTAGGAGTGATTTACCTTCAAACTCTGGATGTGAATGAGTCTGAGCGAAGTAACCGATCTCAACGCGCGCACCAATTTTAAAGTTGCCGGTGTATTCAAGGGAGGTATCTCCAGAAATCATGCGGAAGAAGTGCGACTTGCCAGTGCCGTTCTTTCCTAAGATTGCGATTCGATCTCCAAAGAAGACTTCAAAGTCGAATGGTTGCGTGAGGAACTCACCTGATCCATTCTTAATGGCAACTTGTTCAAAGGTCAGTGCGCGCAAACCTGTGCGCCCGCCACGAAGACCCACTTTGACATCTTGTTCTACTGGTGGCGCTTCCGGCGCTCCCGCCTCTTCAAATTTACGTAAGCGCGTCTGCATAGCGTGATACTTACTTGCCATTGCGGGAGAGTTCGCTGCTTGGACCTGAAGAGTTTTTACCAACTCAATTAACTTCTCGTGTGCTTCTTCCCAGCGCAACAGGAGTTCAGCAAAACGCTCATTACGAGCTTTGCGAGCAGCATGCCAGGTATCAAATTTTCCACCATGCACCCATGCTGAATTTCCAAAGACACCTTGTTCAAGGGCCACGATGCGCGTGGCTGTATTTTGCAACAGTTCACGATCGTGGCTGATAAAGAGAACCGACTTCTTTGTCTCCCCAATAACCTTTTCGAGCCAGCGCTTGGAAGGAACATCAAGATAGTTATCTGGCTCATCAAGGAGCAACACTTCTTCAGGGCCTTCAAGCAGTGCGCGTAGTACCAACTTTTTCTGCTCTCCACCTGACAAGGTATTGACCTTGCGATCGGCTACCTCTTCAAAAGGTTTGCCAAGCATCTCGGTACAACATTTATCCCAGATAACTTCGAAGTCATATCCCCCGCAATCGCCCCAATCGATGATTGCTTGGGCATACTCCATCTGAGACTTCTCATCAGCTACGTCATTCATGTGCTTCTCAGTTTCAATAATCTTTGCCGCAGCGCCACGAATGCGCACCGGCGCTACTGATATCAATAGTTCGCGCACAGTTGTCTCATCACGTACAGAGCCGATGAATTGACGCATAACACCAAGGCCCCCAGTAATTGCAACACTTCCTTCATCAGGAGAAATATCTCCGCAGATCATGCGAATAAGAGTTGTCTTGCCAGAGCCGTTGGGGCCAATCAAAGCAACCTTTGCACCATCGCCCACGCGGAATGAAACATCGTTAAGTAAGACGCGGCCGTCAGAGAGTGAGTACTCAACGCTGGCAATATCGATATGGCCCATTAACCGCGCTTACCAATCGTTACTTGTGCGCGTTCTAGCAGCTGGTCGTTACTTGGGTAATCAACCTGATAGAGCGTCAATCCGCGAGCGGGAAATACCAAGGAATCCGATACGCGCTCTTTATTTGCCAAGAGCTCACCTATCCAGGAAGGGTCCTTACGTCCATCAGCAACGCAGACAACTGCTCCCACTAAATTGCGGACCATGGAGTAACAGAAAGCATCAGCGACAACTTCTGCGACCAAGAGCCCATCTGAAGTGCGCTGCCATTGATACTTTTCTAAGGTGCGAATTGTCGTTCCGCCCACCTTAAACTTACAGAAGGCAGCAAAGTCGTGATGGCCTAAGGCGAGTGCACTGGCTTTATTCATGAGATCAACATCGAGCGGGCGATACCACGATGCAACATCGTGGCGCGTAAGAGGCGGAATGACATCGTTATTGTCGATGATTTTGTAGGTGTAATAACGGCGCAGCGCAGAGAAGCGAGCATGAAAACCTGCGGGTGCGTCGGTGACGTTCATGATGCGCACATCCTCATCGAGAATTCGATTGAGCTTGTAGCGCAGGTCTTTATAGGTTAAATCTGACTCAAAGATTGCATCAGGAACATCAACATGGATTACCTGGCCGGTGGCATGCACCCCTGCATCGGTGCGACCGGCAACTATTGATTCTGCATCTATCCGAGCAATCTGCGAGATAGCTTTTTCGACGAGATCTTGAAGTGTGCGCCTGCCAGGTTGGGCTGCCCATCCATAGAAATTACTTCCGTCATAGGCAATATCCAGGCGTAAACGACGAAACCCACTCTCGGGAAAGAGAGTGGGTTGCGCCATCGAATTGTTTGTCTGGAATTACTTATCTGTAACGAGTTCGATCACTGCCATAGGAGCGTTATCGCCCTTACGTGGACCGATCTTTGTAATGCGTGTGTATCCACCTTCGCGGTTAGCAAAGGTTGGTGCGATCACAGTAAAGAGGTTGTGAACAACGCTCTTATTTGCAATACGCGCCATTACTTCACGGCGAGCAGAGAGATCACCCTTCTTACCGAAAGTGATGAGCTTTTCAGCAAGTGGACGTAGGCGCTTAGCCTTTGCCTCGGTTGTTGTGATCTTTCCGTGCTCGAACAACTGCTCAGCAAGAGTACGAAGAATCAAGCGCTCGTGTGATGGGCCTGAACCCAGACGAGGACCTTTAGTTGGCTTTGGCATTGTCTTCTCCCTTATGCCTGATCTGCATCAGCGAAGTCTTCATCTGATGCGTTGTAGTTCTGATGTTGTGAAGGATCAAATCCTGCTGGGCTGTCCTTAAGAGACATTCCCATTGAGACGAGCTTTGCCTTAATCTCGTCGATCGACTTTGAACCAAAGTTACGGATATCAAGCAGGTCAGCCTCTGAACGGTTAACAAGCTCTCCAACTGTGTGAATGCCTTCGCGCTTCAAGCAGTTGTATGAACGAACTGTGAGATCAAGATCTTCGATTGGAAGAGCAAGATCTGCAGCAAGGGCAGCATCCATAACAGATGGCCCCATCTCGATACCTTCAGCATCAAGATTGAGTTCGCGGGCAAGGCCGAAGAGTTCAACGAGAGTCTTTCCAGCTGATGCAACTGCATCGCGTGGCTTCATTGATGGCTTTGTTTCGACATCAACAACGAGACGATCGAAGTCGGTGCGCTGCTCAACACGTGTTGCTTCAACCTTGTATGTCACCTTAAGTACTGGTGAATAGATTGAGTCAACAGGAATGCGACCGATTTCCGCTCCTGCTTGCTTGTTCTGCACTGCAGTGACATAGCCACGGCCGCGCTCGACAGTAAGTTCAATTTCAAGGTTTGCCTTGCCGTTAAGTGTTGCGATGTGGAGCTCAGGGTTGTGAACTTCAACGCCACTTGGAACAGCAATGTCAGCACCTGTAACAGCGCCTGCACCTGTTTTGCGGATATAGATTACTGAAGGCTCATCGTTATCGCTTGAAAGAACGAGGTTCTTGATGTTCAAGACGATATCTGTGAGATCTTCCTTTACGCCTTCGAGAGTTGTGAACTCGTGAAGTGCGCCTGCAACGCGAATGCTGGTAACTGCAGCACCTGGGATAGATGAGAGCAGAGTACGGCGCATTGAGTTGCCGAGTGTGTAGCCGAAACCTGGCTCAAGCGGTTCAATGATGAAACGTGAGCGGTTCTCGGAAATTACTTCTTCGCTAAGCGTTGGGCGTTGTGCAATTAGCACTTGTGCTCCTCTTTCTTCTCGCGGAAATCCACTATTTGATTTCCTCTAGGGGGTCGAAAAAATTACTTGCTGTAGAGCTCAACAATGAGCTGTTCTTGAACCTGTGTATCGATCACTGATCGAGCAGGTACACCGTGGATGATGATGCGCATCTGTGCTGCAACAACTTCCATCCACGCTGGAACAGACTTCTCACCGAACTCTGCGCTTGCGACGATAAATGGTGTGAGGTCATGTGACTTTGGAAGAACATCGATGATGTCCATCGGAGAGACACGGAATGAAGGAATGTTTACCTTCTTACCGTTGACCAAGAAGTGACCGTGGCGAACCAACTGGCGCGCCATGTCACGAGACTTTCCGAAGCCTGCGCGATAAACAACGTTATCGAGGCGAGTTTCAAGGATGACAAGAAGGTTTTCACCAGTCTTGCCCTGCTTGCGGTTAGCCTCTTCGTAGTAACCACGGAATTGCTTCTCGAGAACGCCGTAGATACGTGCGCACTTCTGCTTTTCACGCATCTGCAATAGGTATTCAGATTCCTTTGAACGTCCACGACCATGTTGTCCTGGTGGATATGGACGAGATTCGATCGGACACTTTGGTCCATCGCACTTTGCGCCCTTGAGGAAGAGCTTTACTTTTTCGCGACGGCAACGCTTGCAGTCTGCTCCGGTATAACGAGCCATTTATTCTCTTCCTTCCTTAAACTCGACGTGGTTTCGGTGGGCGGCAGCCATTGTGTGGAGCTGGAGTTGTATCTGAGATAGCTCCAACTTCTAGGCCTGCTGCTTGCAATGAACGGATTGCAGTTTCGCGTCCGGAACCAGGTCCCTTTACGAAAACATCTACCTTCTTGAGGCCGTGCTCCTGTGCGCGACGAGCTGCTGCTTCTGCGGCTAGCTGTGCTGCGAATGGAGTCGACTTACGGGAGCCCTTGAAACCTACCTGGCCAGATGATGCCCAAGAGATAACAGCTCCTGTTGGATCTGTAATTGAGATGATGGTGTTGTTAAAGGTTGACTTGATAAAAGCCTTACCTACAGCAACATTCTTCTTCTCTTTCTTACGAAGCTTTACTTTGCCCTTTGCTGGGGCTGCAGTCTTTGATTTAGGAGTGGCCATTACTTAGTCACCTTCTTCTTACCGGCAATTGCCTTACGTGGACCCTTACGAGTACGAGCGTTTGTATGTGTGCGCTGACCACGTACAGGAAGTCCCTTGCGGTGACGAATACCTTGGTAGCTCTGGATTTCAACTTTACGACGGATATCGCCTGCGATTTCGCGGCGGAGATCACCCTCGATTTTGTAGTTAGCTTCGATGTATTCACGAAGCTGTGCAAGCTCTGCTTCTTGCAGATCTTTAACGCGAGTATCTGGAGAAATTCCAGTTGCCTTCAGCGTTTCGTGGGAACGGGTTAGACCCATTCCAAAAATATAGGTGAGTGCAATCTCAACACGCTTTTCGCGTGGAAGATCGACACCGACTAGACGTGCCATTTATTCAACCATTCTGTATCCGGAGGTCCTCCGCAATGCTCCTCGACATATTTATCGAGCCTCGGCCTACCGGTCCGGGGGTCTTAACTATTTCTAGTTAAGTCGCATCACGCGTACTTATTGTCTGGGTATTAGCCCTGACGCTGCTTGTGACGAAGATTTTCGCAGATCACCATTACGCGACCCTTGCGACGAATGACTTTGCACTTGTCGCAAATCTTCTTCACGCTTGGATTAACCTTCACGCGAATTTCCTTTTGTTAGTGGCGAGCCACTTACCTAAACAATTACTTGTAACGGTAAATGATTCGACCCTTTGTAAGGTCATATGGACTTAGCTCTACGATCACACGGTCAGCCGGCAGAATACGAATGTAGTTCTTTCGCATCTTTCCACTGATGTGTGCCAAGACTTTATGTCCATTTGTTAGCTCAACACGGAACATTGCATTAGGTAACGCCTCAGCAACTGTGCCTTCGATTTCGATCGCACCATCTTTACTTGCCAAGGATCAATACCTTCTTCTTTGTTATCGAGTGAACGAACATGGTCGAGCCCCCCAAAAATCCTGCGGATTTGCGAGAGACGCGAAGGGAGATTCTATTGGAGCCCCCCTTATAAAGGGAAATCGCCTGAAAAAGGGGGAATTAACCCCGCCCGCGTGGCAGAAATGTGCTCGCTACGAGGATGGAGAGGCCGATAAAGACAGCGCCGGTGCCAGATCCTGCCGCAAGCAGCCCCGCGCCAGCTGGGATGACAAATTGGCCCAATCTATTTCCAGTCAAACGAGTTGAGACAGCGAGAGCTCTTTCCTCAGGAACTGTGAGTTGAGAAATCAGAGACATTGTTAGCGGTTGCCCAACTCCAAGTGAGAATCCGGCGATAAAGACTATTGCGCCAAGTACCCATGGATTTGGTGCTAGCGCCATCGCAGCACATGCAACTACCGTGATTGCATTACTTGTAACCAACAACTGTTTGGTCGAATAACGCGCACTGAGGTGGCCTAAGAAATAACGAGATGCCATAGATGTTGCAGCTCTTATCGAGATGATGACTCCGATTGAGAAGGCTGAGAATTGATTTTCATTTCCGTAGAGCGGCAAGAAAACAACGAGTATGTCGGCAGTTGAAGAGATAGCAAGTGACATAAAGACTGCTGCAAACATGCCTGGTTTCTTCAAGAGATTACTTGCCGCCCGCAAAGTGCCTATCTCTTCTTTTCGGGCGATAACAGTTGGCGCATCCTTGCGCCATGAGATCACTGGCACCATTGCAAGAGCAGATAGCGCAAGCGCTAGTGCAAAAGCTGCGCTCGTTGATTTTGGAATAACACCGGTAGATCCCGCAACAAGAGTGGCAAGGATTGGACCCAGCATCTGTCCCAGGGATGCGCTAAATGTGTACCTACCGAAATGTTCTTCGTACTTATCTGTCGGACTCTTGAGTGCGACCATGGTCTGACCGCCCACCATGCATGCCAAGTGTGCAAGCCCTGAGAGCGCGGCGCCTATTGCAAGAATCGCAAGTGAATCAGCAAAGAGAAGGATGGCAGCTGAGACTCCAATAAAGAAAGTTCCAAAGATAACGAATCTTCCTTCGCCAACTCTTCCCACCATTCGGCCAAAGGTCAGCGCCAATAAAACTGGAAAGAGCGCATAGATTGCTGCGATAAATCCAATTGTTGCTGCCGTTGCGTTGAGTTCAAGTGCGCGATAAGTCATCATCGGGCGAATTACATAGATGGCGCCCTGAGTAATGGCTGAGCTAAAGAGAAGTTTATTTGCCCAACCCATTGTTGACATAAGAACTACGCGTGCGCATCCTTACGGACTTTGCGCATAACTCGAGCAATAACTGGCGTAAAGAGCGCAATAAAGAGCACTATGTAGAGAACTTTAGATAGCGGTGAAGCAATAAGTGTTCCGTAATCTCCCCCACTAATCTGCAGAGCGCGACGGAATTGCAGCTCGAGGTTAGGGCCGAGGATCAGACCAAGGATGAGCGGTGTGATCGGCATTCCAAATCGGCGGAAGAGGAAGCCCACAATTCCAATTGCGATGGCAACTTGCACATCAAAGATCGAGGTTTTAACGGCATAAGAGCCCATCAAGGCGAAGGTGACAATTCCTGCAAAGAGATATGGGCGAGGAATGCGAAGTAACTGCACCCAAACTCGTACAAGTGGAAGATTGAGGATAAGTAGCAAGGCATTGCCGATAAACAACGAGGCAATGAGCGTCCAGATAAGCGCGCCATTAGTGAGGAAGAGCGTTGGACCAGGTTGAATTTGATAAGTTTGAAAAGCTACCAAAATGACTGCAGCAGTTGCCGATGTCGGCAAACCTAACGCCAATAGCGGAACAAGTGCACCTGCAGCATTAGCATTATTGGCAGCCTCAGGACCAGCCACGCCTTCAATTGCACCATGTCCAAACTCTTCTGGGTGCTTTGATAACTTTTTCTCCAAGGAATAGCTTAAGAATGTTGGAACTTCTGATCCGCCGGCTGGAACAACGCCTAGAGGAAAGCCGAGGAAAGTTCCGCGTATCCATGGTTTCCAGGAGCGCTTCCAATCATCGCGCGTCATGAGGGCTTTGCCCTTCATCGGAATTACCTTCCATCCTGAATCTTTAAATCTGCTTGCTAAATAGAGCGCTTCACCGAGGGCAAAAATTGAGACAATTACCGTCACAGTGGCAATACCTTCGAGCGCGGCATCACTGCCGAAGGTCATTCGCGAAAGCCCTGACTGCAAATCAGCTCCCACCAACCCAAGGGCGATTCCAATTGTGAGGGCGATAAATCCACGAATCTGAGAAGCGCCCAATAACGATGAAACAGTTGTAAATGCCACCAACATGAGAGCCACATAATCAGCGGAACCCACTTGAATTGCTAGATCAGCGATGGAGGGAGCGGTAAATGCCAGAACGAAGGTTGCAATGGTTCCTGCAATAAAGGAACCAATTGCTGCTGTCGCTAGCGCTGCACCTGCGCGACCACGCCTAGCCATCTTATTTCCCTCAAGCGCTGTAATCACAGAGCCGGATTCGCCCGGTGTATTGAGCAGAATTGATGTGGTTGAGCCGCCGTACATTGCGCCGTAATAGATCGAAGCAAACATAATCAGCGCAGAGGCCGGGCTTACTGTGTAAGTGATTGGTAACAAAAGTGCGATTGCTAACGCAGGACCAATACCAGGAAGAACTCCGACGAGAGTTCCAAGAAAAGTTCCGAGTAATCCAAAACCAAGGTTGGTGAGGGTTAGCGCACTTGCAAAACCGTTGAGAAGCGATTCTAGATTACTCATAGTAGCCCCTTAAAGATTCCTGCCGGCAATGGCACATTGAGAAATTGAGTAAAGGCTAGGTAAACCAAGGTTATGAATATGGTGCCAAAGAGAGCTGAGCGGCCATGTCGCTTGTTTCCAAAAGCTACGGTAATGCCAAAGAAGGTCAGAGATGCGGCAACGATAAATCCTGCTCGCTCAATCAGTAGGAGAAATGCTAAGAGGCTAGCGAGCACAAGTGAGAATGCTCGGTAATCTGATTTCTCGATAGGGGTTCCTTCTATATGTCCTTCAGGTACTGCGGTATCACCACGCAGAACGTTAATAAAAAGAATTGCACTCAACGTCATCAAGAGCGCTGCTACTGCGTACGGAAAGACTTTCGGACTTACAGTTAAATTAAAAGCTGGGAGCTCAACTGAATAGGTGTCCCAGAAAACAATAAAGCCCAGAAGAAAGAGTGAGCCCACAAATGTGAGCTCACTCTTTCCGCCTTGAGGCAATTTCATTGCAATAAGTAACCCTTTTCGATTACTTAATCAACTTGAATGCAGTGAGAACATTGAGGATCGCTGTATCTTCAACTTTGATCCACTTAGAGAAAGCATCACCTGAGCGATATTCATCAATCCATGACTTAGCGACCAAGGTCGACTTCCATGATGGAGTTGAGTGAAGTGCATCGATGACCTTTACAGTGTTGAGGTAATCCGCAGCAGAGAGGTCTGCTGGAGCAAGAATTCCACGCCAGTTACCGAATGTGAGATCCACACCCTGCTGAACGAGGGTCTTGCCCTTGATGACCTTGAGTGGCTTTGGAGATGTAACCGCAAGAACGCGCATCTTGCCAGCAGCAACGTATGAAGAGAACTCTGAAGTTCCAGAGATACCCACAGCAACGCGTCCGCCGATTACGTCAGGCACAAGTGAACCGCCACCTGAGTAAGGGATGTAGTTGAGGTCTGTTGCCTTAACGCCAACAGTTTCAGCAAGAGTTGCCACTGTTACGTGGTCAACGCCGCCGTAGTTACCGCCACCAATAGCAACACCCTTTGGATTTGCCTTGATATCGGTAAGCAAATCGTTGATTGTCTTGTACTTAGATGAAGTTGGAACTACAAATGCCTCTGCTTCACGCATAACTCCGGCAACTGCCTTTGCTGTAGTGATTGAGAGCTTTGAACCGTTAGTTGCAAGTCCACCAGGCATAGCAAAACCTGTGATCAAGAGAAGATCTTTGCGATCCTTCTGGTCATAGAAGTATCCAAGACCAAGTGGCGCGTTGGAGCGGTAGGTAACGGTGTAATCCTTAAGAAGGCCTTCCTTCTTCATAGCATCGCCGATGGCGATTGCAGTGGTTCCATAGCCGCCACCGATATTTGATGAAGAGACCCATTCAACAGAGCCGTAAGGCTTCATCTCTGGATACCACCAGCGAAGTGTTCCTGCGAATGAACCGGTTGCGACCTTGGCGCATGTTAAATCCGTTCCATTTACTCCGCGGCCGGCAGCTTTAACACCTTCGCGT
Source organism: Candidatus Nanopelagicaceae bacterium (assembly GCA_965267875.1). Classification (GTDB taxonomy): domain Bacteria; phylum Actinomycetota; class Actinomycetes; order Nanopelagicales; family Nanopelagicaceae; genus Planktophila. Next base: position 275,828 of record OZ254157.1, on the reverse strand, counting down.
AGACATTCATCTCCAACATTTGCCTTATTGGCTGGCTTTGCACCTGCTTGCGCAGATGGAGCAGCAAGAAGCGATGCAGCTAGAGCCACAACACCCAAGGCAATAATCTTCTTCTTCAACATAAGATCTCCTTTTGACGCCCCGTTAGTCGGGCCATTGCACAACAGGGTATGTGTTTTACAGAGGCAATTGAATAGTTATTTGGTAACAAATTGATATCGAAAGAGTTTTCCCATAATCACGCTTATAAAAGTGTGTCAGAGGTCTCAATCCCGAAGCGGGATAATTCTGCCTTGCCACCATCAAGGCTGGTGAGAACAAAAGGTTTTCCATCTGGGCAGATTGCGTAACTATGTTCGAAGTGCGCACCACGTGATTGATCCACTGAGACAACGGTCCATTCGTCAGCTAAGACCTTGGTCTTGGCGCTTCCACGAGTAATCATCGGTTCGATAGCAAGAGCCATACCTGCTGTAATTGTTGGGCCGTTACCTGCTTTACCAAAATTCAAAACGTGTGGCTCTTGGTGCATCTCTGTACCAATTCCATGTCCGCCATACTCGAGCAAGATTCCATACTTACCTTGAGAAACTACATACTGCTCGATTGCGAATCCGATATCAGATAGACGTGCGCCGTTCTTACCAGCTGCAATTCCCACCCACATAGATTCTTCGCAGACATCCATCAACTTCTGATCTTGCGCATCTATCGCGCCAATTCCTACTGAAAATGCAGCATCTCCATGCCATCCATCAATAATCGCACCACAATCAACAGAGACCACATCGCCTTCATTAATGACGCGGGGCCCTGGAATGCCATGAACAATCTCGTCATTGACAGAGACACAGATAGTTGCTGGAAAACCGTGATAGTTAAGGAAGTTTGAGGTGGCGCCACTTCTCTTGATATGTGCTGATGCGATCGCATCGAGTGCGCTCGTTGTCATTCCCGGCTTAATCGCATCGCGAATCAACTGATGAATTTCAGCAACGACAATTCCGGCACGGCGCATCACCTTGAGTTGATCAAGGTCTTTGAGCTGGATTGCCATAGTAATTAGCCGTGTACGCGGCTTAGCGCGGTAATTGCGCGTTCGGTAATTTCAGAAACTTCACCATCGGCCGCGATTGTCACGAGCAGCCCTTCGGTGCGATAGAAGTGCACGATTGGCGCAGTCTGCTCTTGATAGACAGATAGTCGCTTTGCGATAACTTCTTCCTTGTCATCCTCGCGCTGATAGAGCGCGCCACCGCATGCTGAACAGTTCGCAGCCTCTGCTGCTGCAGGGGCTCCACACTCTTTACATGTGCGACGTGAAGAGAGGCGCTTGATGATGATTGAGTCATCAATTGCTAGTTCAAGGACAGCATCTAGTGGTCTGCGCTTTTCGGCTAAAAATGCACGTAGAACTTCAGCTTGAACTGTATTGCGTGGAAATCCATCGAGGAGAAAACCATTCACTACATCGTCATGGGTAAGGCGATCTTTAACCATCTCATTGGTTACTTCATCAGGAACAAGTTGCCCTGAATCCATATAGCCCTTCGCCTGCAGACCAAGAGGCGTGCTCGCTTTGAGATTTGCACGAAAGATATCCCCCGTTGAAATATGGGGAATTGAGTAGTGCGCGGAGAGAAAAGCTGCTTGAGTTCCCTTGCCAGCACCTGGTGGACCTACCAGGACAAGACGCATTACTTCAAGAAACCTTCATATGAACGCTGTTGCAACTGGCTTTCAATCTGCTTAGCAGTATCAAGACCAACACCAACAACGATGAGGATCGCAGTTCCACCGAATGGGAAGTTCTGCGTCGCACCGAAGAGGATGAGGGCGAAGATAGGAATGATTGCAACGAGAGCCAAGTAGATAGAACCTGGCGCTGTAATACGTGAGAGCACGTACTGTAAATACTCAGATGTTGGACGGCCCGCACGGATACCCGGAATAAATCCACCGTACTTCTTCATATTATCTGCAACCTCATCTGGGTTGAAGGTAATTGCTACATAGAAGTAGGTAAAGAAGATGATGAGTGCAGAGTAGGCAACCATATAAATTGGGTGATCACCGCTGACGAGGTTTCGTGAAACCCAGACAGCCCATCCTGATTGGCTATTGGTGAAGTTCACCAATAGTGAAGGGATATAGAGAAGTGATGACGCGAAAATTACTGGGATAACACCAGCCTGGTTAACCTTGATAGGAATATAAGTTGAAGTTCCGCCGTAAGCCTGACGTCCCACCATGCGCTTTGCATACTGCACTGGGATTCGACGTTGCGCCTGTTCGACGAAGATAACCGCTGCAACAATCAAGATACCTACTGCGCAGATGAAGAGGAACGCGAAGAGACCCTTCTGAAGTCTGATTGACCAGAGCTGGCTTGGGAAGCTTGCTGCGATAGATGTGAAGATCAAGATTGACATACCGTTACCAACGCCGCGATCTGTAATGAGCTCACCGAGCCACATGATTACAGATGTACCAGCTGTCATAACAACAATCATGGTGACGATGCGCTGCCATGAAGTGTCAGGGATGATTGGAAGTGAACATCCTGAGATCAAACGACCTGGTGTACGAGCAACTGCAACCAAACCAGTTGACTGCAAGATTGCTAGACCGATTGTGAGATAACGGGTGTACTGCGTAAGAGTTGCAGTTCCTGACTGTCCTTCCTTCTTCAGCGCTTCAAAACGTGGGATAACCACGGTCAAGAGCTGAACAATGATGGATGCAGTGATGTAAGGCATGATGCCAAGTGCGAATACTGAAAGCTGAAGAAGCGCTCCACCTGAGAAGAGGTTGATGAGCCCGAAGAGTCCGCCGCCTTGTGCCTGATCGATACATACCTTGACGTTTGTATATGAAACGCCAGGTGTAGGTACGGTTGAACCAAAGCGGAAGAGCGCCATGATTGAAAGAGTGAAGAAGATTTTCTTACGAAGTTCAGGCGTCTTAAAGGCCATTCCAAATGCTGACAGCATCAATCTTCTCCCTCGTTCAATAAACTAATTAGGACTTACAGTGTTGCAGTTGACCCACCAGCAGCTGAGATCTTCTCAATCGCTGACGCTGAAAATGCATGTGCTGTGACAGAAACCTTGACTGCGATTTCGCCATTTCCAAGAACCTTTACAGGCAAGGAATCGCGAACTGCACCCTTTGCAATGAGATCTGCAACAGTTACATCGCCGCCCTTTGGAAAGAGTGCGTTGATTGTTGAGACATTCACTGCCTGGTATTCAACACGAGCTGGGTTCTTAAAGCCGCGAAGCTTAGGCAGACGCATTACGAGTGGAAGCTGACCACCTTCGAAACCTGGACGAACCGTGTTTCGAGCATGTGTTCCCTTACCACCACGACCTGCAGTCTTACCCTTTGAGGCTTCACCGCGACCCTTACGAGTCTTATCTTTTTTAGCACCTGGAGCTGGACGAAGGTGATGAAGTTTTAGAGTCATCTTTATTCGACCTCCTCTACCTTGATCAAGTGGCGTGCAGCTACTGCCATGCCACGAATTTCTGGACGGTCTTCCTTAACAACAACGTCATTGATGCGCTTTAGTCCGAGTGAACGAACAGTGTTGCGAATCTCTGGCTTGTTGCCAACGGTTGACTTAACTTGAGTGATCTTCAAACGTGGCATTAGGCACCAACTGTCATCTGTGAAGCGCGAATAATTGCTGCTGGTGCAACATCTTCGAGCGGACGACCGCGACGAGTTGCAATCTGTGCAGGTGACTCGAGCATCTTGAGCGCTGCAACAGTGGCGTGAACCATGTTGATTGCATTTGATGATCCGAGTGACTTTGTAAGTACATCGTGAACGCCAGCGCACTCAAGTACTGCACGAACAGGGCCACCAGCGATAACTCCGGTACCTGGACTTGCAGGGCGAAGAAGAACAACGCCCGCTGCTGTTTCACCCTGTACTGGGTGAGGAATTGTTCCTTGAACGCGTGGGACAACGAAGAAGGACTTCTTTGCTTCTTCAACAGCCTTAGCGATCGCCTGTGGAACTTCCTTAGACTTTCCGTAACCAACACCAACAGTGCCGTTCTGATCTCCGACAACAACAAGTGCTGTGAATGAGAAGCGACGTCCACCCTTTACAACCTTTGATACGCGGTTAATGAAAACCACGCGCTCGGTGTATGGAGACTTCTCCTTCTCGCGATCATCGCGGCGTTCGCGGCGTTCGCCACGACCCTTGTTAGCAGGTGCGCCTGTAGTTGACGCTGCATCGTTCGTTGGATTAACAGCCATTAGAACTCCAATCCGTTCTCTCGTGCAGAATCTGCAACTGCGGCGATTCGACCGTGGTACTTGTTACCTGCGCGGTCAAAGACAACTGTAGAAATTCCAGCCTTCTTAGCGCGTTCAGCAATAAGAGCTCCAACTTGCTTCGACTTATCTGTCTTATCGCCAGATGCCTTGCGAAGTTCTGCTTCCATTGTTGATGCGTAAGCAATTGTCTTGCTCTGTGTGTCATCAATAACCTGTACGAAGAGGTGACGTGATGAACGTGAAACGACGAGGCGTGGACGTGATGGTGTGCCTGAGATCTTCTTGCGAAGACGGAATGCACGACGAGCACGCGCGTTCTGCGCTGAGCCCTTGCGGACCTTAACTCCGATTGCCATTACTTCTTACCTGCCTTTCCTGCCTTGCGACGAATTGCTTCGCCTTCAAGACGCAAGCCCTTGCCCTTGTAAGGATCTGCCTTGCGAAGCTTCTTGATCTTCGCTGCAGTTTCACCGACGAGCTGCTTATCAATTCCGTTGATAATCAACTTTGTCTGTGACTCCACTTTGTAAGTGATTCCTTCTGGAGCTGGGAAGAGAATTGGGTGGCTGTAGCCGAGCTGGAATTCAAGATCCTTGCCCTTTTCAGCAACACGGTAACCAACACCAACGATGTTGATTGTGAGTGAGTAGCCCTTTGTCACACCTTCGACCAAGTTCGCAACAAGTGTGCGAGATAGACCGTGAAGTGAACGAGTTACGCGCTCTTCGTTAGGACGAGCAACGGTGATAACACCATCAGCTTGAGTAACTTGGATTGGTGCAGGAACTGCAACAGCGAGTGAACCCTTAGGTCCCTTCACTGCAACGTTCTGACCAGTGATTGAAACTTCTACGCCGCTTGGAACGGCGATAGGCATGCGACCAATACGTGACATCAGAGATTTACCATACGTAGGCGAGAACTTCTCCGCCTACACCCTTCTTATTGGCCTGCTTATCTGTCAAAAGACCTGATGATGTGGAGATGATTGCAACTCCGAGTCCACCAAGAACTTTTGGAAGCGCAGTTGACTTTGCGTAAACGCGAAGTCCTGGCTTGCTAACGCGGCGAAGACCAGCGATTGAACGTTCGCGGTTTGCACCAAACTTAAGATCGAGAATGAGATTTTTTCCCACTCCAGTTGTAGCGGCTTCAACGCGGTGATCTGCAATGTAACCCTCTTGCTTGAGGATCTCTGCAATACGTACCTTGACCGATGATGACGGCATTGAAACCGTGTCATGGTAGGCAGAATTCGCGTTGCGCAGACGAGCCAACATGTCTGCGATCGGATCTGTCATTGTCATACGTGGCCTATGGCCTTTCTCGAATCAGTATCCAGACAATCTGTCTGGACTTTTTTCGTTTGTAGATTTACCAGCTTGCTTTCGTGATACCTGGAAGTTCGCCGCGGTGCGCCATTTCACGGAAGCAGACGCGACAGATTCCAAACTTTTGGTAGACAGAGTGCGGACGACCGCAACGCTGGCAACGTGTATATCCGCGAACCTTGAACTTAGGCTTGCGAGCAGCTTTAACCTTGAGTGATGTCTTAGCCATTCTTATGCCTCCTTGAAAGGAAAGCCGAGCGCCTTAAGTAGTGCGCGACCTTCGTCATCGTTCTTAGCTGTGGTTACAACAGTGATATCCATACCGCGTGGGCGATCTACCTTGTCTTGTTCGATTTCTGGGAATACAACCTGCTCGGTAAGACCGAAGGTGTAGTTGCCCTTGCCATCAAATTGCTTTGGTGAAAGACCGCGGAAGTCACGGATACGTGGAAGTGAGATTGAGAGCAGACGATCTGCAAATTCCCACATGCGATCGCCGCGAAGAGTTACGTGTGCACCAATTGGCATGTTCTCGCGAAGCTTGAACTGCGCGATTGACTTGCGTGACTTGGTGACCTGTGGCTTCTGACCGGTGATAACAGCGAGATCGCGGATTGCGCCTTCGATCAACTTTGAATCACGAGCAGCTTCACCAACACCCATGTTGACAACTATCTTGACGAGCGTTGGAATCTGCATTGGATTCTTATATCCAAATTCGCTCTTCAGCGTTGCTTGAATCTCGCTCTTATAGCGAGCCTTGAGACGAACATCTGTAGTCGTTGTCATTAGATGTCCTTTCCTGTGCGACGTGAGATACGAACATTCTTGCCTTCATCATCGATGCGAACGCCAAGACGTGATGCCTTGCCATCTGAATCTACGACCATGACATTTGAAATATGGATTGACGCTTCTTGCGTGATGATTCCGCCAACTTTGACGCCACGTTCGGTTGTTGATTCCTTTGTGTGGCGCTGTATGCGATTAACGCCTTCAACAGTTACGCGTGATCCATCAACGTGAAGCACCTTGCCGGTTACGCCCTTGTTCTTGCCAGCGATAACCAAGACTTCATCATTCTTCTTAATCTTCGCCATGGTTAGAGCACCTCCGGAGCGAGTGAAATGATCTTCATGAACTTCTTGTCGCGGAGTTCGCGAGCAACTGGTCCGAAGATACGAGTTCCGCGTGGTTCGCCATCAGCCTTGAGGATGACAGCTGCGTTCTCGTCAAACTTGATGTAAGAACCGTCTGGACGACGACGTTCTTTTACTGTGCGAACGATGACAGCCTTAACGACTTCACCCTTCTTAACCTGTCCGCCAGGAATTGCATCCTTAACTGAACAGACGATGACGTCACCGATGCCTGCGTAACGGCGCTTTGATCCTCCGAGTACACGGATACAGAGAAGCTCTTTAGCTCCTGTGTTATCCGCAACGCGTAGGCGGGATTCTTGTTGAATCATTCTTTATTCGCCCCTTACTTAGCTTTCTCGATGATTTGAACTAAACGCCAGCGCTTTGATGCTGAGATTGGTCGTGTTTCCATGATCAATACGCGGTCACCAGTGCCTGCTGAGTTTGTCTCATCATGTGCCTTGAGCTTGTGTGTGCGGCTCATAACCTTTGAGTAGATACCGTGTGCAACACGATTAGATACCTCAACGGTGATGGTCTTATCCATCTTGTCTGAGACAACAATGCCTTCACGAGTCTTACGAGATCCGCGATCTTCGGTATTAGTAGCCATTACGCAGCGCCTCCAATTCCTAATTCGCGTTCACGAATAATTGTGTAAATACGAGCAATCTCTTTGCGAACTGCACCGAGACGACCATGTGATTCGAGCTGACCTGTTGCAGCTTGGAAGCGAAGGTTAAAGAGTTCTTCTCTACCTTCACGGAGCTTTGCAGTTAACTCTTCAGCAGTGAGCTGACGAAGTTCTTCATTAGTAATCGCCATGGTTATGCCTCCTCACGCTTTACAACGCGGCACTTCATTGGGAGCTTGTGAATCGCAAGGCGCATAGCTTCATTAGCTACAGCCTCTGTTACGCCTGAAATTTCAAACATAATGCGACCTGGCTTCACGTTTGCGATCCACCATTCTGGAGAACCCTTACCGGAACCCATACGAGTTTCAGCAGGCTTCTTTGTCAATGGACGGTCTGGATAGATATTGATCCATACCTTTCCACCACGCTTGATGTAACGAGTCATCGCGATACGCGCTGCTTCGATTTGACGGTTAGTTACGTATGCAGGAGCAAGCGCCTGAATTCCGTAATCGCCGAATGCAACCTGAGTTCCACCCTTTGCTGCTCCCGAACGGGATGGGTGGTGCTGCTTACGGTGCTTAACCTTGCGAGGAATCAACATTATTCAGCTCCTCCTTCAACAACTGGTGCAGCTTCTGCTGCAGGAGTCGGTGCTACTTGAGAATGAGTTACCTCACCGCGTGGAGCACGTGGTGTACGTGGTCCGCGACGTTCTGGCTTTGGAGCGCGCGCTTCAGCAAGTGCCTTTTCAGCACGCTCTGTACGTGAACCAATAACTTCACCCTTGTAGATCCAAACCTTTACACCCAAGCGACCGAAAGTGGTTGCAGCTTCGTAGAAACCGTAATCAATATCAGCGCGAAGTGTGTGTAGTGGAACGCGTCCTTCACGATAGAACTCAGAACGTGACATTTCTGCACCACCGAGACGACCACCGCACTGAACACGAATGCCCTGTGCTCCAGCCTTCATCGCTGACTGCATTGACTTCTTCATTGCGCGACGGAATGAAACACGTGCAGCAAGCTGCTCGGCGATTCCTTGTGCAACAAGCTGTGCATCAATTTCTGGATTCTTAACTTCAAGAATGTTGAGCTGAACCTGCTTGCCGGTGAGCTTCTCAAGCTTCTGACGAAGAACGTCAGCTTCTTGTCCGCGACGACCGATAACGATTCCAGGGCGTGCAGTGTGAAGGTCGATACGTACACGATCACGTGTGCGCTCGATTTCGATGCGTGAAACGCCTGCGCGCTCCATGCCCTTCTGCATAAGTCGGCGGATTTCGACATCTTCCTTGACGTAATCCTTGTACAACTTATCTGCATACCAACGTGACTTAAATTCAGTTGTGATGCCGAGACGGAAGCCGTGTGGGTTTACTTTTTGACCCATTAGTTGGACGCTCCCTTCTCTGCTAGTGGAGACTTATCTGAACGCTTTGGATTGCGAGTCTGCGCCTTAGTTGAGATGCGAGAAAGTGACTTTGAAGTCGCCTTTGAATCGCTGACTGCAACTGTGATGTGGCTGGAACGCTTGAGGATACGGAAACCGCGACCCTGTGCACGTGGGCGGAAACGCTTCATTGTGCGTCCCTCGTCAACGAGCGCTTCTACAACCCAGAGCTCGGAAGCATCGCGGATTGCTGGGTTCTGCTGCTTCGCATTTGCGATTGCAGAGTTAAGAAGTGTGTAGACATCTGAACCTGCAGCCTGTGGTGCAAACTTGAGAACGTTAAGCGCTTCATCAGCGCGCATTCCACGAACCAAGTCGACAACGCGACGTGCTTTCTGTGGTGTATGACGGATATCGCGCAGTACTGCGCGAGCTACTAGAGCGTCTTGATTAGGCACGAGTTGCTCTCCGATCATCTTTAACGTGTCCGCGGAATGTACGTGTTGGCGCGAACTCACCAAGCTTGTGACCGATCATTGCGTCGGTGATAAATACAGGGACATGCTTGCGGCCGTCGTGTACCGCAATTGTGTGTCCAATCATTGAAGGCGAGATCATCGAACGTCGTGACCATGTCTTAATGACATTCTTTGTATTGGCTTCATTTTGGGCATCCACCTTTTTGGTGAGATGTCCATCAATGAATGGACCCTTCTTGAGACTACGTGGCATGAGGGCTCCTTAGCGCTTCTTGTTCGACTTACGACGACGGACGATCATTGAATCTGAAGCCTTCTTCTTACGAGTACGTGCTTCAGGCTTACCCCAAGGAGTCACTGGGTGACGTCCACCAGAGGTCTTACCTTCACCACCACCGTGAGGGTGGTCAACAGGGTTCATAACAACACCACGAACAGATGGACGAATGCCTAACCAGCGCTTACGTCCAGCTTTACCGTAGTTAATGTTTCCTTGTTCTGCGTTTCCAACTTCACCAACAGTTGCGCGGCAACGAACATCAACGTTACGGATTTCTCCAGATGGCATACGAAGTTGTGCGTATGGACCATCTTTAGCAACGAGCTGAACTGATGCGCCAGCTGAACGAGCAATCTTCGCTCCGCCACCTGGGCGAAGTTCAATTGCGTGAACAGTTGTACCTACTGGGATGTTGCGAAGAGGCAAGTTGTTACCAGGCTTGATATCGGCCTTTGGACCGTTCTCAACTGTTGCACCTTGCTCAAGCTTATTTGGAGCGATGATGTAACGCTTTTCTCCATCTGCATAGTGAAGAAGTGCGATACGCGCTGTGCGGTTTGGATCGTATTCAATGTGTGCAACCTTTGCTGGAATACCATCCTTATCATTTCGTGTGAAATCGATAAGACGGTATGCACGCTTGTGACCGCCACCTTGGTGACGAACAGTGATGCGACCTGCATTGTTACGACCACCCTTAGAGTGGATTGGGCGAATAAGTGACTTCTCAGGTGTTGAGCGAGTGATTTCTGCGAAATCTGGAACAGTTGCTCCACGCTGACCTGGTGTAGTCGGCTTAAGTTTGCGAAGTGCCATGGGATGTCCTTTTCTAGTAGGTCCTCAGTTCCGGGTTACGAAACTGGGCCTCCAAAGATGTCGATACGGTCGCCAGCGGCCACATGAACGATTGCTCGCTTTGTGTCTTTGCGCTTTCCATCACCAAAACGTGTGCGCTTATTCTTTCCTTCGCGGTTGAGAGTGTTAACGCTCAGAACCTTTACGCCAAATACCTTTTCAACAGCGATCTTGATCTCTGTCTTATTGGCATCTGGTGCAACAAGGAATGTGTACTTGTTTTCATCGAGCAACCCGTAACTCTTTTCAGAGACCACTGGTGCTAATAAAACTTCGCGGAAGTCTTTCATGCTGAAACCTCGCTCTCGCGTGCTACTGACTTAACAGATTTGCCTGAAGCCTTAGCTGAACCCTTGAACTTGAGGAAGTCGTTGAACGCAGCTTCAGAGAAGACAACGTCATCGCTCTTCAAGATGTCATAAGCGTTGAGCTGATCTGGGACTAGGAGGTGTAGATCATCAGCGTTACGAAGTGAACGCCATGCAGCATCCTCTTTACGTGAGATTACGACCAAGAGGTGCTTGCGAGTTGAGAACTGACGTACTGCTGCCAACGCTGCCTTTGTTGAAGGAGCTGCTGTTACAGAGTCAAGAACGTGAATTCGCTCATTACGTTGACGATCAGAGAGAACTCCAGTGAGAGCTGCTGCGATCATCTTCTTAGGTGTGCGCTGGAAATATGAACGTGGACGAACTGCATGTGCAGCACCGCCACCACGTTGCAAAGGAGCACGGATTGAGCCCTGACGAGCGCGACCTGTTCCCTTCTGCTTGAAAGGCTTCTTACCTGAACCAGAGGTTTCTCCACGGTTCTTTGCCTTCTGTGTACCTTGACGTGCAGCAGCAAGTTGCGCTGTCACGACCTGGTGAATAAGAGGAATGTTTGTCTGCGCATCGAAGAGATCTGCTGGCAAATCAACTGAGCCAACTTTCTTTCCTTCTGCGTTCTTAACTTCGAGTGTAAGCGCCATGGTTACATACCAGCCTTTACAGTTTCGACAATTGCCTTCTTGGCAGCTGAGCGGATGAAGACGAGTCCACCATCGGTACCTGGAACTGAACCCTTGATAAGAAGCAGGTTACGTTCAATATCTACACCTTGAACTGTGAGGTTCTGTGTTGTGATCTTCTCGTTACCCATACGGCCCATCATGCGCATTCCCTTGAAAACGCGACCTGGTGTTGAACATGCACCGATAGAACCTGGCATACGGTGCTTACGATCTACACCGTGTGAAGAACCAAGACCACCGAAACCGTGGCGCTTCATAACGCCGGCAGTTCCTTTACCTGTTGATGTTCCAGTTGCGTCGACGATATCGCCGGGTGCAAATGTTGATGCGCCAATCTCTTGGCCTACTGTGTAATCAGCTGCTGACAATGTGCGCAGTTCTGCAACAGAGCGACGAGGAGTGACGCCTGACTTTGCATAGTGGCCTGCGAGCGGCTTTGAAACCTTCTTTGGATCGATTGCACCGAAGCCGAGTTGAACAGCTGAGTAGCCATCCTTCTCAGGTGTGCGAATCGATGTAACAACGCATGATTCAACTGAAACTACTGTCACAGGAATCATCTTGTTATTTGCATCGAATACTTGGGTCATACCAAGCTTCTTACCGAGAACGCCCTTGATGGACGAACCGTAAGACTGAGTTACAACTGTACGTGTCATTAGTTTTCGTCCTTTCCTTAGAGCTTAATCTCGATGTCGACGCCAGCTGGCAAGTCGAGACGCATCAATGAATCAACAGTCTTAGGTGTTGGGTCGATGATGTCGATGAGGCGCTTATGTGTGCGCATCTCGAAGTGCTCGCGGCTGTCCTTGTACTTATGAGGAGAGCGAATCACGCAATAGGTGTTCTTCTCTGTTGGTAGCGGCACTGGACCCGCGACGGTTGCACCAGTGCGCTCGACTGTCTCAACGATTTTCTTCGCTGATGAGTCGATTACCTCATGGTCATACGCCTTGAGTCGAATGCGGATCTTTTGTCCCGCCATGTCGTTCTCCTCTTTACTTTCGTTAGTTCAATCTTCTATTTTTAATTTTCAAGCTGTACTGCTGTGTTTGCACCGGCGGTTTTTACGCCGCCGGCGCTCACACGACTGATTACTTCTTGATCTTTGTTACGCGACCTGCACCTACTGTGCGGCCACCTTCACGGATTGCGAAGCGAAGACCATCTTCCATAGCGATTGGCTGGATGAGAGTTACTGACATCTCAGTGTTATCGCCAGGCATAACCATTTCGGTGCCTTCTGGAAGTGTTACAACGCCAGTCACGTCAGTTGTACGGAAGTAGAACTGTGGACGGTAGTTGTTAAAGAATGGAGTGTGACGACCGCCTTCATCCTTTGAAAGGATGTATGCAGATGCATCGAACTCTGTGTGAGGTGTGATTGAACCTGGCTTGCAGACAACCTGACCACGCTCAACATCTTCACGCTTTGTTCCACGAAGAAGAAGTCCGACGTTCTCGCCAGCCTGACCTTCATCGAGCAACTTACGGAACATTTCAACGCCTGTAACAGTTGTCTTCTGAGCTAGCTCACGAATACCAACGATTTCAACTTCTTCGTTGACCTTGACGATACCGCGCTCGATACGACCGGTGATAACAGTTCCACGACCTGTGATTGTGAAAACGTCTTCAACTGGCATAAGGAATGGCTTATCAACATCGCGTGCTGGCTGTGGGATAAATGCATCCACTGCATCCATAAGTTCGATGATCTTCTCAGCCCACTTAGCATCTCCTTCGAGAGCCTTAAGCGCTGAAATACGAACGATTGGAGTGTCATCGCCTGGGAACTCGTACTTAGATAGAAGTTCGCGAACTTCCATTTCAACGAGTTCAAGAATTTCTTCGTCATCAACCATATCTGACTTGTTAAGAGCCACAACGATTGATGGAACGCCTACCTGACGTGCAAGGAGAACGTGCTCCTTAGTCTGTGGCATTGGACCATCTGTAGCTGCAACGACGAGGATTGCTCCGTCCATCTGTGCAGCACCAGTGATCATGTTCTTGATGTAGTCAGCGTGGCCTGGGCAGTCCACGTGTGCGTAGTGACGCTTCTCTGTCTGGTACTCAATGTGAGCGATAGAGATTGTGATACCGCGCTGGCGCTCTTCTGGCGCCTTATCGATATCTGAAAATGCTGTAGCTGCGTTAAGAGTTGGGTACTTGTCGTGCAACACCTTTGAGATCGCAGCAGTAAGTGTTGTCTTACCGTGGTCAATGTGGCCGATGGTTCCGATGTTAACGTGCGGCTTATTACGCTCGAACTTGGCTTTTGCCATTTTGGTTCCTCTTTCGTTTCCTAGTGCTTAGTTATTAGGGGTTGTGCTTTTTGATTTATTAGGGTTATTCGCCGCGAACTTTCGCAATGATTTCCTTTGCGACGTTGCCTGGAACTTCGGCATAGCTGTCGAATTCCATGCTGTAGCTCGCGCGACCTTGTGTTCTGGAGCGGAGATCTCCGACATAGCCGAACATCTCTGACAACGGAACTAGCGCCCTAACAACGCGGGCACCTGACCGCTCATCCATGGCCTGAATTTGGCCACGACGACTGTTGAGATCGCCGATGACATCACCCATGAAGTCTTCAGGGGTAACAACTTCGACTTTCATCACTGGTTCGAGAATTGCAGGATCAGCAAGCTTTGCTGCTTCCTTAAATGCTGCGATACCAGCCACCTTGAATGCGAGCTCCGATGAGTCAACATCGTGATACGCGCCGTCAAGAAGAGTTACTCGTACATCTGTAAGTGGATATCCAGCAAGTGGACCTGCTGTCATCGCTTCCTTACATCCTGCATCAACTGATGGGATGTACTCGCGTGGAACGCGACCACCAGTGATCTTATTAACGAATTCGTATCCGCCTTCAACTTCACCAGTTGGAAGTGGCTCGATAGCAATCTGAATCTTTGCAAACTGTCCAGAACCACCAGTCTGCTTCTTATGTGTGTAATCGTGGCGTGCAACTGGCTTACGAAGTGTTTCGCGGTATGCAACCTGTGGCTTACCGACGTTAGCTTCAACCTTAAATTCACGACGCATACGATCGACAAGGATTTCAAGGTGAAGTTCACCCATACCAGCGATGATTGTCTGGCCTGTCTCTTCATCTGTATTAACGTGGAAAGTTGGGTCTTCTTCAGAGAGGCGCTGAATTGCAACGCCGAGTTTTTCTTGGTCACCTTTTGTCTTTGGCTCGATAGCAACAGAGATAACTGGTGCTGGGAAGTCCATTGATTCGAGGATTACTGGCTTTGCAGGATCGCAGAGAGTTTCGCCTGTTGTGGTGTCCTTAAGACCCATAACTGCAACGATCATTCCAGCGCCAACGTTGTCGCGTTCTTCGCGCTTGTTAGCGTGCATCTGGTAGATCTTGCCGATGCGCTCTTTGCGGTTCTTTGTTGAGTTAAGAATTGTTGAACCGGTCTCGAGGACTCCTGAATACACACGGATAAATGTGAGCTTTCCAAGGTGTGGATCGGTCATGATCTTGAAGGCAAGCGCTGAGAATGGTTCTTCATTCTTTGGCTGACGCTTCATCTCGATAGTTGCATCATCCATATCTGTACCGACGATTGCATCGATATCAAGTGGTGATGGGAGGTAGCGGTTTACAGCATCAAGCATTGGCTGAACGCCCTTGTTCTTAAAGGCAGAACCTGTAAGAACTGGTGAAAGCTTTGCAGCGATTGTCGCGCGACGAATACCGGCGATGATTTCTTCCTCTGAAACTTCGACGCCTTCAAGGAACTTCTCCATAAGTGCATCGTCGTTCTCAGCAAGAGTTTCGAGCATCTCAGCGCGAGCTGCCTTGCACTTATCGAGCATGTCAGCAGGAATCTCTTCGACTGCGTAATCCTCGCCCTTCTTTGTTTCGCCACGCCAGACAAGCGCCTTCATAGCAATGAGGTCGACGACGCCGATGAAATCTGATTCGTTACCAATTGGAAGCTGAAGAACGAGAGCTACAGCGTTAAGGCGATCCTTGATCATGCCAACGCACTTATCGAATGAAGCACCTGTGCGGTCAAGCTTATTGATAAAGCAGATACGTGGAACTGAGTAACGATCTGCTTGGCGCCATACTGTTTCAGATTGTGGCTCTACGCCAGCAACACCGTCGAATACTGCAACGGCGCCATCGAGAACACGGAGTGAACGCTCTACTTCAACTGTGAAGTCAACGTGGCCAGGTGTATCGATAATGTTGATGAGATGGTCTTTCCACATACATGTGGTTGCAGCAGAGGTAATAGTGATGCCGCGCTCTTGTTCCTGCTCCATCCAGTCCATGGTTGCTGCACCTTCGTGCACTTCACCAATCTTGTAAGAGATACCTGTGTAGAAAAGGATGCGCTCAGTAGTAGTGGTTTTGCCCGCGTCGATGTGAGCCATGATTCCAATGTTGCGAACCGTAGCTAGATCGATCTTCTCTACTGTTGACGTGGCCACTTATATTCCTCTTCTCGACGTTTCGTAAGTTCTCGTATTAGTTTTCTTAATTACCAGCGGTAGTGAGCAAATGCCTTATTTGCTTCCGCCATCTTGTGGGTATCTTCGCGGCGCTTTACAGCTGCTCCGAGACCATTTGCTGCATCGATTAATTCATTCTGTAGGCGCTCTGACATCGACTTTTCGCGGCGATCACGTGAGTAATCAACGAGCCAGCGAAGTGCGAGAGTTGAAGAGCGTGATGCCTTCACTTCAATTGGAACCTGATAGGTAGCTCCACCAACGCGGCGTGAGCGAACTTCAACAGCAGGCTTGATGTTGTCGAGTGCGCGCTTTAGCGTGATGAGTGGATCAACGTCTGTCTTCTTACGTGTTCCTTCGAGTGCGTTGTAAACAATTGCTTCTGCTGTTGAGCGCTTACCGTGAAGAAGTACGCGGTTGATTAGCGCTGTAACGATTGGTGAACTGTAAACAGGATCAGCAACTACAGGAGTCTTTACTACAGGACCTTTACGTGGCATTAGCTAGCCTTCTTCTCTCTCTTAGCACCGTAACGTGAACGTGATTGCTTACGGTTCTTTACACCTTGTGTATCAAGTGATCCACGAATAATTTTGTAACGGACACCAGGAAGATCTTTTACGCGACCACCGCGAACAAGAACAATGGAGTGCTCTTGTAGGTTGTGACCTTCACCTGGAATGTATGCAGTAACTTCCATACCGCTAGTAAGACGAACACGTGCAACCTTACGAAGCGCAGAGTTAGGCTTCTTAGGTGTTGTTGTGTACACACGTGTGCAAACACCGCGACGCTGAGGTGAACCCTTAAGCGCAGGTGTTGATGTCTTCGTAGTCTTTTCTGCACGACCACGACGCACTAGCTGCTGAATTGTTGGCACTACATTTCTCCATTTCGTTTACTGAACTTTTAGTTACGCTCATTCGCCGACCCACGCGGTCGGGTGTGTTGCACCAGAGCCGCATTTCTTTTCCAATTAATTTCTTAACAGGACGTCACGCAACAAGCGCGCCTAAAAAGCGCAGAGGAGAAAGGTATCGGCACGCTGCAGGAAAGGTCAAAACGGGCCTTTTACTCTTCGAGAGGGCCAGAGCCCCCTATTTTCTACCTTTTGCCGCCTTCGGCGTGTCGCGGCCAAAGCCAGGGGCTACTCCCGAACGAAGCGCATCCAGACGAGGTAGAGCGCTCCACCCATACCGACCAAGAGGCCGATCAGGGTCAGATAGCTGGTGTTGAAGAATCGGTCAGCTGCCCAGCCAATTCCGCCCCAGAAGAGAAGGCCGGAGACCATGTAGCCGAAGATGGACCAGAGGGCATTCTCTTCGCGGCGATTATTGCTGGGCTCGTGGGTCATGCGGCAATGGTAGATGAGTTTTGAGTTTTAGATAACTGGCCACTTCCCCGCCTAGCCAAGCGAAGGTCAGGGCAATGGCGCTGGCGCCAAAGCTGGTTCTATCGATAGTGGAGCGCGAGGTGTAGTTGGTCAGAGCCCAGAGAAATGCTCCTAAAAGAAGAAACTTCGCAAAGTAGGAGAACATCGCCAGCGCCATTGTGCTCATGGGGTCGAGATTGCGAGAGATCTTTGAGATAAAAATATGGACCACAAAATAGATGAGCACCACCGCTTGCGCCAGAAGCGCACCGGCGAATCCAGGTCTACCTTGTAAAACGGTAGAAATCATTATCGCTACCGCTCCCACAATGAGAGTTGGTTGCAGCGCTCCCTTGAGAAGAGCTGACTCGTTTGTGGGTGGCTTATCCATGCATCGCTCGTAGGTTCTTAGCGCGAGAGAAGTACATAGTAAATGCCAAAGCAGCACCAGCAACGATTGCTGCAACCCATAAGGGTGCAAAAGCCGAGACAACAACTGGGAAGGCAATAGTTGCTGTCCAGAGATACATAATCAAAGTAGTTCGTAGATGTGAATTACCGGCGCGCATAATTCGGTGGTGCATATGCTCTTTATCTGAACTAAATGGAGATTGTCCGGCACGCAATCTGCGGAAGATTGCCGACGATAAATCAATCAGCGGAATCGCTAACACTGCAAAGGGAAGAGCGAGCGGTAAGAGAGTTGGTCCGAGATTTTCTGCAGAGATAGCGTTGGGATCAATCTGCCCCGTTAATGTGATTGCAGAGGCAGCGAGCAATAAACCTAAGAACATTGACCCAGAGTCGCCCATAAATATCCGCGCTGGATGTGCGTTATGGGGCAGGAATCCAATACAGACTCCAATAATTACTGCAGTGATAAGTGATGGAGCGCCCGCACGACTAAAGCCATAAATCACGGCAAGTAGGTAGGCAAAGGCGAAGAAGGCAGCTCCTGAGATAGCAACGATTCCTGCCGCCAACCCATCAAGGCCATCAATGAAATTCACTGCGTTAATGGTGACCAAGACAATTAAGACTGTTACCAATTGACCGATGCTTGGTGGAAGTGTGATGACGCCATTGATAGGCAACCAGAGCACTTGAATTCCATGGAGCAGAAGAATTCCGGCAGCGAGTGCTTGCCCAGCAAGCTTGGTGAGTGCATCAAGTTCAAAGCGATCATCGATGAGTCCGATAAAGACTAAGAGCGTTGCAGCTAGAAAAATACCTAGAGTCTCGCGACCAAATGATTTACCGACGAGAGAGAGATGGTTGACCATGGCAAAGGTGAGAGCCATTGCAATCCACATCGCCAACCCACCCCAACGAGGAGTAGGCGTTGTATGGACGTCGCGAGTACGAATATGTGCGACCGCGCCAAATTTCAAAGCCCAGGTGCGCACAAGCGGAGTAACTACGTAACAGAGCGCTGCTGCTAGAAGGAGCGTTACTAAGTACTCGCGCATTGAGCTACTTCTCTTTAAGCCTGATAGATAGGAAAACGTGCAGTGAGCGCATGAACATCAGATTTGATTGCGGCATGTGCGCTGGCATCGTCAGTTTTGATTGCGCGAGAAATCAAAGAGGCGATGGTCTTCATCTCGTCGACTCCCATTCCCTGTGTCGTGGTTGCAGGAGTTCCAACGCGGATTCCTGACGTTACCGAAGGAGCTTCTGGATCGTATGGAATTGAGTTCTTATTAAGAACAATTCCAGCTGCGCCACAACGTTCATCTGCGACCTTGCCGTTGACACCGGTTGAGCGAATATCAATGAGCGCAAGGTGTGTCTGAGTGCCACCAGAGACAGCGCGCATACCTTCGCCTTCGAGAGCAGTACAAAGTGATTGCGCATTGACGATGACATCTTTTGCATACTTTTGGTAGGCAGGGGTTGCGCACTCAGCGAGCGCAATCGCCTTTCCGGCAACTGCCGACATGATTGGTCCGCCTTGCATTCCAGGAAAGACTGCCTTATCAATCGCTGCAGCATGTTCTGCCTTTGAAAGAATCATTCCACCGCGTGGACCGCGCAAAACCTTGTGAGTCGTAAATGAGACAACATCTGCATAAGGAACTGGAGATGGGATCGCTTTTCCGGCAACTAGCCCAATGAAGTGAGCTGCATCAACCCACATAATGGCGCCGACTTCATCACAGATTGCACGGACCTTCTCAAAGTCAATCAGTGATGGATAGGCGGTTGCTCCTGAACAAATCATCTTTGGCTTATTGGCAATCGCTAGATCGCGCAGCTCGTCATAGTCGATGAGCTCGTTATCTTGTCTGACGCCGTAGGAAACAATGTTGAACCACTTGCCTGAGAAGTTGACCTTGGAGCCGTGTGTGAGATGGCCACCGTGTGGCAGCGACATCGCTAGGACGGTATCCCCCGGCTTGGTAAATGCTTGGTAGACAGCGATATTTGCACTCGCACCTGAGTGAGGCTGCACATTGGCATGCTCTGCGCCGAAGAGAGATTTAGCGCGATCTATGGCAATAACTTCTGCCTTATCTACCTCTTCGCAGCCACCGTAATAACGCTTGCCTGGATAACCTTCGGCATACTTATTAGAGAGCGTTGAACCCATCGCTGCCAAGACTGCGCGAGAAGTGAAGTTCTCAGATGCAATTAGTTGCAAGTTGGTCTGTTGGCGCTTGAGTTCAGAGAGAAGAACTGCAGCAACATCAGGGTCTTGCTTCTGAAGAAGATTGAAATCTGGGCCATAGAAGGTTTCGGACATGGGCGCCAGCCTAATAGTTACCGCCCAGAAAGGCTCGGTGCAACCGCGCTCAGCGCATCTCGGGATATCGCTCCCTCGCGCACAATCCGCAGCCCAGACTTTGAGACTTCTACAACAGTGGAGCTAGGTCCCCGCTTGAGTGGCCCATTGTCAAAGACGACAGCCACATCCCACTCTTTGACGTGCGTGCGGTTGATTTTCAACATGGGTGGTTGTCCAGCAGGTGAAGCACTCGCTACTGCAAGTGGACCTGACTCTTTGAGAATTGCCTTTACAAACTTTGATTTTGGAACGCGAACGCTAAAGAGATCAAGTTCGGTGTCATCACCTAAATCCCAGGTAAGCGCTCTCATTGGTTTGAGATTGAGCGAAAGTAGCCCCGGCCAAAATTCAGCCATCAAGGCGTTAGTTTCATCAGAAATGTCGCGCGCAATTCCAGCCACTGTTAGTGCGCTATGGGCCAAAACCTGTGCTGCAATTCCATCGGCATCTTTGCGCAGAACATGCATTGCGCGGACTGAATAATGAGAGAAGGCATCAGCTAGATAAACATACCCATGTTCAAGAGGCGCAACGATGACATAGCCATCGCGTAACTCTTTGAGAGCGCGGGCGACGTGCTTCTTCTGCTCACCTTGCTTGAGGTCGATACGTGGCATCGCTATCTCCTCACTGCAGTGGTAAATCGGGGGCGACCATTGAGATCCTTGTGTAGAAGAATATCTTCGAATTCCACAGTTAGTACATCACCCACTTCTGCTGCCTGGGTCTCGTGGTGCTCAATCGCCAAAAACCCCCCAGGCTTTAACAATCTAGCTGCTGCTGAAATGAAGAGACGTGGAGCGCGCATGCCATCTGGTCCACCAAAGAGCGCGACCGCGGGTTCATGTGTTGCAACATCCTTTGGCAGCACTTCGCTATCTGGAATGTAAGGAGGGTTGGCGATCACAACATCGCACTTAACGCCTTCGAGGGCGGTGGCTACATCACTTTCCAGGATGCGCACCTTTTCATCGATGAAGGAGACATTCTCTTTTAACCAATGAATGGCATCTGCACTCTTCTCAACTGCAATCACATGAGTGCGTGGGGCCTCTGTAGCAATCGCTAACGCCAGCGCACCAGAACCAGAACCAAGATCTACGACGCTGACAGCCCCTGGCAACTTTTTAAGATGTGTCAGGACAGCTTCTACAAGAAGTTCACTCTCTGGACGTGGCACCAAAACACCTGGTCCAACTTTGAGTTCAAGATGGCGGAAGTAAGCAACACCAGTTAAGTACTGCAGCGGCTCGTGAGCACAACGGCGATCTAATAACTTCCAGTATGTCTCTTCAACAATGGTGAGGTCACCAATCGCCGAGAGCGCATTTTCAACTGTGAGTGGATTATGTAGATCCATACGAGAGATACCAAGAGTGTGAGCAAGCAAATGTTCTGCCTCAACTTCGGCGAATCCGGCGCGAGCTAACTGTTCTTTTCCGCCCTGTAAGAATTCTTTAAAGGTGAGTTCCATAGCGATACTTAATTTGTCGATGAAAGCTTTGCGGCTCTATCGGCATCGAGAAGGGCTTGTACAACTTCATCGAGCTCACCATTGAGAACCGCATCCAGATTGTTAGCTTTGTAATTAACGCGGTGATCGCTGAGGCGATTCTCAGGATAGTTATAGGTACGGATGCGCTCTGAACGATCGACAGTACGTACTTGGCTCTTACGCTCTGCCATTGCAGCAGCCTCTGCTTTTTCCTGAGCATCTGCCAGAAGGCGGGCGCGCAGAATGCGAAGCGCTGATTCCTTATTCTGTAACTGCGACTTCTCGTTCTGACACGAGACAACGATTCCAGTTGGAACGTGGGTCAGGCGAACAGCTGAGTCTGTGGTGTTTACAGACTGTCCACCAGGGCCTGATGAGCGATACACATCTACACGAACATCGTTCATATTCAGTTCCACATCAACTTCTTCAGCTTCAGGAAGAACGAGTACACCGGCTGCAGATGTATGAATACGTCCTTGGCTCTCAGTTTCTGGAACGCGCTGTACTCGGTGAACGCCACCCTCAAATTTAAGTCGTGCGTAAGGAGTTGTTCCAGGTTCTGGAGTTCCCTTTGATTTCACAGCCATAGAAATATCTTTATATCCACCGAGCTCTGACTCAGTCATATCGATGATTTCAATCTTCCAGCCGCGCTTTTCTGCATAGCGCTGATACATGCGCACCAAGTCGCCAGCAAAGAGCGCAGATTCATCTCCGCCTGCACCGGCTTTCACTTCGATGATGACGTCGCGATCATCATTTGGATCGCGTGGGAGCAATAGCTCTTCCAACTTATCTGCAGCTGCTTCAACAGCGACTTCCATCGCTGGAATTTCGGAGGCAAATGAAGGATCTTCAGCTGCCATCTCTTTAGCAGCCTCTAAATCATCGGCTGCTGTCTTCCAGGCATTGAAGCCGGCAACTACTGGACCGAGCTGCGCATAACGGCGACCGAGTTTGCGGGCGTTGCCCTGGTCTTCGTGGATAGAAGGGTCAGCCATCTTTGTTTCGAGCTCTTGATATTCGCGCACCATCTCATGAGCGGATGCAAAACGATCGTTAGCCATATGACTTCATCCCTTCTATCTGTAATTCCTTATATTCGTAATTAGTGCTTCTTTGGAGAAATAAAAAGACCGCCTCGCAACCACTCATGGGTTGCGATGCGGTCTCTTTAGAAAGCTACTTATTCTTACCGAAGCGCTCTTCGAACTTAGCGACGCGTCCACCGGTATCAAGGATGCGCTGCTTACCTGTGTAGAACGGGTGGCAGACTGAACAAACTTCTACGTAGATTGAACCGCTAGCAACTGTTGAGCGGGTAACGAACTTTTCACCGCAACCACAAGTTACTTGGGTCTCTTTATATTCTGGGTGGATCTCTGGCTTCATCTTTAATTCCTTCTCTATGGCTGGGTCCGCATTTCTGCGGTGAACCAGGTCATCGGCAATAGGTGGAAATCCTCTCGCATAATGATGGAATCCCAAAATCCACGCGGGAGAAGAGCTTACTTGCTGTCGTCAGGACCTGAAGTTGTCTTCTGAATCTGCATCAAGAATTCGACGTTGGACTTAGTGCCCTTCATCTTCTCGAGCAAGAGTTCAAGAGCTGCTTGTGGCTCAAGGGCATGAAGTACGCGACGGAGCTTCCAGACAATATTGAGCTCTTCACTTCCCATAAGGATTTCTTCCTTACGAGTTCCTGAGGCAACTACGTTGACCGCTGGGAAGATGCGCTTATCAGCCATTCTGCGATCAAGGATGAGCTCCATATTTCCAGTTCCCTTGAACTCTTCGAAGATAACTTCATCCATACGTGAACCTGTATCAACGAGAGCAGTTGCAAGAATGGTGAGCGATCCACCATCTTCAATATTACGAGCAGCACCGAAGAACTTCTTTGGTGGATAGAGAGCTGCTGAATCAACGCCACCAGAAAGGATGCGGCCTGAGGCAGGAGCTGCAATGTTGTAAGCACGACCGAGACGAGTAATTGAGTCAAGGAGAACAACAACGTCATGGCCCATTTCAACGAGGCGCTTAGCGCGCTCAATTGCTAATTCTGCAATCGTTGTGTGGTCATCTGCAGGACGGTCGAAGGTTGAAGCAATAACTTCGCCCTTAACGCTGCGCTGCATATCTGTTACTTCTTCTGGACGCTCATCAACGAGAACAACCATAAGGTGACACTCAGGATTATTTGTTGTAATTGCATTTGCAATCGCCTGCAAGACCATCGTCTTACCAGCCTTAGGTGGCGAAACAATGAGTCCGCGCTGACCCTTACCGATTGGTGCAATCAGATCGATAACGCGAGTTGTAAGAATGTTTGGTTCTGTTTCAAGACGGAGACGCTCTTGTGGATAGAGCGGAACAAGCTTTCCGAATTCAACGCGGCCACGCGCTTCTTCGTATGGCATGCCATTGATGGTTTCGAGAGTAATAAGTGGGTTGTACTTCTGACGGGTTTCGCCTTCGCGAGCCTGACGTACCTGTCCTGTTACAACATCGCCTTTGCGAAGACCGTACTTACGTACCTGTCCTTGTGAAACATAGACATCGTTAGGGCCTGGCAGGTATCCACCAGTACGAATAAATGAATAGTTCTCCATGATGTCAACGAGTCCACCTACTGGAACTAGGACATCATCTTCACCGATGACAGGCTCACGCTCTTCGCGTTGCCCACGATCACGATTGCGATCACGGCCACGGTTACGATCACGGCCACGGTTACGTCCGCCGCGATCATCGCGGTCAGAGTTACGGTCTTGTGGGGCGCTGTTATCGTCTGAATCTTCGCCATCGCCCTCATCGTCAGATGAGTTATTGGAGTTCTTAGGTTCGCGGTTGCTCTTCTTTGCATCTCGCGCTGCGCGACGTGCCTCGCGTTCCGCCTTTGCCGCTTCGCGGTTAGCTGCCTGGAGATCTGCAATCGCTACGACGAGATCATCCTTCTTTAACTTGGCGGCGCCTTCGATACCGAGTTGAGACGCAACTTCCTTTAACTTCGGAAGGGTCATCGCTGAAAGCTCGGGGCTGCTAGAACGAACAGGTTCTGTTGTTGTCATGTATTTCTTTTCAGTC
Source organism: Candidatus Nanopelagicaceae bacterium (assembly GCA_965267875.1). Lineage (GTDB taxonomy): Bacteria > Actinomycetota > Actinomycetes > Nanopelagicales > Nanopelagicaceae > Planktophila. The sequence goes on along the minus strand of OZ254157.1, from coordinate 251,172 downwards.
TGGGGCTTAGGGTGTAAAGCCCATGGTTGATTTTTATGAAGTAAAGTTGTAAAGATTTTTTTCTTTGGATTTCATCAATTCTTACTTTGACCCTAACTTGCGGGCTGAACCGATGCTTGAACTATAGCAGGGTGGCGCCGCGGCTAGCAATTTCGAGAGATTTACCCTCAAATTTAGCGCCTCCTGCGCGAGCCAACTGCTCGCTCTCTTCTTGATCGCCTGTGTGCAGAGCCAGGACTGTAGGGCCAGCCCCAGAGATAAATGCTGCAACGCCGGCTGCGCGCAACTTATTCATAAGCGCATATGAAGCTGGCATCGCTTCTTGGCGATAGCTTTGGTGAAGAAAATCTTCTGTGGCAGTGAGCAATAAATCTGGGCGAATTGTTAAGGCCTGCATCATGATCGCTGTGTTGGTGCTATTTCTCTGCGCATCTGCGAAAGGAATGGAGTCAGGCAACATTGTGCGCGCCTTCTTTGTGGCCAGCGGAGTAGATGGAATAAACGCCATTACCTTGATGCGCGGATCCACCGGTAGATGAAGTGCGTGCGCAACTATCTTTGACTTCACTTCATCTTGCCAAGCAACAGTTGCGCCGCCGTAAAGGGCAGCTGCCACATTATCTGGATGGCCTTCCATCTCATTAGCAAGATTTAAGAGAACTTCATCGCTCATCTTGTCAGCGCCAGTGAGAACCAATGAGCGGGCGAGTACTAAGCCACCAATGATTGCTGATGCCGAAGAGCCGAGTCCTCTTCCATGAGGAATGACATTGAGCGCGCGAACTGCGATGCCCTTTGGCTTTCCGCCTAAGAAGTCAAAACCTTTATACATCGCCTTAACCAAGAGATTCTTATCTGTGCGAGGAACTTCATCAGCGCCCTCACCAGTGACATCGATATCTAGGCCACCCTCATCAAGAATTTGTGCGACGTAACGGTCATACATTCCAAAGGCCAGACCGAATGAATCAAAGCCAGGACCGAGGTTTGCAGAAGTTGCAGGAACCTGCACCTGAATCGGGTTAGCTTTAAAAGTCGGTTTCATTTTAAGCAAGACCTAACGCTTTAGCGGCAATCTTTGCATTGACAGGAACAATGACAGGCTTCTTTGCAGCCTCTAGTGCGTAAGGAATGTCTTTTAATCCATGTCCAGTCACTGTAATAACAATTGTCTTGTCCTTAGGCAACTTGCCCGCCTTCTTGTACTTGATCAAACCTGCAAGACCAGCAGCAGATGATGGCTCGACGAAGATTCCTTCTTTCGCTGCAATTAAGCGGTATGCAGCCAAGATTTCGCGATCTGTTACTGAATCAATCACTCCGCCAGACATATCGCGAGCTTCTACCGCCTGCTGCCACGATGCTGGATTTCCAATACGAATCGCTGTTGCGATTGTCTCTGGGTTCTTAACAACTTTACCTTTAACGATAGGTGCAGCCCCTGCTGCTTGGAATCCGTACATCATCGGTAGCTTTGTTGATAGCCCATCCTTGTTGTACTCCTTGTAGCCCTTCCAGTATGCGGTGATGTTTCCAGCATTACCTACTGGAAGTGCGTGAATATCCGGCGCATCACCCAGCATGTCTACAACTTCAAAGCTTGCAGTCTTTTGGCCTTCGATACGAAATGGATTAACAGAGTTAACCAGTGCTACTGGATAATTCTCTGAAAGTTCACGCGCAAGCGTCAAGCAGTCATCAAAGTTTCCATTAACTTGCAAAATTGTTGAATCATGAATTACTGCTTGCGCAAGTTTTCCCATTGCGATCTTGCCCTTGGGAATAAGGACTGCTGGACGCATTCCCGCCTTAACCGCATAAGCGGCAGCCGATGCTGAAGTGTTTCCAGTTGATGCGCAGATAACAGCCTTTGCGCCATCTTCGGCCGCCTTAGAAATCGCCATTGTCATTCCGCGATCTTTAAATGAACCTGTTGGATTTAGACCTTCGTACTTGATCCAAACATTGTTGCCCAAAAGTTCAGAGAGATTGCATGCATAAATAAGTGGTGTCCCACCTTCACGAAGTGAGACGATGGGAGTTTTGGCAGATACAGGCAAGCGATGGCGATATTCCTCAATAACTCCACGCCATTGATGCGCGCCACTCTTCTTTGAAAAGATTCCCATTACGCAATCGCTCCCTCAACGCGGATAACGCTAGAAATCTTATTGACGATTTCCATCTTCTTGAGAGCTTCGACGGTGGCTTTGAGCTCGCCTTCTGTTGCACGGTGGGTCACAATGATGAGTTCGGCATCGCTATCTCGACCATTTTGGTCAACAGTCTGAATAGAGACTCCTTGAGAAGCAAAACATTGTGCAATCGCAGCTAGAACACCTGATTTATCTTCAACTTCAAGGCGAATCAGGAACTTAGTCTTTGTTGTCTCGATTGGAGCAATATCGCGATCGGCATAATCGGTCTCGCGCTGCCCAATCGAGTTAAGTGCAATATGGCGAGAAACTGCAACTATGTCACCCAAAATCGCAGATGCAGTTGGCTGGCCGCCAGCACCGCGTCCGTAGAACATAAGTGGGCCGGCCGATTCAGCTTCAACAAAGACTGCGTTAAAGGCATCTCGTACCGAAGCCAATGGATGGCTCTTATGAATCATCACTGGATGAACACGGACAGAGATTTCATCAGCAGGAGTAAGTTCAGAGATGGCTAGCAACTTAATGACGTGATCCATTGATTTAGCGATGGCAACATCTTCAAGAGTAATCTTTGAGATTCCTTCACGATACACATCATCAACTGTGACGCGAGTATGGAAAGCCAAGCCTGAGAGAATCGCAGCCTTTGCTGCTGCATCGTAACCTTCGATATCAGCAGTTGGATCTGCCTCGGCATAACCTAACTTCTGCGCTTCTTTGAGAACATCGGCAAATTCACGATTGTCTTCATGCATCTTGGTAAGAATGTAATTTGTTGTGCCGTTGACAATTCCCATCAATCGAACAACATGGTCGCCAGCGAGTGAGTCGCGGAGCGGACGAATAATTGGAATCGCACCAGCTACAGATGCTTCATAGTAAATATCTTCACCTTTGGCATAGGCAGCGCTAAAGAGGTCTGCGCCATGGCTGGCGAGCAGCGCTTTATTAGCTGTCACAATTGATTTGCGATTATTGATTGCCAGCAGAGCTAATTCGCGCGCTGGTTCTATACCGCCCATAACCTCAACGATGAGATCAATCTCTGGATCATTAACAATAGAAAATGGATCAGTGGTGAATAACGCTGGGTCAAGACCTTCGTAAGGTTTGATGGTGCGCACCGCAATACGCGCCAATTCAATCTTTACACCGGCTCGAGTTGATAACTCTTCAGTATCTGCCAGCAGCAGGCGAGCTACCTGGCTACCAACAACGCCGCAGCCGAGCATGCCGATACGAACTGGTTTATCTGCGGGGCTCATAAACCTATTCTTTCACATCAAGGGCGAGTAAATCTTCCTCATTCTCTCGACGCACAATTACGCGGGCTTTTCCATCTTTTACTGCAACAACTGGTGGTCTAGGCACGTGGTTGTAATTACTTGCCATGCTGCGGCCATATGCGCCAGTGGCGGGTGTTGCAATCAAATCTCCAGGGGCAATATCTGCAGGTAGTTGGATTTCATTGATAATGATGTCACCCGTCTCGCAATGTTTTCCAACGAGGCGAGAAAGAGTCAGCGGTGCGCTACTGACACGTTGTGCAATTACTGCTGTGTATTCGGCGTCGTAAAGTGCAGTACGAGCATTGTCACTCATGCCTCCATCAACTGAAACATATTTACGAACGGTGCCTGCGCTGACCACTACATCTTTTACGGTTCCAACTTCATAGAGTGTAAACATGGTCGGCCCAACAATGTTTCGACCGGGCTCCAATGAAATCAACGGAATCTGCAGAGAGTACTTCTTGCAGGCAGCATCGACTGCTTTGCGAATCGCAGGCAGAACATCGCTCGGTTCAACTGTTACATCACCGCTGACATAGGCAATGCCAAATCCCCCACCAAGATCAAGCTCTGGAAGTTCAACCTTGTACTCATCACGATACCTACCCATAAATTCCATGAGGCGATCGGTGGCAATCTCGTGCGCATCTGAACCAAATATTTGAGAACCGATATGGCAGTGCACGCCGCGCAGTTCTAGCTCAGGATGTTCTTGCACTTTCAGCACAGCTTGCCAGGCAGCCCCAGAAGCAATCGAGAAACCAAACTTCACATCTTCATGTGCGGTAGAAATCTTCTCGTGTGTGTGAGCCTCAATTCCCGGGGTAAGCCTGAGCATGACCGCTTGGCGCTTTCCATGTTTCTTGGCAGCTGTGGCAACTCTTTCGATTTCAAAGAGTGAATCCATCACAATAGTTTTGACGCCTGCAACGACAGCACGATCAATCTCAGCTACCGACTTATTGTTTCCATGCACTTCAATACGTGCGGGGTTGATGCCACCAGCGAGGGCGACGGCTAGTTCGCCACCTGTGCACACATCAATTCCGATTCCAATTTCTTCAATCCATTGAGCAACTGCAGTGCTGATAAATGATTTAGCTGCATAGAAGATTGTCCCGGCGTGGTCGCCAAACTCATCACGGAGACCATTATTCCAAGCAAGTGCACGCGACTTAAATGCATTTTCATCCAAAAAGAAAGCAGGAGTACCAAATTCTTGCGCCAACTTTGCTGCAGGAATTCCTGACAGATGAAGTACTCCAGATTCAAATGAGATGTTCTTCGACCACATAGTTACATCCTCTCCGGTGCGCTGACGCCTAAGAGATCAAGACCATTTGCCAAGACCTGCATTGTTGCAGCGCACAGTGCAGCGCGGGCCGAGTGAACTGCACTCGGAGCTTCATCACCCATTGGCAGAACGCGGCAATCGGCATAGAAGCCGTGATAAACGCCAGCTAGCTCTTCCAGGTAGCGAGCAACGCGGTGTGGTTCGCGAAATTCAGCAGCGCTTGCAACAACGCGGGGATATTCGGCAAGGGCACCTAGTAACTCGTTTTCGCGATTGTGTATTAATTGCGTTGGATCGAAGGTGTCGAGCTCTGCGCCGATTTTAAGTTCTTGCGCGCTACGTAATACCGCAGCGATTCGCGCATGCGCATACTGCACGTAGTAGACGGGATTCTCGTTGGTGTTACGACGTAAAACATCAACATCCATCACCATCGGAGTATCTACCGGATAGCGAATGAGGGTGTAGCGAGCAGCATCTACGCCAACTTTTTCAACAAGTTCTTCGAGAGTAATAATTGTTCCGGCGCGCTTAGAAAGTTTAAGTTCTTCGCCACCTTCCATGATCTTTACCAATTGGCCAATCATGATTTCGACGTTGTATTCAGGGTTATCCCCCGCACAAGCAGCTGTGGCTTTGAGGCGGTGGATATAACCATGATGATCTGCGCCCAACATGTAGATGCAGATATCAAAACCACGCTCGCGCTTATTGATGTAATAAGCAGTATCTGATGCGAAGTAAGTAAGGGCGCCATCTTCTTTAACAATGACGCGATCTTTATCATCACCGAAATCTGTTGTGCGCAGCCAGACTGCACCGGCTTCTTCAAAGACATGGCCCTGCGAGCGCAACTTTTCTACGCCGTGCTCGACCGCACCTGATTCATGGAGCGAGCGTTCAGAGAACCAGACATCAAAGGTTGTATGGAAAGTTTCAAGAACGCGCTGTTGTTGCGCCAATTGAACTTTATAGGCAGCCTCACGAAATTCCTCTGACGTTGCAATCTTCGGATTGGCTGCAACAACCTCTTTCGCCAGATCTGTAATGTAATTTCCTTGGTAGCCATCCTCTGGAATCGGTTGGCCAGTTGCAGCAGCCTGTACTGATTGCCCAAAGAGATCCATCTGACGACCACGATCATTGATATAAAACTCGCGAGTTACTGCAGCTCCTGCAGCGCTCAGTACTCGACCAAGGGCATCTCCTACCGCCGCCCAACGCGTATGTCCCAAGTGCAATGGGCCAGTTGGATTTGCGCTAATGAATTCGAGATTGATTGCGACTCCATGTAAAGCCTTGCCTCGACCGTACTCCTTCTTCTTTGTAAGAATTGTCCGTACGAGTTCTGCCTGTGTTGCGCGGTTAAGTGTGATGTTAATAAATCCTGGGCCGGCAATATCTACCGCGCTCACACCAGCAATCTTTGCAATCTCTAGCTGTAAGACCGCCGCAACATCTCTTGGGCTCTTGCCCGCCTCTTTTGCCAATTGCAGCGCAATCGAAGTGGCGTAATCGCCATGGTCTCGGTTCTTGGGGCGCTCAAGGGTGATGGATGCAGGAACTTGACCTGTGAAGCCCGCGGCGGCGAAGGCGCGCGCAACTGCCGCCTGTACATCGGCCGAGAGTTGATCTGTAAGCGAGGCTTCCACTTGGCAAGGTTAGCGGTTCACCTTCACGGCAGGAGAGTTTGTTACTTGTGCAGTACTACCTCTAATCTTGGCCATGCCGCGGGAGTGGTGAAATGGCAGACACGCAAGTCTTAGGAACTTGTGCTCCGGCGTGCGGGTTCAAGTCCCGCCTCCCGCACCAAAATTTACGATTGACTTACCTCTATGGCTAAACAGTCTCCAGCAAAAGCGAAGAAGCTGCGGGGCGAAGCCATGCGCGCTGCAGCAGAGCGCAGAGCCGCAAAAGCTGCATCTCGATGCGAAGTAACTCGAGGAGAAGTTGATCTCGATGCTTACGCGCAAGTTGATGGCGTTTGGCGCGAACTTGGTTTGGCCGCGCCCGCGCGTAGAGCCCTGATTGATGATGGGTACTACAAGTTGAGCGACCTACGGAAAACATCTCTCGATGCCATTAAGGATCTCCACGGTATGGGACCAAATGCCATTCGCATTATCACGAGCGCTATGAAGAAGGCTGATCTCTCTTTTAGAAAGTGAACCTGCAAGTTCTTTGCAAAGAAGACTCAACTGCAATTTTCCATTTTCGCATCGGTTGTATAAAGTTTGTCTTGTTCACGAGTTCTACGTATTAGCCCCGGCTCAGTAGACGGCAACCCTCCACCGCGGTGGGGTGCTCCGGGTGACGAACAGGTCAGGAAACTGGCAAGTGCGGTTGATACACATATCTCTCACTCGCCATCGACTGACACCTACTGCGATGGAGATATAAATGTCTAATAACTGGTCTTTTGAAACTCTGCAGATTCATGCAGGGCAGACTGCCGATCCCACTACTGGAGCTCGTGCACTGCCGCTGTATCAAACCACTGCATATCAATTCCGCGATACAACGCATGCGGCTAATCTCTTTGGCTTAGCAGAGCTTGGAAATATCTACACCCGCATCATGAATCCAACTCAAGATGCTGTTGAACAGAGATTGGCCGCCCTCGAAGGCGGTGTTGCTGCACTCCTTCTCGCGTCAGGGTCTGCTGCGACAACTTTTGCAGTTCTCAACGTCGCCGAAGCTGGCGACCACATTGTTTCCAGCCCAAGTCTTTACGGTGGAACTTACAATCTCTTCCATTACACGCTGCCAAAGTTCGGTGTTGAGGTCACATTCGTCGAAGATCCAAGTGATCCAGAGTCTTGGAAGAGGGCGGTAAAGCCAAATACCAAGGCTTTCTTCGGCGAGACTATTGCTAATCCAAAGAATGAAATCCTTGATATCAAAGCGATTGCTGATGTTGCTCACTCTGTTGGTGTTCCACTTATTGTTGATAACACCGTTGCGACACCATACCTAATTAAGCCAATCGAATTCGGCGCCGATGTTGTAGTCCACTCAGCGACTAAATTCTTATCAGGCCATGGAAATGCTGTAGTGGGAGCAATCATTGACGCGGGCAAGTTCGATTATGCCAAGTATCAAGATCGCTTCCCAGGATTTAATCAGCCAGACCCTAGCTATCACGGCCTTGTGTACGCACAAGCTCTCGGCGTTGGTTCTGCATTTGGTGCGAACTTGTCATACATCTTCAAGATTCGCTTGCAGCTTCTCCGCGATGTAGGAGCTGCAGTTTCACCATTTAACGCATGGTTACTTGCGCAAGGTCTTGAAACTCTCTCACTACGAATCGAACGCCACATTGAGAATGCGAAGGCGGTAGCAACATGGCTAGAAGCTCATCCCGATGTAGAGAAAGTTAACTACGCAGCCTTGCAATCTTCACCGTGGAATGCGCTGGCGACCAAGTATGCGCCTAAGGGGCCTGGAGCTGTTCTCTCATTCGAGCTCAAGGGTGGGGTCGAAGCGGGTAAGAAGTTTGTCGAATCTCTAGTCCTCTTTAGCCATGTGGCAAATATTGGTGATGTGCGTTCGCTCGTGATCCACCCTGCGACCACAACTCACTCTCAGCTATCACCAGCAGAGCAGTTAGAGGCTGGTGTTACTCCAGGACTAGTGCGCTTAAGCCTTGGCCTAGAAAATATCGAAGATATCAAGGCTGATCTACAGATTGGCTTTACTGCAGCGAAAGGTTGATTACTTACAGAATAAAACTGTAGAGAAGTAACAGGCCGCCGCCAGCGATAGTAATCGCAGCGGCGGTCTGTCTTTGTAGCAAGCGCTTTCCAAATCCAGTAAATGAAATTGCGAAGAGCAAAGCGCCCGGAATGATTAAGACCAAACTCTTGGAGAGATTTGAGTCGGCGCCGGTTTGATAACGCAAATTGATAAGACCGGCAGCTAGGGCAGCGTAGGCGCCCATTCTGTAATTGTTAATGCGTTGCGTATTCATAGTGCGAGTGTAAAGCAGAAGGGCGCCGGTTTCCCGACGCCCTTCCGTTACTTACCTTTGTACTTAGTGATCTGCTGCCATGCCTTCAGCATGTGACTTCATGCGTGCAATCTTCAAGATTGTTAGACCGAATACGCACTTCGCTAGAACGTCAGCGATTGAGTATCCAACCTGAATTGCTACGAATGATGATGCTGATTCATCACCAACGATGTTGAAGATATACGCGATTGGATAGACACCCCATGTTGCGATAAGAAGAAGACGTAGACGTCCTACAGTCTCTGCAACGCCAGCTGGCTGGCGATCGAGTGACTTACCAAGCTCTACGAAGAGTACGTAGAGGATGTAGATGAATGGGATTGTTGAAAGAACACCGTAGAGAACCTGTGTGTTCTGGTCTGTTGAAATTTCACCTGGGTAACCAAGTGCGATCATCGCAGCTGCTGCTGGAACCAGACGCATGATGAGTGACTTAGCAACTGCTGCTGCAAGTGCTAGTACTGCAATAACTTCTACGAGTAGAAGTGGAACTGTGAGTAGCCAGTCAACGTAGCGGTATGCCTCGTTAAATGCACCCTGCTCACCTGAAACATTTACAGCCATTCCTTCTGAAGCTTCAGTGAATGAGTTGAAGATGCGCCAGTAGTGGTATGCCGCAATGAATGTAACCATTGATGACATAACGAGCGCGTTACGGTACTTAGGTAGAACTCTTGACTGTGACACCAATGTGTATACGGTGCAAGCAAGCATCGAAATTAAAGCAAATGAGAACACCGCGTAAACGAGGTTCCATTGGTTGCTATCGAGTGTTACTGACATGTAGTAAGCCTCCGTGAGAGCTGTTTCAGTCCGAGCCGGTCGGCCCGTTCCGTTCAGAAACCTATGGAGACCTCGAGGAGCTCCAGCGACCCTGACCCGATAAGTGTGAACCTGATGCGGCCGATTTGCACCTACAAATTGTGTTTTTCATGTGAAAATCTTTCCTACTTGGGTGTTAATTTGGGGTGAAAACGGACATTTAAGCTCTGTGAGTACCCTTACCGGATGCTGAATCAGATGCGCGAACTTCGAGGTTATCCGGGCTTCTACTCACTCGCCGCCTCTCGATTTATCTCAAATGTAGGAAATGGCATCTCGCCGATCGCCCTGGCTTATGGCGTTCTTAGCCTGCCTGGGGCCACTGGAAAAGACCTCTCGATTGTCATGGCAGCGCGCTTCGTTCCACTTCTCATCTTTATGCTCTTTGGTGGAGTAATCGCTGATCGTTTTCAACGTAATCGCTTAGTTGGAAGCAGCGACATGATCGGTAGCTTTGTTGCAGGTGTAAGTGCAGTCTCACTTATTGCAGGATTTTCATCGACTTGGTTACTTGCAATTATGGGCGGAATATTTGGAATCCTTAACGCAATCTGGTGGCCGGCAATGTCTGGAGTTCTTCCCGAAATTATTCCGAAAGAGAAGTTGCAGCAAGGAAATGCAGTCGTTGGATTGCTGACAAATATCGGATACATCGTTGGAACACTCGGCGGTGGAGTTATAGTTTCCACTGTCGGTGCTGGTTGGGGTTTATTGGCCGATGCCATCACCTTCTTTATTGCAGGCGTTATCGTCTGGTTGTTGCCAATTACAGGACGCGTTAAAGATAAGAGCCCTGGGATGATTCATGATCTCAAAGTTGGCTGGCGCGAATTCATTTCTCGCTCTTGGGTGATTGCGATGGTCTTTACCTTTGCCTTAATCAATATGGCTTTTGATTCGATGCTTTCTGTACTTGGACCGCTCAATTTCAACGACCCTAAGACAGGTCCACAGCACTGGTCATATAACCTCGCTGGACTATCAATAGGAATGTTGATTGGTGGAATTTGGATTCTCAAAGTAAAGATTGAGCGGCCACTCTTTCTTGCGATGATTTTGATTGCGCTCTCATCAGTATGGGATTTCACGCTGGCTTTAGATTCGCCACTGATCGTTTCAATTCTCGCTGCTGTTTTCTCGGGAATCAGCCTGGAGGTCTTCATGGTCACGTGGAATACCTCGCTTCAACACCATGTTCCCGAAGAGTCCTACTCACGGGTGAGCTCTTACGACACTCTGGGGTCCTTCGGTATTGCGCCCCTTGGCATAGTGATGGCTGGACCGCTAGCTATGCATTTTGGAATCAACTCGATCTTGATGGTCACTGGATTAACAACGCTCATTGCAGCAACTGCATCTCTCTTTGTCTCATCCGTACGCAATCTCAAAAACGACTAGGCTTTGAAAGTGAGCATCGAACCACCTGTAGCCCCACCAAAGTTCCGTGGATGGTTGCATCTGATTGCAACGCCGCTGGTGATTGCTGCCTCACTCGTACTCTTTATTCTTAGTGGTGAATCCTTCAAACTCGCTGTCGCCCTCTATTCACTTACCGCGATCATGCTCTTTAGCGTTTCCGCCGTTTACCACCGCGTGCCTTGGGTGCCCGCTAAGAAGAAGATTTGGCGTCGCTGGGACCATGCCAATATCAACTTACTAATTGCAGGTTCATACACACCATTCGCCGTGGCGCTTCTTGATGATCGTGATCGCAATATCTTGCTGGCAGTTGTCTGGACTGGGGCGCTGATTGGCGTTGCACTGCGCGTCTTCTGGGTTGGCGCACCTCGTTGGTTATACGTTGCAAATTATTTACTCCTTGGCTGGGTTGCAATCATCTATACCCCGCAGCTCTATGACAAGGGTGGTTTATGGGTGTTACTGCCAATCTTGATTGGTGGGCTGCTCTACTCAATTGGAGCCATCTTCTATGCGCTCAAACTGCCCGGGCGCAATGCGAAGTACTTCGGCTTCCACGAGCTATTTCATGTATTTGTGCTCGCAGCCTGGATTTCGCAGTATTTAGCGGTCTCCTTCGCCATTTACCGAAAGTAGCCAGATGCTCTAGCCTTGGCACCTCCACGGTTGAAGAATGTGAGTGAAGTGCAATGGCAGAGAAGAAGTTCCGTAGTTGGGTAGGTTTTCGCGAAGAAGAAGAGCGCGCGCCTATCGCCAACCCTGTCGACCGCATCCGCGAACTCGAATCACAGTTAGCTGATCTACGTTCACGTCGAGACATCACTGGCCTAAGCCGTGAAGAGTTTGAAATTCTTGCAACTGAAACAGCGATGTCGATGATTAAGTCGGCGCAAGGTCGCGAAGCAAAGGCCACCGCTGCTGCTGAACGTTTAATGAATGAGAGCAATCGCGCCGCCAAGGACACTTTAGAAGGCGCCGAAAATAAAGCCCGCAGCATTCTGGCAGGAGCTGAAAGCCGTGGCCGTAAATATATTTCTACTGCAGAGGCAGAAGCTGCCGAGATCATCCGTGATGGCAGCCGGGAAGCTGCCGCTATTGCAGATGCCAAGGTTCGCGAAGCAGATTCAGTCGTCGAGAATAAGAAACGTGAAGCGGTAGCGTTGACATCAGCTGCCCGTCGCGAAGCAGAACGCGTTATTGCAGAGGCAGCTGAAAACGTCTCTGACTACCGCGCCTGGCTTGCAGAGATCATCCTTGAATCAGAGCGCCTCTACCGCAGCCAAGCGTCAGCGCTTACCGCTGCAGAATCTGCCATTGCACAATCTCGCGAAAAGCTAGATTCGGCCTTTGCGCGTCTTGCGCGTATGCAGTCACAAGTTGATGCTTCATTTAATGAGGATGGCACAGTCAAGAAATCTGCTCCCATCAAAGTTGAGAGCAAGAGAACTCGTACAGCAATCGCTGCTCCAAAGAAAAGTTCAAAGAGCGTAGCTAAGAAAAAGCCAGCAAAGCGTAAGTAGTTTTTATGGCTGCCAAACGCAGTATCCAATACATCCCAGCAATTGATGGGTTGCGTGCTCTTGCAGTAATTGCCGTGATGTTCTACCACCTCGGTTTCTCATGGATCCCTGGCGGCTTTCTCGGCGTTGACCTCTTCTTTGTTATCTCTGGGTATGTCATCACGAGAATGCTTCTGGACTCAATTGCGCAGAGTGGTGGTTTGGATCTCCGCGGTTTTTATCTCGCACGTCTTCGTCGCTTGTTGCCGGCGCTGCTCTTTATGCTCACCACCACGATTATCGCTGTTGGAATATGGGCTCCCGATACGATCAAGCGGTTATTAGTTGATACTCCTTTTGCACTTACCGGCACTATAAATTGGTGGCTAGTTGCAAATGAGCAAGATTACTTTGAAAGCATCGGTCGCCCACCGCTCTTACAGCACACGTGGTCGCTTGCAGTCGAAGCGCAGTTCTATCTCGTCTGGCCACTGATTCTCTACTTTATTCTTAAGAAATTCGGTAAGAAGCACATCCCTGTTGCAGCGCTTTTCATTGCAGCTGCCTCAGGTATCGCTCTGCTTCTGGTTTCATTTTCTATTGATGCAGCTAACGCCTCAAAGGTAAGCCATGTCTACTTTGGCACGGATACACATAGCATCGGGCTCTTTCTGGGGGCCGCTCTTGCGGTGAGTTGGATACCACAGAACTTTAGAGTTGAACTATCTCGCAAAGGCCAGAATTTCATTGATGGTATTGGCGTCTTTGGATTCATAGGAATCTTGGCAACGTTCTTATTCATCGATGCATCAAATCCAGCCATGTATAAAATCGCTTTTCCTTTGGCAGGTATCTTTGGCGCTGCCATCATCGCGTCAATTGTTCACCCCGCATCCAGATTTGCTCCAATCTTGCAGAACAAGGTCCTGCTCTGGATAGGTGAGCGTTCCTATGCGATCTATCTCTGGCACTGGGTTATCTTTCAAGTAACGCGTCCTACCGTAGATCTAGCCGGTCAAGCATGGGCGCTCTATTCGCTACGCATTCTGATTGTCTTTGCATTGGCTGATATCTCACTTCGCTATGTCGAACTCCCAATTCGTCGCGGCGTCATTCAATATTGGATTAAGGGGCGTAAATACCGGACGAAGAAAGAACGTAATCGCCAGACATCATTACTGAGCACGACAACTGTCATTGTTGTGATTATTGCTGCAGTCATCAGCGTTCGCGCTATCTCAATCGCAAACGATGCTCGCGTAGCACTTGAAAAATCTCTGACTGTCGATACTTCTACCGTGGTGCCAACCGAAAAAGATGGGCTATGGGTTACTGGCGATTCAGTAATTCTCGGAATTCGCTCAGTTCTAGAGGAGAACCAACCAATTTCACTCGTCAACGCTCGAATTGGCCGGCAGGCGCCAGAGCTCCTTGAGGTCTTAATTCAAGATCAACCACAAGCTTTAGATTCGCCCGTCATCTTCAATTTAGGCAATAACAATGCGCTCTCTCGTGAACAGGTTGAGCAGATATTTGAAGCGGTAAAGGGGCAGCCTCAAATCATCGTAGTAAATACCGCTGTCCCCCGCCCTTGGCGTGATGGAAATAATCAGATCATCAATGAAGTTGCAGCAAAGTATCCGCAGGCAGATGTCATTGATTGGAACGCTATTTCAAATGGTCGCCCTGAATACTTCGCACCGGATGGAGTTCATTTGGTGCCCGCAGGTGTCAACGCATATGTCAGTGCGATACTCGAGAAGTTGCAGGAGAAATAAGAAACCCCGCCATCTCTGACGGGGTTTCTTACAAAGTACTTCTTATTCGAATTGGCCAGCAAATCCAAACGCTGGTGCAACTCCGTATGAACCATCTGCATAGACTGCAGTGACTCGGAATGATGTTGATCCATCAGCAGATGTCTTAGCAAATTCTGCAGCGTAGGTAGTTGCAGAAACTTCAGAGACAACTTTCCACTCGCCCATATTTGCACGAGTTTCAACTGTGTAACCTGAGACCTCGCCTGCTGGCGCCTTCCAAGTAATTACCATGACAGCCTTAGAGCTATCTTTCCAATTTCCGATAAAGCGTGATGGCGCTTCACCAGTTGCTGCTGCTGGATCAATAGTTGCAGGAGCTTCGGTTGTCTCTTCCATGGCTTCTTCTGTTGCTTCTGGAGCAGCTGATTCAGTTACTGCTGGTTCTGAAGCAGGTGCATCATCAGAATCTTTTCCTGAATTTGAAATGACAATTGCTGCAAGTAATACAACTGCTACGAGAACTGCAAAGAGAGTCTTACCTGATGAGCCCTGACGTGGTGCAGCGCTTGGCTTTGCAGCCGCTGCCTTTACCGCTGGCTTTGCAGGCGCAGGTGTTGTTGAGACGTTTACCGGTGTTGTCGCCTTAAAAGCTGTCGCTTTCTTGGCTGCGCTCTTCTTCTTCACTGCGCTCTTCTTGGCAACGGCCTTCTTAGTTGTTGTCTTCTTCTTCGCTACCGCTTTTTTGGCAACTGCCTTCTTCTTAGCGGTTGTCTTCTTAGCTACAGTCTTCTTAACTGCGCTCTTCTTCGCTACCGTCTTCTTCTTCGCAGCGCTCTTCTTCGCCGGAGACTTCTTCACGGCCTTCTTGACTGCGCTCTTCTTCTTAACTGCCACGGTGTATCTCCTTGAGTGATTGAGAAATCTAGGGTGTTGACGCTATGGCCCAAGTTTATCCCAGAGAGGTAAGTAATCCGATCACATGGGGTGCTATTGCTCGGAGTGATTTTCCACGATGACTAATCGCATCCTTCTCCTCCGCGCTCATTTGAGCGCTGGAAATCTCGTAACCCTCAGGGCGAAAAATTGGGTCATATCCAAAACCTTGTTCACCTATGGGAGCTCGCAAAATCCATCCTTCGAAGTGAGCCTCTTCGCTATGGCTTCTTCCGTCCGGCAGATAGAGCGCAGCAACACATGTGAAGTGGGCGCTACGTTTCTCATCCGGAACATCGCGCAGCTGAGTAAGTACCTTTGCTGTATTTGCCTGATCATCGCCATGTGACCCTGCCCAGCGCGCGGAGAAAATACCTGGATCTCCATTAAGCACATCAACACAGAGACCGCTGTCATCTGCAATTGCAGGAAGACCAGTGGCGAGCGACATCTCGCGCGCCTTCTTTAAGGCATTTTCTTGGAAAGTTTCGCCATCTTCTACAACATCATGTAGCTCTGGAAATTTATCTAAGCCAAGAAGCTCTATCTGGCCTGGAGCGATTGCATCAAGAATTCGCCGAAATTCTTCTATCTTTCCTTTGTTACGCGTTGCTAGCAGTAATTGGTGGGGCATCTACTTTGCTAACGCACTCTTCTGTAGTTGGGTGAGCTCTACACAACCTGCAACGGCCAAATCGAGAAGCCCATCTAAAAGTGCGCGATCAAAAGGTGCACCTTCTGCAGTTCCTTGAACTTCGATAAAGCGACCATCGCCTGCGCAGACAACATTCATATCGGTTTCAGCGCGTACATCCTCTTCATAACAGAGGTCGAGCATCGGAACTCCATCAATGATTCCCACGCTGACTGCAGCGACAGAATCGGCCAGAGGTTTTGCTCCTGCCTTGATGTGGCCCTCTTTCTGCGCCCATGAGATTGCATCAGCGAGTGCAACATATGCACCGGTAATTGCAGCGGTGCGTGTTCCACCATCTGCTTGCAAAACGTCGCAGTCAATCACAATTGTGTTCTCGCCAAGTTCTTTCATATCAACAATTCCACGAAGTGAACGACCAACCAATCGAGAAATCTCTTGAGTTCTTCCGCCCAGCTTTCCCTTAACGCTCTCGCGATCAGAACGGGTATGAGTGGCGCGTGGAAGCATTGAATACTCTGAAGTTACCCAACCGTTTCCAGAATCCTTTAACCAACGTGGAACACCGGGTGTAAAGGATGCAACACAGAGAACTCGTGTCTTACCAAACTCAACAAGCACTGAACCTTCTGCATGATCGAGCCATCCTCGCGTGATTTTGATTTCGCGAAGTTGATTTACCTGACGTCCATCGTTGCGTGCCATGAGTTGCTCCGGTTTCCCTATAGATCTTGATGTTGAACTGCGGTGACTTCAGGTCCGAGGAACCTACGTGCGAGCGACTCAAAAGCTTGAGCATCCCCTGTTGCTAAGAATGTATGTGTTGGAGGCGTAGTAGAAGGTGCACGTAATAGTGAGTTCTCAATCAGCACACGATAGAGGTCTTTGGCAGTCTCTTCGGCGCTAGAAACGAGCGATACTCCATTGCCCATTACATAAGAAATCACACCAGTCAAAAGTGGGTAGTGCGTACATCCCAGTACCAAGGTGTCAACATCGGCTTCAATCATCGGCTGTAGATACTCACGGGCAACTTTGGTGATGGCATCTCCTGAAGTTTCACCACGCTCCACATATTCAACAAAGAGTGGGCAGGCGATTGATTGAATCGTTAATTGCGGAGCGGCAGCGAAGGCGTCGAGATAGGCCTTGGAATCGATAGTTGCGCGTGTGCCGATAACGCCAACTCGACCAGTACGAGTGGCAGCAACTGCGCGACGTACTGCTGGTTGAATCACTTCAATAACAGGAATTGAGTATCGCTCGCGCGCATCGCGGAGCATGGCAGCACTTGCGGTGTTGCAGGCAATGACTAGAGCCTTCACGCCTTGGCTGACTAGAAAATCTAAAGTCTCTAAAGAGAAATCTCTGACTTCAGCGAGTGAACGGGGGCCGTAGGGACCGCGCGCAGTATCGCCAATATAAATTGTGGATTCATTAGGAAGTTGATCAAGGATTGCACGAGCCACAGTGAGTCCACCAACGCCAGAATCGAAGATTCCGATTGGCGCGTTACTCATGGGCTTTAGTCTAACTGGGGAAGTTAAGCCCACAAAGTTCCATCAAGCCCTTCGGTTGCTTCATCGACGCTGGAACCATAAATTCCCGTTGATAAGTACTTCCAACCCGCATCGCAGACGATAAATGCAATATCTGCGTCTTTGCCATCGCGAATCGCCTCTTGCCCCATGGCGATAGCTGCATGCAAGATCGCGCCGGTAGAAATTCCAGCAAAGATTCCTTCTACTTCAAGGAGCTCACGAACGCGTCGCACAGAGTCTTCTGCACCTACAGAGAAACGTCTAGTCAGGACGCTGGCATCGTAGAGTTCTGGAACAAATCCTTCATCAATATTACGTAGGCCATAGACAACTTCACCGTAACGCGGTTCAGCGGCAATAATCTGAATATCTGGATTCTTCTCACGTAGGTAACGCCCTGCACCCATCAAAGTTCCAGTGGTACCAAGTCCTGCAACAAAGTGTGTGACTGTTGGAAGGTCTTTGAAAATTTCTGGTCCAGTGCCTGTGTAATGTGCCAAAGTATTTGCAGGGTTGCCATACTGATAGAGAAATACATAGTCAGGATGTTGCGCCGATAACTCTTTCGCAACTCTGACTGCTTCGTTAGATCCACCTGCTGCCGGAGAAGAGATAATCTTCGCTCCCCACATTTCAAGCAGTTGTCTACGTTCTGGACTTGTATTTTCAGGCATCACACAAATTAAGTTATAGCCACGAACTTTGGCAGCCATCGCAAGAGAAATTCCAGTGTTGCCACTTGTTGGTTCAAGAATTGTGGATCCTGGCTTGAGTAAGCCATCGCGCTCTGCTGCTTCAATCATCGCAATAGCTGTGCGATCTTTAATGGAACCAGTTGGATTGCGGTCTTCCATCTTCGCCCAGAGACGAACATTTGGTGCAGGTGAGAGTCGCGGTAAACCAATAAGCGGTGTGTTACCTACAGAGGATTCAAGAGAGTCGTAACGAGCCAAAGTTAGCCACCAGCGACAGCAGGCAAGATGGTGATTGAGTCACCATCTTTAATTGGCGCCTCAAGTCCCCCAAGAAATCGAACATCTTCATCGTTGATATAAACATTGATGAAGCGTCGTAGCGCACCATCTTCAAGGAGTCTTTCGCCGAGACCTGCATAGTTTGAATCAAGGTTGGTGATCACAGCTGAAAGAGTTGAACCTTCAGCGCTGACTGCCTTCTGATCCTTTGTATACGGACGGAGAATCGTTGGGATGCGTACTTCGATTGTCATAGCCTTATTATCGCTAAAAAACGCCGTGAACTCTAATTGAGATTTATGCGGTAATTACGACTGGTTCTTCAGCCACAACTCCATCAATAATGCGATACGAGCGGAACTCTGTTGCAGGTGCAATCTCTTTGCGTGTAGAGACGAGCACGTAGTGAGCCCCTGGCTCGCCGGCATAGGCGATATCTGTCCTTGATGGGTAGGCCTCAGTCTCGGTATGAGAGTGATAGATCACGACAATCTCTTCATCGTTGTCATCAACTTCGCGATACAGGGCCAACAAATCTTTTGGGTCAAATTCGTAAAAAGTTGGAGAGTGAGCTGAGTTGATCATCGGCTTTAGTCGAAGCGCTTTATCTGCGCCCACTGGCCCAAGAACAACTCCGCAGCACTCATCAGGATATTCAGCGCGCGATTGCTCGAGGATTGCATCAACAATCTCTTGTGAAATCTCTAAAGCCATGCACGAATACTACATGCCTTAAGAATTACCTAGCTGCGCCTCTTCATCTTCATCAGCATCGTCAATCAGTGCACTCAATAACGTTTCTTGTAACCAGCCAAGCCATGTATAGACAGCGTAGACACCACGCAGGGGATCATCAGGAGCGAGTAGTTCCAACTCTTCATGCGAACTGTTCTCAACTTTGAGGCGAACTCCGAGGGCGAGGCGAATGTCATTGATTGCACCGAGCCAGGCATTTGCGCTCTCGTGATCTAAATCAACAATTCCATCATCAGAAGATTTCAGATGTATGCGCATTGAAATGGCATGTGCTTGCTTCTTCTGCCGCAGAGTTGATTCGGTATAGCGACGAAACTCTGATGCATCAACAGAATCTGCGTACGCATTCGGCAACAGCCGGTGGAGCACTTCATCTTCAGGTGGAGAATCATGAGAAGTAATTCCAACCATCGCAGCAAGTGGATCATCATGGCCATGATCTGTGCGTTCAGCTAAGAGTTCAATGATTTGTTCGCAAAGGTTGAGAAGAACTTCCTTCTCGCTATCTGCAAATTGAGCTATATAGGAATGATCACCGTGGCGCTTAAAGCCTTCGGTAGCGGTCATAGCTGATCACCGCGTTGCAGGGTGGCCCACAAGCCATACTCATGGAGACGAGCAACATCGTGCTCCATCTCTTCGCGACTGCCAGTCGAAACGATTGCCTTGCCATCATTATGAACTTGCAACATCAATTCTGTGGCACGCACCTTCGAATATCCAAAGAGCTCCATAAAGACATAGACAACATAGGTCTGCAGATTTACTGGGTCATCCCAGACGATGGTGACCCAAGGCGTATCCCCCGAAAAGATTGCACGGATCTCTTCTTCGATCTTATCCGCAGTCTTTACCATCACCGGATAATGATATTGAAGGTAGGGCTGCTTATTGCTCCCCAGTTCAGATCTGCCGGCACAGTAACGCGAAGAGTTGCAACCCCACGTGGCTGCGCGCCTAGAGTGAAAGTAAATGCACCCTGAGCATCAGAAGTTACTGGTTGGCCAACTAATTGCCACTGCTTACCAACTAACTTCTCAACCTGAACTATCGCCCCTTCTGAACGTGGGCGGATACTTCCAGTGAGCGTCAACGGTTCATTGGTGCGCACTGTGCCCGGCACAGAGACTGTCATCGTGCGATTGACTGTCACTGCAATTTCTGCGCCTACACCTTCACTTCGTTCCCATGTCGAATCAGAGAAGACGCGGACAGTTGTTGCCTTGCCGATAATGACCGCCTTCTCTATGCGTCCTTCGATATCCGTTGTCGCAGTTGCCAACGTTCGCCACGTAGATTCACCAGGAGATTTACCTTCAATACGAACTGGGATATTTGCAACAGGTGACTTATCTTTTATTGAGAACGTTGCGGTTACAACAATTGGATTTCCATAATCAACGTTCGCCTTATCAATAGCTGTTGTGACGCTGACGCGATCTGGCGCTATCTGCTTAGCAACGTTACGAACGTATTCGGTGGCAAGTGGCTCTTGCATTCCAAGAGTCCATGCCGTGATTCCGCCGAGTCGATACTTATCAACCATGGCAGCGCGCATTTCCCAACCACGTGCATCTTGATACCAGGCAGTGCGCGTTGCAGTACAAGTAGTGGCAAGACCTGTTGCGGTCTGCCCGTTATATGTCTTCTGGTAAGTAAAGGTGCTCTCGCCAAATTGTTCATTGAAAGTTGGTGTAGTTCCATATGTTTCAGCTAAAGAAAGTGCGTTGCGCATTACAAATGTCGCCGCCTTTGCTCCAGCTTTCACAGAATTTGCTAGGTTTGCAGGGCAGACGCCATTAACAGCAGTTACCCAATCGCGACCATAACCAGGCACTCCGATATACACCTTCGATGCAGGCATGATGGAAACTGCATACTTAACAGTGCGTTCTGTCCACGCCAGTGGGCCGATGGGACCAACTTTTGAAACAGAGTAGTCATAGGTCATGATGCGCAGTCGATCTATATATGGAGCAATATCAGCCCAGGCATAGACGAAATAGCCCTTCTGTTTCTCATTTGGATCCCACACATAAGGCGTCGAAACAGAGAGCAATTTATTCTCGGCCTTAAGCACAGCGCTTAGCTCTCTGACAAGCGCCACCCAATTCGGAGCGGTCGACTTCCATGTTGTATTTCCGTCGACAAAGGCGAAACCTTCAAAATCTAAATCGATACCGTCGTAGTTATGTTTACGAATTAACTCCATAATTGCGTTAATTATTTGTGCCCGCGATGTGGGTGACTTTAAGAGCCCTGCCAGAACAAGCTTCTCCATGCCATCTGTAATGGTTGGAATAATTGTGAAGCCTGCGCTCTTCAGCGCAGTTAATGGTTCATCGATAGGTACGCTGGGGTTAGCGGGCGCATAGAGATCGGTAACTACCGCAAGCTTATTCTTGCCATCGTATTTGAGGGTATACCAAAATGGCATTACCTCTTTAATAATATCCGCATTGTTAAGAGCATCAGGTAGAGAAGTTTTCATTGAGTAATAAGGGATCCACCCCGTCAGAATTTTGCGTGGTGTGTTCTCAGCCTTTGCAAGTGGCGCAGTTATCCCGAGAATAAGTAGAGAGGCAAGTGCAGCTCTGAATAACTTAGACCCAATCATTTCGATACAGTTAACTCTGACCTGAAGGACCGTTGGGATCGCGACGAAACTTGTTCTTAATAGAACTGGTGAGATATCCACCGTATTCGCGATCGAGCGCCCAGACATTTAGTAAGAAGCAGATTACGCAAACAATTTTGAGGCCTATCGGAAATGGCCCGGTGACAAAGAAGACGCTGAGAGAAATTCCAAAGAAATTGATAAGACCCATAACAATTCGGCGCATAATCTTGAGCGCTAGCTGTTTAGTTAAACGTTTAGCTCTTCGTGAAGAGAGAGCCAGCGAAAGTGGTCCACTTAAGAGAAGGCCATAGATAATGATGGCCACGACGAGCGCGAGCGATTCCACGTTCTTCTCCTATGGGTTAAGCGGCTTCCAAGCTGTATGAGTCGTTGCAAAGAGTGCCATATCAATCTGCCGACCGTCCTCACGTGTGACCTTGTTGCGCAAGATTCCTTCTCTTTCAAAGCCTGCTTTCATGAGAACTTTCTGTGAAGCCTCATTATCGACATCTACCAAGCCGTCAATGCGGCGAAAACCAAGAGTTGCGAAACCATAATCAGAAATCATCATCGCAGCAGCTGTGCCGATTCCCTTTCC
The DNA here is from genome assembly GCA_965267875.1 of Candidatus Nanopelagicaceae bacterium. Classification (GTDB taxonomy): domain Bacteria; phylum Actinomycetota; class Actinomycetes; order Nanopelagicales; family Nanopelagicaceae; genus Planktophila. The sequence goes on along the minus strand of OZ254157.1, from coordinate 228,838 downwards.
TCGCATTGATTTCTCAATCCAATAACCAATTTCAGCTGTGTGATTTTTGATATTTATTGTGTGTAGCGATACAACTCCAGCAAACTTCTGATCTCCACCATTTCCGTGCTCAATCACAAAGCGAAGTTCGCGTCTTTCTGCAAGGCTAAATGGGTCAGAGCGCACAAATTCAATTGCGTGGTCAATTGTGTAGTTGCTTGGAACAGTTGTGAAAGCTGGAATCAGTGAGTCCTGACACGCCTGAAAGATATTGTCGATATCTAATTCGGTACTGGGCCGGAGAGTTATCAGGCCATAGGTAAGAGTAGGAATTTCACTCGGCCACCAAATCATGCGTTAACCGACTAGTTCGGAGTCGCGGTTTCTTGCTGGATCGTGTGTGCAACTTAAATTTGATGGAAGGTCGGCACATGAATCACAGAGCAAGATGAGTTGGTGACATGAAGCTGTATTGCAATTTCTAAATGACTTTGTGGGTGCGCTGCACTTATCGCATTCACCAATAACTTTCGCCTTATCTGAGAAATCCATCGCCATGCGATCGTCAAAGATATAGAGCGAACCTTCCCAATCACCTTCATCGCCAAATCGTTCGCCATATTTCACGATGCCACCATCAATTTGGTAGACCTCATTAAAGCCACGATTTTTCATAACAACAGAGAGAATTTCGCAGCGGATTCCGCCGGTGCAATATGTGACTACCGGCTTATCTTTGAGATGGTCATACTTGCCGCTCTCAATTTCTTTAACAAAGTCGCGTGATGTGCTGACATCAGGAACGACTGCATTCTTAAACTTTCCGATCTTTGCTTCGTATGCATTGCGGCCATCGAAGAAGACAACCTCGTCACCACGCTCTTTAACTAGTTCATCTACTTGATCTGGGCGAAGATGGACTCCGCCACCCACAACGCCATTCTTATCTACTTGAATTTCACCGGGATTTCCGAATGCCACGAGTTCTTCTTTGACGACGACGCGAAGGCGAGGGAATTCTTCTCCAGTTCCATCTGACCATTTAAAGACCATCTTCTTAAAACCTTCGTAGCGGCGAGTTTCGCGCACATACTTTTTTACATCGGCCATTTCTCCGCCGACGGTTCCGTTAATTCCATGTGGTGAAATCAGAATGCGGCCTTTGAGATTCAAGGTTTCGCAGAGCTGTTTCTGCCAGAGACGCATCGCTTCTGGGTCTGCAATAGGCGTAAAGCAGTAGTACAGAACTACCTTATTGAGCTTAGGAGCGTGCTTGTTCACGTAGGCATTCTAGTCAGCCTACGGCCGCCTTCGAATTGCCCGTGAACAAGCACGCTCACTCAAGAGAAATTACGACTTGCAGGTAGTTGAAAGTTCAACTACCTTTCGACTATAACTTTCGAGATTCGGAGCCTTCCGTGCCAGCAGTAACAGTCAGTGACATCACTATCTTGCCTCGCATCAGCGATGCAACGCAGCTACGTGCACGACGCGTGCAGAGCATTACAACTGCGCCACAAGGTTATGAAGGTGAAGGCTTTCCGGTTCGTCGCGCATTTGCAGGAGTTGATTTAGCGCTCCTTGATCCATTTATTCACTTGGATCAGATGGGTGAAGTTGAATACGCGCCTGGTGAACCTAAGGGAACTCCTTGGCATCCACATCGCGGTTTTGAAACTGTTACCTACATTATTGATGGCATCTTCGATCATAAAGATTCCAATGGTGGCGGTGGAACAATCTCTGACGGAGATACACAGTGGATGACTGCTGGTGGAGGAATTCTTCACATTGAAACTCCCCCAGAGCATTTAGTGATGTCAGGTGGTTTATTCCACGGCTTCCAATTGTGGGTCAATCTTCCAGCTGAAAAGAAGTGGTCACCACCTGCATATCAGGATGTTCGCGCAAACGATGTTGCACTGATCTCAACTCCTGATGGCGGTTCGCTAATTCGCATCATTGCTGGCGAACTCGATGGACATGTGGGTCCTGGATCAACGCAAACACCGATTACTTTGATTCACGCAACTGTCGCACCTGGCGCAGAACTTCGTCTGCCATGGCGCAAGGATTACAACGCACTTGTCTACACAATGTCAGGACATGGATTTGTTGGTGATGAACAACGCCCAGTTTCAATGGGACAGTTGACAGTCTTTGGCGAAGGCGATGCCATCGTCGTTCGCGCTGCTGCGCAGCAAGAATCACGTTCACCAAACCTTGAACTCTTTATTCTCGGTGGCCAGCCAATCAAAGAACCTGTCGCATGGATGGGTCCCTTTGTCATGAATACAAAGCGCGAAGTACTGCAGGCATTTGAAGATTTCCAGAAGGGTCTCTTGGGCTCAATTCCTGCTATCTATAAGGAAGATGCCAAGAAGCCCTTGAACAGAACCGACAAGCTTTCTGGTGATGTTCTCGACGTTCACAACGCTCCAACAACCTTGCAAGAGGGATAGTTAGAGGGCTCTTATTAAAGAGCCTTGAGCGCTGAGACGACCTTTGTCAGAGATGCTTTGGCATCACCAAAGAGCAACATTGTTTTTGGATCATAGAGAAGTTCATTCTCGATACCAGCAAATCCTGGGCGCATTGAGCGCTTCAGGAAGATGATGTTGGCAGCGTTATTGACTTCAAGAATTGGCATTCCATAGATAGGACATCCTGGAGTTGTCTGCGCTGCAGGGTTCACAACATCGTTTGCACCAATAACAATTGCAACATCTGTCTGGCCGAAAGTTGGATTTACTTCATCCATCTCAGCTAGCTGATCGTAAGGAACATTTGCTTCTGCAAGAAGCACGTTCATATGTCCTGGCATACGACCTGCAACTGGGTGGATTCCGTAGGCAACATCAATTCCCTTAGAGAGCATTAAGTCAGCGAGCTCGCGCACTGTGTGCTGCGCCTGTGCAACAGCGAGACCGAAGCCAGGAACGATAACAACGCGCCGTGCATAGTTGAGAAGAATTGCAACGTCATCAGCAGAACCGGAACGTACTGGACGTTCCTCCGCTGACCCTGATGCTTCTTGTGGCTTTGCAGTAAAGGCACCGAAGAGAGTTCCAAAGAGTGAACGGCCCATTGCTTCTGCCATCAAACGAGTAAGGATGGTTCCAGATGCACCAACCAGAGTTCCGGCGATGATGAGAAGCGTTGAAGAAAGTACATAACCACTTGCTGCAACGGTCAGACCGGTAAATGCGTTCAGGAGTGAGATAACGATTGGCACATCAGCGCCACCAACTGGAAGTACAAAGAGCACACCGAAGATCAGTGAGAGCAGCGCTAGAACAAGGAGTGGGGTTGTCCCTAGGGCAACGACGACCCAGACGGAGACTCCGAGCGTGGCAGCCAGAGTTGCCGCAATAACAAAGCGTCCGCCAGGGAATACAACAGGGCGTGTAGTCATCAACTCTTGTAACTTCATAAAGGTGATGATCGATCCGCTGAAAGAGACGCAACCTACGACAACAGTGAATACAGTGAAGATGACTTCTGCAGTCGTCGCCTGAGCGCCAAGGTTGAGATATTCGACAATCGCAACGAGGGCTGCAGCTCCGCCACCGACACCGTTAAAGAGCGCAACTAGTTGCGGCATCTGTGTCATCTCAACTTTTCGAGCAGCTGGGACACCAATAACTAGACCTACTGCGATTGCGCCAACGATCCACCAGAAGTTATGGAGTGGAAGGTCATGGCCTACCTCTTCACCACGTGATGGAGTGACGTAGAGAAATACTGAAAGTGTTGCAAGGGTTGCACCGAATGCGCCGATGAGATTTCCACGTCGCGCAGTCTTTGGATGAGACAGACCTTTAAGAGCCAAAATGAAGGCAACACCTGCTGCTAAACCAATCAGGCTATAGAGAGTGCTATTCATTATTCGCCTCCCTTAGAGCTGTCGTTCTTCTTCACTTTAAACATCTCAAGCATTCTGTCGGTAACGACGAAGCCACCGACCATATTGATTGTTGCAAGAACAATTGCTGCAAGAGATAAGCCAAGTTCAAGGTTTGTTTTGCTGTGATCGGCGACGATGATTGCACCCACGAGGATGACGCCGTGGATTGCATTTGCACCAGACATCAGCGGGGTGTGGAGCGTTGATGAAACCTTAGAGACAACTTCAAAGCCCACAAATACTGCGAGTACGAAGATGGAGATGATTGCCATTGCATCCATGTCTTATGCACCAACCTTTTCGCTAGCTCCAGGCACGTGCTTGGCACCCGCATGACAGAGGGCAGATTTATCAATAATTTCATCGGTGAAATCGATATTGAGCGCTACAGGTGCGCCATCTTTACTTGGCGTCGTCATCAACGTTAAGAGATTAACGACGTTACGTGAGTACAAGCTAGATGCATGGAATGGCAGCTGGCTTGGAACATCTTTTCCGCCCCAGATCTGAACTCCCTTTGCAGTAACAACAATTTCTCCTGGCTTTGATCCTTCAACGTTTCCACCAGTTTCGGCAGCTAAATCAACGATGATGGTTCCGGCTTCCATCGCATCCACCATCTGCGCTGTCATCAAGCGAGGTGCGGTGCGACCCGGAACTGCAGCGGTTGTAATGACTACATGTGACTTAGCAATATAAGGAGTGAGAAGTTCACGTTGCTTGGCAGCGCGCTCTTCTGTCATCTCGCGCGCATAACCGCCAGCGCCTTCAAGCGCTTCAAGTTCGAGGTTGATAAATGATGCACCCATTGACTTCACTTCATCGGCAGAAGATGGGCGCACGTCATATGCGCTGACAACTCCACCAAGGCGGCGAGCAGTTGCAATCGCTTGCAAACCGGCAACGCCAGCACCAAGTACCAAAACTTGAGCTGGGGTCACTGTGCCCGCTGCTGTCATTAACATCGGGAAGAATCGAGGAGAAAGTTCTGCGCCAACGAGAGCTGCGCGATAGCCAGCACAGAGCGCCTGTGATGTCAGCGCATCCATTGACTGTGCGCGCGAAATACGTGGAACGAGCTCAAGTGAGAAGGCCGTTACTCCGGCTCCAGTTGCAGCTTCAATCGAATCAACGCCTGTAACTGGTGAGAGGAATGAGATTGTGACTGCGCCCTTCTTGAGGGTCTTCATCTGCGCTGGCGTAAGAGAAGTGACAGAGAGAACTACATCTGCATCGCTGATGACGTTGCCGCTCTTTACTGTGGCACCTGCAGCCGTGTAGAGATCATCGGTTGCTTGTGAATGAACCCCTGCACCTGATTCGATGACCACTTCGTAGCCAAGTCGAGTCAGTTTGTTGATGACATCTGGCACGAGCGCTACGCGCTTTTCGCCATCGCGAATCTCTTTAGGAACGGCAACTCTCATACGGAGAAAGGTACCCTCCAACCCAAAATTTGGAGATATGGGACTAATCTCTCTGCCATGTCTAAATCTCTTCTCATCCTCATTTCTGGCCCATATTTAACGGGAACCGATGGCGATGAAGCGAAGATTCGTCAGAATCTGGCAGCAATGGAGAGCTACGCCTTGCCACTTTTCAAGAAAGGCCACCTGGGCATGGTTGGCGAGTGGGCAGCATGGCCTGTCATTAAGAGCGCTGGCGGGGATTCCCACAGCTCAGCACAATTTCAAGAATTTCAATATCCCGTGGCTCATCGCCTCCTCGAAAAATGCGATGCAATTCTAAGAATTCCTGGCGAATCACGCGGCGCAGATATTGAAATGGAAAAGGCGCGGCAAATGGGAAAGATTGTTTTTACAGACCTTGATCAAGTTCCCGATGTAAGTGCTGAAGGATAACTACTTAATTTCCCTTTAATTCACCGCGAGTTAAGTGATAAAGCAGCGCTTGAATAGTGGTGCGACGATGATATGCCTCGCGCCAGATGACAGATTTTGGTCCATCGATTACCGCGGCCTCAACCTCTTCACCGCGATGAGCAGGAAGGCAATGCATAAAGATTGAATCTTTTTCAGTCATCGCCATTAACTTCTCAGTAACTGCATACGGTGCAAGCGCCTTCATCTTCTCTGCACGCTCTGCTTCTGGATCTCCCATAGACATCCAGACATCTGTGTAGAGAACTGAGGCGCCTTTGGCAGCAGCTTCTGCATCAGTTGTCACTTCAATAGTGGCGCCACTCTTTGCTGCAATCTCTTTCGCCTTTGCAATAACTGCTGCATCTGGGGCCCACTTACCAGCAGGCGTTGCTGCAACAACATGTGCGCCCATGATGGCTCCCATGATTAACCAAGCATGGGTCATATTGTTGCCATCACCGAGATAGACAAGCTTTCTTCCCTGAATTTCTGCGCCAAAGTTTTCGCGGATAGTGACCCAGTCTGCAAGAAGCTGCGTTGGGTGATCATCATCTGTTAAGCCGTTGATAACGGGGATTGTGGCGCTTGTGCCAAGTTCATCGACATCAGATTGCTTAAAGGTACGGATAAGAAGTGCGTCGCAGTAGCCACTAATAATCTTGGCAGTATCTGAGATCGTTTCGCCGCGACCAAGTTGAAGATCATCACCACGAATAAAGATTGGCGTTCCGCCCAAGTGAGCAACTGCAGTTTCTGAAGCCAGACGAGTACGGGTCGATGGCTTTGTCATATAGATAGCAACAGTCTTATTGCTCAGAGCGGTATTAGAGCGAAGAGGCTTGCTGGCAAAGTCAGCGGCAGTGTCGAGTAGTAACTCAACATCGGCACGAGATAAATGCTCGGTGCGCAGTAAGTCTTTCATTGGAAGATTCTACCCTCCGTCATGGATACTTTGCTCATGGGTTTCTTCAGCCGCGAACTAGATGCAGACACACTTACTCGCCCCGTCGAGCAAGAAGATGATGGTGGCCATGATCGCTTTGCTCATTACATAAAGAAAGAGAAAGTTGTTGAATCCGCTGTTACTGGAAAAGCGGTGCGCGCTTTATGTGGAAAGAAGTGGGTGCCATCTCACGATCCGCAGAAATATCCAGTCTGCCCAATCTGCAAAGAGATTTATGAAGGGCTAAGACCTGGTCCTGAAGATGGGGATGGCGAGAAGTAAAGAAATGGTGGAGGTTTTTATCAGCTTCGCTGATTCAACCTCCTCTCCGCACTCACCCAAAAAAAATGTAAACACTTTTTTTGGGTTCGCTTGTCGTGGAGGTGCCGGGAATCGAACCCGGGTCCTTCAGAATTAAAACAGGGCTTCTACGGGCGTAGTGTGTTTAACGTTTTCTCAGTTCTGAATCTCATACACACGAGTATTCAACGAACTCATTTGCGAAACTGTTCTCTCAAGATATTCGCAACGCTATCTCGATGAAGAGCTCTCTAGCGACGCCAGATTCCGGGACGAGAGCGCGCCCGGGCTGACGGATTCGGTACTAGCTTATGCAGCTAGGGCGAAATCACTGCGACTGTTGTCTGCAGTTATGTGTGCACAGGTTTCATGGTTTACGAGATCATCCCGGCTTCCTCGGCCCGCTTCCCCTGCCTCAACAACTAAAGTCGAGACCGTTCACCCCCAAGTCGAACTTGGGAACTACGTTGAGAAACGTAATTCACGCTATGTAGTTTTGATAAGTTTTTTCGACACTTCACCCACTGCAAATTTCTTTTCAGTGGATTGGGTCCTTAGAAGGTATGGAGTGAGCATTCTTGTCTGCGCACTCGATCTATCTAAGCGATGTCATAAGTATAGACAAGGAAGTGTTGAGCGCGAAATTAAGCCTGAAACTCACTCTTGAGAATGGCGTACTCCCACATATCGCACCAATCACCTTTAAAGAACTCTGATTCTCTGAAGGTGCCTTCAAGTCTCATGCCGAGTTTCTCGGCCAAACGTGCAGACTCAGGATTCCGAGAATCAATTTTGGCCACGATTCGATGGATGGCAAAGTTCCTAAATGCGTAATCAAGGAGCGCTCTACTTGCCTCAAATGCGTAGCCCTGGCGCTGGAAGTTCTGATGTGTTACATATCCAAATTCTGAATACTGATCTTCCTTGCGTTCAATACTGAGATTTGATTGGCCAATTACTTTCCCTTTATTCGCGCCATCTTTGAGTTCCCAAGCTAATAAAAGAAAGTCACCGCTTTCAGTGATGACGTCTTTATGTAGAGGCGCGTACTTCTCGAGCGCTTCTCGCACCTGTTCGCGAGTGCGCTCTGGCCATGGGATATAGCGGACGATTTCTGGGTGGGATTGATATTCAAGGAGATCATCTTCATCAGTAAGCGCAAGTGGGCGAAGAATGAGTCTCTCGGTTTCGATACGAAAAGTCATTAATCCTTACCTGATTGGCGGCGCGAGAGTTCGCGATTTACTTCGCGAGTAGCTTGCTGCTCCATCAATGTAGAGCGCTTATCGTGCGCCTTCTTACCCTTTGCAATCGCCACTTCAATTTTGGCCTTGCCATTGTTGAAGTAGAGCTGCAGCGGCACCAAGGTGATACCAGAATCTTTGGTGCGCCCAGCAATCTTGCGTAGTTCAACTTTGTGAACCAAGAGCTTGCGCTTACGTCGCGGGGTGTGATTCGTCCATGTTCCTTCTGTGTACTCAGGAATGTGCACGCCATGGAGCCAGAGCTCACCATTTTCAATCATGGCAAAGCCGTCGATCAACGAGGCGCGACCTGCGCGCAGTGACTTTACCTCTGTGCCTGTAAGAACAATTCCACATTCATAAACATCTTCGATGGAAAAGTCGTGACGGGCTTTCTTATTCTGGGCGATGAGCTTCTTGCCTAGTTCTTTCACCATCAGCTCACCTCCCAGTAAGTACTACTTTGAAGGGCTAATTAAACCTTCAAATAACGACGAAGGGTAATGAGAGATGCAATCGTTGAAACTACGAGGCCGGTCAAGAGCAACCAGCCAGATGCAGCTGCAACTTCGCCCCAGCCAAAGAATTTGGTAAAGGTAAGCAGTGGCGCAACCTCGGTATCAACAACGTACTTCAGCCCAGCAAGTAACCCGGATGCAAATCCCCAACCAACAATCGCTGAGATAACTCCTTCAAGAAGGAATGGCAGCTGGATTGACCAAGATGATGCACCGACCAACTTCATGACGCCAGTTTCGCGGCGACGGTTAAATGCTGCGATGCGAAGTGTGTTGCTGATGAGTAGCGCTGCTGTGAGAACCGAGAGGAGACCAACAGCTAGAGCACCATTACGAAGAACTTCAAGGAGCTTGAAGAATCGCTCGAGAATAGTTCGCTGATCTTGCACGATATCTACGCCAGGTCGACCGCTAAATGCGCTGACGACAACATCAAATTGAGTTGGATCTTCTAGCTTCACTCGAAATGATTCTGGAAGCTGATCTGCAGTCACATTCTGTGCAATTGCAGAATCCTTGAAGCGCTCCTTAAAGCGTTCAAATGCCTCAGTCTGTGATTCATAAAAGACGCTCTGCACAACTGGAAGCGCCTCTAAATCAGCCTTAATTGAAACGCGTTGCTCTTGTGTAACTACGCCACCTGCACAGGATGGAGATTCTGAGAGGGAACCGCAGAGGAATACAGATACTTCAATCTTGTCATACCAATAATCTTTCATCGCACTTACTTGAGAATTAGAAAGTAAGCCAATACCAAGAAGTGAGAGCGAGATTGCGACAGTGACAATGACAGCGAAGGTCATTGTTAAGTTGCGGCGAAGTCCAATTCGAACTTCGCTTAATAGGAATCCTGCGCGCATCTTTACTGCTCCATATCTCTTCTTGTAATTATCCGGTGTATCCGTAAACGCCACGAACCTGATCGCGAATCACATGTCCGCCATCGAGTTCGATTACGCGCTTGCGCATCTGATCCACAATTCCTGAATCGTGGGTTGCCATCAAAACTGTTGTGCCCTCGCGGTTGATGCGATCGAGCAACTTCATAATGCCTACAGAGAGCGCAGGATCAAGGTTTCCTGTTGGTTCATCGGCGATGATGATTGCTGGCTTTGTGACATATGCGCGAGCGATTGCCACACGCTGTTGTTCACCACCAGAGATTTCAGATGGCAGGCGATCGCCCTTATCTTCCAAACCAACGAGTTCAAGCATCTCGGGAACTTCGCGATTAATCTCTTTCTGGGAATACCCAAGCACGTGGAGCGAGAATGCAATGTTCTCTGAGATTGTCTTGTTAGGAAGTAGCCTGAAATCTTGGAAGACCGTTCCGACCTGGCGGCGAAGTTCTGGAACCTTATGGTTTGCCAGAGTTCCTAAATCTTTTCCAGCCACATGGATTACTCCTGAGGTTGGACGCTCTTCGCGCAGAATCAGGCGCAAGAAGGTCGACTTACCTGAGCCGGACATACCAACCAAGAAGACGAACTCGCCCTTGGTGATTTCCAGGCTCACGCTATCGAGCGCAGGTCGATCCTGCCCCGAATAAATCTTTGTTACATTTTCAAAACGAATCACTGCAGCTCCTTTGAGACCTGCCCCTAGTTTATGGAGTGAGGCTGGAAATTCTCGGTTGATTCGCCCTAAATATCGCCATTCACAGGCAGAAATAAATCACAGTTGAGGCGCGATTAAGCGTGAGAAGAACTGCGGCGCCAGCGAATTCCCGCTTCAATGAAATCATCGATTTCACCATTTAATACTGCAGAGGTATTTCCTGTTTCATGGTTATTTCGAAGATCTTTCACCATTTGATAGGGAGCCAAAACATAGGAACGCATCTGATTTCCCCAAGAACCTGAATTATCGCCCTTAAGCGCATTGATTTTCGCTTGTTCTTCTTGGCGGCGACGTTCGAGCAATTTCGATTGCAGAACTGCCATCGCAGTCGCCTTATTCTGAATTTGAGAACGCTCGTTCTGACATGAGACAACGATGCCTGTTGGAATATGTGTCAATCGCACCGCAGAGTCAGTTGTATTGACGCCCTGCCCACCCGGACCAGATGAGCGATAGACATCGACGCGGATCTCTTTCTCATCTAACTCAATGTGATCGCTCTGTTCTACCACCGGTACTACTTCAACGCCGGCAAAAGATGTGTGACGGCGTGATTGTGAATCAAAGGGAGAGATTCGAACTAAGCGATGAGTTCCTTGTTCAACTGAGAGAGTGCCATATGCATAGGGAGCGCTAATTCTGAAGGTGGTTGATTTGATTCCAGCTTCTTCTGCATAGGAAGTTTCTAAGACATCAACTTTAAATTCATGACGCTCGCAGTATCGCAGATACATACGCATCAACATCTCTGCCCAGTCAGCTGCTTCTACGCCGCCAGCTTCAGAGCGGATAGTAATAAGCGCATCTCGGTCATCGTATTCACCATTTAATAAGGTAGTTACTTCTAACTCGCTAATCGCCTTAACTGTGGCATCGAGTTCACCTTCTGCATCTTTAAGCGCTGAGCCATCTGGTTCACCTGCTGCCAATTCAAAGAGCACGGGCAGATCATCAACTCTGCGGCGCAGGCTTTTCAGGCGCGTGATAGTTCCTTGGACTCGAGATAGCTTGCTCGTTACCGCTTGCGCTTTCTCGGGGTCATCCCACAGATTCGGAACACCAGCAGCTGCTTCAAGTTCAACTGCTTCTATTTCAAGTTTGGGAAGATCGAGAACTTTTTCGATAGATGTGAGGGTCGCACTTATCTCTGAGATTTCGAGTGAGTATTCGCGAGCCATGGGTTAAGGATAGCGAGGATTAACCTCTAATTTTTCGCCGAAGAACCTTCTTCGGGTTCCAAGAACGCTAGAAAATCAGTTTCGGTTATCACTTCTATGTCCATCCCTTGTTCCCTGAATTTTTCAGCTTCTCTGAACTTAGCGCTCTGTGTCTCGCCGGGGCTCATCTTGAAAGGATCTTGCTCCCCCACCACCAAAACGTTTGTTGATTTACTCATGGAGTCTTTTGGAATTGCACCGACTGAAGCAACTAATTTCCAAGCATCAGGCCGAGGCATGGAATACAACTTTCCCGTAAAGACGACAATCTTTCCAAAAAGAGGATGGTCCGGATTAGCATCAGAATTCACTTCAATTTGCTTGGTCGTCCATCTTTTTTCATTTGATGAGTGATGGGACTGAAGACTTCTCTTTGTACTTCTGCAGGTGTACCAGCCCTCAGAAAAGAGCATCCCCATTTGTAGATTCAGGCTTTTCAACAGTCCTTTAAGTGAAGTCTGTTCTTTGAGATTAGCCATCGCAAGAACGATTTGCGCGCAAATCTCTGAATCATAAAGGGCATCATGATGCTTTCCTGAATCCCACTTTACGTTTGCTTTCTGCGCAACGTATAAGAGTGAGTGTGAAGTTAAATCAAATAGAGAGCGACTCATTACCCAGGTGCAGGCATATTCGAGTTCTGGCCACTCAATATCTGATTCCAATAGGGCTGCCCTAAGTACTGAAATATCAAAACTTGCGTTGTGAGCTACTAATGGAAGTTCACCAACGAACGACCTGAAGTCTTCCCACGTTTCACCAAATCGCAATTTATCTTTTACTTGGTCAGGCGTTATGCCGTGAATGCTTATGTTTCTGGGTTCAAATGAGTCAAAACCTACTGGGGGTCTGAAGAGTTCGTACTTCTGATCAGTGATTACGCCATCAATCACTTTGGTCATTCCTAGTGAACAAGCTGAAGCGCGACTTGAATTTGCAGTCTCAAAATCTAGCGCAACAAAAGAAATCATTTATTTATCTGATTCAGCCAAGCTACAGGGAGAATTGTCTCCGCTGCAATCTCATCTTTAACATATTGCCTACTGACACGTTCAGTCTCATCCAGCTTCCACATGTAAACCAGCATTTGAATCAATCGCGAAGCGGCTAGTACTTTTCTCATTTCTGCAGGAGTTCCATCAATTTGGCTCAATTTTCCAAGGTTAGCCATTTCGGATTCTGACTCAGATAAATCCAATTTCGATGGCCATTTTGAAAAAGTGGGCTCAATTAAATTCTTCTTAGTGACTTTCGGAAGCAATTTTCTTTCTGCTGGCTTAATGCTCATGTACTCGGCATAGTCTTTTTCATTTGTAGCTTTAAAGTCTCCATAAAGTCGCATCGCCTCAGCAGCTTCTGCTTTTGCCTCGTTAAGGAAATCTGAGACAAATACTTGATTTTTTGCAATTTCTGTTAACTTCTTCTCTGAATCTTTATTCGTTCCCAACAAAACCAAGATTTTGTCACTCAAGAGATTCTGGATCTTCTCCTTATCGAAAGACTTTAGTAACCAGGCACCAGAAAGATCACACGCATCTCTTGTTACGGAGATTGTTTCAATCGCAACCATGCCTGAATCCTGTAGGTCGATTACAGCGATACTTGCATAACCAACTTTTCGGATTTCGGTACTCATGTTGGCAATTCTACTTATGCTGACTGACACGTCTATAGGCACATCGATGCCAGTGGTAAAGTGGCTTTATGACATCCTCTGGGAAGAGCGCCCAGCAAAAACGAAGAATTGTCTCGAGATTACTTTACGCAGAATCGGCAATCGTGCTTTCCCTAGGTCTTTGGCTGATCTTCTTTAGCATCACCCACGAAAACGTCGAAGTGGCTCCAGTACTTGGTGAAATCGGTTTCGCGCTTCTCGGGGCGCTTGGTTTATGTGTGGCTGGACGCGGATACGCCAAAGGCAAGAACTATGGAAGATCTCCGGCAATGCTGGCGAATTTAATTGCGCTGGGTGTTGCCTACTACCAAATTCAAGGTGCTTTTTATATTGGGGCAGCCATAATCATTCCGCTAGCCGTATCGATAATTTATCTCGTACTGGCTATTGCTAAATCAGAAAACTCTTAGCCTTAAATAACTGCGAATTACTACCAAGGTACGACTTGTTGATCTTCCCAAAGCACACCCGTTAACTTCTCTTGATCGGTTGTGCCGGCTGCGTTAAATGGTCGAGTTGCTAGCCAGATTGCAGTTGCAGCGCCTTCTTCCGCAGAACGTGGCGCATCAGGCCCACCCATATCTGTGCGCGAATGATTGGGACAGATTGCATCAACTAATACACCGCGAGCGCCGAGTCCTGTCTCATGTGCCAAGTTGCGAACAAGTGCATTAACTCCCGCTTTACTGATTCGATATGGCGCAAGTCCACCAGCATTACCTGGTCCCGACATTCGACCTAAGCAAGCTGAGAAGATAACGATGCGGCCGTTGCGCGCATCTGCCATCGCAGGTGCAATTCCATTTACTAGTTGGAATACTGAATCTAAATTGATTGCCATAACGCGACGCCATTCGGCATCGGTAGTTCTAAGCGTCTTTGACATCTTCTCGCTCATGACGCCATGGGCCAACATCAACACTTGTGGCACAGGTAGAGATTGTGTGATCGCCGCGATTGTTTCGCGCACCTGCTCTGACTGCTCGAGATCGCAGACAAAAGTGGAGACGTTCACTCCTTGAATCTCCTTGGCGGAGCTCTCTAACTTGGCTCCATCTTTAGCGATAAGAGCAAGATCAAAACCACGTTGTGCCAGCGCCTTTGCGCTTTCAAATCCGAGTCCCCTGCTTCCACCTGTAATGACGGCTAAAGGGCGAGCTGATGTGGTCTCCATAGCGGGAAGGGTCTCAAAGATTGGATAGAGCGGCACCCTGAAATAGCCAAAGAGTTCTCGCTGGCAAATGTGCGCAATCTCGCGCTGGGGCAGCCAATGGGGGCATTTATGCTGTGCGCCTCGAGCCTATAGTCTTAGCCCACGCTCGAATCTGAGCGGATAAGTATGTGAGAACGCAAAGGAGCGCTCTGTGTCGCAATCAGGTCAGGACTTCGGAGCAAATGATTGGCTCGTTGAAGAAATGTTTGAGCGATACCAAGCAGATCCAACTTCCGTTCCAACTGAATGGGTTACCTACTTCCAGAACAATCCGCAGGCTGCTTCTCCTGGTTCCAGTGCACCAGTAGCAGGGGCTCCAAAAGGTGGAACACCTCCCACTCCAAAACCTGTAACTCCACCGAATATTTCGATGGGTGGGGTTCCTTCAACACCTGCAACACCTGCCGCCGCACCAGTTGCACCCGCGCAAGCTGCTCCAGTAGTTGCTGCTCCAGCTGCACCAGTATCACAACCAGTTGTTCGCACAGTAGCTACAGCTCCTGCAACACCCGCGCAACCTGCAGCAAAACCAATCCCAACTCTTGCAACACCAGGGGCGGCAACGCTTGAACCAATTCGCGGTGTCGGTGCACGAGTAGTTGCAAGTATGGAAGCTTCGCTTTCAGTACCAACTGCAGCATCGGTACGTGCGATTCCAGCTAAGTTGATGATTGATAACAGAATTGTGATTAACAATCACTTAAAACGTGGCCGTGGCGGAAAGGTCTCCTTCACTCACATCATCGCCTACGCAATGATCAAGGCGCTGCGTGCGATGCCAGAGATGAATTCTTTCTATGGCGAACTCGATGGCAAGCCAGCTCTTGGAAAACCAGAACATATCAACCTTGGTATCGCTATCGATTTAGCTAAGCCAGATGGAACCCGCCAACTCCTTGTGCCATCAATTAAAGGTTGCGAAGGACTTGATTTCGGCCAGTTCTGGGTCGCCTACGAAGAGATCGTAAAGAAGGCGCGCGCTGGAACTCTGACCGTTGAAGATCATTCAGGAACAACTGTCTCACTTACTAATCCAGGAACAATCGGAACTGTTCACTCTGTTCCACGTTTGGTACAGGGACAAGGGCTCATTATCGGCGTCGGCGCTATGGATTACCCAGCTGAATTCCAAGGTGCAAGTGAAGAGACTCTTGCACGTATGGCAATTAGCAAAGTGGTTACGCTCACTAGCACCTACGACCACCGCGTTATCCAAGGTGCACAGTCGGGTGATTTCTTACGTCGCATCCACGAACTTCTTCTCGGCGCTGAACATTTCTACGATGAAATCTTTACCGCCCTTCGTATTCCATATGAACCAATTCGTTGGGCCTCAGATTTTGCCTTCACTAAAGATGAAGAGATTGATAAGACCGCGCGCGTTCAGCAGTTGATTCAGGCGTACCGCACATGGGGCCACTTAATGGCCGATATCGATCCACTTGTCTATGCCCAGCGCACACATCCAGATCTTGATGTGGTCAATCATGGACTTACTCTCTGGGATCTCGATCGCGAATTTGCAACTGGTGGATTTGGTGGCAAGAGCTTCCTTCCACTCCGTAAAATTCTTGGAATCCTGCGCGATTCATACTGCCGCTCTATCGGCGTTGAATACATGCACATTTCAAATCCTGAAGAGCGCAAGTGGATGCAGCAACATATTGAAATTGGTCTACCTGCTATCGAGCGTGAAGAACAACTTCGTATCTTACGTAAGCTCAATAGCGCCGAAGCATTTGAATCTTTCTTGCAGACAAAGTTTGTGGGACAGAAGCGCTTCTCACTTGAAGGTGGCGAATCGGTAATTCCACTCACAGATGCAATCGTTTCATCAGCTGCAGAACGTGGCCTCGATGAAGTCTGTATCGGTATGCCGCACCGCGGTCGCCTCAATATGTTGGCCAATATCGGCGGTAAATCAGTGGGACAGATCTTCCAAGAGTTCCAAGGTCACTATGCCGAAAATGAAGTTCATGGTTCTGGAGATGTGAAGTATCACCTCGGCACAGAAGGTGTCTTTACCGCGCAATCAGGTGCAACCACCAAGATTTATCTCGCTGCCAACCCTTCACACTTGGAAGCGGTTAACCCAGTTCTGGAAGGAATTGTGCGCGCAAAGCAAGATCGCCTCAATAACAAGGGCGCCTACACAGTGCTACCGATCTTGCTCCACGGAGATGCATCTTTTGCAGGTCAAGGCGTTAATGCAGAAACGCTTCAACTTTCGCAACTTCCTGGCTATCGCACAGGTGGAACTATCCATATTGTTGTTAATAACCAAGTTGGATTTACAACTTCTCCACATGCATCTCGCTCATCTCGTTACTCAACAGATGTCGCTAAGTTGATTGAGGCGCCTGTCTTCCACGTTAACGGCGATGATCCTGAAGCATGTGTTCGCGTAGCTCACCTTGCCTTTGAATACCGCCAGGCATTTAATAAGGATGTCGTCATCGACATGGTCTGCTACCGCCGCCGCGGACATAACGAGGGCGACGAACCAAGCTTTACTCAACCGCTTATGTACAAGCTCATTGATGCCAAGCGCTCTACTCGTACCCTCTACACAGAAGCGCTCGTTGGCCGCGGTGATATCACACCTGATCAGGCAGATGAGATTGCGCGCGATTACCAGTCACAGCTGGAAGAAGTATTTGCATCCGTTGCTAACTACGAAGAAGAGCACGATCCCAACTTCGTTCCACCAATTGTTCCTAACGCTGAAGATGTTCCTACCTTCATTTCAGAACAACTCATCCGCGAGATTGCGGCAACTCAAGTGGCTATTCCAGAAGGATTTAACGTCCACCCTAAGTTGTTGCCGCAACTACAAAAGCGTGCAGAGTCAATTAACGATGCAACTATCGATTGGTCAACGGGTGAAATGTTGGCCTTTGGTTCACTTCTCAAAGAAGGTCGCCCAATTCGTTTGGCAGGACAAGATTCACGTCGCGGCACATTCTCCAATCGCCACGCAGTCATCATAGATAAAGAGAATGGCAGCGAGTGGACTCCCCTTCGCTCACTTATCTCTGATGCCAACCAATTCTTCGTTGTCGATTCACTCTTAAGCGAATATGCAGCGATGGGCTTTGAATACGGTTACTCCGTTGTTCGCGATGAAGCCCTCGTACTCTGGGAAGGCCAGTTCGGCGACTTTGCTAACGGCGCCCAGACCATCATCGATGAATTTATCTCTTCCGCTCTACAGAAGTGGGGCGAGCGTTCATCTGTTGTCCTCTTACTTCCACACGGCTACGAAGGACAAGGCCCAGATCACTCATCAGCGCGTATCGAAAGATTCTTAGCGCTCTGTGCTGAAAAGAATATGACTGTGGCACAGCCTTCAACGCCAGCTTCCTACTTCCACTTGCTCCGCTTCCATGCCGCAAACCCAAAGCGCCGCCCCATGGTTGTCTTCACACCTAAATCTATGTTGCGCTTAAAGGCTGCAGCGTCATCGATGAACGACTTTACCTCTGGAACATTCTTGCCAGTCATCGGTGACCACGAAGTACAGAACGCCACTCGTTTGATCTACTGTTCTGGAAAGATTTATCACGACCTCGTTGCAGAGCGCGCTCGTCTTAACGACAGCAGCACCGCCATTGTTCGAGTGGAACGCCTCTATCCACTTCCAGTTGCGCAGATGGAAGTTGAAGCGAAGAAGCATCCAAACGCTAACTTGCTCTGGGTTCAGGATGAACCTGCTAACCAAGGTCCATGGCCACATATTGCTCTCAGCACAACCCAAGCAATTGGTGGAACAGCTATTGATGATCGCGTATTGCGTCGTATCTCTCGTCGCGCTGCTGCATCTCCTGCAACAGGAAATCATCACTTACATGAGGATGAGGCAAAGGCGCTGCTTGTCGAAGCCTTTACTCGATGAAGGTTTTGAAGTGAGTACTGAAGTTCAAGCACTTGGCTTAACTGGTCAAGAATTTGTCATGTTTAGCACCGACTGGTGTGGATATTGCAAACGACTAAAGAGCCAACTCGATGAAAATGGAATCACTTTCCGCGAAATCAACGTTGAGCAAGAGTTGAACTACGCCTCATTTGTTGAAAAGGTAAACGGTGGAAATCGCGTTGTTCCTACCCTTTTATTCTCAGATGGTCAGGCGCTGACAAATCCATCTGTAATCGCTGTGAAAGAGAAGTTAGCTAGCCTTTAAGCGCGCTTAAACCTAAACCAAATCTTGGCTCGCACGCTAGTAATTGGTAGCCATCCCCACTGCCTGGAATCAGTACCTCCAGGGTTATCGCTGCTGACATAAATCGTTGGCATATGTCCACCTGATGTACGAGTCTGCGTAACTCGCTTCACATAGAAGATACCCGGCTGCTCCTCACGTTCGATCACGATGATGTTACCGACCTTGATGCGATGTGCGCCCGTTAGCTTGTACCTCGCCCAACGCCCCACTAACCAATCACCGGCGTTGTAGGTGGGCGCCATTGAGTCACCCTCTACGACCATGGATGCGTACTTCGCCATAAGTCGAATTCTAGTGAGACCTGCAGTAGTCTCGCTCTCATGAGAAATGTATTCACACCAAAAATTACTGTTCACGCACATTGCGATCTTCCTTGCGGCGTCTATGACCCAGCACAAGCAAAGATTGAAGCGCTCTCTGTAAAGGCCTGCATGGAAAAGTATGCAGCTAACCCTGATGCAGATTTCCGCTCACGTTCTGTTGCAATTAAGGAAGAGCGTTCACATCAAGTCAAGGAGCACCTCTGGGTTCTCTGGACTGATTACTTCAAGGCTCCTCACTTCGAGAAGTACCCACAACTGCACTCACTCTTCAATGAGGCGACAAAGCTTGCCGGTGCTGCAGGCACAAAGGGAACTCAAGATGTTGCAGTTGCAGATTCATTAATTGCAAAGATCGATGAGATTGCAGCAATCTTCTGGGAGACCAAGAAGGCCTAATTGGTTCAAAACCAGTTTAAGAAACCCCATCAGAGTCAGTGAAAGTCCCTGATGGGGCTTTTTATTGTCAAGCTCACAAATTTGGCTAGTATTTTCACATGAGCATGAACATAGTTGGTATGCCAGGGCCAAATCATGCTCGGAATTTTTTTGATTCCCAGATAACACATAACAAAAAACAAGAAACGCATAATCGACATGTTGAGTGGATGATGATTGCAAACTTGCTCCAGCAAGAACGCATGATTCAAGTGCAGAACCAACAAATTCTTCATATGCAAGCTAGAGATGAGAGAGAAGAAAGAAATCGCAGATTAAACGTATATGCAGCAGAATTTATACACAGGGGGCTTGGTCCTCTCGAGGCACAAACCTACGCAAGTCAAGAATTAGAAATTGTCGAACTTATGGAATACGTCACCAACTTCGTAATGCAGACCGAGAATCAAACCTCTCGGGCTGAAGAAATTGTAACCTCTGAGGTCAAGGTAAAATATGGAGTTGTTCCTGTGAAGAGGTACAAGTCAAAAATTCAGATAAAAATGGCTGCGGAGAATTTAAAATCATCACTGTCTTCGGACTTGCAGCAAGTATTTGAAAATGCAGCAAATCGCCTAAACGCCTTACCCTTCTCGAAACTATTTGATGATGAACCTTTCAGAGTAAAGATTCAGCAAAGTTCGGGAATTCCTGTGAATATGCCTCAATATCAGGAAAGTGAACTGAATGACGAGTTATTTTTCTCTGACGCAAATATCATAGATCTTTATGATGAATACAAGTCTCTACGGAGCCGCTGGAAAACAATAAACTCGACTGCAGAATGGAACGAGGCAATTGAATTCTTACCGGAATTCATTCTTGATAAATACACAAGTCTAACATCGACTATTGAGTCGATTGAAGAGTATTTTCTGAGTCTGAAAGTAATCGCCAAAGATGGTGGTTACTCAGACTCTGACACCTCAGAGTATCTTGGAAAAATAGTTGAATTGCTTAACTCTTGGCAGGATCAAAGTGCGACCTACGTTGAGGACTTAGAAAACTATATTTTGGGGCTGGGGGACTCGCCAATCGGGAAAAAACTCAAAAAGTTAATTTTAGATTGATTCATTTATTAACGACTGGGCGGCAGTGCGAGCGAGGAAAGATAATCGCTCAACTGTCGCCCTTGTTATCTCTGCTTGCGCTAAGTGGCGCTCACCATCATAAACTTCACATTCAAAGGTCAACTCTCTGCCTTCAATGTTTATTACGCGGGCATTGGCTCGTATCTCAACACCGCTCGTTGCAGAACCTACGATCTCAAGGCTTGAGTGTGTAAGAAAGGTAGTTTCGCCAGCATCGAGATACTCTGAAAGAGCGGCAACGCATGCGCTCTCCATCAATGAGAGATAGATAGAAGGTGCAACAACAGGAAGATCTGAGACGCCCATCGTGACGCAGGTATCTCCGGGGCGGACAGCTAAGACAGAGAAGCCAACTGCGCCGAGGACTTCATCTGCCGGTCTCATACTTAGAAGGCTACTTCTCGTCGTCGATAAAGTGCTGGATATGTTTCTGCTCGATTTGAATTTCACGATGCTCGACATTGCCAAACTCATCAATCTCAATAGAAATCTCAGTCATGCTGAACTGGGTGACTACCTCAGTGGTGCCAGCGCCAGCCATCTGTGCGCGTAGTTGGTTATGGATGCTCTGATGTAAATCTTCAGGTGCTTGCTCATCGCAGGTGCGCTTTAAGACATCTTGCAGTAGCGAGTGCATGGCGCGTTCATGTTCAATCTCAGCAGCGCATGGTCCGCAAGTAACAAGGTGGCTTGAGATCGCCTCTGCTTGTGGAATCTCTTGCAGCTCACCTTCAATAATAAAGACGACTGATGCCAAGACATCGCCACACTGAATCTCGATGTAACTCATTTGCTACCTCCGACCGTGTAGCCAAGTTCTTTGGCATAGTCAGCAAGCTTCTCGCGCAGTTGCTTCCGACCGCGGTGCAGACGCGACATCACTGTTCCAGCAGGTGAGCCAACGATTTCTGCAATCTCCTTATAAGAAAATCCTTCGACATCAGCGAGATAGACGACGATGCGAAACTCTTCTGGAATCTCTTGGAGCGCGCGTTTGATATCGCTATCAGGGAGTTTCTCCAGCGCCTGCATCTCAGCAGATTTACCTTGATCACTGGTATGTGATTGCGCTTCTGCTACTTGCCAATCTTCCAACTCATTATTTGAAATTTGAGGTTGGCGCTGACCTTTGCGATATGAATTAATGAAAGTTGTAGTCAATACGCGATAGAGCCAGGCGCGCAGATTGGTACCTTCTTCAAATTGATGAAAGGAGGAGAAAGCTTTGAGGTAGGTATCTTGAACTAAATCTCGAGCATCTTCAGGATTCTTTGTATAACGCAGCGCTGCTGCATATAACTGATTTGTGAACACAAGAGCATCGCGCTCGAACCGAATGGTGCGATCGGCGGCGCTCTCGAGAACTAAATCCTTGGATGTCATCGTAGATAGCGTATATCTAAAAGAGGGTCTCAGGCGCTCCGAGCTCGATTGGAACAATCAGTTCAGGGCCATTGTTTGCCACCACATTAACGCGAGATGAAACTGGTACCGGTGCCACTCCTGCGGCAGGGTCTTCATTGACCATCAACTTAATCAGACGATTGATATCGCGACCCTCGGGATCAAGCCATTGGCTCCATCTCTTCTCCGGCATAAAGACTGGCATTCGACTATGAATCGTTGCTAATTCTCCTAGTGCTTCGCGGGTAATAATCGCAGCGCTCTGAATCACTTGCCCTTTTTCACTCTGCCAACTACTCCAAATACCCGCGATAGAAAGTTGGCGCTGATCAACCCGGCTGATGTAGAACGGTTGCTTCGGTGCAAATTTACCGAGCGAAGTAGCCCATTCGTAATAACCAGTTGCCGGAATCAAACAACGTGAAGTTCTAAAGGCGTGACGAAAAGTTGGCTTCTCGTGGATAGATTCACTGCGAGCATTGATTGCATGTGATTGCGATGCACGTGCATCTGCCATGGTTTTCTGCCACGGCGCGATAATTCCCCACGATGCGCTATCGAGAATCCTGGAACCAGATTCATTTCTAATAATGTAAATCTCATTTGTGGGGGCGATATTCCAATTGAGCGGCAGCGATTGATCTAGAGAAGAACCATCCAAAGCAAAGGATTGAACAATCTCTTCAGCGCCTAAAGTTTGCGCATATCGGCCGCACATACTCGAATCCTAACTACATGCTGAGCAAGATAGACTTCACGTATGAGCGATGCGCACTGGCCTGCACCCTTCCGTGGGCGCACACCTGTGCACGCACAAGTGAGAATCCCTGGCTCAAAATCTGTCACAAATCGCGCGTTGATCTTGGCCTCTCTTGCAACATCGCCTTCCACAATTCGCAAGCCACTCATCTCGCGAGATTCTGAATTGATGTCTGCCGGATTATCGGCACTTGGAATTTCAATTACAGGCAGCGACGAAGCGTGGCAGATAACTCCAGCGCCCCTTCGCGGCTCAGCACGAGTTGATGTAGGAAATGCCGGAACAGTGATGCGTTTTCTTCCGCCACTTGCCGCCTTTGCAGAAGGCGATATTTCTTTCGATGGAGATCCCAGGTCTTACGAGCGTCCGCTTGGCCCAGTAATTAAGGCGCTGGAAGAACTCGGAATCGAAATTGATCATGGTGGTCGCTACAGCTTGCCGATGGTGATCAAGGCTCGCGGAAAAGTTAAAGGTGGCGCTCTCACTATCGATGCCAGCGCATCGAGCCAATTCCTATCTGCGCTCCTTCTCGTTGCGCCAAGTATGGAAGAAGGAATCACTGTCACCCATCGCGGTGGTGCGCTTCCATCTATGCCACACATTGAGATGACTGTTGCGATGCTCCGAGATTTTGGCGCAGATGTAACAGTCGATCCTGCAGCACAAACCTGGAGCGTTAAGGCAGGTGCGCTCCACGGAAAAGATTTAGTCATTGAACCTGATCTTTCAAATGCATCTCCATTCTTATCAATTGCCATGGTCTGCGGTGGCAGCATCACAATCTCAGATTGGCCACGTGCAACAACGCAACCTGGTGATCAATTGCGCGACATCTTCACCCAAATGGGCGCCACCGTTGAGCTAAAAGATGACGGACTCACACTCACCGGCGGTAGTTCAATTCACGGAATCGATATTGATTTACATGATGTCGGTGAACTCACCCCATCTATTGCAGCGCTGGCCGCACTTGCTGATTCGCCTTCACATCTTCGTGGAATCGGCCATCTGCGCCTACATGAAACAGATCGCTTGGCAGCTCTTACTCGTGAGATTAACTCACTCGGTGGCAACGTCGTTGAAGAAGAGACTGCGCTCCATATAACTCCAGCACCGCTACACGCAGGCGTATTCCACACCTATGAAGATCATCGTCTGGCAACTGCCGGCGCTGTAATTGGCTTAGTAACACCGGGAATTGAAGTAGAGAATGTGGCAACCACTCGCAAGACTCTCCCTGATTTCCCAGGTCTTTGGAATAGTTTGGTTATATGAGTCCACGCGAATACGACGAATCGGATGCTCGCATTCGCCCTTCTCGCACTACGCGCAGACGCAGTAAAGATCGACCTACTCACTCAGATTCAATTTCCGCATTCGTCACAACAGTTGATCGCGGTCGCACCACGTGTGTAACAGAAGAAGGAATTGTCATCACCGCGATGAAGGCGCGCGAACTCGGCCCTAAATCGGTAGTTGTAGGTGACTCAGTAGAAGTTGTTGGCGATCTCAGTGGTAGCGAAGGAACGCTTGCCCGAATCGTCACTGTTAATGAACGAACTAATACTTTAAGCCGCACAGTCGATGATGCCGCTCGCGTTGAACGCACCATCGTTGCCAATATCGATCAATTGATGATCGTTGTCGCCTCAACAAATCCAGAGCCGCGCAGAGGCCTGATCGATCGATTCTTGGTGAGCGCATTTCACGAATCTATTGCGCCAATTATTTTGGTGACCAAAGTTGATCTTGCGCCTATCCCTGACTTCTTCGTTGAGTACCGCGCGCTGGGCGTAGAAATCATCACAACATCTTCAATACTGGAAACTCGCCCACAAGAGATCGCTGCAATTAAAGAGGTACTCCATGGCAAGATTTCAGTTCTTGTCGGCCATTCAGGCGTAGGTAAATCAACTCTCATTAACGATTTAGTTGATAGCGCAGCTCGAGCAACTGGTGATGTCAACGATGTCACCGGGCGTGGGCGTCACACCTCCTCAAGTGCAATAGCGCTTCCACTTGCAGGTGGTGGCTGGATTATTGATACACCGGGAATCCGCGCCTTTGGTCTCTCGCATCTCAATAAAAATCGCATCATTGAATCCTTCCCTGAGATTTATCAAGTGACGCAAAGCTGTATGCCGAACTGCTCTCATAGTGAAGCCAGCTGCGCCCTCAACGCATGGATTGAATCTGATGCTGCAGCCAAGAGCGAACGTTTAATTAGAGTCACAAGTCTGCGCTCACTGCTAGAAGTCAAGCCTGCAGATGAGGAGCGTTAGACTGGCCATATGGGCACAAGTCGCGGTGAAGATCTCGCACTCGCACACCGTTTAGCTGATGCGGCCGATGCCATCACTCTTTCGCGTTACCAAGCGATTGATCTTTCTGTAACAACAAAACCAGATAACACCCCTGTGACTGATGCAGATAAATCTGCAGAAGATGCCATCCGTGCGCTCTTACATGCACATCGCCCAGATGATGGAATCGTTGGCGAAGAGTTTGGAAATGTTGGTATAGAAAAGAGCCGTTACTGGGTTATTGATCCCATCGATGGAACAAAGAATTTTCTCCGCGGAGTTCCAACCTGGGCAACTTTGATTGCTTTGATGGAGAAGAGCGGCGATGGATCTGAAAAAGTTGTTGTGGGCGTTGTCAGCGCTCCTGCGCTCTTTCGCCGCTGGTATGCCTTTGAAGGTGGTGGCGCTTTTGTCATCGTCAATAAAGATGGAGGTGGTGCTAGCTCATCTCCTCGAAAGATCTCTGTATCTGCCGTTTCGAAGATAGAAGATGCATCTATCTCGCACTCAGATTTTCTTGGCTGGGGGCAGAGGCTTGAGCCTTTCCGCACTCTGCTTGATCAAGTGTGGCGCACACGCGCACATGGTGACTTCTGGTCACATATGTTGGTGGCAGAAGGCGCAGTAGATATCGCAGTCGAACCGTCCCTTGCGCTCTGGGATATGGCAGCTCTCGACATTATTGTGCGCGAAGCAGGCGGGCGTTTCTCTAACCTTGATGGCATCGATGGTTCACTCGGTGGAAATGGCCTTTCAACAAATGGAGTTCTCCATGACTATGTCGTCAGAGCGTTGAAGCCACAGGGATGATGATGCAGCCACTTATCGCGCAGACTTATTCAGTTTCAGGAATGACCTGCTCTTCCTGCGTCAACACAATTGAGCGCACGCTCAATGAAATTCCTGGAGTAAAAGCCTCGGTTAACTTTGCATCAGAGACGGTACATATTCTGGCGCCATCAGATGTCTCTGCTGAGCAGATTATTAAGGCGATTAATTCTGCTGGATATTCAGCAACGTTGCTGACAGATCAGGCTGATCCTGCACTTCATCGTAAAGGTGCAGCGCGTGCGCTCTTCTTTGCCGCCCTCTTTGCTATTCCTTCCATTGCAATCTCAATGGTGATGAGCTGGCACCAGCCCATAAACGATTGGCTGATTGAACTCTTTACTCAGTATGAAATTGCTTTGCCACCTCATGCAGATCATCTCTTTGCATCATGGCTCGTCATTGTTCTTACCGCGCCTCTTATCCTTTTTGTTGCATTCCCAATTCATCGCGCAGCGATTCGAAATATCTTCCATCCCACAATGGATACTTTGATCTCATTGGGTTCGCTCAGCGCCTATACCTGGTCGATCTATGCCACCTATAACAACGTTGGCGATGTCTATACCGAAGTCGCTGCCGGAGTGCTCCTCTTTGTCATTCTGGGGCGTTACCTCGAATCTCGCGCCAAGCGCAGCGCAAGTAGCGCGCTATCAACCTTGCTCGCGCTCGGTGAAAAAGAAGTCTCAGTCTTGCGTAACGGAACTGAAGTATTGATTCCAATTTCTCATCTACAAGTGGGCGATGAATTTATCGTTAAGCCAGGTGCTCGAATCGCAACGGATGGAATCGTTATCTCAGGCAATAGCTCTGTCAATAACTCAATGATGACTGGTGAATCTGCGCCTATTGAAGTATCCCCCGGTATGAACGTCATTGGCTCTGCACTCAATAACAATGGTCGCTTGATTGTGCGCGCTACTCGTATGGGTAGCGATACCGAACTTGCTCGCATAACTTCTATGGTGGTTACTGCTCAAGGAAGCAAAGCGCCTATTCAAGCGCTGGCAGATAAAATCGCTGCAATCTTCGTTCCGGTTGTCACCGTCCTTGCAATTGGCACCTTTGCTTATTGGTTCTATCTCGCCGAAAAGACTCTGACCTTTTCCATATCCACTGCAATCACAGTCCTTGTTATTGCCTGTCCATGTGCACTTGGTTTAGCAACACCGGTAGCGCTTCTCGTTGCCTCTGGGCGCGGTGCGCTCCGTGGCATTGTTACTCGCCAGCCACGAGTCATGGAAGCATCGCGCCAGATTGATGTGGCAATTTTCGATAAGACCGGAACTCTGACTGATGGCGTAATGAAGGTACAAGATGCAGTCATACCTGCTTCTGCTCATAAAGTTTTGGGCGCATCTTTTGCGCAGTACCTCACAGAACGAAACATCTTGTCATCAGCACTCGCTCTTGAAAGTCAGAGCGAACATCCTTTGGCGCAGGCAATTTCTTCTTATTGCATCAGTCGTGGAGCGCAACAACTTCCAGTTACTGAGTTAACGCAAACACCTGGAATTGGAATTGCAGGCCGCGTCAATATCGAAGGCAAATCTCCTGTTGTCATTATCGGCTCCCCTGAATCAATCGCGCATAGCACTGTTGCATTTGACACTCAGATTGCTGCAGCCGTTCTTGAAGCCCATGCGCACTCACGCGCTATTGCAGTACTGGCATGGGATGGCGTTGCTATTGCGACCTTTGCAGCATCAGATTCCATCAAGGCTGATGCAGCCCAGACAATTACAGAGCTACAAGTGCGAGGTATTGAGAGCTGGTTGTTGACAGGAGATAGCGCCGAGAGCGCAGCTGTTGTCGCATCTAGCGTTGGTATTAAGCCCGAAAACGTCATAGCGGCTGCTTCACCAGAAGATAAGTTGGCAAAGATTTCAGCGTTGCAGAGCGCTGGTAAAAAGGTGGCGATGATTGGTGATGGCGTTAACGATGCGGCAGCTCTTGCACAATCAAATCTCAGCTTAGCGATGGGAACTGGTACAGATACTGCAATTTCTACTGCAGATATCACCTTGATGCGCCCACAACTCATGGCAGTGATCGATGCGCTTAATCTTGCCAAGACCACACTCAAGACAATCAAGGTAAATCTTGGATGGGCCTTTGCTTACAACGCTATTGGAATTCCGATTGCAGCCCTAGGTTTTATGAGCCCAATGTATGCAGCCGCCGCTATGGCGTTAAGCAGCTTGCTCGTTGTTACTAACTCCCTTCGTATTCGTTAACATCATCTGATTCGCTGCCCTTGAGCGAACGTATGATTGCAATAACAGCGATATAAATTGGGAAAATCACCATGATTGCCTCAGAGATTGGCTGGTGATTAATCCCCGTCTCATTGGAGTAGTTCCAAGAGAGATAGAAGAGATTGACCAGATATGCCACTCCGATAGGAAGAGTAATCTTTCGCAACATCCGCACACGAACTAAATGTGGAAACTTGAGATTGGTAAGTTGAGAGAAGCAGAGAATCAATGAGGTGATGGCAACAACGTTCTCAGAGAGATCTAATACCAAGAAGGTCGGTACAGCGAGGTTCCAGACAGCTGGAAATCCGTTAAACCAATGATCTTCAGTTTCGATATCGGTGCGCGCAAACCAGAGCGCTGACATCAAGAGGATGAGCCCTGCAATCAGCGTTTGGAACTCACTCGGTAACAGCTCTAAACGCACCAACAGTGCAACGGGAACGACAACACAGGTCAGGTAATCAACGATCAGATCCAGAATAAATCCATCAACGCGAGGTGCATGAATCACCACATCAATCTTGCGTGCGATTGGTCCATCTAAACCATCGAGAACTTGGCAGACCACAAGCCAGATAAGGGCGCCACGGATGTTGTTATCGATAACTGCTTGTAGGGCTAACAGCCCAGCGACTGCGCCGCTGGCGGTCATCACATGGAGCGCATAACCTGCGCGCTTGCTGATCTTGGTTGATGTAGCCATAGCGTGAGGATACTTTGCGCAGGCTCCCAGGACTTAACTGTTCGTACTTTGTAGCGGGGGCAGGATTTGAACCTACGACCTCTGGGTTATGAGCCCAGCGAGCTACCGAGCTGCTCCACCCCGCGTCGGGTGTCGCAAGTGTAAGCGAGCAGTGACTACTTCACCAAATCGGCTAATAACTACTTTGCGCGAGATTGTGCAGAGGTTGCTGCTGCAATCGCTGCCTTAAGTCGATCTTGTGCTCGACCAAAAGCTGCAAAATCTCCCTTTGCAAGAGCAGTCTGTCCATCTGCAATTGCTTGTCGTGCATTTTGGAGCGCAGTCGCAAGATCTGCAGATTGATTTGTAGTGTTTGATCCTGATGCACTTGTAGTGCCAGAAGCAGTTCCTGAGTTTCCACCAAAGACTTGATCAAGTGCGCCCTTGAGCGAACTATCAAATCCGATGACATCACCGAAGGAGACCAATACTTTCTGCAACAACGGATATGCAGCAGTATTTGAAGTTGCTCTGACGTAAACCGGTTGCACGTACAGCAGACCATTGCCAACTGGAAGTGTTAACAAGTTACCCAAAACCACATCCGCGCCACCTTGACGTAACAATGAGAGAGTATTTGCAACATCTGGTTTTGCTTCAAAGTTTGAAGCCACCTGAGATGGACCTGCAATATTTGTACTACGTGGAAGTTGTAGCACTGTGATTTTTCCGTAATCAGGGCCCGCATTTGAATTTACTGCGGCAAAAGCTGAGAGGTTCTCACGACCACCACGAGGAACAAATGGAGTGGTTAATGAGAATGATGGCTTCTCAGCACCTGGCATCTGAAGAGTCATGTAGTACGGAGGCTGTGAACCTGCGTTAGCGCCAAATGTTGATGGGTCACGAGGCACGCGCCAGAAGTCCTGTCCACCGTAGAACGCAGCTGCAGAATCAACATGGTACGAGCTCAAAATATCGCGCTGGATACGGAACATATCTTCTGGATAGCGAACGTGCTCAAGGAGTTGCTTAGACATCTTTGATTTCGGCGTTACCGTGTTAGGGAAGGCCTTCATCCATGTCTTGAGAACTGGATCTTTCTCATCCCACTGGTAGAGAGTGACTGTTCCGTCATAGGCATCAACTGTGGCTTTAACCGAGTTACGGATGTAGTTCACATCGCTATTTGACTGAACTCTGATTGCTGATGCTGTCGTAGTGAGAGCATCTTGAGTTGCTTCTGTCAGTGATGTGGAACGTGCATATGGGTAGCCGGCACTTGTTGTGTAGCCATCAATAATCCACTTGATTTTGCCATCAACGATCGCAGGATATGGATCGCCATCAAGGCTCAACCATGGAGCGACTTTGGCTACGCGTTCACGAGGTTCGCGATTAAAGAGAATCTTTGACTCTGAGTTGATCAAATTAGAGAGAATGATGCGCTGTTCGCCGTAACGGATTGCGAAGAGCAATTTGTTAAGAAGACTGCCGACTGGTACTCCACCGGCTCCGGTATAGGTGTAGTTCTTCTGTCCATTAGCGGAAGAGTCATCTGGGTAGTCAAACTCAACCGGCGAATCTGACTTTCCACCAATAATTGAGTAGTTAGGAACATTCTCACCAAAGTAAACACGTGGCTGGAACTCGCCAAGATTTTGCGTTGGTGGTAAATCTCCTACAAGGAAGTTTGGCTTGCCATCGGCATCAACGGTATTGCCATACGCTGCAACTAAACCAAATCCGTGTGTGTAGACAAGGTGATCGTTGATCCAATTACGACTTGGGTTTCCTTCGATATTGAGTTCGCGAACTGCAACAACAGCATCACGTGTAACGCCATTTACTGTGTAGCGATCGATATCGAGTGACTCTGGGAAGGCGTAGTAAGGCTTAATCTGCTGCAATTGACGGAAAGTCGCTGAGAGAACGTTTGGATCCATTAAACGAATGTTTCCAATTGTGACGGCATCCTTTGCCAACTGGCCTGCAGTCGTTGAAATCGTTGCGTTGTAATCCTTGAAATCAACGGCATTGATGTCATAAGCAGCACGGGTCGCATCAATATTGCGCTGGATATAAGGCGCTTCTTTTGAAGATTCTGATGGCTTTACTTGGAATTGCTGGATTGCCCCAGGGTAAATTCCTGCAATAAGAACTGAGGAGATCGCAAGAAGTGCGGTACCAGCTGCTGGCAAGAGCCATGAGCGGCGAACGATATTTGCAAAAAAAAGTAGGGCGCAGATAACTGCGATGGCAGAGAGAATTGCCTTCGCAGGAAGAAGTGCGTTGACATCGGAGTAAGTAAGACCGGTAATCAAGCGGCCTTCTTTGAGCGCTAGTGCATAGCGGTCAAACCAATATGCCACTGCCTTGAGAAGAACGACCAGGCCAAGCAAGATTGAAATCTGTACACGTGCTGCAACGGTGGTGCGCTCGGTCTCAACTTGTGTGCGGATTCCACCGTACATGTAATGCACAAATGCACTCGCTATCGCTGCCAAAATCAGCGTTGAAATTGCCCAACCAATCAGCGCTTGATACAACGGTAACTTAAAGGCGAAGAATGAAACATCGAGACCAAATTGAGGATCCTTCACACCAAATGATGTGGAATTTCTAAAGAGTAACCATTGCTGCCAAAAGACCATTCCAGAAGAGCCAGCAAAGTAGGTAAGAGCCGCGACGATACCGACGAAAACCAATCGACGGATTGGTTCAATCTGGGCGCGCAAACGCTCGACTCCGTTAATCTCAATACTGGTCGGAACATAAAGTGGGCGGCGCTTGTAAGCGATATAGATATTGCTTGAGATAAGCGCTGAAGTGAGCAGACCTACGATGAGAAATAGTTGAGCCTTAGTGATCAATACAGTCGACCAGACGGCTGTGAAGCCAACTGATTTAAACCAGAGCCAATCGATGTAGAAGCCACTGAAGTAAGCCAGGGCCGCGCCAACACCAAAGATGATTGCAGCTGTAATGATGAGCGGTGTTCTATTTCTATTCATGCACTTAGGTTAGTGCAACCAATTACCCCTCGAGCACTCGACCCTGCTGGCTTCTGAAGGTACTCCAGCGCCTCTTCTAAGGTGGAGACGGCAACGACAGAGATGCCGCTCACATCAGTAGGTAGATCTTCACAATTCTCGCGGGCTGCAAAGAGCACGGTGGCGCCCACCCGCTTTGCAGCGATGATCTTCTCGGTGATTCCACCAATCGGACCCACCTTGCCAGCGGCGGTAATAGTTCCTGATGCTGCAATCTTTCTTCCCTGTAATAAATCTGCAGGTGTCAATAACTCAGTCAGACCAAGTGCAAAGACCAGCCCACCACTTGGTCCACCTGTATTTTTCAGCGAGATGTTAAGAGCTCCATCAACTAACTCTGATGTATCAACATCAGGAAACTTCTTCTGCAAAATTAACTTAGTTGCAGCAACAGCAGTGTTCTGAGAAACCTTCATCTCGGCGGTAGATTTCTTAACTTCAGCTTTGGTATTTGTGCCCTTCTGATAAACAGCAGAACGAGGAATGACTGCGCAATCAGAGCGCACCCAACATTGCACAATCTCTGCGCCCAATACTTTGGCATCAGGATTGGAGACCCAGATAGATAGTAGATACATCTGCCCATCAGGCTTATAGGTTTCTATCTTCTCTTCAAAACCCTTCTTCAGCTGCAGGACTTTAGGAAATAACGGGGCGCCTTCTCCGGGTTGGATCACCACAAAGTTAACGGGCGTTGCAAGTGGTAGAGCGATAACAAAGAAGAAGAGGGCTCTGACAAGTAACGGGGTGCGGGAGAATCGCATCGCTATTTTTCCGTCAGTAACTACAGTTTTTCAGGTGAGGTAGCGCCATCGTTTGGCGAAGGGCTATCTTCAGATGGAAGTTCTTCTTCAGCTGGAAGATCCTGGCGAAAAGAATCCTGGAACCGTTGGAATTGACCGACAGAGCGCGAAGTCTCGCTCTCAAATTTGCTCTTGAACTTAGAAACCCAGACCACATATCCCAAACCACCGAGGAGCCCGCCGATAGGAACCACCCACCAGATAAGGGCTGCAAATGCGCTGCTTCCAGCAAGGGATGAGATCACGCCGCCATCCTAGCCGTCAAAAGGGGCGCAGGCTCATCGGGAAGATTTTCACCAGAGCAAGCGTTACAACTCATAGATAGAATTTCAAGGCTAGTTGAGCACTAATCGCACAGTAAAGGGAGTCGTTGATGTCACCATTTGGATTCACTCCCGATAATAGCGATGAAGAAAATCAGAAACCCAATGATTTCGAAGCGATGATGCGCCAGATGCAAGAGCAGATTCAGAAACAGTTTCAAGAGCTAGGAATTAATCCAGCTGGCTTTATCAATCCCTTTGCGAATTTCGCACCCGGTGCCAAAGGTCAACAAGAAGCTCTTCCGATTGCAACTGTTCGCGATACTGCAAAGAAATTCGCACAGACCCAAGGTTCGCAACCACTTGGTACTAAAGATGTCACCGTCGTAAATAACGCACTTGAGATTGCAGAGCTCTGGCTCAATGAGGCAACTGTTTTCCCAGCAACGGCAATCGGTGCAGCCCACACATCGCTGAGCCGACTTGATTGGGTCGATGAGACTCTTCCGGGCTGGCAGGCAACAATGGAGCCGCTCGCAACAGGTTTAGCGACGGCAATTTCTAGCCTTCTCGATCAGGCGGTCGCAGGACAAGGAGATGGGCAAGACGATGCAGTGGCAGCTCTTGCCGGCTCAATGGGCGCAATTGCTGGCCTGCTCCGTGGCTTTATCGGTTCCATGATCGCCACCCAATTAGGCCAAGCAATTGGCGCAATTAGCTCGAGCGCAACGGGCGCACATGATGTCGCCTTGCCGCTCTTGGATCCGGCTCGCCCTATTTTGATTCCAGAAAATATTGAGAAGTGGAGCGCAGATCTTGAGATTCCAAAGACAGAGGTCTATCTCTTCCACGCCCTACGAGAATCAGCAATAGCGCGTTTATTTGCCCATAACCCATGGATCGTTTCTTATATGAGAAGTGCAATTGTTGATTATGGCCGCGGTATTCGCATCGATATGGAAGCAATTCAACGCCAAGCGGAGGAAGCGATGCAGAACTTTAATCCTTCACAGATCAACCCAGAATCTGGAGAGAATGCATTTAACATCGCACTTAACAATGGAATCTTTACACCGGAAGAAACCCCAGAACAGAGAGCTGCACTTTCAAAGTTAGAGACAGCCCTTGCCCTCGTCGATGGTTGGGCTGATGATGTAACAACGTTGGCTGCCGGTGATCGACTTCCTGCAATTACACAGCTGCGCGAAATGTATCGACGCCAACGTGCAACGAACGCACCTGCGCAACAACTCTTTAAATCACTTTTAGGTCTCGAAGTCTCACCAAAGTTAACGCGTGAGGCGAGCGCCTTCTGGCAGAAGGTTCGCGAATCAAAGGATGTGGCATCTCGCGATGCCCTATGGAGTGGAATTCTTCCAAGTGCAGATGAGCTGCTCGACCCTGTCGCCTTCTTATCTTCAACCCAGGTCCCAGATGACTTGAGCGGCCTGCTCTAACGCCGCATTTATCTGGATATAGAAAAGCGAAGTCCCCGGGCGCACATTTCGATATCAGCCTTCCCCTTGCTGATATCAAACGGTTATCCGAGGACTTCGTAAGCGCAAAGTACGACGATTTCTAGTGAGAATCAAATAAGAATCGGTCAGACACAGAAATTTTTTTCTGTCAAGAAATGTCCATCTTTGCAATTTTCTTCTGTAATTCGATTACATTTCCTCAATGACAACTCGAGAGTTTGAAGATGTCACACTCCCTGGAATCGAAGAGGGTGAGATTCTCGTTATCCGCTCTAAACGTCGCAAGAAGAGCATCTCGGCATACCGACAAGGTGGACGAATAGTCATCTCTATTCCAGCGCGAATGACTAAGGCCGATGAACGCTCGATTGTTCCCGAGATGATCGCCAAGATCCGTAGCCAAGAGGCGGCTAAGACCCCAGGTGATGCAGATTTAGCGGCGAGAATCGACTCTCTACTGACCGAACTCGCTCCTGAGATTACCGAGCGCCCCGTTTCAGTAACCTGGCGGGCGATGCGCGAGCGCTGGGGCTCCTGCACCAGCGTCGATATGACTATCCGCATCTCAGATCGCCTCAAATTGGCCCCGGAATATGCTCTGGATTACGTCCTCTTCCACGAAGCGATCCACCTGCGCCACTTTGACCATGGTGAGGCCTTCACCGAAACTCTCGCTCGATTTGAAGATTCAGAGCTGGCTAGCGCCTACCTCGATGGCTTCGAGGCGGCCGAAAGAGCCCTTTTAGCCCCCGTAGAGCTGGAGAAGTTCTAACCACAATCTGTGCGTAGATTCGGGATTTTGAGCGTGCGCGGGGGTATCGTTATAACCAGCACGCATGAGCCCAAGCCCATGTGTCGAACGGAGGAAAAAATGACAGAGACATACAAGGGTGACGCTTACTGCGTTAAGTGCAAAGAGAAGCGTGATTTTGAGGGAACTGTAAAGGTCTCCGACTCTGGTCGTCGCATGGCACAGGGCATCTGCCCAGTCTGCGGAACCAAGGTAAATCGCATCCTCGGCAAAGCTCAATAATTCGCAGTATTACAAACGTCACAGACGTAGAAGAGGCCCTCGCGCAAGCGGGGGTTTTTTCTTTTCCCGCGCAGAGCGCACGTGCAGCAGCTCTCGGTAGCAAACCAGGATCGTTAGCCACACCTTTCCACATCGCCTAGCTGCGCGCCCGCAATCGCGCTGCATCATCACGCGCTATGAAAAGACTGAAGCGCGGCGTATCCCTCTTTGCCTCAACAACCCCCGATGAATATTTCTGCGGAACTCTCAAGCGAGCAGTTCGCATCTATAGCCCTGAAGGCAAGCACCAAGTGCAGCTACTCGGTGGGCCAGATTATCTGCGCGCAGATCCAGATTCGCCTCTGCTCAATGAGCTATCGGCTCTGCAGTTGATTGATACCAGCGAAAGCGCCTTAACGCTGACCAAACGTTATGACGCAAGCGCGACCGGGCGCGATGCCGCCTTCCAACAGCTACGTACGCGCGTTGCAGCTGAACTGACGCAGACAACATGGATTGATGGAGTCACCGATACTGGAGTGAAAGTCTTGAGCGCTCGCCAGAGCTATCTGATTGAGATTTCCGGAAGTAACCGAGTAGCAACTCTTCTCTACTCACTTCTCTTGGCAAGTGGCGCGACTCAAACCCGCTACTGCGCCAAGTCGGTAGCACATGCGCGCATCTCTGATTTAGATATTGCACTTGCTGGAATATCTCCTAAAGATATTGGTGCACCTCTCATCAAAGAGCGAGAAACGCACCGCCAAGATTTATCACTCTTTCCGCTTGATAAAGAGTTTTCTTATCTTGATGAACTATCAACGCCTGATTTGGCTATTCATTGTGGTGATTTAGATCCAGAGAAGTATGCGCATTGGATGGCAAGTGGCCAACCATTTCTCCATATTCCAAGCCCTATCGCCGATGTTGCAGAGATTGGACCGCTCGTTATTCCTGGAAAAACTCCATGTATCCGCTGTGCACATCTATCTCGCCAAAGCCACAACGGCGCAACTCCGGTGCCGACTCTGCCCACATCACTTGCAACTACTTCCGATGGTTATCCCGTGATTGCCGCTCACTATGTTGCAGCTATTGCAGCCTCTCTTGCTCTCTCTTTCTGCGATTGTTTAACTAGAAATGAAGAGTGTGCTGTGACAGGGAAGGTAACCATCTGTGATTACCAATCCCTATCAACGCCGCAAGAGGTTGCGATTGCTCGCCATCCTCATTGCGGCTGCAGCTTTAACGACCGTTAACGCTCTCGACCATACGGGCTGCCGCAATCACCTGACGTGGCGGACGACCTGCGCGACGCTTGCGCTCGATGATGACGCCATCTTCAATCAATTGACCGCCCCAGACGCCGCATGGCTCTTGGCGTGAAAGCGCGCCATCGAGGCACTTGTTACGTACTGGACAACTTCCGCAGAGAGCCTTCGCCTCTGCAATCCCCTGATCTGTCTCCGAGAAGAAGAGCTCAGGATCGCCTTGATGGCAGGGCAGGGTGAAGGCCTTGGCGTTGTCATATGTGAATGTCACATCATCTAAGCCAATCTTCTCGCCGGTCTGCGCCCAGCCTGGTACCTGTAGTTCGCTGAAGAGAACTGTCATAGTCCTCACCTCTTCTCTCTCTCTCGTTTACTTTCTTCTCTATCTCGTGGTTTTTGTGGAGGTAATAAAAAAGGACCTCCAAATCCTTTGTGGATTTGAGGCCCTTGTGGGTTCTGTTCGAATTACTCGATTAGAGCTCCTGTGGCCTCTTCCACTGCATAAAAGTTGGCGTAAAACGCTGACTTTGGTGCTGTGTGCCAAGCTGCACGCTTATGAGTGCGCTTAGTCGTTGAGGTTGTGTGAGCAGCAGAAGGAACAGCAGCGCGTGCGCCTGCTGTAAGTGTTGATGTGAATAGTGAATTCATCTCAACTCCCTCTTTCTTATCGTTCTTTGGTGGTGAAGTGCCAAGGGTACGCGAGGACTATTGATTCTGGCAAGTGAATTAAATCCCCTAGGAACTGGCGAGTAACCCTGATTCACGCAGGAATGGGCTGGGGCTGCGCTTATACGAGATATGTAGATCTGCTTTGGCGCGCGTAATTCCCACATAGAAAAGGCGCCGCTCTTCATCAAGTGGCGCATCGGCCACAGGTAGCTGGCCATCGGATGCGCCAATCAGAAAGACTCGCTCCCATTCCAAGCCTTTAGCCGCATGCAACGTTGCCAAGGTAATGACCGGCATTGTCGGCGGATTATTTTGTTGCACGCGATCTTCTACTTCTCGTAAATAGCCACGCAAAGTCTTGGGGTTAAATGAAGTATCGCTATCGAGCTCGCGCGCTAGATGCAGCAAAGCTGCGATGCCGTCAATTGTTTCACCCGTTAAATACGGCTGCGCCAATGAACGTAGCTCATCAATCCAACCCTGACCTTCAGCTGGAATAACGGATGCTTTACGCACCTCTTTTAAGAAGTCACGTACCTCTTTACGATCAAAGAACCTTTCAGTACTACGCACTTGGTATGGCAGGTTAAGTTTAAGCATCTGTTTTTCAGCAACTTTAAGTTGCGCATTGGTGCGCGCCAAGATGGCAATTTCTTGCGGCGCAGTACCTGCAGTCAGTAACGCAGTGATGTCCGCGAGAACTCCAGCAATTTCGGCTTCCTCATCTGCATAGGCCGAGACAGTTGGTTTAGAACCATGATCGTTCTGGGCCACAAGCTCTTGCCCCATCTGACCAACGCGCAACAAGGCATTGGCGGCAAAGGTAATTTCAGGGGTAGAGCGATAACCAGTGCTCAGGCGAATTACCTCAGCCTCTGGAAAGCGCTGAGTAAAGGTATTTAAGAAAACTGGCGTTGCACCTGCAAAGGAATAAATCGTCTGCGCCGGATCTCCGACGACACAGATATCTTTACGGGTTCCGAGCCATGCATTAATCAGCCGCTGCTGAATTGGCGAAATATCCTGATATTCATCAATGGTGAAGTAGCGGTACTGATCTTGCACTCGCTCGCGCACATCGCGCTCTTCTTCTAACATGGCAGCGCAGAGTAAGAGAACATCCTCAAAATCAATGGCTAGCTCTTGCTTCTTAATTGATTCATAGGCGGTGTAAATCTGCACAAGTTGTTCTGGCAACACGCGTGGCTTCTGGCTTCGCTTACTAATCTCATCGACAAAATCAGGAGGAGCAACTTGTGAAACTTTTGCCCATTCAATTTCAGATGCAATATCGCGCATCAATTCGCGATTGGTAGCGCGTAATGAGCTGCTTAACCCTGCGCGGTTAATCGCTTCAGTAAGAAAACCAGTCTTAGTCGTGACCAAATCTGGTGTGCGACCACCAAAGACGCTCGGCCAGAAGTAGAGCAGCTGCTTGAGAGCTGCTGAGTGAATTGTGCGCGCGGCAACTGTTGGAACGCTCAATGAGCGCAGACGAGTACGCATTTCACCTGCTGCCTTTGCGGTAAATGTCAGCGCCAAGACCTTTGCGGGGTCCATCGTTCCGATAGCAACTGCGTAAGCGATGCGATGTGTAATGGCGCGAGTCTTACCGGTACCGGCACCTGCAATAACGCAGACGGGTCCGCGCGTAGCTAAGGCAACTGCTCGTTGATCAGGATCGAGAGCTGCCAGAATCTCATCTTCTAGCGCCATGTTTCGCCACCGGGTGCGCTCTGCCCAAGCCATCTCTCAATCATCTTGCGGGCAACTGACATTGTCGGTGGGAGTAAGAGCGAGCCATCACTTGCAGCAGCTAAAAGTTCGGCGCGCGTAAACCACTTCACATCGGTGATCTCTTCGCCATCACCGCGCGCAACTTCTGGGTTATCGGTATGTGCTTCAAAGGCGATCATGATGCTTGCTGGAAATGGCCAGGGTTGTGAACCCAAATAGGTAATCTCTGAAACGCTCACACCAGATTCTTCCAAGACCTCGCGAGATACACATTGCTCAAAAGTTTCACCGGGTTCAAGGAATCCTGCAAATGTTGAATAACGACCTTCCGGCCACACTGGTTGGTGACCGAGCAAGATACGATCGTTGCGATCTTTAATGAGAACAATGACAGCTGAATCTGTACGCGGATGATGTTGCGATCCATCTACTTCACATAACCGCGCAGCTCCACCAAGATCAACGCGAGTTGGACCGCCACAACGCGGACACATCGGATGAGCGCGATGCCAATTGCTTAAGGCGATGGCATGCAGCGATAGCTCCATCTCTTGACCGCTTAAAGAGCCACCTAATTCGCGTAACGTCGCAAGGCCTCGCTCTTGAGAGATCGCCTGTAACTCTTCATCGCTATGTGAAGACTTCCACGATGTATCCCACGCAAAAAAGGGAGCTCGTGATACGAGATCTTGTCCTAGAAAGTAGCGCAAACCTTCAGCGAATTCACCACTTGCCTGCATGGTTGCAATATCTGATGCGCTTTGAAAAGCGAGAGCGCCTGCGCGAGATGCGATACGACCATCAACACAGTGCAATATCTGCGCCTTACTCCAGAGAAGTTCGAGCGTCTCTTTATTGGTGCGGAGTTCGCCAGCGCGATCGATATGGGATGGCCCTTGATTTATCGCGCTCATGCTCGAAGGTTACTAGTCTGTGGGGGTGCGCATCACCTCGTGGAATCTCCTGCATGGAATGGCTATTCCACCAGGACAGAGCGAGGCCACCTTGACCACTGCGGTGCAGTCGTTGGCATCCGATGTCTACGGCTTTCAAGAAGTCGATCACTTCTTACCCCGCTCTGGTGCACGACCACAGATGCGCGATATCGCAGAAGCTTTAGGAACACGCCATTGGGCGATGGGTCCAAGTGTGATTGGTACCCCCGGAGAAAGTTGGCGAAAAAAACATAGCCACGAACCAGAGATTATTACAGGCGAATCAACACATGCCGAGTTAATGCACGAGAGTTATGGAATCGGAATTGTTTCAAAGATTCCAGTGCGAAGTTGGCATCGTTTAGATCTTGGTAATTCTCCACTCGGACTTCCACTCGTTGTGCCAGGAGATGAAACCGGAAAAGGTAAGCCGCGCTTTATCTATGTGAAAGATGAGCCCCGTTTAGCGTTAGCTGCAGTTCTTGAAAATGGTTGGACAGTTGTCAATACACATCTTTCCTTTGTGCCGTTCTTTAACTTGGTGCAACTCAAGCGCGTAAAGAAGTGGGCGCTATCGCTGGCGCAGGAGACAAATACGCGCCCACTAATTCTCGGTGATCTCAACTTGCCCAAGAATCTGCCAGTCGCCTTCTCTTCTTGGAAATCGCTGGTGAGCGCCAACACTTATCCAAGTTGGGGCGCCAAGATTCAATTTGATTACCTGCTGGTCCCAGAAGTGCCAGCAGGTGGTTTTCAAGGGCTACCTATCTCAACAACTGGGATTAGTGACCACCTGCCCATCTCAGTGCTATTACCCTGAGGGCATGACTACTGAAGCCACTTGTCCATACTCTGTAAACACAGGCAGCAAACTCAATCGTGAAGGTACCTATAACACCGATTGGTGGCCTAACCACTTAGATCTATCGGTACTTCGCCAGAACTCACCGGTCTCTGATCCAATGGGTGAAAAATTTGATTACGCAAAAGAGTTTAAGAAGCTCAATCTCAAAGCGATTCAAAAAGATATTGAAGAGTTAATGACAACATCGCAAGAGTGGTGGCCAGCAGATTATGGACATTACGGCCCGTTCTTTATTCGTATGGCATGGCATAGCGCCGGTACCTATCGCACAGCTGATGGTCGCGGTGGCGCAGGCGATGGCTTACAACGTTTTGCACCACTAAATAGCTGGCCAGATAACGTCAACCTCGATAAAGCGCGTCGACTCTTATGGCCGATTAAGCAGAAGTATGGAAAGAAAATTTCTTGGGCAGATCTCATGATCCTTGCCGGAAATTGCGCGCTCGATTCGATGGGGCTAAAGACCTTTGGTTTTGGTGGCGGTCGCGTCGATGTCTGGGAACCAGATAATACGTACTGGGGCAAGGAAGCAGAGTGGCTTACCAATGAACGCTATAGCGGTGATCGTGAACTCGAGAATCCTCTTGCTGCAGTTCAGATGGGTCTGATCTATGTTAACCCTGAAGGTCCAGATGGAAAGCCTGATGTCTTAGCTTCTGCTCGCGATATCCGCGAAACATTTGCGCGCATGGCGATGAATGATGAAGAGACTGTGGCTCTCATTGCAGGTGGTCACACATTCGGTAAAGCGCACGGTGCTGCAGATCCAGGTAAGTATGTGGGTGCAGAACCAGAAGGTGCACCTCTTGAAGAGATGGGTCTTGGCTGGAAGAACAGTTATGGCAAAGGAAATGGCGCAGAAACTATCTCTAGCGGCCTCGAAGGTGCATGGACTCCAACGCCAATTAAGTGGGATAACACCTACTTTAAGACGCTCTTTAAGTACGAGTGGAAGCAGACAAAGTCTCCAGCAGGTGCAACGCAGTGGATTCCAACTGATGAATCAGCAGCGAAAGCTGTTCCTGATGCACACATTGCAGGTAAGACACATGCGCCAGTTATGTTCACAACTGACTTGGCGATGCGTATGGATCCTGCCTATGAAAAGGTTTCCCGTCGCTTTGCCGAAGATCTCGATGCCTTTGCAGATGCATTTGCGCGTGCGTGGTTCAAACTCACCCACCGCGATATGGGTCCAATCGCTCGCTACCTAGGTCCTCTTGTTCCAAAAGAACAGTTGATTTGGCAAGATCCACTTCCAACAAAGCCAAAGAAGGTAATTGGCAAGACTGAAGTTGAACTCCTCAAGAAGCGTATTGCAGCGAGCGGATTAACTGTGCAGCAGATGGTTATCACAGCATGGGCATCTGCTTCATCATTCCGCGGAACAGATAAGCGTGGTGGAGCAAACGGTGCGCGTATTCGCCTTGAGCCACAACGTAGTTGGGAAGCCAATAACCCTAAGGAGCTTAAGAAGGTCCTAGCGGTTCTTGAAAAGATTCAGACCAACTTCAATAAGAAGTCAGCGAAGAAGGTTTCACTCGCCGATCTCATTGTGCTCGCCGGTTGCGTAGGCGTTGAAATCGCTGCCAAGAACGCGGGTGCAAAGGTCAAGGTGCCATTTAAGCCAGGCCGCACAGATGCAACCCAAGAACAGACAGATGTTGCATCCTTTGCAGTCCTTGAAACAAGCGCTGATGGATTCCGTAACTACATCAGCAAGGCTGATAACCGTCCAGCAGAGCTTCCATTAATTGATAAGGCAGCTCTTCTTGATCTCACTCCACCAGAGTTAGTTGTTCTCCTCGGTGGCCTTCGCGTCATCGGCGCCAATTACGATGGTTCAAATACCGGTGTATTGACTAAGAAGAAGGGCGCTCTTACCAACGAGTTCTTCGTCAATATCCTTGATATTAGCTACGAATGGGCGCCTAGCGCAGATGGGCTCTATAACGCTCATGATCGCAAGACTGGCAAGGTGAAGTGGAGCGCTTCCCGTGCTGACTTGGTGATTGGTTCAAATTCAGAGCTACGCGCACTTGCTGAGGTTTATGCAAGTGATGACGCTGATAAGAAGTTTGTTCAAGACTTTGTTGCCGCTTGGAACAAGGTTATGACTTTGGATATCTTCTAACAATCTCAACTAACTAAAGCTTAAGTAGGCCGACGAGTTGCTCCTCTGTTAAGAGGTCAGCTCGTCGGTCTGTTTTATCTATCGGAACATAGTGAAAAGCGGCAAGGACTTTCTCAACAGGTACTGCCTGCAACTTAGCCCACGCTAGGCGATAGACAGCGAGCTGAACTGCTGCAGATTCACCTAACTCTTTTGAACCAGTCTTCCAATCGATGATTTCAAAACCGCGATCTGTCTTATAGACCGCATCGATGCGACCGCGCACCAGAATTCCAGCGATGACAGTTTCAAAGGGAACTTCAACTGCATAGGGTTGTAACTTCGCCCAATCAGATGCCAACCACTTCGCCTTTAAATCTTCCAGCTTCTGATCATCGGCTAGTGGCGTCAAGGTATCGAAATCTTCATCATCGAAGAGAGTTTTGGCATTGAAGTGTCCCTCAATCCAGAGGTGGAAAGCTGTTCCGCGATGTGAAAATTCATCCATCGCACGTGGCATAGGTCTGCGAATATTTTCTGCAAGCGTTGCTGCATCTTCATGTAGCGCAATCAAGGTGGATGTAGAAAGGCGTGGAGGAAGAGCTACTTCATAAGCACCTCGCCGGAACTCTTGATATTCAGCGATGATGGCGCGGGCATCTTCAACCCAACCGTTCTCATCTGCTCCATCTTCTAAAAGGTTAACCACTGGCGCAGAGCGCACCAGTTCAACGCTGCGATCAAAAGCTGCGCGCTTATCCCCCAGTGAATCCTGTGGCCATACAGCTGTAATCTCAATATTTTCCGCTGGGTTGCGGTCACCATCGGCAGGTGCGGTAGCACTTGCCATCACAGTGCCGACCTTGGCGGCAACTTCTTCTACCTTCTCATAAATCACCGATGGTGCAACTGGCCGCACACCATCGCGCCAATAAGAAGTAGAACAGAATAAGTGGGTGCGTGCTCGCGTCATTGCAACGTAGCCCAGGCGGATCTCTTCGCGCTCCTTGTATGAGACACATTCGCCAGCAAAATTTTCGATTGCAGCTTTTGCCTGCGCATTGGTAGTTGCTGCGTTCCAGGAGAAGAGCGGAAGTAGGTCGCCATCTCCGCGAAGTGCAAATGGAATATGTCTTTCGTTGGTAATCCAATTATCAGGATCTGATTTATTTGCACCAGGGAAAGTTCCTTGGGCTAGCCCTGGTACTGCAACCACATCCCATTCAGCGCCTTTAGACATATG
The DNA here is from genome assembly GCA_965267875.1 of Candidatus Nanopelagicaceae bacterium. Classification (GTDB taxonomy): domain Bacteria; phylum Actinomycetota; class Actinomycetes; order Nanopelagicales; family Nanopelagicaceae; genus Planktophila. The sequence goes on along the minus strand of OZ254157.1, from coordinate 184,587 downwards.
GATAGTCAGAATCTGCACAACTGATGCATCAACTTCTGGTGTTCCAGCTTTAAGGCCACCCTCTTCTTCGCTAGCAACATCGAGCCATTGCAAGAAGGATGAGAGCGAGCCACCACTACGAACAAACTTTGCTGCTTCATCCATAAAGCGATCCAGGTGGCGACGTCCATGTGTTCCGCCATCGCGCAACATCACTTCTGCCTCAAGACCCAAGTAACGTTCGATTTCTACAATCAAATCTGTAATGGGCGCAGATGCGCGGGAACGCAGTCTGCGTAAATCAGAGGCAAAGGCAGCCAGTCGCTGATATCCAACTTCAGAGAAGTTTTTGCGGTCACATTTTTCTATCTCATCAAGAGCGTCAATCAAACTACCGATAAATTGATCATCTGCTTCAGCAGATTCTGGATTTCCGGCGACAATATTTTTTACGATGCTGCGGCTATCGGTACTTAACTTCTCTGATCTCTTGCGCGCAAACTGCCCTAGGGCTGCAATATCGCGCGGCCCCAAGTTAAGGCGGGCTCCAGCGATATGGCGCATCAAGGATGCTCCAGCATCAGGATCATTGAGCACCTTGAGCATCGCCACTAAATCAGCTATTTCGGGCACATGGACGAGCCCACCGAGGCCAAGAACCTCAGAGGGAATACCAGCTGCAGCAAGTGCGCTTTGAATATAAGGAATCTGCGCACGCTTTCGCACCAAGACTGCAAAAGTCTTTGGAACTTTGCTCTTTGCAATATATCGCTCTGGGTTATTCCAAAGAGGCGCGAAGTACTCAGCGATTGCCACGCTTTCAGCTTCTAAATTTTCAAAGATGCCGCAGGTGAGATCTCCGGGTCCCGCACCCTTGCGCGCTTTCAAACGTTCAACCTTCACACTTTCGAGTTGGCGCACGCCATCAGAGATTTCATTGGCAAGTTCGAGGATCGCTTTATCGTTGCGATAGGTTGTTAAAAGTTCGTACACATCCTTGCCCTTGAATCCAGCCGCCTTGGGAAAGTTCTTAGTAAATGCGCCGATAGTTCCAGCCGATGCACCGCGCCAGGTGTAGATGGATTGGCATGGATCTCCCACTGCTGTCACTGGATGTCCGCCACCAAAGAGCGCTGCCAACATGCGCACCTGTGATTGCGATGTATCTTGATATTCATCTAGCAGGACAACCGGATATTTGCCGCGTTCGAGCGCACCTACATCTGAGAAGTTGACGGCGATATCGGCAGCTAGCGCAATTTGATCATCATAAGAAAGCTCGCCAGATTGGCGGCGAGATTCAATAAATGCAGTCACCATCGGAAGCATCGCAATACGTTGATTGAGAACTTTAGCTACTCGCCTAGTCTCTTCATTGGTAGCCCCTGTCATCTGCGAGAGTTGCTGTAAGACTTCTTCATCGGCGGCGCGGATTGCATCGAGCGAAACGCGATGTTCAATCACCATCGATGTCAGCCCCAGTAAATCCTTCACAACGGTGCTGACGGCATCATCTGTTGCAAATGTTCCGTTATCCCATTCGCGTACCAACTTATTGGCAGACATCCAGAGCGCTGCTTCACCGAGCGGCTGCACATCAGCATCAATTCCGTAGCGGATGGCATGTTCGCTTAAGAGGCGACCGGCATATGAGTGATAGGTAGTAACAGCAGTTTCTAAGCTCGAGAAGGTACGTTCGATTCCTGCTTTATCTTGCGCCTGCTGGAATTGGCGAAGACGTTTGCGGATACGAGTATTGAGTTCACCCGCTGCTTTTCGAGTAAAGGTAAGACCGAGAATCTGATCAGGGCGAGCAAATTGATTGGCCACGAGATAGACAACGCGGGCAGCCATCGTTTCAGTCTTACCTGATCCAGCGCCGGCAATGACAACTGCTGGTTCGAGTGGATTGGTATCAATTGAAATGATGGGGCGTTGCTCATCGCTAGGAAGATAGAAGTCAGGATCAATTGTCATGATCATTTCAGCGATGCGATCTGGGCTATAGATCTCTTTCATTGATGCACCGCCCTTCCTTCAAGATGAAGTGGGCAGAGCGGCTTGACGTTACACCTGGTGCACATATCGTTCTTACGAGCGATAAAGGATGCGCCTCCCATACCTTCGGCAATAGTTGCGATTGTTTCTTGTATCTCGACAGCGTCGATTGGTGCACGTTCACGCGTTGTTACCTTCTGGGTGTTATTTGCCAAGAAGACGAGTTCTGAGCCAGAGACTTCGGTGCCCGATAACGTGCCAGCAAAGCCATCGAGGATTACACCCAGTTGATAACAGGCAAGCTGCAGATTTTCTGCAGCATCGTTTTTTGAGATGACGTTCTTGCCTGTCTTAAAGTCGATGATGTAGTACTTGCCATCGCTATCTACTTCAATGCGATCAACATTTCCTTTAATAGTCGCCCTACCAACAGTGACGGTAAAGCTCATTTCTACGCCAGCAATATCGCGCTTTGATTCACGGTGGTACTGCGCAAATCGTTCCAGCATACGGCGGGCGCGATGTAAGGATGCTGCGCTAATCCAACCTTGGCTATCATCAATCAGCGGCCATGCTTCAACGAGTTTTTCTTGAAGCTGCGCATCTGTAATTCCAGGTTCTTCCACTTTGATGCGGGCAAATTCGTGAATGACAGAGCCAAGTAACTGCGCTGTGGAATCCCCATTTCTTCCACCGCTCTTTTCCAGGAACCATTTCAGACCACAATCTGTAAAACTTTCAGCAGATGATGGAGAAACCGGTACTTGCGAGCCTGAATCAATGACAGGTGCATCGGTAGAAAGAGGCGTAGCGCCTAACCAATTTTCAGGTTCGGCGAGATGAATTCCTTCATCGCCGAGCGTCTTGATTAGCGCTGCCGCCTGTGGATCTTGGTGCAAGAAGACTTCTCGGCGCAGCGTTGCAACGAGAGCTGCTGCAGTAAGAGGACGTGGAACTTCACGCAATAGCCCTTCTTGGTTATGCAACTGCGCAAACTCTTCAAAGAAGATTGAAGGAGATTCATCTTCGCGAGTAAGGGCTGTGACAACAAGTGATTGGCTAGCGCGGGTGGTTGCAACATGAAAGAGTCGCGCCTCATCTTGAGCCAGTGATTCGGCGGCGATGGCATTGAGCGCTTCTTGCGCTAGTTCATCGCCATGTCTGACGCGTTCGACTAGCCGTTCAGCACCTAAGAGTGAGCTACGTTGTTTGAGATTTGGCCAAGCACCTTCTTGTACACCGGCAACTGCAACAAAGCGCCACTGTCGTCCTTTGGCAGAGTGCACAGTAAGAATTTCAACGACATCAGGGCGTACTCCGCGCGCAGTAATAAGGTCGGCGACAATTGTTTCGTTAGCAATTTCAGCAAGGAAGATATCTGGGTCAGATCCTGGAAAACGTTCGATATGGCGCGCGGCAGAGTCAAAGAGTTGAATCATTGCATCGAGATCTCGGTCTGCTTGCGCACCACGGGAGCCACCGCGAAGAGCTGCAGCTTTCCAGGCATCAGATACCTTGCCGCCATCGCTCGTTGTCGCGTTATTCCAGATCGCCCAGAGCAGATCATGAATAGTGGCGCTCTTCTTAGCAATTGATTTCTTAGCAGTAGCGAGCAAGGTATGTATACGCAGTAACTCTGCAGAATCTTCAATGGCGATATCACCGGTCACGATGGCATCGAGAATTAATTGAGTGCCGCTTCGCTTATCTAGCGCTTCATCACGAGCGGCTAAGAGCGCAGCACGTGTACGGCGAAGTGAGACCGACGTTGCTCCACCGAATTCGCTGGTGAGTAACTTTTCAACAGTCTCTAAATTAAGTGGCTGTGTACCAGTTGCAACGCGAGCAAGGAGAAGAAATGGTGCAATTGCAGCGTTATTGGCTAGCGCCTCAACATCGCCAGCAGCAGGAATACCAACCTGGGCAAAGGCGCGACGGATACTGGATGCGACCTGGCCATGTGATCGCACAATGACAGCCATCTCTGAATATGGAACGCCCTGCATGAGATGTGCACGCTTAAATTGATATGCGATGTATTGCGCCTCTTCTGATTCACTGGCAAAGAGGGCTGCACTTGTTGTTGGCACACCACGGAAGTTTTCTGTCAGAGTAATTTCGCGGGCTCCAAGTTCGCGATAACGATCAAGGGCTGCAGGTACGCCTTCAGGGTCTGCGCCACGGAAGCGCCCAACAGCGCTGGCAGGGTCTGCAACGATGACGAGATCATTCGGTGCAATCAGGTCAAGCAGATTGCGCTGTGCCGGATCGCTCTCTTGAAATTCATCGATGATGATTGTGCTAAAACGCTTACGAACTTCAGCTAGTAACTCTGGATTACGATCCAAATAATTATTTGCGCTATTAATAATTTCCGATGGATCGATACGCATCTTGGAATCGCCTGCAGATATCTCTTGCAAGACCATGGCGCCTAAGTAGCGTTGCCAGAAATCTGCAGCTGCAGGCCAATACTTTTCACCTAACTGCTTGCCACGTTCTGCCAGCTTCTGCGGCGTTAGTGCACGTTCATTGGCGCGCATAATCAGATCGCGGAGTTCGCGGATAAAACCTTGTGTTGCTAGTGGCTCTCCGAGTGATTCAGGGGTCATATGTAAATCGGTAGGCCAATCGCGATAACCCTTGGCAATATCTCCTTGTAGAAGCTGTGCAATAAAGGTCTCTTGTTCCGCACCTGATAAAAGAACTAGATCGCGGATTTCATCTGTAGTGCGCATCTTAAGAATCGAATAGGCAAGTGAGTGAAAAGTACGTGCAAGTGGTTCGTGCGCAGTCTTACCAGAGCGCGTCACAATGGCATCGCGTAGTTCAGAGGCGCGTTCGCGTCCGTAAGTGAGAAGCAAAATTGAATCCGGTGACTGTCCGCTCTTGATACGTGAGACAGCTGCTTCAATCAGCGTTGTGGTTTTTCCGGTACCTGTTGCCCCAGTCATAATTAAAGGAGTTCCGCGATGAGCAGCAGCATCGAGTTGTGCTGCGCTGAGAGTAAGAGAGGCTGCAGCTGGTTCGGCTCTGACGAGGCGTAGCTGCGGTTTACTCACAGTTCGTATTCAACCCTAAGGGGGTGACAATCAGCCCTCGTTACGTCGCTTTCGCCAGAGAAGCCAGCCCAGAGCCACAATCAGGGTCGCTACCGCATAAGCAATATGTTCTCGATGGAGATGGAAGAAATGCTCCATCCACGGTTCGTCTACTTCTTCCTTAGTCTTCACAACTACCACAGACTTTGCACCGAGGTAGAACTCGTAATTGCCGGAGATCACATGGCCATCAGCAGATGCCATTCGATAACGTACTCCGTAAGTGCCTTCTACATTCTCGCTCGGGAGTAAATCCACAGTTAGCGTCTTTTTATCAATCACAGTTTTGCCAGCTGATATCACTTCACCTTCTGGATCGGTGACTGTGATGGTGTTCACTTCTTTTCCTGAAATCACCAACGGCTCTTCAGAAAATGTGATGCTGACTACTGATGGAAGAGTGTTCAGCGTTGATTTGTAAGCTGGTTGAGTTTCAGCAACGCTTGAATGTGCAGAGGCGCTTGGCTGAATGGAGAGTGGCATCAGCGAGATGAGCAACACCAGTAAAGCTTTCTTCATATCGCTATCCTAGTGGTATGAAACTAGCACGAGCGGCAATCAGCTCTTCGCTATTGCTTCTAGGTGGAATTTTTGCTCACCATCTTGCCGGTGGCGATGTTGCCTCAACTCAGAATCTAACAACTTTCTTTCTCCTCAACGTTTTGTTGGCCCTACTGCTTACTCAAGAAGAGATCTCTGAAGGAAGAATCTTTCTCTCAGTTTTCATCGCACAAAATAGTGCGCACTTCCTACTAGGTGGTGCCATTCATGAACCTATCTCAATGTATGTCGCACATACAATCGCTGGAATAGCTACTTTTCTTGCGATAAGTAAGGCATCACAAATTCTGAGCTGCCTCACAGACCTTATTCGTATGCTTGCAGAAGTAATTGTTCTGCCTCCTAGATTTGGCAAGGTAGCGATTGCATCAACTCGCACGTGGAGCTGCACTCCTTACCTTCAATCCTTTAAAGAATTAGCTCACAGTACGAGCTACTCTCTTCGAGCGCCACCTAGTAAGTAATAAGCGAATAACTCCAGCAGTCAGCCGACTCTGGAGAACACTTATTATTTCTAGGAGAAAAATGAAGAAAAAAGTAATAGCGCTATGCGCTGCCATCCTTGCTCTTCCACTGCTATCGGCATGTGGTTTAGGTGAAGATGCGGCTCCTGCAATCACCATCTCAGACCCAGTCGTTCGCTCAATTGATGGAATGTCTATGCGCAATCCAGAGACCATGAAGTTTATGACTGGATCTTTTATGACACTTTCCAATAGCAGCGATAAAGATGTCACCCTCATAGGTGGCGTGAGCGATGCCGCTGGAATGATCGAAATCCATGAAGTAAATGACGGAAACATGAGTGCTCTGCCAGAAGGCTTGGTAATTCCTGCAGGTGGCGAAGTTAAGTTACGTATGGGTGGATATCACGTCATGCTGATGGAACTCTCAAAGGAGTTAGTGGCCGGAGACGAAGTTACAGTCACTCTCGAGTTCGATAATGGCGAGAAGGTGGATTACACCGCTGCTGTTAAGGACATCGCCATGGATGACGAAACTTACGGACGCGAAGGTGGTATGTAAGTGACAATCAGGAAAGTAATTTCATTATTACTTTCTGCCGTTGTTGGCGGTGGCTTAATTGCCACCGCCACCTCGGTGGACTTAATCACCTTTGAAAAAAAAGTTGATGTCGGCTCTGCAACAGAGACCTTCTATGGCAAACACCAAAATGGAATTGAGGCTGAGCGACAAGCGCATTCGACTTTGATTTCACTTGATGTGTTGCCCAATAAAGACATAGCAGCTATGGGTCGCTTCATGCGAGTGCTCACAAACGATGCAGCGCTACTAACTCAGGGCAAACCCATTATTGGCGATCCGCAATCAGAGATGGCTGAAAATCCAGCTCGATTGACCATTAACTTTTCATTTGGCTATTCGCTCTTTGAGAAGTTGGGAATAACAGAGCGCTGGCCAATTGCAGAGAAGGCGATTCCTGCATATTCAATCGATAAGTTAGAGCAGCGCTGGGATGGTGGGGATCTACTTATTCAGGTAAGTGGAGATAATCCACAATCTATCTTTCATGCCACACATACCCTTGTAAAGGACAGTGCTCCATTTGCAACTATCCGCTGGCAGCAACGTGGCTTCTTGGATCCAGCTCTGATTAATGTTGGCGAAGATTCTCGAAATTTGATGGGGCAGATTGATGGCACCGCTAACGCGCCCCTTTATTCAACAGAATTTGCAAAGCGCACATGGGTTACCAAGGGCGCCTTAGCTAACGGCACAACAACAGTTGTTCGTCGAATTCGACTCAATCTGGGAACGTGGGATCGCCTCTCAACAAATATGAAGGGCGACAGCCTTGGTCGCACTCTCGACGATGGAGAAAAACTCACAAAGGATGAGAATTTTGCCAAGTCCCATGTAGGTCGTGCGATGACTACGAAGAATCAGGGAATTACTCGTCGCGGATATAACTACGACGATAATTACCTAGCTAATGGCACCCATGATGTCGGGTTGATCTTCGTGAGCTATCAAGAATCACTTGCTCGATATCTTTCGATTCAAGCAGCGCTCAATGCACAAGATGAGTTAAATCGCTGGACAACTCCGGTTGGGTCAGCTCTCTTCATCACTCCTGGCGGAGTGAATGAAGGAGACTGGATTGGAAGTGAGTTCTTTACAAAGTAGAGAGTTAGCTCTGATTATTCTTCTTTGCACGTGATGTGGCTCGTGCGCGTTCTGCACCATCGAGAGTCACCTTGCGAATACGAACAACTGCTGGAGTTACTTCAACGCATTCATCTTCACGACAGAATTCGAGAGCACCTTCCATATTGAGCTTCTTAGGTGGAATCAACTTTTCAGAATCATCGGTACCTGATGCACGCATGTTGGTGAGCTTCTTCTCGCGAACGCAGTTGACATCCATATCGTCAGAACGTGAATTCTCACCGATAACCATGCCTTCATAGACTTCATCGCCTGGTTCTACGAAGATAGAACCGCGCTCTTGAATTCCAGCGAGTGCATAAGAAGTAACAGCGCCCATGCGATCTGAAACAAGAGATCCTGTTCCACGTGTGCGAAGTTCTCCGAACCATGGTTCGTATGAATCAAAGACGTGGTGGAGTAGACCGGTTCCGCGAGTTTCAGTAAGGAACTCGGTACGGAAACCAATCAGACCACGGGAAGGAACCTTGTAATCAAGGCGAATCCAGCCAGTGCCATGGTTAACCATCTGTTCCATACGGCCCTTGCGAAGCGCCATCAACTGAGTAAGAACACCTAAGTAATCTTCAGGAGCATCGATAGATAGTCGCTCCATTGGTTCATGGAGTTTTCCATCAATCATCTTGGTAACAACCTGTGGCTTACCAACTGTTAATTCGAAGCTTTCGCGCTTCATGATTTCAACGAGAACTGCGAGCTGAAGTTCGCCACGTCCCTGAACTTCCCAGGTATCTGGGCGCTCAGTGTTGAGAACACGAAGTGAAACGTTACCAACGAGCTCCTTATCAAGACGATCCTTCACTTGGCGCGCAGTAAGCATCTTGCCGCTCTTGCCCGCAAGAGGGGATGTATTGATACCGATTGTCATCGAGATTGATGGTTCATCAACTGTAATAAGCGGAAGTGCATGTGAGTTTTCAAGGTCAGCAAGAGTTTCGCCCAAGGTGATTGTCTCGATACCAGCGACCGCAATGATGTCGCCCGGGCCTGCCTCAAGTGCTGGAACGCGTTCAAGGGCTTCAGTCATCAGAAGTTCTGAGACCTTGACGCGCTCTGTTGTTCCATCTGTCTTAATCCACGAAACAGTCTGTCCCTTTTTAATCACACCTTCGTGAACGCGGCAGAGAGCCAAACGTCCAAGGAATGGAGATGAGTCAAGGTTTGTGACGTGCGCCTGAAGCGGTGCACCTTCGTGATAAACCGGAGCTGGAATTGCAGAGAAGATAGTGTCGAATAGAACATCGAGGTTCTCTTCAACTGGCATTCCACCATCTGCTGGGCGAGTAAGGGACGCGCGGCCTGCCTTGGCAGATGCGTAGACAACTGGGAATTCAATCTGCTCTTCATTGGCATCGAGATCGAGGAAGAGTGCATATGCCTCATCGACAACTTCTGCGATACGTGAGTCAGGACGATCGACCTTATTAATTAGGAGAATAACGGGAAGGTTCTTCTGTAGCGCTTTACGCAATACGAAACGTGTCTGCGGCAGCGGACCTTCAGATGCATCAACCAGAAGGATTACGCCATCAACCATCTCAAGACCACGTTCAACTTCACCACCGAAATCTGCGTGGCCTGGTGTGTCAATGATGTTGATGACAGTGTCACCACGACGAACAGATGTGTTCTTGGCAAGAATCGTAATTCCCTTTTCGCGTTCTAGATCCATTGAATCCATCATGCGATCTTGGCCTTCTTCTTGCTTCTTATAAGCAGCAAAGGCTCCGGATTGCCACAACATCGCATCAACGAGCGTTGTCTTTCCGTGGTCAACGTGAGCGATGATCGCTACGTTGCGCAGGTTGTCGCGGGTCTTCCGTGGAAGATCCTTAAGGTGCGCCTGATTAAGTCGTGCTCGGGCTGTGTTGAGTGCCTGGCCATGTGATCCTGAATTTATATTGTTAGACATTGAATCTGAACTCCACTACGTCTCCGTCTTGCATGATGTATTCCTTGCCTTCCATACGGACCTTGCCCTTTGCTTTCGCATCGACCATTGAGCCCGCTTCTACCAAGTCGGCAAAAGAAACGATTTCAGCTTTAATGAAACCCTTTTGGAAATCTGTGTGAATGACGCCAGCAGCCATCGGTGCTGTATCGCCTTTATGTATAGTCCAAGCGCGCGCTTCCTTTGGACCTGCTGTGAGATAAGTTTGTAGACCAAGAGTGTCGAATCCAACGCGAGCCAGCGTTGCCAGCCCTGGCTCTTTCAAACCAATCGCTTGTAGTAATTCGAGCGCATCTTCATCAGAGAGTTCTGCAAGCTCTGCCTCTGTCTTTGCATCTAAGAAGATTGCTTCAGCCGGAGCTACCAGCGCAGATAACGTTGCGCGCAAAGCATCATCGGCAAGTTCAGCGGCATCAACGTTAAAGACATAAAGAAATGGTTTTGCTGTCAGCAAGTGAAGTTCGTGGAGCAGAGTGCGATCAATCTTTGATTGCGAGAGCGGCTTACCTGATTGCAACCATTCATTGGCAGCCTTGACAGCCTCCAAAATTGGCGCCTTCTCTTTAGCAACGCGCGCCTCTTTTTCTAGTCGCGGAATTGCCTTCTCAATAGTCTGTAAATCTGCGAGCGCCAGTTCCATATTGATTGTCTCCATGTCACTGGAAGGATCGATACGACCATCAACGTGGACAACATCGCCATCGTTAAAGACGCGGATTACTTGGCAGATGGCATCGGTTTCACGAATATTGGCTAGAAACTTATTTCCAAGGCCCGCACCCTCAGATGCGCCCTTGACGATGCCGGCGATATCAACGAAGGAGAGAGCCGCGGGCAGAATCTTCTCTGAGCCAAAGATCGAAGCGAGCTTGGCTAGACGCTCATCAGGAACGCCTACGACGCCCACATTGGGCTCGATGGTGGCAAAGGGATAGTTGGCTGCCAAGACATTGTTCTTGGTGAGAGCGTTAAATAGGGTCGACTTACCAACATTCGGCAATCCGACGATTCCAATTGAGAGGCTCATAAGTAGGACAGCCTACGCGGGATTGTCAGCGCCTCCTGCCACGATTGCCCCATGTCCAGCGCACTCGTGACCTTAATAACTCTCATTTGTGGCCTATTTATTGGCCTCGCCCTCGGTATCTGGATTTCAAAGATTAAATCCAGTGCAGCAGGTGGCGGTAATGAAAAACTTGCACAAGAACTCAACGATGTGCGCGTATTGCTGAAAGCATCTGAAGATCGCTTAAAGGCAGCTGAAGCAAAGTCCGAAAATGAAACAAAGATTGCAACGCAACTTGAAGAGATGAAATCAACTGTCGAACGTATGCGCGCGCAGGCACAGGATGCATCTGAGAAGCGAGTGGCATCTGAAACTCAACTTATCGGCACCATTGATGAGATGCGTAAAGCATCTACCTCTTTCTTCGATGAAACTAAGAAGATTGCTGGCGCACTTGCTAGCTCACAGACTCGCGGCAAGTTCGGTGAAGCGCAGTTACAACTTCTCCTTGAACAAGCGGGCTTGCGCGAAGGCCACGAATTTCAGGCGCAACGGTCAACGACCGATGCTGACTCATCCGGCATTCCCGATGTCACTGTCGCAATGCCTGGTGGCTCTAAGCTCTTCATCGACTCCAAATTTCCCTTCGATCGCTTCCTCGAAGCCTTTGCTACCGAAGATCAAGATCTGCGTGATGAACTCTTAGCTGCACACACCAAGGATTTACTCAAGCATGTTGATGCACTGGCAAAGCGCGGCTATCACAAATCACAAGGTTCGCCAGATTTTGTCGTTCTCTTCCTCCCCTTTGAAACCCTTCTCGCTGAATCACTTCGCATCGATCCGCTACTTCTAGAAAAGTCATTTAAGGTCGGCGTTACGCTGGCAACCCCAACTTCCATGATGGCGCTACTGCGCACAGTCGGACATATCTTTACTCGCAATCAACTCGCTGAAAATGCCGATGACATCACCAAAGTTGCCGGCACCTTCCTGAAAAATCTCACCCTCTTACATACCAAGATTGTTGCAGTCGGTAAGGCCATTAATTCAACTTCTAAAGCCTACGAAGATCTTGTGCCAACGGCTGAAAAGACAGTGCTCGCACCTGCTCGCCGCATCCACAAGTTGGGCGTAACTGGCGATAAAGATAAACTTGCAATTGAATATCCAGAGGCGCCCGCTAGCGTGCGAGAGCTACAGAATGCAGAGTTAGATGGCGATGATGGTTATATCGATGTTGAAGTTGTAGAGGAGTAAAGAGATGGCAACAGCGATTAAGAAGCCTGCAATTCCAGGTCCTGGCCTGAAGAAGCAGGGCGTTGTTGTGCTGCAATCTTTCTTCCTCTTCGTACTTGTCGGCCTTGAGATGTGGATACGCGATGGCGCTGGAATTCTTTCGGGGCTCGCTATCTGTCTAGTTACTTACGGCGGCGTTGCCTATGGTCGTACCGGCACTCGTTATGTTTCAGCAGTTACTCCGCCACTTGCCTTTGCTGCAACTGCGCTCTTGCTTACGATTCTCTCTGACGGTCTTCGCCCATCACGAGTCGGTATTGATTTCATTGCAACTCTTGCCAGCGTTGCGCCATTCCTACTTATCAGCGCGCTCTATGGCTGGTTTATGTTCTTTAACGAGAAGGCGAAGAGCCGCCCATCAAAGCGCTTACAGAGCGCTCCAGAAGTTCGCTAACACTCTGACAGTCTCTTCCGGTTGATCTTCATTTGGGCAATGTCCGGCTGCCTTAATAATGGTGCGGGGCGCAGCTAAATCCTTCGCCATCTGATCCTGTAAATCTAAAGGCCAGGCATCATCGTCTTCTCCGTATACAACATGCACAGGAATCTTAAGCGCTGCAATCTCTGCGATCAGCGGCTGCGCGCTCTGCAAGTGAAGCGCCATGGTGTGTGTTGAGCGAGGATCGGATGCGGTCCAACGCTTCTTGTAAATTTCATAGCGCGGCAGCAATTTATCTGTCTCTTCTTTAAAGCGATCCCATGATTCTTGCATCGACATACTGGCCAAAATCTCAATGCTTGCTTGCAACTCTGGCTTACCTGGAATTGCATGCGGGCCGCTGCAAAACAAAGTCAGTGAAGAGAATGTGTTTGGAGATTCAACTACTGCGCGCTGTGAAATCAACCCACCGAATGAATGGCCAAAGAGATGTGGCTTAACAAAACCAAAGCTTTTGACTAGCTCGATGACATCTAGCGCTAAAGAGCGCACTTCATATGCGCCTTCACGCACGCTATGCGCTGATTCATGTTGGCCACGATTATCAAAGGTCAGTACGCGATATCCCATATCTGCAAGTAAGGGACCAATCAGATTGAAATCTTCTTTACTGCCAGTCCAGCCATGCACAAGAACTACATCGGCGATACGTGTAGTTGGTTCGTAGATTTCAACGGCTAACTTTTCACCCTGAATATCTACGAAAGTTGCCACTATTTGGCAGCCTTTAGATCTGCTCGAAGCTCTTTAGGTAGGGCAAAGAGGAGGGTCTCTTCAGTAGCACGTATCTCTTGCACATCGTGATAACCACGTGAATCTAAGTGCTTGAGCAAATCATCAACCAAGATTTCAGGAACAGAAGCGCCGCTGGTAACGCCAATAGTTTCAGCCTTTTCAAACCACTCATCTTTTACCTCAGCTGCATAATCAACGAGATAGGCAGCTTTGGCGCCATATTCAAGTGCTACTTCAACTAAACGCACTGAGTTTGAAGAGTTGGTAGATCCCACAACGATGACAAGATCTGCTTGCGGTGCAATTGCCTTAATCGCTTCTTGGCGGTTCTGGGTTGCATAACAGATGTCATCAGATGGTGGGTTGGCAATCTCAGGAAAGCGCTCTTTTAGGATTGCAACTGATTGCATGGTTTCATCGACTGAAAGTGTTGTCTGAGTGAGCCAGACCAATTTCTTTCCAGGAGTTGGTTGGATGGTGCGCGCTTCATCGAGTCCATCGACAATTCGTACTTTGCCTGGAGCTTCTCCGGCTGTTCCTTCAACTTCTTCATGGCCATTGTGGCCAATCAATAAAATTTCTGTCTCATCATTGGCAAAGCGCTTTACCTCGTTATGCACCTTGGTAACGAGTGGGCATGTTGCATCGATGGTCTTCAAGTTTCGAGCGGCAGCTGCCTCGTGGACTGCAGGAGATACACCGTGTGCTGAGAAGACAACGGTTGCACCTTCTGGAACTTCATCAGTCTCGTTCACAAAGATGACGCCACGTTGTTCGAGAGTTGAGACCACATGCTTGTTGTGGACAATCTCTTTACGGACATAGACAGGAGCTCCATAGAGTTCGAGTGACTTTTCAACAGCCACCACTGCTCGGTCGACGCCTGCGCAATATCCACGCGGCGCAGCTAGGAGAACTCTCTTGCTCATGTGGGTGAGTCTATTAGGCTCGCGCTATGTTCGAAACTTCAAGCGAATCCCCCGCCCCAGTGCGGGTCGTCTCTGAAGCGCTCAAGGAATATATCGATCGCTTAGGCCCTATCTGGATTGAGGGCGAGATTTCAGAATTGAATGAACGTAGCGGTGGAATGGCTTTTATGCGTCTGCGCGATACATCGGCAGATATGAGTATCTCTGTGATGTGTTACAAATCTGTTTTAGCAACTGCGCAACCACTGCCTGCAAATGCTCGCGTCATTATTCATGCCAAGCCATCATGGTTTACCAAAAATGGTTCGCTGACGATGTCTGCCAAAGAGATTCGTCAGGTGGGAGTCGGTGAACTCCTTGCTCGCCTGGAGGCTTTGAAAGAGAAGTTGGCGCTTGAAGGGCTCTTTAACTCAGATCGCAAGGTGAAGTTGCCACTGCTGCCGCGCACCGTTGGGTTGATCTGTGGACGCAATACCGATGCCGAAAAAGATGTCGTCGAAAATGCCCGCCGTCGTTGGCCTGCTGTGCAATTTGAGATTCGAGAAGTCGCCGTGCAAGGCGCTGCTGCAGTTGTAGAAGTTTCGCAAGCGCTACAAGAGTTAGAAGCTAATCCACTTGTTGATGTCATCATCATTACTCGTGGCGGCGGTTCATTTGAAGATCTCTTGCCCTTTAGCGATGAATCACTCGTGCGATTGGCTGCCTCTTGTAAGACTCCTATCGTCAGCGCTATCGGACATGAGAAAGATGCGCCTTTACTTGATCTCGTTGCTGATTACCGCGCATCAACGCCAACAGATGCTGCCAAGAGAGTTGTCCCTGATATTGCCCAAGAAATCAGCGATATCGAGAAGCTCCGTGATCGTGCGCTACGTTCTTTGGTGGCTCGCCTTGACTTTGAATCACAGCAAATTGCTCAGCTGCGCAACCGCCCTGTGATGAAAGATCCGATGGTCATGGTCACCACAAGGCGTGATGAGTTAAAGGCGCTCCGTGATCGCGCGCTCCGTGGCTTTGCATCCCTGATTGAAATTGAGAAGAAAGAGTTGAAGGGCGTGCGCGATCACTTACGTTCGCTCTCGCCGCAATCAACGATGGACCGTGGCTATGCGGTGGTGCAATTAACTGATGGAAAGATTCTGCGCGATGCCACCAAGTTAAAGGCAGGCACCGCTTTACGTATCCGCGTGGCTAAAGGCGAGACCGGCGCCACAGTCACAGCAAGCAACGATTGAGAGTAGATTGTTCCCATGGCTGCAAGCGAGAAGAAGCTTTCCTATGAACAAGCCCGCGAAGAGCTTGCCGAAATTGTTGAATCTCTCGAAGATGGCAGTGCGACCTTAGAAGAATCACTCAAGCTCTGGGAACGTGGCGAAGAGTTAGCCAAGATCTGCCAGGAATGGTTAGACGGAGCGAAGAAGAAGATTGAAGCCGCTAAAAAAGGCGCCGAATAATGTCTCCAAATTTTTCATACTCTGATCTTTTGCCGATTGGAGAAGACACAACAAAATATCGCCTGATATCTCGTGAAGGTGTGAGCGTTGTAAAGCTCGGGGGTAAAGAGTTTCTGCAGGTAGAACCAGCAGCGCTTACCTTGCTGACAGAGACTGCCATCCACGATATTTCACATTACCTACGTAGCGAGCATCTTGAGCAGCTAGCGAAGATTTTAAAAGATCCAGAAGCTTCCGCTAATGATCGCTTTGTCGCGCTCGATTTACTCAAGAATGCCAATATCGCAGCTGGTGGCATCTTGCCGATGTGCCAAGACACCGGCACAGCGCTCATCATGGGTAAGAAGGGTCAGTATGTGCTGACGACCGCCAAAGATGAGGTTGCGCTTTCTCAGGGCGTTTATGACGCTTACACAAAGTTAAATCTGCGTTATTCGCAGATGGCGCCTGTGACAACCTGGGAAGAGAAGAACACTGGCAATAACCTGCCTGCCCAGATTGAAATTTATGCAGATAGCGACCACCAAGATGAATACAACTTTATGTTTATCGCTAAAGGTGGCGGTAGCGCCAATAAATCATTCTTATATCAAGAGACAAAGGCTGTACTGAATCCAACCTCATTTATGAATTGGCTCGATGAGAAGCTCCGTTCAATTGGAACAGCAGCATGTCCTCCGTATCACTTGGCAATTGTTATCGGCGGCACCAGCGCTGAGCACACTGTAAAGACCGCAAAGTTGGCCAGCACCCATTACCTCGATCACTTGCCAACGCAGGGAGATGCAGCAACTGGCCATGGTTTCCGTGACCTAGCGCTCGAAGAAGAAGTCTTTAAGTTAACTCAGAAGCTAGGAATTGGCGCGCAGTTCGGTGGAAAGTACTTCTGCCACGATGTCCGCGTCGTACGCCTGCCCCGCCATGGCGCATCTCTGCCTATCGCGATCGCTGTTTCATGTTCAGCCGATCGCCAAGCAAAGGCGAAGATCACTAAAGATGGCATCTTCCTTGAACAACTTGAGACCGATCCCGCTCACTTCTTACCTGAAACTACTGATGAGCATCTCGATGACAACGTTGTTGCAATCAACCTCAACCAACCGATGGATGCCATCCGCGCTGAGCTTTCAAAGCACCCTGTAAAGACCCGTGTTTCACTGACCGGAACGATTGTGGTGGCTCGCGATATCGCCCATGCCCGCATTAAAGAGATGATCGATGCCGGTAAGCCGATCCCGGATTACATGAAGAATTACGCCGTTTATTACGCAGGCCCTGCCAAGACTCCAACCGGCATGGCATCTGGTTCTTTTGGTCCAACAACTGCAGGTCGTATGGATTCATATGTCGATTACTTCCAAGCCAATGGTGGATCTTTTGTCATGCTCGCTAAAGGCAATCGCTCAAAGGCAGTTACCGATGCCTGCGCCAAACATGGTGGCTTCTATCTAGGTTCCATTGGTGGTCCAGCAGCGCGACTTGCCCAAGATTGCATTAAGAAAGTTGAAGTTCTCGATTTTGAAGATCTAGGGATGGAAGCTGTCTGGAAGATTGATGTCGTTGATTTTCCTGCCTTCATCGTCGTTGACGATAAGGGAAATGATTTCTTCGCAGAAACTATGCGCCCGCTAACAATTGGCCTCAAGCCCGAAAATTAAAGTGGGTAGGGCTTAGTAGTAATTACTGCGCTTGAACTTTGACCACGCGCTACATGGTGTGTCATAGCGGATATCGATATAGCGAAGTCCCCAACGAATCTGTGTCACTGGATTGGTGCGCCAATCGGTTCCAACAACTGCCATCTTGTCAGCAGGCAGCGCTTGAGGAATTCCGTGGGCGCCGGTTCGCTTATTGCGAGCCTTGTAATTCCAATTGCTCTCTTTAGTCCAGAGGCTATTGAGGCAGGAATACTGTTTATCGTCCCAGGCGTATTCAACGTTCATGATCGCCTTAGCGACTCGCTTGGCACCGAGCTCTTCTCGGGCTTGGTTGACCTGCTGCATCGCATAAGCAACCAGCGCCATCTCGGAGGTCTGGCCTATCAAGGCAGCCGATGGCATAGTGCCGGCAACTGTCAGGTTCTTGGAAGCTGGCAGAGCAAGGCGGGTGGTCATAGGAAATTCGAGGCCATAGGCAGTTGTCTGGGAGGTCGCGATAAAGAGCATCGAAGCGACCATCGTCCAGAGCGCCGGCTTGAAGTGCTTGGAGGTTTTGAGGCAGGCAAGAGCGGCGAAGAAGTCACGGATATCTCGTGTCATCTGATCTGCTCCTGTCTTTGCTCGCGTGGCAACGTGGCCTCAAAAATTTAGATAATCGAGGCCCGCGTTCTTGGGGAATGGTGAAAGAGTGGCAAGGGATAGGGCCTGTCGCAAATTTATCCCCGCGTGAGTCGCAAATTCTCAGGAAAGTAGGGCGCTGTGGATAGGCAAAAGCGCAGGTCAGTTAGGGCAAAGTCTTATATGTCCGATTTGTCGCTGTGAGATATAAAAAGGGGAGGTACTGGGGTGAGAGCGAGCCTTAAGCCTGTGGCCCCTCGAGCATCTCGGTGACCAACGCTGCGATCGGCGAGCGCTCTGAGCGAGTCAGGGTCACGTGGGCGAAGAGCGGGTGGCCCTTGAGCGTTTCGACCACGGCGACGACGCCATCGTGGCGGCCAACGCGCAAGTTATCGCGTTGGGCAACGTCGTGGGTCAGGACTACCCGAGAACCCTGCCCGATTCGAGAGAGGACAGTCAGCAGAACTCCGCGTTCGAGGGATTGGGCTTCATCGACGATGACAAATGAGTCATGCAACGAGCGGCCACGGATATGGGTCAACGGCAGAACTTCGATCAGGCCGCGGTCGATGACTTCATCGATGACCGCTTGGCTCACGAGCGCGCCCAAAGTGTCAAAGACTGCCTGGGCCCAAGGCGACATTTTCTCGCCTTCGCTGCCGGGCAGATAGCCCAGCTCTTGTCCGCCGACGGGATAGAGCGGGCGGAAGATAACGACCTTCTTATGTAGGCGCTTCTCCATCACCGCTTCCAAACCGGCGCAGAGAGCAAGGGCTGACTTTCCAGTTCCAGCGCGACCGCCGAGAGAGATGATTCCGATGCTTTCATCGAGCAGAAGATCGAGGGCAATCCTTTGTTCAGCGGAGCGACCATGAAGGCCAAATGCTTGACGGTCGCCACGAACTAATTGCAACTGCTTATCTGCAGTCACTCGTGCGAGCGCACTTCCCTTTTCGGAGTGCAGGACGATTCCGGTGTGTACTGGATGTTGGTGGGCAGATTCATGATCTGCGCGATCTGAGGCATAGAGCTCATCAATCACAGAGTGGCCGACAGAGATCTCTTCGATGCCGGTCCAGCCGCTATTAGAAACAAGTTCAGCGAGATATTCCTGCGCTTCAACTCCGACAGAGGAAGCTTTCACGCGAAGTGGCAGATCCTTAGTTACTAGAACAACCTGCTTGCCATCTGACATGAGGTTCTTGGCAATTGCCAAGATGCGGGAATCATTGGTGCCATCGCGCAAGAAACCGTGAGGCAAGGTACTTAAATCTGTGTGGTTAAGTTCGACTGAGAGAGTGCCGCCTTCTGGAGTCACAGTAAGTGGCGCATCGAGGCGGCCATGTTCAATGCGCAGATCATCGAGGGCGCGCAAGGCGGCTCGGGCAAAGTAGCCGAGTTCAGGATGGTCGCGCTTTGTCTCAAGTTCGCCAATAACAGCGATAGGAATGATTACTTCATGCTCTTCAAATCGCGCCATCGCGCCGGGGTCTGCCAGCAGGACCGATGTATCTAAAACATATGTTTTACGCGCTGAATTGTTCTTGCCTGATGCTGCTGACTTCGAAGTAGCCAAGGCCTAACCATTCTCTTTAGTTGTAATCGCCTGCACGAGTGCAGTAGTTCCAATAGAGCTTCTGACTCGTAAAAGATAGAACTAATGAATCGGACTATTGGTGCGACACGCCACCAAAAGATTTAACGTAATGAAAAGTTAATCTAGCCGAATCGACGCATCATGCGGCGCTCGGCCACAAAGGAAGCCACCGGCAGAGTTCCCGCCAGAGAGAGCCCCAAAATCGCATAGAGCGGCATCTTCTTCTGCACGCCGATCTGTAGGGCGGTCAAGATATAGACGATGTAGAGATAGCCGTGGGCGATGGGGATTGCGATCAGCCATTTGTTGCTCTCGAGCGCATCGAAGATGTATTTGGCGGGCATGTAACCCAGAATCAGAAGCAGGAGATTTACTCCGCACACAATTGCCATTACTCGAAAACGTAGAAGTGCTGCATTTCCTGTCTTTGCCATAGCCCTAAGCCTAATCCCTGCGACGATAGAAAGGCGCCCAGAGCACCAGCGCTGCCATAAACCACCAGACCACAACGTAGGAAATATGTTGCCAGTAATAACCAGGTACGCCCGATGTTAACTCGGGCGCTGAAATTCTGCTCCGCTCAATTGGCTGGCCACTTAACTCTTCGCCCGTTGCCAGAATAAATCCGTCATAGAGCTGGCCTGAATATGAAGTGACAAGGAGTGAGCTATTCACGCGCGATATCTGCCCATCAATATTCTCGGCGCGATCTTCATTCTGCTTCGGTAGAAGAGTTCCTGTAACAGTGACGTTCTTTGCCATCGCGATCTCTGGTGCAGTTAATCGTTCCTCCCATAACCCGCGAACAACCAGAATCGCAGCGCCACCTTCTTCCTCAAGAAGAGCGACCTCCCAATCCGCCAGAACGCCTGAACCATCTTTCTGGTTAGGCGCCTTGTAGGTTGCGATGTAGTGGCCAGTAGTTGTGACGAATTTCAGGATGCCCTCAGCGGGTACTGATCCTGTCGCCGAAGTCATCTGAGCAAGTGGATAAATAGTTGTATCCGCAACAACCTTCTTTGCGTTCTGTAGCTCTTGCGCTCTCTGCAGTTGCCAGATTCCGAGCGCGATAAATAATGCAGCAAGTACAAGCACTGTAATTGCTTGTAGAGGCTTTTTAATTGTTGCCCTCATTCTCCTGCATCGGCGCTTCCTTCTCTTTAAAACGAGTGAAGCGCTTATAGAAATTGCGGAGCAGGAAGAAGACCGATGAGAAAAGGACAATCATCGTCAGCGAGCCAACTACACCTACTTCAACATCTCTAGCCATGACATGATTCTCCCATGAGTTACAACGAGAGCCAATTCGATTACAACGATCGATATGGAATCAAGCCAAAGAGCGCTTGGGTGAAGTACGCCGTCACTCTTCTCGTCGCTGGTGTGGCATGGGTCGCATGGGCGGGGCTGCATTATGCGCGTCCTGCACTTTCGCAAGACTTAATCTCTTTTGAAAATAGCGACCCACGTAACCCCACTATTCGATATTCCATCAACCGCGAAGATGGCAACGCTGTCGTCATCTGTACTTTGACCGCTCGCGATTTCGATAAGAACGTCGTCGGCCAGGTTGATGATGTGATTGAAGCCGGCGACAACTCTCTTGAGCGTAATGTGGCTATTCCTACCCGCGCAGATGCCGTTAATGTCGGTATTACACGGTGCCGAATTCGCTAACTTTTGGCTATCGTCTAGCATTACCTCTTATGAGTTCACAGCAAACCTGGCTTACCCAAGAAGCAGCAGATCGCCTCGCTGCTGAACTCGCGCACCTTGAAGGTCCAGGTCGTAAAGAAATTACTGCAAAGATTGAAGCAGCTCGCGCCGAAGGTGATTTGAAAGAGAACGGCGGCTATCACGCAGCGCGTGATGAGCAAGGCAAGATGGAAGCACGCATCCGCCAGTTAAAGCAGATGCTCGAAAACGCTCACATCGGAACTCCCCCAGCGAGTGCTGACGGAAAAGTTGGAGCCGGCATGGTTGTCACTGCAGTCATTGCAGGAGATGAGATGAAGTTCCTTCTCGGTTCACGCGAAATCGCATCAGGAGATCTCGATGTTTACTCTGAAAAATCTCCGCTAGGAGCTGCAGTTCTGGGCGCTGAAATTGGCGCAACAGTTTCGTATACAGCGCCAAACGGCCGAGAAATTAAGGTCGAGATTAAGGCCGCCGAGTTTTACGCTTAGTGCGAGACTCTCTTATATTTACGCACACTGAGTGGGATAAAGATCGCCATAATCAGGAACATATATAAAATCGATGTAATCAGCGGATTCTCACTCGGGAAAGAGCCAGCTGTTGCTCCAAATTGATTCTCTAAACCAAAGAGTTCGCGGCAGGCAGCAACCATCGTTGAAACTGGATTCCACTCTGCAAAGTACTGAAGTGCACGTGGCATTCCAGTTGTTGGAGCAAAAGCATTTGAGAGGAATGTCAGCGGGAATGTCACCAAGAAGCTGACATTCTGCACAACGCGAGCATCCTTGGCAGAAAGTCCTACAAAAATTCCGACCCATGACAAGGCATAACCAAAGCCAAGTAGGAAGAGGAAACCAAGCGCCGTATTGAGTAGCCCACCCGATGGTCGCCATCCAACCAGTAGCCCAGTAATTCCCATTGCGGTAAGTACGACGATATTGAGAAGTGAATCCCCAAGTGTTCGGCCTAAAACTAGAGCTGACTGTGAAATCGGTAAGGATCTAAAACGATCAATCAGACCCTTCTTCATATCTTCGGCCAACCCCGCGGCAGTTCCCGCCAAGGTGAAGGCAACTGTCTGCACAAAGATGCCAGGCATCAATAGCTGTACATAGCCGCCTGGCTGGCCTGAATCAATCGAGCCACCAAAGACATATCTAAAGAGGAGGACAAACATAATTGGTTGAATAGTCGAGAAGATTAAAACTTCAGGTACGCGCGTTAGAAGACGCAACTGACGTTGCGTGATGATCATCGTGTCTTGGAAAGCGCTCATCGGGTCTTCTCCTTCTTCCGCTTAGACCCAGCAGGCGTCTCTAGATCTTCAGCAACTTTTACTTCAGCAACATGGCCTGTAAGAGATAGAAAGACGTCATCGAGTGATGGGCGCTTTAAGCCCACATCGAGCGCGGCAATTCCTGCTGCATCCAGGGCTTTAAGAACTTCAAAGAGAGCCGCAGATCCTGTTGATACCGGGGAGGCAACTAGGCGCAGCCCCTCATCTACAGAGGCGCTGTGACCGCTGACTTTCTCAACAATTTCTCTTGTCTTAGCAACATGTTGGGATTCAACGACAACTTCAAGTCTTTCGCCGCCCACTTCCTTCTTGAGAACATCTGATGTTCCGCGGGCGATGACTTTGCCATTATCGATAACTGCAATCTCATCAGCTAGTTGATCAGCCTCTTCCAGATATTGAGTAGTGAGCAAAAGCGTTACTCCACCCTTTACCAACTCTTGGATAACTCCCCACATCTCTTGGCGGCCACGTGGGTCAAGACCTGTTGTTGGCTCATCAAGGAAGAGCACCTTCGGCTTCACAATAAGAGATGCTGCTAAATCAAGGCGACGACGCATTCCACCTGAATAAGTTGTGATTGGGCGCTTAGCTGCATCGGTGAGTGAGAATCTCTCAAGTAATTCATTTGCTCTAATAACTGATTGCTTCTTACCTAAGTGATAGAGCTGACCAAACATCACTAAGTTGTCATAGCCAGTTAAAATCTCATCGACTGCCGCATATTGACCGGATAGACCAATAATTTCGCGGACCTTCTCTGGATGCTTAATTACATCAATTCCAGCAACAGTTGCACGACCAGAATCTGGGCGTAACAGTGTCGACAAAATACGCACTGTTGTTGTTTTTCCGGCGCCATTTGGTCCAAGCACGCTCAATACAGTGCCTTCTTCAACATCGAGGCTTAAATGATCAAGGGCTTTAACGTTACCTTTGTCATAGGTCTTTACTAGGTCTTCAGCGATAACAGATTTCACGCAGTAAACTTACCGCCTATGATAAAAAATGTGCCAATCGCTCACGCTGCATTGGCCGTGACCTTTCTATGAGAAATCTCAAGAGTAAGTTCAATAACCCTTTTGCGGAATTTCCCCGCGAAGTTGGCGTGCTTGTCTTTGCCTCATTCTTCGTCGCCGTGGGTTTTGGCATCATCTCGCCAACCCTGCCGCTCTTTGCGCGCTCATTTGGCGTAAACCATGCGCAGGTTGGTGCCATCTTGGCCGCCTTTGCATTCGCTCGCTTTGCTACCGGGTTGATTTCCGGAAAATTAGTTGATCACTTTGGCGAAAGACTTGTCTACTCATTTGGTATCGGTTTCGTCTCGATTACCTCATTTGCTGCAGGCTTCGCCCAGAACTATGAACAACTCTTAATCTTCCGCGCAGTCGGTGGCTTTGGCTCTTCTATGTTCTCTGTTGCCGCCGGTTCTATCTTGTTACGCGCAGTCGATGATGATCACCGCGCCCGTGCTCAATCGCTCTATAACGGTTCATTCCTCGTTGGCATGATGGCAGGTCCAGTAGTTGGTGGAGCGCTCTCTGGTTTCTCACTGCGCGCACCAATGATTATCTATGGTTTTCTTCTGATTGGTGCAAGCGCATCCGGTGCATTCTTACTTCGTAATTCCACACTTGCGGCCAAGCCAACTGCAACGCAAGAGCGCAACACAATTACACTGCGATCAGCTCTTGCTCTTAAGCCATACCGCAGTGCGCTCATCATCTCGTTTATTACATCATGGGTGCTCTTCGGTATGAGCCGCTCCATCTTGCCTCTCTTTATGGTGGAAGAAATCAAGGTCAGCCCTAGTTTCATGGGACTTGGCTTCACCATCAGCACAGTCATCAATGGAATATTCCTTATGAAGGCTGGAAAGTTATCTGATATCAACGGCCGCCGTTATTCGGCAGTGATTGGTACCTCTTTCCTCACGCTCTTTATTCTCGCTCTTGCCCTGACTACTGAACCTTGGATGTTCTTAGCTGCCAGCGTCATCGTTGGCTTTGGTGGTGCATTCTTATCAACTACTCCCTCTGCAATTGTCGGAGATGTTCTCGAAGGTAAGGGTGGCCAAGTCATTGGCCTCTTCCAGATGGCAGGAGATGCGGGTGCAATGGTTGCGCCCTTGATTCTCGGCGCTATTGCAGATGGTTACGGCTATCGCCCAGCATTCTTAGTCTCTGCTGCGCTCATGCTTGTAGCAGTTGCTGTCTCAATAAAATTGCCCGAGACGCGGAGTTCGCATCTCGGGCAATCTAGTAAGTAACTAGTTTTCTTTAATTAGTCCTGGCTTCGAAGAATTGAGATAAGTCGCAATACTTCGAGGTAGAGCCATACGAGTGTGACCATCAAGCCAAAAGCCATGCGCCATGACTCTTCTTGTGGAACGCGTGCAGCAACTGCCTTTTCAATCTGATCTAGATCCATCACGATAAACATCGTTGCAAGACCTACTGCAGCAACTGCAATGAGGAATCCGAGTCCACCTGTTGGGCGACCTGTAAAGAGTGTGACCACTGCAAATACGAGGTAACCGATAAGTGCACCCATCATGATGCGTGTGAACTTAGGTGTTACGCGGATCTTGCCGCTGCGATATGCGAGAAGAACTCCACCGAATGCACACGCTGTTCCAAGAACTGCCTGGCTTACGATGCCGTCGTATTGAGTCTCATAGACCGCGCTGATTGCTCCAAGCGCAAGACCTTGGCACGCAGCGTATGCAATAACTAGCGCTGGGCGGACCTTCTTAGAAAAAGTATTTACCATCGCAAGGGCGAAGCCTCCGATGAAACCAATGAGTGCAAGTCCAGGGCTATTCGCACGCCATGCAAATGCTCCTACTGCGAGTAGCACAGCAAATAGACCAGCTGTCTTGATGACGACATCGTCAATTGACATTGGTGCAGATGAAGGGCGGCTCTCAATTGAATTGAGATCGCGAGTTTGCGTTCCGCGATTACCGAGTACATCTGGGTTGATACGAGCGAAACCGCGGCCGGTAAGGACTGGGTTAGAACTGCGCATTAATTTCTCCTTATTTAGGTACGGGAAGGGGCTCCCCGTGCACTACATAACGTACGGCAACGCCAGAAAATTTCCACATTTACTCGAGCGTAGCTCCTTAAAAGCCCCTGTGACCTGCGCTTTATGGGGGTGGAGGGAGCCTTCGGTCGGGGTGAGGTTCTAAAAACGCTCGTCTTGGGCGTACAAATTCAACTCAAGGCGCAGCAATAGGTAGAGAAGTAAATGTAAGTAGCAACAAGGTTACGGCGCTGGCTATAAGAACTATTGCGGCAATGACAGAGGCTCTAGTTCCAAATCTCTGTGGAAGGCCTTTGATGCCGCTCATGTGATCTTCAGCCATATCTTTGATGACATTGAGAAAATGTGCAGCTGTGCCAAGAAGAGCCCCACCGAGCCACATCCATAACTCTGGCGACTGCCCCTTCGACAGCGCCATACATGAAGGAAGTGATCCGAAGGCAATCGCAAAAGGTAACCAAGAGAAGATAGTGAACTTAAAGTAGAAGTTGTAAGCAACTGCCAAACCGATTGCCAGGACCGAGAGTCCTCCTCCGACAAAGCCAAGTGGTCCGAAGAGATTGATTACTATCGCAAGAGGCAACACCACGCGTAAAGAGTTTTGTAACAACCTCAGCGATATCTGACCAGATACCAGAGGCTTCTTCTGCCGGTTATGAAGCAAATCATCTTTGTAATCAATAGCGTCGTTACTCCAACCAACCACAAGCTGACCACAAAAGACCCCAATAGCAATAACGTAAGCGGGGCCCTCCCACCAATAAAGTTGAGCAAAGAAGAGGCTAATGAATGTGACCAGTAAGTTGGGGCCAAAGTGCGAGGCTCGAAGTAATCCAATAATCCGTCTGGTCATCTAGGCACAATATCCTTTCGGACGAATAACTTCGCGATGTGCCCCCGATCGGACTCGAACCGATACTGGAAGGATTTTAAGTCCTCTGTCTCTGCCATTGGACTACGGGGGCCAATAGAAAGCGAATACTACTAGGTGAAAAGTTAGAGAATTCCCGCGAACTTAGCGCCTTTTTTCAGCACTGCATCGAGCATTGGCTTGGTGAGTTTGCCGGTAAATGTGTTCTGTTGACTTGGGTGATAACTACCGAGAATCAAATAGTTCACACCATTATGCGAATACTTCAATGCAGCGCCATGGCCAAACTTTCCGGCGGGAACTTTATGTCCCTGATCTTTTAAGGATTTGATCAATACCTGCCAACCAAAGCTTCCGAGTGCGACAAAGGATCTGACGGTCGGCGCGATGAGCTGCAGCTCATTTACGAAGAATGGCGCGCAGGTATCTCGCTCTTGCGTAGTTGGTTTGTTCTCTGGAGGTGCGCAACGAACAGCCATTGAGATACGTGTATCGCGGAGCTCTTGCCCGTCATCGCGCGAGGTTGATGTGGGAATTTTGGCGATACCGATGCGGTGAAGAGATCCATAGAGCCAATCTCCAGATGAATCACCGGTAAAGATTCGACCAGTGCGATTTGCACCGTGCGCACCAGGAGCTAAACCGACGATAAGCATCTTCGGTTTTGTTGAGCCAAAGCCAGGTACAGGTTTCCCCCAGTACTTTTCGTTTTCATAAGATTTGCGCTTTGTTACTGCGACTTCTTCTCGCCATTGAACAAGGCGTGGACATTGATGACACTTCACAATTGCTTTATCGAGAAGTTCTATCGACTTATACAAGTGACCAAGCCATTCCATCGAGGATGTCGGATTCAGAGGCGACAAATTCAGTAGCGCCAGTTGCAAGCATGATACGAGAGAGAACCAGGGAACCTGCGCCAATCACATCAACGCGACCTGGGTGCATATAGCCAAGTGCTTCGCGATCTGCGCGGGTAGTTGATAAGAACATCTTTGAAATTGCATGAGTTTTCTCAGCAGAGATGCGAGACAAGTGAATGGCATAGCGATCGTAAGCAGGAAGGTCTAGAGCTGCTGCAGCAACTGTTGTTGCAGTTCCGGCTACTGCAATGAGCGTCTTTGCTTGAGTAATTGGAACAATCTTTGCAGCCTGCGCGATTGCCTCATCGATATCTTCAATAGCTGCAGCAATCTGGCCTGGATCTGGATCTCCCCCAGTGAAGTGGCGTTCTGACATACGCACGCAGCCGATATTCATGCTCTTGGCGAACTCAACAGATGAGGTACCAAAGACAAACTCAGTAGATCCACCACCGATATCAATAACGAGAAATGGCCCTTCGTTCTTATTGAAATCCTTCGTAGCTCCTTGGAAAGAGAGCGCAGCTTCTACTTCACCGGGAATTACTTCAGGTTCAATGCCAAGTCGTTCTTTGACGCCGTTGATAAAGAGATCACGGTTGGTGGCATCGCGGGTTGCGCTGGTGGCGCAGAAGCGAATCTTTTCAACACCTTTTGCTGCAATCTGAAGTGCGTACTTATCAACGGCTGCAAGAGTGCGGGCTATGGCATCTGGATGAAATTGCCCTGTCTTATCAACGCCTTGGCCAAGTCTGACGATTTCCATATCGCGAACAATTTCGCGGAAGTTTGTGCCATCAACATCGGCAATCAGTAAGCGAATTGAATTCGTGCCGCAATCGATTGCTGCTACTCGCATGGAATGTGCTTCCACCAATTAGGAAGTTCAGCAAGTGCTTCATCTCCCAGTGGATTAACTCCAGGACCTGCCGATAGCGAATGGGCAATCAGCGAATGCAGGCACTTTACGCGTGTTGGCATTCCACCTGCAGAAATGTTCTCAATCTCAGGAACATCAATCTTGAGCGCAGAGCGCGCTGCGATGTAATCATCGTGGGCTGCTGCATATGCGCCAGCTAGCTCTGCATCGGTTTCGAGTCGTTTCGACATAGATTCCATCATGCCGGTTGTTTCTAACGTTGAAATCGCAGCTGTTAAACGTGGGCAGGTTGCGTAGTAGAAAGTGGGAAAAGGTTCACCATCAGAGAGTCTTGGTGGAGTTTCAACGACAGCAGGTTTTCCGCAAGGGCAGCGATAAGAGATCGCATGCACATCGCGAGGTGTGCGCCCTAGTTGGTTTTCTATTGTGTCGAGATCTGCTTGGGATGCTTGACGACTCTCAATGCTCACTGCTTACCTGCTTCAGTGATTGAGGCAATCATGCGGGTGTACCAAGGTTGTCCTTCAGGAAGATTTGAGACAACATCATTTTCAACTGGCGCATCAGAGTTAATTCCATCTTCGCCAGTGACGATGTATTGACGTTCACCTGGCATAACAAAGTGAAGGCGTTCACGCGCTTGCGACTTTACGTAATCAGGATCTTGCCAGAGAGTAAGTTCTTTGCGGGCGGCATCGAGCGCTGCGCGGTCGCTAGAGAGTTGAGATTCGAGAGCGTTGATCTGAGCGCGCTGTACAAAGTAGCTCTTAATGGGAGGCGCAAGGAAGAGCGCCAGCATAAAGAAGATTGCAGCAACAGCAAAAGCTCTGCCAGATCCCCGATTGCGATTGAAGTTTAAGTTACGCGAACGGTAACTCTTACCTCTCTTGCGACTAGGGGATCTACGAGCCATTGTCTCTTATCCCTTAAAGCGAGGAAATGCTTGGCGACCTGCATAGACAGCGCCATCAGCGAGCTCTTCTTCAATGCGAAGAAGCTGGTTGTACTTAGCAACGCGCTCTGTGCGTGATGGTGCACCGGTCTTAATCTGGCCGCAGTTAGTAGCAACTGCGAGATCTGCAATTGTGGTGTCTTCTGTTTCACCGGAACGGTGCGACATCATGCTGCGGTAGTTGGCGCGGTGTGCCAAATCAACTGCATCAAGAGTCTCGGTAAGCGTTCCAATCTGATTTACCTTCACAAGAAGTGCGTTAGCTGTATCTGTCTCAATTCCCTTAGCAAGACGCACTGGGTTGGTAACAAATAGATCATCGCCCACAATCTGAATCTTTGAGCCAAGGGATGAAGTCATTGACTTCCAGCCTGCCCAATCTTCTTCATTGAGTGGATCTTCGATAGAGACGATCGGGTATGCGCCCACAAGCTCTGCGTAATACGCAATCATTTCATCGGATGAACGCATTGAGCCTTCAAACTTGTACTTACCGTTGTCATGGAATTCAGTTGCAGCAACATCCATTGCAAGTGCGATTTCAGAACCTGGCTTAAAGCCTGCTGCTGTAATTGCTTCAATGATGAGGTCTAGGGCTGCGCGGTTGCTATCTAGGTTCGGAGCAAAGCCACCTTCATCGCCCACAGAGGTTGCGAGTCCACGCTTCTTAAGAACTGCCTTGAGTGCGTGATAAATCTCAGCACCCCAGCGAAGTGATTCGCGGAAAGTTTCGGCGCCAATTGGAGCAATCATGAACTCTTGGATATCGACGTTGGTATCAGCATGTGCGCCACCATTGAGAATGTTCATCATTGGAACTGGCAAGACGTGTGCATTTGGTCCACCGACGTAGCGGAAGAGTGAGAGATCTGAAGAATCTGCAGATGCCTTAGCAACAGCAAGTGAAACTCCGAGGATGGCGTTTGCACCAAGTCGTGACTTATTAGGAGTTCCATCAAGTGCGATCATCTCTGAGTCAATTAGGCGCTGATCTTGTGAATCGTAACCTTCGATTGCTGGAGCAATCTCATCATTAACAAATGCAATTGCCTTCTGAACGCCCTTACCGAGGTAACGACCCTTATCGCCATCGCGAAGTTCGGATGCTTCAAATGCGCCGGTTGATGCACCGCTTGGAACTGCAGCGCGTGCCTGGGTGCCATCTTCGAGTTGAACTTCTACTTCAACAGTTGGGTTTCCGCGGGAATCCAGAATTTCGCGAGCGTAGATTGCGTCGATAATTGCCATGAAGAGTCTCCTAGAGGTAAAAAACTTGGAACACAGCGCTCAACGCTGAACGTTAGG
The DNA here is from genome assembly GCA_965267875.1 of Candidatus Nanopelagicaceae bacterium. Taxonomy (GTDB): domain Bacteria; phylum Actinomycetota; class Actinomycetes; order Nanopelagicales; family Nanopelagicaceae; genus Planktophila. Next base: position 154,158 of record OZ254157.1, on the reverse strand, counting down.
AGGTAATCCTATCGCGAACCTAGGAGTGCTTTTCGGCAGTTTCAATCTCGCGGATCATCTCGCGCGCCTTGGCACGGAGGGCGTTTTCAGGGTCAATCCCATTTTCATGAGCCCAGGCAATCACTGATGCGAGTGCATCCCCCACAGATTTTTCAGTTGCTGCGCTATCACTTGTATGCGAATCAATTTTCATTGCGACGTTGTATTTTTCAGCGCGATAGAGAATCTTGGCAACGAGAGGAAGAGCCGGTTGAGACATTGCAATCCCATCAACTGCTGAAGTGCGCCCCTTTTCGCGAGCTTTAATCGCTTCCCAATTTTCAATGATTTCATCGGTGCCACTGACTTCCAGGTTCTCAAAGACATGTGGGTGGCGGCTAATTAACTTATCCGCGATAGCACCCGCTACATCATCAATAGTGAATGGATCAGTGGGATGGTCCTGCGCAATGCGTGAATGAAAATAGACCTGCAACAGAACATCGCCGAGTTCTTCGCGCATACCGGCGCGGTCATCAGTTTCGATAGCGTCGATAAATTCGTAGGACTCTTCGAGCAAATACTTGATGAGCGATTGGTGAGTCTGTTCAGCATCCCAAGGACAACCGCCTGGTGAGCGGAGTCGATCCATTACCTCTACAAGTCGGAGAAGTTCTGAACCTGCCATTGCTCGATCTACTTATCGGAAGGAACGACTGCAGATCCAGCTGAATCTTTAGCCACGATGTCACCTTGTTCGATATCCCAGATGCCGTAGCGAGGGTTGACGGTGACTTTGAGTTCCTTAGCTTTCGCAGTAACTAACTGTCCAATGCGCGCTGATACTTCTTCATCAGGGATACCTGATTGGCGTAGAGCTTCTGCAATCAGATCTGAAGTCATGATTGCCTTTACATACTTGTCAAAGTTAGAAGGTGCGATATTTGCTGCGACCAAGTTTCGTGGAAGTTCGCTCTCGCCACCGACTTGGGTAATCAACTCATCTTTACGCTGAGCGATCTGTGTTGGAGTAATCTCAATCTTTAGCTCTTTAGCAATCTCAACAAAGAGCTGAGTAATAATGGTGAAACGTAATTGACCGCGGTTGAGTTCTTCGCCCGTTGTGAGCTGCAACCCTTCTGTATCAACCTTGAGGCGCTCTGCAAGAACTTCATCAACAACTGCTTGTGCATCTGCCTGCGAGATCGAGACACTGCCGATTGTTGCTGCGCTATCGATTCGTCCGCACCCTGTGAGCGCTAGAACTGAGATAACACCGAGGAGTGCTAGAAACTTCTTCACGTAGAGCTCGCTTTCATTCATTCTTACTCTGTTAGCTGATGCAGGGAGGCTGATGCCCAATCCAGAAGAGAAGTATCCCCTAAAACTTTGGATCCTTCTGCCGTAGGAGTCCATGCGGCCGCACGGGGAATTGCAATCATCACAGTATTTGTGGTGGTCTTATAGAGCGAGCCAGGGAAGAGTCGGTTGAGGCGGAGCTGCTTTGATTCAGGCAGAACCAGCGGTGAAATTCGTAAGAACTTTCCAGCAGCCACAACTTCTGAAATACCTAGCGATTTAGCAAAGGCGCGAAGTTGGGCAACAACAAGCAGTGATTGCGCTTCAGCTGGAAGTTCGCCAAAGCGATCAACTAACTCTTCGCGGATAGATTCAACATCTTCTTTACTGCGCACATCCGCCAGGCGGCGATACAAATCAAGGCGCAAACGTTCGCCCGGTACATACTCTTGGGACAGGTGTGCGTTGACGGGCAATTCAACTTTGCATTCGTGGTTTTTTTCATCAGTTTCAATGATTCCAGTTTTGTAATCGTGGACTGCTTCACCGACCATACGCATATAGAGATCAAAGCCAACATCGGCGATATGACCTGATTGTTCACCGCCCAATAGATTGCCGGCGCCACGAATTTCAAGATCCTTTAAAGCAACGCGCATGCCAGAACCTAAATCGGTATTGGTGGCAATTGTCTTCAGGCGATCGAGTGCTACTTCAGAGAGCGGTTGATCTGCGGGGTAGAGGAAATATGCATAAGCGCGTTCACGGCCACGACCAACGCGTCCACGTAATTGATGTAGCTGGGAAAGTCCAAAGTTGTCAGCGCGCTCAACGATGAGCGTATTGGCATTTGCAATATCTAGACCGCTTTCGACAATGGTTGTACAGACCAAGATGTCGAAGTCGCGATTCCAAAATGCCAGAATTACATCTTCTAAAGCTGCTTCTCCCATCTGACCATGTGCGATGCGAATGCGTGCTTCTGGTACCAACTCTTGAATCTTGGCAGCGGCGCGATCAATGGATTCAACTCGGTTATGGAGATAGAAAATCTGGCCATCGCGCAGTAGTTCGCGGTGAATAGCCGCCTTAATCTGAGCATCATCAGCTGGTCCGACATAAGTAAGGATGGGATGGCGCTCTTCCGGTGGAGTCGTAATGGTCGACATCTCGCGGATACCGGTAACTGCCATCTCAAGTGTGCGCGGAATAGGCGTTGCCGACATAGCCAGCACATCTACCGTTGTGCGCATCTTCTTGAGCGACTCTTTCTGCTCGACTCCGAATCGCTGTTCTTCATCGACAACTACAAGTCCGAGATCTTTAAAGGTGACATCTTGCGATAACAACCTGTGGGTACCAACGACAACATCGATAGAGCCAGCAGCTAGCTTTTGCAATATCTCTTTACTCTCTTTGGCAGTGTTAAATCGAGATAGCCCTGCAACGCGGATAGGAAATCCAGAATAACGTTCAGCAAAGGTCTTTGAATGTTGTTGTACTAGAAGCGTTGTCGGAACAAGTACGGCTACCTGCTTTCCATCTTGCACCGCTTTAAAGGCGGCACGGATAGCAATCTCTGTCTTTCCATATCCAACATCGCCGCAGATAATGCGATCCATTGGGTATGGAAGTTCCATATCGCGCTTTACATCTTCAATCGTTGAAAGTTGATCGGGTGTTTCGATGTAAGAGAAGGCATCTTCTAGCTCGCGTTGCCAAGGAGTATCGGCAGAGAAGGCAAAGCCAGGTGCGCTGGTGCGCGCTGCGTAGAGACGAATTAACTCACCAGCAATTTGGCGCACAGCTTTACGCGCGCGACCCTTTGCCTTCTGCCATTCACCACTGCCGATGCGGTGCACCGTTGGAGTTTCGCCACCAACGTACTTACTGACCTGCTCCAAGGTATCGGTAGGAACAAAGATGCGATCACCTGGTTGGCCACGTTTTGCAGGCGCATATTCAATAACTAAGTATTCGCGGGTTACTCCCCCAACAGTTCTCTGGATAAGTTCTACATATCGACCGATTCCATGTTGCTCATGAACAACGAAATCTCCTGAGCGCAGTTCAAGTGGATCAATAGCTTGCTTGCGCTTAGAAGGCATGCGTGCATCTTTTGTTGTGGTCTTACTGCCTGATAAGTCGCGCTCTGTAACAACCAAGATGCCGGCGCGATCGCTATGGAATCCAAAGCCAAGAGTTGATTGCGTAATGTGAATAGAGCCCTTTGTTGGTGTGGCTTTGAGCGATTGCACCATCTGTACAGGAAGGTCTGCATCACGGAAGATGCCGGCATATCGCTCAGCCATACCGTGGCCAACTGTCGAAAAGATGACGCTCTCATGAGCTTCTAGCCCGGTACGTAAAAGTTCGCAGAGCGCCTCAACGTTTCCACGCATCGGGTCAATCGCTGCAATATCGAGAAAATGTGCATCGGTATCGAGATCGCTACCGAATGGGTTGAGCGCTCCGATACGTAATCCCAGCGTTGTTAACTCTTCATGTAGGGCCTCCCAAGAAAGATAAGTGACTTTCTCAACAGGAAGAGGCGCACTGGCGCCAATAGCAGCATTTGACCAAGAAGCTTCTAAAAATTCTTCATTGGTTTCGATTAAATCTGCAGTGCGAGAACGGATTCGCTCGCCATCGATAAAGAGTATCTCTGTCTGCGCTGGCATGCGTTGTGCGATGGTGGTGAAATCATCGATCAGCAGCGGGATTAACGATTCCATGCCATCAACGGTGATGCCGTCGGCAATCTTTCCGATGAGTTCTAGTGCACCCGGATATTGGCTCTTGAGCTTTTCGGCGCGCGCACAGATTTCGTCGTTCAGTAAAAATTCTCGGCAGGGCAGAATAGAAAGTTTTCCAATGACCGCTTCACTTGTGCGCTGATCTGCGACTTCAAAGTAGCGCAGCTCTTCAATCTCATCACCAAAGAAATCGATACGAACTGGGTGCATGGCAAGCGGTAAGAAGACATCGACGATTCCACCACGCACTGCAAATTCACCACGCTTTTCAACGAGGTCTGTTCTTGTAAATGCCAGCTCTGTCAGATGGGTGATGAGTTCGGTTAAACCAATCTCTTGGCCAATCTCAAGAGTCCAGAGTGGTTCTGAGGCGAGAGTTGCAATAAAGCGATGGATTACTGCGCGAACTGGTGCAACAACAACTGGATGTGTGGCTTCGGAAAGTTGTAGCGAATAGAGCGTTGCAATTCTTTGTGCAACGGTGTCACTACGTGGGCTTAATCGTTCATGGGGCAGCGTTTCCCAAGCAGGAAATTCATAGACGCGCGAATGTAGATCGCGCAGACTTTCAGCAAGATCTTCGGCAGAACGTGAAGAGCTGGTGACCACCAAGACGGGGTGGTGCTGCGCTTTGAGAGCGATCAAGAATGGATAGCTTGGAGGTGCTGCAATGATTTTGGCTGAATCAGATTCGAGCGATGCAAGGACTTCAGTATCACTATGTAATACCGGAAGAATTCCTCTCATAGAAGGCGCCTCCAAACGACTCAAAGCCCCGCTTCACAAAGTGAGGGGGGCGAACAATCACAGTCTACCGACCTCGCTCAACCTGCGATAATTCGCAGGTGACTCAGGCGCCAAATCAGAATCTCGAAGCCAAGAGCATTGTTGAATCCGACGATGCCACCTTGCGCAGCGATGTGCGTCGCCTCGGCGATTTATTGGGTCAATCTCTTGTACGCCAAGAAGGTCAACAACTTCTCGATCTCGTTGAAAGTGTGCGTAAGAGCGTGCGCGAAGGTAGCGGCATTGAAATCCTCGACAAGTTAACTGTCGATGAATCAGTTCAATTGGTGCGCGCATTTAGCACCTATTTCCATCTTGCCAATGTGGCAGAGCAAGTACACCGTTCACGTGTTCTTGCTGAAGTTCGCGAACGTGGTGGTTCTTGGATCACTCGCGCTATCGACAAGATTGAAAGCGCCATTAACAATCCAGTCTCGGGCCATGAAATCACTCAGCAAGATTTAACTAAGTGGATCAACGACCTCAATATTCGCCCAGTATTTACAGCGCACCCAACTGAAGCTGCGCGCCGTTCCATTCTCGGCAAGTTAGGTGAAATCGCATCTTTGCTCGATACCCCAAAGTCAGTCACACAAGATGAACGCCTTGCTGAAACCGTTGATTTACTGTGGCAGACAGATGAGCTGCGCCTTGATCGTCCAGAACCGCTCGATGAAGCGATGAATGCTCTCTATTACCTGGATGATCTTTCGGCCAATACAGTTCCTGAAGTGCTCAATGACTTTGCCCGCGAACTCAAGCGCCTCAAGATTGATTTGCCTGTAACTGCGCGTCCGCTGACATTTGGTACATGGATCGGCGGAGACCGCGATGGCAACCCAAATATCACTCCTGAAATCACTGAAGAAGCTGTTGTACTTCAGGTAAACCATGCCATCCGCACCACGATGGCTGCGATGAACCGACTTCGTCAGATGCTCTCAGTCTCAACTCGTATTGCAGGTGCAACACCTGAACTGAGCGCATCGGTTGAAAAAGACTTGAAGAACATTCCAGAATTTGAGCCACGTTTCTTGCGCCTCAATGTCCAAGAGCCATATCGCCTTAAGGCCACAGCGATCGTGCACCGCTTAGCTTTCACACGTAGTCGCCATGCTGTTCGTGGTCCACATGTGCCAGGACGCGATTACAAGAACACTGCCGAACTATTGGCAGATCTGACTCTGATGCGCGATTCACTCTTTGCCCACCGCGGCGAACTGCTGGCAACTGGCCTCCTTGAGCGCACTATCCGCACCGTTGCCGCCTTTGGTCTTACCCACGCAACTCTTGATATCCGCGAGCATTCAGATGCTCATCACAACGTTCTGCAGCAACTCATTGGCGGAAACTACAAAGAACTTTCACATGATGAGAAATTCCCAGTTCTGATCGAACACTTAGCCTCAAATAAGAAATTTGATACTTCATCTCTCGATGCTGCAGCCAGCAAGACTCTCAACACCTTTGTAGCCATTGAAGATTTGATTGAAAGATTTGGTCCAGAAGTCATTGAGACCTACATCGTTTCGATGACCAAGGGAGCAGATGATCTAATCGCTGCAACAGTGCTTGGTAAGCAGGCAGGGCTCGTTGATATCTCACGTGGAATCGCCAAAGTTGGCTTTGCGCCACTTCTTGAAACTGTGGCAGAACTTCGCGCAGCGGGAGAAATTCTTGAGAAGATGCTCGGCAATCCCACTTATCGCAAGGTTGTTGAACTACGCGGAAATGTGCAAGAAGTGATGTTGGGTTATTCAGATTCAAATAAGGATGCTGGAATTGCAACATCGCAATGGGAAATCCATCGCGCGCAACGCATCTTGCGCGATGTGGCTAAGAGCCATGGCGTAAAGCTTCGCCTCTTCCATGGTCGTGGTGGTTCTGTCGGACGCGGTGGCGGACCAACATACGACGCCCTTGTTGCGCTGCCTTGGGGATCTGTCGATGGACAGATCAAGATGACTGAACAAGGTGAAGTCATCTCAGATAAATACGCACTTCCCGCCCTTGCTCGCGAGAACGTAGAACTCACACTTGCCGCATCCCTGGAAGCCACAATTCTTAATCGTGGACCGCGCCAGAGCAAAGAAGATTTAGCTAAGTGGAATGAATGTATGAACTTGGTCAGCGATAACTCATTCACCACTTATCGCGCACTCGTTGATCACCCAGATCTTCCCGCTTACTTCTATGCATCAACTCCAGTTGAGCAGCTAGGAAATCTCTTCTTAGGTTCACGTCCATCACGTAGACCTGATGCTGCGGGCGGCCTAGATTCACTCCGCGCAATTCCTTGGGTCTTTGGTTGGACCCAATCACGTCAGATTGTTCCGGGTTGGTTTGGCGTTGGTTCTGGGCTGAAAGCTGCGCGCGAAGCAGGTAAGAGCGATGTATTGCAGCAGATGCTCCGTGAATGGCACTTCTTCTCAACATTTATCAGCAACGTTGAAATGACTCTAGCTAAGACCGATTTAGTCACAGCAAAGCGTTACGTCGAAACTCTGGTACCAAAAGAGCTCCATCACTTCCTTGACACCATCACCGCTGAATTCAAGCTGACTGTTGATGAAATCTTGAAGCTGACAGGAAAGAGTTCGCTCCTTGGTGATCAAGCAGTTCTTGCTCGTACTCTGCAAGTGCGCGATACCTACCTTGCACCCCTTCAACTGCTGCAGGTAACTCTTCTTAGCCGCGTGCGCCAAGAAGGCGCAGCTGCTGATCCAACTTTGATTCGCGCACTCTTGTTAACTATTAATGGTGTTGCAGCAGGCTTACGCAATACCGGCTGATTAAGCCTTTACTCCTGCGACGTAAACCTGCAGAATCTTTATCTCACTCACTTTCTCTGGAGCCACTTTCAGCGGGTTCTGATCCAACAGAACAAAGTCAGCGTCCGCTCCCACTGCAATTACGCCCTTATTCCAGAAGTTTGAGAAGGCTGCGTCTTGAGTGTAATGAACTAACGAATCCTCAAGTGAGACTGATTCCTGCGGGCTCCATGCCTGCGTACTTCCGGGTGCACTGCGATGTGTTGGAACAGCAAGTGCATCCAGCGGAACATGGCTTGTCACAGGCCAATCGCTGCCATAACCAATACGTGCACCACTTCTTTGTAGCGAAGCTAATTGATACTGCTGGTTGTTGCGCTTGGTTCCGATGCGAGGCTCAATCAATTGCGCATTCATAGGATCTAAATAAGTCCAGAGCGGTTGAATATTTGCAATGACGCCAAGGGGGGCAAAACGTGGCAGATCATCCGGATGAATCAACTGCGCATGTGCAATGACAGGTCGGCGATCCCAGCGAGGATTTACTCTTGTCACAGCTTCAATTGCATTTAACGCTTGACGAATTGCAGCATCGCCAATGGCATGGGCGTGAATTTGAAAACCGAGCGCATCAAAGTGGACCATCGCATCGATGAGTTCATCTTCATCCCAGATAAGTAGGCCTGTTGATTGTGGATCATCGAGATATGGCTCAAGGAGCGCTGCTGTACCTGCCGAGAGCGCACCATCGCAGATAAATTTGATGGTCTTTGCACTTAAATGAGAAGTACTTGGCAGAGCTTCAATCTCGCTGCGGAAAGATACAAAGTCCTTGCTGTAGCTGCGCCACGTATCTGGTTGTGCCAAGAAGAAGAGATTGGTATCGATTGAAAGTGCTCCACTTTTATCGGCTGCGATATAGGCCTCGGGCATTCCTGGTTCTACCCATGCATCAGTTGTGCTGGTGACGCCAGATTCAAGATAGCGCTGACAAGCCCAGGCAATTGCTGCCACATCATCGCTCAAGGTTTGCTTTGGTGCAGCACTTAGAACTAAATCGATGGCAGATGGTTCGCGCAGCGTTCCTTTCGGCGAACCATCGCTGTAGCGAGCGATCGTTCCGCCATCAGGATCAACTGTTGCCTTTGTTATTCCAGCAACCTCTAACGCCTTTGAATTAACCCACACTGTGTGGTGATCAACTGCGTTTAACACAATGGGAATATCACGGGATGCTTCATCAAGAGATGCTGCCTCAAAATCTCCACCTGCAATAACTGATGCTTCATAAGCGCCACCAATGACCCAAGCGGCTTTTGGATTATTTGTGATGTAGGTGCGAACTGCCGCAACAATCTCAGCAACGCTCTGTAACCCATTGACGTTGGGACCTTGGCTTTCGCGACCAGCAAAGAGCGGATGTGCATGTGCATCGATAAAGCCGGGCGCTAGAAACTTGCCACCTAAATCGATTACCTCATCGTTGCTTGCTTGCAGCGCATCGTGGTCAATCGCAATTACCTTGCCAGATTCAACGAGGACTGCATCTGTATAGATTCCGCGCGTGCACCAGATTTCACCATTGGTGAATAGGGTCTTCATGGTGGCTTACGAATTAAATTTCGATTGGGTGAGATCGAGCCCTTTTTCAATAAGGAATTCCACACAATCAGCGCCACGTTCGATGAACTCTTCTAAATCTTTCTTCTCTTCTTTACTAAATTGCTTTAAGACAAAGTAGCCGGGATCTTGCTGCCCCATAGGACGGCCAATTCCAAGTCGCACGCGGAAGTAATCTGCTGTTCCAAAAGATGAGGTCAGCGATTTCAAACCATTATGTCCGTTATCTCCGCCAGCAACTTTGGCGCGAATAGCAGCGTAGGGAATATCGAGTTCATCATGGAGGACGATGATGTTGGTGGGTTCGACAGAGTAGAAGGTTGCTAGCGCCTTGATTGGACCGCCAGATTCATTCATATAGCTCTTTGATTTAGCGAGAATAATCGAATGCGCATCGACTCCAACGCCCAATTTGTATGCGGCGATATCACTGCGAGATTTATGGCTAGAAAGTTTTACGTTGTGGCGCCTTGCGAGATGGTCAATAACCATCTGACCCACATTGTGACGGGTGGCAGCGTATTCATCCCCGGGATTACCGAGACCCACTACCAACCACGTCATAAGTGAAAGGGTAAAGGTTGTTAGTCCTTCTTCTCAGCATCTGCAGCAGGTGCCGCAGCTGCATCAGCAGCAGGAGCCACAACAGCAACTTCTTCAACGACAGTTGAGCGCTCTGAAAGGTGAACGATGATTGTGTTCGCTGGGCTGACAAGAGTTGTGCCTGTAGGAAGAACAACATCTGAAGCGTGCTTCGATGTTCCAGCAGCCATTCCTTCAATATCAAGAACAAGGAACTTAGGAATCGAAGTAGCTTCAGCTTCGATTTCAATTGAGTTGTGCTGAGTCTCAAGAATTCCATCTGGATCGTGCTTACCTTCAAGGTGAACAGGAACAGCGACAACTACCTTCTCGCCACGACGGACAAGAACGAGGTCGATGTGCTCAAGGATCTGCTTGAGTGGATGGCGAACTACAGACTTTGGAAGTGTGAGCTCTGTCTTTCCGTCGATATCAATATTGAGAAGAACGTTTGACTCTTTAAGAGCAACGCCGAGTTCGCGTGCTGGAAGAGTGATGTGAAGTGGCTTTTCGCCATGTCCGTAGATAACAGCAGGAACTAAACCTGCAACGCGTGCACGACGTGAAGCACCCTTACCGAATTCGGTACGTGTAACGCCCTTGATTGATACTTCTGCCATTGTGATGCTCCTTCGTTGCTGTTATCGAACTTCTTCGTGTTGCGAAGTTCCAGCAGGAGTTGATACCTACGCCGTCGATCACGGATAAATTTCACCCTCGCCGGAACGAGGTGAAGATTAGCGTGACTTAGCTATGTCCGTCAAAAAGGCTGGTTACTGAGCCATCTTCGAAGACTTCACGGATGGCGCGAGCCAAGAGCGGGGCAATCGAGAGAACGGTCAATTTATCGAACTTCTGGTCCTCAGAAAGTGGGAGCGAATCAGTGACAACGATTTCGACAGCTCTTGATTCTCGCAAACGTTCGACGGCAGGACCTGAGAAGACTGCGTGGGTTGCCGCAATAATCACATCTTTTGCTCCTGCTTCGAAGAGCGCCTCAACTGCTTTAGTAATAGTTCCAGCGGTATCGATCATGTCATCAATGACAACGCAGGTGCGTCCTTCGACTTCTCCAACAACTTTGCCGACTACTGCCTCGTTGGGAACCAATGGATCGCGAGTCTTATGGATAAATGCAATTGGGCAACCACCAAGAAGTTCTGACCAACGTTCTGCAACGCGCACGCGCCCAGAGTCTGGCGAAACAATGGTGAGTTTAGAGCGGTCTACTTTGCTGCCAACATAGTTAGCCAACATTGGAAGTGCGAAGAGATGATCTACTGGACCATCGAAGAAACCTTGAATCTGTGAGGTGTGAAGATCAACGACCATCAAACGGTCTGCGCCAGCTGTCTTAAATAAATCTGCCATAAGTCGCGCTGTGATTGGTTCGCGGCCACGGCTCTTCTTATCTTGGCGCGCATATCCGTAGAAAGGTGCAACAACGGTGATGCGCTTTGCAGATGCTCGCTTGAGCGCATCAATCATGATGAGTTGTTCCATGATTTGTTTATTGATGGGAGTCGAATGTGACTGAATCACAAATGCATCGCAGCCACGGACTGATTCTTCAAAGCGAACGAAGATTTCTCCGTTGGCAAAATCGTATGCTGATGTTGGAGTAAGTGGAATGCCTAGTTCAGTGGCGACCTGTTCAGATAACTCAGGGAATCCGCGGCCGGAAAAAAGACGAAGTTTTTTCTCTGACGATAAACGGATCTCGCTCAAGGAATTTAGCCCTTCTGCTCGTCGTTACTGTGGCGCGCAGCCGCCTCAGCTGATTTAGTGCCAGGACGCTTACGCAGAACCCAACCTAGTACATTTCGCTGCTTTGCCCTACCGACACCAATTGCGCCAGCGGGAACATCTTCGGTAATGACAGAACCGGCGGCGGTATATGCGCCATCTCCGATTGTCACTGGTGCAACGAGCATTGAGTCGCTGCCGATGCGGACATGATCGCCCACTACTGAATAATGCTTTTCGACGCCATCGTAATTAACAAAGATAGTTGCCGCACCAATATTGGTTCCTTCACCGATGATGGCATCTCCTACATAGGAAAGATGTGGAACTTTTGAGCCTTCGCCCAGCGTTGCATTCTTCATCTCAACATATGCACCAACTTTTGAACCGCTAAGCAGCTTTGTTCCAGCCCTCAGGTAGGAATATGGGCCCACATTTACGCCTTCGCCAATAACAGCTTCGGTGCACTGTGATTCAAGCACACGAGCGTTAGCTGCAACTGTGCAATCAATCAACGTTGTGCGAGGGCCAATAACAGCGCCGCTAGCAATTGTTGTTGCCCCGTGAATCGCAGTTCCGGGAGCTAGCACCACATCAGGTGCAATCGTTGCCGTGGCATCTACCCAGGTCGATAAAGGATCAACGATGGTGACCCCTGATTTCATTAAATCTTCATTGATGCGATCGCGTAAGAGTGAAGCAGATTCAGCTAGTTGCACGCGGTCATTGACGCCGAGGATTTCGATGAAATCATCAATCAGAACAGCAGCAATCTTTCCACCTTCGTTGCGCAAGATTTCAATGACATCAGTCAGATAGAGCTCACCTTGCGAATTATCGTTCTTGAGCTTTCCGATAGCACTCGCTAACTTGGCAGCATCAAAGGCATAGACGCCAGAATTAACTTCGATGATGTCGCGCTGGATTTCATCAGCATCACGTTCTTCAACGATACGAAGTAGCGAAGCGTCATCACCGCGAATAATGCGGCCATACCCAGTTGGATCTGGGTGCTCGGCAGTCATTACCGATGCGGTAAAGCCACCTGCATGGTGTTCTGCCAGAAGCTGAGCAAGAGAAGTTCCGGTAAGCATGGGTGTATCGCCGGCGAGAACCAAGATGGTGCCGCTGGGAGTAAGTCCAGCGAGCGCCAACTGAGTTGCATGTCCGGTACCGCCGCGTTTTTCTTGGAAGACGGTGACTGCCTTCGGTGCAATCTCTGCAATATGCGCTTCAACTTGTTCACGACCTGCACCAACAACAACGCGAACGTTCTTAGGGGCCAGAGCATCAACTGCGTTAAGAACATGGCCAACTAGCGTGCGACCTGCGATTGGATGTAAGACCTTGGGCGTACTCGACTTCATGCGAGTTCCTTCACCAGCAGCGAGAATCACTACGGTTTCAAGGCTCATGTCGTAAGTCTACCTGTGGCTCCGCTCTTTACTACTGCGGGGCAATTGCTCCGCCACCAGGTATCGATCCTGGACCCTGGGCTTCAAAGGCCCATGTGCTAGCCACTACACAATGGCGGAACCTATATTCTCCCTTATCTTCGGCAGTGCTCGCGACCACTAAACTCATTTCTTATGGGAAGCCAATCACTTGAGCGCGATGAAGTAGACCGCCTCATAGCCGCTTGGAAGCGCGAACGCCCCGATTTAGACCTCTCTCCCCTTGCAGTCCTTAGTCGCATCACCCGTATTGCGCGCCATCTCGATATTGCGCGTCGCGATGCATTCGGTGATCTAGAAAATTGGGGATTCGATGTTCTTGCAGCTCTTCGCAGAGCAGGCGAACCTCATCAACTATCCCCTGGTCAATTAATGCAAGAGACTCTTGTAACGAGCGGAACTATGACCAATCGACTCGATCGCTTAGAAGAGTTACAACTCATTACTCGCGAACCAGATCCCAGCGATGGTCGCGGCTCACTTGTCACACTTACCCGTGCGGGAATGCGCGCAGTTGATTCAGCTATGGAAGATCTCTTAGAGAACGAGCGCGAGCTTCTGCAGAATCTGAGCGCAAAAGATCGCGAAGTTCTGGCAGACCTACTGAGCAAACTTGTTACTGAATTTGATGAGAGTTAATTAGTTACTAATTACTTTGGCGCCATGAACTGGGCCATGTGCTCGCGCCACGCTGCCGACAACTCCACTGGCAGTTAAGGCAACTGCAAGATCTAATCCAGAATCTTCATCGGCTACTAAGAATGCAACTGTTGGGCCAGAGCCAGAGACGATTGCGCCCAGTGCTCCGTAATCACGCCCTACTTCAAGAACCAGACTTAACGCAGGGCGCAGTGAACATGCTGCGTTCTGCAGATCATTGGTAAGCGCTCGTCCCACAGCATCAGCGTCTGCGGCAAGAAGTGATTGCATCAAAACGTCAGAGACTTGAGGAGGTGCAATCTCTAATTCCGCGCGCATACGATCGCATTCGCCATATACAGCAGGAGTTGAAAGGCCAACGCTAGAGAGTGCCAAGACCCAGTGATAAGTACCGCGCGAAAGAGCGGCGGTAAGTTGATCACCGCGACCTTGGCCAATCGCAGTTCCGCCAGAGATCATAAATGGCACATCGCTACCTAATTGAGAGCCCAACGCATGAAGCTCTTCGCGCGACATTTCCAGTTGAAAGAGCGCATCCATCGCAACCAAAGTGCCTGCTGCATCAGCGCTTCCGCCCGCCATTCCACCGGCCACGGGAATCGATTTCTTAATCTCGATATGAACATCGGTATCAAATTCGAATTTCTCGCCGATTAACTGCGCTGCCTTAACTGCAAGGTTGGAGTGATCTTCCGGAACGCCATGTGTATGTTCGCCGCTTACTGCAATTGTGACTCCGCTACCAGGCCTTGTTTTTGTGACAGTGACATCATCAAAGATAGAGATTGCTTGGAAGACAGAGACCAAATTATGAAAACCATCTGCCTCTTTTGGGCCAACCGAGAGTTGCAGATTTACCTTGGCAGGTACTCGCACAGTTATCGAATTTGGGGCCACGATAAAACTCTACCCAAGTTTCGCAATTGCGCAGAAGCTATGGATATCCAGCGATTCACCACGCAAGGTGGGATCAATACCTGCTTGTGTTAGTAGCGCTTCAGCAGCTGCTGAACCGCCATACATCGATGAGAGCGCAGAGCGCAACATCTTGCGGCGCTGCGCAAATGCTAAATCAATAATTGCAAAGACTTTCTTGCGAAGTTCTTCATCGCCCGGAGTTGCTCGACGTGTAAATGCCACAAGTTTGGAATCAACGTTTGGTTGCGGCCAGAAGATATTGCGCGAAACAGATCCGGCACCTGTGACATCTGCCCACCATGCCGCCTTAACGCTTGGGATTCCATACTCTTTTGAATTCGGCTTTGCAGCTAAGCGATCAGCAACTTCTGCCTGCACCATGATGACGCCAGAGCGCAGCGAAGGAAGAATCTCGAGTAGATGTAAGAAGACAGGGACAGAGACGTTGTAAGGAAGATTGGCCACTAAAACAGTTGGGTCGGCAGGTAGCGTCTTTAAAGTAAGTGCATCTTCATTGATAACAGTCAGTAGATGGGCACGATCTGTGTGGGCTGCCGCGGTAATCGGTAATTGATTTGCCAGGCGAGCATCGATTTCAACTGCGATGACAGATTGCGCCTCTTCTAACATCGCCAAAGTGAGCGAACCTAAACCAGGGCCAATTTCTAGTGCGATATCAGTTGATGTAACGCCTGCTGTGCGAACAATCTTGCGACAGACATTGGCATCGTGGACAAAGTTTTGACCGAGTGATTTAGATGGTTTGAGATCGAGTTTGGCTGCCAATTCGCGTATTTCGCCCGCACCCAGCAAGCTCATGCGAAAGACCCAAAGATTCGTTCTGCGTTATCCGAAAGCGCAGTGGCAAGCTCAGCAACATCTTCATTACGTTCTGCGGCCATCGCACGCACAATGTTGGCGATTTGAGCTGGGGTATTGAGCGCTCCGCGATGAGGCGCCGGCGCCAAGAATGGTGAATCAGTTTCAACCAACAACTGATCGTGCGGAACAAGCTTGACCGCTTCGCGCAGCGCCGGTGCATTTTTAAAGGTCATCGTTCCGGCGAAGGAAAGTATGTAGCCGCGCTCAATACAAGTCTTTGCCATCTCGACATCACCTGAGAAACAATGAAAGACAGTCTTTTCTGGCGCTCCTACTTCAAGCAGCACAGAGAGAACATCATCGTGCGAATCACGGTCGTGGATAACGAGCGCCTTATTGGTCCGCTTAGCTAAATCGATATGCCACTTAAAAGAATCTTGTTGACGCTTACGTAGTTCTGGTGGAGTACGAAAGTAATCAAGGCCTGTTTCTCCGATGGCGCGTACTCGTGGTTCTTGCGCCAACTTTTCGATAATCGCCCAATCAGCTTCCAGATCTTCAACTACAGGCGCTTCATTGGGATGGAGCGCAACAGCTGCAAGCACTCTGCCTGGAAAGGCATTCGCCATATCAACGCACCACTGCGATTGCTCGGCGGAATAACCCACCTGCACGATGCGATCGACATTGACTGACTTGGCATCATCTAGAACTTTTCTGACCGCATCTGAATCAGGGGCTTCGTTGGTGACAATCTCGATATGCGCATGTGCATCGACTGTTGGAACAGGGAGCGCTTCCGGTAGCGGTGCTTGCTCGCGATCAATATCGCGGTTGTGGCGATCAGCCATAGAAAATTACTCTTTAACTTCTAACCGCGGAAAGAGAACAGGTGTCTTTGTCACAGTTGCACCTGGCGGTAGCTGTCCCCATGTGGCAACGCCGCTGATGGGTTGTGCGCCAATTTCACCGAGCGCAGCCTTCGCACCGAGTGACTCCCACAAGATTTCAGTTGTTGCTGGCATCACTGGATGCAGCAGGACTGCCAGGGCGCGCAGTGATTCAGCGGTGTTATAAAGAACTTCTTCAAGAATCCCTTGATTAGCAGGATCTTTAGCGAGAATCCAAGGTTCTTTAATTGTGACAAAGCCATTGACCTGCTTGCAGAAATCCATCACCGCATTGATTCCACCTTGGAAATCGAGAGCGACCATTGCGGCATCACACTTTTCAACGGTTGCAGCAAGCGCTGCAGAGAGAGTTGCATCTTGCGCAACTGCTGGCACTTTGCCGCCGCAGTACTTTTCAATCATGGCGGCAAGGCGGGATGCCAGATTGCCAAAGTCATTGGCAAGTTCAGATGTGTAGCGCGCACTCATATCTTCCCAAGAGAAAGAACCATCAGAGCCAAAAGGAATTGCGCGTAAGAAGTAATAACGGAAGGCATCAACGCCAAAGTGGTCGGTGATATCAGAAGGTGCAATACCGGTGAGCTTTGACTTACTCATCTTTTCGCCACCCACCAATAACCAGCCATGGGCGAAGACTTTCTTAGGGATGGCAATGCCGGCAGCCATCAACATTGCCGGCCAAATCACTGCGTGAAAGCGCAAGATATCTTTTCCGACCAAGTGCACATCAGCTGGCCAGGTGGATGCAAACTTCTTGCCACCTTCTGTCTCAGGTGCATCAGTCAGGCCAACTGCAGTTGCATAGTTGAGCAGCGCATCAAACCAAACATAGACAACTTGATCGGTATCCCAAGGAACAGGAATACCCCAATCAAAGGTGGAGCGAGAGATAGATAAGTCAGAGACGCCGCCTTCAAGGAATGAAATTACCTCGTTGCGCGCGCTTTCTGGTTGGCAGGCTTCTGGGTTCTTCTTGTAATGATCAAGAAGTGGTTGGGTAAATTCTGAGAGTTTAAAGAACCAGTTATTTTCATTGACCATCTCGATGGGTTTGCTATGAATTGGACATAGCTTCTCGCCATCGGCATCAATCAGATCTCCGGGTAGCTTAAATTCTTCGCAACCTACGCAGTAAGGGCCTTCATACTTTCCTGCATAGATATGGCCGGAATCCTTTAAGGATTGCAGAAACTTTTGAACGCGCTCTGTGTGGCGGGGCTCTGTTGTGCGGATGAAGTCATCGTTGGCGATATTGAGCGCAGTCCAGTTGGGTTTCCATGCGTCAGCAACTAACTTATCGACCCATGCTTGTGGGGCAACGTTATTTTGTTCAGCGGTGCGCATGACCTTCTGGCCGTGTTCGTCGGTGCCAGTTAAGAACCAGACTGATTCACCGCGTTGACGATGCCAACGAGTAAGAACATCTCCTGCCACCGTTGTGTACGCATGGCCAATATGTGGCGCATCATTTACATAGTAAATAGGCGTAGTGAGGTAGAAGGATTTCATCTGCTCATCTTATTCGCATCGACTACCGCTGCATAAACGATCTTCTTCGGGAGGTCGAACTCTTCTGCGACTGTGGCGATCGCGCCTTTTCGGTCCATTCCAGCGGCCTCATATTCACGAACGCGGGCAACTGCATCATCTGCAGTCCTGATTTCAGAGCCTGCTTCAATTCCTGCGAAGACCAGAGTGATTTCACCAAGGATTTCGCGGCTGCGCGCCCACACAATCAATTCAGCAATCGTTCCGCGAATGGTCTCTTCATATGTCTTTGTCATCTCGCGGCAGATTGCCGCCTTGCGATTTTCACCAAGAATAGATGCCGCATCAACCAGAGATTCCAGTAAACGGTGCGGTGCTTCAAAGGTAACCATGGTGCGTTCTTCAAAACGAAGCTTCTCGTAGAAAGCGCGACGCGCACCTTGTGCACGGGGAGCAAAACCTTCAAAGGTAAAACGGTCTGTTGGAAGACCAGAGAGAGCAATCGCCATCGTTGGGGCGCTTGGGCCCGGGATTACAACTGTCGGAAGATTTTCAGCGATGGCATCTCGCATCAAGCGAAAACCTGGATCGCTAATCGTTGGCATTCCAGCATCGGTGACCACTAACACTTCTTTGCCTTCGCGCAGGAGTGTAAGAATTTCGGCGGTACGTTCTTTCTCATTTCCTTCAAAGAAAGAGATGATGCGAGCAGTAAATGTCACTTCAAGATCAGATGCCAGACGATGAAAACGTCGAGAATCTTCAGCAGCGATAATTTCAGCGCTTTCAATTGCTTTCTTCAGACGCGCGCTTGCATCGAGCGGATTTCCTAGTGGAGTCGCTGCAAGTACTAGTGTCATATGCGCATCTTCCCATATTCTGTACTCATGGTTGCAGGTATCGCTCCGATACTCATCGCACTGGCTTCATTTTTCCTACGTCTATTTCATCTGGGAGATATCAAGACATTTATCTTCGATGAGGTCTACTACGTCGATGGCGCACGCGATCTCCTGAAATATGGCGTGGAAGTTTCTGGAAATAACCCTGAATTTATTGTCCATCCACCAATCGGCAAATGGCTCATTGCAGGTGGCATTCAAATATTTGGCGATAACGCTTTCGGTTGGCGCTTTGCTACAGCTCTCGCTGGTTCGCTCATGATCCTGCTTATCGCTCTCATTGCACATCGCCTCTTTAGAAACCCACTGCTTACTGGTCTTGCTAGCACTCTGATGGCAGTTGATGGAATGGCGCTGGTGCATTCGCGAACAGCGCTACTCGATAACTTCCTTGCGCTCTTTATCTTGGCCGCTACCTACCTCTTTCTGCGCCGCCACTATTGGTGGACAGCAATCGCTCTCGGCTTAGCACTTGGTACTAAATGGAGCGCGGTCTATTTCATTGTGATCTTTGGATTAATAGCGCTCTATCGCGCCTTTACTCATCACACTGGTAAATCACTTATCCGTCCCACCTTGGAACGCGTTGCACAATTCGCTTTTATTCCAGCGCTCATTTATTGCGCATCATGGATAGGTTGGTTTATCTCTAATCGCGGTTGGGGTCGCGATTATTCCTCGAATGTTCTTTCTTCATTTATTCATTATCACCAACAGATTCTTGGTTTTCATACCTCGCTTACCGAGAAGCACACATATGAAGCCAACCCTTGGAGTTGGTTGATTATGGGAAGGCCAACATCTTTCTTCTATGAATCACCAAAGGGTTGTGGTGTAGCAAGTTGCTCGCAGGAAATCTTGGCGCTGGGAACACCGCTGCTCTGGTGGAGCGCAACTGCAGCTCTATGTGTAGTTATAGGAATGTGGCTGCGTGGAGTGCTCGCACGACACTTTGATCCTGCGCTGACCATCATTGTCGCTGGGATGGCTGCTGGTTATCTGCCGTGGTTCTTCTACCAATCACGCACAGTATTTACCTTTTACGCGATTGTCTTTCAACCATTTCTTATCTTGGCCTTGGTTTACTGCGCACAGATGGTGCTTACTAAATTCGGTAGAAAAGGATTAATCGCAATAGCTTCGCTCTTTATCTTGATTGCACTTAACTTCGCCTACTTCTTACCGTTATACATGGGTGATCTCATTACCTATGAAGCATGGCGCGCTCGAATGTGGTTCCCGAGCTGGATTTAAAGCGCTGAACTACTGGTTGGCGGCGCGACTATCGCGCAGGCGACGAACAGCCTCTTCAGCCAATTGCTGATCGAAGATTTCATCTTGTGAAGGAGCCGCTGCAGCGAGCGCTTCGCGCTCAAGGCGTTGTTGATCTTCGCTCCACTTGCCAGGTTCTGTTAGGTCGATGATGCGCTTAGCAGTGACAGCCTTAGGCGCATTTACATATGTTGGAAGCGGTACTTCATTTGGTTGCCATTCGGCGCGCGCTTGCGCAGTTCCCTTAGGCAGAAGCGTTACACCTGAGAGCTCACGCTCTGAAAGTGGAATCCAATGTTCTTGGTTGATGACAGCTGCATGTGCAGATTTTGAGGTAACAACATCTGCAAGGTTGGTATGTGAAACACCATCTGTTGTGCGATGCAGTTGATCAACGCGACGGCGTTGAATCTTGTCATGGTTAACCTGTCGGCGCACATGTGCGATGTAGATCAGCAGCGCAGTGACAGGAATTGCAATAGAGATGTACGCGAGTGTTTGCATAATTGCACCTACAGTCGTGAGGATGAGTGTTGTAGTAATAAGGAAGACGATGATTCGGCGGCGTAAAAGTTGTTGGGCGACTCGACCGGCTCGGTCGACATCTGTATAGATTGCTCCAGAATTATTTATTGAACCAGGATTTGCGCTTGCTACTACTCGAAGAGCGCTCTTATATTTTTCTACGCTCTTTCCTGAGAATTCATTCTTGTTATGTATCCAGCGAGGCAGAAAATAGGCAACCCACATGCCGATAATCGCTAGATAGATAATTCCTGAAGCCATGATGGGTAAAGGTTAAGGGTGAGCCCCTTCAACCTCGTGGATTTCAAGGGGGGTTTACTGGATTAATTCGTTGTACTTAACAAAGCTGACATGGTCTCGCCAAGCCCCATCTATATGCAGAAATGCTTTGCGATGGCCTTCAAATGTAAATCCAGCCTTCTCGGCGACCTTACATGACGCTGCATTTTCAGGGCGTACATTGATTTCAATGCGATGTAATCCCAATTCTGAGAATCCATAAGATGAGAGAAGCAGTACTGCTTGGGTTGTATAACCGCGATTAGCGAAATTTCTATCGATCCAATAGCCGATATGGCCCGCACGCAGAGCCCCGTAGATCACTCCGCCCAACGTAATCTGCCCGATCAGATTCTCACCTTTCCAGATCAGAAATGAATACGAGCGTCCTGCTCGGGCTTCACGATTGAGCGCATGCACCATCTCAAAGAAAGATGGGCGTTTGCTCACGAACTCACTTGCTGGAGATCCTGCGGGAACTCTAGGAAGAGTCGCCTCCCAAGGTGTTAACCACTCTTTATTTTCGGCTCGGACTTCATTCCATTTAGCTCTATCGCGAAAACGTGCCGGGCGGAGAAAGATTTCGTCTCCGTGGAGCACCAAGGGCGACATAGCTATAGGTAGCGTCGTTCGAGAACAACCACAGTCACCTGTGCGCCAGCTGCAAGATCGGTCTCGCCTTCAGGAACTGCGATGAAGCAGTTGGCATCAGAGAGAGTGGCCTGTTCATCTTGCGAGCTCAGCGGAACAACTGATTTTCCATCTTCGCTCAAGATTGCTCGAACATATGAGCGCATTCCGCCAGATGATGAGAGCGCCTTTTCAAGTTTTGCCTTCACTGATGGGCGATGGATTGTTGCAGTGCCGAGCATCGTGCGAATCATTGGGCGAATCAAGAGTTCAAAAGATATGTATGCAGCGATTGGATCTCCAGGCAGTGTGACCACAGGAGTCTTATCTGGCCCGATTGTGCCGAAGTTATGGCGGCCGCTGGATTCGATAGCGATTTCTACAGTTTTAATCTCGCCCATCTTGGCAAGTGTGCGAGTAATCAGATCAAATGAATCATCGTGGCGTTCACCAGAGATGATGATTAAATCTGCGCGAACCAGTTGATCTTCAATCACGCTCTGCAGTTGAGCTTCATCATCAGGAATCGAATGCACGCGATAGGCAACTGCTCCGACTTCGCGGACTGCAGTTGTCAGAAGCCAAGAATTCGTCTCATACTCTTCATCCGATTTCAGTGGCACGCCTGGTTCAACTAAATCGGGGCCAGCAGAAATCACAACTACTCGTGGATGAGGACGGGTTGGAAGATGATCAAGCCCGATGGATGCAGCTAAGCCAATCTGAGTTGAGCGAATGCGGCTGCCCGCCTTCATGACCAAACGTTCACCGGCATACACATCTTCAGCAAGGGTGGCATCGTGAGCGTCAAGGAGCGGCATATCAAATGGCTCAAGCGGTTGGCAGAGCTCTAGAAGAGAGGTGAGTACTTCATCTACGCGCGCACGTTCTGACATAATCACTAACCTTACTTGCAGAGTACTTACTTCGAGGGGATTTACATGGGTATCAGCGAAGAAAAGGTTGCACTTCGTACCCGATATCGCCAGGAACGTAACGCGCGTTACATCGAACATAGCTTTGAACATCTGGCGGATATTCCTGAAATCCAGAATGCAAAAGTCATAGCGAGTTATCTTTCCTATGGGGATGAACCAAGTACTGAGGATCTCAATCGCAAAATTTTGGAGTTAGGCAAGGTATTGCTTCTGCCCCGAATTAGCGGAAAAGATCTGGAATGGGTGCAGTGGACCGGAGATCAGACAGTTCTTGTTGAAAAGCGAAAGATTTTCGAACCTAAAGGTGAAGTCTTTACCCAGTTAGAAAAAGTCGAAGTGATTATTGTTCCAGCGCTTCGCATCGATAGAAATGGTTATCGCTTAGGGCAAGGTGGCGGCTATTACGATCGTGCGCTTCCTCAGTTTGCAGCTTGGACTATTGGGCTAATCCACCCTGACGAAATTTCTTCAACAGACTTACCCCGAGAAAAATGGGATTTTCCTTTATTTGCGGCGGCGACTCCCGATCTGGTCTTGCGCTTTACGCGATAAGTTACGGAAGATTGCGCGCAATAACGATGCGCTGAATCTGATTTGTGCCTTCGTAGATCTGCGTCAATTTAGCATCGCGCATCATTCGCTCGACTGGATAATCTGAAACGTATCCATATCCACCGAGTATCTGCACGGCATCCGTTGTGACCTTCATAGCAACATCTGTGGCATAAGTCTTGCTGACAGCAGAGAAGAATTTAAGGTCTCTATCTAAGCGTTCACTCTTGGCAGCTGCTGCATAGGTAATCTGACGAGCAGTTTCAACCGCAATAGCCATATCTGCCAACATAAATTGCACGCCCTGGAAATCAAAGATCTCTTTTCCAAATTGCTTACGCTCATGTGAATACTTCTTTGCAAAATCAAGGGCTCCTTGAGCAATACCTAAAGCTTGTGCCGCAATGGTGATACGAGTGTGATCAAGGGTGTCCATCGCCAGTGCAAAGCCTTTACCCACTTCGCTTATGCGACGATCATCGCCGATTTCAACGTTATCAAAGTAAACCTCACGCGTTGGTGAACCTCTAAAGCCCATTTTCTTCTCGGGTGCACCGAATGAAACTCCTGAATCGGATTTTTCTAAGACGAAGGCTGTGATTCCTTTTGATCCTAGAGATGGATCTGTTTGAGCAATGACTGTATAGAACTCGGATTCACCTGCATTTGAGATCCACTTCTTGCTGCCATTAATGACCCAACCATCGCCTTTTCGTTCAGCTTTTGTCTTAAGCGCTGATGCATCAGAGCCCGCCTCTGATTCAGAGAGGCAGTATGAGAAACCTTTTCCTTGTGCCAGTGGACGGAGCCAACGTTCTTTCTGCTCTTTATTTCCGCTCAAGATAAGTGGCAGCGAGCCCAACTTATTTACTGCAGGTATCAGTGATGCTGATGCGCAGACGCGTGCAACTTCTTCGATGATTAAACATGCAGCCAGCGCATCAGCGCCGTCGCCACCGAATTCAGTGGGAACGTGTGCGGCAAAGAGACCTGCTTTAACGAGTGCGTTATGTGCTTCTTGTGGGTAGCGGTGATCGGCGTCAACTGCTTGCGCAAATGGTGCAATCTCTTTCTCTGAGAGAGCGCGCACGCTGCTACGAAGTTCGTTGTATTCAGCAGGAAGAGTAAAGATGTCTTCAAGACTCATGACTTTCCCTCCTTCTGATCGCGTCGTTGCAATTGGCTCAGATAATTATTGTATTGGGCTAGCTCATCTGGTTCACCCATGGCGGCCAGCCGGGCTTCATTACGGTCGATGCGCTTGGTTTCGCGTTTGTCATCGCGCATCCACTGAATAAAGGTGGCAACGAGCGCCAGGATGATTGGAATTTCGCCCATCGCCCAACCAATCGAACCACCAGCGTTCTGGTCGGCAAGTAAATCTGTGAGCCATGGAGTTTGAAGTGAGGCGTAGTAACCACCATCAAGAAGTGTTGATGCTGAGATAAGTGCGATGGAGAAGAAGGCGTGGATACTCATCGCAGCAAAGAGAACCACGATGCGCACGATGTATGGAATCTTCTTTGGATTTGGATCGATTCCGATGATGACATGGAAGAAGAGGAAGCCCGCCAAGAGGAAGTGAATATTCATAAAGAGATGGCCAGCATGTGATTGCATCAAATTACCGAATAAATCGGTGAAGTAAAGAACGAAGAGTGAACCATCGAAGAGAGCGAGCGCAGTAATTGGATTGGTCAGAATCACTGAGTAACGAGAATGCAAGAAAGCAATCAACATCCCACGAACACCCCGTTCTTCTGGTGTGCGACCAAGCGGCAAGGTGCGTAGCGCCAAGGTAACGGGAGCGCTTAGTACTAAGCCGATTGGCGCAATCATGCCGATGACCATGTGAGCAATCATGTGATATTCAAATGAGAAGAGCGCATAAACACCAAGGCCACCACTTGTTGCAAAATCAATTGCCGAAATAGCTAAGGCAAATGAAATTGTTCTTCCTACTGGCCACTTATCTCCGCGCTTAGTGAGAACAACAACGCCCTTGATGTAGAGCGCGACTAATACGATGAGAATTCCCATGATGAGCGCATCTGGCTGATAGAGAAGCAGTAGTCGCGCCAAAGTTGGTTCCGCTGGAGTTGCAACGCCAACAATGGAAAGTGCTGGAGAAATACTGAGATCGCCTCGTGCCGGTGGTTCGGACTGTGCCAACCAACTACCAAGGAAGAGAAGAGCGGTCATGATGAAGGCTTCAACGACAACAAAACGTCCCAATTGTTTGATTCCGCTTGAACTACCTTGCGCTAATCCGCGGCGATTGCGATAACCCAAGAAGAGCAGTACAAAAGTGAGCGCAGCTTTCAAAACCACAACGCGTGCATAACCGGATGACCAGGCATCGACAAAATTCAAACGTGCCCAAGCGTTAGCGATTCCGCTGATAACAACTGCAATTGCAGCCCATAGCGCCATCTGGCTAAAGCGAGGAAGTGCAAACTTGCGATCGCTATCTGGCAGAGCCACGATGGCAAAGATGCCTCCGACCCAGAGCGAAAGCGCCACAACATGCACAACGAGAGAGCCAATCGCTAACTGGTGTGAACCACTTGAAGCGCTATGGCTCTGGAAAACTGGGATTACTAGAGTGATAAGTGAGAAGAGCAAGAGAATTGTGGCAGCGAGCACGGTGCGCACAAATCGAATTGCGAGTGCAATCACTGCAATCATGGCGGTCTGAACGCCTAGATATTGACCAAGATCTACCTGGGTAAGAAAGGAGCGCAAAGTGTTGCGCTCTAGCGCATCGGCAAAAGATGTACCAAGAATGTTTGCCAGAGTCAGAAAGATATGAAGAACGCTGGCGACTAACCAGGCGCCTGCAAAGGCAGTTGCACGCTTACGTACCTTGAGAGCACCCTCTTGTAGCTTTCCTTGGTTCTCAACTAAGAGAAAAGCCATTGCCAGCAAAGCTCCTACAACTGCAAATGCTACAAGGAAAGATAGGGACTTATTGAGAGTTGCGAGTTCGCTCATCGATCGCGATAAAGCTTTCGGGCGTATAGCGATAGCGCAATCGTGACGATGATTGCAGCAGCTAATAAGCCTAAGACAAAGATAGTTGTTCCCAAGTTATTTCCCGATGGCGTTGGTGTCATCGTTGGTTCGGGTGCGGGGGTGGCAATAACAGTTGGCTCTAAGAAGTTAAATGAATAACTACCAATCAGTGGAACTTCGTTCTCGGCAAGAAGTGAGTAGTTGACTGTATAGATTCCAGTCTTTACCAACTGCTTCAGTCCGATGACTGCATTAACGCCATCGACCATAAGAGCGCCATCATCTACGCGAACGCCAGTTGGATCAGTAACCGAGATTTCGTTACCGGTATCCATCAATGGGAATTCGGTGGTGATTGTTATTGCACTTGGCGCACTTTCCAGAGAAGCACCTGGAATCGGAGATGTCGAAACTAAAGTATTTGCAGTTGCTGGAGAAACAGCGAGAAAGAGAAGCCCGACAACAAGTGCAAGTACGTTGGCCCGCTTCATTTCTTCCTCTTTCTCTTCATCACGTATGCTCAGGAGCACCGTGGATTCGCGCCTATCGTCTCACTTCTTTAGACTTAGGGCTAGATAACCCTTACGAGAAAGGTCACACACTTTGCCTACATACCAATATGCATGCATCGTCTGCGACCACGCCTTTGAGGCTTTTCAGTCTTTCTCTGATGCACCCCTTACCGAATGCCCTGAATGCAAGGGCGAAATTCGTAAGGTCTATTCGACTGTTGGAATTGTCTTTAAGGGATCTGGTTTTTATAAAACTGACTCTGCAGCAAAGCCAGCACCTGCGGCAAAGACTGAAACTTCCAGCAGCTAACTAATCGTGGTGCGGGGGTTTATCCCCTTTTATTTCCGCGGTGCGCTTAGCATCTTCGTTTTGGTCTTCGCGGGGGTCGCGTTCATCTTCAGTTGTTGCAGGAAACACATCGCTCATGCGTGTAATCATCTCACTTTAATTAGAGCCAGATAGACACTTCCACCATAATTAGACCTATGTTTGAGAATCTAGGTCGAGTACTCGTCAATTACCGAAAAGCTGCAGTCGCCCTCTTCGTTATCGGAATTTTGGTAGCTGGCGCTGTCGGTTCGCTCATCTTCTCTCGCCTTGATTCAGGTGGTTACTCAGATCCCAATAGTGATTCATACAAAGTCTATGAATACTTAAGAGATGACTTAAAGGTAGAAGATCCTGCCGTCGTTGTTGTCATCGATGCCGGTAATCGCGATGTCACAGAACCTGCTGTTGCTCAACAAGCACTGGCGCTAGAAAAGTTGATGGCGCAAGAAGAAGGAGTCACAAGAACGCTCTCATTCTGGGGAGCTGGCTCTGATGCCAATCTAAAATCTGCCGATGGTAAGGCTGCCTATGTTCTGATCTTTGGAGAGGGAGAGGCATTCTCTCCGGGGAGTCAAGACCTCGGAAAACTCTTCCAGGAAAAATATGACGGGGAGTTCTCTGGCCTGCGTCTATACGCCGGTGGTGTTGCAGTCGTAGGACATGCAATAACAAAGAAGATTTCTGACGATCTAAAAATCGCTGAAGCAGTCTCAATTCCACTTACCTTTATTCTTCTCGCCTTTGTCTTTGGTGCACTTGCCGCATCTGCTATGCCACTTATTGTTGGAGTATCAGCAATCGTTGGCGCCTTCTTTATTCTCTACCTAATCTCTCTCTTCACTGCAGTAAGCGTCTATTCCCTCAATCTGACTACTGGTATGGGGCTCGGGTTAGGTATCGATTATGCGCTTCTGATGGTCAATCGATTCCGCGAAGAGCTCAATAAAGGCAAGAGCGTTGATGAATCGGTAATCACAACGATGGCTACTGCCGGAAAAACAGTCTTCTACTCAGGTCTGACCGTGTTAGTCACGATGGTCTCTCTTACCTTCTTCCCACTTCCATTCTTGAAATCATTCGGTTATGCAGGAGTTTCTGTTGTAGCACTCGCTGTAGTTGGTGCGATCTTTGGTCTGCCACCAATTCTTGCGCTGATGGGTAAGCGAATTAATAAAGGTCCAGTTCGTAAATCTGCAATGACACCTAAAGATGATGGGCGCTGGGCCGATACTGCTCGCTTTGTTATGCGTCGCCCTGTTCCAATTGTGCTTCTCTCTCTTATTGCACTTGGCATTATGGCCGCTCCTTTGCAGAATATTTCATTCTCTCAAGGTGACTCACGCATGCTTCCAGCATCAAACCCAGCTGCAATTGCTACCGCTCTACAAACTGAGAGATTCCCAGGTCAGACCGGTACTCCCATTGAGATTATTACCTTTGATGGCGCCAATGAAGTCGATGCGTTAAATGACTATGCAAATCGCATCTCAGAAGTTCCGGGGATCGTTGGCGTCGTTCCACCTCAAGTAATTGGTGAGGATGTGCGAATTGTTGCCTACCAATCTATGTTGCCGCGTACACCAGAGTCACAGAAGTTGATCCATGATCTTCGTGATGTGAAGGCGCCAACCGGAACTCTTATCGGTGGAGTTGCTGCTGATTACACAGATTCACAGGACGGCATCTCGCGCACCTTGCCTTGGGCCTTTGGTTGGATTGCTATCAGCGTCTTGCTTCTTGTCTTCGTCTTCACCGGATCAATCATCCTGCCAATCAAGGCAGTGCTTCTCAATGTTCTTTCGCTCGCTGCAACTATGGGTGTACTCACGTGGGTATTTATCGATGGCAATCTGCAGTGGTTGGTTGGTTCATTCACTGTGACAGGAAGCCTTGATACATCCATTGTTATCTTGATTGCAGTAGTCGTCTTTGGTCTATCTATGGACTATGAACTCTTCCTACTCTCTCGTATCCGTGAAGAGCATTTAGAAGGTCGATCAAATGTCGAATCTGTGGCCACTGGTCTACAGCGTTCTGCACGCATCATTACTGCAGCTGCAGTTCTGCTTGCAGTTGTCTTCGCCGCCTTCGTTACAAGTGGAGTGACATCCATTAAGACGATGGGCTTCGGTGTAGCACTTGCTGTACTTCTCGATGCCACACTAATTCGCGCACTTCTTGTACCTGCCTTGATGCGCCTCATGGGTGAGCGCAATTGGTGGGCGCCGAAGAGCCTGCAGCGATTTACCTTAAAACACTAGAGTCCTTTAGAATCCTCTCATGGATCTCATCGCTTCCCTGCAATGTGCAGATCAACCTGGCATCGTGCATGCCATGACATCTGCGGTCCTCAATTGCGGTGGCAACATCATCGAGAATCAACAATTTACCGACACTACAACTAATACCTTTGTGATGCGCACCCGCTTTGAAACTTCGCAAGGCCTTGCAGCTGCACAGACAAGTCTTAACGACGGTCTCGGCAAGTTTTCACCTGCACTTCATATTCGCCCAACAGCGCAGAAGCCTCGCGCACTAGTCCTTGTGACCAAAGAGAGCCACTGCCTGCGCGACTTGATGTATCTGCTTGAACTCGGCGAACTTCCTATCGAAATCCCACTGGTGATTTCAAACCGTGAGGAACTTAAGCCACTTGTTGAATCACATGGAATTCCATTTCTCTATCTCGAAGTCACGGCTGCCAATAAGGCTGCGCAAGAGAAAGTCATGCTTGCCAAGATTGCTGAGCTCAAAATCGACTTCGTTGTTCTAGCTCGTTATATGCAGATTCTCTCTACAGATTTCTGCGCAGCTATGCCCGGCAAAATCATCAATATTCATCACTCGTTTTTACCTGGGTTTAAAGGCGCTAAGCCTTACCACCAGGCTCATGACCGCGGCGTAAAGATCATCGGCGCAACCGCACACTTTGTCACAGCAGATCTAGATGAAGGTCCAATCATCGAACAAGATGTTGCCCACGTGACCCATTCAGCAACTCCTGAAGAGATGATCGCACTTGGCCGCGATATCGAACGCCGTGTTTTAGCTCGCGCAGTAAAGCTCTTTGCGGAAGACCGCATCTTTATTGTCGGTCATCGCACCGTTGTCTTTGCCTGATTCTCGCAATCAACCACAGCAGGGGTAGTCACAAAAGAGCGCTCTGGCACCTTTGTTAGATTGTTAATCATAAACGGCGCTAATTTATAGCTGATTTTCTTCTCTGGGCTAATGCGAATCTTCAATATTCCTGTGGTCCGGTTTTCAATCTTTGAAGAATAGAAGATGAAATTACCCAAGGAATAAGCAACTAACTTATTCTTTTCAAGGGTTATCGGTTGCACAGTATGGGTGTGGCTTCCAACGATGATGTCAGCACCTAATGAGAGCCACTTCTTTGCGCTAGCGGTTTCAAAGTTACGTGTGCAGAAAGATCCTTCTTCACCCCAGTGAGCCAGAATGATAAGCACATCACTGAGCTCACGCAGATGAGTTATGGCGCTCTCTGTAGAACGGGCATCGTAACCATCGGTTATTCCTGGCTTATCTTTCTTAGCTATCGAATCGGGCCCACCATTGACCTTTGCAAAGCCAAGTACTCCGATTCGCATGCCTCTGACTTTGTACACACGGCCGTGATAAGCGCTCTCACTATTTTTGCCACCACCCACATAACTAATTCCGGCCGCCTTAAGGCTTTGCAAGGTATCCATAAACCCTGGAAGCCCGTAGTCATAGCTATGGTTATTGGCAACTGTTGCGATGTTAAAGCCAATCTCTTTGAGAGCTTTTAGGAATGCAAGATCTGTCTTGAAGTTATATTCCTTCTCTTCTTTCACATTCGCATCAGTGACTGCAGTCTCTAGATTGAAGATATTGAGATCACCTGACTTGAAATACTTCTTGAGCGTTGGCAGCGCCTCACGCTTAATGGCTTTTTCCCCATGAACATCACCAACGACGTGAATGATGATGTCTTTACTTGACTGCTGATGCGCAAAGGCATGAGATTGGCCAAAAATGACTTGAGAACTAATTGCGAATATTGAAAAAATAATCGCAATCTTTGATTTCATAATTGAATCCTAGGTGAGTGTCCCCGGCGGGAGTTGAACCTGCGACCTACCGCTTAGGAGGCGGTTGCTCTATCCACTGAGCTACGGGGACCTATTCATTTTTTACGCGATAACTTGGCAAAGGTTATCTCTATGGCTAGCCTTGGGCTAACACGCTCAACAATGGTCGTGTGTAATAAAGAATGAAAGGCCACCCATGAAAGCGCTCGTTATCGGCGCAGGCGGAGTTGGCAGTGCAATCGCAAATATCGCATCACGTCGATCATTTATCTCTGAAATGATCATTGCAGATCGCAATCTGTCACGCGCAGAAGCAGCCGTAACCAA
The DNA here is from genome assembly GCA_965267875.1 of Candidatus Nanopelagicaceae bacterium. GTDB lineage: Bacteria > Actinomycetota > Actinomycetes > Nanopelagicales > Nanopelagicaceae > Planktophila. The sequence goes on along the minus strand of OZ254157.1, from coordinate 123,007 downwards.
GTTGAAAGACTCTCGATTCTCCGCAGCGGAGGTGAATGCCGCAGAACTTGAAGATGTCCGAGCTCTCATTCGTAAGGCAAACCCAGATATTGTTGTGAACGCGGTAGATCCGCGTTTTGTGATGCCTATCTTTTTGGCGTGCGAAATTGAAAATGTAAATTACATGGATATGGCGATGTCACTATCGCGCCCACATCCTCATTACCCAAATAGCGAAACCGGCGTAAAGCTTGGTGACGAACAATTTGCTCGCGACTGGAACTGGTGCGAACGTGGCATCTATGCAGTCGTTGGTATGGGTATTGAACCTGGCATGAGCGATATCTTCGCTCGCTATGCATCCGATGAGCTCTTCTCGCGTCTTGATGAAGTGACTGTCTTTGACGGTTCAAATCTGACCGTTGAGGGCGCTGACTTTGCTCCATCGTTTTCTATCTGGACAACGATTGAAGAATGTCTCAATCCCCCATTGGTTTGGGAAGATGGTCGCGGTTGGTATACAACGGAACCATTTAGCGAGCTTGAGGTATTTGATTTCCCTGAAGGAATCGGACCAGTCGAGTGCGTCAACGTTGAGCACGAAGAAGTGGTTCTTATCCCGCAGAAGGTCGATGCCAAGAAAGTTAAGTTCAAGTATGGACTTGGCTCTGAATTTATCTCAACGCTAAAGACAATTCACATGCTGGGAATGGATCGTAAAGAGCAGATCACTGTGCAAGGTGTTGCTGTTTCACCTCGCGATATCTTGGCGGCATCTCTGCCAGATCCTGCAACTCTGGGAGAACGTATGCGTGGAAAGACTTGCGCTGGAACTCTTGTGAAGGGCCTTGATAAAGAAGGTAAGCCAAAGGCTGTCTACATTTACAACGTCGTTGATAACGCGTGGTCTATGGAGAATTACGGCGATCAAGCAGTTGTATGGCAGACCGCTATCAACCCAGTGATTGCTATGGAACTTATTCATAAGGGTGTTTGGCAGCCAGAAGGCGTCAATGGCCCTGAATGGTTTGCACCTAAGCCATTCTTGGAGTTAGTTTCAGAGTATGGATCTTCATGGCATATCCGTGAAGAGGATACAAAGGGGATTGTTGTCTGATGACTTCAACAAGGTGGGCTCTCGTCACTGGCGCAACTGCAGGCATTGGCGAGAGTTTCACCCGTCTTCTCGCAGCTAAGGGTTACAACGTCGCACTAGTTGCGCGCGATGAAGCAAGGCTGCATGAACGCGCTGGCGCTCTGCGCGAAAAGTATGGAGTGCAAACATTTGTGCTTCCAGCAGATCTAGCAACAGAAGCAGGCTGTAAAGCGGTTGAGGATTACATCTCTACTTATCCGATTGAAGTACTGATTAACAATGCCGGATTTGGGATCAAGTACCCATTCACGATGAGCGCGCTGCAAGCTGAACAAGAGCTATTGGATGTTCTGGTGCGCACGCCGATGCGGTTAATGCATGTGATCTTGCCAGGTATGAAGGAACGTAACTCTGGCGTGATCATCAATGTTTCATCGGTGGCAAGCTTTATTGCAGGGGGAACATATAGCGCAGCGAAGTCTTATCTGACTGTGCTGACTGAAGCTGTAAACACTGAGCTAAAGAGCACCAACATTAAAGTCTCAGCGCTCTGCCCAGGATTTACGCGCACAGAATTTCATCAGCGTGGCAAGATGAAGATGAGCGGTCTGCCCGACTTTATGTGGCTGAACTCAGATAAGTTGGTTGAGCAATCCTGGAAAGATGCTCAGGCCAACAAGCCTGTCAGTATTCCTGGATGGCAGTACAAACTACTCGTTGCAATTGTTTCTATCGCACCAAGAAAGTTCGTTCGCAATATTGGAATGAATATTCGTAAAAAGCAGAGGACTTAACGACCACGGCGGCTATTGCCACCACGGTATCCACCACTCTTGCCTGAACCACCGCGACGGCTTCCGCCAGAGCGTGAACCACCTTGTGGGCCTTTACGCTCAACGATAGGTGGAATATATGGAACTCCCGTTGGCTCTTGCGCACCAGTGATCACCATCAATTTTTCATCGAGTGGGCGAACATCATGGAACTTAGGAGTTACTCCTGCACGAGAGAGCAAGCCAGTAACGGCGCGCTGATTCTTAGAGGATGAGAGCGTTACGACTGTTCCTGATTCACCAGCGCGAGCTGTACGACCGGAACGGTGCAAGTAATCCTTGTGATCTTGTGGCAGATCAACGTGCACAACAAGTGAGATTCCATCTACGTGGATTCCGCGAGCTGCAACATCTGTTGCCACAAGTGCTGAATTCTCTTGTTCCTTAAAGAGAGCAAGTGTGCGAGTACGGACTGCTTGTGACTTTCCGCCGTGCAACGCACCAACTGGCACACCTGCGTTAGCAAGCTTGTCAGCAAGGCGATCTGCACCACGTTGTGTCTTCACGAAGAGAATTGTCTTTCCGTTACGAGCAGCAATCTGAGATGTAATGTCATCTTTATCGCCTGGGTGCATCTGAAGAACATGGTGTTCCATCGTTGAAACCGAAGCGCGGTCATTTTGCAATGAGTGAGTCTTTGGGTTCTTGAGGTACTGGCGAACGAGTGAATCAACACCGCGATCGAGAGTTGCTGAGAAGAGAAGACGTTGTCCATCAAGATTTGCCTGATCAAGAATTTCCTTCACAACTGGAAGGAATCCCATATCTGCCATCTGATCTGCTTCATCAAGTACAGTAATCTGTAGTTGATCAAGCTGAACTTCATTCTTATTAAGCAAGTCGATAAGACGTCCAGGTGTTGCAACCAAGATAGCTGTTGCCTTACGCATTGCAGTAATTTGCTTTGCATATGGCATTCCGCCTGCGATAACGACTGATTCATGTCCGACTGCACGCGCAAGCGGGCGAAGTACTTCATCAATCTGCTGCGCAAGTTCGCGGGTAGGGGTCAAGATAAGTGCCAGTGGCTTATGAGGGCGCGCGACCTTATCTGAAATATTTGTGAGCAAGGCAAGGCTAAATGCCAGAGTCTTTCCTGAACCAGTCTGCCCGCGCCCCAAAATATCGTGGCCGGCGAGCGCATCAGGAAGTGTTGCGATCTGGATTGGGAATGGATGTGTAATTCCTTGCGCGCTCAGTGCATTAGCAAGAGCTGGTGCAATTCCAAGGTCACGGAATGAAGTTGTTACTTCAGTAAGTGGAGTTGCTTCAACAAGATTGGCATCTGCCAAGTTCACTGAAATGTAATTATCATCTGCACCGAAATCAACCGCTGCCTTGTTATGTGTCTTTGATGTGCGGAAATCATCGCGCGCATACGCTGGTGATTCATTGCGTGAATCGTTGCGACGATCGCGTGGTGGCTTTGCAGGTGTGCGCGGAGAATCTCCACGACGTTGAGCTGCAGATTGTGGCGCTGCCGGATTGTATTTTTCGCGCTTCTGCGGAATAAAGTTTGGACGGCCGTCATCAGAGTGAGCAACCTTCGCCTTGACTGCTTCGCGACGAGTAGTTGGACGCACATCTGATTTCGCTGGGCGCTCTAAACGCTCTGGACGGAATGGACGATCTGCCTTAAATGGGCGCTCTGCACGTTCGGTGCGATCTGCGACAAACTTGGCTGCGCGTGATGGCGCCTTACGAGTTGGCTTTGCAAAGGTGCGCTCTTCGCGGCTCTGCTTTGGATTTCCCTTTGGTGCGCCTTCAATATTTTTTGACTTCGAGGCGGTGCGCTCTTGGAATCGCTGTGCACGTAACTTGGAACGATCGGCTAAGCGAACTTCCTTCTTCGTTACTGTTTCGCGATCTGAATAACGCTTTGTTGGCGCGCTCTTTGCAGGAGCTACCTTCCTTGCAGGAGCTGCGCTCTTTTCAGGGGCAGCCTTCTTTGAGAATGTGGACTTCTTTACAGGAGCTGCCTTCTTCGCTGCCTTCTGGGCAGAGGTATGGCGAGGCTTTCCCTTAGCGGCGCGACGAGCTTTTCCGGGCGCGGCAGTACGTGTTTGTAGAGACATGAAAAATGACACCAATCGAGACGACAAGCGCGTCTCGGTTAGATGGCCAAACTAGTTTGAAACTAGCGCCACCAGGGTCTTGATAAGACTCGCAAGTAAGTGGCCATTCGGCTCACTTTGGGGGGAAGTACATCGGTGCGGATGCATCGATGGGTTAATCATACAGGGTCAAAGGTGGCTCGATTACCAGGGCTAATTCACATGAAATTCAATGGCGCTACCGCCAAGTCACGCTCAATTTCTAAAACTCCCTCGGTACCATAGCCAAGTATCTAATGGAGGTTTTCATGTTTCGCAAAGTATCAGTCGCTCTACTTACTTCGCTTGTCGTTCTTACGGGAGTAACCGCTCCGGCAGCAAGTGCGGCAACAAAGGTCAGTAACGGGGTCGCCTGCTCAAAGGCGAATTCGACGACAACTGTTGGTGGTTACAAGTACCGCTGCGCAAAGAACCCATTGGTAAAGAATGCAAAACTTACTTGGCTCTCATTTGAATGTCTGACAGCAACAAAGCAGTGGCAGACAGCGACTAAGGCGCAACGCGATCTAGTGAACGTGGCAGATCAGACCGCAGCACTTGATGCTGAATACGTCGCTGCAACTGCCTCACTTGCCAGCACAACCGCAGCTCTTGAAAAAGCTCGAGCACAGGTAACGCAATTCCAAGCGCAGATGAATGCATCGACAAACTCTGCAGAGAAGTCAAAGCTGGCAGTTGCTGTATCTAAATTAGCAAATGCAGTTCTGGTACTCAGCGGCTCACGTTCTAAGCTCCAAACTCAGGTAAGTGACCTTGAATCAAAGAAGGCTCTCCTTCAATCTGCTCCAGAGCAGTTGAAGGCCAATGCAACTGATGCTCGCGCATCAGCGAGCCTGCTCTGCGCTAAGGGGTTCTAACTCAGCGCTAAAGAAGACTCTTTAAAGTAAGGCTTCCCCTATTTATAGGTGGAGGCCTTACTTATTTAATCTGTAGATGCATCGAGCGGTGAAATGGCTTCCGGCTGCGCTTCTGACCTTTCATATTGCGGCGAAGATTTATGTGCCAGGGCAATCTCTCCTCATGGATTTGCTCGCCTACAACGTAATTTGGATAGCTGCCGTAATTGCGATTACTCAAGCGCCGCTCATGAACGATCCGATTGCACTCGCCTGCACATGCTTAGCAATTTCATTCTGGGGAATAGGCTCATCGCTCAATAGTTATAGCAACTTCTATAGCGTGAGCGAAAGCTCTGATTTGCTAGCACAAATTTGCTACATGCTCTTCTATCCCTTTGCGCTCATTGCCCTTCCTCGAGTAGTCACGCGCGGGCGAAAACTCAACCCAATTGAGCTCTTAGATGCTGCCATATTCGGCCTTGGTATCTCATCGATTGCTACTGCGCTCTTTATCTCACGAGTCTTTCCAGATTCACTCATTAACCTACAAGATCAATTCTTTTCGCTGCTCTTTCCTATCGGCGATCTACTTCTGCTGACACTTTCTGCAGTTGCGGCCATTACACATCGCTTACATCCCAGAGCGCTCTTTCTCTTTCTTGGGTTTGCACTCTTTAGCCTTTCTGATCTCCTCTTTCTCTGGCTTGCTATCAACGAGAGTTACCAATTTGGTCAACTAACGGATGATGGATGGCTCCTTGGAATTGTTCTCATCGCACTTTCATTCTGGTCAATACCTGCCCGCGATGGACGCGAAATCACTATCCACCCAATCTTCATTGCCATCTCTGTATTTATTAGTCCAACTCTCCTTGCTTATTCAGCACTTCGGCCTGGAGCCTTTCCTATCTTTATCATCGCTCCCACAATTGCAACTTTATTCTTGGCCTTTATTCGCATGACCATCGTTATCAGGCAAGCACGAAACTTAGGTGAAGAGAAGGTGTTGGCGCGCACCGATGAGCTAACGGGCCTTCCTAATCGCAGAAGGTTGATTGCAGATTTAGAAACCTTTTCAAAGAGCGAAGGTGCGCTTCTGCTCCTTGACCTCAATCAATTTAAACCGGTCAATGATCAATATGGCCACGAGTTCGGCAATCTTGTTCTGCAACAAGTGGCACAGCGCTTTAGTCGCTCACTTCCTACTGGCGCAGTCCTTGCCCGTTTAGGTGGCGATGAGTTTGGAGTCTTGGTCAACGGCACATACGAGCAGACGCTGGAAGCTGCTTACGCGTTGGAGGCAACGCTGAGCTACCCCTTTGTGATTGAAGGAAACACCGTCAAGATTGGAGTGAGCATCGGCCATGTGCAAAATGATGGTTCTCATAACGCGTTAGAGCGGGCAGATGCTGCGATGTATGAAGCAAAACGAAGCGGAGTTGGTGTTGTGCGCGCTCAGCCAGTCTTATGAAGCTTTAATTTGATTCCAACAAAAGATCCTAGGAATACAAAGATAAAGAAGATCCATCCAGATACTGCAAATGCTTGAGTGCCCGATAGCAATACACCGATGGTGCAGCCGAGTGAGGTCATTGATCCCCAACCTAAGGCGACTCCACCAAGCAACGCTGTGCTGGAATTTGTGACGGTAAGACGTGATGGTTTAAAACGTCCGCCAGCGAAAGCTGCAGCAAATGAAGATCCAATAATGCCAATGACGAGCCAACCATTATTGGTCAGCGTCTCGGTCACCACTGCAATACAACCTGCCATGCGATCGAGGCCAGTAAGAGTCTCTGGTCCTATTCCATTGGAATTCATAAAGGTGCGCGCAGTTGTGCTCAATTGACGGGTAACGCCAAGAGGTTCAACGCGAAGGTATGCCACTGTTCCAACAACGCCAACAAGTAGACCTGTTGTTATCGGGCTCCATCGTTCAAAGATTAACTTCTTAAGTGTTTGGCTCAATGACAGTGTGCTGGCGCTACTTCTAATTGGCTCCGAGTTAACGCCCTTCTTCATCACGAAGATTGCTAGCGCTAGAAGAACTGCCATCGTTAGAACGAGCGAGCCTGAATATCCAATGTAATGTGGCAACCAAAGTGTTGGCGCATCAGAGATTGCGTTGAGATAGAACCAGTTCCAGGTAAGGAATGCGAGAACAAAGCCGCCGAGGGTTCCAATGAGCGCAGGAATTGCGCGCAAATAACCTTGGCCCAATCGATACAAGTGGCCGCTGATACATGCGCCTGAGAGCGCCATACCAATTCCAAAGGTAAAGGCAGAGAGCGCCAAGACCCAACTGACGGGTCCGATGTGAGCTGCAGGTGGCAGGCGATCTGTTGTTGTATCAGGTAAGAACTGTCCGAAGATCAGCGCATAACCAACTGATCCAGTTGCAATAGCAACGAGCACAGAGAGAAAGGGCGTTGTGTTCTTATCTTCAATCCCATCCCGGAAGATGCAGAAGAAACAGAAACGACCGCGCTCGAGTAAGAGCCCCAAGCTGATACCAATCAAGAGTGAAATCGGCGCCGTTGAGTTGCTGGTATTTGACGAAAGAATAAATGCAGTAAGTAGGAGCGCTGCAATTACTCCAAATGAGATTGCAGTGCGAATCTTTTCCGCACGGGTCCACCGCAAACCAGCAGCCCCGATGGTGCTGGGGCTGCTGCTCTGCTGTGGATTAATTGAAATTACGCTGCTCCCCAGATAGTTCCAGCGTTGTTAACGATTGGAACACCGACAGAGTTACCGTATTCAGTCCATGAACCGTCGTAGTTCTTGACGTTATATCCCAAGATTTCGCTCAATACGAACCATGTAAGTGATGAGCGCTCTCCGATACGGCAGTAAGTAATGATGTTCTGCCTTCCATCGACGCCCTTATCTGCGTAGAGCTTCTTTAGCTCTGCAACAGTCTTAAAGGTTCCATCTGCATTTACATTTGCACCCCATGGGACATTGATTGCACCTGGGATGTGGCCTGCACGTACTGAGAGTTCCTGGAAACCAGGAGCTGCGAAGATCTTGCCGTTGTATTCATCAGCGCCGCGGATATCGATGAGATCTGCCTTAACGCGCTTCTTTGCAACTGGAAGAACATCGTTGATTAGCGTCGCGCGAAGACCCTTATCTGCCTTTGTTGCAACAAAGTTTCCTGCTGAGAATGTTGGGGCAACTGTTGTGAGTGGACGACCGTCTTTCTCCCACTTCACACGGCCACCATCAAGGACGCGAACATCCTTCTGACCGTAGATGTTAAAGATCCATGCGCCCCATGCTGCAAACCAGTTGTTCTTATCTCCGTAGAGAACAACAGTGGTGTCATCGCTGATGCCAGCTTTCTGAACCAACTTGCTGAAGTTCTTTGCGTTGATGATGTCGCGGTTTACTGTGTCGACGAGATCTGTGTGCCATACAAACTTAATTGCATTCTTAATGTGGCCACGCTCGTAAAGTCCTGGTTCAGTGCTTACTTCAATGATGCGCACCTTAGGGTTATCAAGATTTGCTTCCAACCAATCAGGTTGTGCAACCGAGCGAGCCTGGTTCTTTGGTGCCGCGTTTGCTGGAACTACTCCAATAGTTGAAACGAGTCCAGCGACGACCGCTGCTGCAAGTGCTTTCTTCAAGATAGACATTATTTTTCCATTTCTAAGAGTGAATGTGATTTAAGGTAAATCGAAAATAAAAAAAGGTTTGAGGTGTTACTTAAAGACAGCAGCTGGTGCTGTTGATGCGGCAGTAGTCAATAACGCGACGCTTAATGAAGAACATCGTGACTTACCTTCCGCTTAGTTGTTGCTAGGTGAGAAAGATAAAGAGAAACTCACGCTTTGTCAAAAACGCTAATGATTTGCAGATGCAATAAGGGGCTATTTTTTCTTCACAATAGGCTGCTCGGGCTTATCTGCTTTGATCTCTTTCAGCCGTTCTAGTGATTCAACTCTCTCAAGTGCGTGATCCACGAGGCGTTCTGGGTATCCGTGCGAGTATCCATCGAGAAATAGCCATGGTTCGTGGATTTCAGCTGCGCTTAAGTGGGCCAGTTCTGCAACATATTTGCGAATGTAATCGCCGTTTTCGTCAAAACGTCGACCTTGCTCGATGGGGTTAAAGACGCGGTAATACGGAGATGCATCAGTGCCGGTGCCTGCCGTCCACTGCCAACCATGTGCATTTGAGGCAACGTCGTAATCAACAAGATGCTGAGCAAAGAAGCGTTCGCCCAATTGCCACTCGAGGTGAAGGTCTTTGACTAAGAATGAAGCAACCACCATACGAGTGCGGTTATGCATCCAACCTTCTAGAACAAGCTGTCGCATTGCAGCATCTACAAATGGGTAGCCCGTCTTTCCTTCACACCATGCTTGAAATTGCTTACCTGGCTTGTCATAACGCATTGCCTTAAATTGTTTGGCGTAATACTCGGTATCGGTATCAGGGTTGTTAAAGAGAACATCTGCATAAAATTCGCGCCAAGCGATTTCTTTACGGAAGGTATCGTGGGCCTTACTTTCGCCAAGTCCTGCCAGCAGTGTGCGTGGATGGATCTCACCAAACTTAAGGTAGGTACTCATCTTTGAGGTGCCATCAATGGCAGCAAAATTTCTATTCTCGTCGTAGCTATCTAAACCCTTTTTTGTAAACTCTTTAAAGCGGGCAAGGGCTGCCTTTTCACCTGCAGCAATGACGTTGACGCCCACTGGCATAGGAAAATCAGGAAAGGCGCGGTATTTAGCCGGTGGCGTTACTGCAGGAATTTTGGCTGGCGTCTTAGCCGGTGCGCGCCAACCATGGGCACACCACGCTTTATAGAAAGGTGTGTAGACCTTGTAGGGAGTTGAATCACTTGGTTTCAGAACGCGTCCAGGGGCTACCGCATAAGGGCTACCTGTTCGAACTAATTTGATTCCAGCTGCTTCTACGCGCGCATCACGCGCTGCGCCATAACGTTCATATTCATCTGAGATATGTACCTCAGATACTCCATACATCTCGATAAGTTCTTTCAATACTTCAATTTGATCGCCTTCGATGATGTGGAGGCAATTACCTAAAGATTCATCGAGTGCGCGAAGTGATTGCCCCATATAGGCGAGCAACTTGTCGCCTGCTTCAGCAATCTGAGCTTTATCAAGGATGAAGACAGGAACGATTTCATCGGCACCATCGAGAGCCGCATTCAGCGCTGGATGATCACCCACGCGCAGGTCTCTGCGAAACCAAACGATATTTCTCATGGGGTGATTTAAGCACTATGCCTGAGTTCCTGCGATTTCAGAGGACGGTACTGACCTCGAGATTACTTTCTAATGCTCCAAATCCCCTGAGTCGCGCTCTTTGAGTTGAGCTTAAGTGCGCAACCTGATTGTTCTTCACCAAAAAAGGTCTTGGAGATCTCTAATCCAAAAGGCTCTAAATCAATCGAGAGGTTTACTCCACTTCTCGAGATGAAGATGAGAAGTGATTCCGTTTTTGATTCACGTGCAAATAGAAGATAGTCATCGCCTATCTCTAACCATCTTAATCCGCCATGTATGAGTGCATCGTGTGTTCTGCGAATCTGGATAAGCGCCTTCACGTCAGTAAGGAAATCGAAGTCCCAGTTCGCGTGGCCATCCCAATCCATTGTCCTGCGACCTGCTTCGCCATTGGATCCCTCAAGTCCAATTTCATCTCCGGCATAAATAGATGGAACTCCAGGAATTGTCAGCGCGAGTGCCATTCCGCTGAGGTGTCTGCTGCGATCTCCATTAACAACAGTTCTCATTCGTGCCGTGTCATGCGAATCAAGTAAGAGCATGCAAGAAATGTATGAATCCCAAGGAATTGCAGAACTAAATTCCTGCATACTGGAAACTAATTGTGAGCCAGTGAACTTCGGCATTTGAAATGGCAGTCCTTGGAATCCGCCACCAATTTCAGAATTCAGCTGAAGCCAATTCCATACCGGGCGCAGAAAGCCTTGATAATTCATTGCTCCGTGCCATCCGTAGCCATCTAAATCTGAAGCAACGAAATCACCATTTTCAGCAACTAACCAGAATTCTTCTCCGGCGCCATCCATCGCTGTACGGATTCCGTGCATCACTTCATCATGCAAATCATCATCTCCCTGACGACCTGTCATGTTGCCTACATCGATTCTCCATCCGGCTAATCCACGTGCAGGTGTTAGCCACTGTTTTACGATTGAGTCATCTGCCGAATACATCCGCTTGCGAAGTTCTTCAGAGTTGAAATTCAATTTTGGAAGCGATGGAACTCCCCACCAACCTATGTACCCATGAGGTACGGAAGAATCCCAGTAGAAGAAGGCGCGCTCAGGGGATTTTGAGTCCTCTAAAGCCTTTGCAAGCCAAGGATGGCCTGCTCCACAATGATTTGATGTGAGATCTCCGAGGATACGAATTCCGCGTGAATGTGCTGTTTTCACTAATGATTGCAGCGCCTCATTTCCACCTAGAAGTGGATCGGCTTCAGTAAAGCTAGATGCGTCATATCTGTGATTAGAAAGAGCCGGAAAGAATGGAGTGAAATAAATTCCATTGACTCCAAGTTCTTCGATATAGTCAATGTGATTCTCTACGCCATTAAGGTCTCCGCCATAAAACTCTGATGAGATCTCACTCTTTTTTTGCGCTGGAAGATCACTCCAATTGCGTGGGGTGGCCCAGGAAGGTAACTCTCTCTTTACATCTGACTTTGCAAAGCGATCTGGGAAGATTTGATAGAAGACTGCACTATGAACCCATTCAGGTGCACGCGTGCCAGAAAATAATTTAAAGTCGGTATTGCTGTGAACATCATGGTCAAATAAGCCCCGTGCGGTTAACCATTCATACTTTTCTGATGAGAGAAAGACAAATCTATATTCAAGAGTCTTATTCGCCATCGTGACGGTGACTCCCCACCAATCTTCGTGCCTTCCTTTTTCAAGAAGTGTTAATTCATAAGAACGAGGTTCACCATCTTCATAGAGTCTGATGAATGATTTTTCAAATGAATAACTCTTAGGAATGCGAACTCGCAAGGTAATTGTTTCCCCAACTCGTGGCGCGTGGTTGCTGACATAGAGCTCGCTGCCATCATGATGAGGAGCAAGGAAATCACTGTGAGATTGTGATCTTTGAAGATTTCGCACTCGCGACTCCCTTCGCAATCTTCGTGCTTGCTCGAACTTCAATTGTGGAACCTTGCTTGTAGCGAACCGGATCCAGATAAATTCGATACGGCCAATTGTTATCTACTCCTGCCAGAACCCAGGGAGCACTTACACTCTCGCGTGATTCGAAAGTTACCGGCTGAAGTGAATTAGAGCTAAGGCTTGCTTGAACCTCAAAATACCCGGTGAGAAAATCTCGCTTTGAGGTGACCTTAGAGATCTTGCTTGTTGATGCGGCAATTTTCCCCTTCGATTGGAAGACCGTCGCACTGAGGGCAGGAAGACTTACAGTGAGGTTCGAGCCTTTCGATTTTCCAATTCCAGAGCCAAAGATAGTAGTCCAGCCAGAGTTACTTGAAGTGGCAAGAACCTGCTCAGCAGGGCGGTTAAATGCGTTGAGTGCGACTACATACTCTCGCTTCTCCATGTTGTCATACTTCGAAAACACTAAGAGGTTTCCTTTTGCATAACGCATTTGCATGGCTCCGTTTGCAAGCGCAGGATATTTGTTTCGGAGATCTGAAAGGGAGCGCAGATATTTTGATAATGGGTTTTCGGGGCCACTAAATGAGTCCCCGCTTCCAACTGGATTCGCACCGATGCGCTTCTCTGTTTTCCATCCTTCAATCTGTGTCGCAAACATATCTTGTCGCGCTAACTGGTCATTTCCATTGCCAGAGCCAGTCATTCCAACTTCGTCACCGTAGTAAACAGTTGGAATACCTCTAGAGAGATACATCAGTGCATGCGCCAGTTGTGTACGAGCTTGAAGATCCTTTGCTGCCTTGGCCTGCGATGCTGATATCAGAAAACCCACACGTCCCATATCGTGGTTACCCAAGAATGTAACCAGGTTACTTGCTGCCGAATTCTTCGTTGTATAGAGGTCATCGCTATCAAAGAGATTAGCCATTACTTCGGCATCGGAGTAACCCGAGGCAAATTGCACCGCTGTTCTTTGAAATGGAAAATCTAAAACGGTCTGTAGACCTTTATCGCGAATATACCCAACTAGATTGATGGGGTTGATATCCCACACTTCTCCGAATGTAGTGAAGTTACTGATGCCGGCTTCTGATGCCTGTCGATTGATACCAGGCGACCAATTCTTAAAGAAATCATTGTCAACATGTCGCGCTGTATCTACTCTGAATCCAACAAATCCATACTTCTTAATCCATTCGCCATAGATATCGATAAAACCCTTGTAGACAGCTTCTTTCTCAGTTGCTAAATCATCTAAGCCGTAGAAATCACCTAATTGCGTGCAAGCGCCTTCTCCCCAGCACCGGCTCATATCTCCCACATTGTGATAATTGGTAAGGTCATTGAGCCATGATGGATTCTTTGCAGACTCTTTACCTGCAGGAATGGACGCAGTTTTATCCATGTATTGGATGACATCTCCTGTGTGATTGGTGACTACATCCAAAATCAGTTTGATGCCAAGCTTCTTTGCACAGGCAGAGAGCGCACTCAGATCTGCATTGGTGCCTAGATGCGGGTCAACGTTAAGAAAATCAACGCCCCAATAGCCGTGATAGCCGGCACCACCAGTAGTTGCCTGCTGTTGTCCTACCAAAGGTGTTAACCACACTGCCGTAAATCCCAGATTCTTAATTCTTGCTAAACCTTTATCGCCTTTTTCACAATTTCCAGTGAGTCCTTTGAGATCACCTCCGTGAAAGAAAGCGGTGCTCTTTGGGTTAAATCCACCTGTGGGATCTTGCGTGGTTCCTCCTGCTAAATCATTACTGGCATCTCCATTGAGATATCTATCTGGCATAACAAAATAGATAACATCTTTTGCTAAACCCACTTCAGGATAAGTGCTCTGTTCGGCCGATTGAGAAGCTTGCGGCACAATGATTGAGATGCAGCCGATAAGAGCGCTGATAAACACAACCTTACGTCTCATCCCTTTACAGAACCTGCCGTCAAACCATTCACAATATATTTCTGCAGAGATAAGAAAATGATCACAATAGGAATAGAGGCAATGATTGAACCTGCAGCAAATGGGCCCCAGTTTTGTGAGTACTGCCCACCAATAAACTGCTGAAGTCCCACCGCAATCGTTCTTGACTCCATATCAACTAAGAAGAGACGAGCGAGGATAAACTCATTGAAGGTTCCGATAAAACTTAAGAGAGTTACAACAGCAAGTACTGGTGTTGCTAGAGGAATAAAAATCAACCAGAAAGTCTGCACTTCGGATGCTCCATCAATCTTCGCCGCTTCATCGAGCTCTTTTGGAATCGAGTCCACGAAACCTTTCAAGAGCCAGATATTGACGCCCATTGCGCCACCCAAATAGACAAGTACAAGCCCTCCTTGTGTGCCAAGCCCGATTCCTGGAGCAAAAGATTGAACTCGCTCCATGATCACATATACCGCAGAGATAGCCAGAATCGCAGGAAACATCTGTACCAAGAGGAGTAACTGAATGCCCTGTTTTCTCCCCCTAAAGTTCAACCGACTAAATGCAAAGGCCGACGCAGAACCAATGACAACAGAGATGAGAGCCACTGAACCTGCAATCACCAGCGAATTCTTCATCCATGTTAAATATGGAATCGTGGGGCTGGTGAAGAGTAGTTTGTAGTTATTCCAAGAAATTTCAGTTGGCACAAAGGAAGTTATCTGCAGACTACCTGATGAATTAAAGGATGAAATAATGACCAGATACAGCGGGAAAAGCGCAAAGAGCACTGTCACTATTGAAACCGCATGACGCCACAGATCTTCTCTTAACCATTTGTTCACGCGAAACTCTCCAATACCTTGGACTTACGTATTCCGTAAAGAGAGATAGATGCGACCAAAATGAAAATTAAGAGTGAGATTGCGCTGGCAAGACCTAAATCTTGCTTGGATGAACCAAACGCAATCTGGTATGTATAACTAATCAGGATGTCTGTTGCGCCCGCTATCTCACCATCGAGTGTGTCTCGCGGCCCTCCACCTGTTAAAAGATAGATTAAATTGAAGTTATTGAAGTTAAAAGCAAAAGATGCAATCAGGAGAGGAGAAAGGATCTGTAATAGGAGTGGCAGCGTAATCTTTCGGAAGATCTGGCGAGGATTCGCACCATCTATTGCAGCTGCCTCTTGAAGTTCATTCGGAATTGCCTGCAGTGCTCCACTTGCTACGAGATAGAAGTATGGGAAACCCAACCAGAGATTTACCAGAATCACTGCTAGGCGGGCAAAGTTTGGATTCTGGAACCAAGCAATATCTGTGCCCAATAGTGTGTTTATTGCACCGAATTCGGTATTAAACATTCCGCCCCAGATCAAAATACTCATCACGCTTGGCATTGCGTAGGGAAGAACCAAGATAGAACGATAGAAACGTCGCCCAAAGAGTGGTTTATTTAGAGCTAGCGCGAGCAACAGACCGAGGGCAAATGTAGTGAGCACGGTTGCGCTAGCAAAGACGACTGTCCAGATGAATACACGAATGAGTGGGTCGCGGAATCGTGCGTCAGTGAATAGCTTGGAGTAGTTCTCAAACCAAATTGGCGCTCTCCAACCTGGCTCGAGGATCGCCTTTGAGTCCGAATCAACTTGGTAGTTGCCGCGCCCATTATCCCTATAGATCTCTCCTGTGATCAGGTTCTTGAAGTAATCCTGCTTTTCGTTATAGGCCAGAGTCTGGCGAGCAACAATCGCTACATCGAGACCTTCCAAGGAGAGGAAGTACTCGTCTTTGAAGATAAATCGCATACCTGAATACTGAGAATCAGCCGCAGCTAGTTGATCCGTGGGAAGAGGTGTAAATCCTGGTGCTGACTGTGCGACTAGATATTCATTAAAAGTTAACTGAGAATTGGAAAGTGGTATCCGTTGGTCGATAGTTGAAACAAAATAAATCTTATTGGTGACATCAGAAACCAAGAGGGCTGGTTCACTCTCAAGAGTACCAATCTTGATTTCAAATGAGGTTCCCGCAGGATCTGATTCAAATGCTCTATTTTCAATCTGAAGTATCGCCTCATCTTTAGAGACGATATTTCCAGTCTTGTAGTTGAACCCAGACATTGTCACTGTATAGAGAATTGGTGAGACGACGAATGCAACAAGAAGAAGTATTCCGGGAAGAAAGAACTTAAACGGAATTGACTTCTTGGTGAGGTAAGTGAAGAGAATGAGCAGTATGACGATAAATAGGAAGACAGCGATGACATATTCTTTTTGTGCGAATGCGCTCTGGGCGAGCATAAGAACAATTGCCGAAATCAGAGCAACGAAGATCACCTTGGCAACAAACGCCAATTTCCCGCGGAACACCGAGATCAATTCGTATCTCACTTCCTAATACTGACTTTCAGAATGACTAATGCGGGTTCAAAGCGAACCCGCATTAGTCACATTCTAAAATCGGCTTTTACAAGTCGATTGCTTATAGGTCTGACTTACCTGCTGTTGTGTTAGAACGCCAGATATTTGCCAGCTTCTTTGATTCTGAAGCAACATCTTTTCCATCTACAAGAACTGCAGTCCAGAATGCTGGAGCTGAATCCCAGTAGTTAGCTCCACCCTTATTGTTATTAAGGAATGCACCAATCTGAGGAATTCCTGCGATTGTTGCAGCAGAACCGAAGCCCTTTTGTCCGGCAGAGACTGCAGAGCTTGACTGTGCGCCCTTTTCTGCAGGTGGACGGCCTTCGAGTCCCTGGTATGCAACCTGTCCAGCAGTTGATCCGAAGAAGTCAGTCAACAATGACTTAGCTCCAGCTGAGACACCATGCTTTGCAGCATAAGAAGTCAACATAGCGCCGTTTACTGAACCGAACATCTTGCCTGAAGTGCCAGCAGTAACGCCTGGCACTGGCATGAGATTCATTTCAAATCCCTTTGCTACATAATCTTTCCATTCCCAGTTACCAATAATTGCAAACGGAACAGTTCCTGCGAGGAAGTTATCCTTGCAACCAGTATCTGTAGCAGGGAAGAAGCCATTGCTCTTCTTGCCGTCGAGTAGGTATGTCTTCACATTCTTAGCAAACTTTGGATAATCGAATGTGCGGTTGTAAATAATCCCATCGCGTGAGTTGAACTGGAATGCATCTGCACCAAGTGCAGAGAACACTGAGTGAGCTCCCCATGACATTCCGCCACCAGCAACGCAGAGTCCAGCCTTAAGTTTCTTTGATTCCTTATTAGCCTTGTAATAAGAGACCATGTCACCGAATGTCTTTGGAGCTGATGAAACCAACTTCTCGTTGTAGATCATCGCAACATTGTTGATATCCATTGGAATGCCGTAAAGGGAATTCTTATAGGAAAGATCAAAGAGTTGTGTTGAAGTAAATCGAGATTTCACAGTAGAGGTGAGGGTAATTGGCGCGAGCTTTCCGCTCTTCGCCAGAGTTGGAACCCAGTCATTTGCGCCAACAATAATGTCGGGTCCTGTTTGTTCAGTAACCTTATCGGCGGCTTCCTTCAGCGCATCGAATCCTGAGAAGGTAACAACCTTGACAGTGTATCCAGGAACCCAATCGCTCTTTGTGGCGAGGGCCTTAATTAAGTTAGGGCCACGGGTCTCATCTGCCCAAACGATTAATTCATTTGCTGCAGCATTAGCGGAAGGCACGACAAAAGAAGAAATTGCGAGTGCGAATCCTGCGAGTACCCCGGTAAACCCGAGACTCTTTTTATTCATGTATTCCTCCATGGAGTTAATGGCGTAACGAGGGTGTTAGCCATCGAGTAGGCCTATTCCATGGCAGATAACGAAAATAAACAAGATTTAGAACCCTCAAACGGGGCGTTTTGAGCAAACCTTAATAAGATTGTGATATTCCGCAAAAAACTGCAAAAAACTACTTGTGTAGCTGCTCGACTGAGCCGTCCCAACCCTTTACATCTTCAGGCTTACGAGGAGCCTTTCCAACGTAGCGAGCAGATGGACGAATCAAGCGACCGGTGCGCTTCTGTTCCAAGATATGTGCAGACCATCCTGCAGTACGAGCTGCAGTAAACATTGAAGTGAAGAGCGGTGCTGGAACTTCTGCGAAGTCCAAAATAATTGCCGCCCAGAATTCAACGTTGGTTTCAAGGACGCGATCTGGTTGACGCTCGTGAAGTTCCTTCAGCGCTGCCTTTTCAAGTGCTTCGGCAACTGCGTAGCGAGGAGCGTTAAGTTCCTTTGCGGTACGGCGAAGTGTGCGCGCACGTGGATCTTCGGCGCGATAGACGCGGTGACCGAATCCCATCAAACGTTCCTTGCGATCAAGAAGATCCTTCACATACTTTTCAGCATTGCCGGTCTTCTCTACCTCTTCAATCATGTGCAAAACACGTGATGGTGCGCCACCGTGAAGTGGACCTGACATCGCACCGATTGCACCTGAAAGGGCCGCACATACATCTGCGCCAGTTGATGCAATGACGCGACCGGTAAAGGTTGATGCATTCATTCCATGTTCTGCAGCCGATACAAAGTAAGCATCGATTGCGCGAACGTGAAGTGGATCTGGTTCTCCGCGCCAGCGAATCATCATGCGCTCAACAACTGTATGCGCCTTATCAACTTCTGATTCAGGAATCATTGGATTGAAGAGTCCACGAGCTGCTTGTGCAAGGTAAGAAAGAACCATGACGGAGGTACGAGCTAAGTTGCTACGCGCTTCTTCATCTGAAATATCAAGAATTGGCTTAAAGCCCCATGCTGGAGCGAGCATTGCAATCGCGGATTGAATATCTACGCGAACATCGCCTGAGTGAACAGGGAGTGGGAATGGCTCAGCATTGGGAAGTCCTGGATTAAATTCATCATCAACAAGAAGTCCCCATACGTTTCCGAATGAGACGCGACCTACGAGATCATCGATATCAACGCCACGGTAACGAAGCGCGCTACCTTCTTTATCTGGCTCTGCAATTTCAGATTCAAATGCAATTACGCCTTCAAGACCTGGCTTGAAATCATCTGACACGGTGCGCTCCTTAGGCTGTAGCTCTTCTTGCGGGCAATTCTGCACCTCCCGCGGGGGTGCTGACCACCACATGGTGCGAGGATGCACTCAATCCGAAAGTGAGGTTCGATACACCTATGAGCAACGATGACCTCACTCGCGATTCCATCAGAGCGATGCGCCGTTCCTACGGAGAAGCTGGCCTTGAGTCACTTCCCGACGATCCATTCGCTGCCTTTTCCAGCTGGCTAAAAGAGGCCGCTGATAATCCTGTCATCGTCGAAGCAAATGCGATGGTGCTCTCTACTTTAGGTGGCGATAGCAACGGCAGCGATGCAATCTCTACTCGCACTGTTCTATTGAAAGATATTTCGCAAGGTGGATTTACCTTCTTCTCTAATTACTCATCGCGCAAAGCACAAGCGATTGAAATGAATTCACAAGTCACCTTGCTCTTTCCTTGGTATGCCATGGAACGCCAAGTTTCGATTAGTGGATTTGCTGAAAAGATTGAACGTTCAGAATCAGAAGATTACTTTGCAACAAGGCCTTGGTCATCACAGATTGGCGCATGGGCATCTGCGCAATCAGCTCCCCTTGCAACTCGCGAAGAGTTAGAGCAACGATTTGCTGGCGCTGCGCAAAAATGGCCTGAAGGAACAACAGTCCCATGCCCGCCGCATTGGGGCGGTTATCGCGTTACTCCGGTCAGCATCGAATTTTGGCAGGGCCGTTACTCGCGCTTACATGATCGCTTGCGCTATGAGCGGGCTAACACCAATTCCGATTGGGAAGTACATAGGTACTACCCGTAGTCTTGCCCCATGAGCGATGCCATTGTTATTCCAGATAATTTAAAGCCACGTGATGGACGTTTTGGTTGCGGTCCATCAAAGATTCGTCCAGAAGCGTTAGCTGTTCTGACAGCACCTGGTAGCGAATACATTCTCGGAACATCGCATCGTCAGAAGCCAGTAAAGAACGTTGTAAAGAGCGTTCGCGAGGGTCTTTCCTCTCTCTTCTCGCTTCCAGAAGGTTATGAAGTGATCTTGGGTAACGGTGGCTCAACCGCGTTCTGGGATATCGCAACCTTCGGACTTATCGAAGATCGCTCACAGCACCTTGTCTTCGGTGAATTCTCTTCAAAGTTTGCAGCTGCCGCTAAAGAAGCTCCATTCCTAGGCGAGCCAACAGTCATTAAATCTGAACCAGGCACACACCCAGCAGCATCTGCTGAAGCCGGTATCGATGTCTACGCACTCACCCATAACGAGACTTCAACTGGTGTTGCCATGAACATTAAGCGCCCTGCTGGAACAGATGGTGCGCTCGTACTTGTTGATGCAACCTCTGCAGCTGGCGGACTCGAAGTAGATGCTAAAGAGTTTGATACCTACTACTTCGCACCACAGAAATCTTTCGCATCCGATGGCGGGTTGTGGTTTGCACTCATGAGCCCTGCAGCTATCGCTCGCGCTGAAAAGATTAAGGCGAGCGGTCGTTGGATCCCAGCCTTCTTTGATTTAGTCACAGCAATTGAAAATTCACGTCTTGATCAGACCTATAACACCCCAGCACTTGTCACCTTGATGTTGCTCGATGAACAACTCAAGTGGATGAATGCAAATGGTGGGTTGAAGTTTGCTGCAGGTCGTAGCGCAGATTCAGCATCACGCCTTTACGGCTGGGCTGAAAAGACCAGCTACACAACTCCATTTGTGACAGACCCCGCACAGCGTTCTAAGGTTGTTGGAACAATTAATTTTGATGATGCAATTGACGCTACCAAGGTGGCTGCAGCGCTCCGTGCAAATGGAATTGTGGATACAGAGCCATATCGCAAGCTTGGTAAGAACCAGCTTCGTATCGGTATGTTCCCGGCAATCGACCCAGCTGATATCGATGCGCTAACAGCATCTATCGACTACGTCGTAGCTAACCTTTCATAGTGACCCACACAATCAAGCGGGATAGATATTTCTGGACCGTTGCATTTCAAACTGTCTGCGTCAATATCTTCTTAGGTAGCTTCGGACCAACCCAGCCGCTGCTTCGCGCAGATCAAGGCACATCACTGACTATTGCAGGACTTCATGGAACTTCCATCGGTCTGGCCTCTGTCTTTGCCGGTCTTGCAAACCCTCACATCGCGCATCGCTTTGGTAGAACAAAGACCGCGTGGATTGGGCTCTTGATCTTCTCCATCGGCATCATCGCCTTTGTTGCATCCCCTTCTGTTCTCTTCTCAATTCCAACAGCTTTCGTTACTGGCTTTGGAGTTTCCATCACCATCAACAATGCGCTGACTGCAATCACATCTCACTACAAAGAGATGTCACCGATGGCGCTGACACAAGCAAATGCCATCGCATCTTGTGGTTATGTAGGCGGAACTCTTATTGTTGGAACAATTGCCAATAACTATCGCGACTACTGGCGCCTTGGCATGTTGATTGCTATTCCTGCAGTTGTCATTCTTTATTTAGCGCGCGACAAAAGCCCTGAAGTACATGTTCCAGATGAATCAGGTCCACAAACCGGAAAGTTATCTCGCGAATTTTGGTGGTCTTGGTTAGGTTTTGTTGCGTGTATCGCCAGTGAATTTGCGATTTCATTCTGGGCAGCCGCGTTGATTATCGATCGCACCAACGCATCCCCTGCTATCTCAACGTTAACGGTGGCAGCCTTTGGAACCGGCATGGCTCTTGGTCGCTGGTATGGCGGTCGCGTCTTAAAACACTTTGCACTCGATACCCAGTTGATTATCTTTATTGGGGTGCAGACAGTTGGCTTTGCCATTCTTTGGTTCTCACACGATCTACAGATCAGCTTCCTTGGCGTTCTCATTGCCGGCTTAGGAGTTTCTAATCAATTCGCACTGGCTTCCCTTCGCATGATTGATTTCAGCGAAGGCCGCCCTGATTTAGCAGTAGGTAGAAGTTCAAGCGCGGCAGGCCTCGCCATCGCAGGATCACCATTCTTACTTGGAGTTCTTGGCGATCAATTCGGAATTTCAAGAGCTTATTTAATGGTGCCAGTTCTTCTCTTTTTCTCATACATTATTGTTCAACTCGTTCCATCACACGTTCCACAGAAAGTATTGGAAGATAATGAACTTTAAAGTCCGCCGCCTGATAACAATTTTAACGCTTGTTGTACTAGTAGTACTTATCTTTTTAGGATAGTTGATACTCGTAAATCATCTGGCTTCTGCAACTTATCTTTGAAGAAGACCCAGAGCAGCGTTGCTGCAACCAGTGGAATCACACCACAGATAAAGATTGTCTCGCGCACACCCACCGCTTCAGTCATATACCCAATAAAGAGTGAACCCAAGGGAGTGCCTCCCATAAAGATCAAGAGATAGATTCCCATTACGCGACCGCGCACAGCCGGATCGCTATTGACCTGCACATAAGAATTGGCGCTAATTAACATCGCCAAGGCTGATACTCCACCTATCGGTAGCCAGAGTGAGTACGTCCAGTACGTCGGCATAAATGCCGTTGCAATAACAACTAATGAGAAGAGCACACCAAGGCGCACCACCAACATGCTGTCTCTAAATCTTTCTAGGCGTGCACTGATCAGCGCACCGGCAAGTGAGCCGATGGCAACGTAGGTACCCAGCAATCCATACGAGGCAGGGCCTTTACCAAACTCTTTCGTGGCCATGAGCGCATTAAAGATCTGAAAGTTAAGTCCGAAGGTGGAGGCAAAGAAGATCAGCGCCATCACAACATATAGATCAGGACGGGCCATCGCATAGTGCAGTCCTTCGCGGATTGTGCCGAGGGTCTTCTCTTTCTTCTGGCTAAAGAAGTCGGATGAGCGCATGAAAAATAGCGAGCCAATAACAAAGAGATAAGAAGTTGCATTAATCAAAAATGAAGGGCCGGTATCAAAGTTGGCAATCAAGATTCCTGAAAGAGCTGGCCCAACTAAGCGCCCCATATTGAAATTAGCTGAGTTAAGGCTGACCGCATTGGCAACATCGTCATCGCCCACTATCTCGGCGGTAAAGCTCTGTCTAATGGGAGCATCAATTGCGGAGGCAATACCAAGGACGGCAGCGCAGACAAAAACATGCCAGAGTTCAATTACTTCTGCCACAACCAAGATACCGAGGGCATAACAAGCAAGAGCAGCCAAGGTATTAGTTGCAATTAATAACTTTCGCTTATCAACGCGATCTGCCAACACGCCACCGTGCAAGCTCAAGAGCATTACCGGCACAAATTGAATCGCAGTAACTAGACCAAGATAGAAACCATTGTTATCAGTCAGCTGAAGAACGAGCCAATCTTGGGCAATAATCTGCACCCACGTGCCGATATTGGAGAGTGCGTTGGCAGGAAAGAGAATTCGGAAATTTCGATGGCGGAAAGCACGCCAATTTCCGTTCTCATCTACTCGCATTCGCATTACTCTACTCTCATGGCTTCTCCTGGTTCTTCCAACATCAAGACCGTCGTTATTCTCATTGCTTTAGGAAGTATCGCTTGGCTAGCCGCAGGAGTTGTTGCACTCGCGATGGGCGCTGAAAGCAAAGTTATATGGACATGCGTAGTCGGAGCAGCGCTCGGCGCAATTGGAATTCGTTACTCAGTACGACGTTCGCGCCGCACAGGAATTTAAAGAGTTACGCCTCGAGCTGAGTTGCGATACCGCGCAGCACGCGACCAAGGCGCTCTGCTTCAGGACCTGATGGATGACGTCCCTGGCGCAAGCCATTGCCAACGCGATCCAAGATCTTGATGGTGTCTTCAATCATCGCAGCAAGGTCATCGCTATTTGCACGAGATCCTTCAGCAAGTGAAACAGGTGCTTCAACGATATGCACTGACATCGCTTGTGGTCCTTTACGTGAATCAATCACAGAGAACTCAAGCTTGGTGCCAGGCTTAACTGTTGAGACGCCTTCAGGAAGAGCTGAGGATGCAAGATAAACATCTTCGCCTTCATCGGATGCGATAAAGCCAAAACCTTTTTCCAGGGAGAACCATTTCACGCGACCTGTAGGCATAACAGTTACTCCTTAAATTTACGGTACTCGTTTAATCATGCGAGCCGGGGGTTTCGGACAGGGGGCTAATTTATCGCATCGGCGCAGGGCCGTGCTACCCGGTTTTAAGCGTAGAAAGAGTTAGAGGGTCGCTTCACTATGCGCGCCGCACCCGTGGTCGACTGAAACCACACGTGCATCATCGGGTGCAATCGCATTGGCGCAGACACCAAAAGATGCGCGAAGTGATCCTGCAATCGGTAAGAAAAACCCACATGATGCGCAAGGCTTTGGAGCTCCTTGTGCAAGTGGTGAGTTAGGTCCGCGATCACCTGTGTACCAACGCTTACTTGCTTGATCGCGACCTTCGATTGATAGAACGCGTGGACGCATCAAACCTAAATCAAATACTTCTGTTGCATCAAGGCCTTCATCTTGCACAAGTGCATGAAAACCTGGAACAAGGCGAGTATCTTCGAGAATGCTTGGAACGATGACACCTGGCTGAATATCTTCAGGTTGAATGCGATCGCGATATGGAATGTGATCTGGCGCAATAAGTGAATCTGGGCCAGGCAAGATCACTACATCGCAGACAGTAGGAGTTGCATCCTCTTCGACCTTTGCAACAGTGATACACCAACGCCATCCAAGGTAGCCAGCAACTTCTGCCTTAAACAAATAGGTAGCAACGCGATTGTCATCGTCATAGTCAACCGAGACAAAGTCGCCAACCTGAGATGCGAACTCTGCATCCGCCAGGGCAGCATCACGCGCAATCTGCTGCGCATCAAATGTCTTCATAATCTAATCGTAAAGCAGAAGGCCCCCGAGACGTTAATCTCGAGGGCCTTCGTAACTATTTACGCTTGCTTTAGAAGTCCATATCCCCGCCGCCTTGTGGCATTGGTGATGCTGACTTTGGCTCTGGCTTATCTGTAATCACTGCCTCTGTAGTAATAAAGAGCGCTGCGATTGATGCTGCATTCTGAAGTGCAGAACGTGTCACCTTAGCTGGATCGATGATGCCAGCCTTGATCATGTCTACATATTCTCCAGATGCTGCGTTCAGACCGAAACCTGCTTCGAGGTTACGTACCTTCTCGACAACTACTCCGCCTTCAAGACCGGCATTAACTGCGATCTGCTTGAGAGGAGCTTCGATGGATACTTCAACAATCTTTGCACCTGTTGCTTCATCTCCTTCGAGCTTGAGCTTCTTAAATGCAGCTGTTGCTGCCTGAAGAAGTGCAACGCCACCGCCGGCGACGATTCCTTCTTCCACTGCAGCCTTTGCATTACGCACTGCATCTTCGATGCGGTGCTTGCGCTCTTTGAGTTCAACTTCTGTTGCAGCTCCTGCCTTGATGACAGCAACTCCGCCAGCGAGCTTTGCTAGGCGCTCCTGCAGCTTCTCTTTGTCGTAATCTGAATCAGACTTATCGATTTCAGCGCGGATCTGAGCAACGCGCCCCTTGAGCTGTGCTTCATCTCCGAGACCTTCAATGATGGTTGTCTCTTCCTTAGAGATAACTACCTTGCGAGCGCGACCGAGAAGTTCAAGTCCTGCTGTTTCTAGCTTGAGACCAACTTCTTCTGAGATCACTGTGGCACCGGTCAAGATTGCAATATCTTGCAACATCGCCTTGCGACGATCTCCGAACCCTGGAGCCTTCACAGCTGCAGAGCGGAATGTTCCCTTGATCTTGTTCACCACGAGAGTTGCAAGTGCTTCGCCTTCAATATCTTCAGCGATGATGGCAAGTGGCTTACCTGATTGCATAACCTTCTCAAGAACTGGAACAAGCTCCTTGATATTGGCAATCTTTGAGTTAACAATCAAGATGTAAGCATCTTCAAGAACTGCTTCCATGCGATCTGTATCGGTTACGAAATATGGTGAGACATAGCCCTTGTCAAAGCGCATACCTTCTGTGAGCTCGAGCTCAAGACCGAATGTATTTGACTCTTCAACGGTGATAACGCCTTCTTTACCGACCTTATCCATCGCCTCTGCGATCATCTCGCCGATAGTTGCATCTGCGGCCGAAATTGATGCAGTTGCTGCAATCTGCTCCTTCGAATCAACGCTCTTTGCCATCGCACCAAGTTCGGTCACGATTGCTGCTACTGCCTTTTCAATTCCACGCTTAAGCGCCATTGGGTTTGAGCCAGCTGCTACGTTGCGAAGACCTTCGCGTACGAGCGCCTGAGCCAAGACTGTTGCAGTTGTTGTTCCGTCGCCTGCGACATCATCTGTCTTCTTAGCAACTTCCTTAACGAGCTCTGCACCGATCTTTTCCCATGGATCATCGAGTTCAATCTCTTTTGCGATCGAGACGCCATCGTTGGTAATTGTTGGTGCGCCCCACTTCTTCTCAAGTACGACGTTACGTCCGCGCGGCCCAAGGGTTACCTTGACTGCATCGGCGAGGACGTTCATTCCGCGCTCTAATCCGCGGCGGGCTTCTTCATTAAAGGCAATCTGCTTTGCCATAGTTTTTAGCTCCTATATATCTATTGAAACTGGGTCGAATTATCACTCTCGACCCTCGAGTGCTAACGCCAAATCTAGACGGGTTTATTCCAAGGGGCAAAACGAGAGGGTGGGATTGGGATTTAGCGGGCGGTACGGGCGGCCATGCGGGCTTCGCGGAGCCTGCGCAGGCGCTTGACCAGCATCGGAGAGGCCTCGAGGGCATCGTCGCGATCGATGAGGTCATTGAGCAGTTGGTAATAGCGAGGCGCTGTCATATCGAAGAGATCCTTGATTGCGGTCTCTTTCGCTCCAGCAAAGCGCCACCAATTACGTTCGAACTCAAGAATTCGAGTTTCGAGGTCGGTCAAGGTCGAACCTTGTGTCTCTGGATTTTCCAACGCGGACATGGTGCCAATCTTAGATTGAAAAGCGCACGAACTGTGGGATTTACGAAGACTTTACGATTTTCTCGCAGCTTTTTCTATATTGCGTAGCATCGTCGGAAAGATAAAGAAGTGGAAAGGTGAAACCAGATACCAATAAATCTGGCCCCCTAATCCGCGAGGTGCAAAGAGCGCATCCTGCGTCACAACAGTCTTGCCGTCGACAACCTTGAGGTTAAATTCCAACCACGCCTTGCCTGGCAGAATCATTTCGGCATAGAGACGCAAATGCTCTTCCTTTGTAATCTTTTCAACGCGCCAGAAATCTAAACTATCCCCCACCCGCAAGAATTGGGGATCGCGACGGCCACGACGAAGACCAACGCCACCAACCATGCGATCGAGTAAGCCGCGCAGATACCAGAGCCAACCAGAACCGAACCATCCATGTTCACCGCCGATTCCTTCAATCTGCTCCCAGACTTTAGAGAGCGGAACATCGGTTGTAATTTCGCGATGGTCTTTGAGCATTAACTCGCCTGCCCAATCAGGATCTCCTTGAGCTTTCTGCCACGGCGCTGTTGGAAATGCAGCATCAGACCAACGTGTATCCACTGAGTTTTCGGCAGTGCGGGTGAGGGCCAATTGAATCGCTTGCGAAACAGTAAGGAGGCCTTCGGGTGGCAACGGAATAATTTCAGAAATGCTCTTTGCTGGATCTGCCACAACTTCGCTAATCAGCGATTCAACGAGCGGACGAGCAAGAGATGTTGGTACCGGAGTCACAAAACCAATCCACAGACTAGAAAGCTTGGGAGTCAGAACTGGAACCTGAATAATCTTTCGTTTACGCAAGCCTGAAAGACCAGCAAACTTCTGCATCATCTCTGCATAGGTAACAACTTCAGGGCCGCCAATATCGCAGATGCGATTTTCAGGTTTTTCTAAATTGGCAGTCTTGCGCAGGTAGTAGAGAACATCGCGGATGGCAATCGGTTGCGTGCGATTAGAAACCCACTTAGGGGTTGTCATAATCGGCAAGCGGTGGGTGAGGTGGCGCAGCATCTCAAAGGATGCAGAGCCTGAACCAATGATGATGCCGGCGCGAAGTTCGAGAACTGGCACAGATGTTGAAGCAAGATGTGTTCCGGTATTCATGCGCGAAGTTAAGTGGCGGCTGCGGTTCTCATCGTTTGCAATTCCACCCAAATACACAATCTGTGAAACTCCAGCTTTTTCAGAGGCGAGCGCAAAACCACGGGCCATGGCTGCTTCAATATCTCCGAAGTCGGCGGCCGCATTAATAGAGTGCAGTAAGTAATAGGCGGTATGAACACCAGCGAGCGCGCGATCTAAATCAGCTGCGTTACTGGCATTGCCTTCAACGATTTCAACTTCGTGCGCCCAGCTCTGTCCTTGAATCTTCTTTGCATCTCGCACAAATACGCGCACGCGTTTTTTATCGCTCATTAAATCGCGGACTAAACGCCCACCCACATAACCGGATGCGCCCGTGACGAGGTATAACTTCCCTTGATTCTGCGTATCCATGGCTAAGAGCCTAGACTTACCCGGTGGTGACTTCTACTTCAACGGCAACCAAGCCTCGCGTCGTAATCTTGGGCGCAGGCTTTGGTGGACTCACCGCGGCTCGCGCGCTGGCTAAAGATGCCGATGTTACCTTGGTTGACCGCCATAACTTTCAAACATTCTTGCCGCTGCTCTATCAGGTATCAACTGCCGGCCTCGCCGCCGATCACGTTGTTCACCCAATCCGTGGCGCCTTGCGTAAATCAGGCGTTAAATTTCGTATGGGTTCACCGCTTTCGGTAGACCATAAAAACAAGACGGTAAAACTAGATTCCTCTGAAGTTCTCGAATTTGATCACTTGATTGTCGCCCTTGGTTCATCCACTGCAGACTTTGGAGTTCCAGGAGTAGCCGAATACGGCATGGGTATGAAGAGCGTGAATGAAGCGATCAATATTCGTGCATCAGTTATGCGCCGCTTTGAAGATTTGTGCCGCTTTGAAGATGACACTCGCCTTTCTATCGCAGTCGTTGGCGGCGGACCAACAGGCGTTGAGATGGCTGGCGCTTTGGCTGAACTCAAGCGCGGACCACTGAAGAACGATATGAAACACGCAGCCGATCACATCGATATCTACTTGATTGAAGCTGGCCCACGAATCCTGCCGATGTTTAGCGAGAAGTTATCTGAGCGCGCAGAATCTGATTTACGCAAACTTGGCGTCATCGTGCGCACCAACACTTCAGTGCGCGAAGTGCAATCACGAAAAATTATTGTTAAAGATGGTGATCCGATTCCTGCAGAGATTACAGTCTGGGCTGCTGGCGTTAAGGGTGAACCCACTGCCGAAATTCTTAACCTACCTATCGTTGGTTCTCGCATCGATGTTGAAGAATCACTTCGCGTTAACCACTACCCACATATCTGGGCAATCGGCGATATTGCAGGAGCGAAGGGCGCAGATGGTCGCTTCTTACCGATGGTGGCACCTGTTGCGATGCAGCAAGCCCGCTTTGTTGCAAAACAAATAGCGCGCGCGCATAAAGGTGAAGCGCTTAAAGCCTTTAAATACATTGATAAAGGCTCGATGGCAACTATTGGGCGCCACAAGGCAGTCGTTGAAGTAAAGAACTTCCGCATGACCGGCGCTCTTGCTTGGTTTGCTTGGTTATGGCTGCACTTGTTCTATCTCTTAGGTGGTCGCAACAAAATTGGCACGATGGCCGACTGGACCTGGAACTACCTCACCTTTGATCGCGGCAACCGTCACATCATGGATTCGCTCTAAAGCAATGCCTGAATATCGCGAAGTCGGCGGACATCAGCTTTACTGCTACGAATGGGATAACAACGGCGAAGCGCTTGTGCTTCTGCACGGCGGCTTAAGTCAGACATCACACTGGGATCAAAACATCTTGCCGGCTGTTGAAGATCAATTTCATATCTTTGGCTATGACCGCACAGCCCACGGCTTTACCGGTGATCGCGCAGGCAGTCTGCACTTTGATTATCAAGTAAAAGAGGCGATTGCTTATCTTGAAACAGTTGTAAAAGAACCTGCACATTTAATCGGCTATAGCGACGGCGGAATTATCGCGCTCCTTGTTGCTATCGCTCGCCCCGATTTAGTGCGCACCGTTGTCACACTGGGCGCCAACTTTCACCACAGCGGCACGCTGCCACTGGCTGAGTTTGATGGCGTTGTTTCACCTGAAGATCAAGCTGAATACAACGAAACATCCCCTGATGCTCCAGAGACTTTGGTAGAAAAAATCACGCGCATGATGGCAATCTGGCGCAGTGAACCGAATTTAGAGCGCGCAGAGCTGCTCAATATTCAGTGCCCCGTGCTGGTTATGGCAGGAGATGATGATGTCATAGCACATAACCACACCATCGAACTCTTTGAAAACATTCCACTAGGTCAGCTAGCGATTCTTCCTGGCACATCCCACGGCTTAGTAAAAGAGAAGCCTGCGCTGGTGCAGTTATTAATCAGAGAATTTCTTGAAGATTTAAGCTATCCAATTACTAAGATGCCAATACGTCGTACCAATCCAATCGTTCACTAACCTTCAAACGGTTCGATTGCACCAGTCTTTACATCATAAATTCCACCAGCCACGGCCACACCTTCACGCAGTAGCGGATAAGAACGAATTCGGTTTAAGTCACTAGCAAGAGCTCCACGTTGATCGCGGGTAGTTCGAAATTCAAGACTTGAGGTATTAACTCCATACTTTTCATCAATCAACTTATGAAAATCAGCCTCGTCATTTTCAGCCATCTTGCAATCAGTATGCGGCATCACCAAGATGCGGTTGACGTTTAACAAATAGGTAGCAAGAACCAAGGTACGCAGAACATCTTCTGTCACGCGAGCGCCAGCATTACGCAGAATCTTTACATCTCCTGATTTCATGCCAATGACTGACAACGGATTAATGCGTGAATCCATACAGGTAACTATTGCGAGGCCTTTAGCTGCAGAGCCTGTCAGCTCTGAGTATTTG
This sequence comes from Candidatus Nanopelagicaceae bacterium, assembly GCA_965267875.1. GTDB lineage: Bacteria > Actinomycetota > Actinomycetes > Nanopelagicales > Nanopelagicaceae > Planktophila. The sequence goes on along the minus strand of OZ254157.1, from coordinate 92,142 downwards.
AAGCTCTTCTGGTATTCGGCATTTGCTGCCAATAAATCGCCAAATGATTCATGAGGAAAAGAGTTGTTCGACATATTTAACTCCTCACTTATTTATATCGGAGTAATTCTGGAGCCCCCCATCCGGATTGAACGGATGACCTGCTCATTACAAGTGAGCTGCTCTACCACTGAGCTAGGGAGGCGTACTGCGGGCGTAATTATGGCAGTTATCGCCAGATTGTAAAAATCGCTCTATTTCACCCTATAAATCAACACTTAATCAGCCCTCGTACGCCGTAGTCATTACACGGCGCTAATGAGAGGATAACCGCCATGTTGCCAAATTATTGGATGAGCCCAGAGACAAACTCAATCAACCGTTTGCCGATGCTCAACATTGAGCACTTTGAAACACTTTCACTCGACGGCACCTGGCGCTTCCAACTACTGCGCTCTCCTAACGATCAGTCACGAAAGAAGTGGACATCCATTCCCGTCCCAGGCTTGTGGACGATGCAACCAACGAGCGACACCTTCTTTGATAAGCCGATCTACACAAATGTGCAGATGCCATGGGATCACGTAGCACCAGAGGTACCGGAAGAGAACCCAACCGGCATCTATGAACGTGACTTTGATGTTCCGCAATCATGGGGTGACAAGCGCATTGTTCTACATCTTGGTGGTTATGAATCCGTTGCAGTCATCACTGTTAACGGAACTGAAGTAGGACTCACCAAAGATTCTCGCCTCGCTGCTGAATTTGATGTTACCGCTTTCATCAAACGTGGTCGTAACACAGTTCGCATCTCAGTTACCAAATGGTCTGATGCCACATACATCGAAGATCAAGATCAATGGTGGCATGGAGGCATTACCCGCTCGGTAAAGTTATATGCAACCGATCTTGTCTACATCGAAAAGTTTGCAACAACTGCTGGCCTTAAGGCAGAAGGCACAACTGGAACTTTAAAAATCGATGCAGTTATCGGTTCAATCAAGGGCAAGAGCGTTGATGGTTACACCCTACGCACATCTATAGAAGAGCTGCCAAAGGTAAAGAGCGCACAGTTGAGTGCTACCTATAAGCACCACGTCACACCTACCTGGACTGAAATGTCTGCCGAATTGCAGGAAGCAAACCGCAAACACTTTGCCGGCGAATACTGGGATGGCTCAATGCCAGAGTCAGCAAAGCGCCTGCGCGAACCGCTGCAATCACCATGGCCTGGCCATATCGTCCTTGAAACCACTGTTCCTAAGGTGGCTGCCTGGAGCGCTGAAACCCCTGCCCTTTACACACTTCGCATCGAACTAATCAGCCCTGCCGGTCAAGTCGTTGAAGTTTCACAACAGAAGATCGGCTTCCGCAGCGTTGTCGTTAAGGGCCGCGATTTATTGGTCAATGGCAAGCGCGTCTTTATCTATGGCGTCAACCGCCACGACTTTAACCGCCACACAGGTCGCGTTCTCTCTCGCGAAGATATGCGCCAAGACCTACTGGAAATGAAGCGTTGGAACTTTAACGCGGTGCGCACATCGCACTACCCAAATGATGCAGCTTTTCTTGAGCTCTGCGATGAGCTTGGCTTCTATGTCATTGATGAAGCAAATATCGAATCCCATGCATTTTATGATTCAATTTCAAATGATCCACGTTATGCATCAGCATTCGTTGAGCGCGTAGGTCGTATGGTGCAGCGCGATATGCACCACCCATCAGTCATCTTCTGGTCACTCGGTAATGAATCAGGTATCGGCACCAACCATTACGCAGCTGCAGCCTTTGCACGTTCCCTCGACACATCTCGCCCACTTCATTACGAAGGCGCCATCAACGGCGATTGGCGCGGTGGCCACAGGCTGACCGATGTCATCTGTCCAATGTATCCATCGATTAAAGCAATTGTTAGCCATGCAAAATCAGGTAAGCAAGATCGCCCACTAATTATGTGCGAATACTCGCACGCGATGGGTAATTCAAATGGAACCTTAAAAGAGTATTGGGATGCCATCCACTCGCTTCCTGGTCTACAAGGTGGATTTATCTGGGAGTTCTGGGATCACGGAATTGAACAAACACTTTCAGATGGCACTACACGCTCTGCCTACGGTGGAGATTTCGGTGAAGTACGCCATGACGGAAACTTTGTCTGCGATGGAATGGTCTTTCCAGATCGCACACCAAAGCCTGCGATGCATGAATTTAAAGCGATTGCAGCCCCGGTCGCCTTTACTTCAACTAAGGCAGCAACAGGCAACTTCACCATTACCAACCGCCAATTCTTCAAGGATTTAGCTGGTTTTGGCTGCACATGGACCATCACCCGCGATGGCGAAGTCATTGATGGTGGCACTCTGAAGCTTCCAAACGTTGCACCACAAAAGAGCGCCAAGGTGCGCATTGCATCGAAGTTCCTCGCCAAGATTGATGGACCAGGTGAAAGATTCATTACCTTCTCACTCTTTAATTTACATCGCACCGATTGGGCACCTGCAGGACATGAAGTCGCCTATCAACAATTTGCACTAGCTTCACGCAAGGCAACTCTTTCATCTGCTTCAACAAGTGACCTCTTTGAAGGCGCAGTCGATGATGCTGGCGAAATCCAAATTCCATTCGGTCTTGTTGCACCTCAACCATCGCTATGGCGCGCACCAACTGATAACGATCGCATCGCTCACTTTGCTGAAAAGTGGGATGGCTACGGCGTTCGCGATCTAGAACGTATCGATTGCACCATTACTGAAACAGCGAAGTCTTACAAGGTCACGAGCGTCTGGCAGACCAGCACCGGATTTAAGGTCAAGCAGGTTCAACTTGTGACACCTATTGCAGATGGATTATGTGTCAAAGAAACCATCACAACTCCTAAGCAATGGGATGACATTGCACGAGTTGGTATCAACTTTGAAATTGATGGCGCGCTATCAAAGTTCACCTACCTTGGCGTTGGCCCACACGAGACATATCCAGATCGCAAAATCGGTCGCGTTGGTAAATGGGCATCCTCAGTCTGGGAGCAGTACATCCCGTATGTGCGCCCACAAGAAAATGGTGGCCACACCGGTGTTCGTTGGTTTACCTTGACCGATAACGCAGGTAATGGTCTTCGTATCGATATGGATAAACCACGTCAGGTCAGCGTTAATCCATTTAGAGCAACCGAGCTAGCTGATGCAACCCATGATGTTGAGCTACGCGCATCTGGAAACACAGTTGTTCATATCGATGCAGCTCACCGCGGCGTTGGAACAGCATCCTGTGGCCCAGATACCTTGCCGCAATACCTAGTATCTGGCGGTACTTATAGCTTTAGTTGGAGCGTAAGAGCTATCTAAACGAGAAGGTTTTCTCTGTCGTATAGGTGTTTCCCGCTTCAGAGAGGATTGTGTAGGCAATCGTGCATAAACCTTTGCCAATTTTAGCTACTTGAATACCTGAAGCTGAGCAAATACTTGGCGTAAGGCTAATTGCTGATTCCTTGGAAAGCTTCGCATCTGGCAGCTTAATCACGCTTGAAGCTGTGACTTTTCTTAGGGTTTCTAACTTTCGAAGTGACTTATCAATATCTACCGCTGCCTTTACATTGGTTTCAATTTTCAAAGCCAGCGATGAAACATCTGCGGTTGTTCCTTGCACCTCGACAGCTTCTGACTTGATTACTGGAGCCACAAACTCGTTGGTGGCCTTAACTGTGATTGTTACCGAATCTACGCCAGCTGTTGCTGTTGAAGACTCAACATTGAGAACTGTTTGGGAATCTACATTAGAAAGTGAATTAGAAACAGATCGAGTTTGAACAGTTGTTGTATCGGATGATGCTGTAGCAACTGCACACTCTTGGCCATTTTCTAGATAGCCAGACCAAGATACACACCTTTCAATTCCGGGTGTCTGAGCTGCCAGTGATTGTGCTTGGCTTAATGCATTTTGGCGCTGGTTCTTTGCGCTGTCGATTCGACTAGTTTCTGTGACAAGCTGCTGATATTGATCTTGGCTCAGTGTTGTTGACGCAGAGACACCATTGCCTGTACTAAAACTTCTTCCACTTGAATCAGTCGCGATTCCATCTTTAATAATCAAAGTGATTTTTGCAGGAGGGGTTGAAGTTCCTGGTGCAGCTGCTGGTGAGCCGTTTGAAATAGTAAACGAGTTGGTTGCGTCGTCATATTGAACTGAAGTTCCTGGTGAAGAACCGTGATATCCAGCCACATTTCCTGTATCTGGATCTGCCTTAGTTTGAAAAATGATTCGGGAACCAGGTGGGCAACCCATGTACTCGACAGGCATAGTTCCGCCGTTTCCAAATGGATCTGTACTGGTAGCCACAATCACGCCACATACATGGCCATCAGGGTGAACGACTGCGTAGCCACCTAATTCAGCGAAGGAGGGTTGGCTCTGGAGAGTAAGAAAGACTAGGAGCGCGCTAATGAACCAAGTAGATTTCCAAGTTTTCGTCTTCATGTTTCTAGTAAAGCGCACTTCACTGACAACCTCAATGGGACGAGCACTCATTGCCGATTTAAGCGCAGTTTCTTACTTTATTGGCCACTTTGTTGGAGTTGGGTATTTAGCAACTCTGCCATCGCCTGATGATTTACCGCGAAGACGGCGGTATATCCACGGCAGCGCAAAGACAAAGAACCAAGCAACTGTGACAAGTTTTTCTAGAACCCACGGAGTTTTCTTCGCTGGTGGCAGCGGTGTGCGCCAAGCCGGATCAAAGGGAAGTCCTAACTTCTCAAGAACTGCATCGGCGCATCTCTTATGACCTTCAGCATTTAAATGAAGGCGGTCAAAGGCTAAGAATCTACGATCGCTAAAGAATCGCTCTTGGTTAGCATCAACCACAATTGCGCCAACTTCAGCGCCTACTGCGCGCACGCCACGATTAAATTCAGAGAATCGCTTCTCCCAGATTTCAGAGCCTTTGCCCTTGTTGCCAGTATTTTCAAGAACGGTAAAGAGCATCAAGGTTGCTCCAGATTTTGCAATTAATCGCACTGCCTCTTGATATAACGGAATCGCAATCGAAGCCTGATATCCAGGACGCAAGGCATCGTTGGCGCCTGCATGAAATGAGACCAAAGTATCTGGACCAGTGACAAATGCCAGTGCCGTCGGAACTTGTTCTTCAACCACTTGGCCAATTAACTTTCCGCGCACAGCCAAATTCATATAGGTAAAGTCTGTGTGCGCCTTAGCCATCACATCAGCAACGCGATCTGCCCATCCACGATACTTGTGATCAATGATTTCATCAGACATGCCTTCTGAATATGAATCACCACAGACAATAAATCGTTGAAGCGCCATCTGCTTAACCCTTACGACGCGCCTCATCGACTGCATAGAGCGCGATGGAAGTTGCCACCGATGCGTTCAAAGATTCAGTCGTTGCGCTAATTGGAATCGAAACAACAATGTCGCACTTTTCACGGGTTAAACGAGCAAGCCCCTTGCCTTCTGAGCCCACAATCAGCATCAGCGGCTCAGTTGCGACCTTCATATCGGCGATCTTCACATCTGATTCACCATCGAGACCGACTACAAAGCAGCCCATCTTCTTAGCTTCATCGATGGTGCGAGCAAGGTTTGTTACCTGCGCAATCGGCAGACGTGCAGCAGCACCTGCTGAAGATTTCCAAGCCGATGCTGTCATTCCTGCTGCTCGTCGTTCAGTCATCAATACACCTGATGCGCCAAAGGCCGCAGCACTTCTCACAATCGCACCTAAGTTACGAGGATCGGTAACGCCATCGAGGGCGACCAGCAACATCGGAGTCTTTGCGCGCTGAGTAATCTCTTCAAATGATGAATATTGGAAAGGCTTAATCGCCAAGATAATTCCTTGGCTATTAGGTGATATTCCTTCAACCTCTGCGCGATGTGCTTCACGGATTGATAGCCCATGGTTGAGGGCAAGCTGCAAGCTTTCAGCGACGCGATCATCAACATCGATACTGCGTGCAACTAAGAGTTCTGTAGCTGGCACTGATTCGCGAAGCGCTTCAAGAACTGCGTTACGACCTGCCACGATTTCACCACGTGGTGCATCTCCTCGAGAAAACTTACGCGCTGCAGTTGCTGGCTTCTTTGCAGCGGTTTTTTCGGCTGCCTTCTTGCGCTTTGCAGCTGCGTGATAGGGACGATCTTCAGCCTTCGGTGTTGGACCTTTGCCTTCTAAGCGACGCTTATTATTTCCACCAGTGCCCGCTGTTGGGCCCTTCTTGGATTTGCGCACTGCGCCTCTTGGTTTTGCATTACCGGCCATGGTTATTGTCCATCTCTAGAAATAGACCAACGTGGCCCTTGTGCTGTGTCTTCAATAGTAATTCCAAGAGATGCTAACCCATCGCGAATGGCATCAGATGCTGCAAAATCTTTTCTCTCTCTGGCAGCTGTGCGTTGCTCAAGCGCTAACTTGATAACGCCATCGAGCGCGGCAGTCATATCTTCGCCGGCAGCCCCTGATGCAAATGCTGGATCAAATGGGTCGCAACCCAAAACATCGAGCGCTCCACGGATTTCATTGGCCGCAGATGCAATAACAGCCTTATCTCCTGCAGTAATTGCGCTATTTCCTGTCTTGAGCGCTTCAGAGATTGTGGCAAGCGCTGTTGGCACTGCTAAATCATCATTCATCGCATCACTAAAGGCTGCGCTAATTACTGGCGTTGGCTCAACACCCAAGAGTTCAACTGAGCGAGTGAGGAAACCTTCAATGCGACGGAAAGCTGTCGCAGATTCAGCGAGCGCTTCATGAGAAAACTCGAGCATGGATCGGTAGTGCGCAGAACCTAAATACCAACGAAGTTCAATACCGCGCACAGTCTTCAAAAGTTCGTGCACCTGTAGTGAATTACCTAAAGACTTCGACATCTTCTCACCGGATGCTGTCACCCAAGCGTTATGTAACCATCTCTTGGCAAAGGCGTAACCAGCAGCTTCAGATTGTGCAATCTCGTTCTCGTGATGAGGGAAGATCAGATCAAGTCCGCCACCATGAATATCAAATGCTTCACCTAAATAAGAATGTGCCATCGCAGAACATTCGAGGTGCCATCCAGGTCGACCTGGCCCCCACGGAGTTGGCCATGATGGGTCTCCAGGTTTTGCAGCTTTCCACAGAGCAAAGTCGCGAGGATCTTTCTTGTAAGTCTCATCAGCATCGGCTGCTGGTTGTAAATCATCTAACTTCTGGCGTGAAAGAGTGAGGTAAGAAGTGAGCTTGCGAACCTCTAGATACACATCGCCATTGCCAGGAGCGTATGCCGCACCCTTTTCAATCAATGCCTGCATGAGTTCAATCATCTGCGTGACATGGCCTGTCGCACGTGGTTCATATGTTGGGGGCAAGACGTTAAGGGCAGCGTATGCATCAGTAAATGCCCGCTCATACTTCATAGCAACTGCCCACCAAGGTGATTCTTCGTGGACTGCCTTATGCAAAATCTTGTCATCGATATCGGTAACGTTACGGATAAAGGTGACGTTGTAGCCGCTCTTTGTCAGCCAGCGGCGCAAGATATCGAAGTTAACTCCGGAGCGAACATGGCCGATATGGGGAGGTGCTTGCACCGTTGCTCCACATAGATAGATGCCTACTTCGCCCTTTTTAAGGGGGACAAACTCTGATGTGGTTCGCGTCAGGGTGTCATATAAATGCAGCGAACTCATTAGGCAATTCTATCGCTTGATTACTAAGGCAGATGCAATCGCTGCAATGCCTTTGCCTTCACCGGTAAGGCCCATGCCATCAGTAGTAGTCGCAAGGATTGCTACATCTGCCCCACCGAGAGCTGCCGATAACGTTGCAATGGCTTCAGCACGGCGTGCACCAATACGTGGACGATTGCCGATGATCTGCACCGATACATGTGAAATCGAATAGCCGCCCCGATTAATAATCGCCAGAGTCTCTTTCAGCAATGTAATTCCTGATGCGCCCGCATACTCAGGTCGCGATGTTCCGAAGTTACTGCCCAAATCACCTAAACCAGTTGCTGCAAAGAGCGCATCACAGATTGCGTGGGATGCCACATCGCCATCAGAGTGTCCTTCAACGCCAACTTCATCTGGCCAATGAAGACCAGCAAGCCAAAGCTCTCGCCCTTGCGCAAAGGCATGTGCATCAACGCCCACACCTGTACTAAATGTTGTGGCATCTCCTAAGAAGGTGAGCGCTGTAGCTAAATCTGAAGGAGTTGTAATTTTCAGGGCACGTTCTTCGCCAAGAACTGTCTGCACCTTATGGCCTGCGTTGAGCGCCAAAGTGGAATCATCTGTCGCGTCCTGTGCGCCTTGATGAACTTCTTGAAGCACTGAATAGGTAAATCCTTGAGGAGTCTGCACGCGACGTAACTGCGCGCGATCAACGGCCGCAACAACGTTTCCATTAGCACCCACCTGTTGCAAGGTATCGACAACAGAAAGAACGGGAACAACAGCGACTGCGCCACCTTGAAGGCTAGCCACAACGCGCTTTGCTAAATCAACACTGGCAAGTGATCGCGCTGCATCATGCACCAAGACAAAGTCGGCACCCTTAATGGCTGCAAGGCCTGCACGAACAGAGTCAGAGCGAGTAGCACCACCCGTGACAACAACGATGTCATCACCGACAAGTTTCTTTATTTGATCTTCATATCCACTGGGCGCAGTCACAACAATCTGATCTGCAACAGCCGAGATGGAGGCAACAGCGTGTTCAAGGAGTGTGCGGTCGCCCAGTTGGATAAGTGCTTTAGGGATAGATGCGCCAAAGCGTTCGCCGCTGCCAGCAGCAGCAATAATTGCGGCGATCATGAGAAGTTAAGCGTTATGAAGCGAGAACCTCGTCAAGGAGAGTTGCAGCCTTCTCTTCATCTGTGCGCTCGGCTAGTGCGAGTTCAGAGACGAGAATCTGCTTCGCCTTGGCGAGCATGCGCTTTTCACCGGCTGAGAGGCCACGATCGAGATCGCGACGGTAGAGATCGCGGACTACTTCTGCGACCTTAATGACGTCTCCGGATGCAAGCTTTTCGAGATTTGCCTTGTAACGACGGGACCAGTTGGTTGGTTCTTCGGTATATGGCTGGCGGAGGACGTTAAATACGCGATCGAGGCCAGCTGAATCAACGACATCGCGCACGCCAACGAGATCTACATTATCGGCAGGAACGCGGACTGTGAGGTCGCCCTGGGCAACCTTAAGTACTAGGTAGGTCTTCTCTTCGCCCTTAATTGTTCGAGTTTCAATTGCCTCGATAAGAGCTGCTCCGTGGTGGGGATAAACAACGGTTTCGCCGACCTTGAATGTCATGTATTGCCCTTCGTTAGACGACCAATTCTACCAGCCATCACCGACATAGAAAAGCCAGTTTAATCTCACACAAGAGAGCCCAAATAGGCGAGAAATAAGGCTTATTTGACATGCGATAATTGCGCCCATGCGCCGCCTCGATAGAAAAAAGATTGCTGCAACTTTCACAATTGCATCCCTTGCACTCACACTCTCATCCTGTGCAGGCGCCGGCCCAAATGCTGCAACTCGTGTCATTAAGCAAGTAACTGATGGCGCAGAAGCAAAGATCAAAACAGATGGCAACGATATTTTCGTAGCCAACATGTTGCTTGTTGCAACCGAAGATGGCTCAGCAGTTGTTGTCGGAACAATCGTTAACTACCTAGAAACTCCAGATACCTTGCTCGGAATCAGCGCTGGTGGAGTTCAAGCAGTATTTACTGGCGAGAAAGAACTTCGTCAGAACGAGCCAATCCGCTTTGAAGGCGAAGTAGCAACATCTAAGGCGGTATTCCCAACCGTTGGCGCAGAAGCTGGCAAGAACGTCACAGTAACTCTCGCCTTTGCTCGCGCTGGAGTAGTAACTCTTAACGCAATCATCCGCGATCAGCGCGATGACTATGCCGGCATCACAACTGGAGCAAAGCTAACTACCCAGCCTGCTGAATAAAAAGTAACTTACTTCTTACCCTGATTCGCCACGGCTTTAATAGCCTCAAGAGCTGCTGCAGGATCTAAGTATTCCCCGCCCTTTTTCACAGGTGTGAAGTCAGCGTTTAATTCATAGAGCAGTGGAATACCTGTTGGAATGTTGAGGGCCGCAATATCTTCATCCGAAATACCATCTAAGTACTTCACCAGCGCACGTAGCGAATTACCGTGAGCGGTCACCAAGACCACCTTGCCGCTAGCTAAATCAGGCTTTATATCTTTATCCCAGTACGGGATCATGCGAGCGACAACATCCTTCAAGCATTCGGTCATTGGTAGCTCGGCACCTAGGTCTGCATAGCGCGCATCAGCATCTTGCGAGAATTCAGAGCCTTTTTCAATCACAGGAGGCGGCACATCGTAGGAACGGCGCCACAACATAAATTGTTCTTCGCCATATTCAGCCAGAGTCTGCGCCTTATCTTTTCCTTGCAGAGCACCGTAATGGCGTTCATTGAGGCGCCACGAGCGCTTTACTGGAATCCAGTGGCGATCACATGAATCAAGTGCCAACTGCGATGTATGAATCGCACGACGCAAGAGTGAGGTGTGCACTACATCAGGCAATAACCCACGCTCTGCCAACATCTTGCCACCACGAGCAGCCTCGGCCTCACCCTTACTAGATAGGCGCACATCAACCCACCCAGTAAATAAGTTAAGGGCGTTCCATTCGGATTCACCATGGCGCAGCAGGATCAGCTTCAATGTGGACATGGGGCAAATCTTCTCACATTAAATCAAATGCTCGAATGCTTTTAAGTTAGCCAGTGATTCACCACGGCTTACTCGCCAAGCCCATTCACGGCGTATTGCATCAGCAAAGCCAAGTTCAAGGAGTAGATTAAAAGAGCTATCTGAATACTGCAACACTGAACCAATCAAACGATCCAACTCTTGCGCAGTAACTGCCGGTAGCGGCAAGCGCCCCACCAAATAGATATCGCCCAGCTCATTGATGGCAAATGCAATCCCATACATCGCAGCATTCTTTGCCATGCACCATTTATGAACCGCATCTTCATGAGTATCAGGCTTACGAATCACAAAAGCGTTAATGCTTAAAGAATGATCGCCAACCACCAGCGCACAATGTGTCTGCAGCTTCTTTTCTCCCGGCAGAGTCACCATAAAGGTGTTGCCATCTTTCTTCTCAAAATCTAAATCGTGTGACTGTAGAAAATCCTCAATCACATCTCTTGGATCAGCCATCTAGCCAATACTCTTTGCAGCCTGGTCACGCCCTGATAAAACACGGTCATAAATATCTAGAGTTCCACGCGATGTGGCCTCCCAGCCAAAGTGCGATGCATGCTCAATAGCGCCAAGAGATAACAGCACGCGACGCTGTGGCTCTTGCAGCAAGCGAGCAAATACTGAAGACCAGGCACGTGGATCATGGCCATCTACTAATACTCCTGAAATACCGTCAGCGACCGCTGTACGAAGCCCGCCAACAGCAGTAGCCACAACTGGTGTGCCACACGCTTGTGCCTCAAGGGCAACTAAACCAAAGCTTTCAGAATAACTTGGCACACAGACTAAATCAGATGCGCGATACCACTGCGGTAAATCTGTGCGCAGCACAGGAGGCGCAAAGCGCACCACATCATCAATACCAAGCCATGAAGCCAACTCTTTCAAACGCTCTACTTCTGATTGGTTAGCACCCGATGGCCCACCAATAATATTTACGACCAATTTGCTGCGCAGATGTGGTGAGTGCTGCACCATCTCAGCAACTGCTCTAATCAATACCTCAGGGCCCTTATGCGGCTGAATGCGCCCCACAAAGGTAATGACATGAACATCTTTATCAAGACCAATAAATTCACGCGCAGCCAAACGCCCCGCACCCGGCGTAAAGACCTTGAGGTTCACCCCTGGGCTCACAACAGAAACATGATCAGGGCATGCTTCATAGAGTGAAACCAAACTCGCAGCTTCAGCATCAGTATTGGCAACCAACGCATCTGCGGCCGCCACAACCTGAGTTTCACCCTGCACCCGGATCATTGGTTCAGGAGATTCACCTTCAGCCAAATTCAAATTCTTGACCCGTGCCATCGTGTGCATCGTATGCACCACCGGAATTCCAAGCTCTTTCGCAACCGGCATCGCCACCTTGCCGCTAATCCAGTAATGAGAATGAATCACGTCGTAACGGCTCTTCTTTAACTCTTCTTTAAACGCTTGCGCCATCTGCGGGATATATGCCGGCAGCTGCTCTTTGGTAACGCCCACAATTGGTCCCACATTTAGTTGAATCACGCGCACACCAGGAGTTACTGTAACAATATCTGCAACATCGCTATTTGTGCGTCTTGTAAAGATATCTACCTCAACGCCTTGCTGCGCCATATTCTGCGCGGCTTCACAGACATAGATATTCATTCCACCGGCATCGCCCACACCTGCCTGATCAAGAGGCGAGGTATGCACCATCAAGGTGGCAACGCGGCGGGAAGTCATATACGAAAGGGTACGCTCGATTAAAAGGTTGCGCGAATGTTCCCGATTACTCGGTCTCCACCCAGCACGTTTTCAGGCTCATATGGGCTATCAATTCCAAGCTTCTTCAAACCTGCATGCACCAAGACTCTAAATGGACGTAGCGAGCCATCAGAGACCTTAAATACAAGGGTGCGTCCATCTGGCATCGAGGCAACTTCAACAGCTTCTGCTCCATCTTTCATGTAAAGCCCAAGAACCGCTTCAATCATCTGCGTTGTTAAGCGCCCCTTACCTGCAACCATCTCAGGAAATGCACGCGATGCCGCCATCACTTCTTGATGAATGGAATCTTTAGAAATCGTAATGTTGCGAATCGCGCGCGCTAGGCCTGCAACAGATAACAAGAAGAGCGGTGCTCCGCACCCATCAGTTGATGTCAAGGTGATCTTTTCGCCAGCTAACTTTTCAAGCTCAGCCTTAATCGCAACCTGCAACGGATGAGCAGGATCCAAGTAACTATCTGTAGGCCAACCATTAACCACACAGGTCAATAACATTGCCGCATGCTTGCCGCTGCAGTTCATTGAGATACGGGTCGCCGGCTTATCGCCCCATTCGCGACGTTCTGAATCCCCCAGCGGCTTATCCAGCATGCACTGCAGAGCGCTCTCATCTAACTTCGCCATAGCCAAGATTTCACGCACAGCAGATAAATGCTGACTAGATCCCGAATGGCTAGAGCAACCAAGTGCCAACAACCTAGGCTCTAACTTCAAACCGGCACGCACCATGGCAGCGCCTTGAATAGATTTCACACAAGACCTTGGAAAGATCAACGCCGAACTATCGCCAAGTTCTAGTGCAGTACTGCCATCAGCGTTAAGCGCCAGCAAATACCCACGGTGTACAGATTCAACAAACCCATCGCGCACATATTCGGCCAACACTGCATCTTTCATAAAACTACCTACTCACTCTGACGTTCAAGAGTTGACCAGATATGTGCCTGAAGTTCTTGTCCTTCAGCTGCCATGTCGTAAGCGAAGAAGAGTTCTCCAGCAACAAGTCCATATAAACGAACACCCGCAGTAACAATCTTTGCAGTCGGTGCTGAATAACCTTGATCCATTACTAACTGAATCTTTGGACCATCAAACTGTCCGACCCATCCTTCTGATATTCCAGTGCTATGTGAAATCACTACCTCTAAAACGTTATTTGGCTTTACTCGCCAGAACCCTGCTTCAGATCCACCGGGGCGAAGAATTTCCCCATCGCTATCGATAATCCAAGAACGTGAGTAGTAATTCATAAAGGGGCGACCGTCATGGTTAAAGACCACTTCGTGCGCATATTCAAAGGTGTCAATCGTTGGATATTCACCACGGCCCTTACCGCGCCAAGTTCCAATCATCCACGCCAGTGGATTGAGATCAGGATGAAGTCCTTCTGGGATTGTGAAGGCCATTAGAGCCTGCCTCTCTTATATGTGCGCCCATCGCGTGCTTGCGATTCACTCGTGCCGCGAATGCCATAGATAAGGAGCCCCACACCTAACCCAAGTGATATCACCACAAGAAGTACAGTTGTAAAGAGCTCCACAGGGTAAGAGTAACTGCTTAAAGCTTGCGCACAGCCAAGATAATCGCGTAGCAGGCAAGCACTGTGACAAATAGCTGCCCCATAAACTTCATTGCTTATGCCTCAACGATGATCTGCTGAGATGCTGCCACACCCTCAACCATCAACTCCGCATCAACTGGCGTATTGCGCTTAACCACAGCCAGCGCAATCGGACCCAACTCATGATGGCGAGCAACTGTTCCGAGAAATCCCACCTGCACATCCCCATTCATCACAGGCGTACCAGATGGCGGCATCACAACCGCATGACCATCAAGGTGCAGCATCACCAAACGACGAGGGGGCTTACCTAAGTTATAAATCTTGGCAACCGTTTCTTGCCCACGATAGCAACCCTTATTCATATGCACCGCGTTATTCAAAACACCTAGTTCATTCGGTATTGATTTATGGTCTGTATCAAAGCCATGACGAGGTCTGCCGGCTGCAACACGTTCAGCATCTAAGGCCCATGTGCCCACCTGCATCGCGGTTGTGCCAAAGACTTCTTCCATCTCAGCGATTTCAGATCGTGGCACCAAAGCAAACGGCCCACCGATATCTGTAGCTTTTCCAGGTGCGCGCAACACAGCAAATTCACTAGATGCATTTCGCACCTCAACCCGCAACATAAATCGCATTTTGTTGAGGTACTCGAGCAGGCCTTGCACGTAAGGCGGATCAATCACAATCCACGAAGTATTGCCATCATCAACTAGAACAAATTGATACTCAACATGTCCTTGTGGATCCAACACCATCGCAGAAGTCCACACACCCGCCTGGAAATCCAGCAAGTACTGCGTTGTTAAATCATGTAACCACTTCAGGCGATCAAGACCCGCAACAGCAATTACTGAAAGATGCGATAAATCTGCCCAGGCTTTTCCTTCATCCAGTGCCTTCTGCTCTCTATTGGGTTCACCGAAATGCCAGATGGCACCTTGATCTGGGCCTTCTTCGACATAGACGGCAGTCATGACGAATTACTTTACGCAGGCAGCGCAGGTGCCATAGATGGCAAAGTGCGTGACATCGGTCTTAAAGCCGTAGTCATCAGATAAATTCTGAACAAAGTTAGCTGCCACATCAATCGGTGCATCTCCTACTGATCCACAAGTACCGCAGACAAGGTGCAAGTGAGTTAGCTCTTCAGCTGCGTGATAGGTGGCTCCACCGTGGCCCAAGTGCGTGTGCTGCACAAGCCCAACGTTTTCCAGTGTTTCCAGGTTGCGATAAACCGTAGACAAGTTAATTCCAGGATGTGTCTGGCGCACCTTCTCTGCAACCTCTTCAGGCGTTGCATGTCCTAGTGCGCGCACAGCAGAAAGTACAAGCTCGCGTTGCGGAGTAAGGCGTAAGCCCTTTTCATGTAGTTCGTGTTTTCCAGCCATGCCTTAAGTCTACTTTCTAATTTGAGTTACTTAGACGTGAAACGTAGGCCGAGCAGGTACATCTCGCAGCCAAGGCAGTAGTTAAACGCTGCATTGAGGAACGCCGCCGCCAGCGCCATACCCACTGCCACCGTAAAGACCGCGCTAGATCCAGCAACTGCGCCCAAGACACCAACGAGTGCGAAGGCAAAGCCAACCGCCTGAGCAAACTTAGGTGGGCGCACATCCTCTGTTGGAGCCTCCTTCTTAAGTCTTGGCTTAACCAAAGTTTTGAAGATAAATGCGTAAGGCGTGAACTGAGGACCACGCACTGCGCCGATGAAGAAGACAAGACCTTGCGCTGCCAATAACCAAGTGCTCTGAGTAACCAAAGTAATTGCCAAAACAGTTGTTGTAATCGCAGCACCAAAACGTGGGCCGCGCGCATCGATATAGATCTTTGCAACTTCTGGCTTATTGAGAATCTCAGACATACGTAAAGGATAGGCAAGCACCTTGATATGTGCGAGTTGCGAAGTACTTGCAGGAATTAACGAATAGCCTCAAGCGCCTCTAATACCTGCTCACGCTTAGGAGTACCTGCAGCGCGACCTACTTCAATGCCATCTTTGTTGATAAAGAGCGTTGTTGGTGTAGAGCGAATATCTAGCTCACGGACTAATTCAAGATGAGATTCAGCATCGACCTGAATGTGCTTCACATCGTTCATTGTCTGCACCATCTGTGACAGCAGAGCATGGGTAGTCCGGCACGGAGTACAGAAAGCTGATGAGAACTGCACCATTGTTGCCCGAGATCCCAGAGGTTGCCCCAATACCTGCTCGCTCAAGCGATGGCCAGGAATAGCCTTGTTAGACCTAATCGCGCCTGATTTACGCTTCCACCAGAACCCATATGCTGATGCCAGCACCAGCACAATAAGAAGTGGAAGATAACTTTTCACAAGAGTATTCTCACACAATGGCCAAGGTGTTGCTACTTACTAATTCGCAAGGAGCGAGCGCAGAAGTTCTTCCTGCCCTCGGCCTCTTGCAGCACACCTGCAAAGTCGCACCTCTTGAAGCATCTGTTCTTGTCGACACACCAGTCATGGATATTGTCTTTGTTGATGCTCGTCGTGATCTACCAACTGCTAAATCACTCACACGTTTACTATCCACCACAGGCGTTGGTGCACCCATCATCGCAATCACCACTGAAGGTGGCCTGACTGCATTCACTGCAGATTGGGGAGCCAACGATGTCATTCTCGATACAGCAGGCCCTGCGGAAGTAGATGCACGTATTCGCATCGCAGTCGGTGCACACATCGCAGCCCTTGAAGCACTCGACCCAACTTCATCTGAAATCCGCCAAGGCGATGTCGTTATTGATGAAAACACCTACACCGCCAAGATCAAGGGAACTTCTCTTGATCTGACCTTCAAAGAGTTTGAACTTCTTAAATACTTAGCCCAACACCCAGGCCGCGTCTTCACACGCGCACAACTACTGCAAGAGATCTGGGGCTATGACTACTTCGGTGGAACTCGCACGGTTGATGTTCACATACGTCGCCTTCGCTCAAAGCTTGGCCCTGAATTTGAATCCATCATCGGCACAGTGCGCAACGTTGGATATCGCTTCACCGTTCAAAACGGTGGCAAGGAAACTCCTGTTTCTGAACTCGTTTAACCATGCGCCACATCCTTAAGCTCTACCGTTCCCTTGACGAACCAATCCCTCACATTCCCCACAACTATCAATTCATTACCTTCGACCCAGAAATCCATGCTGATGCCTGGCTCGAACTGAACAACTTCATCTTTGCCCACCACCCTGACCAAGGTAATTGGGTCATGAAAGATTTAGAGAACAGAATGCAAGAACCTTGGTTTGACCCACAAGGATTCTTCTTATGTATTCACAACGGTAAAATCGCAGGCTTCTGCTGGACCAAGATCCATCGCGACTTTGTAAACCAAGATCCCATCGGTGAGCTCTATGTCATCGGCGTTGACCCCAATAAAGCAGGTAAGGGAATCGGTAAAGCAGTCTGCACTGAAGGCCTTATCTACCTCAAAGAAAAGGGCATCAAGCAAGCGATGCTCTACGTGGATGAAGATAACGAATCAGGTAAGGGTCTGTATAAGACTCTTGGGTTTAACTAGTTAGATTTTTACGAGTGAGCAGATAAACTCTTTTTCTAATACCCGGTCTTTTAGGTCCATCAAATTCAAGAAGTATTTCAATATGGAAATTGTTCGCCACATCTTTGAATGGATATTTTTCAAGATCAATTCCGCGAAACTGCCCTGTGGGTATATCTGAGTTATTTCTTCTGCGCTGCATAAAAAATGGATTCTGCTTACTGAGTAGCCTTGCTAATCTCCTTCGAAGCTGAAGTCTTTCTTTCAATTCAAATACAAAGGTCCCTTGAATATAAATGTCATTACAAATAATCGCGTGCTTAAAACTCTTACATGCATCCAGAAAGACTTTTATGTCGGCGTTTGGGAGATGTTGTAAAACGTCTTTGCAAATCAACAAGTTCGCATGAGGAAGTTCGCCCCTTGATAAATCATGAAACATAAAAGTACGAAAATCATTTCCGTACTTTGCCTGAATTCTTTCTGACAGTCCTTGAGCGACATCAACTCCTAAATAATCTACGCCTTGGAAATCCCATTCTTTCCACATTTCCCAATCTCCATGGCCAAAATCCAAGACTGTGCGGACTGAATGTTCCTCTACGTATCTCTTGATTAAGTCAACATAAGGTCGAGCATTTACTGAATTTGAACCACTTCCAGATAGTGGCTGTGAACTGGAGCCGCTACCCCAAAGCCCTTTTGTATAAATATCGCCGAAGATTTCACTGTCACTCATGTGGTAATTGAACCAGTTCTTTGCACATTGTTCTAAAGGCGGCAGTGTGGCAATCAACATCTTCAGCTGATGTATCAGGGCACATCAAAGCCATATTGTGAAATGGCGTCAGCAAGAAACCGTCATTTAGCAAACGCAAGTGAATGTATTGCTCAAGTTCAAAGTCTCCTGAATCTGCAGCTTCTTTGCCTGTAATTGGCGCTGTACCCTTAAAGACATACTCACCACGAGCGCCCAAACGATTGCAGTGCCAATCTAAATCAAACTCTTTGATTGCAGCATCAATGCCGTCACACCAGCGATTGCCAAGTTCAATCATGCGCTTAAAGTTCGCTTCAGTAAGAACTTCACTCAGCGTTGCCTTCATCGCAGCAAGCGACAGAGCATTTCCTGCCAAGGTTCCACCAATGCCACCTAAATCGATTATCGATAGTTCAACTACCTTCTTAATCTGATCTGCAATCTCTTGCGTCATTCCAAATGTTCCAGTTGGAATACCACCAGCGAGTGCCTTGCCAATCGTCAAAAAGTCTGGCTTCAGTCCCAACGCCTTAGTCATTCCACCAGGACCCACAGAGATTGTGTGGGTCTCATCAATAATCAAATAGGCGCCGTATTTCTTCGCAAGATCTTCCACGCCAACCAAATAACCGTCTAACGGCAAGACAATTCCAATATTGGTCATGGCAGGCTCCATCAAGATTGCCGCAACATCGCCATGTGCCAAGGCTTTTTCCATCACTTCTAAATTATTAAATTCCACAACACGTGTGGTTTCAGCTAAATCAACAGGAGCTCCGATATTGCCTTCACGCTTTACGGTAAATCCTGCATCATCTAAAGTTGCAAAGGTTTCATCAACAGATCCGTGATAGCAACGGTCAATCACAATAATCTTGCTACGGCCTGTAATCATTCGTGAATAACGAATCACATGTCGGTTGGCATCGGTAGCTGAAACTGTGAATTGCCACAAAGGCAAGCCGAACCGATCACGCAATAGCCCAGAGACAATCGCTGCGTCGATAGTCGGCAACATCGCTGTGATGCCTTTACCAACCTGTTCACGCACAGCCGCGACCGTGGCATCAGGTGAATGCCCGGTCATAGACCCGGTATCGCCCAAGCAGAAATCAACATAGGTATGTCCATCGATATCTGTAAAGCGAGCACCCTTTGCCTCTTTCACAAATACTGGGTGAGCACCTGGCCACTTGGCCATCCATGACATAGGAACACCTTCATGCATCACTTTTTTGGAATCTTCAAAGGCTACAGCTGATTCCTTATGGGTATCAAGAAAGCGCTGCTCTTCCTTTGCGCGAAGTGCCTTTAAGTGCTGACGATTGATAACGGTGCTCATGCGGATGATTCTATTTAGTCAGTTGAGAAAACAAAGAGCGCTTCGATGTAGTTCTCACCACTAATGCCTAGATTGGCAGCATCCGGAGGAGCAGTCTGTGGCTCGATACAAACTCCGTCAGGATCTTCTGTGTAGACAACCCACCAAGGTGCATCAGATTCAATATCAATACGTGCAACGCCTTCCCAGGCGATTGCCGGTGTGCCGCGCAGCTGCGTAAAGGCGTCATCCCAAGGCGGTGAAGGAGGTGAAATCAATTCACCTGTCGGTAGACCTTCTGAATCTCGCTTCAACATTTTCTCAGCCGAAAATTCAATCTCTGCAGTTCCACCTCGATCTAGATCGCGAGCAAACCACGGATGCATCCCCATCCACACCGGAATATCACAACCATTGTCGTCGTATTCCAAAGACCATCTAATGGCATCA
This sequence comes from Candidatus Nanopelagicaceae bacterium, assembly GCA_965267875.1. GTDB lineage: Bacteria > Actinomycetota > Actinomycetes > Nanopelagicales > Nanopelagicaceae > Planktophila. Next base: position 72,026 of record OZ254157.1, on the reverse strand, counting down.
TCTAAGACTTCAATAGTCTGTTCAACGGTGGCGCCCAAATAGGGATTTGGTAGATGCAGTAAGGATCTTCCTGGACCAATTTCTTGCCATGAAGATGTAAAACCAAATCCGTGTATTGCATGTGGTGGGTCAATATTTGTCGGCAGTTGATGTTCAACACCAGATGCAGATTTAATCAACCCATCCTTAATTCGCCCAGCCCATGGCGCCATCGGATACCAACCATTGGTCAGCACACCACCTCTAAATGGCACAGTGAATTCCATCTCACGCCATTTGATCGACGTGATGCGCCCCCCGCCATCTAAATCAATTACTACTTGAAATTCTGCATCATCAATAAATTGCACAGTTGTTACCTATATTCCCTTGAGTTCGTGCTTATATGGAGGCTGAGCCCCTTTACGAGAACAGGTAATTCCTGCAGCAATTGCCGCACGATTCAAAACTGCTTTCAAAGTATCTCCGGTCAGATTCAAGATTCCCTTTTCAATCATTGCTTCCACAACGATTGCACCCACTGTATCTCCGGCACCCACAGTGTCAGCCACGTCCACCTTCACACCTGGCACTTCCACAACGCCATCCTCCGTAAAGCCAACCAGACCATCAGCGCCACGTGTCACCACAACGAGCGCTGCTCCATCGTTTATCCAACGCTTCGCAACATCTGCATACTGCTGGCCTGGATAGAGCCACGCCATATCGTCATCGCTGACCTTCACAATAGATGAGATAGCTACCCAACGCTCAACAGCCACCAAGTACTTATCTCTATCGTTCATCACCACTGATCGCACATTGGGATCGAAGACAATGGGCGCAAACTCAGCCACCTGCATTGCCCAGTCATATAAGACGTCAGCTCCTGGCTGAATAACAGTGACCAACGTACCTATATGCAGCACGCTCGGCTTGTATCGGGAAGGATCAGGTAACCAGGAAGCAGAAAAATCAAAGGTGGCTGTGCCATCAATTTCAAATTCATACGATGCTCCACCGTTTTCATTGAGCGAGACAATCGCTAAACAAGTTGGCTTATCGCTATTCAACGCGAGATCTAGCTTTACCTCATCATCAAGTAACTCTTGGCGAGACATCTGCCCATACTTATCACTTGAGATTCCATCAATGAAGTAAACATCGTGGCCCAACCGCGCGAGCGCCTTTGCAGTATTCGCAGGACCTCCACCAACATGTGGAACTCGTTCACCGCTGCCATTTGGAATCAAATCAATTAGAACTTCACCGGAGACCCAGATGCTCACAACTGCTCACCTTTACGAGCCAAATATTCAGTAATGATTTCAACGCCCAACATATGGTCGGCAACTTGTTCTAAGCCACTCACAATCAAAACTCCAGTTAGTCCAAGCCCAACAACATTAAGAGCTAAACCACCACCATGGATGGCATAGAGCTCATCTTCCACACCCTTTGATTTGTGCCAATCAATTCCTTGTTCTTCAGCGAGTACTCGCTCATGCAGAGTTGATCGACCTGTTAAATTCACAGCACGCGCTTTGCGACCAATCCACCAGTCATTTTCAGGTGTTGATCCAGGAAGGGACGCATGAAAGACAATCCACTCTTTCATTCGCACTTCAACTGCAATTGGTAACTTTCGTTCCAACCCAATTGCCTGTGCAATTGAACCAATCTCAAGCGCTTCAGCCTGAGTAAGAGATGAAAGCTCAAGCGCCTTTGCCTCGCGCTCTAAATCAGCGCTACTGAGTCCACCTGTGGTTGCCACGCGCCTATCTTGCCGTACTCAATACCCCTCGTTAGGCCCATAGGACCACGCAGTCTCATCATCTCGATTGATGACCCAGAAACTGTATTCAGCCAGCTCTGGCCGCCCCATCCACCGCTGCGCATCGCGCCCATCGACCATCAGAGCCGTCGCCAGCGCATCACAGAGCGCCCCATCAACCCCACGGGATGAAAACTTTCTGTAGGTCGCATCCAGGCTCTTCATACCCAAACCATCTCGTACCTACCTGAGAACCACCTGTATGTATCCAGAGCGCCAGCCTCGAAAGATAGACTCAACCCATGCGCGCTTTCATCACCGGTGGTGCCGGATTCATCGGATCTCACCTGGCAGATGCCCTCATCGCCCGAGGAGATAGCGTCACAATCCTCGACAACATGAGCACAGGCTCTTCCAAGAACATCGCCCACCTACAAGGAAAAATCGAAGTCCATGAAGGCGACATCCGCGACAAAGCTCTCGTTGAAAAGTTAGTCGAACAATCAGACATTGTCTTCCACATGGCAGCAGCTCTAGGTGTTAAGAACATCATGGAGCACACCCTTGAATCAATTGACCGAAACTTCAATGGCTCAGAAATCGTTCTCCACGCAGCAACCAGATTCAAGAAGCGTCTAATCATCGCCTCAACATCTGAAATTTATGGCAAGAATCCAAACCAGCCTCTTAACGAAGAATCCGATCGAGTGGTCGGTGCACCGCAGAAAATCCGTTGGACCTACGCTGATGCAAAAGCCCTTGAAGAAGCGGTGGCCCACACCCTTCACAAAACCCAAGGCCTCAAAGTAACCACAGTCCGATTCTTTAACACCGTCGGGCCTCGACAAACAGGTCAATACGGGATGGTCGTCCCCCGCTTCATCCAGTCAGCCTTGAAGAATGAAGAGATCACCATCTACGATGATGGATCTCAATCTCGAGTTTTCTGCCATGTTGAGGATGCTGTGAGGGCGGTGATCACCTTGAGTGAAACTGATTCAACTATAGGTGACTATTTCAATGTCGGCGGGGTCGGGGAGACAACCATTAAGGAACTCGCCACAAAAGTCATCGCACAGACAGGCTCTGCATCTGCAATCAAGCACATTCCCTACTCAGATGCTTATCCTGCGGGTTTTGAAGATATGCAACGTCGAGTGCCAGATATCTCCAAAATCAAAAAAACCATTAACTGGGAACCTAAACACTCCTTAGATTCAATTATCGACAGCGTTGCGGCAAGTTTAAAGCTCTAACTTCCTATAGACCCTTTGCGGTCTTCACTTTTCCAGTTGTATCGAAGACATATGGTGCGCTTGCCAAAATCTCTTTCTCACTTACTGAGTCATGTTTAGTGACCACTAGCGCAATGTCAGCTCCTCGCAACGGAGCTGACTCCTCGCCCTTCCATTTTCCGACTACATCATCATGCCATGAGACGACTGCGCCTTGGCTACGTAAATGTTCAATCACCAACTCGGCGGCAGTTTCTCTTACATCAGCAACATTTGGCTTATAGGCGACCCCCACTACCAAAACGCTTTTTCCTTCTAGGCTACCTTCATTGTCTGCAGCGACTCTTCTGACAATGTACTCAGACATCTCGAGGTTTACTTCATTTGCACGTCGAATAAAAGTAGCGGGTGCTCCGTGCTCCTCCGCGATCGCTGCCAAGTATGTTGGATCTACAGGAATGCAGTGACCACCCACGCCCGCACTAGGGGTGAACTTCATAAAGCCGTATGGCTTCGTATTTGCCGCATCTAGAGTTTCATAGACACTTATTCCTAGGGCATGTGCAATCTGAGCAAATTCATTTACCAGTGCGATATTCACCTGTCTAAATGTATTCTCGAATAACTTTGCTGCTTCAGCAACCTCTGGTGAAGAAACTTCAATTAGATTGTCACAGAATTTACTGTAAAAATCTCTTGTCCTGGCCGATGCTTCAAGTGTCAGTCCAGCATACAAACGTGCAGTGTTTTTCTGATTAAAATCAGATCTTCCTGGATCAACTCTCTCAGGTGATATCGCATACATGTGCTGGACAATAGACAGAGAATTCTTTTCAATTGCTGGTTTGATAAAGTTACGTAGCGTACCCGGAAACGATGTTGATTCGTTAATGACCAATACTGAGTGCTTTATTGCAGATCCTATTGTTCTGCAAGCACTCTCAATAAACTGGAGATCTGGTGCACGATCAGGCCCTAAAGGTGTCGGTACAGCAATAATCACTACATCGGAGTCTGCCAAGTCACTAGCTTTTGTAGTCGCCCTATAGCTACCTCTCTTCAAGATAGCCTGAAGGGTAGAACTCTCAACTCCCTCTATATGCGATATGCCCTGGTTTAAGTTATCAACAACTTGTGAGTTTACGTCAAAGCCGGTTACATCGTAAGACTCGGCAGCAAACACCGAAATGGTTAAACCAACATAGCCTTGTCCAATAATTCCGATTTTCACTAGTTGATCTTACCAATGGTTTGGTTAAAGGGGTCTAAGCGCTTCATATTCTGAAACGCAATGTCTTTTTCAGCTTGTGTAGCCAACTTAAGTAAAGATAAATTTCTCCAAGACTCAAAACTCTCTGGATTGTATTCCACAGCTATCAGCGCGTACTTATGGGCCAATTCAAATAGCCCATTAGACTCAAAAACTCCAACAGTATTGATGTATCTATAAGTACTGTGAGGGTTGAGATAACTACCCTGTAGCGTAGCTTCAACTTTTACCACATCTTGAGATACCTGAGCGGCTCGCCATTTGATGTCCGCACTTAGTGGGGGCACGCTAAGAATCAATCCTAAGACCGAGAAAAGCCCAGCAACCAAATGTGGTGAAAACACTGGTTCGTTTTGGTTTTTGGCTCGGTTGCGTTGTTTACCGGTGCTGAGAGCTTGCTCTTTTTGGGTTTGATTCTTTTCGTTTATTCCAAAAGCAATAATCGCAGCTCCAAATATCCATCCCCAGATAGCTAATCCAATTTGATTGATACTGATAATTGACTGTAACTGGTAACAAACCCAAACAGTAGTCAATGAGACAAATATCGGATTGAATCTTCTTGACTTTATAGTGACTCTAAGAATTGTGACAATCACAAGCAAGTTTATTGCTATGTATCCGCAAAGTAGAGGCCACCCTCCAAATGCAAAAATATCTAGGTAAACATTGTGAGCTGTGTTTGTGACTGTATCAATTCCAGGAAGTGTGAGCGCTGATTCCCGTCTCGAACGTCGATACCAATCACCATATGAATCAAAGCCCGCCCCGAACCACGGGTTCTGTGACCCGGTAGTCCAGCCTGCATGCCAGTACTGCCCTCGTAAACTTACAGTCTCCTTGTATAGAACACCCGCAAGCGGTCCTTTTTGAAGAGTACCAAACAGCGCGAGCAAAAATCCAACCGAGGCTAGGAAGATATAAGATAAATCAGTTACGACGAATTGAACTCTGCTCCTTATGTAAAAGAATAAGGTAATCCCAAGAGCAGCTACGAACAAAACTTTCCCTTGGACCGCATTTGATTCAATTATGCCGATAAAGGTAAGGACAAGTAAGCCAATCGACGCCACACGAATCTTCCACGAAGATTCTGGGTTAAAGAAATAGGTAAACAAAAGTGCGGAGAACATACCGAAGAAAGATCCTATGAAATTGGGGTTGCCCAGGGTGCCCAATAGATTTCCATATATGTTATTCCAGCCAATAAAATCTCCAAATGCCATTACCCAGAGTGCATAGGCAACGTTTACGGAACCTGCAAAGAAAAGTGCCCCCAGTAAATACTTGAAGAGATTAGAATTCTGAATAGTTAATGTTGAGACAAACACTAAAATCAAGAGGATATAAAGCAAAAATCCGTTATTTCTCCCGTAAACTCCATAAACAGATTGAGAAAGTGGAGCTTTGCTTGCAACTAGGCTGACTATTGAAGCCAGCAAAAACAAGCCAATCAAAACAAGCGCCAGTCTATGAGGCTTTAAGTGGGTCGATCCTTTCCCAGCAAGTGCGGCTCCTAAGGAAGCAAATGCTAATCCTCCAAGAATGAAAAGCTTTGTTACGTTAACAGGATCAGTTACTGATTGTGTAAACACAAGAACGGTAACAGCACCCAAAGTGAGCGCCAATAGTTTGGCAGTGAATTTCTCCTGGTTAGTTGTTGGCATATCTAGATTCTAACCTGATAAATGCCGAATCCCGACCCCCCCGAAGGGGGGCCGGGATTCGGTTCTGATCTTTTCAGTTAAAGGCGGCTATTAAGCACGGACCTTCTTCTGGATCTTGATGACCAAGTTGGTCAATGAAGTGATCTGAGCACGGAGGCTTGAGATCAACTTGCTTACTGATGCTGATAGAGCTGCTACTGCATCAGATGCATCCTGAGCTGCAGCTGTTGCTGCATCTGCTGCATCTGCTGCTGCAAGAGCTGCATCTGTAGCTGCGTTAGCTGCATCTGTAGCTTCGTTAGCTGCATCTGTAGCTGCATCAACTGATGAGTTAACAACAGCTGCTGTAGCTGAGACTGCAACACGTCCTGCTACTGCAAGACCTGTTCCGCCTGTAGCTGAAATGGTTACATCACCTGATGCCATTGGCATGTAGACAACGTAGACCTTGTAACCAGCAACTGTGCCAGCTGATGCAGATGTAGCACCTGCGATAGCAGCGTCAGCTGATGTCAAGGTATCGCTACCTGATGAGAACGCTGATGTTGATGTAATTCCGCCTGAAGCGAAGATGTTGGTGATTGTGCGCTCAGATAGTGCAAGGCCAGCTGCATCAAGTGCAGTTACCCAAATCTGTGCCTTTTCACCTGGAGCGTAAGTTGCCTTATCGAAAGCAATCTTTGCAGTTGTAGCAACACCTGTTGTTACGCGAACTGCAGCTGATGCTGAAGTTGCTGTAGCAAGTGCGACTGTTGCAGCATCGATTACCTTGAAGTTAGCAGTTCCTGCAGCTGTACCAGCTACTGGGCACTCGTGGTATCCCTTAGCTGAGTTGAAAGTACAAGCTACTGGAGTCTCAGATCCTGCGATGAGCGCATCTGCAGCTGCAGCTGCATAGATGTATGCAGCTCCACCCCATACGTTTCCGTCAGCATCTGTTGCTGTTGCACGGATTACGTCTGTAGCTGATGCCACACCAATTACTGGCTTATTCACAGCAACAGTAATTGTCTTTGCAGCCTTCGCAAAGAAGGTCACTGTCTTAGCTGGGAATGTAACAGTTGTTGTCTTGATGACGATTGATGCTGTACCAGCAGTTCCATCAGCACGGATGCCGATAGCTGTTGATCCATCACCAGCGATTGTCAAGCTCTTTCCGCAAGTTCCTGCATCGGTACATACCAAGCCAGGACCTGTAAGGGTCGCTGTGACTGATTCTGCTGCCTCAGTGCCATTAGCGTTCTTTGTAATAACGTTAATAGTTGCGTGTGTAGTAGTTGCTGCAGTTGCAACAACTGCTACTGATGAGTCAGAAAGTGTGCCTGTTGCTGTACCTGTATTGAGGTAAGCAGTTGAAGATGAAGGCACGATTGTTGTAGAAGCAGAAGCTGCTGCTGCAACAACGATGCTTACATCCACAGGAGTCGCTGTAACGACATTGCCCGCTGAATCCTTATACCCCTTGACAATAACTGTCCAGGTGTATGTACCTGCAACACGAGCAGAATAAGAATCAAGCTGGATATCAAAGTTAGCACCCATATAGCCTGCTGTTGTGCGGGAAATACGGAAACCGTTTGAAGGAACCACACCTGTTGTGGTGTCATCTGCTGACAGTACTGGACGAGCAAATGAAGCACCTGCTAGAGCAGCGGTTGAACTCATTCCTGCGGTGTTTGAGTCAATGAGTGTCAATCCTGAAGTTGATGAATCTACGTAGTACATGAACGCATTGGTAGCTGCTACCGCGCGTGCTGACTTAGCAATCAACTGAACAGTAACGGATTCAGTTCCAGAATCTGCCAATGCAGAAACGCTCACCGTAGCCGCTGTTGTTGAGTCAGAGACGAAACCGTCTGCTGAGTTTGTCGAGGTTCCATTGGCAACCGTTACGGTCACACCAGAAACCGCTGCCTGTGATGGTGCAACAGAGAGAACTCCGAGGCCCAACGCAGCAACAGCTACAAGCGCTACGCGCTTGAATGTTGTCTTTGTAGACATTTGTTTCCTTTCGATAGTCGAACTACGGACGATCCGTGGTTCGGCTTTGGAGCTAGTTTCCTAACTCCGCTCGATTCATCGCACGTGCTGATGAATCAAATTCTCCACCGTGTATCCGGACGCGGCGAAGAAACTTATTTAATTATGCTCCGGGTACTAGTACAGCCTGAGCCAAAATTTGGGTCTTGCTCGCGTTGAGCAAGAGACGAGACGTGATCGTCTTAGGTGCGCCAACAAGATCGAAGCCTCGGTCGCCGACCGGAATAGCAAAGTCTGAAGTTGGGGTTGAGAGTAGGGAAATTGTAACGGTCATAAGGTACTGGCCATTGGACATACGCTCAAAATCGACGCTCGTGGCGGCAGCCTCAGCTACCTCCCAAACACCCTTTATCCCGAGAGCCACGTATCCAATTTCGTAGCTTGTGCCGTTGCCATCGACTGTGATGCTCTGATCGATCATCACGTTTGGTCCACCCCCAGATGTGATGGCCTGGGTGGCCAAAATTGTGCCTTGCTCGGTCGCCACAGGGACATTGCGGTTTACGCGAATCTTCCCTGCCGGACCGCTCTCACCTGTGACGGTGAAACCTGTTGGGACGCCTTCAGCATCAAGGCCAGGCCACTGAGCAGCCTTGCCGGTCTTGACATATACGCCAGAGACCATGGTTGAAGACTTCTTAGCTGGCATCGAGATAGATGGGGCTGGAACTGCTGAATCCACACTTGGGGCAGATTCTGCAACTACGCCTGCTGAATCATTTGAAGAAACAGTAGGAAGAATGCCTTCACGGCCTGTCATTGAGTTAAAGCCGAGGAAGGCTGTGACGACCAATAGTAAGGAGAGAGCAACTCTTGAAGACTTGGCTGCAAGCTCAGATGCCTTCTTATAGGTGGTTGAAAGCATGTCGAGAGCTGTAAGACCACGCTCTTGATCAATAACAAGCTCTGAAAGCACGCGGCGAAGAGATGTGCGAGCGCGTGAAACAGTGTGGCGTACTGCAGATTCCTTGATTCCAAGCTCTGCTGCAATCTCCTCGGTTGAACGGCCTTCCATCTCCCACATGACCAGCGCTGCGCGCTCAGCAGGGGAAAGTAGTGCCAAAGCCTGGCGAATAATCGCTGCATCCTCAGCCTGAGAAAGAACTTCAGAGTGGTCGCCTGAAACCTGCCACTTTGCCTCAACCTCAGCCTGGGCATCATCGATAACCACAAGGTTTGGACGGCGCCCTTCCATGCGGAAGTAGTCGATGCAGAGATTTTCAATGGTGCGGTGTAGATAAGAAAGTGCGTGTTCTTCAGATTCAAGCTCAGGAGCTGCAAGCATGAACTTAATGAGTGAATCTTGGGTAATTTCTTCAGCCTTAGCTGAATCCTTCAATACACGATTGGCATGCGCGAGTAGCTCTGAACGGTGCTCAGTGTAAAAACCCCCCAGTTCAGCAACTGTCCATACGCTAAGTGCCACTTTATTGATCCTTTATTAACCGGTTTTGTCCTGCAGAGCCAACCGTCGCTGCCTCTATCCCCTACTACGAATCCCAGTCTAGTTTGTAGCGGGATGGGGACAAAACGGACATTTTACCAACAACTCTAAATAGCCGGAGGAGAGGCGACCCAGCTGGAAATCAATCTAGAAATCAGTTGCCGATCTGATTTGAGCAGCGCCGTCTGCAGATCTCCATCAATACTCCGTGCCAATAGCTGGTTAAAGGTTTCATTTAGGTCTTCCGCAGAGTCGGCCAAGTTAAGTATCTCCATACCATCCCTTGCAGTTTTGAATAAATCCATTGCTCCAGAGGACCTAGTGGCCCAAACTGGTACGCCGTGAACGAGCGATTCTCGCATTGCTCTCCCGTATGACTCCGCAGGTGCACACGACACGAGAACGCCGAGCTTGTTCCAAGCCCTGCTCATATTGACTGGATCAATGTTCCCAAGAAAAGAAATTCGACTTAGGGGTAAATATCGCTCCAAGTCATTCTTTAGTTTGTCACTTGAGCTTCCGGAACCAACCACAACTATTGAAAAGTCGTGATTTACATTTGCCAACTTTCTTGTGAGTTCTACAAAGTTATTCAGCCCTCTGTCCTCCTCAATTCTGCCGACAAGCCCCAGGGTGCCTGGCCTAGAAGTAGTGAGAGCTGGCGCGATTTCATCTCTAGAATAGATAGACGGCACGGGAATAACTTGTATTTTTCCTCTTTCGACTCCGTACTTTTCTGTTAATTTATTTGCCTGCAACTCCGTAGTTGCTCGAATCTCGGGTGCAAATTTTAAAGATGAGGATGCAATTAGGCTGCGTATTCTATTTCTCCAATTAAGATTAATCCAAGCTCGATTACCGAAATCACCATGGGCTTGTACTTGAATTCTTGGATGACTTTTAATCATTTTTGAAAACAAAACTGCAGACAAAAAACTTTCCCACGGATCTCCGGCTATCAAAAGATGTGTATTGAACATCTCTCTGTAGTGCATAGTGAAGCGTTTTTGAGTTTTTTTGCTGGATAGCAGATTTCTTGGAATCTTTATCCTGTATAACTTGTCGATTAAATCAATTGAAAACTCGTTTTGGGAATGGAAACTAATCACTCCCAGTCTGAATTTATCTTGAGTGTCATTCTTGAGCGATTCCGAATAAGCTTTGTGTCGATTAAGTGTTGAGGAATTTCCGAAAACTAAATTTCTTGGGTCCACAATCAATATCAAGTTAATCATCTCTACCCTAACAATTCTAAGAATTTATCCAATTGCTTATCAGCTTCGAATCGACAATTTACTGTGTCTCTAGCTTGGCTTCCCATTCTTGACAATTTGCTGTCATCACTCAGCAGCATAATCAATTCTTGATTTCTTGAACCTAAATCAGATAAATCCAATACAACTCCATTAACTTGATCTGTGATTACATCCGTATTTCCTTTTGCGTTTGAAACTATTGCTGGTAGTCCATGGGCCATTGCTTCAAGCAAAGCAAATGAAAGCCCTTCATATTCAGAAAGAAGAATGAAGGCTTTTGACCGATTGAGATATTCACTAACTTTTCCTGGGCTTTGTTCGCCCACAAAAATACAGTTTGCGCCAGAATGAACAGACAACATTTTCAGTTGTTGTTCCAGTGGCCCACTTCCTACAATTAGTGTCTTTAGGTGAGCTACCGCAGCAATGCTAATCACCGCCTCAACGTTTTTCCAGGGCACGAGTCGTCCTACATAAATCAAATCAAAGTCCTTTACCTCGTTGATTTTCTCGGGAACTTGAACTCCGTTTGGAATGTAAATTACCGGACGTTTAACTCCCCAACCTCGAACTATTTCTACCAGTTCATTACTCGGGCAGGTTATGACTGTGTAGGAATTCAACGAAAAGTTGTAGATTCTTCTGAAGATTCGGTATCGCAATGGCAACTTAATTGCCTGAAAATCCTTAAGAGGAAGGTTTGTTTCGCCTAGATTTCTTAGTCTCTCCCAAATAGGATCTCCAACAATCTTGGCTACAGACTTCTTCCGTAGAAGCCTCAGTGCCAATGTAGATTCAAGATATAGCCCATTAGAAAATACCTTGTCAACATGGATCGCGCCAATCAAGATTGAGCAAGAACATTTAACAAATCTCTTTAATGGGGTTGAACGAGGTACAAAAGTTAATTTGTAGGATGTGCTTTTCTGTGTTGATGCACCTGCACTTAGTGCAATTACATGACTCTTCCCTCCATTAACAATTATTCTTTCTGCAAGTTTGGGAATAAAAGTCGCAGGGCCACCAATATCAGGTGGGTAGATTCCTACGGTGAGAAGCACATTCATGAGGAAGAATTAACCCACTCAAGGAGTTCCGATGGTTTGACGCTTGTGGAAGCCCAATCTATCGTCTGGCTTATGCCTGACTTAAGTGAGGTTTCTGGCTTGGCTCCAACTAATTCCTGCAGGTATGTGGGATCTGCCATAGTTCGGGCAGCGTCATTGGGGTTTGAAGCTACTTGTGAAATCTCTAGCTGTATCCCAAGTTCTTCAGTTGTTAGTCGAATAAGTTCCTTTATCGAGACAGGGTGGCCACCACCTACATTGACCACATCTGCAAATCCTGCTTCCCTTGTGGTCAGTTCTGACTCAAGTCGAGTAATCATTTCTACACAATCATCAATGTATGTGAAATCGCGCTCAACCATTCCATCTCCATAAAGCTCAAACTTTGAGCCTGCAATCAAACTAGAGATGATTCGAAAATAAGCCATATCGGGTCGACCCATCGGTCCATAAACCGTAAAAAATCTCAATGCGCGAGCTCGGGTTCTTGAACCTGAGACCAGCGGGCGAGTCAAAATTTCATTACTCAGTTTCGTCGCTCCATAGAAGCTAGATGGCCTCAATACTAGTTCTGATTCTACATACGGTAACTGCGCGAAGTCTCCATACACACTAGATGAAGAGGCATAAATGAAGTTTGGGACCGAATGCTTGACAGACAGTTGGAGAACATTCGAAAACCCAGTTAGATTCGACTCGGTGTATCTGTGTATTCCGTCAACTGGAATTCTTACCCCTGCTTGAGCAGCCAAGTGAAAAATTGTGTCAGGTTGGAATTTCTTGATTGATTCTTCTAGGGCGTTCGCATCTACCAAATCAATTTGTTCGAAACTAAAGTTTTCACGGAGTTGTAACTCCTCATTTCTCAATTCCTTGAGGGTGACAGAATAGTAATCGGTGTGGCTGTCGATACCGAATATTGTCCATCCAGCTGAAAGTAATTTCTTGGTAAGAGCAGCACCAATAAATCCGCTGGATCCTGTCACTATTCCACGCATGTTGATTTTCCCATTCGACAGTTGATGCTAAAGTCTAACTGTGAATTCTCCTTCTAGCTCAGTATTTTCAGGCGAACATGGTGATTTCTCAAATTCTCACCTTCTTGTCCTGAATTATGTGATGGATAGGACTCATCCGGCTCTCTCACATCAAGTGGATGTAGTGGAAGGTCTTGCAACGCATTTCGCAACGGTGACCGTTTTGACCGGGGCGAGTAGTTACAGCTCTAAATTTCATAACCTAAAAGTGATTTCAACCGATTGGGAACAAGGCAAGAATTTGCGCAATGTTTTGAACTTCTACTATCACTTTTTCTCGGTTATTCGTCGTAAGAAATATTCAGCGGTCTTTTCTCATATGACTTTAGTCCAGAGCGCTCTTGTTGCACCGATCTTGAGAATTTTGAATTCTAAGCATTACGTTTGGTATGCACATGCGAAAAAGACAATTTTCTTATCTTGGACGTATTTCTGGGCTAACGCGATAATTACTTCCACGCGTGGCTCATGCCCTTTACGCGGCCAAAAAATTGTTTATCTTGGTCAGTCTGTTGACCCGGTCCAATTCCCTCAAAGGGGCGGCCTCAGGTTCCCGCTAACGAAGTGTGTTCATGTTGGTCGCATGGATCCATCAAAAAAACTTGGGGATATCATCTCAACGGTAGATGTACTCCGTTTGAGATTCCCGTTTTTGACACTGAATCTGGTTGGTAATCCATCCACCCTTGACAGCATCGAATACGTGAGTGAGTTGAAGCGTTCATGGGTGAAGGCGTTGGAAAGTGGTTGGCTAACATTTGAAGGTGCAATTCCACGAGCTCAGGTTCCAGAAAAACTCTTGGAGAATGATGTCTTCGTTCATGCTTTTTCTGGAAGCCTTGACAAGAGCTTGGTAGAAGCGACTCTGACAGGCATGCCAGTGGTCACTATCAATAAAGAATATATCAATGAATTTGGTTCGTGGAAGGATGGGGGGATTTCTCTAGAGAGCGAATTAACAACACTCCTCGAGACTTCTGAAGTCGAGGTGAGTAGAGAGGTTAGTGCGAGGGTTCTTGTCGGAGCGAACAGCCATTCCTTCGAGAACTGGATTTTGCGCTTAGCATCGATTCTTCGATGAAATACGGCTAAAGTCCCATGTATCCCGCTTGTAATTTGAAATCAGAATTGAGTTCCTTGACTTCTTCAAAGGTCCCTTGCCCGCAAATCACGCCTTGATCTACATAATATATTGTGTCGGCCTGACGAACCGTCGAAAGTCTGTGCGCAACCACGACAATAGTTGTGTCACCTCGTAGATTTGAAATTGAATCAGAGATTCTTTTCTCGGTCTCTGCATCTAGTGCACTGGTGGCTTCATCAAGAATTAAGAGTTTAGGCTTGGTCACAAGTGCCCTTGCAATTCCCAATCTCTGACGCTGCCCCCCACTCAAGTTGCTGCCATTATCAGACACCACGAAGTCAAGTTGGCCATTCAGCTCTCGAACAAATTCAGACAGTTCTGCCTGTTCTAGGGCTTTCCAGACTAGGTTCTCTTCAATCTCCCATGGATTAAACCCTAGGCACACATTTTCCCTAATTGAAGCGTTCGAGACAAACACATTTTGAGGGACGTATCCAATTGCTCCAGGCCATGTTTTAAGTGCTTCTTTTGGCGATTGTTGAGAGATTTGAATCATACCCTCGTCTGGCAAACATACGCCAAGCATCAAATCAATCAGGGTGCTTTTCCCTCCTCCCGAAGGTCCAACAAATGCAGTGAATGAACCGGGAGTAATGATTAAACTTAAGTCGTTGATAACGTTATTGTTTTCAGATAAATACCTAAATTTTAGATTCTTAATTTCAATCCTCGGCATGAATCCTTGGTGCTTGGTTGAAATTTGATTTTCATTTTTTGATAACTTGTCTGCTTGAATTAAGTCATCAGCTAAATCTAGCGTCGGTTTTGAGGAAGCCAAATAAGACTTTACTGTGATTGCACTCTGCTGTAGGCGCATCACCGCAGGAGCAATTCGCGTACTAGCGGCAATAAAGACCGAGAGGACGGCAATTGCATGATTGTGATCAGAGCGAGAAAATTGAAAAGCTGCAATTCCCGTGATTCCAATTACAACTGTTAACTCAGTTACATACTTGCTGATATTCGGTAAAAACTTTAGTTCTGCGTCAAAAGCAGCAAGTTGGAAACGTTGAAGAGAAATCTGGTTGGCATAAAACTCTCTTCCACCTTTTGCGGAAAGTTCCCTAAAGGATGAAAATGCTTCAATAATTTTTTGGTTTGAGGATATTGAGACCCTAGAGTTTTCCAATCCGAATCTGGCTGCTCGAGTGTGGAGTAAGAAGTACAGCATCACTCCTACGCACCCAAATACTAGCAATGTTGAGATACACACGACAGGGTCAACAAAGAATAGTCCTAGCAATAACACGAGCAGTAGAGAAACATCTGAAACAATTAGCACAATATTGCTAAGCACCCCGACAGTTAAATTAGATACACCTGTTGTTACACTGAAAAGACGTTGCTGTTGGGATTCTAATGAGATAAAACTTAAAGGTTGGGATAACATCTTCGAGATTAAGTCGCTCGATATCGAGGCACTCTTTCGGCTGAGATAGAACAATGTGCGTCTTAGGAAGATTACTGAAAAAACTGTTTTCGATGAAAGAATTATTACTGCGGCGATTCCGAGGCAAACTACTTGGCTTCGAAGTGAAAAGTCTTCAAGTCCAAGAAAATCAAGGATGCTGCTTACTCTATCTCCTGGCCCCTGAGACTTTATCCCTCTAATTGTAATCGCTGTAACCATTCCGATAGCTGCTACTCCAACCAAATCGAGAAATCCAAATAGAACTTGTATCAAAGTCACTAGTAATAGTTTGCGTCGATCTCTCTTATCGAGCAGACCGAATGCACGCTTAAGTTCTGCATTAAACTTTCTGGCTGCTAGTGGATTTCTCACGCTAAGAGCATACCTCTACTTTATTTTCTAGGAACGGGTCGTGAGTAAATTCTCATAGGTTTCATGTAATAGATTGACCGATTTATGAATGGAATACCTCTCTAATCTCTTCTGTTGCTGTTTCTTAAAGTCCCATGGCAATAACTCATCCAGTTCACGCATCTTGAGTTCCAAGTCTCTCTCTTTCCCAGTCTCAAAGAAAATGGCCGCTCCATTTTCATCCAAGACTTCTAGCGCTGTATCAATTCGAGAACAGATAATCGGTTTACCCAAGCTCATTGCCTCAAGTAACACCATCCCAAATCCTTCAAATTTGCTAGTAAGGATGAATACATCAAAGCTGTTCATAACTTGTCCAGGGATTTGGGTCCTACCCTTTAGCTGAACGCAATCTTGTAGTGAAAGGTCAGAAATGAGTTGTCGTAGCGAGGCTTCCAAAGCACCCTCTCCGTAAACTTCGAGTTGATTTCCACTGAACTCCGAATTTTGTTGATGCAGGTGAAAAGCTTTTATTAGGGTAGGCAAGTCTTTTTCCTCAGAAAGTCGAGCGATTGTTCCAAATACCCTTTTCTTGTTTGGTGCAATTCCTGGATTTACGAGTTTTGCGTTTGTTCCGAGAAAGACTTCTTTATCGAATCCGTAAGGGACAACTTTGAGTAAAGTTGATTTTTGTAATTCGTGATTCCTAATCAAATATTGTGCAACGGATTCGGAAATGGCAATAACGCAGCCGGCATTTCTCACAGCGAGCTTTGATAACCACCGCGAGACAAAAATGTTTCTTCCAGGAAAGAATTGGCCTCCAAAGTGACGACTTACAACATAATTTCGTAAACCGCTCAAAGAAACCAACAGTTCCGCCTGAGGAAGGTGTGCGTGAATGATTGAATATCTATGATCAGCTAACTTCCTCATCCCTTTGATCTGTGCGAGAAAACCAACTGCATGTAAAGTCTTTACAACCTCAACCCCATATTTCTTAAACTCATCCTCGAGCTCAAGTTCTCCTTTCAATGGGCATACCGTCACAGAATAGCCACGTTCAATTTGGCCCTTTGCCAACATCAAGAGTTGAATTTCCGCTCCACCTCTTGCAATTGTGGTCACAACATGGCACACGTGCATGTTTTGCTGGCTATCATTTGACATGAACATGATTATATTGCCAAGCAGATAAGGTGGCTTCTCGATGTGCCTAAATGGCAATTGTTTCAGTTTTTCTAACTACGCAGGGAAGAAAGTAGCCGTGTTCATTTCCGGTCCCGGCTATTTGGAATTTCCATGGGCTCTTGAAACTGCATCGCGGCTCAAAGATGAGGGTGCAGAGGTCACGGTTTTCGATTTATCAGATTTTGCCTCTCCTTACGCTATGCGAATTAGGATCCCAGGGATACTGCTTCCAATTAAATCGAGGCGAATTTTAAGATGTATTTTTCTCAAAGGTGAGTACAGGATTGAAAACCTTGTGAAAAATGTGTGTCAAGGAAAGGGAATTAATTACGAGCGATCAAGAATTTCCCAGCCGAGTTATTACCAGGGTGGTCTAACTCAGCTAAATTCACTTAAAGGTCAGAAATGGGGAAATCTCGACGCCTTCAAAATAGCTCAGTCAACCCTATCTAGTTTTGAAAAAAGAAAATTAGGATCTACTGATTTTGTTAGCAACAACATGATTTGTAATATAAAGTTTGCTGTTCAACAAATTCAGCTAGAAGTTAGTCGAGTCAAACAGTTGAACTTCGACGCAGCTTTCTTAGCAAATGGGAGACAGCCGACGCAAGCTGCGATCACTTTAGGATTCAGAAATAGTGGTACGAACGTTATTTTATATGAGGCCGGCGGGGGTTATATACATCCTACTTACCTCAAGAAAAGATTAGACTATTTCCTTTCAAGTCCAGCAAATAGTACTGAACTTAGAGAAAAGATCATGTGCGAATCAAATTTTCAAAAAGGGAACCTGGATTTGGCGTTTAAGGTTCAGGAAAAAGTCCGAACTAGGAGTTTAATCCCGTACACGTTGAACTATCTAACCGACCAACCGCTTACATTTGAAAAAGATCGTTCTCGTTCCGGGCGAGATTTGGCCTTTTTTTCAACGTCTGAATGGGAAATTTCAATTCTGCATGATGAATTTGAAGTAGCCGTTGAGAATGCTGGCTTTCCGAGTCAAATTGCAGCAGTACAGGCAATCGTTGAATTAATGCAAGAAAATGATCGTTTGTATCTTCGACTTCACCCAAGTGATCCCGGAAATCATTCGGAGGCAGAATCAAAGTGGAATATCTTTAAGAACAACCCCAAAGTTATTGTGTTTCCAACAAGCTCAAGAGTTAACTCGTATGAAATAGCAGAGCAAATGGATGCTAATTTTGTATGGGCATCGTTTCTCGGTTTTGAACTGGCCCTCAGAGAAATTCCTGTTGCCGTACTTGGAGACGCAATTTTTGCATCGTGTTTTCAAGATAATTGGATTAAGACTAGGTTCGACTTGGAAAAGTTTATGTCCAAACCTAAATTGGTTTCTAGGGACTTGCTCATCTATTACTCTAATTATCTGGCAGTGGGTGGTTTTGAAATTGCCGAGTCAAACACTGATGAAGACAGAAATATCAAAATTGGAAATATTAGCGTTGATTCGCCGCGGCCATTCTTCAGTCTACTACCAAAGAAATGGATTCGGGCTATATCGTGAATTCAGAAAGTAGCTCTTTAACAGTTGCACATTTAACAAATGTCGTGGATGGCCGAAGCAATAGTGGGACAGCACGAGTGGCTCAGGAACTAATCTTGCAACTGGCACTGCAACCTAACATCAGGCAAGTATTCATACACTTCCAACATAGCGATGAGGATATCTATCGGCTTCCAAGAACTCGCGAGATTGTTATCCCTCTCAAAAGATTCCCGTTTGCGAGCCAATTCTTTTCTTTCCTAATTTATTGGATTCCAAGGTACTTTTCTTCGAAACAGGAGCGTTTTGATGTTGTGCACTGGCACGCAAGTCGAGTTTTTCCACTCTTCTTCTTGATTAAATCAAAAAAGGTTTGTTTAACGCTTCATGATGCAAACAATAGGATAATTCGAGGCGTCAATACATTTTGGACCACTGTATTCTATTGGAATATTCGATTCTCGATTAAGCATGTAGATTATATATTTGGCGTATCCCGCGACGCATGTTCCAAGTTAGTTGAAGTAGCAAAGTTTCCTGCTCCTAAAGTCAAATGTCTTTATGTTGCTTCCAATTTTGAAGGTATAGAACCTATCAAGCCTGAAGGATTTACTCTCTTGCCTGGCTATCTGATCTGTGTATCACGTTGGCAAAATTTCAAGAATGTCGAAACTCTGGTGGAAGCTTATTCCCTATTGCTCAATCACTCGCGCGACTTTCCGAAGCTAGTTTTGGTAGGAAAACCAGTGGCTGGTTACGACTTACCGTTAAGAAGAATTGAAGAACTGTCTCTTCAGAGCCACGTGACTATTTTGAATGATCTGAAGGATAGCGAACTTGCGTACTTATATCGGGGCGCTTTGATAAATATTTTTCCATCACTGCATGAAGGATTTGGACTTTCAATACTGGAGGGTTTGAAGTGTGGCTGCCCTTCAATAGATCACAAGCACACGTCCACAAGTGAAGTTTCGGGAAACGCTGGGATCCATATAGATATGACTTCGGCCGAATCCTTATATAAAGCTATTTTATTGCTCTTGGACGACCCATCCCTGGTTGAAAAGATGAAAGTTCTTGCAACAAAACGATCAGAATTCTTTACTTGGGAAAAAACGGTTCAAACTTTAATCGGCTTCTACACATCGTGATTAAGGGAGTTAATTTATGAAGAATTTCCTGCTGATAGATTTCGGCGCCTCCCTGTTGCACACCCATCATTCGCGCGTAATTCGGGGTTTTGTTGAATTGATTGAAAGGGATGGTGACCAAGTAACGGTATATCTCCCTTTGGGATCCGAGATTGCAATTTTAGGTAAGAATCCAGTTCATCGAAAAATTCTTGTACCTGGTTACCATCCAGTCGGATTCCGCTTGAAAAATCAAACTTCGTGGATTCCTGGACTTATGAGAATCTTGTATAGCCGAACTGAAAACTCGACGTGGCAAGGCTTAGTCAGCGGTGTTTTGTCTCGCTTGATTGTGGAATTTGCACTCTTTGGGGTTAAGGGGAATTTACGGAAGTTTCCAGATTCGATACTTATCTTCCCGACTGCTTGTCCGATAAGCGTGCAGCTAGGGGAAAGAATCAAAAACAAGTTCTCACGAACGAAGTTAGTTTATCGGCTTACAAATACTGCCGAGAATCGAGGGTATTTCACAAGATGTTTTGACAGCACCTTCGAGATATCTCGACAAATCCGATCATTCCCCACAGACATTCGAGTTGGTTACGAGATGAATGAATACGCAGGTTCGCTCACGCTTTCAAAATCAAATCTCTACTATTCCCCCACGCCTCCCTGCCTCGAGATCCGAGAAGGATCAGTCGATTGGGCAAAGATAACTTTTGGATTTCTAGGGATGGCACAATCGCATAAAGGCACAAATTGGTTGATAGAGATAATATCTAGAACGCTCGCTAATGCTGAAGCCAATTCACTCTCCTGGATTATTCAGACCGAAGAACCCCCACCGGCCAAGTTATTGGAGTTGTCAACTAGATTGCAGGTAAAACTATTACCTGGTCGTCTGAGTGAATCGGAAATGTCCCGGGCATTTACTAAAGTTGATCTCGTCTGCCTTCCATACAACGTGGAATCTTATAAACTAAATGCCTCCGCCCTAGCTTATCGCGCCGCTGATAATCTGACAGCTGTGGCGACATTTAAAGGAAGTGCATTCGCAAACGAACTTGAAAAATTTGGAATTGGAATAGTGGCCGACGATTTGGAGGCTTTGATTAGTGAAATGATAAAGTTTGATTCAGAAAGTTTTAGGGCTCGAATTGTCGAATATAACAAGGTTCGGATTCAAAGCAACCTTAACTTGATAACTTGGTAACTTAATGAGTCTGCGAATTCTAGTCTTGATTGATGCATTCACATACGGGGGAGCACAGAAGGTATTACTTACCCTCGTACCAGAGTGGGTGAAAGCTGGATGCGATATTGAAGTAGTGCTAATTCAAGACAATGCACGAGAAATGCAATTGAAGTCCCTAGAAGATTTAGGTGTGCGAATTCATCGGGTCTCAGCGAAGAACATGTTTGATATCCGAGCGATGGCTACACTGATCGGGCTCGCAAAAAAATTTAGGCCTACCCATATCCAATCACATCTTTATTGGGCGCAAATTTGGGGAGTCTTTGCGCGAATTTCTGTGAGTGGTTCTAGGCTATTTTGGGTTGAGCACAATACATACTTCAATAGAACTGATTCGCAGTGGTTTCTATATCGGATCATGGCAAGATTTGCTTACCAGATAATCTCGGTATCATATGAAGTACAAAGATTCCTCGATTCCAAGAACATTGGTTCCTCCGAAGTAATCTTAAATCCAATTTCTCATCAGTTCAGTTACCGATCTGATATAGAAAAAACAAATACTTTTGTCTTTTTGGGACGATTAAACGACCAGAAAAATCCAAGACTAGCAATCAGTGCGTTTGAATTCGCCAAGGTCAACAAGCTAATTAACGAGGATGCAAAATTGGTGATTGGGGGTGAAGGTCCTTTACTTGGTAGTCTAAGAAGTGTCGTGCTTGAACTTGATTCAAAGGAATCGATTACCTTCGCGGGACAACTCACGGAGCTCCAAACAGTGAAGTTGCTCCAATCATCGATTTCCCTGATATCAACATCTAAGTTCGAAGGGTTCTCCCTTGTTCGCGTTGAAGCTCTAGCCACAGGTGCAACCGTGGTATCCACACGCACTGGTGGCATGATGGGAATACTCACTGTTTCTCCAAATTCTGATCAACTAATTAGTGGGGTAATCCTCACGGAACCAGAAGTTATCGAAATCGCAAAAGCTATGTCTGCAGTGTCAGACCCTGTTTTCTGGTCCGATATTTCAATTTATGAGCGGGTAAAGGCCTCGAAACGACATGATCCAAAAAAGATTGCTGATGATTATTTAGTGAGTTTCAACAAAACTGATCTGAGTGAAGATTTAGGGTGAACCAAAGCGCGAATGACTTTTTTTGTAAATCGACGGAAGAGGATTTGGTTGCTTTCATTTTCTGAAGTTCCAATTCCTTGAATGACCCAATATCTCGCAAGAGCGGGGTTGGAGGCGAGTTTCAGAGTGGTTACAACTTCATCAAATTCTTTTTGGGAGATACTGAAATAGACATTAAGCTCATCTGATCGACTATTGTTCGGCAGTATTTTTGTAACTTGAAAGCCATTGTTATTCAACAACAAAATGAGATCCTCAACTCGATTATTGCTAGTCTCATACCTAAACCCTTCTGGAAAATTACCAGCATCCACTTCAACAACACCAGATATGATCTTGAAGTACTTAAGAAATTCGGACAAAATTGACACATCGGTTCCTTGCGTATCTATTTTGATAAAATCAATGGTTTCTTGAACGAGCAATTCAGCCAAATCGCTAATTGCAAGTATCGCTATTGTCTCCGATTCAATAACAGAATTATTGCTCCTTAACAGATCTGAATGGGAGTTCCACCCTTCAGAGTTCGTGTTAAATGGAATCAGGCTTCCAAGTTGTCCGTTCATTAGTTGAGATCCGTAGAGCTCAGCAGAACCGGAAACAGTGCCTAGGGCCACTAGATTCACACGAAAACGATCTGGATAAATGTTTCTCAGTCTTTCTAAGGAGATGGCACAGAGAGAAGAATTGGGTTCAAATGCAAATACATGGGAATTGGGATCGCTCTCGAGTACATGTTGGGAAAACTCACCTTTATTGGCTCCTACATCAAAGACTATCAACTTGGCATTCCAATACTTTCTCGGTAAGCGAGTATGGCTTTTTCAATTCCATCCTCAAGTTCAATTCGTGGTTTCCAATCAATAAAACGACTTGTACGAGACATGTCTAACTTTCGCAATTTAGGGCCTTCTGGTTTGCTTGGATTGAAAATCAGTTCCCCAGAATAACCGCATAAATTGGCAATCTTTATGGCGAGTTCTCTGACTGAAATGTCGACCTCGGCTCCTAAGTTAAACCGGTCGAAATTTGCATTTTCAATAGCAACATAGGCCTGGACTAAAGCAGTGGCTGCATCATCTGCATGCATGAACTCCCGTCTTGAATCTCCACTTCCCCAAATCTCCACTTCAGATAACTTAGTTGATTCAGCAGATACAAATTTCATGATCAGTGCAGCAATGACATGTGATCTTGTTATGTCCCATCGCTCATTTGACCCGTAGATGTTCGTTGGGATTACAGATATCCAGTTGAGTGAATACTTCTCTCGGGCCCATTTTACAAACTCCATGCCAGATAACTTTGCAGATGCATATTGGATGTGCTCTTTGCTCGGTGCGCCAGTCCAAATGTCATCTTCTCGGTTCAACGGGTTAGCTGCTGGGTATATCGCCGCACTCGAAACAAAAATGAGTTTAGGAATTTTCAATAGATGCGCTGCATTTAGAATCGAATACTGGATTAAAGAATTTCTGTGATGCATTTCCAGGGGATTATCGCTATTCTCTCCAATTCCCCCTACGTATGCCGCACAAAGAACAATACCATCAGGCTTGGTTTTAGAAATGAATTCAAAAACCTGATCAGCATTTCGTAGATCTAGCTCCCACGAATTCCTAAGTTCCAAATCAAATCCATGCTCGGAAAATATTTTCTGTACAGATTTTCCCAAGAGACCGCTATGCCCTGGGATATAAACCTTTTCTGAACTCACATACACATTCTGCCTTATTTTGGGCTATTCTCTATCTCATGAAGCGAGCCCTCATCACCGGAATTTCAGGGCAGGACGGAAGTTATTTGGCAGAATTTCTTCTTGGAAAAGGCTACGAGGTCCATGGTTTGGTCCGTAGGGCTAGTTCACTTAACACTCAAAGACTCGATCATATTTACCAGGATATCCACGATGAAGACGCAAAGCTGTTCTTGCACTATGCCGACATGACAGATACGAGCAGATTAATAACATTGCTTCAGCAGCTCGAACCGACAGAGATTTACAACCTAGCCGCCCAGTCGCATGTTGCAGTGTCTTTTTTGGAGCCAGAACTCACAGGAGAGGTAACCGGGATCGCTACAACAAAATTGTTGGAAGCGGTACGAGTTTCAAAAATTCCTTGCCGCTTTTATCAGGCGTCAACATCCGAAATGTTTGGAGATAGTCCCGCTCCTCAGTCAGAAGAGACCGAATTTCGCCCACGATCTCCATATGCAGCTGCCAAGCTTTACTCGCACTGGATGACAAAGAATTATAGAGAAGCGTATGACATTCATGCCTCTTCGGGAATTTTGTTTAATCATGAAAGCCCACGAAGAGGGGAAACGTTTGTCACTCGAAAAATTACTCGGGCGGTAGCAAAAATAGCGGTCGGTAAGCAATCCAAACTCTATTTAGGAAATTTAGATTCGATTCGAGATTGGGGTTACGCGCCTGAGTATGTCGAAGCTATGTGGCTTATGCTTCAACAAGACAAACCCGATGATTATGTTATTGCCACGGGTACAGCATATTCTGTAAGAGATTTTTGCAGAATTGCTTTTGAAGAAGTCGGCCTTGATTGGGAGAAGCACACGGTAATAGACGAGCGTTACTTGCGACCAACCGAAGTAGAAAATTTAATTGGCGATCCGTTCAAGGCGAAGGAGAGATTGGGGTGGCAGGCTAAAACTCTCACCCCAGAGCTTGTAAAAATTATGGTTGAAGCGGATGTTAACCTTTATTCAAGATAATCGAAGTATCGGTTAGCCAATTTTCCAAACGAACTATTTCCTCCTGCGACACCAGGCCTCGAGCCAACAAGGTTGAATAGACGGATAGCATAAAGTTTGATTGGTCGAGAATATCTATACTTTCAAGAATCTCAAGAAGTATCCGGGTGCTCATGTGGACCTCTAGTTCATCAGCAAAATCTTTGAGCAAGTCATGCTCGTTGCGATCTTGAAAGCCGAGCCCTCCACGGAATTGAGTCCTAAGGTCTGAAAATGCAAAATATCTCTGGGCGATCAAGCCGCGCCAAATATCTGACACTCTCCATGGGACAGTGCTGGGTAAATACAACAATGGGAGCGTTAGCTCGGTTCTCCAACGTGTTAATTGAGAATTAGTGGGCGCATAGTATCCGGGTTCCACAATAAAGGAATCCGTTCTTGAGAATTTGGTTACTGGTCTGTAGAGCATTCTACAAATAGCGTCAATATCGGGATCCCCATCCGCTAGGCCCTGAATGCACGCGATTCTCGAGCTTGAACCAATATCATGGGTGGTTAACGAATTTGAACCTAGAACTTCGTTGATTGGTATACCTCTATGCCAATACTCTCTAGCTCCAAATGCGTTGTAGATATTAACCCACTGCGAAGTACCTGAGTTCCTAATTGATTGTTTTGGTTCTTGATTGTCCCAAAATTCTACAAAAAGTCTGTTGTCATCATCTGTTTCGCTGATCCAATCGCATCCCATTTCCGCGGCCACTAAATATCCAAAATTCTTTCTTGCATAATGGTTTATGGGAAGCGTGTGTCCACTTAGAAATTTCGAACAAAGCTGAGTCTCTAAATTGTAAAAATGCACTCTTGATTCATCTATGGTACTCAGGTTTGTTGAGGTTTTCTTGTCACCGACCAGGATTAGTTCAAAATCTTGAGCAATTGAGTCTTCCACGAGGCGAGAGATGCCTTCATGTTCTTTTCCATTTATCGTTGTTACAACCAAGACTTTTTTCAACCTGAATTCCTCTATTCCTAAGCAGATTTTTTCTCACTTTAAATGAACTTCTGTGGAGATGGACTCTGAGTAAATACTATACCGTTGTCAAAACTTTATACGAGAGCGTCTCGTATAGTGCGAATAAGGTAACGATCCGTCACTGGATCGCAGTAATTATAGGCATCGCAATGTCGCTTTGAGGCTTTTTAGTCCTAGTGGCCAAGTAGCCAGCGTCGGTCAAGGAACAAATCTTGCGAAACTTTGCGTTATTCTGCGTAAAAGTACTCCAATACTTTTGTCTATAAAATTCGATATTCTAGAAATTCTTATAGTTGATGAATTCTTAACAGCCAGACTTCCATGAATTTTCTCAAATTGAGTATTTGGATAATCCATCATCAACATCATATTGGCCCACCTAACAGCATGATCTCGAATTGCAAATCCGGGTTCTTGCAACACTCTTTCAATGCTCTTGATATCCCAAACGCGAAGATCGCCCGACCACGCCCATCTAGCTGGTCCGAGAGCAAATGCCGGCACACCTAACCAAATTGACTCTATCCCGACACTTGATTTAAAGGTAAATACCATGCGACTTTTTCGTGCCAAGGCTATCGAGTCTACTTTCTCGTGTGGACCTAAATAAGTTACCCCGGGTAGGTTTCGGATTTCTTGCCAAAGTGGGATCTCTCGATCAACATTTGATTGGTCAACTGAATTTGGGTGGCGCCTAATGACCACATGAATACTTTTAGCGTTGCATATTTTATATAGTTCAAGAAATGCCTGAGTCTGATCTGCGAAATCCCCTGGGAAGACATCAAATTCCTCAAATACTGGGATTTCAAAATCCGAGGTTGTGAAAAAACTGATGTAATCTTTGGGCAGATTCGGGGGAAGTAAATCCTTCTGGCGAGTATGTCCCCATTCTTCCGTCCTAAAGTGATCAGAACCAGCAAGCCTCTCGTCCCACCATTCGGCTATTTGAACTTCGAAAGCTGAAGTAGTTTGCGTTTTTTCCAGCCGACTCCAAAAATCTGGAGAATAGTGAGGGGACGTATGAAAAAGACTCCAGTTTGTTGCTACTCCTCCAGATTCAACTAGTTGAGTGTTGATTCCCTTGCTTTTAAAGGCACAAATTGCCCCGGCACTGTACGCATCCCTACCTCCGTGCGCAATCCCGAGATCAATTTGCTTAGTAGATTTCTCAATTGCCGTGACGGTTTGTAAGAATGAAAAAATCGATTTGAAAGCAATCTCATAAACCTGTGTGACTCTACAATCCGACAAATGGAAATTGCTTGTCCCCATGCTTCGTGCAATCAAACTGCGTACTAGTCTGCCGAGGGGCAATTGACCGTTCAACGCTACACTCTCCCACGGTTTTTCAGACTCAATCGCAAACGCACACCAAGCTGCAGCCTCCCGGGCGGCTTTTGAAATGTTCACGGCGGAATACAAATAACCTACTGTTCTGGTGATTTCATTCTTAAGCATAATTTCATTCTGAACACGTTTTCGCTTCGTCCAAGGAAATTCAAGTACATTGAAATCTACAAAAGAAACATTCTGCCCGTGGCGGGAGAAGAACACGGCACATTCAAGGGTGAGCGCATAAGAGTTCATCTTCCTGCCATTCACAACAAGAACATTCATAGTTTTCTACCCTCTCGAATCTGGCTCACGCGAGTCTGGGACGTATTCTAATGTTAGTCAGAAATGTTACCTGTAGGATGCTTCCAGATTCGCAGTGATATTTAGGAAAACTAGGAGCCACTTTGATTAATAACCAAGAAAGATTCTGGAGAGATGAAATTGCGTCCTCATACTTAGAATCAAACGATGATTTTGATACCGAACTTGGCGTCAAAGCTTGGGATCAAATGCTTAAAGGACTAAATAAGAGTGACCTATCATCCTACCTTGAATGTGGTTCAAATATTGGAAGAAATCTGAATCTTTTGTCGATACTCATTCCTGATTCGGAAATCAACATCATTGAATTAAGTCCCGAGGCTCTCGACATTGCAAAGAAGAGATTCAAAATCAAGGAGAGTTTTCAGGGTTCCATTAAGGAATCAGAATTTGAAACTAGTTTTGACCTAGTATTCACTTCTGGAGTATTGATTCACGTGAACCCCGATGACTTACTTTTGAGCATGGAAAAGATTTACAATCATTCCAAGAGATATATTCTGATTGCAGAATACTTCAATCGCACCCCTGTTGAAATCGAATACAGGGGACAAAGAAATAAACTATTTAAAAGAGATTTTGGCAAGCTATTTTATGAAAATTTCAAGTGCAATTTGTTAGATGTCGGGTTTCTTTGGGGGCATCTTTATGACTCTGCAGGTTTTGATGATCTGACTTACTGGTTATTTGAGAAAATAGATTAGGTTTAAAATGCAAGATGTTGTGCTCATTGGGCTAGGAAATATTGGAATGGGTTATGACCTCTCTCCTTCAGGGATTTTACTTGACCAGACGATGACGCACCTGAAGGCGCTAAACGATTCAGAATTTTACTCAATATTTGGGGTTATGGATTCTGAAAATTCAAGGTTGATGCTTGCCAGGGAGATTTATTCCGTCAAAGCAGTGAGCAACCTGAATGAAATCCATCCTACAAACAAAATTGGTCTGCTCACAATTGCAACTTCAACTCAAACTCACGTAGATGTTCTGAAGTCTTTACCAAAAAATCTGATTCCTAAGATTCTCTTGGTTGAAAAACCTGCTGGATCAAGCTCTCAAGAGTGTTACCAGATAGCCCAATGGGCTAATTCGAATTCAACATTGGTTTTTGTAAATTACTTTCGTCGGTACCTCCCGAAAGTCAAAGATGCTAGAGGCTTTGTATCTGGATTGCACCTCGGGAAACTCGTCTCGATCTCAATCAATTCTTATGGTTCTTTGCAGAATATTTTCTCTCATTTTATGGATCTCGGATTAACAGTTACCAGCACACATCTATTTTGTAATTGCCCAAAATCAAGTTACAAAGAATCTGAATCACGCTTGCTTCTGGAATGCCCGAATTGCGGGGTTCGATATTTATTTTGTGGGATTGGGCTAACGAGAATGACGAGTAAGTCACGAATATGTTTTGAAAACTATCATATTGATATCGATTGTGATGGGATGAAAATACTTATTTCAAAACCTAATGGCCAAGAAGTGGCTTGTTTTAAGACCTCCGAGGACGTCTACATTAATTATCAGCAAATCGTATACTCTGCAATCATGAGTCATTCGGCTGATACACAATACTTGGCGGGAATGAACCAAGCTATCGAAATCCACAGATTCATAGAAAGTGTGGGGGTTTGCGATGGCGAATAAACAACATTTAGCTTTGTTAGGTGGCAATCCTTGTATTGATTATCAATTTTCTGATTACAACTCAATCGGGCCGCGAGAAATAGAGTCAGCGTCACGTGTCCTCAAGAGTGGAAGATTATCACAGTTTGTGGGTTCTAGTGGTGAGTTTTTCTTAGGAGGAAATTCTGTTAAATCAATGGAGGTTGCTTGGAGTGAATACTTCAAAACTGATTTCGCGGTTTCTTGCAACTCCTGGACTTCGGGATTGTGGCTAGCCATTGGTGCGCTTGGATTGGAACCTGGCTCTGAAGTTATTGTTAGCAGCTGGACAATGGCGGCAACAGCTACGACCATTCTGCACTGGAATCTGATTCCTGTATTTGCCGACATCGACGAAGACACTTTTAATTTAGACCCTACCGATGTCGAAAATCGAATTACAAAGCGAACCAGAGCAATAGTTTCTCCGGATATTTTTGGTCAATCTGCTGATATCGAAAGACTTAAGGTTATCTGCGAAAAGTATGATCTGATGTTGGTTAGCGACGCAGCTCAGTCTCCTGGTGCAAAACGAAATGGATATTTCGCAGGAACTGCATCGGATATTGGGGGGTTCAGTCTCAACTATCACAAACATATCCATTCAGGAGAAGGTGGGGTAGCTGTTACAAATTCCCCCGAATTGGCGCATCGTATGCAACTTCTGCGCAACCACGGAGAAGTGGTTGTTGGGCAGAATCCAGACTTAGAAAGTCAATATGGGATATTGGGTATGAATATGAGGCTAGGAGAGATTGAATCTGCAATAGCCGAAATCCAGTTGACTGCATTGAGCAGTGCCATCGAATCACGTAGAAAGGGAGCTCAATTATTTTCAACCCTAATATCTGATTTACCAGGAATTTCTGTTCCGGAGTTATCACCGGGAAATGATCATGTTTATTACGTTTATGGAATGAAGTTTGACTGCAATAATTTAGGGATTGATCGCAGGATACTTGTAAACGCACTAAAAGCAGAAGGTGTGCCGGCGATTCTCGAAGGTTATCAAAATATCCATAAATTGCCCTTGTTTTCTAAGGAACTGACTTACAAGGGAAATCCGCTCCCTTACAGCTTACTTTCGAGAAAAAGAAGGCGCGAGCTTTCTAACACGAGTTTGCCCATAGCCGAAATGTTTCACAACTCGAATTTTGTCGGAATAAACTGGTGCTCCAAGGAATTCAGCGAACATGAGGTTCGTTCTTTGGCAAGTGCATTTCAGAAAGTTTGGGAAAATTTAGACCACCTTCGGGATATGTAGGTTAATCGTGGTGCGATTTATCATTTCTCGCCTCACTAAGTGCCATTTCACTGATGAGTACTTATCTACATTGAATGATTCGCAGTACATGCGCTTTAGCCAACATGGTAGTAAGTCAGCAACGATTGAAACACAATTAGAATACTTGAGAAGCTTCGACTTCAAGCAGAATTTCTTGCTTGCGATTACTGATTGTCAACTTAATCAACTGGTTGCTACGGCAACTCTTCGAGTCAATCCGGAAAATCAACTCATCAACATTGGTTTCCTAGTGTTTAAGAATTTTGGTGGGCAGGGCATGGGCAAAGAAATTCTAAGATCATTATCATCCTGGGTTTTTCAATTATTCCCAACGCATAGCCAAATAATTGGTACTCGACTTGAAAATTTTGGAATGCAAAAAATAGCCATTAGTGCAGATTTCAAATCGGTGGAAGAACCAGCAACTGACGGTAATGTTTATTTCATAAGAAAGCCACTGCCACTCCCCCAACAAATAGGTTTTGGCGCGTCGAATATCCACATAGTTTGTAACGACGTTGGAGGCTCGCAACACATTTCAGCTCTCGTGAATGCTCTTGCAATAAAGGCGACGGCAACTCTTACTGGGCCAGCAATAAATGTATTCAACAAGAATGACTCTTCAGTTTTAACTTTGGATCTTTCTTCAAACTTGATCGCGAAAAAGAACATTATTGTAGGCTCTGGGTTTTATGGTGGTCCAGAATCTCGGATTCTTGAGTGCGAAAGCCTTAAATCCAATTACAAAATTGTTCTGCTCGATCACTGGATCAACTATAAGGAACGGTTCAAGTCTGATTTCAAACACCTCCCTGATGAATTCTTCGTGACGAATGAAGAGGCAGAAACTATTGCGCTTACAATTTTTCCACGCAAGATGGTAACGAGGATTCCGGACTTTTTACTGGCCGAGCAAATGAGACAATACTTTAGACAGGAACCGAGAATCGATAGTGTTCTCTTCTTACTAGAACCAGATGCTTCAGTTGGTGAAGGGTTAAACCATAGAATAGGCAATTTGAAGCAGTATTTTCCAGTTCTAATTGAATATTCCCGGGCGCAAGGTTTGAAAAGAATAGTTCTTAGAAAACATCCTTCACAGCAGCTTGATGATGATTTTAACTTTGGAGCACTGCCAGATGATTTCGAAGTTTATTACTCCACCAACGAGTCGCTTGTGGATGATCTATTGAGTGCATCTGCCGTATTTGGCTTCCACTCTTCAGCCCTTTATGCTTCATCTATGCTTGGAGTCAAAACCTATAGTTTTTTTGCTGGCTCTCAATCTCATTGGACCGAGCGCTTCCCGTTAATAGAGGAAATAGATTGAAGTACTGTTTAAGATGTTTGCAACCGGATTCAAGACCTGGTACTTTGTTTGTAGATGGAGTTTGTCCAGCTTGTGAATTTAAATTTACATCAACGAAACAAAATTGGAGAACTAGAAAACATATTTTGAAGAATGTCGTGGATTCTCGGAAAAGTGTTGGGCACAATTCAGGACATGATTCAATCCTGGGTGTGAGCGGAGGGAAAGATAGTACGCGGCTTGCTTTATTCGCCAGAGATGCGCTCGGTTTAAATCCATTATTGGTCGCCGTCACTTACCCCCCAGAGCAAATGACAAATACTGGAGCCAGAAACTTAGATAATCTGATCCAACTTGGTTTTGATGTCTATCAAATATCTCCCTCTCCCATCACTTGGAAATCACTCATGAAAGCTTCATTTGTCGAATCTGCAAATTGGGCTAAGAGCACAGAGTTGGCACTTTTTTCAGGTGTGCCCCAAATTGCAATCGAAAATGGGATTGAATTAATACTTTGGGGTGAAAATCCTGGTCTACAGCTCGGTGCGCTTGAAACCCTAGGAAGAGAAGGCTGGGATGGCAATTCTCTCAGACATATGAACACCTTAAATGGAATGGACAAGAAGTGGCTCCTCAGCCAAGGCGTGGACCAATCTCGGATTGGACCGTATCTCTACCCAAGTCCCTCTGAATTCGTCTCTTACAACCTTCAGGTTGTTTTCTTAGGGTGGGCTATGGGTAATTGGGGATTACTTGAAAATGGGTTGTCAGCATGTCTGGCAGGCCTGCAAGGTCGTAGCGACTCTCCACTGAATACTTCAGATTTAGTAAACTTAACATCTCTCGATGAAGATTGGGTAATACTCAATCAGATGATTAAGTACTACAAGTATGGTTTTGGGCGGGCGACCGACTATGTGAACGATTGGATTCGAACAGGTAGAATATTGAGGTCCGAAGGCATTCCAATAGTCGAAAAGTACGATGGGGTTTGTGCAAATTACTACATCGAATCTTTTTCAGAATTTATCGGGATTTCAGTCAATGACTTTTGGGGAATTGTAAAAAAACACACCAATACGAGTTATTTTGATGTGAGCGGCTCAGATCGGCCGAAGCCACTCTTTAAAGTAGGACAATCGTGAAATCAGCAGTGGTAGTCGACTACGGCGCTGGCAATATTGGATCAATTTCAAACTTCCTTCGAAATTTCGAATTTATAGTTGAAGTTACCAACGATACAACGAAGATTATTGAAGCTGAACTGCTTGTCCTGCCGGGAGTCGGCTCATTTGGGCCAGCTAAATCAAATCTTGATTTAGCTGGTGCAAGCACTGCAATAGTAGAAAGATCTGGACAGGGGAAACCTACTCTCGGGATTTGCCTCGGCTTTCAACTGATGACTCTTTCCTCTGAAGAGTCGGCCAGTGCTTGTGGATTCGGTCTGATAAATGCTAGAACAAAGCGACTCTCAGAAGGTCCAGTGATCGGATGGCAGAACTCTTCGCCGCGCGGGGATTCCTTAGAACTCCCAGACTGCTACTACTTTAACCACGCGTATGGGGTCTTTGGTCTGGAAGAACTAGAAGATGTCTCGGTTGCCGGCAGGGAATCTTACATAGCCTTCGCTCGAGTGGGTAATTTAGTTGGAACACAGTTTCATCCGGAGAAAAGCCAGCAAGCGGGTTTGGATTTTTTTTCATTACTATCAAAAAGTGTCTGGCCGGAGCTAGCGTGAAGAAAATCGTTGCGTCTGTTCTAGTAAGAAACCAAATAGTTGTTAATTCAACAAATTTTTGTTGCTACAAACCTATAGGGTCGCTAGACCAAATAGTATCAAGGTTGCAGGAATGGGAAGTTGATGAAATTGCAGTATTAAACCTAACTCACTCCGAAAATCCTTTGAAAGATTTTCGCCAACTTTTTTCAGATGACCTACTCAGCAGGATAAATACTCCACTTGCATATGGTGGTGGAATTGACAATCGAAGAAGCGCTGAGGCTGTGATTGCGTCTGGCTGCGAGCGGATCATACTTTCCGGTATCGGCTGGACCCCAGCTAAATCTAGAGAAATCTCAATTAATCTCGGAGATCAGGCCGTACTCATTCATTTACCACTAGTACACAGCCGACTTGAAATTACGTCGTTGGAAAATAAGGTTTCCCTCGGACAATATCTTAAGGTGATCCCAAATGACTGGGGGGGGGAGTTGTATCTGAAGAATCGAGAAATGGATGGAAAAGTCGCAACAAGTATCGATTTCTTCCGAGAAATTTCTTTTCTTTCAAGAGATTTGAGCACTCCGATTCTCGTGGGTGGCGGGATTTCCTTTTGTAATCAGGTGGGAAACATTTTAGGTTTACCATCTATCAGCGGGGTTGTGATTGGCAGCTGGCTAAATAGAGAGGAGTTGGTTGTTCCAAGGATTAAAGGTCTGCTTAGTCAATCAGCTGACTTGAGAAGTTTAGTGGGGTATAAACTGTGAAGTTTCGATGTTCTAGATGTTTGTACTGGTCCGATCATCCACTTGGAATCACATTCGATTCCAATGGTGTTTGTTCCGGGTGTCAAGTGCATGAAGAGAAGAACTACTTGGATTGGCAACAGAGGTCAGCCGACTTACAGGGAATTTTTAGTTCGCAAAAGTTTCAGTCTAAGTATGATTGCATTATTCCTGTAACTGGTGGCCAAGATTCTTTCTTCACGGTGCATTACGCGGTTCATAATCTTGGTCTCAATCCACTATTGGTAAATTTCAATCGGACTTTTAATAGCAAGGAGGGAATCCTCAATCTTGCCAAGCTCCGAACTAAATTTGATGTGGATTTCCGCCAATACAGCATAAATCCTAATGTTACGAAGGCTGTGGTTAACTGCACTCTCGCTAATCTAGGATCATTGAATTGGTTGTGGATTGCGGGCCAGACTTCATTTCCCGTTCGTTTGGCAGTTCAGCTCAATATTCCATTTGTTCTCTGGGGATCACATCAGGGTCTTGAACAAGTCGGGATGTTCTCACATCTCGAAAATGTAGAGATGACTAAGCGATATCGCCGTGATCACGATTTAATGGGTATTGACGAGACTGATATTTTTGAGTTTGATCCGAGTTTTAGCAAAGAAGATATTTCGTCTCTTGCGTATCCTGAGGATCAAGACCTTCTCAGGTCAGGAGTCCGAGGGATTTATTTAGGTAACTACGTTCGTTGGGATCCATCGGACCAGCATGCTTTCGTTAGTAAAACGTATGGCTACGAAGGGAGAAGAACTTCACGCGCTTATTCCTTTTTTGATAACCCAGATTGCCCTGCATATTTCGGAATTCAAGACATGCTGAAGCAAATAAAGTTTGGGTACTCCAAAGCTACCGACCAACTCACGAGAGAAATCAGACACGGGCGAATTTCTCGGACAAAAGCGCTAAGGATCGAAAGAAAATTGCTAGCTTCAAGACCTGAAGGGATAAAAGAATTTGCAGATTGGCTGGGTGTATCTATTGCCACAGTAAATACTGTACTACTCCAGCATTCAGTCAATTTTGCTTCAGAGATATTGATTGGTGACTGGAACAAGCAAAAGTTCAAGAAATCCCTGCGTAAGAAGTTTATTGAGTCCTTAGAAAGGGATAGGTTCTTGGACAATGACTTTCAAAACATTGGTAAAGGAATCTAACTGTCTTCCATTAAGTGCGAGCTTTAAACAGAAAAGTTACCAATTCCAAATCTTCAGGGGTATCAATATCAATAAACTCATAGGGTTTACAAATTAATCCTTTTGAGGATTCACCAAAAATTGCTTCCTTGTTCTCCCAAGCTTCTTTTCTACCCCAGTAAAACTGTCCGGTATCATGATATGTGGGACGGAAGTCTTGAGTTCGTTTTAGTAAATTCTCAGGCTGAATCATTGTGACCCCTCCGTTTTCGTCAAGATGCAAGCCTCTTTGTATCGGAGGAGAGTACTCCTGGATTGGAAAAACATAGGAGCATCCTGAGGAAACTAGAATTTCGTAAGCCTTAATGAGGTGGGAGGTGGATACAAAAATTGAGGATGGATATATGCAGCACACGTGGTCAGGATTTTTTTCTCCAATCCAGGAGCTAGACAATGCATCAGCGATTACGTCGTAAGTCGTTGCGTAATCATCACTAAGTTCTTTGCTTCGAAATCTTGGCAAATAAGCACCGTATCTTCTTGAAATGTCTGCTATCTCTTCATCGTCCGTTGAGACAATAACATCTGAAAATATTTCTGAATTTATTGCTGTCGTAATAGCCCTTGCAATCATCGGGGTCCCGCCCACAGGTTGGATGTTCTTGCGTGGAATTCGCTTACTTCCTCCACGTGCTGGAATAATCGCAATCGGTTTCATGAGAGTCTCTCAGATGACAGAGGCGTGCCGGCGATGTAATTGTTCCTAAATTTTCTTCCAATCCAAGATTCAAGAAATTTAGGTGGTGCGCCGGCGCCTGGGCGGATTGCTCTTACATTTTCATACGATACTTTTTCTCCCGCTTGCACATCTTTGACAATATAAAGAGATCTCCGCAATCTTCTAGACTCGGCTTCAGATGGCTGCATCAGCCAGGAAGGTTGACCTATACTCTCCTTAGCGATATTTCCTTCCTGCACAAGAGCTGCGAATTCTTGTGGTTCCATTGAAAACGCTCCGTCTGCTCCTCCGTCTGAACGGTTAAGAGTCAAATGTTTTTCGATTGCGGTAGCTCCAAGTGCAATGGCAGCAACGCTGGCACCGATTCCTAGAGTGTGATCTGAAAGCCCAATTTTACATTCAAATATCTCTCGGAGTGTTTCTATTCTTGTAATATGACTGTCTCTCGGATCGGAAGGATATGAACTTGTGCACACCAAGAGTGTGTAGTCATTATTTCCTGTTGTTTTGATTACATCGACTAGTTCGTAGATTTCCTCTAACTCAGTCGCGCCAGTGGAAACAATTAGTGGTTTCCCAGTTTCAGCTACAGCTCGAATCAACCGATGATCTCCGGTTTCCATAGAGGCGATTTTGTACATTGGGGCATTTAATTTCTCTAAGAAATCCACTGCTGACAAGTCAAACGGTGAGCTGAAGGGAATTAGATTCAGACTAATGGCAAGATCAAAAAGCTCTTCATGCCAATCCCAGGGTGTATGCGCTTCTTCGTACAACTGATATAGAGTTTTACCTCCCCAAAGAGAGTGCTCGTCACTTATCTTTAAATTAGGCAAGTCAAGTGTCATCGTGTCCGCAGTGTATGTCTGCAGTTTGATTGCGGTCGCTCCTGCTTTAGCAGCAGCTCTTACAATGGCTTTAGCCCTTTCCAATGAGCCAAGGTGGTTCGCAGAGACCTCTGCGATGTACATAACGCTGCTATTGGAATTAGACACTTGCTTCACTCCTGAATCCTTTTTAGTTGTAGAGATACTTCCCAGATTTCACCATTTGGAAGAACTAGGTTTGCTTTCCTTCCATCATTATACGTAAGCGCTTGAACCATATTCAATTGATAAAAAAGGTTACCTGGGGTCTCAAGTAATTCCGACTTTATTCTTAACAAATCTCGAGCTTCATGGTAGGTGCCTTTACCTATTTGAGCGGCGCTGGGAGTTGAATGGTCCCATCCAGGATAGAATTCAATAAAGAGTTCATATAACTTTGCCATACACAACTCATAAATCTGGCCAGCGTTTAGCCAAGAACTCAGTTCGACTTCTTCCTGAGTATAAATCTCTCCTGAATCAATTGTCTTGGCCACTCTGTGAATCGTTGCTCCTTGGGGCAAGCCATCTACGATAGACCAAAATATCGGATCTGCCCCTCGTCCTATTGGAAGCAAGGATGGGTGCAAGTTAATCAATTTCCCATTGAATTTCTGGATTAAGTCTTGCGGGAAAAGATGGCCAAACAAAACCGAGATACCAAAGGTTGCTGGGCTTAGTTCTTGATTGAACAATAAGTCCTGCCAGAGCTCGTCAGAGTATTGAAATAATTTGATTTCTTTTTCTTTCTCGGTCAGGATTTCTTGAACAATGCTGAAATAGTTTGATTTCACCTTGCCCGGGCCATTGATCACAATTGCTGAGATTTCAGTATCTCTCTCTTGAATCAAGAATTGTAAAATATCCAACCCAAGTTGACCATTTATGAATAGGTAAACTTTTCTCATTTGAGTAATGACTTCAAACTTGTGACTACCGAGTCAATATCTCGATTCGACATTTCAGTGTGTATTGGTAGCGATATTTCAGAACGGTAAAAATCATCGCTAACTGGGAGTTTGATTTTTGATTCGTTAACTGAATTAAAAACAGGGTGCCAGTGGGCGGGCATATAATTCACCTGTACGCCGACACCTAACTCTCTTAAGTTATTGAAGATTTTGCTTCGCTCAGTTGGGTCTACGTGAATTGGAAACAAATGCCACATTGGATCTACGTAATCTTTTTTCGGAGGCAACTTTAGATTTACAATTGAACTGAGATTAGAAATATAATTATCATGAATCTCTGTTCGTCTTAGTTTGAATTCTAGGATTCTAGAAATTTGGCTGATACCTAGCGCGCACAAAATATCTGGTAGTCTGTAATTCAATCCGAACTCATGAACCTCTTGATGCCAGGGTCCCTCGGTCTTAATGAGAAATTCTCCTCTTTCCCGGATCATTCCTTGTCTTGCAAATCTACGGGCCTTCTGAAGAAGCTCTGGGTGAATTGAGGAAACCGCACCTCCTTCTGCTGTGGTTAGATTCTTAGTGGGAAAAAATGAAAATGTTGTGATATCCGCAATCGAACCAATGGGTCGATCCTTATAGGTGCTTCCTATTGCATGCGCAGCGTCTTCAATTAAGTAAATTCCGTATTTATTAACAATTTCGCGAAGTTCATCGAGATCGGCTGGGTGTCCGGCATAATCAACTGCAACCACTGCTTTGGTGCGCGAGGTGATTGCGGCCTCAACCGCTTTGGGGTCAATGTTTCCCGTATCAGGTTGAACATCCACAAACACGATTTTGGCGCCGAGTAGTGCCGCCGTTGCCTGAGTTGCAATAAATGTTAGTGGTGGGGTAATTATTTCATCACCAGGTTGAACCCCGATTGCGGCATATGCGCAGTGCAATGCTGCTGTTCCCGATGAAACCACCACAATTGGAGCACCGACAACTTTTTCAATTTCATATTCGAATCGCTCCACTAATGGTCCCGTAGTGAGCAATTCTGATTTTAGGGCCCTGACGACTGCTGAGATGTCATCTTCGTTAATCGACTGGCGTCCGTAAGGAATCATTGGGAATCAGATTTCGTTTAGAAAATTTCTAATGTCTTCTTGTGACATCCAAAGTTCATTTGTGTGCGATTGGTAAGCAACGCCTTCGACCATTGGGGTTCCGATTGGAGTTTTGTAACCCCACTCGGCAACCACTGGAGTAACTACATAGCGATCTTTGATTAGGATTGTTCTGCGACTATCATCAGCAGAAATCATTTCCTCGTGGAGTTTTTCGCCCGGGCGCATCCCTACTTCCTCTAGTTGCGCATTTGGTGCAACCGCTGCAGCTAGGTCGACAATTCTCATGCTCGGAATGCGAGGGACGTACAGCTCACCTCCGAGCATAATTTCGAGTGAATCCATTACAAAATGGACAGCTTGTTCAATGCTTATCCAAAAACGAGTCATTCTAAGATCCGTAATCGGCAATGCTTGGCCAGAATCGGCCAAAGTCTTCCAAAATGGGATTACTGATCCGCGACTACCCATCACGTTTCCATACCGAACTACCGAAAAAGTCGTTCCGTAGCTGTAACTGTAATTGTTCGCCGCCACAAATAGCTTATCCGCAGTCAATTTAGTCGCCCCGTATAAGTTAATTGGAGAAGATGCTTTATCCGTGGATAGCGCAACAACTTTCCTCACACCAACTTCAATAGACGCATCAATCACGTTTTGGCTTCCAAGCACGTTGGTCTTGATAAACTCCATTGGGTTGTACTCACCCGTGTCTACTTGCTTTAATGCTGCGGCATGAATTACAAAATCAACGCCGTGCAGAGCCCTTTTCAAGCGTTCTAGGTCGCGAATATCTCCGATAAACCAGCGGAGGCGCTCGTCTTCACCGATTTCATTTCGCAAATTGTGTTGTTTAAGTTCATCGCGGGAATAGACCGCTATTCGGCGGACCTTGGTGTTATCCATGAGGAATTTGATCAATGCTTTTCCTAAAGAACCGGTCCCTCCGGTAATAAGAACTGATGAATTGTCTAACTGTGACATCAATTTCCCCCACATGGTTCTCTATTTGCGATTCAACCTATACAGCATACTCTTGATTCCTATGAGATTCATTTTTCGTGCCGACGCTTCTAGGGAAATCGGCTCAGGGCACGTTATGAGGTCGTCGGTCTTGGCTGAAGAAGCGATTTCTAGAGGGTTTGAATGTATTTTCGTGGGAGAGATTTCGAACCTTGATTGGGTTTCAGAGAGAATTGCCAAGCTGGGATTCTCTCAAATAATTTCTGGTGATAGCTTTTTCAATTCTGATCCGAAATCAGACATTCTAGTGCTGGACACATACTCTATTTCCCCTTCTAATCCATTCATCGCAAAGAAGAACTGGAAGTTAGTGCTAAGTATTTGTGACGCATTTACTCCCAGATATGAATCAGACGTGGAAGTTCGTCCTGGATTATTCAAATCTCACACGGATCATCAGTTCCCAATTATTCTTTCTGGTCCAGACAACGTACTTATTCGTAAAGGTATTGCAAAATCAAATAAGGAAAATCCTATCGGCGAAATTCTGAAGGTATTAATTGTAGGTGGTGGTTCAGATCCATTCGGGTTTGTACCAGCCATTGCGCAGGTGTTGGGTTCAACCAACATGGAATTGGAAGTTCATGCTTTTACTAATGGCGAGACTCCCGAAGATTCAAAAGTGCGATTTGTGAAGCATCCGATTGGATTTGACCTGGATTGGATTGTGAATCTGGTCGACGTTGTTTTCACTACCGCAAGCACCTCAAGTCTCGAATTTATTGCAAGAGAAATACCAACCGGCGTCGTCTGCGCTGTTGACAACCAAGTTGATTACTACAATCAACTTGGTCAGCTGGGATACGTCTCACAAATTGGAATGTATAACTCCAATCAAGTCTGGGATTTCAATTTGCCTTTGATTACAGAACTTTTGGAAAACCAAGAAAAACGAGATTCACTCAAAGACGCTACGCGTGGGCTAATTGACCTCAAGGGCGCAGCCCGAGTGATTGATACACTGCTTTCCCTTGCGTAACTGCAAAAAATTAGTCTAAGACGACAACACCACTGGGGGTAGAAAGGTGCACCGCAACGATTCCAGATTGATGATCATTTGTTGATGGGTCTACCCACTCAATATTCACATCTCCAAGCGAAGCCAGGATGTCTTCTTTAAACCATGAATCTGCAAGTTGATCTTTATCAGCAATCACGATCTTTTCAATTTCTGCCAGTGGAGTTCCATCTTGAGATGGGTGATCAGCTGATAGCCATTGTATGAAGAATGGGAATTCACGAGTATCAGCAATCTCCTTTACGCCGATTTGCTTCCACTGAAGATCAGAACCATTTGGGCGTGTTCGGTGCGCTTCCACTGCATCGCGACCAAACTTTAAAGCAATTGGTGCAATATCTTTTGTTGAGAAGACCCAGGTAAACCATCCGCCGCCTTCGTTGGCCTTCTTTGAAACAGCTTTACCCCACGGTGTTTGTTCTGTTGCTGGGTGATCAAGTGGGCAGACAACTTCGATGTACTGACCGTTCTTTAATGAAGCAGTGAAGTTACGTGTTCCGAATCGTGGGTGGATACCACCATCTACGAAGGTGCTGCCGAGGCGCGAACCTAGGCGTTGTACTGTGTCAGCAAGTTGATCATGGGAAGTCACATAAGAAACATGGTCTAGACGCATGGTGGAATTCTGCCGTATTGCAAGGGGTGCTGATGACCACCCTCAAGGGATGGTTGAGAGGTTATTTACCCGCTAATTGGCACATCAGTGCTTCGCATGTGACGAGTGGGGCTGAATTACGAGCAAGGTTTTCTCGCGCATCCATTATGGCGTTGATTTTGTTGGTGGATGAGTGCGATGCAGAGTTAGCCGCATAGCTTTCAATCTGTTCGCGCATATCTGTATTGATCATTGAATCTGTGTTACCTGACTGCACCATCATGACATCCCGATAGAAGGTAGCGATATCAAGGAGTGCTCCATCGATGGAATCGCGGACCATGCGGGTGGAACGTGACTTCTGTTCTTTCTCAAGTTCCTTTACTGCTTTGGCACCACCTGTTGCCATGCCGCCGCCCGTTGCTCCTTTTCCGTAGGCTTCTTGAAGTTTCTCAACTTCTTTTTCTTCGCGCTCATCAGATGATGCATTCGCTTCAGTAGTTGCAAGGTCCACAAGAGTTTGCGCGGCTTGAAATGCTGCAGCGAGTGAACCGAGTTGAAGGGGTAGCTGCATGATGGTTTTGCGGTTA
Source organism: Candidatus Nanopelagicaceae bacterium (assembly GCA_965267875.1). GTDB lineage: Bacteria > Actinomycetota > Actinomycetes > Nanopelagicales > Nanopelagicaceae > Planktophila. The sequence continues at coordinate 30,014 of OZ254157.1, read as the reverse complement.
CTGCGCACTGATTCATTCGTAGCTAAATACTTAGCGCGGCCAATATGTCCTTGGCTGACGCGTGCTGCAAAATCTGCCATTCCTGGTCCGATTTTGTCACGGTTAATGAGAACGTTTGTAACTGCTTCAAGACTCGGCGTGCGCAGTTGCAAGTGGCGACAACGCGAACGAATTGTTGGCAAGACATCGTGAAGGGTTGGTGCGCACAGTAACCAAACGGTACGTGTGCCAGGTTCTTCGATTGCTTTTAGTAGTGCGTTGGCTGCAGATTCTGTAAGTCGATCGGCGTCTTCCATGACGACTACGCGCCATCCACCCATAGATGGTGCCCAAGCAATTCGAGTTAGGAGTTCGCGAACTTCTTCAACTTTGATGGAGAGACCTTCGGTGCGAATGATTTCGACATCTGGGTGTCCGTGTGTTTTGGCTGAATTACAGTCATTGCAGGCGCCACAGCCATTGTTGGGGCAGATAAGCGCTTGAGCGAATGCGACTGCAGCTGAGGAGCGGCCTGATCCTGGTGGGCCAGTGAAGACCCAGGCATGTGTCATTTCTTGTGATTCTTCGCCCGTGCGGGAGGCTGCCACGGCTCCTTGAAGTATTTCAATGATGTGTTCTTGACCGACGAGATCATCAAAGACGGAAGCCATTTACTTTCTAAATCTTTTCTTCTTAGGTTCTTCTTCGTTGCGCTTGAGCGCAGGAAGTTCCGCAACGCGAGCAATGATTTGCGCATGGATTTCTTCAACGGTTTGTGTGCCATCGACAACGAAGTAGCGCTCTGCATCCATCATTGCGATTTGTAAGAATTCTTGGCGAACGCGTTCATGGAATTCGGTTGGTTCTGCCTCTAGGCGATCACGTGATTGAAGGCGGCCGAGCCCGACTTCTGCAGGGACATCGATAAGGATTGTGATGGTCGGGTACAAACTTTCTGTGGCCCAACGGGAGATGCGTGCAACTTCTGATGGATTAAGCACGCGACCTGCACCTTGGTAGGCAGCAGATGAATCGAAATAGCGATCAGTGATTACAACATCTCCGCGATCTAAACCTGGGCGGATTACTGAGAAGACGTGGTGCGCACGGTCTGCGGCATAGAGGAGTGCTTCTGCGCGTGGGCTGATAATTCCGGTTTCATGTCCGAGAAGAATCTTGCGTAAATCTTTTCCAAGATCTGTTCCACCAGGTTCGCGCGAGAGAACTACGGTTTCACCTTCTTGTTCAAGCCACTTAGCAAGTAGCTGTGACTGTGTTGATTTACCGGTGCCTTCGCCGCCTTCGAATGCGATGAAGATTCCCTTTGATTGCGTACCAGTGATTGCACCGAGTTCACCTTGAAGGGCTGCCAGGATGTCTGACCAGAGAGAGACTGTTGGGCGATCTTTCATCTGGTGATAAGAAACTGAACCAATGAGGGCTGCGATGATTCCTGCGATGAGCATGGTGATCTGTGCGCCGTTGTAGTTAAGAACGATTGTCTGGAATTCGTAGCGGTGTTCACCGATTGTGGCAGCGATGATTGGGGCTATTGCGAGAACTGCCACCAAAGTAATGCGAATCAATGATTGTACGAAGGCGAAGGTGCGACCGCGAACATCATCGCCAACTTCCATGCCGAGCATGGTGAAGCCAGTAACCCACGCGATTCCGCTGAAGGCTCCGAGGATTGCAACGATAAAGACAGAGAGAACAAGGTTTGAGATTAGAGCTAGGAGAACCAGGAATACACCTGACGTTGTGAGTGCTGCACCGAATAAACGACGACGTGAGAACTGTGCAAATACTTTAGGTCCAAATGCTATTCCGATTGCCAGACCGGTGAAGACAGAGCCGAAGAGAACACCGTATGCGGCGTCGCCACCACCGAGATCGCCTACGAATGTGCGGGCAAGTCCGATAACAGCGCCAGCTGCTGAGAATGCGCCGACCATTCCGATGATGAGACCGCGGATGATTTTAGATTCAGAGACAGCTTTCCATCCTTGAATAAGTGACTGTCCAACGTTCTCATCTTTATTTGATTTAGATGCAGAACCCTTAGGAATCTCTTTAAGGCCGCGGATTGTCCATGCAGCAAATAAGAAGGAGAGTGCGTTGACATAAAGCGCGATGTCGATTGAGTTGGTTGGAATCAGTGGGCTGATTGCTGCGAGCGCTCCAGATAGAAGCGTGAGAAGCGAGAAGAGGATTGCGGCAATAGGTGCAGTTCCGTATGCAGCAAGAAGTGAGACTTGATTTGCGTTCTCGAGTTTGTCGCGTGGAACAAGGTTGGGAACTGATGCTTCCTTTGCAGGTGACCAGAAGAGAGTGAGGCACTCGACGAGAATCATTGCGGTATAAAGCCAGAAGTATGTGTGAACGATTGGAATAGAGATGTAGAGAGCTGCGCGCATGATGTCGACTGAGACCATGAGGCGACGGCGATCGAAGCGATCGGCGATTACTCCGGCGATGGGGCCGAGAAATACTGCAGGAAGTAAGCGAGCGATAAAGACACCAGCGATTGCGAAGTTTGCTGTTGCGTATGAGCCGCCAGAGAGTTGTTGCGCAAGCGCCGTAGTTGCAAGAAGGCCGAGCCAATCTCCAAGGGATGAGAAGAGCATTGAGTTCCAGAGCTTGCGAAAGGCTGGGATTGCTAAGACGCTGCGGCGTGCATCCGGCGCTGGAGCAGCGGGGGTTGGCAGGCTTGCACGCATGGAGTGAGTCTATCGGGCACCTCAGCGAGCTGCCTTTAGCCTATTTTAAGGGATCTGGGAGCCCTAGCTCAGGGATTATTTCCGGTTGTTCGCGCGCCAAGAATTCCAAAAATTGCCAGTCCAGGGGGCTGTTTAAGTCAAGCCCCTCAAGCCCTGGCATCTGATATCCCATCACCCTCTTACCGCTTATCGATTTTGATTCAATCAAACTAGTTAAACGGGTAATTTCTAGAGATGCGTTCTGCACCCATAATTTTTCCAAAGATTGAGTCGGAAGGTTATGGGTTGGGGTTTCTTGATTGGACTGGTTCAAATATGGCCTTGCCTCCATACCCTCATCGACGCGCCACATTTTTCCAGGATGGATATGCGTAACTTCCATCGCTCTTAGTGAGTCGGCCCAGATGTTATTTTTAAGGGAGTTCATTGCATTCTTAATTGTCGCCGGTGATCGAAGTGGGCTGGTTGGGCGAAGAATTGCAACACACTCAATGTCATCCTTCTTGGAGTCGATTAGATGATCAATTGCATGCATCACCCATTCTAAATCTGGACTTGAACTTCCCGAGTATTCTGAGGGACGCAGACTTGGTACTTGCGCGCCCCACTCTTGTGCGATTTTGGCAATCTCGAGGCTATCTGTTGAAACGATTACTTCGGTAAAAACGTTCGACTTAATTGCACTTTGAATAGTGTAGGCAATAAGCGGAACCCCATTAAGAGGCTTAGTGTTTTTCATCGGAATTCTTACACTTCCCTGCCTAGCGGGAATTAAAGCAATATCAAGGTTTCTTGGGCTCACAACTCATAGAGTAGGCCTACGTGAATCTACTTCTTTGGCGCGACATCTGCAGATTTAAAAAAGATTCAACTAGTTACGATTCCCTGGATGATTTAATCCATTTACCTCTAGCAAGTTTGCGAGAAAATTGAGAATGCCTTCCCCACCCTTTATTGGGAGCCTTAAATCAGCCATGGCTTTGATTTCAAGTGATGCATCGTTAGGGCAGATTTTCACGCCAGCAGCTTGAAAAAGGGAAATGTCGTTTACATCGTTTCCTATCGCCCAAATGCGTTCTCTATCTACACCAAGTCCGTGCGCAAATTCTTCCAGCGCAACTTGCTTGTTTTGTACCCCCTGTCGGACTTCAACTTTCATCTTTTTTGCTCTTTGACTAACAACAAGATTTTCTTCTGTGCTAACAATGACCACAGTTACTCCCAGTGCCTTGAGTCGTCCCGCGCCTAATCCGTCTTTTCTTGAAACGCGAACAAACTCCTTTCCCGTTTCATCGACAAGTACGTGATCATCTGTGAGGCAGCCATCGAAATCTATAGCCAAGAGTTTTGGCGGATTAAGCTTTGATATTTTACGCTTCACAAATCTTAGTTCAATTTCAGTCCAGCCAGACAAAAAATCTTTCATGACTATCCCCTACATTCCTCATGGTCTCCCACTTTTGAGATGAATGGTTGTATCCTGCCACAATGAGACAGCTCAAGATTGCCGACCATGTTGTAAATGATGAATCTCTTCCTTTTGTGATTGCAGAGGTGGGCCATAATCACCAAGGGAAATTAGAGCAGGCATTAGAGCTGATTCGCGCTGCATCAACCGCGGGCGCAAGCGCAGTAAAATTCCAGAAGCGAGATAACAAAGCTTTGTTTACTCCTGCCATGTATAACGAGCCTTACAACAGCGAAAATTCATTTGGGGATACTTATGGTCGCCATAGAGATGCGCTCGAGTTTGGGATTGACGAGTACAAGGTTTGTATTGCTGAGGCTCGTAGGTTAAATATCACTTTTTTTTCAACAGCATTTGATTTTAATAGTGCAGATTTCTTGCAATCTCTAGACATGCCCCTTTATAAAATTGCCAGCGGAGATCTTACAAATCTTCCTCTTTTGGAATATGTGGCTCGGTTTGAAAAGCCCATGATCATTAGCACGGGCGGATCGAATTTTGAGATGATTGAAGCGGCAGTTAAAACAATTCGAAAGATTCACAATAACTTTGCGATATTGCAATGCACTGCTAGCTATCCGGCGGACTTTAAACAATTGAATCTGAGGGTTATAGAGAAGTTGAGAGAGCAATATCCTGAAAATGTAATTGGTTTTTCCGGCCATGACAATGGAATTGCAATGTCGACCGCTGCCTTTACACTCGGCGCGCGAATAGTTGAAAAGCATTTTACTTTAAATCGCGCCTTGAAGGGCACGGATCATGCATTTTCTCTTGAGCCTCAAGGGTTGGGCAAATTAGTTCGTGATCTTCAGCGAACATCGAATGCATTGGGAGATGGAGATAAAGTCATCTACGAAAATGAGAACGCACCGATGAGAAAAATGCGGAAAATGATTGTTGCTAAACATTTCTTGCCCGCAGGTACGAAAATTTCACTAGAAGACTTGGAGTTTCGCTCTCCTGGGGATGGCCTGGGGCCAGACAAACTTGAACTCGTATTGGGACGTTTGCTTACAGTGGATGTTAATGAATACGAGCCGATACTTGGCACCGCTTTAGAAGGTTTTGAAGAAGCTTTGGCATAGTTAGTTTTAATTCTGTAAATGGAGGAGTTTATAAATGAGTCTCGATCAGTTTAGTGAATCAGAAATTTTCCCTGCTTCCGAGTCTGTCGGTGATAGACCTTGGGGTACTGAAGATTTATTGGCGATAGTAAGTAAGCAATTTTCAGTCAAGCGCCTCTTTGTTAAGCAAGGGAACAAAGGTGGATTGCAATACCACCGTCTCAAAGATGAAGTGGCTGTAGTCATTTCGGGGCAAATGTTAATTAGGTACGACGTGGGTGACGGCGTTCTGAGAGAAAAGATCATTGGACCGGGTCAAACAGCACATTTCAAACCGGGTCTTGTCCATCAGGAGGAGGCACTCACAGATTGTGAAATCATTGAAGCCTCAACACCGCACTTTAACGACCGAGTCAGAGTTGAAGAAAAATATGGTTTCGGTGCCCCCAAGGGCATGCCCACAACTGTTGAAAGTGAAATCGAGCTTCGCTAAAACTGAATCTGCGTTTGATGTATTGTGTTTTCTAGTTTGCAATTGTCTGGTTGTCGACTAAAAGAGACTGCGGACGCTCTCTTCAAGTGAGTACTTCGAGGTGAAGCCCATCGCTGACTTGGCAAGGTTGATGTCGGCACATAAGAAGGCTGGATCGCCGGCACGTCGTGGGCTTTCGATGACTTGGGTGTCTGCTTTGTTGGTTGCTTCTAAGACAAGTTTGATGATCTCGCGCACTGAAGCACCACGCCCTGTACCGATGTTGAGTGCAGGTGGAAGTGGTTGGGTGGCATCTGCTGCAGCTAAATGCGCACGGGCGATATCGCGGACATCGACGTAGTCGCGAATACATGTGCCATCTGTTGTTGGGTAATCGGTACCAAAGATTTCAGGTGCTTTACCCGCGTTGAGTTTGCCGAGAACAATAGGGACAAGGTTTTCTACAGAATTATCTAATAGTTCTGGGGCTGCGGTGCCAACTACATTGAAGAAACGCAATGACGTGCCGTGGTTACCGGGAGTATTGATAAAGGCTGTGACTTTGGCTTCTGCTTGGTACTTGGAATCACCGTAAGGAGAGATAGGGGCCTTTGGTCCATCTTCTTTACATGGATCCATGGAATCAGGTGATCCATAGACAGCTGCAGTGGATGAGAAGATAAATTTCTTGACGTCATTGCGCTTTGCAATATCAATGAGTTCATTTGTAGCAGTGAGGTTTACCTCAAAGTATTCATCTGGCTTTTCCATGGATTCACCGACTGCTTTGAGGGCTGCGGTGTGGACGATGCCATCAATCTTGTATTTGCGGATAACGCCTTCGATTTCGTTGTAATCGCGGATATCAGCATCAATCAGCGGGATATCAATGTTGTACTTGGTGCGCAGATAAGAGATGCGGTGTTCAAGACCTTGGTAGAGAGAGTCGTAGATGACTACAGATTTGCCGGCGCGGATGAATTCATCTGCGATGTGTGCGCCAATGTAGCCAGCACCGCCTGTAAGTAGCCACGTCTCTTGGGTCATGTGGGTGAGTCTACTCAGCGCTCTTCTTGGCTTTTCCTGTGGCTTTCTTAGCTGCTTTTTTCTTAGTTGCAGCCTTCTTTACAGTGTTCTTTGTCAGAGTTGGTGCTGTCTCTCCCGGCTTTGCTTTTGCAGCCTTCTTACGTGACTTCTTTGGAGATGGGCCATTCTCTGCTTCCCAGGCACGTCGTCCTGCGAGGAGTTCAAGGCCGCGCTCAAGAGTCATTGCCTCTAGCGTGTCACCGCGACGGAGCGTTGCATTTGTTTCACCATCGGTGACATACATACCAAAGCGGCCATCTTTGATGATCACTTGTTTTTCACTGCCTGGATCAACGCCGAGTTCTTTCAATGGTGGTTTAGCAACTCCGCGACGGCGTTCTTTTGGCTTTGAGTAAATCTCTAGCGCTTCATTTAAATCGATAGAGAAGAGTTGATCTTCAGATGTGAGGGTGCGTGAATCTGCTCCTGCTTTTAGATACGGACCGTAGCGGCCGTTCTGCACAGTGATTTCATCCCCTGCGCTATTTGTACCCAGCACGCGAGGAAGAGATAGAAGCTTGAGCGCATCATCGAGCGTGATGGTGTCGAGGTTCATGTTGCTCAAGAGCGATGCAGTCTTTGGCTTTGGTGCATCTGCCTTCTTGCGCTTCTTCTTTACCTCACCCTTGTCGTTAAGTTCGACAGGTGGTTCAGGGAAGATTTCAGTGATGTATGGACCGAAGCGTCCTGACTTAGCAACAACTTCAAGACCTGTCTTTGGATCTGTGCCGAGTTCACGTTCACCTGATGGAGCTGCAAGTAGTTCTATTGCTTTAGCAAGGGTTAGTTCATCCGGTGCTAAATTTTCTGGGATGTTGGCAAGCTTGCGATCTTGATCAGGGATGTTCTCTTGAAGGTAGGCACCATATCGACCAACGCGAATTTCGATGGTGTCAGATAAGTTCATGGTGTTGGTAGCACGGGCATCGATAACACCAAGATCGAGAGCTAGCTCGTTAAGTCCCGGTTGGCCATCGACTCCGTAGTAGAAATCGCGGAGCCAATCAACACGTCCTGCCTCCCCCGATGCGATCTTGTCGAGGTCTTCTTCCATAGATGCTGTGAAGTCATAGTCAACAAGCTTGGTGAAGTGAGTTTCAAGAAGGCCTGTTACTGAGAAGGCGAGGAATGTGGGAACGAGTGCGCGGCCGCGCTTAGAGACATAGCCGCGGTCTTGGATTGTTTGAATGATGGAGGCAAATGTAGATGGGCGGCCGATACCAAGTTCTTCCAGCTTTTTAACAAGAGTTGGTTCGGTATAGCGGGCAGGTGGTTTGGTTTCATGTCCTTCGCAAGAGTAATCATCGACCTTTACTGATTGGCCAACGGTCATTGCAGGTAAGCGTCGGTCTTCGGATTCTTCATCTTTGTTTTCATCTGTTGCGATGTCATCGTAGGCAGCGAGGAACCCTGGGAAGGTAATAACTGATCCGTTGGCACGGAAAATGGTTTCTTTACCGTCTGCAGTTTTCGCATCAAAATCAACGCGCATCTGCATCTTCTTAGCATCAGCCATTTGAGATGCAACTGTGCGCTTCCAGATGAGGTCATAGAGTGCGAATTCATCGCGAGAGAGTTCAGGTGCTAGCTCACCCGGTGTTTTAAAGGTATCTCCTGCAGGGCGGATTGCCTCGTGAGCTTCTTGTGCGTTCTTAGACTTTCCTTGATACAGGCGTGCTGTTTCATAGACATGGTCTTTGCCATAGAGCGCAGTTGCAGCAGCACGAGCAGCTTTGAGAGCTTGCTCAGATAAGTTGATTGAGTCGGTACGCATGTAGGTGATGTAACCGTTTTCGTATAAGCGCTGTGCGATACGCATTGTGATCTGTGCGCCCCAACCAAGACGTGAGCCGGCATCTTGTTGCATGGTTGATGTTGTAAAGGGTGGCTTAGGGCGTTCGGTGCGTGGGGACTCTTCCATTGACTTCACAGTCAGTGGGGTGTTCTTTAAGCTTTCAGTAAGCGCAGTTGCCTGTTTTTCATCAAGCAGAAGAATGTCTTTGAGGGACTTTTCTTTGACTGCGCCATCGGCTCCGAAGTCAGCAGTAGACGCTACTTTTTTGCCATCTACAGATAACAGGCGTGCTGTGAAGCCAAGGTCTGTCTTTGCGTTGAGATCCCACCAAGAAGATGAGATAAAGGCCATGCGTTCGCGTTCTTTTTCGACGATCAACCTGGTTGCAACAGATTGCACGCGACCTGCTGAGATGCGGGGCATGACTTTCTTCCACAATACCGGTGACAGACGGTAACCATAGAGGCGGTCTAGAACGCGGCGGGTTTCTTGCGCATCAATGAGGTTGTAATCAAGGTCGCGGGTGTTTTCTACTGCTGCCTTAATTGCTTCTTCGGTGATCTCGTTAAAGACCATGCGCTTAATGGGAATCTTTGGTTGAAGTACTTCAACAAGGTGCCAAGCGATAGCTTCACCTTCGCGGTCCTCGTCCGTTGCCAGCAAGATTTCTTCGGCGTCTTTCATCAACTCTTTGAGTTCGGCGACCTTAGCTTTCTTATCTGGGTTGATGACATAGAGGGGTGCGAAATCGTTTTCGATATCGACGCCCTCTTTAGACCAGGCGAGCTTCTTTACCTCTTTAGGGATATCGGCAGCGCGCTGTGGCAGATCACGGATGTGACCGACGCTAGCCTCGACGATGAAATCTTCGCCGAGGTAGCCGCCAATTTTGCGTGCCTTTGCCGGTGATTCAACAATCACCAACTTCTTGAGGTTTTTAGCCATTCGAAAGAGGGGAAGTTCTTTCTCTTAGTACTCGATAGTTGTTGATTGGCGGCGGTTACGGATAAGCGCGCCGATGATGATGAGCGTTGCAACTGCTGCAATCAAAAGAGAGACTGATGATTGTGCAGGGAGTGCAAAGCTAACGATTGCTGGAGTAATAAGGAGACCAACAAGGTTCATCACCTTGATCAGTGGGTTGATGGCAGGGCCTGCGGTGTCCTTAAATGGATCTCCGACAGTGTCGCCAACGACAGTTGCTGCGTGGGCATCTGTGCCCTTGCCGCCGTAGTGGCCATCTTCAACCATCTTCTTCGCGTTATCCCAAGCACCGCCTGAGTTAGAGAGGAAGACAGCCATCAAGGTACCTGTGCCGATTGCACCTGCAAGGTATGCACCGAGTGCGCCAACGCCAAGACCGAAGCCGACTGCGATTGGTGCCATGACTGCAAGAAGACCTGGGGTGACAAGCTCACGAAGTGAATCGCGTGTGCAGATATCTACAACGCGGCCGTATTCTGGCTTTTCAGTTCCCTTCATGATTCCTGGGTGCAACTTAAATTGGTTACGTACTTCCATCACGACTGCGCCTGCTGCGCGTGAGACTGCGTTGATGGCAAGTCCTGAGAAGAGGAAGACAACTGCGGCCCCAATAATCAAACCAACGAGGTTACGTGGGTCTGCGATATCAAGGATGCCCTGGAACTCAAGTGCAACATCTTGGCCTTCGCCAACTGCCTTGATGACAGCTTCTTTGATTGCATCGGTAAATGCGCCGAAGAGCGCCGTTGCGGCAAGTACAGCTGTAGCAATTGCGATTCCCTTAGTGATTGCCTTGGTTGTGTTACCAACTGCATCAAGGGAGGTAAGAATCTGAGCACCTTCGCCCTTAACATCTCCTGACATTTCAGCGATGCCTTGTGCGTTATCTGAAATAGGTCCGAAGGTATCCATTGCAACGATGACACCGACAGTAGTTAGAAGTCCGGTACCGGCGAGCGCGATTGCAAAGAGTGAGAGCACGATAGATCCGCCGCCGAGCAAGAATGCGCCAAATACTGCAGCTGCGATAAGCATTGCTGAATAGACAGCTGATTCAAAGCCAACTGAGATACCAGCCAAGATGACTGTGGCAGATCCTGTCTGAGAGGAGGCAGCAACGTCATTTACTGGGCGCTTACCTGTTTCAGTAAAGAAGCCTGTAAGTACCTGGATTGCAGCCGCAAGGACGATACCGATGATTACTGCGCCAAAAGCGAGTACGCGTGGGTTGATATTGCCTGCATCTTCAAGAACTGATGGTGAGTAGTTGGTAAGAAGGTTGAATTTACCTGGAAGGTATGTGAATGTAGCAAGACCTGTAAGGCCGGCAGAAATAATCGCTGACATAAAGAATGAGCGGTTAATTGCTGTCATTGCTGACTTATCGGTTGGGCGCAAGCGGGTAGCAAAGATTCCGATAACGGCTGTGACGATACCGATTGCTGGAACGATCAGCGGATAGATCAAACCTTCGTTACCGAAGGCAGCCTTACCCAAGATAAGCGCTGCAACGAGCGTTACTGCATAGGATTCAAAGAGGTCTGCGGCCATACCAGCGCAGTCACCGACGTTATCGCCGACGTTATCTGCAATCGTTGCAGGGTTACGTGGGTCATCTTCTGGAATTCCCTTTTCAACTTTACCGACGAGGTCTGCTCCGACATCGGCAGCCTTGGTAAAGATTCCGCCGCCGACGCGCATAAACATCGCGAGCATCGCAGCGCCAAAACCAAATCCTTCAAGAACAACTGGTGCGTTCTCGCGGAACAAGATAACAACGAGGGATGCACCAACGAGACCGAGACCAACTGTTGTCATACCGACGACGCCACCTGTGCGGAATGCGATCTGCACAGCCTTGGTGCCATCTTTCTGACGAGCAGCTTCGGCAACGCGCACGTTTGCGCGGACTGCCAACCACATGCCGTTATAACCAACGAGCGCGGAGAAACCTGCGCCGAGGAGGAAGAAGATTGAGCGACCCACGCGGAGCGCGGTGGTGTCAGCAGGGAGAGCTAGAAGTAAGAAGAAGACGATTCCAACAAAGTAAGAGAGTGTGCGGAATTGGCGGGCAAGGTATGCCGCAGCACCTTCTTGCACAGCTTCGGCGATCTCACGCATCTTTGCAGTGCCATCGTTTGCAGCCAGTACTTGCTGGCGTAGCGCGAAGGCGATTCCAAGGGCGCCGAGGGCGACTGCGAGGACTACGTAGGTGATGTTGAGATTGGAGCCGGTTACTTCCACATTTGATAGAGCGCTAGCAGCGTTCATAGGTTCTCCTCCATTGGAGAGTCAGGGCGCGCTGCTATTTGAAGGGGCAGAGCGCGAAGATTGGGGAAGTTTAGGGTGCTGGGGGGCGGTTTTACCAAATTTATACCTATTTATTGCAGTGAAAATGAAGACAGGAAAGTAGGCTCGCCAAATGGCCAACTTTCCACAGGACTTCATTTGGGGCGCTGCCACCTCTAGCTTTCAGATCGAGGGCGCTGCCTATGCAGATGGCCGCGGTCAATCTATCTGGGACACCTTCTGTAAAACCCCGGGCAAGGTAGCCAAGGGCGATACCGGTGATGTGGCCAATGACCACTACAACCGCTATCCCGAAGATATCGCTTTGATGAAAGAGATTGGCCTTAAGGGTTATCGCTTCTCCTTTGCCTGGCCGCGGCTTTTTCCTAACGGCGACGCAAAGCGCGAAGAACGTGGTTTTGCCTTCTATGACAAGTTAATTGATTCTTTACTTGAAGCAGGTATCGAACCACTTGCCACTTTATATCACTGGGATCTGCCACAGCCGCTGCAAGATAAAGGTGGTTGGGCAAACCGAGACATTGTGAACGTCTTCGCCGATTACTCAACTGCCATAGTTGAACGATTTGGTGATCGCGTCAAGAAATTTACACCGATTAATGAACCGTGGGTGGTCTCTTGGCTCGGATATGGAATTGGAATCCATGCACCAGGAATTACTGATCGTAAAGCTGCATTTGCGGCCGCGCACCACACAGTCTTGACTCACGTTGCATCTACACATGCGATGCGTGCAGTCCGTAGCGATATCTTGACTGGCCCTGTGCTCAACCAAGCAAATAGCATCGCTGATGATTTAAGTGATCCGATTCAAAAGCGCGCAGTTGATATTGCGGATGCGCATCAAAATAGATTTTGGATGGATGCCTTCATGAAGGGTAGCTACCCACAGATTCTTCTTGATGAATTCGGCCCTGAACTCAGCGCAGTCATCAAGCCTGGCGATTTAGAGTCAGCGACAGTCAAGAATGACTTTATTGGAATCAACTACTACTTTGATAATTACATCCACCCATCTAAGGGTGAGGGAGCGCAATGGCACTCAATCTCTGGGCTCTTTGGCCTTGATGTTGATGAGACCGCGCCTGGGCCGCTGACAGATATGGGTTGGCCACTTACCCCCTTTGGTTTAACGCAGTTGCTTGTGCGTTGGCATAAGGAATATGGCAACGCGCTCCCTGATTTATTTGTCACCGAAAACGGCGTTGCCTACGACGAAGGAATTAGTGAAGATGGCAAGTGCCACGACGCGCGACGTATTGATTACTTGCGCACCCACTTACAAGCTATCTCTGATGCAATTGCAGAGGGTTCACCTGTGAGTGGTTACTACGAGTGGTCATTGATGGATAATTTCGAATGGGCGCTCGGTTATGAGAAGCGCTTTGGTATTGTGCATGTTGATTTTGATACACAGAAGCGCACCATTAAGGATTCTGGGCACTGGTATGCAGATGTGATTAAAGCAAATGGAGCAAATATTTAACTTGCGGATTAGCTCTTAACAGAACCTGCAAGAAGTCCGCGCACGAAGTAGCGCTGTAGTGAGAAGAAGACGATCAATGGAATGATGATTGAGAATAGGGCTGCCGGGGCGACGTTCTCCCACTTAGAACCCAGAGATCCACTCAGGTTTGATAGGTGAAGTGTCAGCGGTGCAACATCATCTGTGCCGCCTGCAAATACAAGTCCTACGAGCAAATCATTCCAAATCCATAAGAACTGGAAGATTGCAATCGATGCGATTGCAGGGAGTGAGAGCGGCAGAACGATGCGGCGGAAGACTTCAAAGTGGTTAGCGCCATCAACACGAGCAGCTTCCAAGAGTTCGCGGGGAAGAGCTGAAACGAAGTTATGAAGTAAGTAAGTAACAAGCGGCATCCCGAACATCACGTGTGGGAACCAGACAGCAGCAAGTGTTCCGACGATGCCCAGTGGTGGGATGACCTGTCGACCGAAGAGTTCAACGCCTGTTGCAAAGAAGGTGAGTAGTGGCAAGAGTGAGAGCTGCAATGGAACGCCTTGTAGTGCAAAGAGGCCATAAAAGACGTGATCACTAAAGCGGAATGGAATCCACGCAAGTGCGTAGGCGGCCATCAGACCAAATCCAACTGAGAGGACAACTGCTGGGATTGTGATGGCAAGTGAGTTAACTGCGAAAGGAATCATTCCTTCTGCGCCGAGTGAGCCACCACCAGTGAAGAGAACTTCACGGAAGTTTGCGAGAGTAAATGATGGATTGGTAAATGAAGCCCACCATCCGCTTGAGAGAATCGCTTCTTTATCGCGGAATGAAGTTACGACAAGACCGAATGTAGGAATCGTCCAGAGAATTGCAATGACAGAGACAATTGCAGATGCAACCGGTGAGGTAAATGGACGGTTGTTCTTAGCCACAACCGGCTTATTCTTCTTAAGAGTCTTTGCCATATTAATGCTGCCGTTCTGCGCGCAATGAGCGGATGTTGTAGATGATGATCGGCAAGACGCCAAGGAAGATAAACATCGCCAAGGTAGAACCGCGGCCATTGTTGAAGTAGACAAAGTGCTCATCGAACATGCGGTTTGAGAGAACGTCGGTCTTGAAGTTGCCACCGGTCATTGTGCGCACCACATCGAAGAGTTTGAGCGTGCCCACCATTGAGGTAGTCAGAACCACGATGATGGTGGATTTGACCATGGGAACTGTCACTGTGCGAAAGAGGCGAATGCCTGATGCGCCATCAAGGGATGCTGCCTCTTCAATATCTTGCGGAATGTTCTTAATAGCTGCAGAGAGAATCACCATTGCAAAACCAACTGATGCCCAGACATAGACCGCGATGAGGAAGAGGTTGTTCCATGGTGACCAGAGCAGTAAGTGTTGAAGTGGAATTCCTAGTGATTGCATGATCTGGCCGATAAGGCCTGTCTGTGGCGCACCTGGTTCTTGATATTGGTACATCAACTTCCAGATAAGTGACCCGCCGACAAATGAGATTGCCATCGGCATAAATATCAGTGATTTAGCGAGCGCTTCGCGCTTCATCTTATTAAGCATGGTGGCCAGCGCTAAGCCAAGGCTGGTGACAATGATTGGTCCAATGATTACCCATGACATGGTGTTAAAGAAAGCTAAACGTAGATCTGGATCTTGAGCTGCTTTGGTGTAGTTGCTAAAGCCAACCCACTGAGATGAATCTGCGCTCTTAAATGATTCGATAAAAGTTTGAAATGCGGGAATTCCAAGGCCGATCATGGCAAGTGAAATACCGGGAACTAGAAAGAGGGCGAGCGCCCATCCATTCTGTCTCTTGCCTTGGATGCGTGCACCTGCAGCGAAAGCGATGGCATAGAAGCCAAAGAAGATCACAAGTACTGCGCCGATTTGGCCAAATTTAGGAAGAGAAGTCTCGAGCAGACCAGACCATGTCATCGCATCGGCTCCCTTCGGGGCAAAAATTTATTTGGTGGGGTGATTATCTAAGAAGATACCGGGGCCCACAAGATGTGGACCCCGGCACTTTTATTACTTAGGTGTTACTTGATGAAACTGGATTTACCAGTTTGCATCGATTGAAGCTGCAACATCCTTCATTGACTTACCTTCTGCGTAGTACTTGGTCATTTCCTTCCAGAAAGCACCGTTGACTGCAGTTGGCATCAAGTCAGATGCATCGAACACGATTGCGCCAGACTTGTTCTGAAGTTGTGCTGCCACAACCTTAAGAACTGGATCTGCGTATGAAGCTAGAGGAATACCAGTGTTAGCTGATGTCCATCCGCCTGCCTTTGCGCGCTCAATGCCGTATACAGGTGAAGATAGGTAATCCTGGACGAATCCAACTTCCTTCTTCTTTGAGAATGCGACTGGGAACTCTCCGCCACCCATGATTGGCTTACCAAACTTGGTGTTTGTTGGTGGAAGGTAGAACGCATCAGCATCGCCTGCAGGACCAAATGTGGTTCCTGCTGGGAACATTGATGAGTAGAAAGAAGCCTGCTGCAACATGCCGCAAGTTCCTGCCTTGAGTCCTGGAACGCCTGCATCCTGGAACTTACGTGTTGCTACAGACTTGAGGTCACCGACCTGGTCCTTAGTTCCGAGCCAAGCAGCTACCTTGTTCATTGCACCAAGAATTTCTGGTGATGAGAACTTGAGCTTGCCTTGCCACCACTGGTTGTACTTCTTTGGACCCTGTT
Source organism: Candidatus Nanopelagicaceae bacterium (assembly GCA_965267875.1). Lineage (GTDB taxonomy): Bacteria > Actinomycetota > Actinomycetes > Nanopelagicales > Nanopelagicaceae > Planktophila. Next base: position 13,951 of record OZ254157.1, on the reverse strand, counting down.
CACGAAGAACCATCTGCTCGATCCAGTCAGTTGCTGGCCATCCTGTAGCAGCTCCTGATTCGATTCCTGCACACCATGGGTTAGCTCCAGCCTTTTCGAACTTGGTAGCTACAGCTTCCATTTCCTTCCATGTGTCAGGAATTGTTACGCCAAGCTTCTTGAACTGTGCTGGTGAGTACCAAACAAGTGACTTCGATGATGCGCCGAATGGTGCACCGTAGATACGTCCGTTGATTGTTGTAAATGATGCCCATGCTGGGTTGTAGTAGTTAGAAAGGTTTGCGCGAGTTGCAGCTGAAATTGGGACAGCCTTACCTGTTGCAACCATTGTTGCTACCAAACCTGGTTGAGGAATGATTGCGAGGTCAGGTGCGTTTCCGCCCTTAACGCGAACTGGAAGAAGAGTTTCGAACTGGTCTGTGCCTTCGTAGGCAATCTTGATGCCTGTGCACTTTGTGAACTCAGCGAAAAGCTTTTCCATTACTGAAGCTTCAGGATCACGGATACCAGCGAAAATCTTTACTGTTCCTGTGCCTTTCCACTTTGAATATTCTTCACAGCCAGCAGCTGTTGCTGATGTTGCTGTGAAAGTAGTTGCTACGAGTGAAAGAACTGCAACTGCAGTTCCAACAAGTAGGCCTTTTTTCTTTAGCATGTAGGTACCTTTTTCTTTTCGAGGGTATTGGTGGCGCCGGCGCCACGAATGTGAGGCAACGGTATTGTTAATGTGTTGCAGGTCGCTAGAGTGTGGGCTCAAGGTAATGAAAGCGTTATAAAGGGCTTCTGGCGCTGACTTCCACGCTCAAGTATCACCCTTTGCTCTATCGGAAAAGGGGTTCTAGAGGTACCTTTTGCAGAGGTTTTGCAGAAATTTGCAGAGGGGTCTTCCATGTCAGGGATCGTAGAAATCGCAGAGAGGGCGGGGGTATCTCCCGCCACAGTCTCGCGCGCCCTGCGCGGTCTCCGCCATGTCAATGAAAAGACGCGATCAAAAATTGTTGCAGCTGCGATGGAACTTAATTATCCGTTGCGCGCAGATTTACTTCCGCCTAATGCAAGCACACGTACCAACCGAGTTGGTGTGATTGCTCCATATATTTCTCGGTGGTACTTCGCGCAAGCGATTAACGGAATAGAGCAGAGTCTTCGCGAAGCTGGTTTAGATCTCTTACTGTACAACTTCTCAGAAGTTGAAGCTCGTGCCCGCATTTTCCAGCAGAAACAACTTCGTGGAAAAGTTGATGCTCTAATCATTATTAGCATGCCTATTACTAATGAGGAGTTCAATTCATATTTAAGCCTTGGCCTACCTATCACCACTGTCGGTTTTCACCACGACGGTTGTAGCAGCATTTGCATCAACGATGTCGAGGGTGGGCGTATTGCAACACAACATCTCCTTGATTTAGGCCATCGCGATATCGCATTCTTATCTGGAGAACGTGACGCAGCCTTTAAATTCGATGTGTCAGATAATCGAAATAAAGGGTTTTTGGAGGCGTTAGAAAATGCCAACATTGAATGGAATCAAGACTTTGGAATCAGAGGAGATTTCAATATCTACACAGCAGAGCTCGCTATGGAGACTTTCTTACGGAGAAAGAAATTACCTTCTGCGATTTTCTGTCATTCAGATGAGATGGCCTTTGGTGCACTGAAAGCTATTCGCGCCAAAGGAATGCGTGTTCCTGAAGATATTTCCGTGATCGGTTTTGATGATCATGAAATTGCACAATACATCGGGCTCACTACAGTTGCGCAGCCGCCACAATTTAAAGGCCAACTCGCAGCAGCTGCTGCTATCGCTGAGATTGAGAACCCTCTGCTTGAGAAGAAGCAGATAACAATTCCAATTAATTTAGTTGTCCGCCAGACAACTGCAGCAATCTAACTTTTCTAGCGTATCCTCAACCATATGGAATTCATTACCAACCTCTTTGATGCCTCCGCGGTGGTCTCAACTCTCGGTCTTATCGGAGTTTTGGCGATCATCTTTATGGAGACAGGCTTATTGATTGGTTTGGTATTTCCGGGTGGAGAAGTTGTCTTCCTTGCGGGTATCGCAGCATCGGGTGCGGGCTCGGCCGTATTGGGGGATGCCAAACTTTCGGCGCCTTGGCTCTTCGCGCTAGCTCCAGTTGCCGCAATTGTCGGCGGTGAAGTCGGGTATTGGTTCGGCAAAAAGTACGGGCGCCGCTTCTTTGATCGCCCTGATAGCCGCTTCTTTAACCAGAAGATGGTCAACACCACCGAGAAGTGGTTGCTCAAATATGGACCTCGTAAGGCGCTGATCTTCGGTCGCTTTATTCCTTTTGCCCGCACACTGATTAACCCGGTTTGTGGTGTTGTGCACTTAGAGCGCAAGCTTTTTTCAACCTGGAACGCAATTGGAGCAATCATCTGGACCCAGGTTGCTATAGGTATTGGTTACTTACTCGGAGATGCCATAGAAGGATCGGTAAACAAGTATCTCTACCCAATCATCGCTCTGATTGTCTTGGTTACCTTGGTGCCGTTGCTCTTTGAAATCTTTAAAGAGTGGCAATCAAAGAGATATAAGAAGTAGTTACAAACCTAAATCTTGCAGTGAATACGCTGCATAGTATTTGTAGCCGGCATCAAGAATTGCTTGCTTAGCGCCACGTTCAACGATAACTGCAACGCCAACCACGATTGCGCCTGCTTCCTTTAGGGCATCGACTGCGGTAAGGACTGAACCGCCTGTAGTTGATGTATCTTCGACTGCCAAGACGCGCTTGCCCACAACATCTGGACCCTCGATCCGGCGCTGCAACCCGTGAGCTTTTTCAGCTTTACGGACAACGAATGAATCAAGTGCGCGGCCCTTACTTGCGGCAACATGCATCATCGCTGTGGCAACTGGGTCTGCCCCAAGCGTTAAACCGCCAACTGCATCAAACTCAAGGTCTTTGGTCAGATCGAGCATTACTTCACCAACAAGTGGTGCTGCAACATGATCCAAGGTAACGCGACGCAGATCTACGTAGTAATCAGCTTCTTTACCGGAAGAGAGAATTACCTTGCCGTGTACAACGGCTTTGGTAACGATTTGTTCTCGGAGAAGTTCCTGTGCGTTCATGTGCACACCTTACTGGCAAAACTATTCACACCTACTATGGCAACATGAATGTGGGCCGCTTAGAAATCTCTCGGTTGTATCAGCGCTTTGCATTTGGGCCGCGCCCTGGAGAATTTACCGCCGCGTTAAAGGCAGGTCCTGCACAAACAAGAAACACACTTCTGGCTCCACCTGCACAAGATATTGGTGCACAATCTGTTCAACCGCCGGTGCTTACCGATCTTGGCCAGCGGCCTAAACCAAATACCCCTGAGCTTGCTGACTTTGCACTAGGAATGCGCACCCAACGAGAAGCGCTGATGTTGTGGTGGCTTGATCTGATGGTTAAATCCGATCACGGGTTAACAGAGCGTATGGTCTGGTTCTGGCATGGGCATTGGGCGACATCAATGTCCAAGGTTGATCATCCACTTGCGATGTATAAACAGAATCAAACGTTTCGCGCTCATGCACTAGGAGATTTGACTGCGATGAGCCGCACCATGCTTAACGATGGTGCACTTCAATTTTGGTTAGATGGTCAGACAAATACTAAAGGTAAACCGAATGAGAATCTGGCTCGAGAATTTATGGAGTTATTCCTCCTTGGCGTCAATCGCTACACAGAAGATGATGTAAAGGCGCTATCTAAATCCTTTACTGGTTACCAACTCACTTCAAGTACTGGAGAAGTTAGGTTTAATGAGAAGCGACATGATTTTGCACCTGTTACTTTACTAGGAACAACTCGCCACTTCTCTGGCGAAGAAGCTTCGGATTACCTAGTTGCAAAGAGTGATTGCCAGAAATTCATTGCGGAAAGAATTTGGTATCGCTTCCTTTCCAGCACAGAGACGATGCCAAATAGCTTCAGCGCAGTATCTGCTTACTCTTCTCGGAATATGTTGAGTGCGATTACGGCCGCAGCAAGTGATCCTGAGATGCAGAAGGTGAAGAACCAGATGGCGAAGGCGCCACTTGAGTGGTTTATTGCAGCGTGCCGTGCACTTGACTTAACGCCTTCGCAATTGAAGCGGCCTGCTCAGATTTCTGCGCATTTAAGCAAACTCGGACAAATTCCATTTAACCCTCCCAATGTTGGAGGTTGGCCTGCTGGTGAAGCGTGGCTCTCCTCCGCTTCTGCTCAATACCGAATCGAATTTGCAACTTGGTTGGTGAAGCAGAGTTCTCTGAGGGCGCTCAATGAGATTCCGGTCGAGAAGCGCGCTGTGCAAAGCGCTGATTGGTTAGGTGTGGCTCAGTGGAGTCCACGAACACAAGCTGCACTTCGCAGCAGCGTCAAAGATCCAACTGAATTTACAGTGCTGGCTCTTACCAGCCCCGAATATGTTGTGAGCGCATAGGAGCTGCCATGGATACCTTAACGAGAAGAAGATTCCTCAAATTAACCGCTGGCTCTGTAGCTGTTGGAGCAGCGGCTCCGTTATTAAATATCGCAGATATTGCAGAGGCTGCAATTAGCCGTCCGCTTCCTTCAGGCACTCCCATTCTTGTGATGGTGACTTTGTATGGTGGTAACGATGGTTTAAATACTGTAATTCCGTTTAAGGATCCGATTTATTACTCGTCACGTCCAGATATTTCTTATAAAGAAGAGTTAGTCCTACCGCTCGATGCTGAACTTGCCTTTAACCCTGCGATGAAGAGCATGAAGGTGTTATGGGATCAGAAGAAGGTTGCCATCATCCGCGGCATTGGTTATCCAAACCCTGATCGTTCACATTTCTCATCGATGGCAAAGTGGCAGACCGCATCCCCTGAAAAACACATCAACACAGGTTGGTTGGGTCGCTGGATTGATACTCAACCATCAGATTCAATGCTCGCCATCTCACTTGGTTCAGTTCTTCCACCGCTCTTTGCTGGTGGGCGCCTCTCGGGATCAGTTCTTCCACTGGGTGGGTTGGTAATCCCACAAGGCTCTCTTGGAAGACAATGCCAGCAATTAGCTAGACCATCGCGCACAGATTCAAATCTGATGGCAGCTGCTGCCACATCAATGCGCAATCTCTTCTCAGTTTCAACAGAGGTTCAGCCAATACTTAAAGCGCCAGCGCCTATGGCGGCAGATCTGCCAGTTGTTAATGGCGGAAATGCAGGCGGTGATAGCAATCTTTCACAGCAGCTCGACATTGTCGCCAAGTTAATCGCAGCAGGTGCGCCAACGAAAGTTTGGTCAGTCTCCCTCGGCGGTTTTGATACCCACGCAAATGAAGCAAATGCTCAGTCGGCACTTCTTGGGGTTGTCTCTGACTCAATTGCTCGCTTTATGAGCCAACTTCGTTCTACTACTCGTTCGCAAGATGTGACTGTTGCGGTTTATAGCGAGTTTGGCCGTCGCGTTGTTGGAAATGGTTCTCAAGGAACTGACCATGGAACATCAGGGCCAATGTTTATTGTGGGGGAAAAAGTAAATGGTGGTTTCTATGGAGAACAACCATCACTGAAGAACCTCATCTCCGGTGATTTAGCTGTAACAACAGATTTTAGAGATGTCTATGCCACGCTCTTGGAAAAGGTTTTGCGGTCCCCTGCTGAACAGACTCTGGGGCGTTGGGCAGGTCGAACACAATTTATGAAGAGTTAATCCTCTTTATAAATAATTACATCGTTCTTTTTGCGAGACTTTAAACTCTTAGGTGGGTTCTCAGCAATCAGCGCATCTACCTCAATACGTAACTTGGCGACTTCAACTGCCATATTTGCCATTGCAGTCTCAAGTTCGATGATGCGCTTAATGCCTGCATGGTTGATGCCTTCGCCAACTAATCGTTGCACCATGCGAAGGGATGCAATATCGCGCAGTGAATATCTGCGGTTACGACCCACTGTGCGATCTGGTGAGACTAAACCTAAGCGGTCGTATTGACGCAGAGTTTGTGGATGCAACCCAGAAAGTTCTGCAGCTACTGAAATTACATAAAGTCCTGCATCATCATCTGGGTGATCTTCTTGTGGCAGGTCCTTTGTCATGAGCGCGCCTTCGCTGCAAATTCAGCGCGTACATCTTCATTCGCTGTTGCTTGCGCAAAATTCTTTATTGCATCTAGCGCCTTACCTTCTAGTGCGCGAGGTACTTGCACTTCGATAGTAATAAGTAAATCTCCAGTGACTGCGCCTTTTTTAATACCGCGGCCTTTAACACGCAGCACACGCCCGGTTGGTGTTCCGGCAGCTAAGCGGACAGTGACATCATCGCCTGAAAGAGTTGGCACCTTTAAATCAGCGCCTAACGCTGCTTCTGCGAAGGTAACTGGCAGAGTTAAAAGTAGGTTCTCACCTTTGCGTGAAAAGACTGCGTGTGGCTTTACATTCAATTCAATAAATAGATCCCCTGGGCCTGCTTCGCCAGGTGCACCTTTACCTTTAACACGAATCTTGGCGCCATCATTGACGCCCGCAGGTACGCGAGCAGAGATTGTCTGTGAACCAGTGCCATCAACGTTAAGTTTGAGATCAAGTGTTGTACCAAAGACAGATTCTTTAAAAGAGATATTTGCTTCAGTTTGTAAATCAGAGCCTTTGCGTGGTCCGCGTCTTCCGCCACCGCCAAAGAGGTTTGAAAAGATATCTTGCGGGTTACCGCCGCCGAAGAGATCAGAGAAATCTCCACCTTGATAGTTGCCTCCGCCTGTTGGTGCGCGGAATCCGCCACGTTCAAACAGCGAACGAGCTTCATCATATTCAGCGCGCTTTTTGGAATCAGACAAGATGTCATATGCCTCAGAGACAGCTTTGAACTTCTCTTCGCGGGCGGTATCCCCTTGGTTCTTATCAGGGTGTAGATCGCGCGCTAAAGAACGGTACTTCTTCTTAATTTCATCGGCGCTGGCTTTCTTATCAACACCGAGAACTTTGTAGAAGTCTTTTTCGTAAAGGTCTTTAGCGGCCATGTGTAATTAGCCCTCTGCGCTTACTTCTTCTTGGGTATGCGGTTCGGTTACTGCAACGCGCGCAGGGCGCAAGATGCGTTCTTTATATTTGTAACCTGGTTGCAGAATCTTTGATGCAGTCGATACTGCAACATCGCTTGAGGTGTTATGTAACAAGGCTTCGTGGATCTGTGGATCAAAGGCATCGCCTGCTGTCCCATACTTTTCAAGACCGATGCGAGTTGTGATTGCAGCAAGTTGATCTGCAACCGCCTTAAAGCCACCGGTGAGCTCGTTATGTTCACTGGCGCGATCAATGTCATCGAGGGTAGCCAATAACTCGGTTAATACTGAGCCAATAGCAAGCTCGTGAGCTACTGCGCGATCGCGTTCTACGCGCTTTCGGTAGTTGGCATATTCAGCTTGAAGTCGTTGTAGATCTGCAGTGAGCGCTGCGACCGGGTCAGTCTCTTGAACCGGTGCAGCCTCTACTACTTCATCTACAGCTTCTGTAATTACTTCAGAAGAGTTATCAGTCATTACTTAACTTCGTCACTGTCAATAACTTCAGCATCTTCGACTCCATCATCACCTGATGGTGCACCTTCTGCCTGTGCTGATGCGTTTGCATACATCAAGGCTCCGAGTGCTTGCGAGATAGTCGAAACCTTTTCGGTATTTGACTTAATCGATTCGAAGTTTGCTCCGCCAAGATCTGTCTTAAGGAGCGCTAACGCTTCATCAAGTTCAGCCTTCTTAGTTGCAGCTTCACCTTCGGTGAACTTATCCGCGTTATCGGTGAGGAACTTCTCTGTCTGGTAGACGAGTGAATCACCAGTGTTACGGATTTCAGCTTCTTCACGACGCTGCTTATCTTCATTAGCGTGCGCTTCAGCATCTGCCATCATCTGTGCGATTTCATCCTTAGAGAGAGCTGAACCACCAGTGATGGTCATGCCCTGCTCTTTACCAGTTGCAAGATCCTTTGCAGATACATGGACGATTCCGTTGGCATCGATATCGAATGTCACTTCAACCTGTGGAACTCCGCGAGGCGCTGGTGCAATTCCAGTAAGTTCGAACATGCCGAGCTTCTTGTTATATGCAGCCATCTCGCGCTCACCTTGGTAGGCCTGGATCTGCACCGCTGGTTGATTGTCATCAGCAGTTGTAAAGATCTCTGAACGCTTTGTAGGAATTGTGGTGTTTCGTTCGATGAGTTTTGTCATTACGCCACCCTTGGTTTCGATACCAAGTGAGAGCGGTGTGACGTCAAGGAGAAGAACGTCTTTCACTTCACCCTTAAGGACACCTGCCTGAAGAGATGCGCCGACAGCGACTACTTCATCAGGGTTTACGCCCTTATTTGGCTCTTTTCCGCCAGTGAGTTCGCGGACTAGGTCCACAACCGCTGGCATACGAGTGGATCCACCAACAAGAACTACTGATTGGATATTTGCAATTGGAATTCCAGCATCTTTGAGAACTGCCTGGAAAGGCTTCTTGCAGCGATCAAGAAGGTCTGCAGTCAGCGACTGGAATTGTGCGCGGGTAATTGTTTCATCGAGGAACAATGGGTTCTTCTCTGAATCAACTGTGATGTATGGAAGGTTGATAGTTGCTGATTGTGAAGATGAGAGTTCAATCTTCGCCTTTTCAGCAGCCTCGCGGATACGCTGCATCGCCATCTTATCTTTTGTGAGATCGATACCGTTTGCAGATCCGAAGGTCTTTACTAGGTGATCAACGAGTGCTTGATCCCAGTCATCTCCACCAAGGTTGTTATCGCCATTGGTTGCCTTTACTTCAACAACTCCATCGCCGATTTCAAGGAGTGAAACGTCGAATGTTCCACCACCGAGGTCGAAGACAAGAATTGTCTGTTCTTGGTCAGCCTTATCAAGACCGTATGCAAGTGCTGCTGCAGTTGGTTCGTTGATAATGCGGAGAACATTGAGGCCAGCAATTTCGCCGGCTTCTTTAGTTGCTTGACGTTGCGCATCATTAAAGTATGCAGGCACGGTAATAACTGCATCTGTCACGGTTTCGCCGAGATAACTTTCGGCATCGCGCTTTAACTTCTGTAACACACGTGCTGAAATTTCTTGTGCGGTGTACTTCTTACCGTCGATATCCATCGTCCAGTTAGTACCCATGTGACGCTTAACGGAACGGATTGTGCGTTCTACGTTTGTCACTGATTGACGTTTAGCAACTTCACCGACAAGAACTTCGCCGTTCTTTGCGAACGCGACGATCGATGGGGTTGTGCGAGCGCCTTCTGCATTTGCAATAACCGTTGGTTCGCCACCTTCGAGTACTGAGACGCAGCTATTTGTTGTTCCGAGGTCGATTCCGACTGCTCTAGCCATTTATTACTCCTTATGTCCTTTTATCCGCTCGAGCCGATTTGGGTCGAGGCTGCCTTTTGAAGGCTCTTTGTAACCTGAGTCGATTCTACGCAAAGAGTTGAGTCGAGGCGACTCAAGTTACATACGGTTGAACAGGCAAGGAGCGGGATTTATTCCTTACCCATATGTATCGCGAGGGCCGCGGCCGTTTGAGATAGTCCGTAGGCCCCGCTTCCAGGATGGAGCCTGGGGGCCGATGAAGTCGAGGGATTCAACCAAGGCGCCTGGGGCGCTGGAGCGGATCCGCTCAAGAAGCGATGGCCCAACCAGATTGAGTTGGGTCGCCCAGGCGGTGGAAGAACATTGCACAAGCAACCTGCCATCCAGAAGTGAAAGTGGTGTTGTGTGTTCTGCAATTTCAGGGCCGACTACTTGAGGCCAGGTTGCAAAGAGAGTTCCTTCCGCAAGACCTGAGTTCCAATCACGTTGTGCGATTAAATCGTTAAGCACGTTTGAGATAAGCGTTGGGTCTCCTGGGGTTTGGGTGCGCTCTTCAATCTTCTTTGCTTTCTTAATAAAGCCAGTTTTGTAGCTTTTAAAGAGATCAACCGCGAGGTCTCGCTTCATGGTTGGCTCCTTTCGCTGGTGACTGAACCTGGTGTTACATAGAACTTCTTTGATAATAGTTCAGCTGGTAGATCACTTTCAACAGCTGCGGTAATAAAAGTTTGCTCGGCCATCTGAGTTACTGAGGTTAACTGTTGGCGGCGTGCGGTATCGAGCTCGGCGAAAATATCATCAAGGATGAGAACGGGTTCTGCGCCCTCTGCCTTTAAAAGATTGTAAGAACCAATACGTAGTGAAATCGCCATCGACCAAGATTCGCCGTGGCTGGCATACCCTTTTGCCGGAAAGTCACCGAGTTGTAGGTGTAGATCATCGCGATGTGGGCCGATGAGTGAAACACCTCGTTCGATTTCTTGGCGTGATACTTCTAGTTGGCGCGCAATTAACACATCGGTGTTGTTCTGGATATCTGCACTGAGGTTTTCAGTACTCGATTTATATGAAATAGATGCAGGTTTTACCTCATTCAGGTTTTTATAATTAGCTGCAACATATGGGTTTAGATCATCGACTAACTTGATTCTTTCGGCCGTTAGCTGTGCGCCATACTGGATAAGTTGTTCTGTCCATGGCACAAGAGCATTCTCGGGGGCACGGGTTTTAAGTAGCGTATTTCGCTGCTTTACGACGCGTTCGTAATCAGAGATAACGCCAGCTAAACGTGGTGATTGGGTAATAAGAAGTTTGTCTAGAAAATCGCGGCGGTGGGTGGGTTCACCTCGCACCAAATCAAGATCTTCAGGTGAGAAGTAGATGATTTGCAGAGCGCCCAATATCTCGCGCTGAGATTTAACTGGATTGCCATTGAGGCGTGCCCTGTTTGCTTTTGTCGCATTGATTTCAAGATCAACTTGCAAGGTGCGACCTTGGCTCTCGATTTCCGCGCGGATAATTGCCTGATCTTTATTGAGTGCGATCAGTGGTTGGTTCTGTGAAACACGATGTGAAGAAAGGTATGCCAGATAGATCAAACTCTCGGCGATATTGGTCTTACCGCTGCCATTATTTCCAATGAAGGTGGTGGGACCGTCAAGGAACTCAAGATCCAGCTGCGGGTATGAGCGGAAATTGGTGAGCGATAGACGCGTAACGCGCATTGCAGTGGCGCGCTCTCTTTAAGAGGCGTAACGCATCGGCATCAACAGGTAGCGATAGTTCTCAATAGAAGGACCGTTTGGTTCGGTGCGTCCTGTGAGAATCGCTGGCTTGTTGGAGCCGGTAAATGAGATCTGCACAAATGGTGTGCCGACTGCTTGTAGACCATCAGCTAAGAAGGTTGGGTTAAAAGCAATTGAGATTGGTTCACCGTTGAGTAGCACGTCGATAGTTTCAGTTGCTTGCGCCTCTTCGCCAGCGCCAGCTTCGAGAGAGACGCCGCCATCTTTAAACTCAAGGCGTAGTGGAACAGTCTTGTCGGTAACGAGCGCGACGCGACGCACGGAATCTAAAAATGGAGCTACTTCAATGACAGCGATTGTTGCTGTCTCGGTAGGAAGTAGGTGGCGGTATGGAGGGAAGGTTCCATCCAACATACGTGAAGTCATTGATTTACCGTCACCAGAAAAGCCTGCAAGGCGATCATGGGATGTGGTGGGTGCAAATGAAAGTGAAACGTTCTTTGTGCCGACAAGTGATTTAGCTGCATCTGCAAGTGTGCGAGCGCGCATGAGCGCTGATGTTGAAAATCCTGGCGTTGCTGGGTTCCAAGTAAATTCGCGGACAGCTAAACGGTAGCGATCTGTGGCAGCGAGTGTGATTGTCTCTTCATTGATTTCAACATGAACACCAGTAAGTGTTGGTAGTGAATCATCGCGGCCGGCAGCGATTGCAACCTGTGCAACAGCGGTAGCAAAGGTGTCGCTAGCGACTGAACCAGTTGTTTCAGGAAGCTCTGGAAGGTTTGGATATTCAGAGAGTGAGAGCGTTGGAAGAGTAAATTTTGCAGAGCCTGATGTAACAAGGACTCGAGAGCCATCGAGTGTGATGGTGATTGGTTTATTTGGGAGCGAGCGCGAAATTTCAGCGAGCAGCTTTCCGGGAACTAGAACTGCGCCTTTTTCGAGAATATCTGCTTTAAAGGAAGATTTACTTGATGTCTCAAGATCAGAACCACTAAGAAGTACTTCATCACCAGTTGCATCGATTTTGATTCCGAGGAGTTCGGTTTTAATTGGGCGCGATGAGAGTGAGCGTGAAACCCAATTCACTCCATCTGTAAGTGATTGTTGATCAACTGTAAATTTCACGCCGTAGCCCTCGCACTCATGTAGGTGTATTGATGTAGTAGAACTGTAATTTGTGGATGGTCCGCTTGGAAACGGGTTTTATCTATATAAAGGTAGTAGTAGTAACCGGAGGTGAAAACTGTGGAAAGGTTAGGAAAGAGCAGGTCAGAACCTTTATTCAACTGCGCGAGGATGTGGGTAAGTGGGTAAAAGGTGTGGGTAGAGCTGTGCGCTAACTTCACCATCTCTCTCCCTTCCTTTCCTTTTAGTTAATTACCCACAGAAATCTTCGATCTATCCACAGTTATCCACAAGTTATCCCCACCTTGGGGGTAAAGAGGGTGAAAGCGGACAAATGAGCGTAAATCAGCCTTAACTCACCTGCTGCTTGATACGGGTGGTGAGTTCATTAACCTGGTTATAGATCGAGCGGCGCTCTGCCATGAGCTCGCGGATCTTTCGGTCGGCATGCATCACGGTGGTGTGATCGCGGCCGCCAAATGTCTGACCGATTTTTGGAAGCGAGAGTTCGGTTAACTCACGACATAGATACATCGCAATCTGTCGCGCATTTACAAGTGCGCGAGAACGAGATGTTCCACAGAGATCATCGATTGTCAGGCTGTAATACGCCGCAGTCTGAGCCATGATTGTTGGAGCGGTGATTTCAGAGGTTGATTCATTAGGAATCAAATCTTTTAATACGATTTCAGCAAGCCCCATATCAACAACTTGGCGGTTAAGGGATGCGAAAGCAGTAACACGGATTAGCGCACCTTCGAGCTCGCGGATATTTGTAGAGATTTTACTTGCGATAAATTCAAGAACATCATCGGGTGCATTTAACTTATCTTGCGCAGCCTTCTTGCGAAGAATAGCAATACGAGTTTCAAGCTCTGGTGGTTGGATATCTGTAATTAAACCCCACTCAAAACGAGAACGGAGACGATCTTCAAGAGTTGTTAACTGTTTAGGTGGTCGGTCTGATGAAATTACAATCTGCTTGTTGGCGTTATATAAAGTATTAAAGGTGTGGAAGAACTCTTCTTGAGTACGTTCTTTATTTTCAAGGAATTGAATATCGTCAACGAGCAAGATATCTAAATCGCGATATCGACGTTGAAAAGCAGTAGCTTTATCGTCGCGGATCGAGTTAATAAAGTCGTTGGTGAACTCTTCAGAAGATACGTAACGCACGCGCACATTGCCATATAACTCTTTGGCATATGCACCGATTGCGTGGAGCAAGTGGGTCTTACCTAAACCTGATTCGCCGTAGATAAAGAGCGGGTTGTATGCCTTAGCTGGCGCTTCGGCCACTGCTACAGCTGCGGCATGTGCAAAACGATTGGATGCACCGATAACAAAAGTTTCAAAGATGTAGCGCGCATTTAATTGCGATGGCTCATCTGATTTACGGACCGTCTCTTCTTCGCGACCTGTACCTGGGCGAGCAGCCACTGTTTCGATAGTGACAGTTGGAGCTGGTAGATCTTCGAGTTCGATGGTTTCATCGACCATCACTGCGATATTGGCTTTTTCGCCGAGTTCAGCGGTGAGGACTTCATTCACAACTGCGCGGAGCCTGGATTCAAGAACATCTTTTGCGAAGGCATTTGGAGCAGCGACCAGAAGGCTGGTGGCCCCACCTTCTTTTTGTAGAAGACCTAGAGGTTTGGTCATCGCCAAGAAGGCGCGATGCTGAGGTTCGCCGGCCGAGACATGGTCTACGACGCGGGCCCAGAGCTCGGACAGTTCAACATCTACAACTGCCAT